>NZ_LFIJ01000007.1 GCF_001187555.1 Gilvimarinus polysaccharolyticus | reverse complement strand
CCTCCTCTAAGGTAGACTGTTCTGTATCTTCATCATATGCCCAGACCAGATCACCAATCTTTACTGAAGAGATTGGTGACAGCCCGCTATTTGTCGAAATCAAAGAGTCTTCTGTGAAGCTATTCTTTGAACATACGTACTTAAAGAATCTTTGTGGCCTTCGGGGTCACCCATTAGAAAGTTCTGGTCAAGCAGATAAAGAAAATCTCCTTGGCTACTTCACCAAGTATTAGCAGCCCATCGGCTCGTCCGTTTTTTAATAGCTATGCGCCTAAAAATCTCATGGTGTGGCATCAACTAATATGCACCAGTCACCCATCTGAATTAAGGCTTTTGCCGGTAGCTACACGTAGATACCGACGGCCCTTGGCTTCCGCCTCAGAAATCATTTAGTTCCGTACTTTGTCCATGTCCTCGAAGAGCGGTATCACCGCTTACTCTCTATGACAGATCTATGGCTTATACCGTTAGCATATCCAGACCCAGTGGGCTCAAAGCACGGGCATATCAGCGTTAAAAAAACAGATGATAGATTGGTCAAGAGAGCGGTTTAATCAGACCTAATGGTTTTACCAACCCCAACAACGAACTCACCCACTTAACCAAAACTTTGTAGTTAATGATTCACATTGATCAACCAAACGCCTTGTTAACATCAAATTCAACTTGGTCACGAAGTACGTAGAAACAGGCTCTGGCCAGCTTGTGAGCCACTGTTTTTTTAGCGACCACAGCATGCGTTTTTGCTAGCTTTCGTTGATAGTAGCCTTTAATCGTGTCGTTATAGCGAATAGCAAAATTAGCCGCTTCAATAAAAGCCCAGGCCAAGTATTTATTACCATTTTTGGTGTTGGTATTACTTTTCTTTTTGCCATTGCTGTATCTTGCACCATTAACGCAACGACAATAAGATGCATAGTTACCCACATGTTGAAAGCGAGATATTTCTCCGGTTTCCAGCATGATAGTAAGCCCGAGAATTAAGCCGATACCATCAATGCTCGTTAAGTTAACGAATTCGGGCTTTAGCTTTAGCTGCTTTTTTAAAGACTTTTCTATGTCACTAATTTGCTGTGCCAAACACTGCTGTATAGCGAGATTACCATTAATTGCCATGCGGACATTGAGATCGGGAAAATCTACAGATAACTGCTCTGGGGTTAATTGTTTGAGCTTATTGCTGTTTAACCGCTTATTGAGGTGACGGTCATACAAGCCTTGAATTGAGAGTAGATTTTGAGTTTTTTGCTGTACCAGCTGCAGCCGCTTACGTAATAAATCGCGAATCATACGCTGCTCTTTTGGGTAGATGTAGCCCTCGGGGAGGATGCCGAGGCGTAACATTGTCGCTAACCAATGCGCATCACTCTCATCGTCGCCGTGCTTTAATCCAGAGTACTGCTGTATGGCAGCGGTATTGGCAAGATGGACCTTGAACCCGGCCTCCATCAGCCCATCAACTAGCCAGTACCAGTTGTAAGTCGACTCAACAACCAAGCCAACCAGCGCTTTACGATAAGGCTCAAGCAGTAACAGTATGACCTCAAGGCTATTCGTCATTCGCTTTTTGAGGATGACATTACTGTTTTCGTCGTAAGCGCCAAACCAACCACCCGGTTATGATTGGT
>NZ_LFIJ01000006.1 GCF_001187555.1 Gilvimarinus polysaccharolyticus | reverse complement strand
CCTTCACAAAAAAGCTGCGCATGTTGGCAGCGTTATGTGAGAAAGCATGAAGTTCGGATTTAGAAGGAAGGCTGTGAACGAAGCAAGATATATTATTAAGTCAGAATCTGATCATTGGTCTATTGAGCTATCTTTCAATGGAGGGAGCGAAGTAGGCAAAGGGAATCCATCGAATACTGATGTGAAAATTAGGCTTCTATCTAAAGTTAACCAACAATGGCTTAGTAGCCCTTGGCAACTAGAGTGGGAAAGAAGCCTAGGAAATATTGAAATGCCAACAGGTGCATGGAATGGAATTTATTTGGCAGAGATAGTTAATAACTTATTTTTCTTTGCATTTTCAAATAGCGTCATATGCATTTGTCCAGAAACAGGGAAAGAGCTATGGAAGGTTTGCACTGGAAATACCCCTATCTACAAGATTTTTCCAACAGAAAATAACGATTCAATAATTGTTTATAACGGGTACTACGGTTTTGAACGCATTGACGGAAAGGGAAATATCATAAAGCTAAACCTTGAAGGCGAAACCGCATGGAGGGTAGAGTTGCCGTCTGAAAAAGATATTTATGCAAATCCGCCCTATTATAAAGACGGTGATCTATATTCAAATTCTTGGGACTGCTTCCAATGTAAAATATCAGAAGAAGATGGGACCATCATTGATAAACAGTTTACTAAATAGCGGTCAATCACATAACAAGTCAAGGCTGTCGGACGCTACGCGCCGCAGCTTGAGGCGTTAACTTTCTTAGGAGCAATCGTGGAGTTTCCCAAGTTTAAATACCACCCAGATCCAATATCTACGGGTGCAATCAAAGAAAGCAGCGAAGAATGCGAGTGCTGCGAAGAGGCTAGAGGGTTTGTATATACGTCAAACCTTTACGCTGAAGAAGAGATTGAATTCATCTGTCCATGGTGCATAGCAGATGGCTCCGCAGCTAAAAAATTTGATGGCATGTTTTCTGACGATTATCCGCTGCAAGAAGCTGGAGTGCCGAAAGATGTGATCTCTGAAGTATGTGAGAGAACTCCAGGCTATAACTCATGGCAGCAAGAAGTGTGGCAAGCTCACTGTGGAACAGCCTGCGAGTTTCACGGTGATGCAGAGAAAGACGAGTTGGTTAAGTTATCGGGCGAACCTTTAGAAAACTTTCTGCGTGTTGAAATGATTAAACCTGATGTTTGGCAAAATATACTTGAGCATTATGAGAAAGGCGGTAATCCAGCTGTCTATAAATTTAGGTGTCCTGAGTGTTCGAAAGTAATCTACACCATGGATTTTATGTAGTGTCAAAAGTTAACAAGTCAAAGCACGCGGACTTGGTAAAGCTGTCACCTTTTTTGTTCCAGAAAAGTCGCCATCTTCACCAAGCCGGTGTTTGAGGCGTTAGATGCAATCTGAGATTAGAAGCGAATGAAGGTACCATTACAAGAATTGATCGACAAACTTGTCTCTACACATTCGATAAAAAGCGCAGAAGAATTCACTATCTTACTTGGTAGCAATGAAATTTATATTTCAGAAATTATTGAAATTTCGACGAGTGACTATAATGTCTATTTTCACAAAGATACATTTGACGGTTGGTATTGCATTGAGAAATCAAATGATACTTTTAATGTTTATCATCAAGAGCGTGGGCGAATAGGCTGGAGTGACGTAACTGTTAAAGGTAAAAGTAGTGCAGTTACAGAAGTTCTATTGGGTGCGTGCTATTTATGCATCTAACAAGGCAAATCAGCATCAGTCGCTGCGCTCCTTGGACAGCCTTGCCGTCGCTCGTTTTGTGCAGGCTGCGCCTTTTAGCACAAAACAATCAACAACAAGTCTGCCGCTGTTTGCGGCGTTGAGGCTGTAGAAAAACTCCAAAAATTAGGAG
>NZ_LFIJ01000005.1 GCF_001187555.1 Gilvimarinus polysaccharolyticus | reverse complement strand
TTTAGCTCAACTTAAAACTTCCACGCTACCCGCGCAAACAAACGCACATCGTCGTCATCGCCGTGGATATCTTCACTGCCGATAGGTGCGGCGGCTGTGGCGCTGGCGCTCCACGCGCGGTTGTTGTAACGCGCCCCAATACCCGCTCCCGTTAAGCTGCGGCTGTTGTCGACGCTGGCGTCCCACGGGCTTTTGTTGATGTCGACTTGACCGTGATCGAGCAGTGCAAACGCTTGCCACTGGCTGTTTAGGTCGTAGCGCACTTCGACGTTGGCCAGGTAGCCTTCATCGCCGCTGGCTTCGCCTTGGGCGTAAGCGCGTACACCGTAGGCGCCGCCTAGGCTAAATTTCTCGGACGAGTCGAGGTTTTTATCGGCAAACTGGCCGTGGATTTGCGCGTGTAGGCTCCAGTTACCGCCGAGGTTTTGCAAACGCATCAGCGAGGGGGTCCAGCGCTCAAAGTCACCCGCGGTTTGTGCGGTCACGGTGTCGATGACTTGGTCGAGGTAGCTGTTGATGTTTAGCTCGCCTTTGGTATAGGCCAGCGAGGCTTGGGTGATACCACCACCCAACCACTGGTCGCGCCAATCGCCATTGATGCTTAGGGTGTACAGCTCAGAGTCTTTGTCGCTGTGGCTGGCAAAGGCACCAATTTTGTCTTCGAGCTCTTTGCTGTCGTACTGCAGCTGCACGTTTAGGTTGGCGCTGCGGGTACGGATTAACGATTGTTTTACAAACGCGGTGGTAATGCGCGCATTACCGGTGGCGTCTAGCTCGTCAAAGTTGCCGCCCAAGGTGTAGTCCATGTCGGAGTAAGCCACACCCAGCTCGGTGGCCCAAGGGCCAACGGGCAGTTGGTATTGGGCGCGGAAGAACACTTGTTCTTCATCGGAGCCAAGGGCTCTCAGATCAAAGCGGTCGCCTAAGCCTAATGGGCTGTTGACTTGCACGCTGGCGCCTAGGCGGTATTCACCGGTGGATTCGTTGCCGTAATTGTCGAGCTCGACGGTGCCGTTGACCCATGGGCCTTGGCTAACATCCACTTGCAGGTCACTGGTGCCAACTTCTTCACCGGGTACGAGGGTGGTGGTGACATCTATGCCAGGCAAGTCCGACAAGCGCAGCAGCGGGGTTTCTAGGTCGGAGGCGCTGAGCATTTGGTTGGCGTTTAATGCGCGGAACGGACGCTTGAGCACGAAGTCGCGGGTATGGGCGTCGTTGTTTAAGGCGACTTTACCCAACCGACCTTCAAGCACGTCGATGGTGACAACGCCGTCGTTTACATCTTGTTGCGGCAAGTAGGCGCGCGTTAAAAAGAAGCCGCGCTCGCGGTAGTAGCGGGTAATGCGGTTGCTGGCTTCTTGCAGTTCACCCAAGGTGAGGGTTTTACCGGCAAGGTCGGCCACTAATGCGGTGAGCTCATCGGCGGTAAAGATCTCGGCGCCGGTCACTTCAAAGGCATTGACCAAGACGCTGGGGCCGCCTTCGGCGGGCGCGGGTTGGGCTTGTTGTTGCGGCAGGCTGATATCGGCGTTGTTGGGCTCGGCCTGTACGCCGGGCTCGTTTTCTAGCTGCCGAATAAAGGTACCGGCATTGGGTACGGCTTGGGCAAACACCAGGTGGGGGATTAACACGGCCAGCGGCGTTAGCTTCAATATAAGGGGTAACTTCATGTTACGCGTTCCTCTCCATCGCGTTTTATACGCGGTTAAATACGGGGTTAAGCGGCGCCCTACGGTTTATGGCGCGGCGCCGCTTGTCGGTTGTGGTGTTACTCGCTGGCGTCTTGATCGGCGCTGGGCTTATCCGGCGTGATCTCGGTACGACGGTTTAACGCTTGCCCCTCTAGGGTGCTGTTGTCGGCAATCGGGCGCGTCCAGCTAAAGCCTTTGGTACCCAGTCGCGCAGGCTCTACACCCAACTCGACCAGTATGTTGTACACCGCCATAGCGCGTTTACGGGCGAGCTTTTCGTTGAGCAAGCGCGGACCGGTGTGCGAGGTGTGGCCTTCTACTAAGAGGTTAAACTCGGGATATTGCGCGAGCTTAGCCACAAATTTTTCCAGCATCTCTACGTATTCGGGCTCGACGGTATCGCTGTTGTTGGCAAACAACACCGCGCGCGGCATAGGTAGACCAAACTCGGCCAGAACCGCCGCCGGCACACGCACGCCGTCTTGGTATACGCCAAGCGATATGTCGTCCAGCTCACCGGTCAGCAAATCGCGGCCTTCAAAGAGGTTGGCGCGATCTTGGCGACCCAGTGCTTCCCGTGCAGGCAGTTGGG
>NZ_LFIJ01000004.1 GCF_001187555.1 Gilvimarinus polysaccharolyticus | reverse complement strand
AGGAAAAGAAATCAACCGAGATTCCGAGAGTAGCGGCGAGCGAAATCGGATTAGCCCTTAAGCAACTTATGTCTTAGTGGAAGGCTCTGGAAAGTGCCGCGATACAGGGTGATAGCCCCGTACACGAAAAGTCATTTGTTGTGAAATCGAGTAGGTCGGGACACGTGTTATCTTGACTGAATATGGGGGGACCATCCTCCAAGGCTAAATACTCCCAGCTGACCGATAGTGAACCAGTACCGTGAGGGAAAGGCGAAAAGAACCCCTGTGAGGGGAGTGAAATAGATCCTGAAACCGTGTGCGTACAAGCAGTAGGAGCAGACTTGTTCTGTGACTGCGTACCTTTTGTATAATGGGTCAGCGACTTATTGTCAGTAGCAAGGTTAACCGTTTAGGGGAGCCGTAGGGAAACCGAGTCTTAATAGGGCGTTCAGTTGCTGGCAATAGACCCGAAACCCGGCGATCTATCCATGGGCAGGTTGAAGGTTAGGTAACACTGACTGGAGGACCGAACTCACTAACGTTGAAAAGTTAGGAGATGACTTGTGGATCGGAGTGAAAGGCTAATCAAGCCGGGAGATAGCTGGTTCTCCCCGAAAACTATTTAGGTAGTGCGTCATGTCTCACCCACGGGGGTAGAGCACTGTTTGGGCTAGGGGGTCATCCCGACTTACCAACCCCATGCAAACTCCGAATACCGTGGAGTGCAATCATGGCAGACAGACTGCGGGTGCTAACGTCCGTAGTCAAGAGGGCAACAACCCAGACCGCCAGCTAAGGTCCCAAATGCTAGTTAAGTGGGAAACGATGTGGGAAGGCTCAGACAGCTAGGAGGTTGGCTTAGAAGCAGCCACCCTTTAAAGAAAGCGTAATAGCTCACTAGTCGAGTCGGCCTGCGCGGAAGATGTAACGGGGCTAAAATTAGCAACCGAAGCTGCGGATGCTTTCGAGCATGGTAGGGGAGCGTTCTGTAAGCCGTTGAAGGTGAGTTGAGAAGCTTGCTGGAGGTATCAGAAGTGCGAATGCTGACATGAGTAACGATAATGCGGGTGAAAAACCCGCACGCCGGAAGATCAAGGTTTCCTATTCAACGTTAATCGGAATAGGGTTAGTCGGCCCCTAAGGCGAGGCAGAAATGCGTAGTCGATGGGAAGCAGGTTAATATTCCTGCACTTGTTATTACTGCGATGGAGGGACGGAGTAGGCTAGGCCAGCACGGCGTTGGTTGTCCGTGTTTAAGGTAGTAGGCTGGAATCTTAGGTAAATCCGGGATTCTAAGGCTGAGAACTTATGACGAAGCTGACTTAGGTCAGTGAAGTGGTTGATGCCATGCTTCCAAGAAAAGCTTCTAAGCTTCAGGTAATAACGAACCGTACTCCAAACCGACACAGGTGATCAGGTAGAGAATACCAAGGCGCTTGAGAGAACTTGGGTGAAGGAACTAGGCAAAATGGTACCGTAACTTCGGGAGAAGGTACGCCGACATTGGTGATGGGACTTGCTCCCTAAGCTAAAGTCGGTCGAAGTGATCAGGTGGCTGCGACTGTTTATTAAAAACATAGTACTGTGCAAACACGCAAGTGGACGTATACGGTATGACGCCTGCCCGGTGCTGGAAGGTTAATTGATGGGGTTAGCTTCGGCGAAGCTCTTGATCGAAGCCCCAGTAAACGGCGGCCGTAACTATAACGGTCCTAAGGTAGCGAAATTCCTTGTCGGGTAAGTTCCGACCTGCACGAATGGCGTAACGATGGCCACGCTGTCTCCACCCAAGACTCAGTGAAATTGAAATCGCGGTTAAGATGCCGTGTTCCCGCGGCTAGACGGAAAGACCCCGTGAACCTTTACTATAGCTTTACACTGAACTCTGAACCTATTTGTGTAGGATAGGTGGGAGGCTTTGAAGCGGTAACGCTAGTTATCGTGGAGCCATCCTTGAAATACCACCCTGGTATGTTTGGGGTTCTAACGCAGGTCCCTTATCGGGATCGCGGACAGTGTATGGTGGGTAGTTTGACTGGGGCGGTCTCCTCCCAAAGAGTAACGGAGGAGCACGAAGGTTGGCTAATCCTGGTCGGAAATCAGGAGGTTAGTGTAATGGCACAAGCCAGCTTAACTGCGAGACTGACACGTCGAGCAGGTACGAAAGTAGGTCATAGTGATCCGGCGATTCTGTATGGAAGGGTCGTCGCTCAACGGATAAAAGGTACTCCGGGGATAACAGGCTGATACCGCCCAAGAGTTCACATCGACGGCGGTGTTTGGCACCTCGATGTCGGCTCATCACATCCTGGGGCTGAAGCCGGTCCCAAGGGTATGGCTGTTCGCCATTTAAAGTGGTACGCGAGCTGGGTTTAGAACGTCGTGAGACAGTTCGGTCCCTATCTGCCGTGGGCGTTGGAAAGTTGAGAAGAGTTGCTCCTAGTACGAGAGGACCGGAGTGAACGAACCGCTGGTGTTCGGGTTGTCATGCCAATGGCATTGCCCGGTAGCTACGTTCGGACGGGATAACCGCTGAAAGCATCTAAGCGGGAAGCCTCCTTCAAGATTAGCTTTCCCTGGGATCTTGAATCCCCTAAAGGGCCGTGGAAGACCACCACGTTGATAGGCTGGGTGTGGAAGCGTTGTGAGGCGTTGAGCTAACCAGTACTAATTGCCCGTGAGGCTTGACCATATAACAGAAACGACTGATGGTTACAGACGTAACATGATCAATCGACGGACTTAAGTAAAGCGATACACAGACTGTCCTTAGCAGCTATTACATACTGAGATTGTTCCAGACAATCTTCAGCATACGCTCCATCCGTGGAGG
>NZ_LFIJ01000003.1:37665-134328 GCF_001187555.1 Gilvimarinus polysaccharolyticus | reverse complement strand
ATACTCACCTAATATCGCCGTGCTGCGGTCACATTCGCTGTTTTAACTCTCCATAGCCGGCACTTAGACGAGGCCTAGCTTATCTACCGCTGTTTCCGACCTACGATTATCAAGCATACTCGTGGTATTTTGTTGCAAGAGATTGATTTTACGCACCGCTCGCAAAACGCTTTTGGGAGAGCTTTATGCTTAAACTTCAAAGTGCTCTACAGTTAATGAGGAGGGCTTTGGTTGTGTGCCGAGCTTGTGCTGCGAGTGGGCAATCTTTACGATTCTATATATAAAATCTATTGAATATATGATTGTTGTGCGCGCTAATGTTACCCTGAGAGAATGCTAGTCGATGCAGGCTATTAACGGATTCCTCGATTTGTTTACTACCGTATTAATTATAATGAAGGACGATGTCATGAAGTTTCCACTTAACTTCTTTGTAAGTTTATCCGTGATTTGTTTGATGTTATTGGGTGTTGTCACTCAGGCTGCGACAGAAAAAGAGCCTTGGCAGCAGGCCGAGTCTACCGAGGTATGGGAGCCGGTGCCGCCGAAGGTTTCGGTGAATGCTGCAGGTGTGCCGTCAGATGCGATTATTTTATTTGACGGTACGAGCCTCGATGCTTGGGAGTCTGTAAAAGATAACGCTGTGGCGCCCTGGAAAATAAAGGGCGATGTGTTAGTGACTAACCCGCAAAGTGGCGATATTCGCACGAAACAAAATTTTTGTGATATTCAGCTGCATATCGAATGGCAGTCGCCCGCAGAGGAGGATATGGAAGGTCCTGAGGGGCAAGGTCGCGGTAATAGCGGCGTGTTTTTTCAGGAGCGTTATGAGGTTCAGGTACTGGATTCATTTGGTGGCGATACTTATGTCAACGGACAAGCCGGATCTATCTATAAGCAACACATACCTTTGGTGAATGCCACCAAAGGCCTCAGTGAGTGGAACGTGTACGACATTGTTTATAGTGCTCCAGAATTTAATGCGGCCGGAAGGTTACTTGAGCCGGCCTATATTACCGTTTTGCACAACGGTATTTTGGTACAAAACCATGCCGAGGTTAAGGGGCCAACCGCTTGGATTGGGCACCCGCCTTATGAGGCACACGGCTGTGCACCGTTACGGCTACAGGATCACGGCAACCCTGCTAAGTTTCGTAATATTTGGGTTCGTACATTGTAACGGCGGCTCACTCTAGGCGAATTGTTCAATCAATAATGTAAAACGAGAACCACAGATGAAAATAATAACATCAGCCCTTGTCCTGATTTATTTGACGGCGTCCACAATTGTTTTGGCGGCAGCAAGTGATAAAGGTTTTTTTCAATACCTTGAAAACAATAGTAACTGGAGTCGCGGCACTAAGGTTGCGGTTGCTGGCGAGCAATTTAAGTTGCTTAAAGATGGCGACGGCCAAGTTATTGTAAATGCTGCTAGCCCTGATAATTTACTGACCAATGTGTACCTGGGGGATTCAGTATTAAGTCTTACCTATATGGCGGATGCTAACACTAATGCCAGTGTGTATTTGCAGGGGCGCTATGCCGTTAAGTTGACCAACAATAGCTCTGCAGGGCAGTTGAGCCATGAAAGTGCAGGGGCAGTGGGGCAGCGCTGGAACAATGACACGAAACAATCAGTCGATGGCGCGCTACCGCTTGAGTCCGTCTCTGTCGCCCCCGCGACTTGGCATACTTTAACCGCCAAATTTCGCGCGCCGCGCTACGATGATGCCTCGAACAAGATCGAGAATGCACTTTTGTTGGAAGTCGCAATCGACGACCAAATCGTGCAGCGCAACACTGTGTTGCCAGGCTTTAGTATTGACCCCATTAAACCATGGGAAACCACTAGTGGACGTACTATGGTTCGCGTAAAAGACGGTCGGTTAGCGCTTGGCTCGCTAAGTACTCAGCCGGCAGATTTTGACAAGTTGACGGTTCCGGTCTCTAGTGGAGAGGCAACAAACGAAGCTTCTTTGGTCGATTTTGTTTCGCTGGGTAAAAAAAGCTTTCAAGCGCTTGGTTGTAAAGAGTGTCACGCGGTTGTGCCTAACGATTCATCTATGAAAACCGGACCGAATCTATTTGGTCTGTTTAAAAAAACGCCGCGCAATCGAGAGATTGTCGAAACAGGTGAAAATCATCGTTTTACGATTAAGGCGGATGAGAGTTATTTTTATCGCAGTATTCGCACTCCAGCAGCAGAGCTTGCTATACATGAGGGCGGTGCCAAGCAAGGCGAGGCTTTTATGCCTATTATGCCTCCATATCATCAACAAACTTTGCCTGATAAGCAGCTAGACGCTCTCTATTTTTACTTAAAAACCCTTAACGATGCGCGGGAGCAAGGCGCTGCGATTAAACTCGTGGATGCCGGCGGCCCAATCAAGTATGACCCGCTAATCGATGACCTGCAGTTTTTAGTTGACGATACCGTACGTATTCAGCGCGGACCAATGGAGGGGATGTCGGCGCGGGCGATTCATGTTGGTCAGCCCAACGCCATCAACTACAGTTTCGATCCGCGTGTGCTAGGTATTGTAAAGCTTTGGCAGGGTGGGTTTTTGGATATGTCTGGCGAGTTGCGTAACCGAGGTGGCGATGGCTTAAAAACTGGCTTTGAGACGCGCGCAATTAATTTAGGTGATTCTAGTGTGTTGTTTGCTCCGCTTAATCAACACGGAGGCTTAATCGACTTTTCGTTTAAAGAAGCCATCTGGAATGATAACAAAACTGTCGATGCATCACTTTGGTCTGAAACTGATCACCTTACTCATGTCGCTGCAGTAGATGCACAGTTTTTAGGTTATCAACGGCCGTCAACTGATGCCACAGCCGCGCCACGTTTTCGTTATCGTGTTGGCGACAACACGCTTAGCGTAACTACCGAGCTTGCGACTAATGGCGATACTAAAATTACTGTGGCCGGTACGTTGAGGCAAGCGCAATCGTTTCGAATTAATTCAGAGGTTCTGACCGCTACGAGTGTATCGGTGGGACAAGTAGACGCTGGAGTTTGGACCGTGCCCAAAGGCGTTCTGAGCGCTGAATTAAAGGCCAAAGTGTTGGTTGCCGACAAGGCCTGGAAGCCAAAGCCCTCGTCGTTTAGCTATCGTAAACAAGCGCTACGCATCGTGGCTGCGGTGGCCAATTTGCCTGCAGGTTATAGCATTGAAAATTATTTGCCGCCCCAAGATAACTATGGCCGCGACCAGCTTTTTGAAGCGCTTGGGCTTGCAGTGGCCAAAGACGGCACCGTAGTTGTTGCCACCCGTACTGCCGGGGTGTGGCGTATCAAGGATGGTCAGTGGCAGCTGTTTGCCGAAGGCTTGTTTGATAGTTTGGGCGTACAAATCGAGGATGATCATGGCCTACAGTTAATTGTGGGGCAAAAAGCCGAATTGACGAGGATTACCGATACCGACGGTGATGGGCTGGGCGATTCGTTTGAAACGCTGTTTGATGCGCATAGTTACCATGGAAATTATCATACCTATCTGCATGGTCCTACGCGCGGGGCTGATGGGGCCTATTATATAAATCTTAATCTCGCTCATGCGGATGAGGCCGTCTATAAAGCCGGCGGTGACTATATGGGTACGCAGGGTGGCTTAAGCGGCTGGTCTGTTCGTGTTCAACCTGACGGTGAGTTTGATTTGTTTGCCAATGGTTTGCGCAGTCCAGCAGGGTTGGCGACAGGGCCTGAAGGAAAGCTTTGGTATACCGATAACCAAGGTGAGTTTGTTGGTACATCTAAGTTGTTTTTGTTGCAGGGAGGTAAGTTCTATGGCCATCCATCATCGCTGGTGGATCTGCCAAAAATGAAGCCCGATTCTCCAGAAATCCAATGGCCGCAAGTGGCTGATACCCGCGAGCAGGCGGTGGTTTTGTTGCCGCACAATAGCGTGGCAAACTCTCCAGGGCACCCTTTGTGGGATAGTACACAGGGTAAGTTTGGAGCTTTTGCCGGACAGATGCTTATAGGCGATCAGACGCAATCTAATTTGTTGCGCATAACCACTGAGCAGGTGGGTGAGTCTCGGCAGGGAGCGGTTATGCCGTTTATGTCCGGTCTGGCATCCGGCGTAATGCGCGGAGTGTTTTTACCTGATAACAGCCTGTTGGTTGGTCAAGCGGGGCGTGGTTGGCAGGCCAAAGGCGGTCATGTTGCAGCCTTACAGCGTATTCGCTGGGACGGTAAGACGGTCCCTGTGGCTATTACAACCGTAGAAGCTACCGCGAATGGTTTTACGATACGCTTTACTCAGCCACTAACAGCCAGTGATGTAGATGCGTTGTCACAAGCGCTGGCGGTGAAGTCTTGGGTGTACCGCGATGCGCCTGATTATGGCTCTCCTGAGCTGGATATGCGTGATGAGCAGGTTGCCGTGTCACCAGCAGAGGATGGCTTGGCGTTAGTTGTAGTGCTCGCTAATACCAAGCAAAATGTGGTGCATCCGCAGCAAACTGCTCGGGTCTACCATCTACAACTTAATCCTGTAGGTTTGTTTGCGTCTCCGCCGGCCGAACTGCTGCAGGCTTACTACACATTGTATGAGTTTGCGGATCACTAGCAATTAAGCCCGTGTGTTTGCCTGCGCGGGCGGTAGCGCTGGATTTTAGCGGTTAGTTTTGTAACTATGCGCGTTTGGCTTTACCGGCGTGTCTATGAACGAAAATACCGGAAC
Source organism: Gilvimarinus polysaccharolyticus (assembly GCF_001187555.1). Taxonomy (GTDB): domain Bacteria; phylum Pseudomonadota; class Gammaproteobacteria; order Pseudomonadales; family Cellvibrionaceae; genus Gilvimarinus; species Gilvimarinus polysaccharolyticus. Next base: position 129,640 of record NZ_LFIJ01000003.1, on the reverse strand, counting down.
ACTTACCATTAATGTCGCCGCTGTCGTCGCCAATTGGCGGACAGTCGCGGCCCACGCACATCCCTCTATTACCTCCGCTGTTATTAAGGCCGATGCTTACGGTTTGGGTGCGGCCCAAATTGGCTCCGAGCTGTATCGTGCTGGTTGTCGGCATTTCTTTTTTGCCACTTTTACTGAGGCGCTAAATGCTCGTGCAGGGTTAGGGGCGGACTCTTGCTGTTATTTGCTTGGCGGTGTGCCTGCGGGTGCGGAAGCGGAAGCCGTACGGTGTCGGTTGATACCGGTGCTGTCGTCTATGGCGGCTGTTGAGCGCTGGCTTAAGTGGCGTGCAAGTGCGGGCTTGGATGCCGCGGAAGCGCCAGCAGCGGTTAAGTTTGATACTGGCATGACGCGTCTGGGTTTGGCTCTGAGCGAATTGGAGGCATTGCTGGCTGATCGTGAATCCTGGTTGGCGTTGTCGCCGGTGTTATTGATGAGTCATTTGGCCGTCTCCGATGAGACCCATAACCCGCAAAATCGGCGTCAGCGAGATCTGTTTTTTGCGTTAGGGGCGCGGGTCAAACAGCTCCAGCCAAGTATTTTATTAAGTTTGGCTAACTCTTGTGGTATTTATCTTGGGCGAGATTACCACGCTGATTTGGTGCGTCCAGGTGCGGCGCTGTATGGTTTTAATCCCGTTCCAGAAGGTGCATCGCCGGTGTCTTCGGTGGCATCTTTAACTTTACCGGTTATCGCTTTACGTACCCTTAAGGCATCGGCGCAAGTTGGTTATGGCGCGCAGTATCAGGCAAAACCGGGCCAAGTATTGGCGGTTGCCGCCGGAGGCTATGCTGATGGGTTGCATCGAATCTTGGGGCGCAATGGTTACGGGTTTTGTCGCGGCGCTCGGGTGCCTGTGGTTGGTCGAGTGTCGATGGACAGTACCATTTTTGATGTTTCGGCAGCGTTTAGAATTGACGGGAAGCAGGAGGCTGCAGAGTCTCTAGTGATCGAGGTTATGAACACCACGGTGCTGACGCTCGATGCGCTCTCGGAGCGCAATCAGGCGCTTGGCTACGAGGTGCTTACCAGTTTGCGTTCGGGACGTTATCGACGCGAATATCAGTCGGAGGCTTTGTAGTGCAGCAGGATCAATTGCAGAGCTTATTGGCAGTGTTGGCTGATGGCGAATATCACTCCGGTAGTGAGTTGGGTGAATTGCTGGGCGTAAGTCGCACGGCAGTTTGGAAGCATCTGCAAAAGTTAGCGGAGCTAGGTGTGGCACTAGACTCTAGTCGAGGCCGAGGTTATCGGTTGCCGGGCGGCATGGAGTTGTTGGCGGCTGAGTCGATATCTGCGCAGCTGCCCGAGGGCGGGCTGTCTTTGGCGCTAGAAGTTTTACCGCTGGTGGATTCGACCAATACGCGATTAATGGCTAATGCAGAGCAGTTGCCTGCCGGGGCTGTATGTATTGCCGAGCAGCAAAGTGCTGGTCGCGGTCGTCGAGGTCGCACTTGGGTTAGCCCTTTTGCGCGCAACTTATATTTTTCTATGTTGTGGCGCTTTGACGGTGGTGCGGCTGAGCTGGAAGGCTTGAGCTTGGCGGTAGGGGTTTGTATTGCTGAGACGCTTGAGTCGTTTGGGCTTACAGGTATCACGCTTAAGTGGCCGAATGATGTCTTGGTGGAGAATAAAAAGTTAGCGGGTATTTTGTTGGAGATGAGCGGCGACCCGGCGGGCACTTGTCATTTGGTGATTGGTGTCGGGATTAATGTAGAAATGTCGCTGGCGGCTGCGACAGGTATTGACCAGCCGTGGGTTGATGTCGCCTCTCTCGCGCGCGTCCAAGGATGTGAACGAGTATCACGCAATGCTCTTTGTGCGGGTGTGCTGGCAAGGCTTGCGGCTCTGCTGGAGGATTATCCTGAGCAGGGGTTTGCTGATTGGCGTGAGCGCTGGATGATGCGGGCTGCCTTCTTGGGGGCGCCAGTACGGCTTATTACTGCAACCCAAGAAACCCTAGGGACGTTAACGGGGGTTGATAAAAGTGGTGCGCTCGTGCTCTCGACAGCTGCCGGAGAGCAGCTATTTTACGGCGGTGAAGTGTCGTTGAGACCTGAGTCATGATTTTACAGATTGATATCGGCAACTCGCGTATTAAATGGCGTTTGCGGAGTAAGGGCCTTACTCTGCGAGCAGGCGTTGCAGAGCACGGTAATTATTACTGGTTGCAGGGGTTGATTGGCGTGCAACAGGTGTGGGTTAGTTCGGTTGTAATGGCTGAGTCGGAGCGTTTGTCCGCAGCGTTGATGGTGCACGGTTGCCCTAAGGCTGAGTTTGCGCAGGCTCAGGCGTGCGCGGGAGGTGTCACCAGTGGCTATCAGGAGCCTGCGACGCTTGGGGTTGATCGTTGGCTGGGGTTGTTGGGGGCGCGACAGTTATGTGCCGGGCCGGTGCTGCTGGTTGATGCCGGTACGGCCCTTACCGTAGATTTGTTGGCGAGCGATGGTCGTCATTTGGGTGGGTATATTGCCCCTGGCCTGGCGCTTATGCGTCAGTCACTGGCGTTAAAGTCGCCCGCTTTAAATTTGGAGCCATTGTCGTGTTATTCGGTATCACCCGGCGACACAAGTGCGTCAGCAATTGACGCCGGTCTAGTGGCGATGGGGCGGGGGCTAATAGAGACTGGGCGATCTTTGTTGGTGGGTGCGACTCAGGAGCCGCAGGTGTCTTTGTTGTTTACTGGTGGTGACGGTGATGTCTGGCGGCAAGTAATGTCCGAGGGGTTTGGTGAGCCTGAGTTGTTATTTTTGGGTTTGGAGTATTTTTTTTCGGGCGAACGTTATTAGGCGGCCACTTTGCGTGGCCCAGCTCAAGGGAGTGGCGGTGAGGTTTTTATGCGATTAATTTTTTTTGCACTGCTGGGTATTAATGTGGCTGCGTTAATTTTGCAGCTAACAATATGGCAGCCTTCGGTGGCGGGTGTTACGGCGCGGCAGGCTGTGGTTGGAGGCGAGCAATTACAATTCTGGGGGGAGGCTAATAACACAAGTGTAACGAGTGTGACTGATACTGCCGCTGATCGGGCTGAGCCTCAGCGTAGTAAGCCGGTCAAGCCGGTGCTTAGTGTTCGTGAGCAAGATGGGTTGTGCGATATGGTTGGGCCATATGCCGCCACGCAAAATGCCAAAAATTTAGTGCAGCACTTACAAGCGCTTGATGCGGAGGCCTGGGTGCAAGAGTTGGATGTGCCGGAAGGTGTGGGTTATTGGGTGCATTTACCTCCGGAGCCGAGCCGTAAAGAGGCATTGCGCCGCTTGCGTGAGGTGCAGGCAAAACAAATAGACAGTTATATGATTCCTCGGGGTGAGCTTGCTAACGGTATCTCGTTTGGCATGTTTACCCGCAAAGAATTGGCCGAGGCCCGTTTAAAAGAAATGCGTGAGCAAGGTTATGCCGCCGAGGTGCGAGAAATTACTCGAACCCATAAAGAGGTTTGGGTGGTGTTGGGGGCGGGAGAAGGTCAAAAAATAGGCGAAAAAGCCTGGGTTGAGCTACTTGAATCGGAAAATGGCATCGAGAAGCAACAAAAATACTGTCAAGGTGTTGCGTCGAGGTGAAAGTTTCACTAGAATCCCGCCTCCACGTTAAGTCGTGTTTAGAGAAAGTGCTGGCGTAGCTCAGTTGGTAGAGCAGCTGACTTGTAATCAGCCGGTCGGGGGTTCGACTCCTCTCGCCAGCTCCATTCTCTATAATATTATTGCTGTAAGCAGGTGAATTTCTTAGGAAAACCGGTTGACAGTGATAGGCCAGAGCCGGACAATGCCGGCTTGTTTTTGGCAGGGGTTCCCGAGTGGCCAAAGGGATCAGACTGTAAATCTGACGCGCAAGCTTCGGTGGTTCGAATCCACCCCCCTGCACCATATTACCTATAAGTGGTGGCGGCTAAAATTGCCATGACTTAGAAGTGTTTCCATTTTGTTGGTGGCGCTTCACGGAGCAAGAAGTCAGCGGGCATAGTTCAGTGGTAGAACGTCAGCCTTCCAAGCTGAATATGCGGGTTCGATTCCCGCTGCCCGCTCCAGTTGCTATGGTTTAAAGCTCTTGTAGCTCAGTTGGTAGAGCACACCCTTGGTAAGGGTGAGGTCAGCAGTTCAAATCTGCTCAAGAGCTCCATTTCTGGCTGCGGAAGAGGTACTTTCGCGGCTATTTTCGTGTGTAAATAAACGGCTGTTTGATGGCTGGTTGAGGAGGCGCTCGCAATGGCGAAGGAAAAGTTCGAACGTAATAAGCCCCACGTCAATGTGGGCACCATCGGTCACGTTGACCACGGTAAAACCACTCTGACTGCGGCATTAACCCGCGTATGTGCAGAAGTTTGGGGCGGCAGCGCTGTTGCTTTTGACGGTATTGATAATGCACCGGAAGAGCGTGAGCGCGGTATCACCATCGCCACCTCGCACGTTGAATACGATTCTCCAGATCGTCACTACGCTCACGTAGATTGCCCAGGTCACGCCGATTACGTTAAAAACATGATCCCCGGTGCTGCCCAGATGGATGGCGCAATTCTGGTTTGTGGTGCGACCGACGGCCCAATGCCACAAACCCGCGAGCACATCTTGTTGTCTCGTCAGGTTGGCGTACCTTACATTGTTGTATTCCTGAACAAAGCAGACTTGTTGGCGGAAGATTGCGGCGGCGTTGGTACTGAAGAGTACAACGAGATGCTGGAGTTGGTAGAAATGGAGCTGCGCGAGCTGCTTGATGCCTACGACTTCCCTGGCGACGACACGCCAATCATTCCAGGTTCTGCATTGATGGCCCTGAATGGCGAAGACGACAACGAGCTGGGTACTACCGCAGTTAAAAAGCTGGTAGAAACTTTGGATTCTTACATTCCAATGCCAGAGCGTGCCATTGATCAGCCGTTCCTGATGCCAGTAGAAGACGTATTCTCGATCTCAGGTCGTGGTACTGTTGTTACCGGTCGTGTTGAGCGTGGTATTGTTAATGTTGGTGACGAGCTGGAAATCATCGGCATCAAAGACACCACCAAAACCACCTGTACCGGTGTTGAAATGTTCCGCAAGATGTTGGACGAAGGCCGTGCTGGTGAGAACGTTGGTGTTTTGCTGCGTGGTACCAAGCGTGACGATATCGAGCGTGGTCAAGTGTTGGCCAAGCCGGGTTCGGTAAACCCGCACACCAAGTTTGAAGCAGAAGTTTATGTTCTGTCGAAAGACGAAGGTGGCCGTCACACGCCTTTCTTTAAAGGCTACCGTCCACAGTTTTACTTCCGTACTACCGACGTAACGGGTGCTTGTGAGCTTCCGGAAGGCGTTGAAATGGTAATGCCAGGCGATAACATCCAAATGGATGTGACCCTGATTCACCCAGTAGCCATGGAAGACGGCCTGCGCTTTGCGATTCGCGAAGGCGGACGTACCGTTGGTGCCGGTGTGGTTGCCAAAATCATCGAGTAATAGCTCGATGCTAAAGGCGGGCCCTGTGCCCGCCTTTAATTGTTTCTAGGCCAGTAGTTCAATTGGTAGAGCGTCGGTCTCCAAAACCGAAAGTTGGGGGTTCGAGTCCCTCCTGGCCTGCCATTTTTGTCATTTGTTTGATTGGGTTGTAAGCAGAATGAGTACAAAAGCCGAGCCAAAAATGTATCGCCTTGATGTCGTTAAGTGGCTGCTGGTGATTGCTATCCTGGCGGTAGGTGTTGTGGGTAATTCCATGTACTCAGCCCAGCCGCTGTTGTTTCGCGTTCTGGCGCTGTTGGCGTTGGGCGTTGTGGCGTTGCTGATTGTGTTACAAACCGCTAAAGGCAGTTCGCTTTGGCGTCTGCTGCAAGAGTCTGTTGTTGAGGTGCGCAAGGTTGTGTGGCCGACACCTCAGGAGACAAACCAAACGACCTTATTGGTTGTTGTTGTGGTCGTCGTAATGGCGTTGATTCTTTGGGGGTTGGACACCGTGTTCGGCTTCTTTGCGGCCAAGATAATAGGGTAGGTGACACATGGCGAAGCGTTGGTACGTGGTACACGCTTATTCAGGATATGAGAAAAAGGTAGCTGCTGCTCTGCAAGAGCGTATTGAGCGCCACCAGATGGAAGAGTTGTTCGGCGATGTGTTGGTCCCCACGGAAGAAGTGGTGGAGATGCGTGGCGGACAAAAGCGTAAAAGTGAGCGCAAGTTTTTTCCGGGTTATGTGTTAGTGCAGATGGAGTTGAATGACGATTCTTGGCACTTAGTAAAAGACACTCCCCGAGTAATGGGCTTTATTGGCGGCAAAGCGGATCAGCCTGCACCTATTACTGAAAAAGAAGCTCAGGCTATTTTGCAGCGAGTCGATGACTCGATTGAGAAGCCTAAGCCTAAGACTATGTTTGAGCCGGGCGAGATGGTCCGTGTTACTGATGGTCCCTTTAATGACTTTAATGGTGTCGTTGAAGAAGTTAATTACGAAAAAAGCCGCCTGCGTGTAGCCGTGCTTATTTTTGGTCGCTCTACTCCGGTAGAGTTGGAGTTTGGTCAAGTCGAAAAGGCTTGATCTACTTGGTAGTAAATTTTTATCGCCTTCCTTTGCTTTTGGCAGGGGGAGGTTTTTGCGTCCTTGAGTGGTAAATCTACTTAAGTAATCGGGGAGCCAGTGACGGACGGTGCAAATTGTCTTGAGGCGTTAATTACCCATTTTTGGAGAGTGATATGGCTAAGAAAGTAACAGCCTACATCAAATTACAAGTTGGTGCAGGTAAAGCAAATCCAAGTCCGCCAGTTGGTCCAGCACTGGGTCAGCACGGTGTAAACATCATGGAGTTCTGTAAGGCGTTTAACGCACAGACTCAGGGTATGGAAGCTGGCGCGCCAGTTCCTGTTGTGATCAGCGTATACAGCGATCGCAGCTTTACCTTCAGCATGAAGACTCCTCCAGCCGCTTACCTGCTGCTGAAAGCAGTTGGCGTTAAGTCTGGCTCTAGCAACCCCAATACCAAAAAGGTTGGCTCTGTGACTCGCGCTCAGCTTGAAGAGATTGCGACGACTAAAGCGGCCGATCTGACCGCGGCTGATATGGATGCTGCGGTACGTATCATTGCCGGGTCTGCCCGTTCAATGGGTATTGATGTGGAGGGCGTATAACATGGCTAAATTATCTAAGCGTCAGCGCGCTATGGCTGAAAAAATCGATCGCAATAAGCTTTACAGTGTTGTCGATGCGGTTGGCCTGCTGAAAGAACTTTCGAGCGTTAAGTTCGCCGAAACAGTTGATGTTGCTGTTAATCTTGGCATCGATCCACGTAAGTCAGATCAGTCTGTGCGTGGCGCAACTACCCTGCCTAATGGCTCTGGTAAAGACGTCCGTGTTGCTGTTTTTGCTCAAGGCCCTAACGCCGATGCAGCAAAAGAGGCCGGTGCTGATTTGGTCGGTATGGACGAGCTAGCTGCTGAAGTGAAAGCTGGCAAAATGGATTTCGACGTTGTTATCGCGTCTCCAGATGCTATGCGTGTTGTCGGTCAGTTGGGTCAAATCTTAGGCCCCCGCGGTCTGATGCCAAACCCTAAAACTGGTACTGTTACGCCAGATGTTGCCACAGCTGTTAAAAATGCCAAAGCCGGTCAGGTGCGTTATCGCGCCGATAAAGGCGGCATTATTCATGGTGGTATTGGTAAGTTGTCGTTTGATGCGACTGCTCTCCAAGAAAACCTTGAGGCACTGTTGATAGATTTGAAAAAATCTAAGCCTGCAACGGCTAAAGGTGTTTATTTGAAAAAGGTTGCACTGAGCACGACCATGGGTCCTGGCTTAGCGATCGATGTAGCTTCACTGGCGGTATAACGCCAGCGCAAACTTTGGGGTCTGCGTTTACGCAGGCCGTCAAAGACCGTAGGTGACCAATTGTCAGTAAGACATTGGTCTTAATCATATAGCCTACGCAGACGGTGACCCTCTTCGGCTTGTCCGAATGAATTCACCGATTCATGATCATAAAACGATATTTGTTTTGTGATAGTTAAGAAAAACGACAGTTATTGACTGTCAAACCCAGGAGAAATCCCGTGGCATTAGGACTTGAAGGTAAGAAGGCGATTGTCGCTGAAGTCCAGGAAGCTGCGAAGGGCGCTCTGTCCGCGGTTGTTGCCGACTCACGTGGCGTAACTGTAGATAAAATGACTGCCCTGCGTAAAGAGGCTCGTGAACACGGCGTTTGGTTGAAAGTCGTGCGTAACACATTGGCCCGTCGCGCTGTAGAAGGGACTCCATACGAATGCTTACTTGAAAGCTTCGTAGGACCCACCTTGATTGCATTCTCTAGCGAGCACCCAGGTGCTGGCGCGCGTATTTTACGCGAGCACGCTAAAGAGGATAAAAATCTTGAACTTAAGTCTGCCGCCTTTGAAGGTGAGCTGGTTGATATCGCTATGCTGGCAACGTTGCCAACATACGACGAAGCCTTGGCTAAGTTGATGAGCGTGATGAAAGAAGCTTCTGCTGGCAAGCTGGTTCGCACAATTGCGGCTATCGGCGATAGCAAAGAACAGGAAGCTGCTTAATAAGCTGCTTTACTCAACGTTTAATTGGACCTATAGGTCCTGCACAGATGGGAATTGAAAATGTCTGTTTCTAAAGAAGATATCATCGAAGCGATCGCCGAGATGTCAGTAAAAGATGTTGTAGAGCTGGTTTCTGCAATGGAAGAAAAGTTCGGCGTATCAGCAGCAGCAGCTGTTGCTGCAGGTCCAGCTGATGCTGGCGGTTCTGCAGAAGAGCAAACCGAATTTGACGTTATCATCACCGGTGCTGGTGAGAAGAAAGTTAACGCTATTAAAGCTGTTCGTGAAATCACCGGTCTTGGCTTGAAAGAAGCTAAAGCGATGGTTGAAGAAGCTCCTAAGGCTGTTAAAGAAGGCGTTTCTAAAGAAGAAGCTCAAGCTGCATTGGCTAAGCTGGAAGAGGCTGGTGCCTCTGGTGAGATCAAGTAATTTTACTTGCTCTTATCACGCCTAGCGCAAGTTGTTAGGCGTCAGGCTGGTGGGTTTACCCGCCAGCCTTTTTCCGTTTTCGGCCATTAATTTGGTCTGGTAGCTGCAACGCTGCCAACGGCTGTCGAGCACCGAGTTTACGGTCCGCTTGCAGCTAGGATAGTTTAGCGAAACGCCGAGGCGTTTCAGAGGCTTTACCGCCCGATCCGTGAACAAGCTGGGGAATACAGATGGCTTACTCATATACTGAGAAAAAACGTATCCGTAAGGACTTTGGCAAGCTGCCACATGTCATGGATATCCCTTATCTATTGGCAATTCAGCTGGATTCGTACAGAAAATTTACCCAGACCGATAAGTCTGTAGACGACCGTATGGAGATGGGCCTACACGCCGCCTTCCGGTCTGTATTCCCAATCGTCAGTTATTCTGGCAGTGCCGCGCTCGAATATGTTAGTTACATGTTGGGCAAGCCGGCGTTTGATGTTAGCGAATGTATTTTGCGCGGCGTGACTTATTCGGCACCGTTGCGGGTAAAAGTTCGCCTGATTATTTATGATAAAGAATCGTCCAATAAGGCGATTAAAGACATAAAAGAACAAGAAGTGTACATGGGCGAGATTCCGCTCATGACCGATAACGGCACGTTTGTTATTAACGGCACCGAGCGCGTTATTGTTTCTCAGTTGCACCGTTCGCCCGGTGTGTTCTTTGATCACGATAAAGGCAAGACTCACTCATCTGGCAAGCTGCTGTATAGCGCCCGGATTATTCCTTATCGTGGCTCTTGGCTTGATTTTGAATTCGATCCTAAAGATCTTGTGTTTGTGCGTATTGATCGTCGTCGTAAATTGCCGGCGTCAATTTTGTTGCGCGCGCTAGGTTTTAGCACACAAGAGATGCTCGATATTTTCTTTGAAACTAGCTCGTTTACCTTGGGTAGCGATGGCCAGTTTACCTTTAAAGTTGTGCCGTCACGCTTGCGTGGTGATGTTGCTACTTTTGACATCAAAGACAAGAAAGGCAAAGTGCTGGTCGAAGAAGGCCGTCGTATTACCGCTCGTCACATTCGCCAGCTAGAAAAAGCCGGTGTTGATGAGATGGCCGTGCCCGCTGAATACTTGCTGGGCCGTGCACTGGCAAAAGATATTATTGACTCTGATACCGGTGAAGTGTTGCTTGAGTGTAACACCGAGATCACCGCTGAGACCCTTGAGATTTTAGCCAAGGCTGACGTCAATACCATCGAGACTCTGTACACCAACGAACTTGATTGTGGGCCATTTGTATCTGACACTTTACGTGCCGATCCAACCCGCACTCAGTTAGAGGCGCTGGTAGAGATTTATCGCATGATGCGCCCGGGTGAGCCGCCGACTAAAGAGTCTGCCGAAGCCCTGTTTAACAATTTATTCTTTGCTCAAGAGCGTTACGATCTGTCGGGCGTAGGGCGGATGAAGTTTAATCGCCGCTTGGGTCGTGAAGAAGAGTTTGGCGAAGGTGTGTTGTCTAACGACGATATCGTTGATGTGATGAAGACCTTGATCAACATCCGTAACGGTGTTGGTGTGGTAGATGATATCGACCACTTGGGTAACCGTCGTATTCGTTCTGTCGGCGAAATGGCTGAAAACCAATTCCGTGTTGGTCTTGTTCGCGTTGAGCGTGCGGTTAAAGAGCGCTTGTCGATGGCCGAGTCTGAGGGCTTGATGCCACAGGATTTAATTAACGCTAAACCTGTTGCTGCTGCTATTAAAGAATTTTTTGGCTCGTCGCAGTTGTCACAGTTTATGGATCAGAATAACCCGCTGTCTGAGGTGACTCACAAACGTCGTGTTTCGGCGTTAGGGCCTGGTGGTCTGACTCGTGAGCGCGCCGGCTTTGAGGTGCGCGACGTACACCCGACTCACTATGGTCGTGTATGTCCAATTGAAACGCCTGAGGGGCCAAACATTGGTTTGATTAACTCGCTGGCAACTTATGCGCGTACCAATAGCTACGGCTTTTTGGAAACACCGTACCGTCGCGTTAAAGATGGCCAAGTGACTGACGAAATTGAATTTTTGTCTGCAATTAACGAAGCTGAATTTGTTATCGCACAGGCCTCTGCCAAGTTAGATACAGACGGTCGTTTGGTTGAAGATCTGGTGTCGGTACGTTACCGCAGCGATTTCACCTTAAAAAGCGCCGCCGAAGTCGAACTGATGGATGTTTCTCCTCGCCAGGTGGTGTCGGTAGCCGCTTCATTGATTCCGTTCCTTGAGCACGATGATGCTAACCGAGCATTGATGGGTTCGAACATGCAGCGTCAAGCTGTACCTACTTTAAAAGCTGAAAAGCCTTTGGTTGGTACCGGCATGGAGCGCAATGTTGCCTCCGACTCGGGTGTTTGTGTGGTTGCTAAGCACGGTGGTGTTATTGACCGTGTTGATGCTGGTCGCATTGTGGTTAAAGTCCACAGTGATGAAGTTGAAGCTGGCGACGCCGGTGTAGATATCTACAACTTGATCAAGTACACCCGCTCAAACCAGAATACTTGTATTAACCAGCGCTCTATCGTCAATGTTGGCGATACCGTTCAACGTGGTGACATCCTTGCGGATGGCCCTTCGGTGGATATGGGCGAGCTGGCTCTGGGGCAAAATATGCGCATTGCGTTTATGCCTTGGAATGGCTACAACTTTGAGGATTCAATCCTCGTCTCTGAGCGTGTCGTACAAGAAGATCGTTTCACCACCATTCATATTCAAGAGCTGACTTGTATTGCTCGTGATACTAAGCTTGGTAGTGAAGAGATCACCTCAGATATCCCGAACGTTGGTGAGACTGCGCTTAATAAGCTGGATGATTCAGGCATCGTTTATATCGGTGCTGAGGTTGGTGGCGGTGACATCTTAGTGGGTAAGGTTACCCCTAAAGGTGAGACTCAGCTGACTCCAGAAGAAAAGTTATTGCGCGCTATTTTCGGTGAAAAAGCATCTGACGTTAAAGATACCTCCCTGCGAGTGCCTTCGAGTACCAAAGGTACGGTTATTGATGTTCAAGTCTTTACTCGTGACGGTCTTGAAAAAGATCAGCGCGCGCTTGAAATCGAGAAGTCTCAATTAGACGAAGTTCGTAAAGATTTAAACGAAGAATTCCGCATCATGGAAGCGGCTACTCTCGATCGTTTGCGCACCGTTATTCGTGGCAACAAAGTTGCTGCAGGTAAGGGCGTTAAAAAGGGTGATGTACTGACTGATGAAGTACTTGATGCCCTCGATACAGAGCAGTGGTTTAAGTTGCGCGTTGCTGACGATGTGCTGAACGAGCAAATCGACTTGGCTGAGATGCGTTTGGCTGAGTGCCGCAAAAATCTTGACGAGCGTTTCGACGACAAAAAACGCAAGCTATCTACCGGTGATGATTTGGCTCCGGGCGTATTAAAAATCGTTAAAGTTTACTTGGCGATTAAACGTCGCATTCAGCCGGGCGATAAAATGGCCGGCCGTCATGGTAACAAAGGTGTTATCTCGGTGATTATGCCGATCGAAGATATGCCTTATGACGCCAAAGGTGAGCCGGTTGATATCGTACTTAACCCACTGGGTGTACCGTCGCGGATGAACGTGGGTCAGATTCTAGAGACTCACTTAGGTATGGCCGCTAAAGGTCTCGGTGTCAAAATCAACGAGATGATCCGCGAACAAAAAGCTGTTAACGAAGTGCGTGGCTTTTTGGAAGATATCTATAACGGCACCGGTGATGTGTTTGCCAAAGAAGATCTGGCAAGCTTTAGCGATGACGAAATCATGGATCTTGCCGGTAATTTGCGCGGCGGTGTGCCTATGGCGACACCAGTGTTTGATGGTGCTAAAGAGCATGAAATCAAAGCACTGTTACGCTTGGCTGATATCCCCGACTCAGGTCAGATGCAGTTGTACGATGGTCGTTCTGGCGATGCATTTACGCGTCCAGTAACCGTCGGTTATATGTACATGTTGAAGTTGAACCACTTGGTTGACGACAAGATGCACGCACGTTCGACAGGTTCTTACAGTCTGGTTACTCAGCAGCCGTTGGGTGGTAAGGCACAATTTGGTGGACAACGTTTCGGTGAGATGGAGGTCTGGGCGCTAGAAGCATACGGCGCGGCCTACACCCTGCAAGAAATGTTGACTGTTAAGTCTGATGACGTAGCAGGGCGTACCAAAATGTACAAAAACATTGTTGACGGTGATCACCGTATGGAACCAGGCATGCCTGAATCCTTTAACGTATTGGTTAAAGAGATTCGTGCGCTTGGTATCAATATGGAACTGGAACAAGACGAGTAATCGTCCATCTGACACACAATCGGTAAGCGCGGGGGTTAGGCCCCCGCTCATGGTGCACATTGCACTTACTGGAGCCCACTGGAGGAAGTGCCTTGAAAGACTTACTTAATCTGCTCAAGTCCCAGGGACAAGTCGAAGAATTCGATGCGATCCGTATCGGTCTGGCATCACCAGAAATGATTCGCTCTTGGTCTTTTGGCGAAGTGAAAAAGCCTGAGACCATTAACTACCGTACTTTCAAGCCTGAACGTGAAGGTTTGTTTTGTGCCAAAATTTTTGGCCCGGTAAAAGACTACGAATGTTTATGCGGCAAATACAAGCGCATGAAGCATCGCGGTATTATTTGTGAAAAATGTGGCGTTGAAGTTACGCTAGCTAAAGTTCGTCGTGAACGTATGGGTCACATCGAGTTGGCCAGCCCTGTTGCACACATTTGGTTTTTGAAATCACTGCCGAGCCGTATTGGCTTGCTGTTAGATATGACCCTGCGTGATATCGAGCGAGTGCTGTACTTCGAGTCTTATGTTGTGACCGATCCGGGCATGACTACGCTTGAGCGTGGTCAGTTACTGACCGATGAGCAGTATTTTGAATCGATGGAAGAGTTCGGTGACGAATTCGATGCGCTTATGGGCGCAGAAGCGATCAAAAAATTAATGGCTGCTATTAATCTCGAAGAAGAGATTCAGCATCTGCGCGAAGAGATTCCGAATACTAACTCGGAAACCAAAATCAAGAAGTTCTCTAAGCGTTTGAAATTGCTAGAGGCGTTCCACTTTTCGGGTAACAACCCAGAGTGGATGGTGATGGAAGTTCTGCCGGTATTGCCGCCAGATTTGCGTCCGTTGGTGCCGTTGGATGGCGGCCGCTTTGCGACCTCAGACCTTAACGATCTGTATCGTCGTGTAATCAACCGTAATAATCGTTTGAAACGCCTGCTGGATCTTAACGCTCCTGACATCATTGTGCGTAACGAAAAACGTATGCTGCAAGAGTCTGTGGATGCGTTGCTGGATAACGGTCGTCGCGGTCGTGCTATCACCGGCTCTAACAAGCGCCCATTGAAGTCCTTGGCTGACATGATCAAAGGTAAGCAAGGTCGCTTCCGTCAGAACTTGCTGGGTAAGCGTGTTGATTACTCTGGTCGTTCGGTGATTGTGGTTGGTCCGACTCTGCGTTTGCATCAGTGTGGTCTGCCTAAGAAAATGGCTCTTGAGCTGTTTAAGCCGTTTATTTTTAGCAAGCTTGAGTTGCGTGGTCTAGCCACAACAATTAAAGCGGCGAAGAAAATGGTCGAGCGTGAAGAAGCCGTTGTTTGGGATATCTTGGATGAAGTGATTCGCGAACATCCGGTATTACTTAACCGTGCACCAACTCTTCACCGTTTGGGTATCCAAGCGTTTGAGCCTGTGTTGATTGAAGGTAAGGCGATCCAGCTGCACCCGTTGGTTTGTGCCGCCTATAACGCCGACTTCGATGGCGACCAGATGGCGGTTCACGTCCCGTTAACATTAGAGGCCCAGCTCGAAGCTCGCGCCTTGATGATGTCGACCAACAATATTTTGTCGCCTGCCTCTGGCGAGCCCATCATCGTACCGTCGCAAGATGTGGTATTGGGTTTGTACTGGATGACTCGTGAGCGTATTAATGCTCAGGGTGAAGGTATGGTGTTTGCCGATATCGAGGAAGTTTCTCGCGCTTACTATGGTAAGCAGGTTGATCTGCAGGCGCGTATCAAGGTTCGTATTCACGAAACTATTATCGGCGCCGAAGGCGAAAAACACGATGATGTTCGTATTGTCGATACCACCGTTGGCCGTATGTTGCTGTGGGACATTGTTCCTGCGGGCATCCCCTTCGAAATGGTCGATCGGCCAATGGTTAAAAAAGCCATTTCGGCAGTAATAAACCATTGTTATCGTGCCGTTGGTCTAAAGGCGACTGTTATTTTTGCCGATCAGCTAATGTACATGGGTTATGATTTCTCAACTAAGTCTGGCTCATCGATTGGTGTGAATGACTTTGCGATCCCTGATGAGAAGTATGAAATTGTGGCTCGCGCCGAAGACGAAGTAAAAGAGATCGAAGGTCAGTTTGCCTCGGGTCTGGTAACGCAAGGCGAGAAATATAACAAGGTTATTGATATCTGGTCGCGAGCCAACGATTTGGTCGCCAAATCGATGATGGACGGTATCAGCTTTGAGAGCGTAATAAACCGCGATGGCGAAGAGGAGCAGCAAACCTCTTTTAACTCGGTATATATGTACGCCGACTCAGGTGCTCGTGGTAGCCCAGCGCAGATTCGTCAGCTAGCTGGTATGCGTGGTCTAATGGCAAAGCCAGATGGCTCTATTATTGAGGCGCCTATTACGGCTAACTTCCGTGAAGGTCTAAACGTTGGTCAGTACTTTATTTCGACGCACGGTGCGCGTAAAGGTTTGGCTGATACGGCACTGAAAACGGCTAACTCAGGTTACTTGACTCGTCGTTTGGTTGATGTGGCGCAAGACCTAGTTGTTACCCATTTGGATTGCGGTACCGACGAAGGCTTGGTGATGGCCCCGGTGATTGCCGGTGGCGACATTATTGAGTCGTTGGGTGATCGTATCCTGGGTCGAATCATGGCTCGTGATGTTATTCGTCCCGGCAGTGATGAAATTTTAATCTCAGCTGGCACCATGATTGACGAAGCTTGGGTTGAGCGTGTTGAAGGTATGGGTATTGATGAAGTGCTGGTGCGCTCACCGATCACCTGTGACTCTCGCGTTGGTATTTGTTCTATGTGTTACGGCCGTGATTTGGCTCGTGGTCACCGCGCTAACATCGGTGAGGCTGTGGGTGTTATCGCCGCGCAGTCTATTGGTGAGCCAGGTACCCAGCTGACAATGCGTACGTTCCACATCGGTGGTGCCGCATCGCGAGCTTCTGCCGCTGATAACGTACAAGTTAAGCAGGAAGGTACAGTACGTCTAATCAACATTAAAGTTGTGACGAACAAGGCCGGCAACTTGGTTGCGGTATCTCGCTCTGGTGAGTTGGCTGTAGCTGATGCCGCTGGTAGTGAGCGTGAGCGTTATAAGATTCCTTACGGCGCGGTGATCTCTGTTAAAGACGGCGAGCATGTTGATGGCGGTCAAATAATCGCTAAGTGGGATCCGCATACTCACCCAATCGTTACCGAGGTGGCGGGTACTGTTAACTGCTCTGGCATGGAAGATAACCTGTCTATTCGTCGTCAAACCGACGAGCTGACTGGCCTTTCATCGATTGAAGTTATGGATCCATCCGAGCGTCCATCGGCTGGTAAAGACATGCGTCCTGCCATCACCTTGACCGATGCTAGCGGCAATGAGCTGTGCTTGCCTAACACCACTATGCCGGCGCACTACTTGCTGCCAGCGCATGCGATTTTGAGTATTAATGACAAAGACAGCATCGAAGTTGGTGATGTACTTGCGCGTATCCCGCAAGAAGGCTCTAAGACTCGGGATATTACCGGTGGTCTGCCTCGTGTGGCCGACTTGTTTGAAGCGCGTAAGCCAAAAGAGCCGTCAATCTTGGCGGAAATCTCGGGCACCGTTACCTTTGGTAAAGAAACAAAAGGCAAGCGTCGTTTGGTTATTACCCCTAACGATGGTCAGCCACTGGAAGATGGCTCTACTCACTACGAAGTGCTGATTCCTAAGCATCGTCAATTGACTGTGTTTGAGGGTGAGCAAGTTGTAAAAGGTGAGGTTGTCTCCGACGGCCCAAGTAATCCGCATGATATTTTGCGTCTTAAAGGTGTTGAGCCGCTTGCAAGCTACATCACTAACGAGATTCAAGACGTTTACCGCTTGCAGGGTGTGAAGATCAACGATAAGCACATCGAAACTATCGTTCGTCAGATGTTGCGCAAAGTTGAAATCACCGATATGGGTGATTCGAGCTTCGTGAAGGGTGAGCAGGTTGAATTTACCAATGTGCTGATCGAGAACGAACGCTTGCGTGCTGAAGATAAACAACCTGCTCGCTATGTACGTCAGTTATTGGGTATTACCAAGGCATCGCTTGCTACCGAGTCGTTTATCTCGGCGGCATCGTTCCAGGAAACAACCCGCGTACTGACCGAGGCGGCCGTTACGGGTAAGAAAGATGGCTTGCGCGGACTGAAAGAGAACGTTGTTGTTGGGCGCCTGATCCCAGCGGGTACTGGTCTGGCTTATCACGCCGAGCGTAAGCGCGTACGTGAAGAGCAGGTCGAGCTGGCAGAAACTGGGGTGAGTGCGGAAGATGTCGAAGCGGCATTGACCGAAGCGCTTAGGTCTAGCGGCGAGTAATAAATTGGTCCTTCGGGGCCAGTTGGCAGAGTGAACTAGGTTAGTTCGATAGAGCAGATCTTGCTCAACTCTGCCTTGACGGAGGTGGGTGGCGTCATTATAATACGCCACCCACTTTCTTTGAGTGGGGGGGCAGTACAATTGTCCTCTATTAACGAGCCTCGTTGAGGCGTT
The DNA here is from genome assembly GCF_001187555.1 of Gilvimarinus polysaccharolyticus. Lineage (GTDB taxonomy): Bacteria > Pseudomonadota > Gammaproteobacteria > Pseudomonadales > Cellvibrionaceae > Gilvimarinus > Gilvimarinus polysaccharolyticus. Next base: position 111,870 of record NZ_LFIJ01000003.1, on the reverse strand, counting down.
TATATATTTGTGGAGTTTATTTTCATGGCAACGATCAATCAATTGGTTCGTAAGCCGAGAAAACGTAAGGTTCAAAAGAGCGATGTTCCTGCTCTGCAAGCTAACCCGCAAAAACGTGGCGTATGTACCCGCGTTTACACCACTACACCGAAGAAGCCGAACTCTGCACTGCGTAAAGTATGTCGTGTTCGTCTAACTAACGGTTTTGAGGTGACCTCCTACATTGGTGGTGAAGGGCACAACTTGCAAGAGCACAGTGTAGTACTTATCCGTGGCGGTCGTGTAAAAGACTTGCCTGGTGTGCGCTACCACACTGTTCGCGGTTCGCTGGATACTGCTGGCGTTAACAACCGTAAACAGGGTCGCTCTAAATACGGTACCAAACGTCCTAAGTAAGCTTTGTCGCTTAATTAAGACATACGTTTTCGGTGTAGAACCGAGTAAGGCTAAGCGCAGACCGCTTTAGGCGGGGGTCGTCTTAGACAAATCCTGAAGAGAGGCTATTAAAATGCCAAGAAGAAGAGTTGTCGCGAAACGCGAGATCTTGCCGGATCCAAAATACGGCAATGTTACTCTGGCAAAGTTCATGAACCACGTTATGATCAGTGGTAAAAAAGCCGTTGCAGAAAGCATCGTCTACGGCGCAATGGACATTGTGAAAGAAAAGCTTAACCGCGACCCTATCGAAGTATTCGACGAGGCGTTAGAGCACATTGCACCATTGGTTGAGGTTAAATCTCGCCGTGTTGGTGGTGCTACGTATCAGGTTCCAGTTGAGGTGCGTCCAGCACGTCGCTCGGCACTGGCAATGCGTTGGTTGGTAGATTACTCGCGTGGACGGGGTGAAAAATCTATGCCTCAACGTCTGGCAGGCGAGCTAATTGATGCTTCGCAGGGCAAAGGTTCTGCTGTTAAAAAGCGTGAAGATGTTCACCGTATGGCCGAGGCCAACAAGGCGTTCTCTCACTTCCGCTTCTAAGTTTGTAAGTGGTGAGAAACGAAAGGCAGCTGTAATGGCTGCCTTTTACCATCTAAGAATCAGAAATCGGGGATGATCGCCGTGGCACGTAAAACTCCTATTGCACGCTATCGCAACATAGGTATTTGTGCGCATGTGGATGCAGGCAAAACAACGACCACCGAGCGAGTTCTTTTTTATACGGGCTTATCCCACAAAATTGGCGAAGTACACGACGGCGCTGCGACCACCGATTGGATGGCGCAAGAGCAAGAACGTGGCATCACCATTACCTCCGCTGCGGTTACCACTTTTTGGAGTGGCATGCGCAAGCAGTTTGATGAACACCGCGTCAATATCATTGATACCCCCGGACACGTTGATTTCACTATTGAAGTAGAGCGCTCTTTGCGCGTACTTGATGGTGCCGTTGTCGTACTGTGCGGTTCGTCTGGCGTGCAGCCACAAACCGAGACTGTCTGGCGTCAAGCCAATAAGTATCATGTTCCGCGTTTGGTGTTTGTTAACAAAATGGATCGTACCGGTGCTAATTTTAAAGCCGTGGTAGAGCAGTTGCGAGAGCGTTTAGGCGCTAACCCTGTGCCATTACAGATGACCATTGGCTCTGAAGAAGAGTTTAAAGGGGTCGTCGACCTAATAAAAATGCAAGCCATTCTATGGAACGAAGATGATCAAGGCATGACCTTTGATTATGGGGAGATTCCGGCTGACTTGCAGGCTACTTGCGAAGAGATGCGCGAGTATTTGGTGGAAGCTGCGGCCGAAGCTGATGATGATTTAATGACTAAATATTTAGAGGGTGAAGAACTCGCTGAAGAAGAAATTAAAGCTGGACTACGTAAGCGTACACTGGCTAACGAGATCGTTCCTGTATTGGGCGGCTCAGCGTTTAAAAATAAAGGCGTACAAGCCGTACTAGATGCGGTTATTGAGTACTTGCCGGCCCCTAATCAGGTGCATGCTATTGAGGGTGTGTTGGCTGATGGCGAAACGATGGAAGTTCGAGAGGCTGATGACAGCGCGCCGTTTGCCGCACTTGCTTTTAAAATCGCGACCGATCCTTTTGTCGGCACCTTAACCTTTTTTAGGGTTTACTCCGGCAGCTTAAACTCTGGTGATTCGGTTTATAACTCGGTTAAAGGCAAAAAAGAACGTGTTGGCAGAATGGTGCAAATGCACGCCAACGATCGGCAAGAAATTAAAGAAGTGTTGGCCGGTGATATCGCGGCGGGTATAGGCTTCAAGGACGTTACCACAGGCGATACTCTGTGCTCGCCCAGCAGTATTATTACGCTTGAACGAATGGACTTCCCTGAGCCTGTGATTCACGTGGCAGTTGAGCCAAAAACTCAAGCCGATCAAGAAAAAATGGGTGTGGCATTAGGTAAGCTCGCGCAAGAAGATCCCTCGTTTAAAGTTAAAACCGACCCAGAAACCGGTCAGACAATTATTGGCGGCATGGGCGAATTGCATCTCGATATTATTGTCGATCGTATGCGTCGTGAATTTAATGTTGAGGCGAACATTGGTAAGCCGCAAGTGGCTTACCGTGAGCGCATAACCAATACTTGTGAAATCGAAGGTAAGTTTGTACGTCAGTCGGGTGGTCGTGGCCAATATGGTCACGTTTGGGTTAAGTTTGAACCCGCTGATGATGATAACGCAGAAGGTCTTGAGTTTGTTAATGAAATTGTCGGTGGCTCGGTACCTAAAGAGTATATCCCTGCGATAAGCAAGGGTATCGCCGAGCAAATGCAAAATGGTGTGTTGGCGGGTTACCCGTTGTTAGGGCTTAAGGCGACACTGTTTGACGGTTCGTTTCACGATGTTGACTCTAATGAAATGGCTTTTAAAATTGCAGCGTCTATGGCAACAAAAAAGTTGGCGTTAGAAGGTGGTGCTGTACTGCTTGAGCCAATGATGAAAGTTGAAATAGTAACGCCCGAAGCTAATATGGGCGATGTTGTTGGTGATTTAAATCGCCGTCGTGGTGTGATTCAAGGCATGGATGAGAGCTCCATGGGTAAAATAATCGACGCTGAAGTACCACTTGCGGAGATGTTTGGATACGCTACAGATTTGCGCTCTGCAACCCAGGGGCGTGCTACTTATAGTATGGAATTTCTGGGTTATGTTGAGGCTCCTAAAAACGTTACCGATGCTGTGATGCAAACACACGGCGGGTAAGTGAATAATTGATTTATTTTAGAGGATAGTAAAGTGGCTAAAGAAAAGTTCGAACGTAATAAGCCCCACGTCAATGTGGGCACCATCGGTCACGTTGACCACGGTAAAACCACTCTGACTGCGGCATTAACCCGCGTATGTGCAGAAGTTTGGGGCGGCAGCGCTGTTGCTTTTGACGGTATTGATAATGCACCGGAAGAGCGTGAGCGCGGTATCACCATCGCCACCTCGCACGTTGAATACGATTCTCCAGATCGTCACTACGCTCACGTAGATTGCCCAGGTCACGCCGATTACGTTAAAAACATGATCACCGGTGCTGCCCAGATGGATGGCGCAATTCTGGTTTGTGGTGCGACCGACGGCCCAATGCCACAAACCCGCGAGCACATCTTGTTGTCTCGTCAGGTTGGCGTACCTTACATTGTTGTATTCCTGAACAAAGCAGACTTGTTGGCGGAAGATTGCGGCGGCGTTGGTACTGAAGAGTACAACGAGATGCTGGAGTTGGTAGAAATGGAGCTGCGCGAGCTGCTTGATGCCTACGATTTCCCAGGCGACGACACGCCAATCATTCCAGGTTCTGCATTGATGGCCCTGAATGGCGAAGACGACAACGAGCTGGGTACTACCGCAGTTAAAAAGCTGGTAGAAACTTTGGATTCTTACATTCCAATGCCAGAGCGTGCCATTGATCAGCCGTTCCTGATGCCAGTAGAAGACGTATTCTCGATCTCAGGTCGTGGTACTGTTGTTACCGGTCGTGTTGAGCGTGGTATTGTTAATGTTGGTGACGAGCTGGAAATCATCGGCATCAAAGACACCACCAAAACCACCTGTACCGGTGTTGAAATGTTCCGCAAGATGTTGGACGAAGGCCGTGCTGGTGAGAACGTTGGTGTTCTGCTGCGTGGTACCAAGCGTGACGATATCGAGCGTGGTCAAGTATTGGCCAAGCCTGGTTCTGTTAAACCACACACTAAGTTTGAAGCAGAAGTTTATGTTCTGTCGAAAGACGAAGGTGGCCGTCACACGCCTTTCTTTAAAGGCTACCGTCCACAGTTTTACTTCCGTACTACCGACGTAACGGGTGCTTGTGAGCTTCCGGAAGGCGTTGAAATGGTAATGCCAGGCGATAACATCCAAATGGATGTGACCCTGATTCACCCAGTAGCCATGGAAGACGGCCTGCGCTTTGCGATTCGCGAAGGCGGACGTACCGTTGGTGCCGGTGTGGTTGCCAAAATCATCGAGTAATATTTACTCATTGGTTGTACAAAAAAAGCGCCCCCGTGGCGTTTTTTTTGTATTTATGGTATCAAGAAGGCATTCGTAGGGCTGCGCGAAGGGTAATTTGGTTGAGATTTATATAAAAACCGCGATTACTCGAGATTGATGCAGTCTTACCTGGATTGCCACCCACGGTTGAAAGGTCGATAAATGAGCACCAGAGTGCGAACGGGAAAAGCCAAAAAAGTCACAATGAAGGATGTAGCCAGTCGTGCCGGCGTCTCGATAATGACGGTATCGAGAGTGCTCAATAACGACAAGGTATCCGAGTCCACTCACGAGCGGGTAATGGAGGCGGTGGAAGCGTTAAGTTATCGCCTTAATATTTCGGCGCGCAGTTTATCGGGCTCGCAGTCTTATTTAATTGGTTTTTTTTATGATAATTCACTGAGTAGTTACATCAGCCAATACCTTATCGGGGTGTTGCAGCGTTGTAACGAGTTGGGCTATCACTTGGTGCTGGAGTCGTGTACCTATGGCGCCGATAATATTGAGGCGAGGGTCAATGAACTTACCAGCCGCTATATGCTTGATGGTGTGATTTTGCCGCCGCCATTGTGTGAGTATTTACCCTTATTGGATGCGCTAGATAATGCCGGTGTTCGCTATGTCAGAGTGGGGCCGGGGCTTGAGCTGGATCGTTCGGCTTTTGTTTCTATTGATGACTATCAAGCTACTTACGAAATGACCGAGCATCTAATTGCCCAGGGCCATAAAGATATTGGTTTTATTAAAGGTGATTGTCATCAGGGGGTGGCAGCTACTCGTTTTCGTGGATTTTGCGATGCATTGGCAGCTCATGGCTTAACGATTAATGAAAAGCTGGTGGCTGAGGGTGATTTTAATTTTACCGGAGGTATGCTTGCTTGCGAAGAAATCTTAAATTCGAGCGCACCCGTTACCGCTATTTTTGCCAGTAACGATGACATGGCCAGTGCCGTAATAGCGACTGTGCATCGCCGAGGCTTGCGGGTGCCTGAGGATATAGCAGTAGCCGGTTTTGATGACACCGCCATTGCTCGCAGTATCTGGCCCCAATTAACGACTGTAAAGCAACCTATCGATCAGATGTCGACCGACTCTGTAAATTTGCTTATCGAGGCGATTAGAGCTGATAGCTTGTTAGGCATTAAATTAAACAAGCGAGATATTCTACCTCACTCGATTGTGGTGCGCGGCTCGACAATGGGAGGCTAGCGGCTACCTTCTGTAAGGAGGGTTTCAATATGGGTTGTTGACCGCCTTTTATTGATATCTATAGCCGTAAATTTGTGCCGCAATCGCTCCATAGTGAGCTTGGCAAATTAAGGTAAAAGCGACGATGATCGCATTGCCAAGCCAGCATTAGTGGGAAGCTAGAAATGCGCGCGCTTATAAAAACTCTTACATCGCCTGCGGCATTAGCCATACTGGCACTAACGGTTTTAATATCCTATACCGCTTTGGAGCAATATCGCTCCAGCTTGCGTCCTGACAGCCCGCCGGTGCAAGGCGGTCAGCTTAATGTCAGCGCAAACCAGATGCTGCCCATAACACTTGAGGGGTATTGGCGCGTTTATTGGGACGAGCTACTGTCGCCAACTGAGCTTTACCCCTCGGATCAATTCACACTGCTGCCATCTCGCTGGAACCGTCCCGCCCAGGGAGAGCTTTTTCGGCCCGGTCAGGGCTACGCTACCTATACCATCGATATTGAGTTTTCTGCTCCGATTAAAAATCTTGGGCTTAAAGTGCCTTCGCTGTATCGCGCCGCTCGGATTTGGGCTAACGGGGAATACTTGGCGACAATTGGTGTGCCAGGAACCGATGCAGGTAGCGAGACTCCACGAGATGAAGAAAAAATTGTTCGTCTGCCAGATAGCGATACACGACATTTGCAGCTGGTAATACAAGTGTCGAATTTTCATCATGTCGATGGTGGTATGAAGTATCCACTTATCATCGATGATTGGGATAAATTGCTGAGCGATGAGAAGTGGCGAGTTCTGCGTGGGATCTTTTTGGTTTCCTCGACACTGACGTTGGCCGTGTATTTGCTGGTCATGTGGTCAAGTGCTCATGCGGGGCGAGAGTATTTGTACTTAGGGCTCGGCTTGTTTTGGTACAGCGTGAGAGTGTTTGGTACAGAAAAGCTTATTTACTATCTTTACCCCGGGTTTTCTGCCGACTGGCTGCTGCGCTTTGAATATTATGGCATGTACCTCTGTGTGCCGGCTTACCTATTATTTCTTCAGGCATTGTACCCCCGTGATATTAACTATTTAGCGCTCAAGTTATTTTGGTTTACAGGCATTACGGCAAGTGTTGTAACTTCGGCAATTGACAGTCGTTGGTTTACAGTTTTACGTGACCCTTATCAGGTCGTGTGTGAAATATACATGGTCTATTGTTTTTACTGTCTTATTACCATTGTTGCTCGGAAGAGGCCGTGGAGCGGATTGGTGAGCTTTCTGGGCGGTGTCATTCTACTCTTGTTCGTGAATGAGACTCTCTACTATGAGGGTGTAATTAATGTTCACCTGACGCCTTGGGCTTATGTGTTTGTTGCGTTAACCAGTTTAATTTTTCTTGGGCAGCGCATGAATATTCAGTTAAATTCTGAAGCTGAGCAAAAGGCATTGTTACAAGTGGCGGTTGAGTCGCGTACCGAGGAGTTGCAACAGCGCCTACAAGAGCTTGATGTTGCCCGTCAGGAGGCGTTAGCGTTGGCGCAAAAGCGCAGTGAGTTTATGGCTGTGCTAAGTCATGAGATCCGCACCCCATTGTCGGGCCTGTTAGGGGCGATGCGTTTGATCGGTCAGCCAGGTAAAGAAACCGAAGACCCTAAGCTTAAACAATACGCGATAGAGGCGGGTGAGTCGCTGTTGAGTGTTGTCAACGAAGCCCTCAATGCTTCTCGTGAAAAAGAAGAAACTTTATTTCCCACGCCCATTAACGTACATCACTTTTTTAATGGCATTGCGCGCATTTCATCTGCACCAGCAATCGATAAAGGTTTAACCTTAGAATGTCAGTTTGGGGCTGAGGTAACCGAGAATTGTTGGGTATTGGTCGATGAATTAAAGCTTAGACAGATAACCGTAAATCTGCTTCACAATGCGATAAAATTTACCCGATTGGGTGAGGTTGCTCTGACTGTGGAGATTATTGATTCGCAGAAGGAACGGGTGGATGCTCATTTACAGGATTGGGAAAGTGCGCTGCCAAACCCACAAGAGTTAAGGCTCACTATCGCTGATACCGGTATTGGTATTTGCCCAGAGCAGATATCGTCAATTTTTGATGAGTATGTTCAGTTGGATCATAAAGCTGGCAGTGCTGAGGATGGCGTCGGCTTGGGCTTGGCTATTGTGCGTAAACTCCTGCGAGTACTAGGTGGATCAATTGATGTTAGCAGTACGCCTATGATAGGGACTCGTTTTTGTTGCTGCGTGCCGGTGTTGCGTGTTAACCCTAAGGCTCCTCAAGATAGCCCGAGAGAGGTAATCCTAGATCGCAACCTGCACGTGCTTGTGGTGGAAGACGATCTGGTTAATATGACAGTGGTATCTGAACTGTTACGCGCCGACGGTCATAAAGTGAGTGCGGTTGAATTGCCCGATCAAGCATTGCAGCAAATGCAAGAAATTGATTTTGATTTGTGTTTGTTTGATATCCGCTTGCCGCAAATGAGCGGTGTCGCTTTATTGGGGCAAGCTCGGCAGTTAGTGAGTTCCAGTTCACGTGGGCCGGTATTTGTGGCCCTTACGGCGAACACCGCGCAAACTGATGTCGATTGTTACCAAGAGGCAGGATTTTCCTATGTTATTGAGAAGCCGGTAAGTAAAAAGCATCTGCGTTTTGTGCTGAGTTGTGCTGCGGGTTTACTTAAGCCCAATGATGGTTTTTTATTACAGAATGACCCTTTAGGCGTGAGGCGTGGTGACTCTTTAATCGACTTCTCTTTGTGGCGAGGTATTGTGGCCGATCTAGGCGTGCCACGTGCGCGCGGGCTTTTGGAGGCTGTGAGTCTCTCGGTTGGTGAGTCAGTGGCGCAGATGCGCAGTGCAATTGAGCAGCGTAAGGTTAACGACATCGAGGCGCTTGCTCATAAAATCAGTGGTGCGGCGAAGTCAGTGGGTATGATAACGGTGGCGGCTATGGCTGGGGGCATTGAGGTGCACCCAACTCAAGAGAGTCACGATATAGACGCGCTGAACACTTTAGTGGAGCAGTCGCTCGGTCAGTTAGCACAAGCATTACAGCGGGCGATACTGGACCATCAGGGTTAATGTTTTTTGTGAACACTTAATTTTCCGTCAATGCTTTAGGCTTTAAGTGTTGTGTGTTAAGAAGTTGTGTGAATACCGAAACAATGACGGCATAATGATTAACATGATACATACCACATCAAAAATTCTTATCGTTGAAGATGAATTGGCCGCTAGAAGCTTACTTTCCAGTTACCTGGAAGAGCAGGGCTGGAGTGTCGATGTATCCTGCGACGGCTTGGATGTGGTTGATCAAGTATTAAAAAATGATTATGACTTAGTATTCTTGGATATTCGCCTGCCGAAAGTTGATGGCTTACTGTTGTGTCGAGAAATAAGAGCCTCTCATCCAGCCGGAATTATATTTACCACATCTATAGATGATCCAGTTGAGCGAATTGTTGGGCTTGAGGCTGGGGCAGATGCGTATTATTCCAAGCCGCTGCCAATGCGTGAACTCATTGCCAACAGTAAGGCGTTATTGCGCCGAGTGCAGCAAGTTAAATCGTTGCAACAAATACAGTTACAGCAGAGTAAAAAAAGTTATTACTTCGAGTCGTGGCATATGGATGCTGAGCTTGAGAAAGTGTCCGGAGTTAATGGTGATGTGCGTCTTACTAATAATGAGGCGGCGGTAATGCAGGTGCTTTGCGCTCATGCTGGTGTGGCAGTCAAGCGGGATGCTCTTATGCATGCGTTGGGTAAAGCGGATTGGGGGCCGTTTGATCGCACCTTGGATGTGCTGGTGGGGCGCTTGCGCACAAAGCTTAAATCGGTTGTACCAGCTCGTAATCTCATAAGTGCCCAGTATGGCCAGGGCTATCGTTTAAACGCCTCTCCTCGCTAGCGCTATTGAGCTCCTCCCTCTCCCCTATTGAAATGTAAAAAAATGTTACATTTGTTGCATTTTCGAGAGTATTGCTGCCAAACAGGTCACAAAAAAGCTGTTAATCTTAAGGCTGGTGCTCATTATTATAACGAGCGGTCAGTGACGGACACTCCTCGGGGAACAACATGAAAACACAACAAAAAATAAAACAGCTTGGCCAGGGCATGACTGAGTACATTATTATCGTGGCCTTGATCGCTATTGCCGCGATCACTGTTTATAACTTATTTGGTGATACCGTGCGTGGCCAAGTGGGGAACATGGCTCAAGAATTGGGTGGTAGTGACAGCTCGAATGATACTACTGCTCGAGGTAATGATGCCGCTGCAGAGCAAGATGCCGATTACGGCTTAGACGATTTCCAGCAAGACGATAACTAAGTTACGAGCTCGCAAGAGCTTGTAATTCTCAACGTGGACGGTATACGCTCTAATAAAGGGCAGGCTTTTATTTTTGGCTTGCTCTTTTTGGCTGTGGTGGTGATGGCACTGCTAATCCTGTACAACCAGGGTCAGCTGGTGACAAACCGCGTACAGCTTGAAAACGCTGCCGATGCCACTGTCTATTCGCAAGCCAAATTAGCGGCTCGCAATCAAAATTTTATTGCTTACACAAACCGCGCAATGGTCGCCAACGAGGTTTCCATCGGCCAAATGGTCTCGCTGTTATCGTGGGCGAAACACTATAAGCAAGTTGGCTCTTTTACCTCTTACCCCTTATATCGCTTTCCTGTGGCGCCACCATCACCGACAACATTTTCCGATGTATTGAGTGCGGTTACTCTTCCTTACCAAATTATGGGGCAGGTGGTCTCAGCTGCGGCTAAACCCATGGTCGAGGTATGGCCGACCGTGGTATCTATTTTTAATGGCACGGTTGGCGTATTTCAAAAAATGTTTGCTTTGGCCACCCTTGCAGGTCAAGTAGAAATGAGTATGGGGGTGGTGGAGGATCACGAAGACGACCCCGATGACCCCGAGATGTATATACCCGCTGTGGGGTGGTATTTTTTTACACAAAACGCTTTACTTACCTATTTTGGTGAAAATTTTAGTCCCACCAATTTAGCTGATTTGGTGGGAGATGCCACCGCCGATAAAGACTGGTCTGCCGATGCGACCGACCTAACCGCCGATTTTCTTGGCGGGCAGGTGGGTGAACTGGAGAATATGATCAATGACAACAGCGCGGGTTTGTCACGTAAAAAATCAAAAAACAAAAGTGGCGGTGCCGGCGCAAACCTGAATACGGGCGATGCGGCAGAGGCCAATGCAATAGAGTCGTATAAGCGCTATATGGCGATTGTAAACCGCAATCGTGCCAGTTTTACCGAAGATCGCCACTGGGATGTTTGGGCCAGCACACCAGATTTGATACCTCGGTTGGAATTGTCGCTCGGCATAATCACGTTGACTATCGACCTCGATTTCTCTATCGGCGGCGGTATTAAAAATGACGGTGGGACTGTCTACGCCTCGAACGATGCATTAGAAACCGATGCCGATCTGGCAAAATTAAACTGGTCAGCTATTGATGTATTGTCTTTTGGCTTGGAGTTCGATGTTGGTTTGTTTGTCGAGATTGAGCTTTGCTTGCCGATTGTAGGTTGTGATTCGTGGACCTTATTAGATTTTAATTTTGTGTTACCGATAGGCTTTCCTTTGGCTGGCGCGACTCATCAAGTAGTCAGCTCTAATGCCGACGCTAAAAAAATACTCAGTGATTGGGGGCTGCCGTTTAACAACGATACCGGCAAGTACGGCGGGGATAAAGACGACCCCGACAATAACGGTGCCTTTGATGGTTTTCATTTGCAGGCGCTCGCCTGGGGGCAGGCGTCGCCTACTTTGTTGCCGGGTATGTACGGTGCGCGTACGACGTTAGATGTCACCGACTCGTACGCGGGGCCGCCATCCTTTTTTAGTTTGGGGGGTAGCTTCCAAGAGTCGGGTAGGAGCTACGAATTTACCGCAGCCGTCGCCAAAAGTTTAGATGATGTCGCGACCTCTGATCATGATTCGCTGGGTATTAACAGTAACGATGGCGATTGGGACAGTGGCGACATTCAATACACCAATTTCGATGTGAAGACTCGCTCGCGTGCAGAGGGTGATGACTTTGCCGCAGATTACCAACAGTTTATTTGGAATGACGACCGGCCGATGATGACGGTAAGCTCGGCCGAAACTTACTTTGCAAACCCAATGCAAACCTTAAGCGATGGAAGCCCAGAGCCCGCCAGTTTATTTAGCCCTTTTTGGGATGCGCGGCTACGTGAACCCAGTGCGATTACTCTATTAATTGCCACGGGTGAGCTGGATTTCAGCAAGATCATTGATGGCTTGAGTAATTCCGCAGTCGGCATGGTTGGCTGGTTGTTGGGCGCCATTGGTGACCGAATGGTCGATACTGGCGTCGAGTATTTAGTGGATCAACTCGACTCCCCCTGGAACACGCTGGCCGAAGGTCCGCTGCGTGAAGGCGCGACACAGGTAAAAGATATCGCGGTAGATGCGGTCGTCGATGAGCTAGAGGACTTTATGCCGTGAACCACAGGCAATCGTTTTGTCAGCGACAATGCGGCCAAGCCATGACTGAGTTTGTGGTCAGTGTCGGTTTTATTTTTTTGGTGCTTTTTATCATAGTGCCGACCTTTGGCAAGATCATCGATATAAAGCTTCAGAACCAACAGGCTGCACGTTATACCGCTTGGGAGCGCACCGTGTGGTTGCGGGATATGAACAGTTGGGGCGGTAGCGACAACACCGAAGACTTTGTAGTGAGTTCCGACGAGTTTGAAAGTGTGGCGCTACGCAATGATACCGAACTTGTTAACTCGGTGAGTAATCGTTTTTTTTATGGTCAAGGGCGCGCCGAGATAAAGCCAATCAGTTCGGCCGATGTCGACGGCCCGAGCGGTGAAACCAGTGCGATTTGGAATTATACCCAGTCACGCAAAAGCATGTTTCAAGGGGTCGAGGTGTTAAGTACTAACGAGCAAGATACCCCGAGTATTGCTTACGATGTTTTAAATGTGCTTGACGATGGTTTGGATGTTATTACGGCGCCTATCGAATTTATGCTGAATATTGTCGGTGGTGACAACCCCGATTTACTGCAATTAGATTACAACTTACAGGGCTACTATAGCCCCATAGTCAGAACCTCGCTAAATACAGGTAATGCCAAAGGTGGTGGTAACGGCGAGTGGGATCACAACAATGGCTCCTGGGGGAGCGGTGTCGAGGATTCTTTATTTCAGCAGTGGGATGGCCGCTTTACGGCGCGCTCGGCGATTCTTGCCGATGGTTGGAACGCGCAAAGTGTGGGTTATTACCAAGATAGAGTCGACAACTTTGTGCCCAGCACCGTGTTTGATAATGTTTTATTTGACGTGCTGAAAACTGCTGCAAGTATTCTAGAAGGCGGGCCGGATAACAGCGCTATTTACGATCTTGATTTTGGTGATATGGGCGTCGAGCCTATGCCTGGAGAAGATGGTCAACCTTTAGCTGTAACCTGCGATGACGGACACTGCTACTACGATGATTAAATATGTTAGATGTGCTTGTGCCATTTTGATGCTTGCCTATACCGCAGCGGTTAATGCCGATTGTGATTTTAGTGATTTTCCTACCATGACCGAGATGCAGGTCAGCTCCCTGATGGATAACGCTCAATATAATAACAGGCCAATGGCTGTGCGCTCTTTTACGGTTAATACCTCGGCCGATGCGGTAGCTGGTTTTTATCGTCGCAATTGGAAAGATCGTTATTCGGAAAGTGCTTTTGGCCCGTGGCAGCAAATTGGCACATTAGAAGATGAATGCTTTTTTACCGTGCAATACGGAGGGGCTGGCGACAATGCGTTTGGGCGCTTGCTCATTGCAAAAGTCCCCAAAAGTGACAGTGCCGGTGCTTTAGGTGTTGGCGTGGTAAAGCCAGGCGGTGCGATGGTGGTGTCCGACCTGTTAACGTCAGATGGCCCCAAAGCTGGCCGTGTAACCATTATTACTAGTGATCAATCAGTTTCTGAATTGGTGAATTTTTATCGCACAGAAATGGCCGGTGATAACTGGTCGCTCGAGCAAAGTTTTAATCAAGCCGCCGGTGCTGTATTGGTGTTTCGCAAAGGTATTAATGAAAACAACATTGTCATTATGCCTGCCGGCGACGCGACCCAAATTTTGATTAACGAGGTTGAAATAAACTGATATGGCCACTCGCTGTCGGACAACCATCATGCGTCAGCTCGGTCAATCGATGGCCGAATACACTGTAGTGATGGCAGCGCTAGTGGGCGGGTTGCTCGTGGCGAATAAGGGTGCCTGCCCTAGCGAATACGAAGATTGTATCGAGTATCTATTAACCACCATGCACGATAACTACGATGGTTATTCGTCTTCTATCTCGGCCGTGCAGGAATATGCAACCGACTATGAGATTGCCGAGAACGATGGCGGTTGGGATAACGGTGCGGGTGATGGTAGCTCTGATGGTAGTAGTGGGAGTGGCGGCCCGTCAGAGCCCACCCCAGGTATTAGCCAAACGACGGTAGTAACAGCCAACGGCGGTTATACCAATTTGGGTGAATATGATCCCTCCAGTGATATTGTCACCCAAAATGGTGAGTTGGTTGGCACCTACAATCCCAACACTGGTGTGTTTGAATCCGTCGATGGCGGTAGTGTCGCCAATGCCACGATAAGTGATGTAGTGGTTGATAAAGACGGTAATATTTTACAGCGAGTTGCGCTAAGTGATTGCGCTAACCCGCCGGGGATAATTGCCTTTGGTTACCAGAGTGAGGCCGATGGAAAGTTTTACGATGCCTTACAGCTGAAGGAAACAGATATTGGCAGTGGCTGTACCGAGGCAGCCTACAAGGTCATCGGTAGACAGGGTAATGAAGACGGCGGCCGAATTGTCGATGGCTATTACTATGCGGTATCAACCACGCCGGCAAGTTCCGTAAGTACGGGTGTAAAAGACCCTGATGGCGAAGTTGTATTTTTTGATTTGGGTGGTGGTGTCACTTTTTGTAGTGTGATGGCAAGTGGCTGGGATAGCGGTATTGATACTGATGGGTTGGATGACGACGAGATTTACGCCGAGCAACTTAAGCTGTTGTTAGAGCCTAATGAAGACGAGACAACCGTGATCGGTAGTATGGACGCCGAATACTATACCGAGCAGGTGTATATCAATGGCGAGCCTGCAGCCGATAATAATTGCGTGTCAAATCGCACCATTACAGCACCATAACAATATTAAAATCGGGGCTTTTTGCTCCCACAGAAAAACTTGGGGAAAACAATGAAGCAAATGTCTGGCTCGCGCCTATTTATGATCGCGATAGTGTGCGGTGTTGTCGCGGCGTTCTTAACTGTCTATTACTTAAAGTCGGTAGAAGATCGTTATCGTCGTGCTAATCAACCGCAGCGGGTAGAGACTATAGCGGTGGTAGTGCCTAAACGTGATTTAAATAAAGGCGATACCATTACACGTGATGCTATTGGTAAGTTGGACGTTCCTAAAAAGTTCCTACCTTCTAATTTCATTCCTGCTTCTGCTTATAAAAAAGTATTAAATCGTACCATTGCCTCGCCGCTGAAGGCGGGCAGGGTGATGACGGTTGAAGCGATCACTGGCACCAAAGCCGAAACTTTCTCTGAGACGGTAGAACTTGGTCATCGTGCTTTTAGTGTCAAAGTAAATAAAGTTGATTCGTTTGACGGTCTATTGCGCCCAGGAGACACAATAGATTTGATGGGGGAGTTTAACCTTGAGAATCTAGGTTTTGTTGAAGGTTCGAAGCAAGAAGTAAATCAAGTGGTTATGCCAGTATTGGAAAAAGTCATCGTTTTATCGGCCGGGCGTGAAGATTATACCGGCCGGCGCTATGAGCGCTCGCGGCAGCAAAACTCGGCAGATGGTTTTAATATGGAGTTCACTATTATTACCTTGAGCTTGACGCCTCGCCAAGTGGCTCGCGTTCAGTTAGCCGAGGTGACCGGAGAGATGTTTGCTGTGCTGCGTCACCCAGAAGATACCAGTATGGCTGAGTTTGACTTTATTCGCGCCGACGTCCTGCTAGAGCCCGAACCTGAGCCACTGATTAGTGTGGTGTTGGATGAAAATGGTAACCCTATTGGGCGAGTTGTCGGTGATAACGTCGTTGATGCTAATGGCAATATCATCGGCAAAGTAGTTGATGGTAAACCTGTAGCTTTTGATGGCACAGCATTAGGGTCAATTGTAGAGAACGTTAGTAAAGATGATCCGATGTTGCGAGTTCGCGAGCGCTCTGATGTTGTTCGTGATGCCAGCGGCAACATTGTTGGCAAGGTCGAGCAAGTTGTGCGAGATAAAAGCGGCAAGGTAATTGGCCGTGTGGTAAATGGTGAATTGGTCGATGCAAATGGCCAAGTCATTGGCCGTGTTAATGCCGATGGTAGCGTAACTGATAGTAGTGGCCGAGTATTGGGTCGTACCGAGAAAGTTGTCGTTGATAAGTCGGGAAAGATTGTTGGTCGGATCAATAAAGATGGTGCGGCTGTGTCTGAAACAGGCGAATTGCTCGGGGTGATACAGAAAAATGTTGCTCTTGATGCGCAAGGTAATGTCGTCGATTTGAGTGATTCTTCAGTGCCTCAGACTCGCTCACAAGTAGCCCAAGTGGTGCGTGATAAAAACGGTAATGTGGTCGGCCGTATAGTCGATGGTCAAGTCATCGATGCCAATGGCAAAGTGGTGGGCCGCGTTGATGAAAATGGCAATGCTGTAAATCTTAGAGGTGAGACTCTTGGCGCTGTCGAACAGGTAATGCTTGACCGTGATGGTAATGTGGTTGGCCGTATGACGACGATTCCGGGAACCAATAAGAAAGTCATGGTGGGCAGTGACGGCAAAGTGATTGGCAGCGTTGAAGATGTTGTGCGTGATGCCAGTGGCAATATCATCGGCAAGGTCGAAGAAGTCGTACGCGATGCCGACGGTAATGTTGTTGGTCGGGTGGTGAATGGCAAAGTGATTGATGCCAATGGTAATGTTGTAGGTAATGTAAATAAAGACGGTACTGTCACCGGCGTGAATGGCGAACTTCTGGGACGTGTTGAAAAAGCTGTAATTGATAGTCGAGGCAATATTGTTGGGCGCATTAACCAAGATGGTACTGCGGTTGCCACAGATGGCAGTGTGCTGGGAACGGTAGGTCAAGCGGTACTGAATGAAAGCGGTCAAGAAGTCGGAGAGCAGGTTCAGGTCGTGCGCGACGCCAATGGCAATATTATAGGTCGACTTGTTGATGGCAAAGTAGTTGATGAAAAAGGTAATGTCATCGGTGAATTAAAAGACGGCAAAGTAATCGCTGCAGATGGTCGAGTTATCACTAAAGGTGTGGTGGTTTCAACCGAAAACCGCAGTGACGTGGCCGATGAAATACGTGAGAGCGGTGCAGCTAAAATAACCCGCGAGGTAGACTATATTGAGTTTATCCCTGGCGGCAACGACGAAGAAGGTATAGTGCCGGTGCGTCGCGTGCGCTTGCAGTAAACCTGCCACACAAAACAAAGATCATTATGGATATTAGAGTTATGAAAATTCGAAGTGTATTGGGGGTGTGGTTGCTGGCCTTGGTGGCGGTAGCGGAGGCGCGAGTTTTACCAAAAGACATGCAGTTATTTGAGGGTGAGTCTAAGGTTATTGAGCTGCCAGAGGCTTTGCGTATTTCGGTGGGTAAATCCGATCTTGTAGGCTCTACATTACTGAAAAGTGGAGAGGTCGTGCTAACGGCAAATACTGTGGGCGAAACCAATATGCAAGTTTGGTTTGCCGATGGCTCGCGTGAGAGTATGAATATCTCCATCGTGCAAGTTTTTAGTAGTAGTCGTGAGTTGAGCGAAATTCGTAATTTAATAGGCTCAATTCCAGGCATCAGCATTAAAACGGCGGGCCGCCATGTAGTGGTTGATGGCACACTTGAAGCGCGAGATATGGAGAAAGTAGAGATCGTAGCCGGGCTGTATGAAGATTTAATAATTCTTGCGCGAACGACCAATGAGTTTGAGCAAAAGATGATTTATTTTGATGTTCAAATAGCCGAATTTAATCGCAGCAAAACCGAAGAGTTGGGTATTAATTGGCAAAAGAGCTTTTCTGGCCCGAGTTTACATTATGGCAGTGCATGGGGAGCGTCAGGTAGTTTAATAGGCGCTTGGACCGAAGAGGGGAAAGGCGGTTATGGCTACGAAAGTGGAGCCCGTGGTGTGTTATTCGGCATTGCTAGTGATATCACCTCGATGATTGATTTGCTGGAGCAAACGGGCTCGGCATTAGTGTTATCTTCGCCGCGTTTGAGTGCTCGCAGTGGTGGTGAGGCAGAGTTGACCGTTGGCGGTGAAGTGCCGGTGATTACCAGCTCGCTCAGTGGTTCTAGCGTGGAGTACAAAGATTACGGTGTGATGTTGAGTATTCTTCCTAAGTTGGATTTGTACGACAATATTTCTGCTCGTGTCGAGGTTTCAATTAGCCAGTTGGATTTGGCTCAGGCAGTTGATGGCCAGCCGGCATTTAAAAAACGTGCAACGTCTAACGATATAAAACTTAAGCCGGGTGATACCTTGGTGCTTTCAGGGCTTATTACTCGGGAAGAGCAAGCCACGGTAAGCAAGGTGAAATGGTTAGCCGATATTCCAATTTTAGGAGAGCTTTTCAAGTCCAAGAGCTTTTCTGGTGGCGATACCGAAATGGTGATATTTCTTACGCCACATATTTTGACAGATTTAAAGTCTGGCCCGAACCAAAAAGCGCTTAACCGCATGAGTGAATATGTGTCAGAGCATGAGAAGTACATGAAAACCGGCTTAGTCGATTAAGGTTACCTTGTGTTTGAAATTACAGTCAGTAGTAAAGACGGAAAATGGCAAGATTCAGTTCGTTGCGGTGCCGATAGCTGTGAGTTAGGTCGCTCTCGCGATGTTATTTTGCGTGTGCGTGGCTGGAAAGTGGCGCCAAAACATTTGCGCTTTGAAAAAGAGTTGTCAGGCGTGTTTGTGCTGGATATTAGTCGCGGCTCAGGTGTGACCGTAAACGGTAAAACCATTGAGCGGCACGGACCCTTGGCCGAAGGTGATGAAATTGGTTTTGGCGGTTTTATCGCTACGGTAACGGATCACAGCCCTGCCGAAGGTGCCGACGGCTTGCGCGACGATCTAGATTTAGAGCCGGATATCTCTGAGACTACAGTGCTAGGAACGCTCGCCGCTGGGGCCGATCAGCAAGAGCGACTGCGCAGCGAATACATGACGTGGGCCAAATACGTTCATAAAGAGCTGGTTAGGCAGATGGACCTAAAGCGTATGCACACAGATACGCTAAGTGATGAAGATGTTCGCAGTCAGTTGGGCGACATTATTGAAACCGTGCTGCAGAGCATTGGTCACAAATTACCGCAGGGGATGGATAAGTCGCGGTTGAAAAAAATTGTCTTGGATGAAACTGTCGGTTTAGGCGCGCTAGAGCAACTATTGGATGATCCGTCAGTCACCGAAGTGATGGTGAATGCTTTTGACGATATTTATATCGAGCGCGACGGCCAGCTGATTCGCTCTCCTGTTACTTTTACAAGTGATGAAGCGGTCATGGCGACTATTGAGAGAATCGTCTCGCCTTTGGGGCGACGTATCGATGAAAGTTCTCCGATGGTAGATGCTAGGCTGCGAGATGGTTCGCGGGTAAACGCTATTATTCCACCGCTGGCACTACGCGGGCCGTGCATAACTATTCGTAAGTTTTCAGAAAAGAAACTTACAGATCGAGATCTAATACGTTACGGGTCAGCCAATGAGGCGATGGTTACCTTTATGCGCATGTGTGTTGAGCAGCGCTCTAACATTATCGTTTCCGGCGGTACTGGCTCGGGCAAAACGACACTGCTAAATATTTTATCTAACTTTATTCCTATGGAAGATCGTGTCATTACTGTAGAGGATGCCGCCGAATTGCGCTTAGTGCAACCGCATGTGGTTTCGCTTGAGGCACGGCCAGCTAATATGGAGGGTAAAGGTCAGGTCACTATTCGGGAGTTGGTAAAAAACTGTTTGCGGATGCGGCCCGATCGAATTGTAGTGGGCGAGTGCCGGGGTGGCGAAGCGCTTGATATGCTGCAGGCGATGAACACCGGCCATGACGGCTCATTGACAACTGCGCACGCTAACTCGCCAAGAGATATGCTGCGTCGCCTTGAGGTGATGGTACTGATGGCGGGAATGGACTTACCGGTATCCGCGATTCGTGAACAGGTGGCTTCAGCGGTTGATATCGTTATTCAGCAAACTCGTTTTGGTGATGGTTCTCGTCGTGTTAGTTGTGTCTCTGAAGTGACCGGCATAGAAAGTAACACTATTCAGTTAACCGATATTTTTCGCTATCAACAAACCGGATTTGACGAAAACGGTAAGGTGGTTGGTCACTATGCAGCGACGGGTGTAGTACCGGCTTTTTATGAAGAGCTTCGCAGTCGGGGAGTCACAGTCGATATGAGCATCTTTCAATCATGAAGGCTGAAATGTCTGACCTAGGTATATTGGCGTTAGTGGTGGTGTTGGCGTTTGTCGCAGCTATGTGTTTGGCCGTTGCTGTAACACGTGGGGCTGGTGATTTTATGGGCTTTTATCGCCAAAAATTCACCTCTAATGCCAATCAAGAGCTGTCGGAGATGTTTATCTTTATGGACTCCTCGCAGCTATTTTTACTCAATCTGCTTGTTTTGATCTTGGTGCCTATAGGTGTACATGCCCTGTTTCAATTATGGGTAATAACCGCTGGAGTTTTTGTGGTGTTATTGATTGTCCCAGGCGCCATATGGGGACGCATGCGCAAAAAACGCTTGAGTAAATTTGAAGATCAGCTGCCCGATATTTTTATGATGCTATCGAGCAGTTTACAGGCTGGCGCGAGCCTAAATATGGCATTGGCCGATGTGGTTAAGCAGTCACCTGTGCCGGCCAGCCAAGAGTTTGGTATGTTAGTAAAAAGAATGCAGTTAGGCGTAACGCTAGAAGATAGCTTAATCGAGCTGGAAAAACGTATCCCACTACAAAGTTTTATTATGGCCAGCTCTGCAGTGCGCATCAGCCGTGAAGTGGGCGGAAATTTGGTTGAGACGATTCAAAGTATGGCAGAAACACTTCGCCGTAAAAAAACCATGGAAGGTAAGATCGACTCACTTACCGCGCAGGGCCGAGCACAGGGTACTTTTATGGCCATGCTGCCGGTAGCGCTGGCGGTACTGTTAAGTTTTATCGAGCCCGAAGCTATGCGCAAACTCTACACCACACGTGAAGGGCTGATGGTGCTAACAGTCATGGTGTTTATGCAAATTATGGGTTTTGTGTTTATTCGCAAAATCACCAGTATCGACAGTTGAGGTGAGATTATGATGAGTAACATTGTCGCACTCTCGGCCGGTGCTGCCGTGGCTGGTGCGGTTATAGCCTGTATTTATTTCTTTGCCGCATTAGCTTATTTGCTAACCGACGAAGAGCGGGCTTATATGGATGAGCCGCCAGCTTTTATGCGCCCGATCTGGCCACTGGTTCGTTTAGCAACTTATGTATTAGGAAGTAATTTGCCAAGCTCCTATTTAACCAAGGTCGATAATCAGCTGCAAAAAAATGGCGTAAGTTTTATGGTGACCGCTGAAGAGTATATCTCAGCGCGTTTTGTCATTGCTTTATTATTACCCTGTTTAGGTTGGATGGCGCTGGCGAGCTCTGGCGAGGTGGATCCACTGCTGTTAGTTTTGTTAGCTCTGGGTGGTTATTTTTTGCCGGTAGCTTGGGTTAAGGATACTCGTCGTAAACGTGATGCCGAATTAATTCGCTCGTTGCCAGTATATTTAGAGTACCTGACCATGTGTGTTGATGCGGGTCTTAACTTTGCCGGCGCTTTAAAACAGGCCGTAGAGAAAGGCCCGCGCGGCGCAATGCGTAATGAGTTTCGTATTGTTTTACGTGATATAAGCTCTGGCCAAACCCGAGGTGATGCACTTAACCGTTTAGCCGACAGGGTGGATCTTAAAGACATCTCGGTGTTTGTACGTGCTGTAGTCCAAGCCGAGAAAATGGGCTCAAGCATGAAAAACACGCTGCTTATTCAAGCTAAACAGCGGCTTAATGAGCGCTTTCAGCGTGCCGAAAAAATGGCAATGGAGGCGCCGGTAAAGTTAGTTATTCCGCTGGTGATTTTTATTTTCCCGTTAACGTTTATTATCTTATTGTTTCCGATTGTCGTTAAGTATATTGAGCAGGGCACCTTTTGATCGAGCGCTCAGTCGTGTGGCGGCGTAATAATCTGACGCTGGGGCAGACGCGAACTTATTTTGCCAATACCTATTGGCAAAGATTGCGTGGTTTGTTGGCGCGTCCGGCGCCACTGCCGGGCACAGCTTTATGCATACAACCGTGTAATAGCGTACATACATTTTTTATGGGTTACGCACTAGATGTTGTGTATGTCAGTCGTACGGGTAGTGTGATTAAAGTTGTTAGCAACGTTAGGCCTTGGCGTGTCAGCCAAGCCTTAGGGGCACGCAAAGTGTTTGAGTTTTGCGCCGGTGAACTCGAACGATTAGGTTTACAAGTGGGGGATCTATGTATCGTGGAATAATAGTAGCTCTGATATTCTTGCTCAGCGCGTGCAGTACTCAGCAGTACAGTGCCGAAGATGTTTTTGCGAACCAAGAGCGCGCCGAGCGATTCTATCAGCAAAGCAATTATCAGCCAGCGTTAACCGAGTATCGCAAAGTGATAGAGGCATTACCGCTACACATTCACAGCTGGCTAAGGGTAGGTAATTGCCTTGCTCAGCTTGGGCGATACCCAGAAGCGGTAGCGGCGTATGAGCGGGCTTTGAGGATTGACCCACAATTTACCAGCGCTTGGATTAACCTTAGCTATGTTCAGGCCCAAATCTTGACTCAAACGGTTGCCAGCATGCATGAACAAGTGCCTAAAACAGACCCACAAATAGAGCGTGTGCAAGTGTTGGTAAATTCGGTGTTAACGCCTTTTGGGCTTGCCCAGCAAAAAGCAAACAATAGCACGCCAGAGCTTCCAGACGATGGCGCCATAGATGTGATGAATGCTGATGAGCCACAGTAACCGCAGTCGTGGCCAAGCGATGGTTGAGTTCATCATCATTATTCCCGTGCTGTTGCTGCTGATTTTTGGTGCGATACAAATAGCGTTTATCTACTCGGCTAAAACCACACTAAATTACGCGACTTTCCAGGCCGCTCGAGTTGCAGCAACCAACAATGGGACCTACAGTTCTTTGCGCCGTGGACTTATCCGTGGCATGGCGCCATTGTTTACCAGTAATGCATCGCTGGGTGATATGCGTGATGACATATCGGCGGGCGTTGAGAGTGGGGGTACACGGCGTGATGCGATTTATGAGGTAGATAATTTCACGCGTTTTATTCGTATTAACCCAACCTCGGCTATGATTAATGCCGGTGGCTTTGGTGAGCCGACGGCCGATGGCATCATCGCCTTACCCAACGATAACCTAATGTATCGGCCTTCAAATGTCACTGTCGATGATGTCAATATTCAGGATGCCAACCTGCTTAAAATTCGTGTCCAATATTGCTATAAGCTAATGGTGCCGTTGGTGAATCGTATTATTGGCTCATTAAGCGAGCTGAATAATCGCAAAGACCCAGGCAGCTACCATGAGCATCACACGGTGGATGACCCTCGTTTTGCTGATGCGAACCGTGGGGAGGTTAACCAAGCCGCCGGGGTGACCGCGAGCTATGAAGAGTTGTGTGGCAGTCGTGCAAATGGCAAGGAAGGTTTTGTGATCTTTGCCGAGGCGACGGTGCGGATGCAGTCACCCACCTACAACGAAGATACCGATGATGTGTTTGAGGCCTTCATGTGTGACGGCACTAAAATGGCTTGTCTGTAGCAGCTAGGCCGCCAGATCGTTCCTTTCTGCTATCCCCCCTCATGCTGAATTGTTATGTCTCTATATACGGCTAATCTGCCGCAAGTCATTCAATGACTATAGAATTGGTCAGCCGCCCCTTGTTTTTGGTAGTCCAATATGCAATTATTACCTCAATTGGTCAGGCAGGTTGCTTGTTGTTAACTGTGTTGATGGTCTAGTCGCTCGGTAAATGACAGCCAATGATTACCGCTCCGATCAATTAATGTGGCTCTCCTAAGTCTCTGCTTGGGTTGTGCGGGTGGTTCAGGGCAGAATAATAGGCGCTCCTCATGGTTTAATAGCGCTGGCAATTTTTCTGATCGCCCGCTCTTTTTATACGCTGTATGACTTAGAATTTACGTAAATAAATATAAAAATCTGTGAGATGTAAGATGGGTAAGAGCTCGTTCAAGTCACTACTATTATTGATTTTATGTGTTTTGACTGCCGCTTGCGGTAAAGAGGCTGACGTTAAAACCCTAAAAATGGCTCACAGCCTTGATCAAACCCACCCGGTACACCAAGCCATCGTATTTATGTCTGATCGGCTTGAGATTATATCGGGGGGCAAGATGAAAATTGATATCTACCCCGGTGGTCAGCTTGGCGATGAGCGCGAGTTGATGGAGCTATTGCAGATTGGCTCGCTCGCTATGACCAAGGTTTCCTCCAGTCCCATGGAAGGTTTTGTGCCGGCCATGAAGGTTTTCAATATTCCCTACGTGTTTCGCGATAACGAGCATTTTTGGCGTGTTTTAAACAGTGCCGAAGGCGAGAGGCTGCTGTTGTCGGGCGACTCAGTTAACTTGCGCGGTCTAGGATATTTTGATGCGGGAAGCCGCAGTTTTTATACCACGGACACACCCGTATATTCACCCGAGGATCTTAAAGGGTTAAAAGTTCGTGTGCAGCAAAGCCAGACTGCGCTGCGTATGGTGCAGGCATTGGGTGGCTCTGGCACGCCGATTTCTTGGGGTGAGTTGTATACGGCATTGTCGCAAGGGGTGGTCGATGGTGCCGAAAACAACCCGCCAAGTTTTTACACTTCAAAGCATTATGAGGTCAGCAAGTTTTATATCCTCAATGAACATACCTATGTGCCGGATATCGTGTTGATCTCGAGCTATATCTGGAATCACCTGAGTGCTCAGCAACAGTTGTGGTTACAGCAAGCGATGGATGAAGCTGTGGTTTATGAGCGCAAGTTGTGGGCTGAATCTACCGCAGAAGCGTTAGCAGCCGTTACCGCGGCAGGTGTTACTGTTATCCGTCCAGATAAACAGCCTTTTATGGCGCGGGTCGAGTCAATGCATGAGTCGTATAAAGGCACCGAACTGTACGACTTGATTCAAACTTTTAAAGCTATGTAAGTGAAGACTCATCCCATGAAGCAACTAACCGCAATGATCGAAAAAATTCTTGGCGTCTTTCTAGGCCTACTAATGGCCGCTATGGTGCTGGATGTTACCTGGCAAGTGGCGACTCGTTTTGTGTTGCAAGAGCCAAGCTCTTACACCGAAGAGCTTGCCCGCTTTTTATTGGTGTGGATTGGTATTTTGGGGGCCGCATACGCTTACCGTAAAAAAGCGCATTTAGGACTAGATATTCTATCGCAACAACTCGAAGGTCTGGCTAAACGCAAGCTGGATATTTTTATCAGCTTGGTTTGCTCTTTATTTGCCTGCGTTATTATGATTTATGGCGGAGCTAAATTGGTGTTGTTGACACTCGATCTGGGGCAGATGTCTGCGGCACTGCAAATAAAAATTGGTTATCTCTACAGTGTTATTCCCCTCAGTGGTGTGCTGATTGTGCTGTTTTCAATCGATCGGATTCTTTATGGTGATCCAGCGCCGGATCACGTCGAGTTTTACGAATAAGCCGCGAATACAGCTCATTACAATAAACATAATTTGAGGTTAAAAAGATGGATGGCTCCGTTATTGTCTTGCTGGTGACCTTTGTGGTTCTGCTGGTACTGAATGTGCCGATCTCTATCGGTATTGGTATCGCAACATTTGCAGCCATGCTGTTTACCATTGATTTTGGTCCGGCGGCAGTGACTGTCGCGCAGCGCATGGTTGGAGGAATTAATAGTTTTGCACTTCTGGCAATTCCTTTCTTTGTGTTGTCTGGCCTGCTAATGGGGCGTGGCGGTATTGCTCACCGTTTAATCGAGTTTGCCAAAGTTTTAATCGGTATGTTGCCCGGCGGTTTGGCGTTTGTGAATATCATCAGCTGTACGTTGTTTGGCGCAATATCTGGCTCTGCAGTGGCAGCCACATCAGCCATTGGTGGTTTTATGATCCCCACTATGGAAAAAGAAGGTTACGATAAAAACTTTACCGCGGCCGTTACGGTTGCTTCATCGACTACCGGACTTTTGATTCCTCCCAGTAACATTTTAATTGTCTATTCCCTGGCCAGTGGCGGTGTTTCAATCGCTGCGCTGTTTATTGCCGGCTACTTGCCCGGTATTTTGGTGGCGCTGAGTTTGATGGCTGTGTGTGCTGTCTATGCCAAAAAGCACGGCTACCCTGTAGGTAAAGTACCTACGGTTAAAGAGGTGGCAAAGAAAACACTAGATGCCGTACCGAGCTTGTTTCTTATTGTTTTAGTGATTGGCGGTATTGTCGGTGGCTTTTTTACCGCGACCGAGGCTAGTGTTATTGCGGTGTTGTACTCGTTATTGCTATCGGTCTTTGTGTATAAAGAGGTTAAGCTGCCAGAGTTGCCAGAAATTTTTGTTAAAGCGGTGGAGACCACGGCAATCGTTATGTTGTTGATTGCCACCTCCACGGCAATGAGTTGGATGTTAAGTTACGAGAATATTCCACAAAATATTAGTGCAGCTTTAATGGGGCTCAGTGATAATCCTTTTATTATCTTATTAACGATTAATTTGATCTTATTGTTGGTGGGTATCTTTATGGATATGACGCCAGCAGTTCTTATTTTTACACCTATTTTCTTGCCTGTAGCCATGGAACTTGGCATGTCGCCACTGCACTTTGGCATTATGATGGTGCTTAATCTTTGTATCGGTTTGTGTACGCCACCTGTAGGCGCTGTATTATTTGTCGGCTGTGGTATTGCTAAAACCACCATTGCTAAATTAATAAAACCTTTGATGCCGATGTATGCGGCGATGGTCGTGGTGCTTATGTTGGTGGCTTATATCCCAGCTATTAGTGAGTTTTTACCGACCTTCTTTGGTCTCTATGAAAAATAAGTGGGGTTAAGTAACGATGCGAATTGAGCACTTTGCCTTTAATGTTAAAGATCCTATTGCGGTTGCCCAGTGGTACTGTGAGCACTTGGGCTTTACGGTTAAGCACAAATTTAGCAAACCACCACACACCCACTTTCTGGCTGACAGCAGTGATAAGGTGATGATTGAAATTTATAATAATCCGCCCGACGATGTGCCCGATTATCCGTTGATGAATCCGTTAACGTTACATTTAGCCTTCGTGTCTGAAAATTCTGACGTTGATGCGAAGCGGTTGTGTACAGCAGGTTGTAACGTTGTTGATGATGTTCGACTTAAGGATGGATCGGTATTGTTGATGCTGAAAGATCCCTGGGGTTTTGCGCTTCAGTTATGTAAACGCGGGGTCCCGATGGTTTAGCGCCGTAATGATTTTTCGTGTGGCGCCGGGTATCGCTCAATCTGTTGAGAGGTTTATTATGATTCGGCATTTTAGTTTATTAATATTGCTCCTCCTTACCTTTAACGTGCACGCTATAAACCTTAACTCTGTAACAGGCTTTGGTGTCGATACCACTGCGGGACTGGGCGGTGAAGTAATTAAAGTTACCAGCTTGGCCGCCGCAGGCCCGGGTAGTTTGCGTGCGGCGTTAAATCAATCGGGTAAGCGAGTGGTGGTTTTTGAGGTGGGTGGCATTATTAATCTAGCCGGCACCAATATTGATATTGTTGAGCCCTTTCTTACGCTTGCGGGTGAAACCGCTCCTGAGCCTGGCATTACACTGATTCGCGGCGGCTTAAGTGTGCGGACCCACGATGTTCGTATTAGTCATATTGCGGTGCGTCCCGGCACTAATGATATGCAGGCGTTGTCAGGTTGGGAGCCTGATGGTATTGGTGTGTCTCGCGCACAAGCGCGTAATGTTCATGTTGACCATGTCTCAACCAGTTGGGCCGTAGATGAAAATATGTCTGCCTCTGGTGAACGTTATGAGGGACCGGAGGCAACCTCTGGTAGAGTCACTTTTAGTAATTCTATTATTGCCGAGGCATTGGATTACGCAACTCATAAAAAAGGTAAACACTCTAAGGGGATTTTAATCCACGATTACGTGCAAGAGGTGGCGGTTGTGGGCAATTTATTTGCTCACAATGATCGGCGCAACCCTTATTTTAAAGCGCATGCTACAGGTGTGGTGGTTAACAACTTGATGTATAACTTAGGTAATGCTGCAGTACAGCTAGGGTATATTGCGCACGAGTGGGTCGGCCATAAATTTAAACCCGGCAACCCCAAAGTGGCGGTGGTGGGTAATGAGTTGCGCTACGGTCGAGATACCTATTCTGATTTGGCGTTGGTGTCTTATCAGGGGGATGTGTACCTGAGCGACAACCAAGTTTTGAATTTAACTGGCGGCGAAATGGCGCAGGTTCAAGGAGACATTCATTTTCTGGACAAAGCCCCAGTGTGGCCTACAGGTTTACAGCCGATCTCGTTGAGCGATGTCTATGAGCATGTTTTGCATAATGCCGGCGCAAGACCTTGGGCGCGGAATGACGTCGACCGACGAATTGTTGCGTCGCTACGTAACAAAAGCGGACGAATTATCGATTCACAAGAGGCCGTTGGAGGTTACCCTAATTACTCGCCCACTTACCGAGCACTGTTGGTGCCAAAGGATCCTCGTGATATTGCCGACTGGCTACAGAGTTTTATCCCTGTGGAATATCGGTAGTTTAGGTTGGCAGGGCTAAAGGTAGTGCTGAAAAACGGCGCCGAAACGCCGTTTGTTGTTAGGCGTTGGCCAGCTCGTTTAAGTAAAGCTCGCGATCTATTACCCCGCCACGATGCTGAATGATGACTCGAGCGCAGCGACACGCTTGTGCAGCGGCGGCCTCAGCTGACTTGCCAGTACTGCGGGCGGCCAAATAGCCCGCGTTAAAAGTATCGCCAGCGGCGGTGGTATCAACGATGTTTTCAACTCTGGGCACGGCTACTCGCGTTTGTTGGTTGCCATTCAGAATGATGACATCCTCGGCGCCGCGTTTTAATACGATCTCGGCAATGCCATAGTTGGCGTAGCGCAGCTTAACCGCTTCGATTGCGTCATCGTCATCGCCCCATAGCAGCTCTTCATCGTCAAGAGTCAGTAGCGCTAAATCGGTTACCGATAGTAGCTCGTTCATGGCTTGCTGCGCTTGTTCTGGGGTTTGCCATAGGCGAGGGCGATAATTACTGTCAAACGCAACTTTACCGCCGTGCTTTTTAAAGCGTCGTAAAAATGCCAGTAGCTGTTGGCGGGCTTCGGTGCTGATAATTGCTAAGGTTATACCCGATAAATAAATCATCTCGCAATCGTTGAGGGCTGTTTCTAGTTGTGCGATTTCTTGTTGCTGAGAAAACATCGCCCGAGCAGGAGCCTGCGAGCGCCAATAAAAAAACTCGCGCTCACCATCGGGGCTGTTATGAATCATGTAAAGTCCGGGTACCGCGCCTTCTTGGTGCACGATAGCTTGAGTGTTAATGTTCTCAGCTTGTAGGCGCGCGATAATCGCATCGCTGTAATGATCGTCACCCAAGCGCGTGACGTAAGTGGTATCAATAGCAAGGCGCGCTAGGGTGACGGCAGTGTTGTAGGTGTCACCGGCGTAAGATAACGCCTTGTACTCGCGGCCATTAGTGGTTGATTCGCTGGCGGCAAGTTCAATCATAACCTCACCGATACAGGCAATTTTTGCCATGGTATTTATACTCTCTATATTCTGGGGCCGTATATATTGCGGCCAAAATTTAAAAGCGATCGATTGTATGAAATTTTACAATTGGTCAGGCCGGTTTGCAAGTTGTTGCCGTTTCATGTAGTAATAACATGTTGGGTGCCACCACCCCTTGCCATAACCTAAAAACAATAATCGAGTTGGCTGGGCGCCTTAGCGTGGCAAACTTTCTATTGAACACTCTTAGTTGCGGTTATTTATAGGCTATCTGATGCGATGTGCCATTGACATAAAGGTGCTTATTTGCAACTATAAATTGGTCATACCTTATGGTAAAAAATATAGCGTCTGGTCAGACTGATTTTTGTCTAACTCCACAACAATGGTAATAATATCATCATGAGTGCACTGAATTTACATCCCGACCGCTTGTTTCCAGCGGACGAGACGACTCGCGCTATTGCGCGTCGACTGTATCAAGAAGTTAAAGGTCTGCCAATTGTCAGTCCGCACGGGCATACCGACCCGAGTTGGTTTGCTGACAACCAACCCTTTGGTAATCCCGCCGATCTACTGATCAAGCCCGATCACTACGTGTTTCGGATGCTCTACAGTTTAGGTGTTTCTTTGCCGTCGCTGGGGGTGCCTAGCAAAGCAGGGCTTGCCGTGGAGCAAGATCCCAAAAAAATCTGGCGCTTGTTTGCTGAGCATTACTGGGCGTTTCGCGGTACCCCATCGCGGATGTGGCTTGATTATGTTTTTAGCGAAGTGTTTGGGCTAGAGCAGCTATTAAGTGGCGCCACCGCAGATGCTTATTACGAGCGTATTAACAGTTGTTTGCAGAAGCCGGAGTTTTTGCCGCGATCATTGCTGGATAATTTCAATATTGAATACCTTGCGACCACTGAGTCGCCATTGGATGATTTGCGCCATCACAAAAAAATTCGTGAAAGTGGTTGGGGTGGCGGAGTGATTACGGCTTACCGTCCTGATCCAGTAGTGGACCCGGATTTTGAAGGCTTTGCTACAAATGTTGCCAAGCTGGGTGAAATTACCGGTGAAGACACCGGCCATTGGGCGGGGTATTTGGCGGCATTGATGAATCGTCGGGAGTATTTTAAATCCTTTGGTGCCACCTCCACTGACCACGGCCACCCTACGGCGACCACGTCAGATTTGTCGCTTGCTGAATGCGAAAAATTATTTGCCAAAGCCTTGGCGGGTAAGTGCAGTGCCGCAGAAGCCGAGCAGTTTCGTGGTCAGATGCTAACCGAAATGGCCGGCATGAGTATTGAGGATGGCTTGGTGATGCAAATTCACCCAGGCTCGTTTCGCAACCACAACCCAACGCTATTTCGCGATTTTGGTCGCGATAAAGGCGCGGATATTCCGTCGCAAACCGAATATGTTAACGCCTTAAAACCGCTGTTAGATAAATACGGTAACGACTCTCGTTTGTCGGTTATTGTTTTTACCTTAGACGAGACAGTTTACAGTCGTGAGCTGGCGCCCTTGGCGGGGCATTATCCCGTACTTAAATTGGGTCCCTCTTGGTGGTTTCACGACAGTCCTGAGGGTATGCGTCGTTTTCGTGAGCAAATTACCGAGACCGCCGGTTTTTATAACACCGTTGGCTTTAATGACGATACTCGGGCATTTTTATCGATTCCGGCGCGTCACGACGTGGCTCGTCGAATGGATTGTAATTTCTTGGCGCGCTTGGTGGCCGAGCATCGTCTGCCCGAGGATGAGGCCCGCGAAGTGGCCATCGACCTTACCTACAGGCTTGTTAAGCAAGCTTATAAGCTGGATTAAAGGACCGTTCATGCAACGCTTAAATAATCAAACCCTCGCTACCGCTGCCAACGTCGCGAGCACCCCGAATTATGACCGCGCCAATACTAACGCCGGCATTATACATTTAGGTATTGGCGCTTTTCACCGAGCGCATCAAGCGTGGTATACCGAAGCATTATTAAATAAAGGCGCGACGGACTGGCAGATTATTGGGGCGAGCTTGCGTTCGGCCACGGTAAAAGATCAGTTAGTTGCGCAAGATGGCTTGTACACGGTTGTCGAGCGTGGTGCTGATGGCGAAAAGTTTCAGGTGATTGGTGCGGTTAAAGATGTGCTAGTGGGGCCAGAATCCCCCGCAGCACTGTTGTCGGTTATGGTTAATGCCCAGATCAAGATTGTCTCTTTAACGATTACCGAAAAAGGTTATTGTCACGATCCTGCGAGCGGCAATTTAAACCTAAACAACCCTGACATTCAGCACGATCTGGCAAATCCCGCATCGCCCAAATCGGCTATTGGTTTTATTGTTGCGGCGTTAGATGTTCGCCGTCGTTCCGGTATTGATAGTTTTACCGTTTTAAGTTGCGATAATTTACCTAACAATGGTGCCGTGTTAGAAAAAATTGTGCTGCAATATGCCGACAAGGTGAGCACGCAATTGGCGACTTGGATACGTGCCAATACCACCTTTCCCTGCACCATGATCGATCGTATTGTACCGGCAACCACCGATGCCGATCGCCAAGAGCTGGAAGGAAAGTTGGGCTTGCGTGATGAGGGGATGGTGTTGGCCGAGCCTTTTAGTCAGTGGGTGATTGAAAATAAGTTTTGCTCGGCGCGCCCCGCGTGGGAAGACGCTGGGGCCTTGTTGGTCGATGATGTTCACGTTTACGAAATCATGAAGCTGCGCCTGTTAAACGGCAGTCATTCATTGCTGGCCTACTGTGGTTATTTGGCCGGTTTCGATTATGTTAGTGAGGTTATGCGTGAACCGGTACTGGCTAAGTTGTGTCAAGTTTTTATGGATAGGGAGGTCAGTCAAACACTGACAGTGCCAGCCGGCTTTGATATGGAGCACTATAAGGTGGAGTTGCGCGAGCGATTCTCTAACCCTGGGCTAAAGCATCGAACTTGGCAAATTGCGATGGACGGTTCGCAAAAAATCCCTCAACGCTGGCTACAAACACTGCAAGCTCAGCTTGATACCAAGGGCAATATTAATTTGTTGTGTTTGGCACTTGCGGCGTGGATTCGCTATGTCTCTGGTGTTGATGAAAAGGGGCAGACGATTGATGTACAAGATCCGCTGGCAGCAGAGTTAAAAGCATTGTGTGAGGCCAGCAATACTGCAGAAGAAACTGTTCGCGCGGTATTGGGGATGACGAAAGTGTTCGGCAATGCGCTTGCGGCTAACGCTCAAGTATTAGCCGCAACGACTCAGTGGCTTGATCGCATTAATGAGCACGGCGTACTTGCCGCCCTTAAGTCTGAGCTGGGCTAATGGTTTGGGTGGAGCGATTATTTGGCTACCGTAATATCGGTTGGGCCTGTGTTGTACCGTTTGTTTTGGTGATTATGGTAGTGCTGCTGGGGGTGGGTTTGACTCGGGCTGAACCTATTTATCACGCGCTGGTATTACCGGCATCGCTTACGAATGACACGACTATTCCTGCTGACTATCGTGACTTGCCACGCTTTAGCTCGGTGGCTGTCGCATTGCGGGCTGCCCCTAAAGCCGGACGTTATCGAGTTGCGTTGTTGGCCGGCGACTATTACGAGAAAATTACCATTGAGCGAGATTATGTATCGCTCATAGGTATTTCCATCGCCGAACAAAAACCGCGCATTTATTTTGATGCCTATGCCGGTATGGCGGGGCCATATCATCGCGATGACTGGGGAACCCCGGGCTCCGCGACGGTAACGGTTAATGCTCATAACACTGTACTTAGTAACCTACAGATTGAAAACACCTTTGATTTTCTCGCTAACGACGCCCTTCCTAAAGAGCATCCCGATCGAGTCCGTCACTCACAGGCGGTTGCACTGCTGCTTGATGTCGATAGTGATTTAACCTATATCAATGATTCCCGCATTGACGGTTTTCAAGATACCGTTTTTGCCGACGGAGGCCGCAGTTATTTTTATCAATCTATCGTTAGCGGCAATATTGATTTTATTTTTGGTGCTGGCTTAGCGATATTTGATCAGTGCGAGATACGCACGCGTGCACGTGGCAAACGGTTTAATGGTGGTGAATTGCAGGGGCATATCACAGCCCCTTCGACGAATATTACACAGCCGTTTGGCTTGGTGTTTTTACACTCACGGTTAACTCGCGAGTTGTCTGTGCCCGATAACAGCGTGTCGTTAGCTCGCCCATGGCACCCAACGACGACCTTCAGCGACGGCCGTTATGCTGATCCAAACGCGATCGGTTCGGCCATTTATGTCGAGACATGGATGGACGCACATATAGCCGTCGACAGCTGGGCAAGCATGAATGGTACCGCTCGCGATGGCAGCAAGTCTCGCGTTTTCACTCCCGCTGAATCGCGCTTCTTTGAACGTGATAGTAAGGGACCCGGTGCACAGCAGCAGGTTGAGCGAAAATCCTTATCGGCTGCAGACTATCAACAATTGCTGCGGTTGATTGAGCATATCCGTAAGCTGCTATCGCTTGAACCTCGTCTACCAACTAAACAATAAGCACGGCTTTTGGCTATCTAATGATGTACGCCATAAGCGCCATTAATCTTTTATTGTGCACATAACCCACTGACTGTATTGGCTAAATTAGTGGGTGCAGCTTGGATGTAGGCGGTCACTCTAAGTGTGTTAAATAACAAAGTGGCTATTTATCCTGACCTATTATTACTAAACAAACCTTGCGCAGTGTGTTTTTCTTGTCTAATGTTGTTGTGTAAATATATGTAAGCAAGTAACTATTGGCTTGAGGTAATGGATTATGACCACAGCAACTGTAATGCGCTTTACTGCGATTCCTTTAGGGTTACTAGCCACCTTGGCACTCCTGTTAGTAATGGCTACATTGGTGCAAACCGATTATGTTTTTACTGAGCCAGAAGCTTCTGTAGATATTGGCAAAATAGTTATGCCAGAGGAGACAATCACGGTTATACCTCGCGAGTTAACGCGTCCCGAAACCCCTCCAGTACCGCCAGAGACTCCCATCGTTGAAACTAAGCCTCAGATAGAAACAACTAAGCCTGAGGTGTTTGTATTTACCCCGCCAGTTATGACAAAAACTACTCTTGACTTAAACGGACCGCTTGCGGGTGATTACCTGCCTATTGTTAAAGTTGCACCTCAGTATCCACGCACAGCTTTGCAGCGCGGATTAGAAGGAGAGGTTGTAGTTGCTTTTACTGTAACCCGTAGCGGTGCCACGCGGGATGTGACTGTACTGCGTGCTGCCACTTTAGATGGCACACCTACCCGTGTATTTGATAAGGCTGCGATTAAAGCGGCGGAAGGATTTAAGTACAAACCCAGAGTTGAAAACGGTACACCACAGGAGGTGTATGGGGTGCAAAACCGATTTATTTTTGAGTTGGCGAAGTAGATAAGAAGCCGAGTAAAAAGAGGAGTAGGTGGTTGGTTTTAACTTAATTACTAGATTTATTTTAAGCAACAGCGGCCCTCATTGCGAGGGCCGCTTTACGTTTTATTGGTATACCCGAACGTAATCTACGTACATACGCTGAGTGCTAAAGTTGGTG
Organism: Gilvimarinus polysaccharolyticus; assembly: GCF_001187555.1. GTDB lineage: Bacteria > Pseudomonadota > Gammaproteobacteria > Pseudomonadales > Cellvibrionaceae > Gilvimarinus > Gilvimarinus polysaccharolyticus. The sequence goes on along the minus strand of NZ_LFIJ01000003.1, from coordinate 76,808 downwards.
TGGTCTGGGTCGCCCGGCCAGTTGCCACCAACGGCGATATTTAATAAAAACCAAAACGGTTGGTCGTATACCCATTGGCCGTATTGCTCGACTTGGGCGCGGCTGACACTGTAAAAATTTATATCATCGACAAACCAGCGAATACCGTTTGCATCCCATTCTACGGCATAGGTTTTATAGGACTGTTCAATCGGCGAGGCGTGGTCAAGGTGGCCGGTCAGCGGAGTGTTACCTGAATAACCTGGGCCGTGCAGTGCGCCGGAGGTAATGTTGTTGGTGCCTACATGCTCCATAATGTCTAACTCACCACCTTGCGGCCAGCCTTGGCTATTAAAGTTATCGCCTAACATCCAGAATGCAGGCCAAATCCCTTGAGTTTTAGGAAGCTTGAGTCGCGCTTCCATGCGGCCATATTTAAATGATTTTTTATAGCGAGTATTCATCCGAGTGGATGTGTAGCCACAGTTGCCGCCCCACCAGCAAGCGCTGCCGAGCTCTTTGCGCGCCTCCAAGACTAGTACATTGCTACCGGCTTGCGGGTCAAACTGAATCGAGGCGTTGTTGCCGTTGGTGTAGTCTTGCAGCTCGTTGTTCCCCCAACCGTTGCCGCCGGTTTCAAAGTTCCAAGTATTGAGGTCAATACTGTCAAATTCATCGCTCCAGGTGATTGAGCTCGGTGGATTGTTGTCCGAGGAGGAGGGGGTTGCTTTAATCCAGTTGAAGTTCCAGCCGCCGCTGGTAGCGTAAACGCCGAGGCTATGGTTGCCGACGTGGAGGTAAGCATTAAGCGTGACAGTCTGCCATGTTTGCCAGCCTCCGGTGGCCGGTACTGTAATCTCTCCCAAGGCGGTACTACCGCCATTTATATCCAGTGACAGGGTGCCACCATTAGCGCTAGCGACGCGAACGTCAAATTGATAATTGCCGGCCGTTGTTACATTTAAGTCATTGAATGCAAGCCATTCGCCCGAGTCGATCCAGCCGACATTGTAGCCGCCACCTTGATCCGTGGTCACTTCAATATCGACATTGCCATCGCGGTAAGCACCACCAATATTACCTGGTGTGTTGTCGCTGGCATTGGTGTAATCCTCGGCCTCAAAAGTTGTGCTATTAGCCCCGCCATTATTGCCAACAGGCTCTATTTCTAACCAATTGAAATTCCAACCTCCAGTGCTGGCGTATACCCCTAAGCTGTAATTGCCAGCGTTTAATTCCACTTCTTGCTCAACGGTTTGCCAAGTTTGCCAGCCACCGGTAGCGGGAATATTTAGCTCGCCCAAAAGGATAGAGCCTGCGTCTAAATCGACAGAAAGAGTGCCGCCGCTACTGCTGGCAACACGGGCCCGTAAGGCGTAGCGGCCGGAGGTAGGGATACTAAGGTTGGCGTAAGTTAGCCACTCGCCAGCATCAATCCAGCCGACGTTATAACCGCCTCCTTCGTCTTGGGTTGGTTCTATATCGACGTTGTCAGAGCGATAGACGCCACCGATATTGCCGCTGGTTGTATCGGCATAAGCGGTATAGTCTTCGGCCTGAAATCGTGTCGCTAAGGCCGATTGGCAGCTAAGTAGCGCACAGGCACACAAGGCTGCTGGCAGTAAAGTTTTCGAATGGAAGTGTCTTATTGTCATAATCTTTTCCCTGAGGTTAATATGATGTTATGAGCTATTTTTGTAAGCAGCCTCTAACGGTACAGTCGCAGCCTAGTGCGAGTTGCCTAGGTGGTCGCCTCACTTTACGTAATGATGAAAGAGGGACGTCCAAAATGAGTGATACTTCTCACTAAGCCTTGTGCTGTGAGGCTTTGAGGTGGTAGATGAGTTAGGAATATCGGCATCTTGTTTTATTTCAAGTGAGCGCAAGTCTTTAAATCACTATGCTATGATACTCATTACCTGCAGCGAACGTTTCCGAATCAAAGGCGAGACCGGGTATGGTGAAAATAAAGAATAAAAGTTTGTGCTGGGCAGTATTGATCTGTTTGCTCGGTCTTAGCCAAGCACCTGCATTAATTGCGGCTGAAGATGCCGCGGAGCTAGCCGCTAAGACGCCTGAATATCGACTGTGGGTGGGCGGTAATTCACCGGCTCGTGCCGAGCGTGAAGCCTGGGTGATTCAACAGGCATTGGAACGTACTAAAGCACATTACGGACCTTATCGGTTGGTGGTATCTCGAGAGAGCTCATTGGGCTCAGATTGGCGTCATCTGCTGACGGCAGGGGAGAAAGTACACATAGTGCCGACCTCGTATATGAGTTTCCCGCCCGACGAATTAACCTTGATACCCGTGCCGATTGCTGGTGGTAAGCTGGGTTATCGCCACGTTGTTGTACGCCAAGATCGGCTGGAAGAGTTTGCCGATGTTGAGCATGCTAATGATTTGCGTAAAAAAATGGCCGGACAAGGGCTTTATTGGCCCGATATGTGGGTGTACGAAGCGAATGGGTTGCCGGTTAAAGGCGGGCAAGATTTACCTGTTTTACTCCGTTTACTTGAGCGGGGTGAAATCGATTATTTGCCCTTAGGCGTGGATGAAACTGCCGCAATATTAGAAAAGTATGCTCACAATTCAAACCGTTTTAGTATTGTCCCCAATTTATTAATTTACTACCCTTTATCGAGTTCGCCGGTTGTTACGAATCAACGCCCAGAGCTGATAGCGCGCTTGAATGATGGCTTAGAAGCCATGCACGCCGATGGCAGCTTACACGTTTCATCTGCTACAAGTTTTACGCCTTCGCAAAGCCGCATCATTAAGCTAGAAAATCCTACCAGTTTATTTCCGGTTTTATATTAGGGGCGATACTTGTGTCGTCGGTTGTGGATCGACCGAGCGGAGATGCTGCACATGTCATGTTCATGACCGCGTTGTGTGCCCGAGCTTAACCGCTACAGCCGAGTAGACGACTGTAGCACCCGTGAGATTGGTTAAGACTCGTTGCTGGGGCGACCAATAGTTGCCAGTATCCCTCCGTCAACGTACACAATTTGCCCGGTAACAAAATTAGAGGCGTTGGCGGCAAGGAATATGGTGGCACCCTGTAAATCATCGGGATCTCCCCAGCGACCGGCGGGAGTGCGACTGATAATAAACTCGTTCATTGGGTTGCCGTCTACCCGAATGGGCGCGGTCTGGCTGGTGGCAAAGTAACCGGGGCCAATACCATTAACTTGAATATTGTGTTTGGCCCACTCGGTAGCCATATTGCGGGTTAGCATTTTAAGACCGCCTTTGGCCGCCGCGTAGGCACCCACAGAGTTGCGTCCCAGCTCGCTCATCATGGAACAAATATTGATAATTTTACCGCCCTGGCCGCGCTCAACCATGCGCTGCACAACGGGCTTAGTCATAGTGAAAACGCCGGTGAGATCAGTTTTAATCACCAGTTCCCACTCGGCCAAATCCATATCTAGTAGTGGTGTGCGACGAATAATTCCAGCGTTGTTGACTAAAATATCAATCGGACCGATATCTGCTTCAATGTTATTTACAGCGTTATTAACCTCGAGCTCATTGGTTACATCAAACAGATAACCGTGTGCGTTAATACCTGCGCCACGGTATTGCGCTAACGCGGCATCGACTTTTGCTTGTGACGAGTGGCCGTTAATCACCAGTGTCGCACCGGCTTTTCCAAGCCCCATGGCCATGGCCATACCTAAGCCGTGGGTAGCTCCCGTTACTAAGGCAATCTTTCCGGTTAATGAAAACAGTTCAGTAGACATAAAAATTCCTATTAACTCACGTGCTGTGTTACTTCAATGTGTTGGGGCTGTGAAAGTCCATATCGGTGTAGTCGAGGTTCTCGCCTGCCATGCCCCAAATAAAGGTGTAATTGGCGGTACCAACCCCTGAGTGCATGGACCAAGGTGGAGATACTACGGCTTGCTCGTTAGCCACCCAAATATGACGTGTTTCATCGGCCGGGCCCATAAAGTGACAAACGGCTTGTTGCTCGGGGATATTAAAATAAAAGTAAGCTTCCATCCGGCGACTGTGAGTGTGCACCGGCATAGTGTTCCAGATGCTGCCCGGTTGCAGCTCGGTCATGCCCATTTGTAATTGGCACGTCGCCACAACATCACTAATCAATAGTTGGTTAATTTTTCGCTCGTTGCAAGTTTCTGCTGTGCCCAGTTGCAACACTTTCGCGTCATTCATACCGACTTTTTTATGGGGGTAGGCATGATGTGCAGGTGCCGAGTTTAAATAAAACTTAGCCGGCGAGTCACTGCTGTCACTGGCGAACACAACTACTTTAGCGCCGCGGCCAATATATAGAGCTTCTTTATTGTCTAACTCAAAGCATTCGCCATCGACAGTAATAGAACCTTTGCCGCCGACATTAATAGCGCCAAGCTCGCGTCGCTCAAGGAAAAAGTTGGCTTTTTGCTGGTCAACGGGCTCAAGAGTGATTGCTTGGGTAACGGGCATGGCACCACCGACCATAACGCGTTCATAGTGAGTGTAAACAAATAATACTTCGTCGGTGGCAAAGATCTTTTCAATTAGAAAGTTCTTTCGCAACTTGTCTGTGTCGTAGTGTTTGTAATCGTCTTTATGAACCGCAAAGCGCTCTTCAATAATTTTCATGCTAGTACCTATTTACGGTTGTAGGAGTTTGTACATTTCAATTCCGGCTAAAATAAATGGCCCAGTGCCTTTAGGGTCATTTTGGTAAACGGGCTCGCTCATATAGTAGTCATAGCTACCATTGCGACCAAAACCTAAGCCTGCTACATAACAAATATTGGTTAGGCTAACTTCGTTGTCACTATGAACGGTAATAAATTCTCGTATTAAGCCATCGTAGGCTTGCTGTGCAACGGCTTTATATTCGTCGCCTAAATAGCCTTTGTGTACCGCCTTGGCATAAAAGTAAGTAAACATAGCGCTGGCGCTAGACTCTAGATAGTTCCCAGTAGCTTGCGGCTGATCCATAATTTGCCACCAAGTGCCGGTGGTGGGATCTTGGTAGTTTTTTAAATCGATTGCCATCTCTTGGATCATATCCAGCAGGGGCTGGCGCTGCTCGATATTGTTCACGGGAATGTAGTCCAGCACATCGACCAGCGCCATGGCTAACCAGCCCATGCCGCGCGCCCAAAAATAACCCGATAGACCGGTCTCTGGGTTGGCCCAATCTTGCTGTTTTTTTTCATCCCACGCGTGATAATAAAGACCGGTGTTGGCATCGCGTAAATACTTACGGGTTAGCTTAAATTCGTTAACGACATCTGTAATGCCGTGACCGTTCTCAAACAGCTGCGCGTAATGGGCTAAGAAAGGCATGCCCATATACACTCCGTCGAGCCACAGTTGGTGGGTGTATTTTTGTTTATGCCAAAAAGCGCCTTCAGAGGTTTTAGGTTGTTGTTCAAGTTGCTCGCGCAAGGTGTTTGCGGCAATTTTGTATTTCTCTTTGCCGGATTCTTCGTACAGGCGAATCAAATTTCGACCGGGGGCGACAGAATCGATGTTAAAGCTGTTAAATTGATAGCGAGCAATCTCGCCGTTATCGTTGATAAAACTGCCGGTAACCACGGGCATTACATCGGCGTACTTTTTGGCCGGAGCGACTTTGTTTAGTTCATCGTAAGCTAAGGGTAATAAGCCTACGATGTCGTATTCAAATTTAGGTAGGCGTTCACGGTTTACGTCCCAGCCATCTTTATGGTAACCCATGGTTTTGCGCTTTAGCTCAGAGTCTGCCAAACGTTTACTCCAGTTTAATGCGTCGGCAGCGGTTACTGGATAATTTTTTTGCGCTTCGCTGTGCTGGCTAATCATTGTTTCACGCAGCGGTAAGGTCAGCTTCTCGGCTTCGCGCTCAAGATACTCGATCAGTGCCTCACGGCTATTAATGCCGCTTTTTTCGCCTTCCCACGCGCCTAAAAAGTAGTAATCTATATCTTCGCCAGCAGCGTTCATAACCGAGACATAATTGTGTTCATCTACGGTTTGTTGGAGGCGGTCTGATTTTCTAAACAATAGCGCCATACCTAGTTGGTCATCGTTAAGAGATTGTTTTCCCCAACTGGCTACGTAGGTGTAGGCTTTGCCGGTAATATTGATTTCGCCTTCGATTAGCTCGGTGTTTGGGTGTTTCACAATTCCTATGGCTAGATTGTCCAGTGATTGGTCGAGCTTAAGTTGAGTGTGCACGAGTCGACTGCCACCGCGCATTGCCAGTGTGGCGTTTAGTTGGACGTTTTGATGATTGATCTTCCAGTCTTTGTAGTCGATGCTAAACGCAGAATAAAGATTGCCATTGTCCAAGATTCGAGTATCCCAGCCATTGACCTCAGAGACACGTTCAACACTCTTACCATTCCAAAACCCGTAACCGCCAGAGCCCACCGAGTTGCCTACCTTGAGAATATCCATGCCCCAGTCGGCGGGCTTGTGGTAGGAGTCAAAGCCGTCTTGGCCGATGTTCTGTAGTGCCATCTGGTGGGTGTGTTTACCAAAAATATCAAAACCATTACGCCAGTCGAGGTAGACGCGGTAGCCCACTAAATCTGATTCTATCCCCGGGCCTTCGTAGCGAATAAAATACGAGTGATCGGTATGTTGTGATGGTGGCGTCAGTTCACTTACATTTTCAAAGTGACCGCCGACATAAATTTGTTGGCCGGGTTTTTCTGGATCTTCTTGCCAGCTGCCGCCGGTTTTTCTTGAAATCTCGGCTTGGCTACGCTTGGCGCTGGCAACTGCCGGCATGCCGGCGTGAATGGTTAGAGTTACTTTTTGAGCGGCATCAATATCGAGCAAGGTAAACAAGCTGTCGGGACTGCCATTACCGTCTGCATCAATCGTTTGGCTGGGGATAGCGCGGCCATCAACTTTGATGCCGATTCCGGCGATCGACTGGCTCAGGCCCAACTGCTCGAAGCTGATACGATAAGGTTCATCGATCCGTTCAAACTCGGATGGGTTGCTTAGGGTGATGGTCGCTAGCGGAGCCTGGTTGTCGGCCGAGGATGTGTTAACTCGGCTCGGGGTGTCGCTGTTTGCGGAAATATCCAAGCTCTCTTTTTGACAGCCGGTTAACGCGGTTGCGCCGACGGCGATCAACAGTGCAAGTTGTGAAAATCTTGGCATAGTTGGTACCTATTATAAAAGTGGTGTGTTGCTGCCCGTCCGATGGATAGCGCTAACATTAAGAAAGCTTTGGTTAAAGCCTAAATTGCTAGGACTTAAGCAAAGTTTTCCTGATAGCAAAAAGGCACCGCTAAGCGGTGCCCATTGCTTGAATGTTCTAACTTAGAACTTGTATTGTGCGCCTACGTAAAACTGACGGCCAGTTGAATGATAATAAGACAAACGGTTACCGCTGGCATCAACCCATTGATCTTCTACTTGATCGGTTAAGTTCAGACCTTCGAGACTGATGGAAAAATTCTCGTTGAAGTCGTAGGAGATCGAGGCGTCGATATTAGTGGTGCCATTGGTACCCTCACGATCATTACCGTTACGGCCAGTTGCGTTGGTCAAATAACCCGAGCGATCAGTCATAGATACACGCGCTTGGAATGCACCGTCATCGTAGTACAAGGTTGCACTTGATGTGTCTTCTGACATACCGAGCAAGTCTTGAGTAGCTACCACCTCTCCGGCAGAGTTCAGGTAATCCAACTGCGCCTTAACGTAGGTGAAGTTACCAATGAAGCCTAAGTTGCTAAGCGGCCCAGGCAAGAAGGTAAAGGGTTGTTGGTAGCTGATTTCAAAACCGTATAATGGACCACCGGGGGCGTTGGTTGGGGCGGAGACCTCCCAATTAACGTTTTCGTCGCAACCTGATGTGCCGCCATAACCTGGGCCAGCTTCACAGGCAGCGACAGCTAGGTTAATTGGTAAGCCGGTTGCAGTGTAAGGCTTGGTTTCACGTACGCTCTGTACTTGGCTTTCGATGTCTTTATAGAACACTGCAAAGCTCATCATTGACTCGTTGTCGAAGTACAGCTCGGTAGACAAATCGTAAGTTTTAGCGCGTGTTGGCTCTAGTGTTGGGTTGCCGCCGCTAACGCTGCGTGAACCACCTGACACCGATACTGATACGTTAGGGCGCAAGCTCGCAATGCCAGCGCGCGCCATAACTTCGGCGTAACTTGCCCGAATCAATACGTCTTCAATGGGCTCAAACACAAGGTTTACCGAAGGTAAGGTTTCGGTGTAACTGTGATCGGCGGTAATAAAGTCGCCGGCAGAGTTTGAGTAGGCGGTAGATGATTGATCCGTTTCAACCCGGCGAACGCCAATGTCACCACGAACCGGTGTGTCACCGATTTGAGCGGAAAATACTAGTTGCGCGTAAACGCCTAAGCTTTCTTCTTCGGCAGAATAGTTATCAACTAAACGGTTCTCTTTGCTAACTTCAAACACGCCAGAGTTGCTATAAATACTATTGGCGGCGTTAATTGCAGCAATATCCGGTACGGCCCAGATGTTGCCGCCAAGTCCCGTATCGAGCACCATCATACTGCTGCTGTCGAGCACGACACCGGCATCATTTTCTGAGGCGCGACGAGCTTGGCCAGTTTCAAACTGGAAGTCTTTGTAAAGTAACCCACCTTTTAGTGTCAGATTGTTAGTCAAATCAAACTCTAAATCGACCGAGGCGCTGTCGAAGGTGTTGTCGGTGGTGATCGGGCGCAGACGAATGCCGCCGTTCTCCCAGCCGTTAACGTCACCCACTTCATTACCGAAGGTCAGTACAGGGTCGGAGCGATTATCGCCGCTGTAATCGTAAGAGAAATCGATGCCTTGTTTGCGGGCAATGATGGTGGTTTGAATTGGGTTTTCAAAGTTTGACTCAGAGCGACCCACCATACCGCTTAAGCGCATCCGGTCACTGAAATCGTGGCTAAAGTTTAGGTTAACCTGAGTGAATTCAGTGGAGAGTTCGTCGTAGCGATTCTCGGCTTGGATGGTTGCGTTTTCGAACGATGCGGCCGTTACCGTATTGGTATTGTCCAGTGTGTGGCTGAGGACATTCATGGCGCCGGCGTATGAGTTGTTGTTCAGTGCGGCGAGCATAAAGGTTTCTTGACGGCTCTGATCGAGCTTAGAGTAGAGCATGTCTACGCTGATTTCGGTGCTGTCAGAGGGTAAGAACTCGATAGATGCTGCAAGGCCGGTGCGCTCCATCTCGTGAGTATAATAATCGTAGCGCGGTAGGCGTGGGCGGAAAGCGTCATTTACTTCGGCCAAGCGTGGGTCGTCGGCGCTGCCCTGGTAGGTTCCAAAGTCGTTCGCATCGGCCCAACGCACAGTACTGGCACCTTCATCTAGCAGATTGCGCTCAGAGTAAGAACCGGCAAGCAACACCCCCACTTTGCCGTCGGCAAACATGTTGCTAACTAAAAAGGTAAGACGCGGATCGGTTTCTTCAGACAGATCATTGTAGCCAGCCTGCACCGATACTGACGCGGTGAAGTCGTCGTAATCTGAGGCGCGTACGCTGTCCATATCGACGGTAGCACCTAAAGAACCTTCTTCTACATCAGCCGAGGCGGTTTTACGTACCGCCAGATTGCCGAACAACTCGGAGGGGAAAACGTTAAAGTCAAAGCCACGCCCACGGTTAGCGCCGCCGGCAGCATCAGTACCACCGCTGGAGGACATGGCCTCCATGCCGTTGATACGAACCCGAGTAAACTCGGGGCCAAGGCCACGTACAGAAATTTGGCGACCTTCACCGCCTACACGGCTAATGGCAACGCCGGGAATCCGTTGCAGCGATTCGGCTAGGTTCATATCTGGGAAGCTGGCAATATCGTCTGCGACAATCGCATCGACTGAGCCGGTGGCTTCACGCTTTTGGCCCAGCGCTGATTCTAGCGATGAACGGAAGCCGGTAACTACGACCTCCTCTAGCATACCTTGATCAGCACTTTGCTCCTGGGCATAGGAGGACGCGGCTGCCGCCATGGCGACCGCGACGACAAGAGGTTTAAGCTTAGGATTATTCATTATTTTATCCCCATCATTCCGATTTTGTTGTTAAGCAGGTTGTATTGCATAGACCAATTATTCTGGTAGCTGAATGATACTCGCACAGTTTGGCAGACCAATCAATATCTTTTGCATTACCAAATTTGCATTAATTAACCTGTTCTGTATGACCGAATGGGCGGTTCCGGCTCTTTGAGTGAATCTTTTTTTGTTTGTAAAAATAGTTTTTGTGTCTGGCTGCCGCCTGCTGCAAGGGGAGGCGGTGGTTTACAGTGACGACAGCCATAGAAGGTTGATATTGGTCGGGCCGCTTTTCTTGGGTGGTAATTAGGTTTTAAAGGTTTTGCCGTTTATAAGTACGCTCTCGATGACTAGCTTGTCGACATTCTCGATAATTCCGGGGGTGTCGGCGCGTTTGAATTGACAGTTAATAAAGCGCAAATCTGTAATTGGGGCGCGCTCAAAGCCGCGCACCTGAAAAACTTGGCCCGCGTTTTCGCAACTGAGGTTGTTGACCTCGACGTGGCGTACTGTTGGGTCAAAGTTGCCAGCGTCTCCTTCTTCGTAATGAAAGTTGATGACTATGGCATTTTGTACGGTGCCAATGGAGCAGTTGCGCATGTATAAGTGTTCGAGTACGCCGCCTCGGATTGAGTTGGTTTTGATGCGAAAGCCGCGCTCTAGGTCGGGACTGCTCATGGTGTTTTTTTCGGCAAATACGTAGCGCACCCCGCCGGAGATCTCGCTGCCAATAACCACGCCGCCATGACCTGCCAGCATTTCGCAGTTGCGAATAACAACGTTTTCGGTAGGGGTGTTGATGCGTCGGCCGTCGGCATTGCGCCCGGACTTGATGGCGATACAGTCGTCTCCGGTGTCGAAGTGGCAGTTCTCGATAAGGATGTTTTTACAGCTTTCGGGGTCGCAGCCGTCTGAGTTTGGGCCCAAGCTTTTGAGGGTTACGCCGCGCACGGTGACGTTCTCACACAGTACGGGATTTAACAGCCAGAAGGGGGCCGCGACGATCGTTACATCTTCGATGAGAATGTTGTGGCAGCGGTAGGGTTGGACAAATGGTGGGCGAAAGTAATAGCCCTCGCCGTAGTGGCGATCCTCTGGCGGGACACCGGCCTCGGCATCGGCAAATAGCAGGTTGCGGCCCTGTTCTTGACTCGGAAAGCCAGGCTTGCCCCACTCTTGGTTACCTTTCCAGGGCCACCAGGTGGTTTCGTTGGCGCGGCCATCTAATATGCCTTTGCCAGTCACGGCAATATTATTTTGTTCGTAGGCGTAGATAAGTGGCGAGTAGCCCATAAACTCGACCCCTTCCCAGCGGGTAAACACTTCTGGCAGGTAGCGTTTAGGATCGGTATGGAAAGCAATAGTGGCGCCTTGGCTTACGTGTAAGTTAACGTTTGATTTAAGGTGAATGGGGCCTGAGAGAAAAGTGCCTTGTGGTACGACCACTCGTCCACCGCCAGCGTTATGGCAGGCCGTGATGGCGAGTGTAAAAGCCTGGCTGCAATCTGTGGTGTTATCGCCGACGGCGCCAAAGTCAGTGATAGTGAAGTCTTGATCTGGGAATTGAGGCGCCACAATATCGTTAGCGATCTTGTCTGCTAGGTGCCAGGGGGCTTTGGTTAAAGGGCTGGGAGTCTCTGGCTGGCGTGCTGCGCAGCCAATCAGAGGAAGTGCTGTCAGCCCTTTTAGGGTTGTGCGGCGTGTTAGCTGGTTCATGATTAATCCTGCTTTAGCGTGTTTGTTGATTTGCTAAGGTTAACGTAAAACAGGATTTTTTGGTAATACCAAAATATTTTTTTGTCAGATACCTTGGTGTGGGGTGGCGCTGTGCTGCGCCACTTTTTGCTGGGGCTGTTAGTCGATTAGGTTAAAGCGTTCTCGGCTATGCATAACTTTGCGTCGCGCCTCTTCAACAGCATCGGCTTCGGTAGCGTCTAACAGCTGTTGAATAACGCGAGTTAAGTGTTCGCGCATGGCTCGGCGAGCGGCTGGGCCGTCATGGTTCTCAAGCGCCTCTAGAATGTTGTGGTGTTCGTCAATGCGGGGCCTGGAGCCTGCTTGGCGCACTTTTTCTAAAATACGCGCTGATACCGGCGAGCTGTTGCGCAGCGCCCACAGGTGGCTACAGACAGAGATGATGGCATCGTTTTTGGTGGCGCGTGCGATCAACATATGAAAATTCTCATCCGCTTTTTCGCAAATTGGCTCGCCTTCGTTCTCCGTAACCATATCGCTTAGAGCTTGGCGTACCTCGGTTAGCTCTTCCTCGGTGATTTTTTTTGCGGCCAGTTCGGCGGCCTCTCCCTCAAATAGAATGCGGGCTTCAAGAATATCAAACGGCCCGACATCTAAAGTGCTGCTGGCAAGCTTGTCACTGCTGCCGTCGCAAATATAAACACCCGACCCGCCGCGCACCTCAACAAAGCCGGCCAGCTCTAGGGCAATAATGGCCTCACGTACGGTGGGGCGGCTAACTTCAAAGCGTTCGGCGAGTTTGCGCTCGGCTGGCAGGCGAGATCCGGGTGGGTATTCACCGCCATTGATAACCGCGGCGAGCTGCTCGGCAACTCTTTGGTAAAGTCGACCGCCTGTCATTCTGCCGGTGCTTATAGGTGCATTCATGGTTTTACGCTTCATATAGAGGGGAGATCGATAGATTCTAACAACAATGGCTATGCCACTCAAGTGACGCCCTTTGTTTTTCAGTCATACCAAATCTCTATTGCGGTCTTACCAATTTCCTGTTAACTTTATCTTTATGTTGTGGTGGGTAGGATGTGCTTCCTTGTCACCGAGAAATTTCAATACAGATAAAAGGTAGGGGGGGTTGTGAGTAAGTTTATTCACTTGCATCAAAACGATAATGTTGCCATCGCCGTCGTTGGTTTGATTGCTGGCGAGTCGCTAAAAGTTGCTGGGCACGCTCTCACCATTGAGGAGTCTGTTGTCGAGATGCATAAATTTGCTGTGGCGACCATTCGGCAGGGCGAGGCGATTATTAAATACGGCCAGTTCATCGGTTATGCCGCGACCGATATTAATGCCGGTCAGCATGTGCATACCCATAACTGCATCGTCGGTGATTTTGCCAAAGATTATGGTTTTTGCCGCCATGCGAAGGCGACAAGTTTTGTGCCTGAGGCAGAGCGCGCTCATTTTCAAGGGTATCGCCGAGCCAGTGGCAAGGTTGGTACCCGCAATTATATTGGTATTTTGACCACGGTTAACTGCTCGGCCACGGTCGCCAAGCAAATCGCAGCAAGCTATAGCTATCCGGGCGCTTTGGCCGATTACCCTAATATTGATGGTGTGGTTGCTTTGACGCATGAGTCCGGTTGTGGGATGCGAGCTGAAGGGGAGGGTTATGAGATTTTGCAGCGCACCTTTGAAGGTTATGCCACGCACGCTAATTTTGGTGGGGTGCTGTTGGTGGGGCTTGGGTGTGAAACTATGCAAGTTGATGGTGTTTTGGCAAAGGCTGGCTTGAGTGAATCGGAGTTGTTTAAAGCCTACAACATCCAAGGGGTGGGTGGTACCCGCAATGCGGTTGAGCAGGGTGTGGAGTATGTACGCGCTATGCTGCCCAAGGTTAATGAGTCGGTTCGTGAGTCTTGCTCGGCATCGGAGTTGATGTTGGCGGTGCAGTGCGGTGGCAGTGATGCTATGAGTGGTGTTACGGCAAATCCGGCGCTAGGTGTTGCCGGTGATATTTTGATTCGTCATGGCGGTACTGTTATCTATTCTGAGACGCCTGAGATTTATGGCGCGGAGCATTTGTTGACGCAGCGCTCGGCGACACCGGCGGTGGCTGAGCAGTTGCTTGAGCGAATTCGCTGGTGGGAAGAATATACTAGTGTCCACGGTTTTGAGTTAAATAATAATCCTTCGCCAGGTAATAAAGCGGGCGGTCTGACGACTATCCTGGAGAAATCCCTTGGTGCTCAGGCTAAAAGTGGTTCGACTACCATGACGGCGGTGTATCAGTATGCCGAGCCGGTGTTGGAAAAAGGTTTGGTATTTATGGATAGTCCGGGCTTTGATCCAGTGTCTGTTACCGGGCAGGTAGCCTCTGGGGCCAATCTTGTCGCTTTTACTACTGGGCGTGGTTCGGCATTTGGTTACAAGCCCGTGCCGAGCGTTAAGTTGTCGAGCAACACCGCTGTTTATCGTCGAATGCAGGATGATATTGATATTAATTGTGGCGTGGTGTCCGATGGTGATGAGACGTTAGAGACTTTGGGGCAAAAGATTTTTCAGCAGTTGCTGGGCATCGCCTCTGGTGAGCAAACTAAAAGCGAGCAGCTTGGTTACGGTGATGCGGAGTTTAACCCCTGGAAAATTGGGGCTGTGGTTTAGCTTTTTTCTCTCAATATGGCTGGCGAATATTCCTGCGCCAGCTACATTCAAATAGAGCGATCTAATAATAATCGAGGGTAAGTCTATGAAGATAGCCGTGCCAAGGGAGCGCCGTGCCTATGAAAGGCGCGTTGCCGTTACGCCGGACACTGTTAAAAAGTACATTGGTTTGGGGTTTGATGTTGTTGTCGAGTCGGGTGCTGGGCTTGAAAGTCAGGTGTCTGATGAGCTTTACGCGATTGCAGGTGCTGCGATAGAGGCCGATATCACCAAGGTGTATCAGGAGGCCGATGTGGTTCTTAAGGTGCAGCGCCCGCTTGTTGCGGCCGAAGGTGAGCTTGATGAGTTGGCGCTTATTCCTAGGGGGGCACTGTTGTTGTCGGTGCTTTCTCCATTTAACGCTCCGGAGTCTGTGCTTGCCTATGCGGCGGCCGGCGTCACTGCTATGGCGTTGGAGTTTGTGCCGCGTATTAGTCGGGCACAAAGTATGGATGTGCTCAGCTCGCAAAGCAATTTGGCAGGTTACAGAGCCGTGCTGGATGCCGCTTATGAGTATGACCGGGCGATGCCGATGATGATGACTGCAGCGGGCACCGTGGCACCGGCCAAGGTGATGGTGTTGGGAGCCGGGGTGGCGGGATTGCAGGCTATTGCCACGGCTAAGCGTTTGGGCGCGATCGTGTCGGCGACAGATGTGCGGCCTGCGGCTAAAGAGCAGGTCGAAAGTTTAGGCGGTCGCTTTGTGATGGTGGGCTCGGAGGAGACTCGCGAGGCGGAAACGGCCGGTGGCTACGCTAAAGAGATGAGCGATGATTTTAAGCGCCGTCAGGCCGAGTTGGTGGCGGCGACCATTAAAACCCAGGACATTGTTATTTGTACTGCTCTGATTCCCGGTCGCAAGGCGCCCATCTTGGTGAATGATGAGATGGTGGCCAGTATGCGCCCGGGGTCGATTGTTGTTGATCTTGCGGTCGAGCAAGGCGGCAATTGCAGTGCGTCTAAGTCCGGTGAGGTGGTTAATGTGGGTGGTGTAAAAGTGTTGGGGCATTTTAATGTGCCCAGTCGTTTGGCGGCCGATGCCAGCGCGCTGTACGCCAAAAACCTACTTAATTATCTGACGCCGTTGGTTAAGACTGACGAGGCAGGGGTGGCCAGTTTGGCGCTCAATTTTGATGATGAGATTTTGGCTGCCGCTACCTTGACTCACGATGGTCGGGTGGTTCATTCGGCGTTTAGTGTGCAGCCCGCAGAGCAATCATAGGAGGCGTTTATGCACGGTGATTTTATATCTCAGTTGTCCATTTTTGTTATGGCGGTGTTTGTTGGTTACTACGTGGTTTGGAGTGTAACGCCCGCGCTGCATACCCCCTTGATGGCGGTTACTAACGCCATTTCGAGTGTCATTGTGGTCGGCGCGCTTATTGCGGCGGGTCCAGAGGGGGCGAGCCTGGCTAAAACATTAGGTTTTGTGGCGGTGTTGCTCGCCTCGGTTAATATTTTTGGTGGTTTTGCTGTTACCCAGCGAATGCTGGCCATGTATAAAAAGAAGAAGTAGGGGGATTTATGGAGTTACAAGCTAATGTAACGGCACTTGCTTATTTAGTGGCTGCAGTACTGTTTATTCTCGCGCTGCGTGGCCTGTCTTCGCCCGAAACGGCCCGTGCGGGCAATGCTATGGGGATGTTGGGTATGGTGGTTGCGGTCGCTACCACAATCCTAAGTCCGCAGATTGAGTCCTATACGTGGATTTTAGTGGCGGTGGCGATTGGCGGTGCGATAGGTCTTGTGATTGCATCGCGTATTGCTATGACCGCCATGCCGCAACTGGTAGCGGCGTTTCACTCATTGGTTGGGTTGGCTGCAGTGCTGGTAGCGGGCGCAGCTTATTCGAGTCCGGCCGCTTTTGGTCTGCTTGATAGTGCGGGTGGTATTTTTATCTCCAGCAGGGTCGAGATGAGCCTTGGTGCGATGATTGGCGCCATTACTTTTTCGGGTTCTATAATCGCTTTTACTAAGCTGCAGGGGTTGGTGTCTGGACGGCCGTTAATCTTTGTGGGGCAGCACTGGCTTAATGCCTTGCTGGGATTGGTGGCTCTGGCATTAGTGTGTTACTTCTGTGTCGATCAGTCCGCATGGGTGTTTTGGGGGTTAGTGGCTTTGGCGTTTGTGCTTGGCTTCTTGCTGATTATCCCCATTGGTGGCGCCGACATGCCGGTGGTGGTGAGTATGCTAAATTCCTATTCGGGCTGGGCTGCAGCGGGGATTGGTTTTACTTTGCACAATAATGCCCTGATTGTAACGGGAGCGCTGGTGGGCTCATCGGGGGCTATTCTTTCTTATATTATGTGTAGGGCAATGAACCGCTCGTTCGTTAGTGTCATTTTGGGGGGCTTTGGGGGTGATTCGGCGGCGGCAGTGGGGTCGAGTATCGAAGAGCGACCGGTTAAGCAGGGCAGTGCGGAGGATGCTGCCTTTATAATGAAGAATGCCGGCTCCGTTATTATTGTGCCGGGCTACGGCATGGCTGTGGCGCAAGCCCAGCATGCATTGCGCGAAATGGTGGATGATCTAAAGAAGGCTGGCGTGAAAGTGAGTTACGCAATCCACCCTGTGGCTGGACGAATGCCCGGACATATGAACGTGTTGTTGGCTGAGGCAAACGTGTCGTACGACGAGGTGTTTGAGTTGGAGGATATTAATAGCGAATTTTCACAAGCAGATGTGGCATTTGTTATTGGTGCGAACGATGTAACGAATCCTGCGGCAAAAACGGACCCCGCCAGCCCGATCTTTGGTATGCCTATTCTGGATGTAGATCGGGCTAAAACCGTGTTGTTTGTTAAGCGTGGTATGTCGGCAGGCTATGCCGGCGTGCAGAATGAGTTGTTCTTTAAAGATAACACCATGATGCTTTTTGGTGATGCTAAAAAGATGGTGGAGAGTATTGCTCGCGCTATGGACTAGGGTTGGCTGGTGTCGCGATAGTTGCCACGAAAAACGCCCGGGCTAGATCCGGGCGTTTTGCCTAGTGTGTTTGCTGGGGTGCATAAGTGGCCTTTACGTATGTACGTATTAAAGATGCAGTAAGGATTGGCTTGCTTGGGTGCTGGCGTGAGTTAACGCTTTGCTTTTGCGTGTGGGTGCTGTATTGTCGCGGGCTGCCAATGGCTGGGCGACTGTTTGGCCGTTTAATCGCAGCACTATTTTCGAATTGGTTAAAATATTATCAGTTTTCACTGTTTTGCAGTTGACAGGGGGCTGGTGGATCATTAAGATTGCGCCTCCATTTTGCACGGACCCTGGTGGTCTTGCCGAGATGGTTTGTTCTTTAAAGTATATGACTGGAGTTTGGTTCACATGCAGAATCAACGCATTAGGATTCGCCTGAAAGCTTTTGATCACAAGTTGATTGATTCGTCGACTCAGGAAATCGTAGAGACCGCTAAGCGGACAGGCGCCCAAGTACGTGGCCCTATTCCTTTGCCGACTCGCAAAGAGCGCTTCACTATATTGGTATCACCACACGTCAACAAAGACGCGCGTGACCAATATGAGATTCGTACACATAAGCGTTTGCTTGATATTGTTGAGCCTACTGAAAAAACTGTAGATGCCCTGATGAAGCTAGATCTAGCTGCAGGCGTTGAGGTTCAGATTAGTCTCGGTTAGAAAGTAAATGTTGGGCCGGGCATTTCAGTCCGGTCGTGTGTAACGCTCTGAAATGGGCGGCCATAGCGGGTAACAGCCCCGTACACTATAGAGGTTAGTAAGATGACGATTGGTATTGTCGGCCGCAAAAGCGGTATGACTCGTGTGTTTACCGATGATGGTGTTTCCATTCCCGTGTCTGTGATTGAGGTAACCCCTAATCGCATCACTCAGGTTAAGAATGTAGAAACCGATGGTTACAGCTCCGTGCAAGTAACTGTAGGGTCTCGTCGTGCCTCCCGTGTTACCAAATCTGCTGCAGGTCACTTCGCCAAGTCTAATACTGAGGCTGGTCGTGGTTTGTGGGAGTTGCGTAACAACTCAGAAGAAAGTTTTGAAGCCGGTGGTGAGTTAACAGTGTCTACTTTTGAAGTGGGCCAAATCGTTGACGTTACTGGCACCTCCAAAGGTAAAGGTTTTCAAGGTGGTGTTAAGCGCTGGAATTTCAGCATGCAAGACGCTACTCATGGTAACTCGCTATCTCACCGTGCTCCCGGTTCTATTGGCCAATGCCAAACTCCGGGCCGCGTCTTTAAGGGCAAAAAAATGGCTGGCCATATGGGTGCTGAGCAGGTAACTGTTCAAAATCTAGAAGTGGTTAGAGTTGATGCCGAACGCAATCTGCTGTTAGTCAAAGGTGCCATACCCGGAGCTCCGGGTGGTGACGTCATTGTGCGTCCAGCAGTTAAAGCGCGCACCAACGCTTAGTTGTCCGAGGGGAAACGACCATGGAATTAAATATTGTAACTCCCGGCGGCGCCAACGGTACCTTGAAAGTATCAGAGGTGGCTTTCGGTAAAGAATATAACCAGGACCTGGTTCACCAAGCGGTTGTCGCCTATATGGCTGGCGCTCGTCAAGGTACCAAGGCCCAAAAGACTCGTGCTGAAGTCTCCGGTGGCGGTAAAAAGCCCTGGCGTCAAAAAGGTACAGGCCGCGCTCGTGCTGGCACAATTCGCAGCCCAATTTGGCGCAGCGGTGGTGTTACATTTGCTGCCAAGCCGCGTAGCTTTGAGCAAAAGTTAAACAAGAAAATGTATCGCGCTGCACTGCGTTGCATTTTGTCTGAGCTGACTCGCCAAGACCGTTTGGTGGTGGTTGAGGATTTCGATTTAGAAACTCCTAAAACCAAAGCTCTGGTGCAAAAGTTGGGTCAATATGGCCTGTCTGAAGCGCTGGTAGTCACTGAAAATGTTAGTGAGGGTCTGTACTTGGCTTCACGTAACCTGCACAAGGTTGATGTTTGCGATGTTGCTGCAGTTAATCCGGTTAGCCTGATTCGCTTCGACAAAGTAGTTGTGACCGTGCCTGCGATGAAGAAATTCGAGGAGATCCTGGGATGAATCAAGAGCGCATTTATAAGGTCTTGTTAGGCCCTGTGGTTTCTGAGAAAGCTGCAGCTGCTGGCGACACTGGCAACCAAGTGGTTTTTAAAGTCACTCCGGATGCTACCAAGCTAGAAGTTAAAGCCGCGGTTCAAGCGTTGTTCGATGCTAAAGTTGAGCAAGTTCGCATATTGAACGTTAAAGGTAAAACCAAGCGTACACGCTACGGTCTAGGCAAGCGCAGTGACTGGAAGAAAGCATATGTACGCCTTGAGCAAGGTCAAGACATCGACTTTGCGGTAGCTGAGTAAGGGGACTGTTGCAATGGCTATTGTAAAACGTAAACCAACCTCGCCCGGTCGCCGCTTTGTAGTAAGCGTTGTCAGACCGGACTTGCACAAAGGAGCGCCTCACGCGCCTCTGTTGGAAAAGAAATCCAAAACTGGTGGTCGTAATAACGCCGGTCGGATTACCACTCGCCATATTGGTGGTGGGCACAAGCAACATTATCGCTTGGTTGACTTCCGTCGTAACAAAGACGGTGTTCCAGCGACTGTTGAGCGTATCGAATATGATCCGAACCGCACAGCGTATATCGCTCTGGTTTGTTATGCCGATGGTGAGCGTCGTTACATTATCGCTCCTAAAGGTGTGGTAGCTGGTGATAAAATCGAGTCTGGTGATGCTGCGTCAATCAAAGTGGGTAACACTTTGCCATTGCGTAACGTTCCAGTCGGTAGTGTGGTTCACTGTGTAGAGCTTAAGCCTGGTAAAGGCGCGCAAATCGCACGCTCAGCCGGCACCTCTGCCAACTTGGTCGCCCGTGATGGCGCGTATGCCACTTTGCGTTTGCGTAGCGGTGAAACCCGTCGCGTACTTAGCGAGTGTCGCGCTACTTTGGGCGAAGTATCAAACAGTGAGCATAGTTTGCGCTCATTGGGTAAGGCTGGTGCTACGCGCTGGCGTGGTGTTCGTCCGACCGTTCGTGGTGTTGCCATGAACCCGGTAGATCACCCGCACGGTGGTGGTGAAGGCCGTACTTCTGGTGGCCGTCATCCGGTTTCACCTTGGGGTACTCCGGCTAAGGGTTATAAAACGCGCAAGAACAAGCGTACCGACAAGATGATTGTGCGTCGTCGCGATAAGCGTTAATTGACGACATAACAACCAAAAGAGGAAGCAACAGTGCCACGTTCACTGAAGAAAGGTCCTTTTATCGATCTTCACCTGATTAAGAAGATCGAAGCTGCGGTCGAAAAAAACGATCGCCGTCCGATCAAAACCTGGTCTCGTCGCTCCATGATTCTTCCGGAGATGGTTGGCTTGACTCTGGCGGTGCATAACGGACGTCAACATGTGCCAGTCCTGATCAACGAAGAGATGGTTGGGCACAAACTGGGCGAGTTTGCCGCTACCCGCACGTATCGCGGACACGTAGCAGACAAGAAAGCTAAAAAGCGCTAAGCGCTAAGTGCCTAACGAGGTAATACGATGGAAGTAGCAGCAAAGTTACGCGGTGCTCATCTGTCGGCGCAAAAAGCGCGTTTGGTCGCAGACCAAATTCGTGGAAAAGGCGTTGAAGATGCTCTTGATATTTTGGGCTTTAGTCCAAAAAAGGGCGCTGCGATAGTTAAGAAGGTGCTTGAATCTGCTATTGCTAATGCAGAGCACAATGAAGGCGCTGATGTTGATGAGTTGAAAGTATCTACAGTTTTTGTAGATGAGGGTGTGAGCATGAAACGCATCATGCCTCGTGCTAAAGGTCGTGCTGATCGCATTATCAAGCGCACTTGTCACATCACCGTAAAAGTAGCCGACCAGTAAGAGAGCAGGCGTTATGGGACAGAAAGTACATCCGACAGGTATTCGTCTGGGTATCGTCAAAAGCCATACCTCAACCTGGTATGCAGGCAGTGGCGATTACGCAGATAAACTCAACACCGACCTGAAAGTACGTGAGTACATTCAGGAGAAGCTGGCCAGTGCATCGGTTAGCCGCGTTGATATCGAGCGCCCAGCTAATACTGCGCGTATCACTATTCACACGGCTCGTCCGGGTATTGTGATCGGTAAGAAAGGTGAAGATGTTGATAAGTTGCGTGCTGCCGTTAGCAAGCTAATGGGCGTACCTGTCCATATCAATATTGAAGAGATTCGCAAGCCTGATCTGGATGCGGCTCTGGTAGCCCAGGGTGTTGCCTCTCAGCTTGAGCGTCGTGTAATGTTTCGTCGTGCTATGAAGCGCGCCGTACAGAACGCTATGCGTCAAGGTGCCGAGGGTATCAAGATTCAGGTGGGTGGCCGTCTTGGAGGTGCTGAGATTGCACGCTCTGAATGGTACCGCGAAGGTCGAGTGCCGTTGCACACATTGCGTGCCGACATCGACTACAACACCGCAGAGGCGTCAACGACCTACGGGATCATTGGCGTTAAAGTTTGGATTTTCAAGGGCGAAGTTATCGGTGATGTTGAGCCGGAAGCTACACCTAAGAAAAAAGGCTCAAAGTCTAAGTAAGGGGTACGCAAGATGCTGCAACCGAAGCGTACGAAGTTTCGCAAGCAACAGAAAGGCCGCAACCGCGGTTTAGCCCATCGCGGCTCCAAAGTTAGCTTTGGCGACTTTGGTCTAAAAGCCATTGGGCGCGGTCGGATTACTGCACGTCAAATTGAGGCGGCCCGTCGTGCAATGACCCGTCACATCAAACGTGGCGGTAAAATTTGGATCCGAGTTTTCCCGGATAAGCCTATTACTGAAAAGCCTCTGGAAGTTCGTCAGGGTAAAGGTAAAGGTAACGTGGAATACTGGGTGGCACAGGTTTGTCCAGGTAAAGTCCTGTATGAGATGGATGGTGTTAGTGAGGAGCTTGCTCGTGAAGCCTTTGCTTTAGCCGCGGCAAAATTGCCTATTACTACAACATTTGTTAAACGTTCGGTGATGTGATGAAAGCTTCAGAACTCCGGGAAAAGTCCGTTGAAGAGCTGAACAACGAGTTGCTTGCACAGCTAAAAGGGCAATTCAAGCTACGCATGCAAGCGTCTACTGGTCAGTTGACTCAGACGCACCTGTTGACGCTAGCTCGTAAAGATATTGCTCGCATCAAGACGGCGCTTAGACAAAAGGCAGGTAACTAACGATGACTCAGGTAGAAAAACTGGCTCGTACGCTGACCGGCAAAGTTGTCAGCGACAAGATGGATAAAACCATTACTGTGCTGGTCGAGCGTCGTGTTAAGCACGCGCTTTACGGCAAGTATGTGAGTAAGTCATCTAAGCTTAAAGCGCATGACGAAAACAATGAGTCCAAGATGGGTGATACTGTGACTATCGCAGAATCTCGCCCACTGTCTAAAAGCAAATCTTGGGCTTTGGTAAAAATCGAAGAGCGCGCTACTGAAATCTAACGATTTCTAGCGACCTAAATAGTTTCGGAGACGGACGATGATTCAAACAGAATCCTACTTAGATGTAGCTGACAACAGCGGCGCACGCCGTGTCATGTGCATCAAGGTGCTTGGCGGCTCTCACCGTCGTTATGCAGCCGTGGGTGACATCATCAAAGTTACCGTAAAGGAAGCAATTCCTCGCGGTAAAGTGAAGAAAGGCCAGGTGATGAAGGCGGTAGTAGTACGCACCAAAAAAGGTGTGCGTCGTCAGGACGGTTCATTGATCAAGTTCGACGATAACGCTGCTGTGCTACTGAACGCCCAAGATGCTCCAGTTGGTACACGTATTTTCGGACCCGTGACTCGTGAGTTGCGTGGCGAGAAATTTATGAAAATCATTTCTCTGGCACCTGAAGTACTTTAAGTACTTATACAGAGTCGGAGAGTCGAGGGCAGACAAATGCGCAAGATTAAAAGTGATGACGAAATAATTGTTATCGCCGGTCGCGATAAAGGCAAGCGTGGCAAAGTTGTTCGCGTTATGCCAAACGATAAAGTGATCGTTGCTGGTATTAACATCGTCAAAAAACACCAGAAGCCTAACCCGCAAATGGGTGTTCCTGGTGGGATTGTTGAGAAAGAAGCCGCTATTAATGTTTCCAATGTTGCGATCTATAACGCAGCCACTGGGAAAGCTGATCGCATTGGCTTTAAGGTTGAGGGCGACAAGAAAGTGCGCGTCTTCAAATCCACTGGCGAAGCCGTAGGGGCGTAAGTGATATGGCTAGGCTTAAAGAAGTATACAGCAAAGAGCTCGCTCCCAAACTGAAAGAAGAGTTGGGGCTGGCAAATGTAATGGAAGTGCCGCGCATCACCAAGATCACCATTAATATGGGTGTTGGTGAAGCTACGGGTGATAAAAAAGTCCTTGATAACGCCGTTGGCGATCTGGAAAAGATCGCAGGTCAAAAGGTTGTGGTAACTAAAGCACGCAAATCTATTGCAGGCTTTAAAATCCGTGACGGTTGGCCAATCGGTTGTAAAGTGACTCTGCGTCAAGATCGCATGTATGAATTTTTGGATCGTTTGATTTCTATCTCGATTCCACGGATTCGCGATTTCCGCGGTATCAGTCCTAAGCAGTTTGACGGCCGTGGCAACTTCTCGATGGGTGTGACTGAGCAAATTATCTTCCCAGAAATCGACTACGATAAAGTTGATAAGCTGCGCGGTTTGGATATTTGTATCACCACATCAGCACGTAACGACGACGAAGGTCGCGCTTTGTTAAAAGCGTTTAACTTCCCGTTCAAAGGCTAAGGGTAGAGACATGGCTAAAAAATCAATGATTGCGCGCGAAGCAAAACGTGCTCGTCTAGTCGAGAAGTACAGTGCTCAACGTGCTGAGCTGAAGGCGATTGTTTCGAGCCCTGCTTCATCTGAAGAGCAAGTGTGGGAAGCGCAAGCTAAACTGCAGAAACTGCCGCGTGATGGCAGCCCCGCTCGTCAGCGTAACCGCTGTCGTATCACGGGCCGTCCACACGGTGTTTATCGTAAGTTTGGTCTTTGCCGTCATAAGTTGCGTGAAGCAGCTATGCGCGGTGATGTCCCGGGTCTGGTTAAAGCGAGCTGGTAAGCTCAAGACCCATTTATAGGAGCAGATTCAGATGAGTATGCAAGATCCGTTAGCAGATATGCTGACTCGCATTCGTAATGCGCTGCAAGTAGGTAAGACTGACGTTACCATGCCATCGTCCGGCCTTAAGGTGAGTGTTGCCAAGGTGTTGGAAGAGGAAGGTTACGTTACTGGTCACTCTGTGAGTGAAGGCCCTAAAGCCAACCTGACAATTGACCTGAAGTATTTTGAAGGCAAGCCGGTAATCGCCGAAATCGTTCGTATTAGTCGTCCTGGTTTGCGCAATTACGCTGGTAAAACCGATCTGCCGAGTGTACGTAACGGCTTAGGTGTTGCTATCGTTTCGACAAGTAAAGGTGTTATGACTGATCGTGCTGCCCGCGCCGCTGGCGTTGGTGGCGAAGTCCTCTGCACAGTATTTTAACGGGAAGAACCATGTCACGAGTTGCAAACAGTCCGGTTGAAGTGCCTGCTGCGGTTAATGTCTCCCTTGATGGGCAAGACCTTAGCTTAAAAGGCAGCAAGGGCACGTTGGCGCTGTCAATTCACGAGAAAGTTGAAGTAAAGCAGGACGAAAATGTTCTGCGCTTCACTGCTCGTGACGGCGCCAAGCAGTCCATCGCAATGGCAGGCACTATGCGTGCCCTAGTCGGTAACATGATGCGCGGCGTATCTGAGGGTTTCGAAAAGAAACTGCAGTTGGTCGGTGTTGGTTATCGTGTCAAAGCAGAAGGCAAAACTGTAAACCTGTCTTTGGGTTTCTCTAACCCTGTTATATTTACCCTTCCTGAGGGTGTAACAGTAGAGACCCCAAGCCAGACCGATATCGTACTTAAGAGCGCTGATAAGCAGCTGCTCGGTCAGGTAGCTGCTGAAATACGCAGCCTGCGTCCACCAGAGCCTTATAAAGGTAAAGGTGTACGTTTTGCCGACGAGCAAGTACGTCGTAAAGAAGCTAAGAAGAAGTAGGGCTAGGTTATGAGCGATAAGAAGCAATCTCGTCTTCGCCGTGCGCGCCGTGCCCGTGCCAAGATTCGTGAGTTGGGTGCGAACCGTTTAAGCGTGTTCCGTACTCCCCGTCACATATACGCGCAAGTTATCGCGCACGACGGCGCGAGTGTTTTGGCAAGTGCGTCGACACTGGACAAGTCACTGCGTAGCGGTAAAACCGGTAACGCAGAAGCCGCTAAGGCCGTTGGTGAGTTAATCGCCGAACGCGCTAAAGCCGCCGGTATCACCCAGGTGGCCTTTGATCGTAGCGGTTTCAAATATCACGGTCGCGTAAAGGCATTAGCCGATGCCGCGCGTGAAGCTGGTTTGGAATTCTAAGGGTAAAGACATGGCTTTTACTAAGAAAGATGACAGCAATAACGAAGGCTTCCAGGAAAAACTGGTTCAGGTCAATCGTGTTGCCAAAACTGTTAAAGGTGGCCGTATCTTTGCCTTCACCGCGCTGACTGTTGTTGGTGATGGTAATGGTAAAGTTGGCTTTGGTCGGGGTAAAGCGCGCGAAGTACCAGTAGCTATTCAAAAAGCTATGGAAGCGGCTCGTCGTAATATGATCTCTGTAGATCTAAACGGTGATACACTGCAGTACGCCACTAAGGGCCGCCACGGCGCCTCTAAGGTTTATATGCAGCCAGCCTCTCAAGGTACCGGTATTATTGCCGGTGGTGCGATGCGTTCAGTACTTGAAATTGCCGGTGTACAGAACGTTCTGGCTAAGTGCTACGGTTCTACCAATCCTGTAAACGTGGTTCGTGCTACGTTCCAGGCGCTTAAGTCTATGGTCTCTCCTGAGTCTGTAGCTGCTAAGCGCGGTAAGAGCGTAGAAGATATTCTGAACTAATTGGCATTGTCCGATTACTAGAAAGCGGTATACGAGCATGGCTAAGAAAATGATTAAAGTGACTCAGTTAAAGAGTACTGCGGGCCGACTGAAGAACCATCGGGCTTGTGTTACTGGTTTAGGGCTGCGTCGCATCGGTCACACTGTAGAGGTTGAAGATACTCCATCTACGCGTGGCATGATTAACACTGTGAACTATCTGATTAAGGTAGAGGGAGAATAAGATGCGTCTTAATACGCTGAGTCCCGCTCCTGGTAGCACCCATAGCAAAAAACGTGTTGGCCGTGGTATCGGTAGTGGTTTAGGTAAAACCGCTGGTCGAGGTCACAAAGGTCAGAAAGCACGTTCTGGTGGTAGTGTGGCCCCGGGCTTTGAAGGCGGTCAGATGCCTTTGCAAAAACGCTTACCAAAATTTGGTTTCACCTCACGTATTGGTCGCGTAACTGCGCAAGTACGTTTGAATGAGCTGAACTTGGTTGACGGCGAAGTTATCGATCTGGAAACCTTGAAGCAAGCCGATGTTATCGGTTCGCACATCAAACGTGCCAAGATCTTTGCTTCTGGCGAAGTGAAAAAAGCCGTTACAGTGAAAGGTCTTGCTGTAACAAAAGGCGCCAAAGCTGCCATTGAAGCGGCTGGCGGTAAAGTCGAAGAGTAAGAGGTGCCAATGGCAACTCCCGGTAATCAGCCGCTAGTAAATCGAAAAGGATTGGGCGAGCTTTGGGCTCGCCTTCGTTTTCTGTTTTTGGCAATTGTGGTGTACCGTATTGGTACCCACATTCCCGTTCCAGGTCTTGACCCAGAACGAATTGCCGATCTGTTTAATCAGAATCAGGGAACGGTACTTGGCCTGTTTAATATGTTCTCGGGCGGTGCTCTTGAGCGGATGAGTATTCTTGCTTTGGGTATTTTCCCTTATATTTCAGCGTCGATCATCATGCAGTTAATGACCGCCGTGACTCCTTCATTGGAGCAGCTGAAAAAAGAGGGTGATGCTGGACGCCGCAAGATTAATCAGTACACTCGCTACGGAACCGTAATACTTGCTACCGTTCAAGCGATGGCAATGTCGGTAAGTTTCTCTGGTTTTGCCTACGGCGGTGAACCTGATTTTGCTTTCCACTTTATTGCGGTTACCTCCTTGGTTACCGGCGCCGTCTTTATGATGTGGCTGGGTGAGCAAGTGACCGAGCGCGGTATTGGTAATGGTATATCCATGCTGATTTTCGCTGGTATCGTTGCAGGGTTTCCTACAGCGATTGGCGCCACCTTTGAAAGTGCGCGTCAAGGCGATCTACACATGTTGATGTTGTTGGTTATTACGGCTGTTGCCATGGGCGTGATTTGGGCTATTGTCCGAATCGAACGTGGTCAGCGTCGTATTACAGTGAACTATGCGAAGCGTCAGCAAGGTCGTCAGGCCTATGCCGCCCAAACAAGTCACTTACCGCTCAAGATCAATATGGCAGGTGTTATTCCAGCAATTTTTGCCAGCTCCATCTTGCTATTCCCTGCATCTATTGCGCAGTGGTTTGGTGATGGCGGTGAAGGAGTTGTGAGTAACTTCTTGCAGGACTTCGCTTTGGCGATTGGCCCCGGCCAGCCTTTGAATATTCTGTTGTTCTCTGGCTTGATTGTTTTCTTCTGTTTCTTTTATACGGCGTTGATGTTTAACCCAAAAGAAGTGGCAGATAACCTGAAAAAATCAGGTGCTTATATACCAGGGATTCGTCCTGGTGAGCAATCAGCCAAATATATCGATAGTGTCCTAACCCGGTTGACAGTGGTAGGCGCCATCTATATG
This sequence comes from Gilvimarinus polysaccharolyticus, assembly GCF_001187555.1. Taxonomy (GTDB): domain Bacteria; phylum Pseudomonadota; class Gammaproteobacteria; order Pseudomonadales; family Cellvibrionaceae; genus Gilvimarinus; species Gilvimarinus polysaccharolyticus. Next base: position 48,764 of record NZ_LFIJ01000003.1, on the reverse strand, counting down.
TCGTTAGTGTGCTTGATGCCTCAGTTCTTGGTGGTGGCCTTTAATGTGCCATTTTACCTCGGCGGCACTTCACTACTCATTGTAGTAGTTGTTGTGATGGACTTTATGTCTCAGGTTCAGTCTCACTTGATGTCCCATCAGTATGAATCACTGATGAAGAAATCAAACTTAAAGGGATACGGCAGCGGCAACGTTCGCTAATCCCGGATTTAAAGGTAGGATCATGAAAGTTCGTGCTTCTGTTAAAAAGATTTGCCGCAACTGCAAAATGGTACGTCGTAACGGTGTTTTGCGAGTTATCTGCACCGCCGAGCCACGCCACAAGCAGCGTCAAGGCTAAGCAAGACAGCTGAGCAACTTTTGGTTGCCGGTTGGCCAGAAAAGGTGGCATAATATGCCGCCTTTTCTGTCAGCTGAATTACTTAAGATTTATATCGGCTGGCTTGCACAATAGGGGGCGTTGACTGTCGTTCAGTGAGAAATCGCTGGGCTATTGCTTTTTTGTGTTTTTACCGCTATCCTTCCGCGCCTTTTATCATAGTGCGTAGGGGTGGTGTTAGATCACGTCAACGCTGCAATTTTAGAGTTACTGGAGTAATTTGAATGGCCCGTATTGCTGGTGTAAACATACCAGACCACAAACACGCGGTTATATCCCTGACTTATATTTATGGGGTAGGCCGGACCACTGCCAAGCAGATTTGTTCTGCTACAGGCATTGCGGAAGATACCAAAATTGGTTCGCTTAGCGAAGCTCAAGTGGATGAAATCCGTAATGCAGTGGGCAAGTTCACCGTAGAAGGTGACCTGCGTCGTGTTGTGTCTATGAACATTAAACGCTTAATGGATTTGGGATGCTACCGTGGTTTGCGCCACCGTCGTAGTTTACCTCTCCGTGGTCAGCGTACTAAGACTAACGCACGTACCCGCAAAGGTCCGCGTAAGCCTATTAAGCGTTAATTCGCAGGCTCTCGCTCACATTCAAGTACGGTAACAACTGTTAGGAAGAGAATTGCTATGGCCAAGCCAAGTAATAAAACTACGACCAAAAAGAAGGTCAAAAAGCAGGTTGTGGATGGTGTTGCACACATTCATGCCTCTTTTAATAATACGATCATTACGATCACCGATCGCCAGGGTAATACCCTGACTTGGGCAACTTCAGGTGGCTCAGGTTTCCGTGGTTCACGTAAAAGTACCCCATTTGCCGCTCAGGTAGCTGCAGAACGTGCCGGTGAAGCCGCTAAAGAATACGGCTTAAAGAACCTTGACGTAGAAGTAAAAGGCCCAGGGCCCGGCCGCGAGTCTGCCGTGCGCGCCCTGAATAACGTTGGTTATAAAATCACCAACATCACAGACGTGACGCCGATACCACATAATGGCTGTCGTCCGCCGAAAAAACGTCGAGTGTAAGGGGGCAAACTAATGGCACGTTATATTGGACCAACATGTAAGCTGTCCCGTCGCGAAGGTACCGATCTCTTTTTAAAGAGTGGAGCACGCGCGCTGGACTCAAAGTGTAAACTGGAATCTGTACCTGGCCAACATGGTCAGCGCCGCGGTCGTTTGTCGGATTACGGTATTCAGTTACGCGAGAAGCAAAAAGTACGTCGCACCTATGGTGTTCTAGAGAAACAGTTCCGTGGCTACTATAAAGAAGCCGCTCGTCGCAAAGGCGCGACTGGTGAGAACCTGTTGAAATTGCTGGAATGTCGCTTGGATAACGTGGTTTACCGCATGGGTTTTGGCGCTACTCGCGCAGAATCTCGTCAGTTGGTATCTCACAAAGGCATTACTGTTAATGGTCAAACCGTTAACATCGCTTCTTATCAAGTAGCGGAAGGTGATGTGGTTGCGGTTCGCGAAAAGGCTAAAAAACAACTGCGTATTCAGAATGCTTTGACCTTGTCTGGTCAGCGCGCTGATGTCGAGTGGGTTGAAGTCAACGTTGAGAAGAAGGAAGGCACTTATAAGCGTGTTCCTGATCGCAGCGATTTGCCGGCTGAAATCAACGAAAACCTTATCGTAGAGCTTTACTCCAAGTAAGGGATTAACCGTTAACAGGTGTGGCTATGCAGACTGCAGTAAACGAATTTTTGACTCCGCGTCATATCGACGTTACCGAAAACAGCCCAACTCACGCTCGAGTTGTGCTGGAACCGCTGGAGCGTGGTTTTGGACATACTTTGGGCAATGCATTGCGTCGCATTTTGCTTTCGTCAATGGCCGGTTGTGCTGTTACTGAAGTAGAAATCGATGGTGTATTGCACGAGTATAGTGATATCGAAGGGGTCCGTGAGGACGTCATCGAAATCCTGCTGAACCTCAAAGGCGTTGCCGTGGTAATGCACGGTAAAGATCAAGCCGTACTGACGCTGACCAAAAAAGGTCCTGGTGTTGTAACCGCAGGTGATATTCAAGTAGACCATGATATCGAGGTGAAAAACCCCGATCATGTGATCGCTAATATCACTGGTGACACTACACTGACTATGCGTTTGACGGTTGCACGTGGCCGTGGTTATCAGCCTGCTGATGCACGTCGCCAAGAAGACGATGAAAGTCGTGCTATTGGACGCCTCCAATTGGATGCTTCTTATAGTCCAGTTCGTCGTGTTGCTTATAGCGTCGAAAGCGCTCGTGTTGAGCAGCGCACCGATCTGGATAAGTTGATTTTGGATCTTGAGACCAACGGTACCATTGATCCTGAAGAAGCTATTCGTCGTGCGGCAACTATCTTACAGCAGCAGTTGGCTGTGTTTGTTGATCTGGAAGGCGAAAAACTGTCACAACCGGAAGAAAAAGAAGAGGCGATTGACCCTGTTCTATTGCGTCCGGTAGATGATTTAGAGCTGACCGTTCGTTCGGCAAACTGCCTGAAAGCGGAAAATATCTACTACATCGGTGATCTGATTCAGCGCACAGAAGTTGAGCTGTTAAAGACCCCGAACCTGGGTAAAAAGTCTCTCACCGAGATTAAAGATGTACTCGCCTCGCGCGGTTTGTCTCTCGGTATGCGTTTGGAAAACTGGCCTCCGGCTAGCTTACGCAACGAAGACTGATTAATAGACTGTTCCGCGCTTAGCGCGGACTAACACGATTGCTGTGAAGCAATCATAAGTGAAGGATTTAGCGTCATGCGTCATCGTCATAGTGGCCGTCAACTGAATCGTAACAGTTCACATCGCAAAGCCATGTTTCGCAATATGATCGCGTCACTGGTAGAGCACGAACTGATTAAGACTACCTTGCCTAAGGCCAAAGAGCTGCGTCGTTTTGCCGAGCCTTTGATCACCTTAGCTAAAACAGATAGCGTTGCAAATCGTCGTTTGGCATTTGCTCGTCTGCGCGACCCTAAAGCTGTTGGTAAGTTGTTTACCGAGTTAGGTCCACGTTTTGAGAGTCGTCCAGGTGGTTACCTGCGTATTCTTAAGTGTGGCCTGCGTACCGGTGACAAAGCTACCATGGCTTATGTTGAGCTGATGGATCGCCCTGTTACAGGTGCAGTTGAAGAAGCGGTCGAAGCCGAGTAACCACTACTCGCTTTATCGTAAAACGCAAAAAAGCCGGCTTGCCGGCTTTTTTGCGTTTTTGCATGTCAGTTTTTTATGCAGCTCTATAGCGTGTCTCGGCCGTGAGGCGCATTAAGCTCTAGCAGTGGGCCGTTGGGGATAATGGCGGTGGGGTTGATCATCGTATGGCTGCGGTAATAATGTTCTTTAATGTGGTCAAAATTCACCGTTTTTGCGACACCCGGCCATTGGTATAGCTCGCGGGTATAAGCCCATAGGTTGGGGTAGTCAACGATACGTTTTAAGTTACATTTAAAGTGGCCGTGATATACCGCATCAAACCGTATCAGGGTGGTAAACAGCCGCCAGTCGGCCTCGGTAATTTCACCTCCTGTTAGGTAGCGTTGTTGGGCCAGTAGTGCCTCTATCTTATCTAAGCTGTCAAACAGAGTTGTTACCGCTTCGTCATAGGCCGATTGTTCTGTGGCAAAGCCGGCTTTATACACTCCATTGTTAATTGTGTGATAAACCTGATGATTGATTTCATCGATGTTAGTTTGCAGTGCGATAGGATAGTAATCACCTTTAAGTGCCCCTATATGATCAAATCCAGAGTTTAAAATACGAACAATATCGGCCGATTCATTGTTGACGATGCGCTCGCGTTGTTTATCCCACAAAAGCGGTACTGTCACTCGGCCGCTATAGTTAGGGTTGTCGCGAGTGTACAGCTGGTGTAAAAAATCAGCTTGATAGACTTGATCGCGACTGCTGCGGGTGTTGGACGCAAAGCTCCAGCCGTGCTCGCGCATCAGCGGGTTAACTACCGAGACACCGATCATCTCCTCTAAGCCTTTTAGCGTGCGAAGAATGAGTGTGCGGTGGGCCCAAGGGCAGGCCAGAGAGACATAGAGGTGGTAGCGCCCAGGTTCTGCTTTAAATCCGTCTGTACCGGTTGCTCCAGCGCTACCATCCGGGGTGATCCAATGGCGATACTGAGCCTCGCTGCGGATAAATTTACCGCCTGATGTTTTAGTGTCGTACCACTGGTCGTGCCAGATTCCATCTATTAATAAACCCATAACAACTCCTTTCGTTGTCTGTTAACTTTTTTGCTGCTGATGTGATTACTCTAGCGTTGCGGCGCAGTTAAGAACAGTTGGCGCAGTGGTATAGATTGATTGATATATTCGATGATAAATGTCGACCACAAAAAAGGGCGACCTGTTAGGGACGCCCTTTTTTATCCAGTAGCACTTAAAAGTTTAGGTGCTGTACACAATCTTACAAAGCATTAATGATCTGGTTTAGAGTGTTGCTCGCACGCATGGCAGCAGCGGTTTTGGCGTCGTCGGTTTGATAGTAACCACCGATATCAATGGGCTTACCTTGAGCGGCGTTAAGCTCGTCCATAATGGTTTGCTCGTTAGCCGACATTTCACTGGCAAGCTTGCTAAAGCGGGCTTTTAGGTCGCTATCACTGTCTTGCGCAGCCAATGCTTCGGCCCAGTACATAGCTAGATAAAAGTGGCTGCCACGGTTATCAATTTGTCCAACTTTACGCGATGGTGATTTGTTGGTATCCAAAAATTTACCGGTGGCTTTATCGAGTGCATCACCCAAAATTTTCGCTTTTGGATTGTTGTTCACATCGCCAAAATGCTCTAGTGATGCAGCTAAGGCTAAAAATTCACCCAGTGAATCCCAGCGTAGATGACCTTCATCGACAAACTGCTCAACGTGTTTCGGTGCCGAGCCGCCTGCGCCTGTTTCAAATAAGCCGCCGCCGTTCATTAGGGGAACGATAGAAAGCATTTTTGCACTGGTGCCCAACTCTAAAATTGGGAATAAGTCGGTGAGGTAGTCGCGCAATACATTGCCAGTTACCGAGATGGTGTCTAGGCCATCTTTGGTGCGTCGCAGCGTAGCTCGAGTTGCTTCCTCTGGTGAGAAAATCTGAATATCTAATCCGTCAGTATCGTGTTGCTGTAGGTAAGTCTCTACCTTTTTAATCAGCTCTGCATCGTGAGCGCGATTTTTGTCTAGCCAAAAATAGGTTGGGTTACCTGTAGCGCGAGCACGGTTTACGGCCAGTTTTACCCAGTCTTGCACTGGGGCATCTTTTACCTGACAGGCGCGGAAAATATCACCTTGTTCCACGCTTTGTTCTAACAATACGATGCCGTCAGCGTCGATGATGCGTACGGTACCGTTGGTTTGCATTTCAAACGTTTTGTCGTGCGAGCCGTATTCTTCGGCCTTTTGAGCCATCAAGCCTACGTTGGGCACGCTGCCCATCGTGGTCGGGTCAAAGGCCCCGTTCTCTTTACAGAACTGGATGGTCTCTTGATAAACACCGGCATAACAGCGATCAGGAATCGTGTACTTGGTGTCGTGTAGCTTGCCGTCCGGACCCCACATTTGACCAGATGAGCGGATGGCTGCTGGCATGGAGGCATCGATGATGACATCGTTAGGTACATGTAAGTTAGTGATGCCTTTATCTGAGTTCACCATGGCGATCTCTGGGCCGGCATCGTAGATGGCTTTAATGTCGGCTTCGATGGCCGCACGTTTGTCGGCTGGCAGCTTTTGAATGCTAGATAGTACGTCGGCAAAACCGTAGGTTGGATCTACGCCTAGCTCGTCAAACTCTGTTTGATACTTTTCGAACAAGTCTTTAAAAAATACCGTTACTGCATGACCAAAAATAATGGGGTCAGAGACCTTCATCATGGTTGCTTTCATATGCAGAGAAAAGAGTACGCCTTCTTCTTTGGCGTCGGCAATGGCTTGTGCTAAAAAGCTGCGCAGTGCGCGCGCGCTTAATACCGCAGCGTCAACAATCTCGCCAGCTTGCAAGGTTAGATCGCCTTTTAAGATTTGCTTGCTGCCATCGGCTTTTTCAAACTCAATTTTTGCACGGGTAGCGGCGGCTAAGGTGACAGATTTTTCACTGCCAAAGAAATCGCCTTCGGTCATGTGTGCTACATTCGACTTAGAGTCTTTAGACCAAGCGCCCATCGAGTGGGGGTTTTTGCGAGCGTATTCTTTTACCGATGGCGGTGCGCGACGGTCAGAGTTGCCTTCACGCAGTACCGGGTTTACCGCGCTGCCTTTAATTTTATCGTAGCGGCTCGCGATGTTTTTTTCTTCATCGGTGCTCGGCTCGGCAGAGTAATCTGGTAGGGCGTAACCCTTGTCCTGTAGCTCTTTAATGGCTTCTTTTAACTGCGGGATAGACGCGCTAATGTTGGGCAGTTTGACGATGTTGGCGTCAGGCTGTTGGGCCAGTGCGCCCAGCTCGGCCAGCGCATCGCTTTGGCGTTGCTCTTCTTTCAGATATTCCGGAAAGGCGGCGATAATACGGCCAGCTAAAGAGATGTCTTTTAACTCTACGCTCACGCCAGATACTTGGGTGAAGGCTTCGATAATAGGCAGTAAAGATTGTGTGGCAAGCGCAGGGGCTTCGTCGGTTTTGGTGTAGATAATTTTAGAGTCTGATGTAGCCATTCTTTTACCTATGGTTTTAAGAGGGTATCTTCAGAGGCCGGGCGGGTACTGCTTGCAAACGGGGTCAGCTAATGACAGCTGGGTACGGATAAGTGCCTTCCCGTGCAAGTGCCACCAACCCTTTATCGGCAGCTTTTGGCCGCCAATCAATTCGGCACACAAGCCTCTGCATTGGAGGAGGCGGCATTATACCAGCTACCGCGGCTCTGGAGTAGAGTGCCGCGTTGTTAGCCGCGTAAGCTAGGTTGGCGGCCTAAACGCTTAAAGTTGCCGTTGCGCGGCCTTAAGTGTTTAGGCGTTTCTGGCTTTGGCGCGCTCGCGGGCGATTTTGAGCATGGGAGCTAAAAATTGTCCGGTATAAGACTTTTTAACCTTAGTGATATCTTCCGGTGTGCCTGTGGCGATAATCTGCCCCCCGCCACTGCCGCCTTCTGGGCCTAGATCAATGACCCAATCGGCGGTTTTAACGACATCTAGGTTATGCTCGATCACGACCACCGTGTTGCCATGATCACGCAGCCGCTGCAATACGGTTAGCAGCTGTTGGATGTCGTAAAAGTGCAGGCCAGTGGTGGGCTCGTCCAGAATATACAGAGTTTTTCCGGTGTCGCGTTTAGACAGCTCTTTAGCGAGCTTCACCCGCTGCGCTTCACCGCCAGACAGGGTAGTGGCGGCTTGGCCTAAACGAATATAAGACAGCCCCACATCGATTAAGGTTTGTAGTTTTTTGGCGATGGCGGGAATAGCATCAAAAAATTCGCGGGCGTCTTCTACGGTTAGGTCGAGCACCTCGTGAATATTTTTGCCTTTGTATTTAACCTCTAAAGTTTCACGATTGTAGCGCTTGCCTTTGCATATATCGCAGGGGACGAACACATCGGGTAAAAAGTGCATCTCAACCTTGATAACTCCATCGCCTTGGCAGGCTTCACAGCGGCCACCTTTGACGTTAAAACTAAACCGCCCGGCTTTGTAGCCTCGCGAGCGGGCCTCTGGAGTGCCAGCAAACAGCTCGCGGGCTGGGGTAAAAATACCGGTATAAGTGGCGGGGTTGGAACGTGGTGTGCGGCCGATGGGGCTTTGGTCGATATCCACACATTTATCAAAAAATGTCATGCCTTCGATGCGCTCAAAGGGGGCTGGTTTGAGCGTGGTTGCGCCATTGAGTTCGGTGGCGGCTATCGGGTGCAGTGTGGCGTTAATTAAGGTGGACTTACCCGAGCCGGATACTCCGGTGACACAGGTCATTAAGCCCACGGGGAGCTCTAAATTAACGTTTTTTAAATTATTGCCACTGGCGCCAAATAGTTTGAGCATTTGTTTTGGGTCGGCTGGGGTACGCTTGGCCGGAACCGCGATTTCTTTGGCGCCACTTAAGTATTGTCCGGTAAGCGATCGCTCGCTCGCCATAATGTCGTCCACCGTGCCCTCGGCGATTACTTCGCCACCGTGCACCCCTGCGCCTGGGCCAATATCAATCACGTGGTCGGCAAGGCGAATAGCGTCTTCGTCGTGCTCTACCACAATCACCGTGTTACCTAAGTTTTTTAAGTGAGTCAGGGTGGCAAGCAGGCGGTCGTTGTCGCGTTGATGTAAGCCAATGGAGGGCTCATCCAAAATATACATTACCCCGACTAACCCGGCGCCAATTTGGCTGGCAAGTCGAATGCGCTGCGCCTCGCCCCCCGATAGGGTGTCAGCGCTGCGGTTAAGAGAGAGGTAGTTAAGGCCCACATCGACCAAAAAGCTAAAACGATCACGCAGTTCTTTTAAAATTTTGTCGGCGATACCGGCACGCGCACCGGTAAACGCGAGAGCGCTGAAGTACTTGTGCGCATCGCCTACCGGCATGTCAGTAATTTGCGGCAGACTGCGCTCGTCGACAAACACGTTGCGCGCCTCAAGCCGTAATCGCGCCCCTTTACAAGATGGACACGGTTGGGTCGAAAGAAACTTGGCCAGTTCTTCTCGCACAGTGGATGATTCAGTGTCGCGATAACGCCGCTCAAGGTTGGGCAGCACGCCCTCAAAAGTGTGCTTGCGCTGAATAATATCACCGCGTTCGTTAACGTAATTAAATGAGATGATTGCATCGCCCGAGCCGTCCAGCACCGCACGCTGTTGTTCGTGGGTTAGATCTTGCCACGTCGTGTCGACGTTAAAGCCATAGTGCTCGGCAATTGAGGTGAGCATATGAAAGTAATAAATATTGCGTTTGTCCCAGCCGCGTATAGCGCCTTGCGCCAATGAGGACTCTGGAAACAGCAGCACCTTGCTCTCATCAAAAAACTGTTTAATGCCCAATCCGTCGCAAGTGGGGCAGGCGCCGGCTGGGTTGTTAAACGAAAACAGCCGTGGCTCCAGTTCGCTTAAGCTGTAGTCGCATACAGGGCAAGCGTGTTTGGCCGAGAAAATACGGTCGTCTTGCTTACCGTCCATATCGCTAATGCCGGCCAGCCCTTCGGTTAAATTCAGTGCCGTTTCAAACGATTCTGCCAGTCGCACTTTTAGGTCATCGCGGACTTTAAAGCGATCGACTACCACATCAATTGTGTGCTTCTTCTTTTTATCAAGTGCGGGGGCATCGTCTAAATCAACCAACAAGCCGTCGATACGAGCGCGGATAAACCCCTCGCGTTTTAGGTGGTCTAGCGTATGTAAGTGCTCACCTTTTCGATCGCGAACAATCGGTGCAAGCAGCATTAGCTTGCTGCCTTCGGGCATCGCCAGCACGGTGTCGACCATTTCACTGACGGTTTGCGCTGTTAGCGGCTCGCCGTGTACTGGGCAGCGCGGTTCACCTACGCGGGCATAGAGCAGGCGTAGGTAGTCGTAAATTTCGGTAATGGTGCCCACAGTCGAGCGCGGGTTGTGGGAGGTCGATTTTTGCTCGATGGAGATCGCTGGGCTCAACCCTTCGATATGATCCACGTCGGGTTTTTCCATCATCGACAAAAATTGGCGAGCGTAGGTAGATAGAGATTCAACGTAGCGTCGTTGGCCCTCGGCGTAAAGTGTGTCAAACGCTAGAGATGACTTGCCCGAGCCCGACAGGCCGGTGATAACCACCAGTTTATCGCGTGGGATGTCCAGATCGATATTCTTGAGGTTGTGAGTGCGCGCGCCACGAACGTAAATCGTATCCAATCTATACCACCTGTTGGGGTTTTCTGCCCCTTCGCCTAAAAACTCGCCATTATACGGTATTTACGCACGCGCGGATTGGGTCTTGGCGCAGTTAGTGGATAAGGGTTGTAAAAAACGCGTTTTGCTTCGCGCTGTGGTAAAATTCGCGGCTTTTATCAATCAGGATTTCTTGTGTCCGTGCCTACCGCCTCATTTGAGCGCCGCGTTGTTATGGCGCTATCGTCACTCTATGCATTCCGCATGCTCGGTTTGTTTATGGTGTTGCCGGTGCTGACCCTTTATGGCGATGCTTACAGCGGTGCGACCCCCGCTTTGTTAGGCTTGGCCCTAGGCGCTTACGGGTTTAGTCAGGCGCTGCTGCAAATCCCATTTGGCATGCTGTCTGATCGCATTGGTCGTAAGCCCGTTATTGTGGCGGGGTTATTGATTTTTGTTGCGGGGAGTATTGTCGCGGCACAGGCCGATACCGTCTACGAGCTCGTGCTTGGGCGTGTATTACAAGGTGGCGGGGCGATTGCCAGTGCAGTCATGGCGATGGTTACTGACCTCACGGCCGATGAGAATCGCACCAAGGCCATGGCCAGCATCGGCGCTTCTATCGGTGTATCGTTCGCGCTGGCTTTAGTGGTTGGCCCGGCGTTAGCGGGTATTGGTGGTTTATCGCTGATATTTTGGGTCACCGCCGCGCTGGGTTTAATCGGCGTGTATATCATTATTTATCAGGTGCCGGCGGTTAGTCATGGCGGTGCTCAAGCGCGGCGGCGAGAAACCGGCGCGGTACCGGCGCTGTTGAGTAAAACATTGCGTAACGGCGAACTGCTTAGATTAGATGTTGGTATCTTTGCTTTGCACTGCGTGCTAACAGCCAGTTTTGTGGTGTTACCCAGTGTCTTGGTCGGCTCGCTTGGTGTAGGAAGGGCTCACCAA
>NZ_LFIJ01000003.1:0-37655 GCF_001187555.1 Gilvimarinus polysaccharolyticus | reverse complement strand
AAGCGCTCACCACTGGATGATTTATCTACCGCTGTTAGCCGGCTCATTTATCGCCATGCTGCCGCTTATTATCATTGCCGAAAAGCGTCGCAAAATGAAGCCGGTATTTTTAGCGGCTATTGCGCTGCTTGCAGCTGCTTTGTTGTGGTTGGTTGTTGCACCGCAAACACTGTGGTGGTGGCTGCCTGGGTTGTTCGCTTTTTTTATGGCGTTTAACCTGCTAGAGGCAACACTGCCCTCGCTGGTAAGCAAGTTGGCTCCGGCAGGCTCTAAAGGTACGGCAACAGGCATATACTCTACCGCGCAATTTTTAGGTGCATTCACCGGCGGTGTGGCCGGTGGCGCATTGCTGCAATGGCAGGGCGCGCAAGTGGTTCTGGCGGCCGGTGCCGTGTTGGTGGTCTTGTGGTGGTTGATTGCTAGATCTATGACGCCACCGCGCTATTTAGCCAGTATGCTATTGCCATTAAATGGTGCGGACCCTATCGCCGTAAGTGACAAGCTTGAACAAATAGATGGCGTTGCCGAGGTGTTGGTAGTGCCCACAGAAGATATGGTGTATTTAAAAGTCGATTCACAAAAAGTAGAGCGCGAGCAAATACTGCAGGCAATGGCCAGCTAAACAAGCTAACTGGTGCTAAAGTACTAAGCATGACAACCGAGCGGATTACTGTGCCCGATGCGCGCAGGCCGCAATAAACAAGATACATTTAGGAGATAATTATGGCAGCGCGTGGCGTCAATAAAGTAATCATTGTAGGTAATATGGGTCAAGACCCTGAAACTAAATACATGCCATCGGGCGGAGCTGTAACCAACATTAGCGTGGCCACCTCCGAGCAGTGGAAAGACAAGCAAACTGGCCAGCCACAAGAGCGCACCGAATGGCATCGAGTGGTGTTTTTTAACCGCCTTGCCGAAATCGCCGGCGAGGATCTACGCAAAGGTTCTAAAGTTTATATTGAAGGTTCATTGCGCACCCGCAAATGGCAAGGTCAAGATGGCCAAGACCGTTACACCACAGAAATTGTCGCCAGCGAAATGCAAATGCTAGACAGCCGCGGCGGCGATGGCGGCGGCCAAAATTACAATCAAGACAACAATCAAAGCTACGGCGGCGGTCAAAACTTTGCTGGCAACCAACCACAGGGGCAGCCCCAAGCACAACCTCAAGCGCAGCCCCAGCAGGCGCCGCGCCAAGTTCCGCCACAACAGCAATCACAGCCTCAGCAATCGCCACAACAACCGGCGGGTGGGTTTGATAGCTTTGATGATGATATTCCTTTTTAGAGGTCACTTGAGTCTATAGCATTAAGTGTCAAAAAAGCCGTGTTATACGCGGCTTTTTTGTATTTGTGCGATATAGTCCAAGCTTGCTTTGATTTTACAAAAAGAATGTGATGAAGCTCGGTAAGGAAAAATTTAAACGGCGCTGATTTGATACTATCAATTTTACTTGTGCAATATTGGGTGCGTGACTACTTTGTAGGTAGGTTTTCAGCTGATATGTCGAGCAGTAGTTCTGAGTGTTAGCTCTACGAAGAGCGCATAAATTTGAAATAAAATTCTATCGCATTAGGCAGCTAGAAAATAACAAAGCCGATGTTGTTTTGTATAAGTTATAGGAATCCGCGTTCAACGTGATTGACGGTCTTTCTGACACTTGGTCGGCTACTGTTTTCCCAGCTTCAGATCAGTTGTGCCTGTTGCAATGCGAAGGTTTTATGGTCCAAGAATGGATCAAATGTTTTTCTAAAGAGCGGTAAAAATATCTATTGTTTTCGTTGAGTGTGTGCTGGCGCGCACAGTTTTGTGTGGGCGATTAGTTGGCATAATATACGTGAGATTTGTTAGGTGCAGGGATCATGTCGGTTCAATCTTATTCGTTAATACATATTTTATATTTTTGAGTCTGTCGGTATTTTCGTCTGCGACAAATTGCCACATTGTCTGCAGGTGTTCACTTTGGTAGCTTTGCGATATTTTTTAGCCCTTAAATATCCGAGAGCCCTATGCTGACATCCGTGAAGTTTGTGTTTGCCGCACAATGCGTCCTATTGAGTTTAACTGTCTCCGCTGAGCCGCACGGTTCACCCGCAGAGAATCAACTTATTGAGGAGTTGTATGTTGTTGGGGCTGGAGAGAGCCGCTATACGTCGGCGCCTTTTTCGAGCTTAACGAATAATGGGCTCCCGCTGTCTGATTCACCGATGTCTGTGCAGTCGGTACCTATGGCTGTTCTTGAAGATCAAGAAGCCAACTCTCTTCAGGATGCACTGCGTAACGTCAGCGGTGTTCAGCCAGCGTTTACGATGGGTGGGGCTTACGAGCGCCTTACGGTAAGAGGCTTTACCAATAATCTGGCCAGTTATAAAAATGGTGTATTGCAGCCGGCTTTACATTTTTACCGTGCTAATACTGAGCGAGTTGAGGTTTTAAAAGGGCCGGCGGCGCTTGAGCTTGGTATGGGCGACCCCGGTGGCGCAATTAATATCGTGACTCGCGCGCCAACAGAAATACCGCAAATAAGTTTAAGTCAAACGGTTGGCTCGCTAGATGAATACAGTACGACGCTAAATGCAAGTGGTCCGGTCGGTTCTAAAGATCTGCTATTTAGGCTTGATGCCTCTTTGCGAACCTATGGTGGGTATCGAGATATTACGGATTCTAGTGAGTATCTGGTGGCGCCATCTTTGTTGTACAAAGTGTCTGATGCAACACAGCTTCGAGTGAATCTGGAGCTTGCCGGTGGCGAATATATGTACGATCAAGGGCTGCATGCATGGCAGGACGGCATTGTTGATCTGCCGCGTGAGCATAGCTATGGGCAGGGTGATGCTTATCAAGATTTTGATAATCGCGCATTAGAGGTCGTGATGGATCACGTTTTTAATAATGCTTGGTCTATGCAGGCAGGTTTCGCGGCCTCTAGTTCAGAGACTTACTTTCGCTCGATATATGCGACGGGAAATCCTGGGCCAGATAATACCGTTGTGCGTCGCTCTGCTTGGTTTGGCCCTGAAAAAGTGGACAGTCAAAGTTTTTGGGCGCATTTAAACGGACGTTTTAATACGGGTTCGATACAGCATAATCTTACCGTGGGCGGGCAGTCATTTGCTTATGACTTTGACGGGCAAGCTTCTATTACGTTTATTGAGGAAGTGGATATCTTGAGTTATCGCGCGGGCGATTCTCGTATCAATATTGAAACGTTTGATGGTTATACACAGGATGATGCTATTACTCGGCAAGATGATCAAACAGATGGCGTATTTATCCAAGATCAGATGTATCTGACTGATCATTTAATTGTTTTACTGGGCTTGCGTTATGATTCTGCAAGCCGTGAATTGGCAACTTCTTATTTTTCACCGATTGAGCATTACGCGCGCGACGACGATAAAACGACAGGGCGTGTGGGTGTTATTTATAAGTTTTCAAATGGTTTTTCTCCGTATGTAAGTTATTCTACTTCATTTGGCCCCGGCTTTAATTATTTACCCAGTGCCCTTTATAACCCAGAAACGGCAGAGCAATTAGAAGCCGGTTTTAAAATGACGTTGTTTAATGGCAAAGCAAACCTGAATGCCAGTGTGTTTGAGCTAACAAAAAGTAATATCCCCACGCCTGACCCTGACATCCCTAACCGAACCGTGTCCATTGGTGAGGCTCAAAGTCGAGGGCTCGAGCTGGATTTTATGGGTGAGCTGAGCGATGAGTTATCTATCATGGCCAATATTGCTTTGACCGATACCGAGATCACGCAAGATTTTTCTGGCAATCAAGGTAATGCTCTGCCGAATGCCCCCGAGACTCAAGCGAGTCTATGGTTGCGGTATACGTTAGGGGCGCTGGCACTGGGCGGTGGTCCTGTTTATGTGTCGGAACGATTTGGCACGTCAGATAATAGCTACCAAGATGATGCATACACACGTTGGGATTTGTTTGCTTCTTATGATCTACAGCTGTGGGGAGTACCAGCTACGGCACGTCTTGTTTTTAATAATATAACGGACGAGACCTATTACACATTGCGTTCACGTTGGTCCAATATGCCCAACGAGCCATTTAATGCGGTCGCTTCAATTAGTGTTAATTTCTAATGCAGTTGGGACGTAAGTTCGGTGTATTTAAGTTGTTGCGCCTACTGCATCGGTATGTTGGGTTAGCCATTGCTTTGTTTATTATTCTTGCGGCACTTACTGGCAGTCTGTTGGCCTTTATGCCCGAGCTGGAAAAGTTAACCGCTCCGAGATTATATAGCTCAGAGGCTACATCACCACGACTGTCGTTTGCCGATTACGCCTCTGCGGCAGAAAATATTGATTCGCGTGTTTTGGTAAGGTCGGTATCATTTGCAGAGCAAGGGCGAGTGATCGTTGGTGTTATGGCAAAAAACAACCCGGCTACCGGTGAGTTGTTTTTGCTCGGCTTTAGTCAGATGTTGTTAGATCCGACAGATGGCACTTTGTTGGGGGTGCGTACCCATGGAAGTCTATCAGAAGGCTGGCATAACATTATGCCGTTCATCTACCAGTTGCATTACAGCTTGATTCTTGGTGCCCCTGGCTGGTGGCTGATGGGAATTGTCGCCGTTATTTGGACCATCGATTGTTTTACCGGGTTGTTGATTACCTTGCCTCTACGCGCTAAACGCCGGACGCCGCGCCGGAGTTTTATGTCTCGTTGGGCTAAAGCATGGAAAATAAAAACCGGCAGTTCTTTTGCGCGATTTAATTTTGATCTCCATCGGGCTCTGAGTCTTTGGCTTTGGTTGGTATTATTGGTTTTTGCGTGGAGCTCTGTGTATATGAATTTGTGGGGTAGTTTTTATTTACATGCTACCCGGCAAGTTATGGAGTTTCATCCGCCCTGGTATCACCTTGCAGACAGAGAGCCTAGTGATCGTCAGCCGCCAATCAGTTGGCAAGCTGCCCAGACATACGCTGATGATGCAATGCAAGCATTGGCTCAGCGCGAACAGATCGAAATCATTCAGCCAAATGCGCTGGCCTATGTTCGCAGCTATGGTGCGTACCGCTATCGAGCTCAATCGAGCAGAGATTTAAGTGCTAAGCATGTTCGTACCGAAGTGTATGTGGATGCTGTGACTGGCGAGCCTATTTTCCATTACCTTCCTACCGGTCAGTATGCGGGTAATACGGTCAGCTCATGGCTGCATGTTTTACATCGTGCACGGATATGGGGAGTTTGGTATCAAATTTTTGTGAGTCTTCTCGGTGTTTTTTTAGTGGTTATCAGTGTTAGTGGCGTGCTTGTGTGGTGGAAGAAACGAGCGTAAGCCTTTTTTGCTTGGAGCTATTTTTGCGTATTGTTTAGTGACCTGCCGCCACGTAAATGCAGTGGCTCGGCAATCTGTTGCGCTAATTCCCGCTAGGCCCAATGCTGGGCTAGAGGGAATTTTTACATTTACTCAACACTACGTTAGCGGTTGTCTAAGCGATATTTAAAAATACAGCTGTAACCGTGAGCGTGATCCAGTATTTTTAAGTTGGCTTAAGTTTAGTGGGTTAGTAATAACTGTATCGATTGCGCAATTCTTTCAGCCAAGCATCGGCATCGGTCAAGTTTCGAATCGTATTGTCGCGTTGTTGCTCAAGGGCACCCTGGCGCTTTTTTAGTTGTGCTATTTCTTCGTAAATTGCACGACGCCGTGTCTCGGATGTGCCGCGCGCAAATAATATGGCCTCTTTCTCTTGCAGCAGTTGTTCTATATTCTGTTGCTCGGCTTCATTGTTGCTTTGCTGCTTTTCAAGTTCACTTACATTACTTTCGGCCTGATAAATTTCTCGTCCTGCTTCGTAGCCATCCAGAAAGTTCGGCTCGAGTAACGGTGGGCAAATACCTTTGTATTGATAGCCATTGCGGGCCCGATTAAAGCCGTTGCGGGGAGTACAGAAGCTGATTAGGCCTTCTTTGTGGCCATCGCGGTAATTGCTTAAACTGGGGGTTATACCATGCTTGGCACAGGCTTCACGGTGGGCGCCAATGCGCGAGTCGGGCAGGCCGTTAGCGCCATCTTCGTAGCCTATGGCCTGCCAGTCTGCGGTTATGCATTCGTCTTCGTTGAGCGTGGCGCAACTAGCTAATAGGATTAATAAGATAAGTGTTAAAGCTCTTTGTAGCTTCATGCCTATGTCCTTAAAAATGAGTCGATACAATACCTGGTTGCCATGCCCTGTTGCCGAGGGTAGAGGTTGTTTGTGTAAATTTTAGGTAATAGTGTCGCATACTTAACGGAATTGGTCATGAGTGCAAAGCTTTCTATATCTAATGTCGAGAAGCTTTGGTTTAGTGCGCGGTTGTGAGAAGGGCGGTGAGGTTATCGTGTCGAGATGGATTGCAAACGCAGATTACGACAGAGGTTCAAAGGCCACATTATGTGACCCTTACTCCCCGCCGTAACCTGCGATATAACGTTAAGCTTGTTGTGGTGCGTTATTGGCTGGCAGGGCGGTATCTAACAGCTCTGCAATAAAGTCTGCAAAGCTCTGGCCGTCTTGGTTGCCAGGTGCTTCGGCGTCACCGTATAGGCCGTCGACGATATCAAGTAACAGCTTATGCGGTTCGGCAAAATGGTCTGCTTGGTTGAGTGCTTCTTGCGCGTCGTTAATAAATTGGCCAACGGGTTGTAGGCTCTGCTGCAAGCTGTTGGGGGGCGACCCGTTGCCGTCATAGGCACTGCTAACCCGTTGAATGTCGACCCGCGTTAGATTAAGGGCAAAGCCCTCGATCTGGCTGCGATCGTAGCCCAGCTCTAGGGCCGACGCAAAAGCGTTGGCAATATCACCACTAAAGAACGAATCGGCCAGTGAGTTAACCTGCTGTAGGAGCTCGTTAATAGCGGTTTGCTCGGTGTCGTTAAGCTCACCGGTAACATTTAAGCTGTAGCTAACGCTCGAGCTTGACGCGCTTGAGCTGCTGCCATCTTCGGCGCGCCAAAAGTGAGTTTCGCCCCGGCTGGCATTTGCTTGAATACTGACTTTGTCGCCCTCTGCGGTTAGCAGCTCGAAGCGAAAGCTCTGCGCCGAGGCGTATTCATAACGCGCTTGGGTTGGCGCAGTATTGGGTGCTATTTGGCTTAATTTGGGAGCGTCGATATCGGTAAGGGATCGGCCTAAGTGATCTTGTGCCAACTGATCGATTCCAGAGGTGACTAAGTCGTAGGTTTTACCTATGGATGCGCTGACGTTACCGTCCAGTAGGCTCAGCGCTTCTAGTCGATCACGAGCTTCGTTAAAGCCTTTATTAAAACCCGACAGGCCTGCCTGTAGGCGCGCTTCTAATTCCTCATCGGTGGCGCCATTGGCGATATCGCGTTCAATTTGACGCTGGATAAAACCAAGAATATTGCCGGCGGCTTGCTCGGCCGTTAACGGCTTGAATGTGCCAATCTCTGGCGCGCCGAGTTGTTCGGCCGTTTTTTCGCCGACCAGCGTGAGTGCTCGAGTTACGGTACTGTGGACGACGCTTGTCTGTGAGTGCAGTCCCAGTGTTTGACTGGACGGGCGAAGCGCGCTGTTTAGGTCGGTCTGATTAAGGGCCATATAAACCTCAGAGTTTTAGTGCATATGGGGTTATCGGCAAAACTGTATAATCTTTAGGTTAATTATTAGGCGTTTATGTTCTAACAAATGATTCAAAAGTGCTTTTGTGTGTATTGATGTAGCCGAGCGAGCTGACGGGGTGGTGGTTGCAACTTAATATCTATTTGCGGCCGATCAACCTTGGCGGTGTAAAGTGTGTTGGCTTCTATGTGTGATATAAAGACATTATTGCGCTAGTGGCAAGGGTGTATCCCTGCTATTTGCGTTGTATGCTTTGAGCCGGTCGTGGCCGCTGCTTATTGCCAACCCAAAACAAGTGAGATTAGATTTGAAGTTGTTATTAACCGATAGCACCCATCCGTTGGGTGTGGCGCTCGAGCACGAGCTTGAGCGCGAACCATTTGGTCTATTAGCCCCAGCGCTTAACGACGTCGATTGGTGTGATCGAGACGCTGTCGATGCTTATATAGGGCAGGGCAAGCCTAACTTGGTGATTAACACCTTGGGTTGGGCCGATGCGCCGAGCGCGGCCGAATGTAAGCTGTTGCCATTGGCCGCTGATGCTTTGGCGCAAGTTTGTCAGGCACGGAATATCCCGTTGATTCAGCTGTCGAGTTATCGAGTGTTTGGCGATGACAATAAAAGTAAGCACGCAGAGCGCGATGAGCCGGTACCCAATAGTGTCGTGGGACAAGCTTTTTATGATGCCGAGCACGCTGTTACTGAGCGGCTGCCGCGCGCCATTGTGTTGCGCACCAGCTGGGTGATTGGCAGCGTCGGAGATAACCCGGCAACACGTTTACTGATTGCGTTGCAGCAGGATGAATGTTGGCGCCTTAATAGCCGTTTGCGTGGTGCCCCGACGGCCCTGTCAGATGTTGCCAGAGTTATTGTTGGGCTGATTAAACAGATTGGTTGCGGTACAGAGTGTTGGGGTGTGTATCATTATTGCAGTGGCGATACGTGCACCGAGGTAGAGTTTGCCGAGCAGTTGGCTCAGGTGTTGGAGCAACAGGATTACCAAGGGCCGACGCCAAAGTTTGAGGTGGTTGATGAGGTGCGTGCCGATGAGCCGGTAAGCGCTGTATTGGGCGTGCAGAGAATCCGCAATGATTTTGGTGTACAGGCGCGTACTTGGCGGACAACGTTAGTGTATATCGTTAAGCAATGGTTGCAGGCGAACCCATCATAGGCTTAATAGCGGCGGGCTGTTAATGGTGTGCAAAGAGCAGGAGGGGGCGAAACGTTTAGGATTGAAGGCTTAGCAGTAAGTCAGTAAAACAGCTAAGCCGTTTTACTGACTGTTATTTGCCGTGGCGACTTAGTCTTCGTAGCGTTGGAATATAAGCGAGGCGTTGGTGCCGCCAAATCCAAAGCTGTTTGACAGTACGCGATTGAGTGTGGCGTTGTCTTGACGCTCACGTACAATCGGTACGGTTGCTGCCTCTGGGTCTAACTCTTCGACATTAGCCGATGCGCAGATGAAGTTATTTTCCATCATTAATAATGAATAAATAGCTTCTTGCACGCCGGTAGCACCCAATGAGTGGCCGGTTAATGACTTGGTTGAGCTAATCGCCGGTATTTTATCGCCAAAGGTGCTGCGTACCGCTTTTAGCTCGGCCAAATCACCTACTGGAGTACTGGTGCCGTGTGAGTTGATGTAGTCGATGTCACCGCTCACAGTCGCCATGGCCTGGCGCATACAGCGCTCGGCGCCTTCGCCTGATGGTGCCACCATATCGTAGCCGTCAGAAGTGGCGCCGTAGCCCACCAGCTCGCCATAAATTTTTGCACCGCGTGCTTTGGCGTGCTCAAGCTCTTCGAGTACCAAGCAGCCGCCACCACCCGCAATGACAAAACCATCGCGCGCAGCATCGTAAGCCCGTGAGGCTTTTTCTGGGGTGTCGTTATATTTGGTCGACAATGCCCCCATGGCATCAAACAGGCATGACAAAGACCAGTGCTCTTCTTCGCCACCGCCGGCAAACACCATATCTTGTTTGCCTAACTGGATTTGCTCCATGGCATTGCCTATACAGTGGGCGCTAGTGGCGCAGGCAGATGATATAGAGTAATTAACGCCTTTGATCTTGAATGGCGTCGCCAGACAGGCTGATGTCGTACTGCCCATGGTTTGGGTGACACGATAGGGCCCAATGCGTTTTAGTCCACGGGTGCGTAAAGTGTCGGCGGCTTCAACCAAGTTTTTCGAGCCGGCGCCACCTGAGCCCATAATAATACCGGTGCGCTCGTTAGAGTATTCAGCTTCGGTGAGGCCTGCATCTTCTATGGCTCGGCTCATCGAGACATAAGCGAACGCCGCAGCGTCTCCCATAAAGCGCAGGACTTTACGGTCGATTAACTCTTTTAAGTCGAGATCAATTGAGCCTGATACGCACGAGCGAAAGCCCATCTCTTCATAGCTTGAGTTGTAAGTGATGCCGGAGCGGCCGTGACGCAAAGCCTCCAGTACGGTGGGTTTATCATTACCGATGCAGGAAACAATGCCCATACCGGTAACTACAACGCGTTTCATAGGCTACCTCTTAATAATGTTCAGCCTCAGCAAGAGCGGCTATATTTTGTTTATTATGCCACAGTGCGGCGGTTTACAGCTGCTTGGATGTGGGTGCTGGATATAAGTGCCCCGCCATTAAAAGGCGTCGGTATTTGAGAATAATCCGACTCGCAGGTCTTTGGCAAAATAAATATCTTTTCCGTCAACGGCAACTCGGCCATCGGCAATACCCATAATCAGTTTGCGCTCAATAACCCGCTTTAAGCTGATGTGGTAAGTAATTTTTTTAGCCGTTGGCAATATTTGCCCGGTAAATTTAACTTCACCGCAGCCGAGTGCACGTCCACGGCCAGGATTGCCCCTCCAGCCAAGAAAGAAGCCCACTAATTGCCACATGGCGTCTAAGCCTAAGCAGCCAGGCATAACTGGGTCGCCCGGAAAATGGCAATCAAAAAACCATAAGTCAGGGGTAATATCCAGCTCGGCGATAATTTCGCCTTTATTGTACTCGCCGCCGGTTTCGCTGATATTGGCAATACGGTTAAGCATAAGCATGTTGGGGGCAGGCAGTTGTGCATTGCCGGGCCCAAACAAACGACCTTGGCCGCATTCGATCAGATCTTCCAGGCTGTATGAGCTTTGCTGGATATGTGAATTCATAATGTTAACTCTGGGCAGTAAATCAAACGGGTGGCCCCATCTGGGCCGCAAAGGGGCACATTCTACCTTGTGCCACTGGCTTGTCTAGTGTTCTGTCTGGTAATCGTATTAATTTGGAGCCCATATTGGCCGTCTTAAAGGCGGGCAGGTCACTTGGTTGTGGCGCCGATTTGGCGCTTTTCTTTAGTTTGCTGCGACTAGTGATCGCGGCCGGTGGCAAATTCGGCTATTTCGACCAAGGCTGTTCGATAGCGGCTGTCGGGTAGGGTGTTTAATGCCTCTAAGGCTCGGGCTACTGCTGCTTGAGCCGCAACTAATGTGTATTCCATTGCGCCGGTAGCCTCGACGATAGCGACGACTTGCTCAAGTTGACTGGCATCACCATTACTAATGGCATTGCGAATCAGCTCGCGGTCGGTATCCGAGGCTTTCTCCATGGCTCTAATCAGCGGTAGCGTGGGCTTGCCTTCGGCTAAGTCGTCGCCGACATTTTTACCCAGCGCTTCTGCATCGCCTTTGTAGTCTAGGGCGTCGTCGACTAACTGGAAGGCGATACCTACTTGCATACCATATTGGCTTAGCGCTAAGCGCGAGGCTGCGTCGGTTTCTGCCACTACGGCACCTACCTCACAGGCGGCAGCAAACAAAACGGCGGTTTTCTTTTCGATTACTTGTAAGTAACCGGCTTCGGTTAAGTTGGGGTCTTTGGCATTAACCAGTTGTTGTACCTCACCCTCGGCAATGATGTTGGTGGTCTTGGACAGGATGCTCATAATGTCCATATTGCCGATGGCAACCATCATTTGAAAAGCGCGGGAGTAGAGAAAGTCACCGACTAAAACGCTCGGGGCGTTACCCCATTCGGCGTTGGCGGTAGGACGACCACGGCGTAGGGTCGAGGTATCTACTACGTCGTCGTGCAACAAAGTGGCGGAGTGAATAAACTCAATAATGACAGCTAAATCTAGATGATGTTTGCCATCGTAGTGCAGTGCGCGGGCGCACAACAGCACCATTAAGGGGCGTAAACGTTTGCCGCCGGCCTCGATAAGATAATGGCCGATGTTTTCGACTAAGCCGACATCGGAGTAGAGCTGGCGAATGATTAAATCATTCACATCGCTAAAGTCGTCGGCGACGACATCGTGAAACGGCAACATTTACAGGTCCTTATTGGCGCGAGAACGCATCCTAGGCACGGTGGCGCAGGCTGTCAAGCCAACGCCTCTGTGCCAACGTCTTAGTGCAGCTTGAGTTTTGGCTTAAGCCAGCGGTTGATACTGCCCGATAACATCACTAGGGCGGTTTTCATATAACCGTGTACGGCGACTTGGTGCATCCGGTACAGAGAGACATACACGATACGCGCCAAACGCCCCTCAATAAATAACGAGCCACCGCTTAAGTTACCCATAAGATTGCCGACAGTCGAAAAGTTAGACAGTGACACTAGCGAGCCATAATCTTTATAGCGATACACTTTAAGCGATTTTCCGCTGAGTCGTGCGCGAATATTGTGGTAGCAAATGTCGGCCATCTGGTGGGCTGATTGCGCGCGCGGCGGCACGCGGCTGCCGTCGGTTTGAATAAACTCGGCGCAGTCGCCTATGGCAAATAGGTTGGGCTCATTTTTAATTTGTAAGTAAGCGTTTACCGGCAGCTGATTAATGCGATTGGTGGGAATGCCACCAATATTTTTGAGTGCATCGGGGACTTTAACTCCGGCGGCCCAGACCATTAGGTCGGCGTCGATTTTTTCATTGTCGGCCGTTTCTAAGCCGTCGCTAACCGCCGCAGTGATCCGTGTGTTGAGCTTAATTGTGACCCCCATTTTTATCAGCTCACGACTGGCAGCGGCTGAGATGCGCTCGGGCAAGGCCGGTAAAATTCTTGGGCCTGCTTCTATTAATGTGACATTTAAGTGCTCGCTGTCGATGGCATCAAACCCGTAGGTATGAAACTTGGCCACGGCGTGATGCAGCTCGGCCGACAGTTCAACCCCTGTAGCGCCGGCACCGACAATGGCAATGTTGACGGTGTTGCGCGTTTGGGGGAGACGCTGAATCTGTAAAAAGCGGCCTAGCAGTTTATTGCGAAAGCGGTGTGCCTGGGAGGGGCTGTCAAGAAAAATGCAGTGATCTTTCACCCCAGGGGTATTGAAGTCGTTAGATGCGGAGCCGATGGCGAGCACTAAAATATCGTAGTCGATGCGGGTTTCGGGCAACAGCTCTTGGCCGTCTTCATCATCTAAGGGGGCGAGTACAACTTGTTTAGCACTGCGGTCGATATCCGTCATGGTGCCAATATGAAAATAAAAGTGGTTGTCAAACGCGTGGGCTCGGTAGCTTACGGCATCGACCCCCTCGTCCATGGTGCCCACCGCAATCTCGTGTAATAAGGGCTTCCACACATGGGTGGTGTTGCGATCGATTAGGGTGACGTGAGCCTTGCCTTTACGGCCTAATTTACGCCCTAGCCGAGTGGCCAATTCTAATCCGCCAGCACCACCGCCGACGACGACAATTTTTTTCACTTGAACTCCTTAATGTTGCAGCAAGGGATTGCCTTGCAGCCAATGGGGGCGAGTTGCTTTAGGCTTTTGGCCTCTGGCTGTCGCCGATAAAAATACCGCGAAACGAAGTGTGTAAAACCAGTGTTGCTATAAGCTTACCCAGCTTTGAGCGTTGGCACTTGCGACAATACCGTCTATTGCGGTCATGTTGCTCAATGCATCGGTCATCGGTGTAGGTGCAGGCTTATTATGCAATATTGCCTCGGCAAACGCATCGGTCATATTGCGGTAGTGGTTGGCCGGCTCAATGGTGTAGCGCTGGAGCTTATCGGCTTGTTTAAGGGTGAGCTCGGTTGCGGCGTCGGCAATTGGGTTAAACGGGATCGCGAGGCGAATGCTGCCGGCCTCGCCGGCAATCTCTACCCACTGCTCGGGCTCGGTTTTGGTCGAGCAGGTAAAGCTGGCGATAGCGCCATCAAACTCCATTAACGCCGAACTAATGCAGTCGACCTCGTAATCCCCTAGGTTGTTTAGGTGGCCGAGTACTCGAGTCGGTTCGCTGCCCAGTAAGTAGCGCGCCAAAGACACGCCATAACAACCGATATCCATCAGTGCTCCGCCACCCATAGCGGCGCTGTTACGGATGTTGCTGGTGTCGCGGTTGTTGTAGCTAAACGCGCACTGAATAGTGCGCAGGGTGCCGATCGCGCCTGCATCGCACAACTGCTTGGCTTGTTGCCATTGGGGGTGGAAGCGGTACATAAACGCCTCCATTAACTTTAGCTCTGGGTGGCGCTCGGCGCAGGCGAGCAAAGGCTCCAAATCGGTGGCATTAAGACCGGCAGGTTTTTCTACCAGTACATGTTTACCTGCCTCTAGGGCCTTGATCGACCAAGGTACGTGTAGGTGATTCGGCATCGGGTTGTAAATGGCATCGATGTCCGGGTCTTTTAGTAATTCCTCATAACTGCCGTAAGCACGGGTGATACCGAGCAGGTCGGCTTGCGTGCGGGCGTTTTGCGCATCGCGTGAGGCGATCGCGACAACCTCGCCCAAGGCAGAAGACTGAATAGCAGGGATGGTGTGTAATCGGGCAATTTTGGCCGTGCTTAACACGCCCCAGCGGATCTTGGTCATCGAAGGTCTCACGGCAAGTCAAAGTCGTAGGGTTTAGCGCGGATTATACGCGTTAATGAAACGTTTCGCAGGCGGCTTTTGTTGAGTTTTGCCCTAGGCAATAAGATTAGACGGTTAGTGTGCGGCGAGCAACTGGCTGGGTATCATTCCGGTCCAGCGTTTAAACGCACGACGCAGGTTGCGGGTATCGTGAAAGTGCAGCCGCGCCGCGATCTCGGCGAGCGGCAACTGCTCGTGTGTTAGCCAGAATAAGGCCTGCTCTTTACGCACTAGATCAAAGCGTAGTTGAAAGCTGGTGTGATGCTTTTTTAACTTGCGTTTGAGTGTGGCCGGGCTGATGGCAAACTCGTTGGCCGCTGTCTCTAACGATGGATTACAGGGTAAGTGGTTGCGTAAATATTTATCGAACGCGGTGATAAACCCTTCGGCAGAACCCTGTTGCAAGCGACGCTCACATTGTCGGCTAGCTATTTGGTTGACGCTGGTTGCCGCGCCTGGCCACGTTTGCTCAAGCTCTTTACGTGCTATCTGCATGCTGTACTGATGACTGCCGGTGTGCAGGTGCGGCCCCCAATGCACTTGGTATTGCTCGCGATGATCGGGCTCGCCGGGTAAATAAAATTGCCACGGCAGTGTGCGCCCCGCCAGATGTTTGGTGGTGGCGACTAGCGCGCTGATCATCATGTCGGCTAAAAATGCAATGTGCTCGCCGGCGCCACAAGCGTCGTGCCAGTGGATAAACAAAGCATCGCAGTGCCACTCAAGTCTTGGGCTAAGCAGTGGTGACAAAATGGCTTGATACTTAACGATAACTTGAATCGCCGCCAGTAAATTAGCAGAGCTTTGCAGTGCACTTGCGGCTGGGCCAAAATTGCCGGGGTACAATCTGGCTCCGGCTAGAAAAGCGCTGTCGGCCGCCGGCAGTAGTTTGCGTAAATTGCCAAGTAAGGCAAAGCATTGCGCGGGCCGCAGAGTTAATTCTCCGGTGAGCACATCCTCCATAAATATTCCGGTGCCGCGTAATAGTTTGTCGCTGTGTAGCCCTCGGCTGCAGGCGAGGTCGATAAGGGCCGCGGGGAATTCGTGCGCCGGAATACAGGCTGTGTCGATTTCGTAATGGCTCGTCTCTTTCATGTTAAGCGGCCACAACGCGTAGGTTTGCTTTGCTGTCTTTAGCGTGCAGTAAGCGAGTCGTTGCCCGTTCAATCATTGCTTCGGCATTGTCTTCCTCGGCGGTGCAGATGCCGGTACTGATGCTTTGGTACAGCGTTTCGCCCTGCTGCGCCGTCTTGTAAGCAAAGTGCTCGACCGCGCGGCTTAGTTGCGCAGTAATTTCGCGCGCCATTAGTTCGCCCGTGTTGGGTAAGACCACGGCAAACCTATCGCCTGCGTAACGACACAATAAATCGGTGCGGCGTAAATTAAGCAAGATAATCTCGGTAAGTGCTTGTAGCAGTCGATCGCCCTCCGCATGGCCAAAGCGGCGGTTGGTTGAATCAAAGTGATCAATGTCTAGTAGCACTAACGCCAACGGTTGTTGCTCGCTGTTGGCGTGCCGCAGTGCCAGGCTCAGTTGTTGGCGTAAAAAGCGCGCATCGCCCAACCCCGTTAAGCCATCTTGCAAACGATACTCTCTAAAAACTTGCTCGCGTTTGCGGCGCTGTTCGGTAAACAGCAGTTGTTCTTTGTGCCAGTGATACAGGCCAAAGGTGAGTACTGTCAGGCCGATAGGCATCAGGGTTGATTCCAGTCCGCTGTTTAAAAATAACCCTTTGTCGATCGCCACGAGTTCATCGAGTAAATCCTGAAAAGTGCCGACAAAAATTAGCCCGAGTCCTAGGGTTAATAAGTTCGTGACAGGGCCGTTGGGGCGACTGTTAAGTGCAAAACCAAGCCATAGCGCTGCAAGTAAGCTAACGCCCCCTTCCCCGATGATGTCGAGCCAGTCGATTTGTTGCCAGGTTTTAATTTCTCCCACGGCAAGGCTAATCAGAATGGTGATGTTGGTGATCAGGGCAATCGCCAATAGCTTCCACTTATGTAACCGAATCATGATGTTGTCCTAAAAAACGTAGGGTATGTCTATAGCAAGCCAATGTAACGGTTGTGTGACAGTCCGAGGGGGCAAATCAGCTCAGGCTACATGCCAGTTTTATATAAAAAGAGCGTCGTCTTGAGCTGCAGGGCTTGCCGTGAGCGGCCCTGCGGCGGTGAGTTGGGGGGCCGCTTAGCTCACAGGCCAGATAAAACCCCAGTTAAAGGCCGGTTTGCTCGGTATTGATAGGTGCTTGTCACAGCACTGTCACTTTGTCTTTTTATCGTCGGCGCACCAAGTAACTGGATGACGCGTCGTTACACCGTTAACTAAGGCGCGCCCACCACAACGATTATTATCACAGGAGAGGGGCAGTGACACAGACTAACCAAGTATTGCCGATAGGCAAACAATGGCAGCGCAACTTATTGGCTTGCGTCGTGGGCGCATTAATGGCCGGCAATGCTTTGGCGGATGGCCGTATTAATGGTCAGTTGACTGCCGAAATTAGCGGTATGCCACTGCAGGGCAGCCGGGTAAAAGTTGAAGAGCTTAACTTAAGCGCCGTGACCGCTCGCGATGGTCGTTTTGTTTTGAACGGTGTTAAGCCGGGTGAGTACACGTTAAGTGTGAGTTACCTCGGGGTGGACACTATGACGCGCCAGATTACCGTGGTGGATAATGAAACGCTGGTGGCTAATTTTAAAATTAGGCCAGAGCGTGCGGTAGAGGAATATGTGATTGTGCTTGGGCAAGCAAGTAGCTTAAACAAAGCACTAAACCGTCAGCGCTCGGCCGATAATGTTGTCAGTGCGGTGTCATCCGATGCCATTGGCCAGCTCCCCGATACTAATGTATCGGAGGCGTTGCAACGCTTGCCTGGTCTGTCGATCGAGCGCGATCAAGGTGAGGGCCGCTATGTGCGCGTGCGTGGCTTGGGGCCAGATTACAACGCTGTCACCATTAACGGTGTGAGCTTGCCGTCTCCCGATAGCGGACGCCGCGCGGTAGCGCTGGATGTGATCCCGTCAGATTTACTGGAAGGCTTAGTGGTCACTAAAACGTTAACCCCAGATCTTGATGCCAACGCATTGGGCGGCAGTATCGACATCCAAAGTCTGTCGGCATTTGATCGTGACGGACAGTTTTATTCCTTGACCGCCGAGGGTAGCTATAACGATTTGACCGATAACTTCAGCCCTAAACTTGCGTTAACGGGATCAGATAAATTTAGCGTTGGCCGTGGCACTGACAACCTTGGTATCGCCGCTGGAGTTAGTTGGTACGATCGCGAGTTTGGCTCGGATAATATCGAAACCGGTGGCGCGTGGGATTTTGATGATGGCGAGGCCTTGTTGGAGGAGATCGAGCAGCGCGATTACACGATTGCTCGTGAACGCTCGGGCATGACTTTTAATGTTGATTATAAGTTGTCCGACAACACCGATTTATATTGGCGTAACCTTTACAGTGAATACACTGACTCTGAACAGCGTTTAGCCAATATCGTTGAGTTTTCAGACGCCATCGCAGAGGGCGTTAGCAGCAGTGCTGAGGTAGCCCGCGAGCTTAAAGATCGCACCGAAACACAGAAGATTCTGTCGACCTCGTTAGGCGGTAGTACTCGCGTCAACAGCTGGACACTGGATTATCGCGTGGCCTTGTCAGAGTCCAGCGAAGACGAACCACAGCATCTAGGTGGCGCTGTGTTCGCCAGTATTGATGACATTGAGGGCGTATCGTTCAGTGATACGGCGACTCCTTATTTAAATACTCCCGCGAGTTTTGTAAATGCCGCCAGTTACGAGCTGGACGAGGTAGAGCTGGCTAAATCGAACACCAATGACACCGACACTAGTTGGCAGTTTGATATTAGCAAAGATTTTTTTGTCGGCTCCCACTCGGCTATGGTTAAGTTTGGTGGTAAGTACAGCGATCGCGACAAAGACAGCGATGTAGAGGTCTGGGTGTACGAAGACTTTGATGAGCAGGGTTTTAGTGATGATCAGCTGCTGATGACTTCTTATGCGACGGCCAATCGTGATTATAGTTTGGGCGAGTTTGGCCCCGGCATTGATTCGACGAGTGTTGTTGCCGCGGTTGCTGGGCTGGATCAAGCCGACTTTTACTCCGAGGAAGATTCACGCATTGAGGACTTTGATGTATCGGAGCAAGTGTTGGCCGCCTATGTGATGGGCCGAATCGACTTGGGTGATCTGCGGTTGTTGGCGGGCGTGCGTTACGAGGACACTGAGTTTGATGCGCTGGGAACCCGCTACGACGGCGATACCTTTGAGGACAATCGTGCCGACAACCAGTACGACCACTTGTTGCCGTCGTTGCATGCACGCTACTCCCTTGGTGATAACACGCAGTTGCGCGGTGCTTGGACAAACACCTTGGTGCGTCCGACCTTTGATCAGTTGGCGCCGTTCTTTGTGATCGATGATGAAGAAGCCGAGTTTGGCAATCCGGAGTTGGAGCCGCTAGAGTCCAGTAATTTTGATCTGGGTGTTGAACACTACATGGGCTTAGCCGGTGTGGTTTCGGCTTTTGCTTACTACAAAGATATTGATAACTTTATTTATCAAACCGATCTCGCCGGCACCGAAATGTACGCCGATTACGATGAGGCAATCAGTTACGCGAATGGTGACTCTGCCAATATTTATGGCGTTGAGTTGGCCTTTTCAAAGCAGTTCGTCTCACTGCCTGCTCCATTCGATGGTTTGCTGCTGTCAGCGAATGCGACTTTCTCGGCCTCCGACGCGAGCCTTACGTATTTTGATGAAGATGCCGGTGGCATTGTCAGTCGTGATAGCGCCATGCCCAGTCAGTCGGACACTACCGGTAATGTATCGATGGGTTATGAGGCAAGTAGTTTTAGCGTGCGTTTGGCTGCGAACTATAAGTCCGAGTATTTATTAGAGGTTCAGGACGTTAGCGATGCACAGCAAGATATCTACGTAGATGAGCAGACGCAATTAGATTTCTCGGCGCGCTACTATATTACCGATGGTATTCAGCTCTACCTGGAGGCGGCTAATTTAACCGATGAGCCTTACTACGCTTACATTAATGATACGTCTTACGGTGCGCAGTACGAGAACTACGGCTTAACTTATAAATTGGGCGTCACTATTACCAATTTTTAATCGCGTTCATCGATCAGTGAGCGGGTGCCGATGTTTGCTTGTGCCCGTAAAACTAGAAAGTGATAGGAATCAATAATGAAAATACTTCGATTATGTTGTGCGCTAATGGCAAGTGCCAGTATGGCCGCGTGCGCCGCTACGACAACCGCCGTAGCGGATATGCAAGCTGCTGCTTTAGTGCCGGTGGCGCCGGGAAGTTACTTGCTACTGGATAATGCCGGCACACTGAACTGGTATAACCCCGATGCGACGATAAAAAATCTGGGCGTAAAACAGGCTGAGTTATTGGATGTTGTAGCGGCTACTGATACGCTCTACGGCGCAACCTTGATGGGTGAGAACTACCTCCCGACATTGTTAACCATAAACACTGAAGCGCAATCGGTCGCGGTTGCCGTCCAAGCTCCGGCGCCAGCTTTTTTACCCGAGGCTCTTTGTCTGGATAAAAACTTGGATGGCGATATTTCGCTGTTTGTCGTCGATGAGCGAGGCGGTGCTGAGCAGTGGTTGATGGCAGACGAAAGCGGTCCTGTCGATCCGACCTTAGTGCGCCGCTTAGCTATTGCCCCTAACGTTACCAGTTGTGCGAGTGATAACAACGGTAACTTATACGCAGCAGAAGAATCTGTGGGAATTTGGCAGTACCCCGCCGACCCAGAGTTACCTGCGAGCCGAGCCGTGGTGGATATGGCAGAGCCTTTTGGTGCGTTGGCTGGCGCGAGTGAAACACTTGCGGTTGTAGGTTCTAGTGTGATCGCGGTAAGTGCTAAGAGCCATCAGCTTGCACTTTACACACAGGGCGACGGCAGTTTCACTCGCCATATTGTGGGGCAGCTCGAAGGTTTAGGCGAGCCGGAGGCATTGCGCGCATGGTTTTCGAGTGACGACAAACAATTGCATACGCTACTTCGCGACGATGACACCGGATTAATTCACCAAAATATGTGGGCTCTGCCTGACTCTGTAACGCTAGCGCAATTGCTGCCGGTTACGGCAAAAGTGATTGCCACCGTTAAACCAACTATGGAAACAGATCCGGTTGTCCGTTTTGGTGATGCCGCTGATGACCCCGCCATTTGGGTGCACCCAAGTGATCCCGCTGCTAGCCGAATTATTGGTACCGATAAAAAGCATGGGCTGCTGTCCTACCGCCTAGATGGCAAGCAGGTGCAAATGCTGCCTACGGGTCGATTAAACAATGTCGACTTGCGGTATGGTTTTAATTGGAGCGGCACCAGCGGTGACATTGCTGTAGCCAGTCAACGCGACCATAACTCATTGTCGGTTTATCAGCTTAACCCTGCGACCGGCGAGTTAACGTATCGCGCTGAAGTGCCAACGGGTTTGGAAGAAATTTACGGCCTGTGTATGTACCAAGACGGTGATGTTTATTACGCATTTGCCAATGGAAAAAGTGGCCGCTTTGAGCAATACCAGCTAAGCGCTTCTGACGGTCAAGTGTTTGGTAAAAAAGTGCGTGAATTTAGTGTTAAGTCGCAGCCTGAGGGGTGCGTTGCCGACGACGCACGCGGGCAGTTATTTATTGGTGAGGAAGATGTTGGCATCTGGGCGTTATCGGCAAAAGCCGCAGATCCAAGCAATATAACAGAAGTGAAAATGATCGATGATGAGCTGGTAGACGATGTGGAGGGGTTAGCGCTGTACCCTGCAAACGATAGTCGTTATTTGATTGCTTCGAGTCAAGGCGATAACACTTACCTTGTGTTGCAAAGCCAAGCACCTTACGCCACGTTGGGTAAATTTAGGGTGGCAGCAAACACTGCGCTGGGCGTTGATGGAATCTCGGAAACCGATGGTTTAGAGGTGACTCACCGCTCACTGGGAAAAGGCTATGAGCTAGGTGCTTTTATTGCGCAAGACGGGCACAACGTCATGCCTGAACAACCGCAAAACTTTAAAGCTGTAAGTTGGCAAGCCATCGCCGAGGAGCTGGGCCTTGAGTAAACGCTACACGTTTAATAACAGCAACAGTTTACAGTCGGATTTAACCGCGCACGGTGTTAATGATATTGATGATATCGCGGTTAACCCGGCTGGCAACCCATCCCTTTGGGAGCTCTCCTGTAGCCGGCGCACGCTGGCGACAGGTTCCATGATGCTTTGCCTGGCGAGTTTCGCCGGGCCTTTTTCGTTAAGTGGTTGTGTTACAAAGCCTGTAAAAACTACGTTTAAGGATGCTCTGCGAGCTAAGATTAGCTTTACACCGGTCGGAGCAGCGCTGGGCGAGAATGTCGATGTGGTTACCGTCCCCGACGGTTACACCGCGAGCGCTTTTTTTAGTTGGGGCGATGAGGTCGTAAAGGGCGCACCGGTATGGCAGAAAAACGCCAGCAACAATGCCGCCGAACAACAGCTACAAGCGGGGCAAAATAATGACGGCATGCATTATTTCCCATTATCAGATGCTCCTAATGAGCATGGCTTGCTCGTAGTCAACCACGAGTACACCAATGACACACTGCACCCCGAAGGGCCCTGCGTGGTGAGTGCGAGTGATGGTCGCAAGTTGCGCCCTATCGATCAGGTGGCAAAAGAACAGGCCGCTCACGGTGTTAGCGTGATTGAAATTGAGCGTCGGGCAGGGCAGTGGCAGCGCGTAGCGGCATCGCCCTACAACCGCCGTTTGACGGCCAATACAGCAATGGATATTAGTGGCCCTGCAGCTGGCAGTGACGCCATGAAGACCGCACAAGACCCGACTGGAACACGCGTGCTGGGCACGTTAAATAATTGCTCGATGGGGGTGACTCCGTGGGGCACGTATTTAATTTGTGAAGAGAACTGGAAAAACTATTTTGTCAATCGCGACCAAAGCGATTGGCAGCACCGACCCAGCCAGCAGCGCTACGGCGTTGCGACCGGTGCACACAGCCACAAATATTTTTGGGAGTCGGCCGACGAACGTTTTGATGCGACGTTTAACCCAGACTTGCCCCATGGTGGCTTTGTTAATGAACCTAACCGCTTTGGCTGGGTGGTAGAGTTCGATCCGTTTGACCCTACAGCGGTGCCGATTAAGCGCACTGCACTGGGCCGTTTGGTGCGCGAGGGCTGCACTTGCGTACAGGCAGACGATGGTAGCTTAGCGTTTTACTCCGGCGATGATACTCGCGGTGAGTACGTTTATAAGTTTGTACCCGACGGTAAATTTGACCCAGATAACCTTGCCGCGAACCGACGGCTACTTGATTCCGGCACAGTTTATTGTGCGGTGTACCACGCGGATGGTCGCGGTGAATGGCGGCCACTAATTTACGGGCAACACGGTTTGACGCCGGAGCGAGGTTTTTATTCGCAGGCAGATGTGCTGATCAACCTTCGTGGCGCTGCGGACTTAGTGGGTGCGACACCGATGGATCGCCCCGAGTGGGTGGCGGTCCACCCGCAGTCGGCCGATGGTTATGTTTCGTTAACCAATAATCATCTGCGTGGGGTAGCGTTTGGCTCGCCGTTAGATGCGGCAAACCCGCGAGCCGAAAACCACCACGGGCAAATTTTGCGCTGGCGCGAGCATAATCAGCACCCAGCGGCGCTGACCTTTGAGTGGGAGTTGTTTTTGTTGGCGGGGCCAACGTTGAGTGCACCTGATAGCAGCGGGGCATTAGCGCCACTAACTGGAGATCGTTTTTCATGCCCTGATGGCTTGTGGTTTGATGGCGATGGCCGTTTATGGATCGCCACTGATTATGACGAGCGAGAAGCACCCTACCTTACTCAGGGGATGAATCAGTTGCTGTGCGCCGATCCAGTGACGCGCGAAGTGCGCCGTTTTATGACAGGGCCTGCCGGCAGCGAAATAACAGGATTAACTGGCACCCCAGATGGCACCACGTTGTGGTTTAACGTGCAGCATCCGGGCTTGAGTTACCCTGCCTCCGATGGTAAAACTCGGCCGCGCTCCACTACTGTTGTGGTAACCAAAAACGATGGTGGAGTGATTGGCACATAGAGGCTTGAAGTCGTTGTGCTTAAGCGCTTTCGATAAAGCGCTTAAGCAATACCGGCAGTAAGGTGAGGTCGCTTAGCAGCGCAATCAGCATCGCCAGACTGGTTAATAAACCAAACTGCACGCTTGGCACAAAATCAGAAAACACCAGTAATAAAAATCCTAATGTAATAATTGTAGTGGTGTACAGCAGTGCGTAGCCGACACTCATGTGGGTGCGCTCAAGTGCGTGCGCGCTATCACCATTGGTCAGTTCTTCACGATAACGATGAATGTAGTGGATGGTATCATCCACGGCGATGCCCATAGCGATTGAGGCAATGGTGATCGTCATTAAATCCAGCGGAATCGCCATCCAGCCCATAAACCCAAGTACTGCTATCGTGGTCAGTATGTTAGGGGTAATGCCGATTAGGGCTATTTTAAATGAGCGGAATAAGGCCCAAAAACTAAGCAGCAATAATACATAGACGATTCCTAGGGCTAAAATCTGCGAGCGGAACAACTTATCGAGAATATTTTGATAAAGCACAAATAGATCGGTTAGCTGGTAGCGGTCTTGAGGAATTGCTAGTTTTTCCATGTCGGCGTGAATGCCAGCCAGTAAGTCGGCGCGATTTAAGCCTTCGGTGGTGTCCTGAATGCGTGTGCTGATACGCACCTGACGCTCTTCTTTATTAAAGTAAGAACCCAGCAAGTCGTTTTTTAAACTCTCATCCATACTCCAGTAGACGGCGTTAAGTTCGTACTCGGTTAGTGGCTTTGCGTCGTTAATTTGTTGTGCCAGCTGGGTAAAGTTAACCACTGATAATGTATCACCTACACCTTTGTGCCGCTCCAGCGCAGCCTGTATCAGCTGCAAGGTTTGAATGTCGCGCGCGGTAAACTCTAAATCGGTATTGGCGGGTTTTTCTGGCAGGGTGTAAACCAGCTGTAAGGGTGTTGATCCGCCAAATTCTTGATCAATAAAGCTCAGCTCTTGATGAACTTTGGTCGAGTCGCGAAAGTAATTGATAAAGCTGTTTTCAACGCTTAAAAAGAACAAGCCGCTGCAGCCGATCGCGAGCACCATCAAGCTAGTCAGTATCGGCCAGCGTGGGTGTTTTTGTATCCAGCTGGCGTTGGCCTGTAGCAGCTTGTTGGCCCAACGAGATCTTTTACCGGGTTGTTCACGTTTTAGTAGCGACAACGTTGCAGGAAAGAGCAGCAGGCTCACGCTGATAGACAGCGTCATGGCGATAATCATCATCCAGCCAAAGCTGATAACCGGTTGGATGTCGGTAAACACCAGTGAGGCAAAGCCAATCGAAGTGGTGATGCCAGCATAAAAGCACGGTTGTACTTTGCGGGCAAAGGTTTCGATCACTAACTGCTTTTGCTGCCATTCGGGGTTGGCGTTGCTGTACTCGCGGTACTGCACTATCAAGTGCACGACAATCGCCAAAGTTAAAATCAATTGCAAGGCAATAAAGTTAGATGATATTACCGTTGCCTTAAAACCCAATAAACCAAATAACCCGACTGTGCAAATTACGCTGCTTAAACAGCACAGAACGGGAATTAAAACCCAGCGAGTTTTGCCAAATATGACAAACAGCACAAGACAGATCATGCCGGCAATGGCGCCGCCAAAAATACTTAAATCGTTTTTGATAATATTAATAAGCTGGTAGCCCAGTACGTGCGCGCCCCCTAAGTAAATTTTGGACTCGGCCTCGTAGGGTTTAATCAGTTCGCGAATTTTAGCGATTTCTTGATTGCGTTGCTGAGTGAGTGTCCTTAGTAGCGGCGCGGCCTTGGTTTGCAGTGTTTGCAGCGTTTCTTGGTCGTTGTCACTTAGTTCGTGCTCAAGAGCTTTCTCTTGCAGCGCGGTAATTTTACTATCGATATCACTAAGTTGTTTATTGGGTTTAAACAATACTTGCAACGCGGTAGCAGTTTGCGCTTTGTTGATTACCAAATCTTCAAAAATGGGGTGGTCGGTAAATACCTCTTTAAGCACAGAAGGGCTGAAGTTTGATTGCTCTATTGTCCATTTTTTAGCGCCACTATCGGCGCTTAACCCACCCTTGGCCAAGCTTAATAATGGCACATTCAAAATAGACCGTACCGACTCGACTCGCTCAATCTGCTCCAGCTGAGCACTGAGCTTGGCGATGTTATTAAAAGTTTTTTGGCTGAGTACTTTATGGTCTTTAGGTTGGTAGGCAATCAGTAAAAACTCTTGTGGCGAGAAGCGCTCGTTAACCACTTGAGTTTGCAAATACAGTTTGTTTCCCTTGGTGAGTAGAGTGTCGGCCGATGCGTCAATTTTAAAATTGAGCGCTTGATAGCCCAGCGCAGCGGTGATAATAGTAAAAGCGATAAGCACCAATTTGTGGTGCTCGACTAAAAAACGAGCGACGCGCTTATTCATAATCGGCGTCCCTCATAATGCTTTGCAAGTACAAGTTGCGAAATAAGAGGTAAGGATCTTCGCTTTGGTCGTACAGCGCTTTGTAGCGCTCGGCGTCGCTGGCGTAATCTTGTAGGTAATCGGTGCCTTGTATGCCCAAGCGCTCTGGGTCTTCAAACAAATAGTTGAGAGGGTTTAAGAAGTAGCCGGTAATGGCTGATGAGCCATCGCGTACATCCGACGGCCCAAGTAACGGCAGCACGATATATAACCCGTAATCGGCCCCCCACGCTATGAGCGTATCGTCAAAGTGGGCTTCGGCGCGCTCTAAGCCAAACCATGCTTCGGCGGGGTCAAACAATCCGCCGATACCCAGTGTAGAGTTAATGATAAAGCGCGCTAGGTTGCGGCAGGCGAGCTTGCCTTCTAGCTGTAGTAGGTTGTTGGCAAAATAAATGGGGGATTTTATATTGTAGAAAAAATTGCTAACGCTATTGCGTACCGGTAGCGGTAGTACTTTTACGTAGCCGTTGGCCAACGGAATTAACACATAGCGGTAAGAGAAATCGTTAAAAGCAAAAATCGCGCGGTTAACCTTAATTAAAGGGTCGTGGTAGTCAGTATAAGACACCACGGTGGGGCTGATATCAGGAAGTCCCTCCGGTGCTTTGATGATCTTGCCACCCGCTGCTTTATCAATCGTCAGCGGTTGTTGCGTAGTTTTAGAGTGACTGCTGCCATTAACACTGTGCTCGTAGGGTACATAGGTGCGGCCGATATCATTGGCCGGTTGTGGTTGGCTAGAGCAGCCGCTTATTAACGCAAGTAACAGACCTGTACACAGCCATAATCGCGGCCGTACCAAAAATGTAGGACGGGTAAGGTGTTTGCTTGTGTTCATCATAGCTGTCTCACGCAAGTAAGGTTCGTGTGTGGGTATTATCGTTGCTGTTACACGAGTAAAAACTCAACAATCACCTAGCTATAGCAAGGCTTATGCCATAGGGCGGGGGCTCTAAAGGTCTAGGGGATGTGCTTTGTATCGATGATAAGTTGGCGTTAAATACATTTAATTGTAACTTCTACCAAAATAACCAAAGACTTTGCTGGATGGCAGAACCTTAAAAAAAGGGCGACCAATGTCGCCCAAGAGGGAGCTTGAACAGGGGAGGGCAAAAGTTGTTTAGTGTGCTTGTGCTAAGCTTTTGTGCTCTGCAGGGTTGATAACTTGGATGTCCACGCGGCGCTCTAAGGCATAGGTTTCAGTGTCGCCGAGAACGGCCAGTGTGGAGCTGGAGCCGTGCGCGTTAAGGTCAACTCGCTGCGGATCGACACCGGCAGCAACCAATGCCTCGAGCACGGTGCGGGCGCGATACTGGGACAGTACATTGTTGTATTCGTCTGTGCCGCGCGGGTCGGCATAGCCATCCAGTCGCACCGATAGCTCAGGGTTCTCTACTAAAAATTTTGCCAGTGTATTGAGCGCTTTGGAGTTTTGCTCGCTGAGCTGGTCTTCTCCGGTTTTAAACATCACTTGTAGCTCTAACTGCTCGAGAGTGATGCTGTCAAAGTTCTCGATGGTGTTGTGGGCTAGGTGTAATTGGCTAGACATATCTTTTAACTCCGCTTGCGAGGCGAGCCATTTTTGCTCAAGTACTGCCGCTTCGGCGTTATTCTCCATTTGCTCGCTGACATATATAGTGCCAATAAAGGCGGCCAGAAAGCCCACCGGGCCGCCGATAAGTGCGCCTGCCGCCAAACCGCCGGTGGCGACTCCGGCCTGCTTGGCTTCTAAGCTTACCGCGTGTCCATCAATTGGGGTGATAACGCTGGATGCGATAATAGCGCTGACCAGAAGTACTTTCTTCATATTGCTTCTCCTAGGTTTAATAACAGTGTTGAAGTTTGCTTTAGTGGTTATTAAACAAATAAAAACAGGCAGTTCTATGATGCAAATGAGGCAATTTGGCGTTTAATTGTGATGAAATATGACGTTCTTTAAATACACTTTGAGGCACTGACTTTTACGGTGCTAGATGGATGCTATATAGGCTGACTTTTATTTCCGAATCAGCTTGATATTGGCCATCGTGCCCTCATCTATTAACCATGATATTTTTGTGGGTTTTGTTTGATGCGGGCGTTGTGCGCCGCATTTAATTGTGAGGAATGATCAATGCGACTCGATCGACTAACCAACCAACTACAGCTGGCCCTGTCGGATGCTCAATCGATGGCCGTAGGCCGAGATAACAACCAATTGGAGCCGGTACACTTGATGCTGGCGTTGCTCGATCAGCAGAGCGGCACCGTACAGCCACTGTTGACGCAAGCAGGGTTTGATGTGAAGGGCCTGCGTAACGAGCTGAAAAAAACGCTCGACCGATTGGCCCGAATACAAGCTCCCTCGGGCGATGTGCGTATGTCGTCCGAACTTGGCCGGCTATTGAACTTGGCTGACCGTCATGCGCAAAAAGCTGGCGATAAGTTTGTTTCCAGTGAATCCTTTTTGCTCGCCACCATGATCGATAAAGATTGTGAGCTGGGTAAGCAATTAGCACAGTTTGGCAATACCGAACGGTTAGTGCAGGCGGTAGAGGCGGTGCGCGGCGGCGAGACGGTGGATGACGCCGATGCCGAGGGCAATCGTCAAGCATTGGACAAATATACGATGGATTTAACGGCCCGTGCCGAAGCCGGCAAGCTGGACCCAGTGATTGGCCGCGATGATGAAATCCGCCGCACTATTCAGGTGTTACAACGCCGCACTAAAAACAACCCGGTGCTTATTGGTGAGCCGGGCGTGGGTAAAACCGCGATTGTGGAAGGTTTGGCTCAGCGCATTGTCAATGGCGAAGTCCCAGAAGGCCTAAAAAACAAGCGTTTGTTGTCACTAGATTTGGGTGCACTGTTGGCAGGCGCTAAGTTTCGCGGTGACTTTGAGGAGCGCTTAAAAGCGGTTATGAATGAGCTGGCCAAGCAAGAGGGCCGAGTGATTTTATTTATCGATGAGCTGCACACTATGGTTGGTGCAGGTAAGTCCGAGGGCTCGATGGATGCAGGCAATATGCTTAAACCGGCGTTGGCCCGCGGAGAGTTGCATTGCGTGGGTGCAACTACCTTGGATGAGTATCGGAAATTTATTGAAAAAGATGCAGCACTTGAGCGTCGCTTTCAAAAAGTGCTGGTCGATGAGCCCACCGAGGAAGACACCATTGCGATTCTGCGTGGCCTTAAAGAGCGCTACGAGGTGCACCACGGGGTAGATATTACTGATTCGGCGATTATTGCTGCGGCCAAGTTGTCACAACGCTATATCACCGATCGGCAGTTGCCCGATAAAGCAATTGACCTGATCGACGAAGCGGCCAGTCGAATTCGTATGGAGATCGACTCTAAGCCCGAAGAGATGGATCGCTTAGAGCGCCGTTTAATTCAGTTTAAAATTGAGCGTGAAGCGGTTAAAAAAGATGAAGATGAAGCCAGCCGTAAACGCTTGGCTAAGCTCGAGGCCGACATTGATGAGCTGGAGCGTCATTACGCTGAGTTAGAAGAGGTCTGGCGTACCGAAAAGGCTGCTCTGCAGGGCTCACAAGAAATTAAAAGTCACCTTGAGCAGGCGCGCCTAGATTTAGAGACGGCTCGTCGGGCGGGAGATTTAGCCCGCATGTCAGAGCTGCAATACGGCATTATCCCCGAGCTTGAAAAACAGCTGGATATGGCCAGTCAGGTCGACATGATGGAGATGACCCTGCTGCGCAATCGAGTAGGTGAGGAAGAAATTGCCGAAGTGGTGAGTAAGTGGACGGGCATCCCCGTTAGCAAAATGCTTGAGGGGGAGCGCGAAAAGTTACTGCAAATGGAGCGGGCGTTGCACAAGCGAGTGATTGGCCAGGATGAGGCTGTGGTTGCGGTATCGAATGCGGTGCGGCGCTCGCGGGCGGGTTTGTCTGACGCCAATCGCCCGAACGGCTCATTCTTGTTTTTGGGGCCTACCGGTGTGGGTAAAACCGAGTTGTGCAAAGCTTTGGCGAGCTTTTTGTTTGATACCGAAGATGCTCTCGTGCGAATTGATATGTCCGAATTTATGGAAAAGCACTCAGTGGCTCGTTTGATCGGAGCACCACCGGGTTATGTTGGCTATGAAGAGGGCGGCTACCTTACAGAGGCTGTGCGTCGTAAGCCGTATTCGGTTTTACTGCTCGATGAGATTGAAAAAGCACATCCGGACGTCTTCAATATTTTGCTGCAAGTGTTGGATGATGGCCGCTTGACCGATGGTCAGGGGCGCACGGTGGATTTTCGCAATACCGTGATAGTCATGACCTCGAACCTTGGGTCAGACCGGATTCAGGATCTGACGGAGGATAAATCTTTTGATACGGTGTCGTTTGATGCCAGCGGTCAATTGTCCGACTCAGTCGATAACGAAAATCGCTATGCTGCTATGAAGGCGGCGGTGATGGAGGTGGTCAGTCAGCACTTTAGGCCCGAATTTATTAACCGTGTGGATGAGGCTGTGGTGTTTCATCCTTTGGGGAAAACCCAAATTCGCACCATTGCCGATATTCAAATCGGCCTGCTTGCCAAACGTCTAGCCGATAAAGATTTGTCGCTGGATTTAAGTGCGGAGGTGTTGGATCGTTTAGCGGAAGCTGGATTTGATCCGGTGTATGGCGCTAGGCCGCTTAAGCGCGCGATCCAGCAGTCGATTGAGAATCCGCTGGCGCAGGAGCTACTGGCGGGTAAGTTTGCCCCCGGGGATGTGATTCAGGCGGATCTAACGGGTGATAAAATTACTTTCTCGGCGCTTAAGCCGCATTAACACGCTTTATTTTATAGCTTAATAAAACCAACAAGGCCTCACGATTTGTGAGGCCTTGTTGGTTTAACAGGATTCTTTAATAGCCGCTTGCGCTTGCTCGATCCGTTTGGCTTTTTGCTCTTCATCCAAATAGGTAAAGCTGCCATCGTCGGTCGGTTCCCGAATTCGGCCGCCGCGATTAAGGATCTCTAGATTGTCTTTGGCCGACTCGCACCGCTCGGGGTCTTTGTTTGAAGCCTTTTCCGTGTTGTCTTGTTTGGCTGAGGCGGCTTCTTTTTCCGCTTCGCTTGAAAAATGCGAGTAATCGACCGGTTCACTGTGGCCAGTTTGCGGTTTGATGGCTAAGCTCTCTTGTCCGCTGGGCGGGCGAGTACCGAAATGCACACCACCGTCCTCATCGGTCCATTTGTAAAAGGTCTCTGCAATTGCTTGGGTGCTGCCCAGCGCACCTATAAGTGCTGCTAATCCCAGCATGCGGCTGAATGTTTTGTGCATAAATTTCACCTTGGGGACATTGTTCTTCTTGTTACTATAACGCTTAATTACCTCTTACGGAAAACCAGTTACTGCAAGTTGTGATCGAATTGGCCGCAGACACTACTTTTTAGGTAGCTAAACCCAGTAAAAACGAGCTTTATACTTGACAAAAATGGTCAAGTTGGGAAAATGGCATACTCGCTAGATGGCTCGTAAGCTTTACCGACAACCTCGGTGTTTCACGCTGCGTCCAGCAGGTCACCCGCCTGTTGAACCATCCGCATCGCGTAGGCGCATCCACCGATGTCACCTGCCCAAGAGACCGCCATCGCTATAAGCGCGCAACTTGGGGAATCTACTAAATCTTATATCGCATCACGATCAAGCGCGACCGAATTTGCGGCGGCCTTTGATATGTGGGCGTATTCTGTTGAGACCAGCTGTATTAAAAGGGGATACAACGTGGAAATGCTATCAGGCGGCGATATGCTTATTCGCTCGTTGCGGGACGAAGGGGTTAAATACCTGTTTGGATATCCCGGCGGCGCAGCACTGCATATTTACGACGCCATTTTTAGGCAACAAGAAGTTCGACATATTCTAGTGCGTCATGAGCAGGCTGCAACACACGCTGCGGATGCATACTCACGCGCCACCGGTGAGGTAGGTACCGTATTGGTTACCTCTGGCCCCGGCGCGACCAATGCTATTACTGGTATTGCCACCGCTTATATGGATTCGATTCCAATGGTGGTTATTTCCGGTCAGGTGATGAGTCACTTAATTGGTGAAGACGCCTTCCAAGAAACCGACATGGTTGGTATCTCGCGTCCAATCGTAAAGCATAGCTTTATGATTAAACACCCAAGCGAAATTCCCGACGTGGTTAAACAAGCCTTTTACATCGCTCGCACTGGCCGTCCCGGCCCGGTGGTGATTGATGTGCCTAAAGACTTAACCGCCCCGTTTGAGACTTTTCCGTACGAGTATCCCGAGAAAGTTAAGATCCGCTCTTACACTCCCGCAACTCGTGGTCATGCAGGGCAGATAAAAAAAGCCGCGCAACTGTTAATAGAGGCGCGCCGTCCGGTTATTTATTCCGGTGGTGGTGTAGTGCAGGGCAATGGTTCGGGCTTGTTAACGGAGCTTGCTAAAAAATTGAATTATCCGGTGACCAACACTCTGATGGGCTTGGGTGGTTACCCGGGTACAGACAAGCAGTTTTTGGGTATGCTCGGAATGCACGGCACCTACGAGGCCAATATGGCCATGCATCACGCGGATGTGATTTTTGCCGTAGGGGCGCGTTTTGATGATCGTGTAACCAATGCGGTTAAAGAGTTTTGCCCTAACGCCAAAATTATTCACGTAGATGTAGACCCCGCGTCTATTTCTAAGACCGTTACGGCAGACATCCCCATTGTCGGTTCAGTGGAGAGCGTTTTGGGTGAAATGTTGGCACTGATTCTAGAAAGTGACGACAAGCCAGATGCCGGTGCTATTGAGTCATGGTGGACGCAAATCAATGAGTGGCGGGAACGTCATGGCCTATATACCGCTCCTCGCTATAACACCAGCGGTGAAAAAATTATGCCGCAAGACGTGATTAAAGTGCTGCATGAGGTAACTGGCGGAGATGCTTACATTGCCTCCGATGTGGGCCAGCATCAAATGTTTGCCGCGCAGTACTACTTGTTTGATAAGCCGCGTCGCTGGCTTAACTCTGGCGGCTTGGGCACGATGGGATTTGGTTTGCCTGCCGCTATGGGAGCGCAAATGGCTGATCGAGATGCGGTTGTTGCCTGCGTAACCGGTGAAGGCAGTATTCAGATGTGCATTCAAGAGCTGTCTACTTGTACTCAGTATAATCTGCCGATCAAAATCATCTGCCTAAACAACCAAGCCTTGGGCATGGTGCGGCAGTGGCAAGATATGCAGTACTCCAGTCGTTATTCTGAGAGCGTGTACGAAGATTCACTGCCCGATTTTGTTAAGTTAGCCGAATCTTACGGCCATGTGGGTATCCGCGTGACTAAAAAAGAAGAACTAAAAGCAAAAATGGAAGAGTGTTTTGCCATGAAAGATCGCGTGGTATTTATGGATATTTCGGTAGACACCGCAGCGCACGTTTATCCTATGCAGATTGCAGGCGCGGCCATGCGTGATATGTGGCTGAGCAAGACGGAGCGCACCTAGGTATAGGGGAAAAACCGCTTATGG
The DNA here is from genome assembly GCF_001187555.1 of Gilvimarinus polysaccharolyticus. Classification (GTDB taxonomy): domain Bacteria; phylum Pseudomonadota; class Gammaproteobacteria; order Pseudomonadales; family Cellvibrionaceae; genus Gilvimarinus; species Gilvimarinus polysaccharolyticus. The sequence continues at coordinate 4,183 of NZ_LFIJ01000003.1, read as the reverse complement.
TTTTTCCTTCGAGCGTTGCTGTATGACAGAGTTTTGGTGAAGGTGCAGATTTTTGGCATTTTTACCCATAAGGCAACGCTCGTATTTGGCTAGGCGCAAAATGGTCGTGCCTTGGTGCACTCCATAAAATAGAGAATTTTTTATGAGACGAATTATTTCAGTATTGATGGAAAATGCCCCCGGCTCACTGTCGCGTGTTGTGGGGCTGTTTTCTCAGCGTGGTTATAATATTGAGTCACTCACCGTGGCGCCAACAGAAGACGAGACCTTGTCTCGCTTGACCTTAACCACCCTCGGCGACGATCACAAGATTGAGCAGATCACTAAGCATTTGAATAAGCTCATTGACGTGGTGAAGCTAGTGGATTTGACCGAAGGTGCGCATATCGAGCGCGAAGTCATGTTGATTAAAGTTAAAGCTGCCGGTGCACAGCGAGCTGAAATTAAACGTTGTGTCGATATTTTTCGGGGGCAAATTGTTGATGTGACTGCGAGCCTGTATATCATCCAGATTACCGGTACCAGCGATAAACTCGATGCCTTTTTACAGTCGGTAGGCGATGCCTCTATCCTCGAGGTGGTGCGCTCTGGTGTGTCGGGCATTGCCCGAGGTGAAAAAGTTCTGAGTTTGTAGTTTGTTTGGCCGACCAGCACTTGGTATGACACAACGGAGTTGACGATTTCTGAGGATGTGCAGGGCGAGGTGTTGGCCGAGCGCGGCGAGGAGATTGTTAATGGCCCGAACGGTATTAACGCCACTTCTGGGGCGGTAATGTTCGAATAAAATTAACCGCGCAGTCCAGCTGCGCGGTTTTTGTTAAGGCGCCTTGTCGGCAATTTGCCGCCAAAGCGCTGAGACAATTGGGCTTTTTAGGCGTTTTTTAAGCACACAGATGCCAGTCTCGACTACTCCTAAATCCGGTTGATCAATCACTCTTTTTACGCGTGCTTGCAGCGGACTGTTCTCCAGTACTATTAAAGGTACTAATCCCACGCCAAAACCCAAGCTCACCATGCTCACAATAGCTTCATTACCTTTTACTTCGGCATAAATACTGGGGCTAAGGTTCTGCTCTTTACACCATAGATCAAAGCGCTCGCGGGCTAGTCCTTCCTCGGAAATAATGACCGGTTGTTGGTGCCAGTGCATATTGCTGTCTTGTTGCATGGGGGCGATAAACACCAGCGGTGAGCGAGCGATGGGCTTAAAGTCTAGCCCTGTTGGTAAGCGGTCTGGCCGCGCCGCAATGACGATATCCTCCATGCCCGAGGTTACCCGTGCTATAGCTTGCGCCGGATCACCAGTGTGCAGCTTTATATTGATGCCGGGATGGCGGGTGCGAAACTCGGTGAGAATGTCGTATAAAAAACTGTAGCTGGCTGTAACCGAGCAGTAAATGCTTAGTTGTCCGCGTAATGGCTTACTGTCTGTTAGCAGCGACTCCTGGAAGGTTTCCCATTGTTGCAATGCTTCACGTGCAAACTGTAAGAACTGCTGTCCCTGCTCGGTCAGGGCAACAGAGCGGTTATCCCGTAACACCAGTTCGGTATTTAGCTCTTCTTCCAGCTGTTTAAGGTTGCGACTGATGGTCGATGGGCTGACGTGGCAGGCGCTGGCGGCGCGCCCAAAGTGGCCCGCAGTGGCTAATGCGGTAAATAGCTTGAGTTTATATATATCCATAATGTACTGCGTTGCGGTTTTTGCAATGTGAGGTTGCGAATATATCATTTTACGTAACGTTGTGTATTCATTAGACTGCATGGGATTTTTCTATTCATGCACTTCTATAGGAGTTTGCTATGCAAGTTTATTACGATAAAGATTGCGATCTTTCGATCATCCAGGGCAAAAAAGTAGCCATTATTGGTTACGGTTCACAAGGCCACGCCCATGCTTGTAACCTCAACGACTCTGGCGTAGACGTCACTGTTGGTTTGCGTAAAGGCTCTTCATCTGTTGCTAAAGCTGAGGCTCATGGCCTTAAAGTTAGCGAAGTAGCCGAAGCTGTTGCTGGCGCTGAAGTTGTAATGCTGTTGACTCCTGATGAGTTTCAGGCAGAGCTGTACCGCGATGAGATTGAGCCTAACCTAAAAGAAGGCGCCACTTTGGCGTTTGCCCACGGTTTTGCGATTCATTACAACCAAGTTGTACCGCGTAAAGACTTGGACGTGATCATGGTTGCCCCTAAGGCGCCTGGCCACACTGTACGTACCGAGTTCACCAAAGGTGGCGGCATCCCCGATCTGATCGCGGTTTATCAAGATGCTTCTGGCCGTGCTAAAGATGTTGCACTGTCTTATGCTAGCGGTGTTGGTGGTGGTCGTACCGGTATTATCGAAACTACCTTTAAAGACGAAACCGAAACTGACCTGTTTGGTGAGCAAGCAGTTTTGTGTGGCGGCGCTGTCGAGCTGGTTAAAATGGGTTTTGAAACACTGACCGAAGCGGGCTACGCACCAGAAATGGCTTACTTCGAGTGTCTGCATGAGTTGAAGTTGATTGTTGACCTGATGTACGAAGGTGGCATCGCCAACATGAACTACTCGATCTCTAACAACGCTGAGTACGGTGAGTACGTTACTGGCCCTGAGGTGATTAACGCAGAATCACGCGAAGCTATGCGTAACGCTCTGAAGCGTATTCAAAACGGCGAGTACGCCAAGATGTTTGTTGCTGAAGGTGCACACAACTATCCGTCAATGACGGCTAATCGTCGCAACAACGCAGAGCATCCAATCGAGCAAGTGGGTGAGAAGCTGCGTGCCATGATGCCTTGGATTCAAGCTAATAAGATCGTCGACAAAGCTAAAAACTAAGTCGCGCCTTACTTTGTTTATTTCCAACCACAAACCCCTGCCTAGCGCAGGGGTTTGTGGTTTATGTGTTACGCTAATGTTTTTAGCTGGCGAGATGAGAGTGTATGAGCCAAGATACCGAAAAGCACGTCGACGACCAAGATGCCGATAGTCTTCTGCCGTTTGATGAGCATGTAGAAGAAGTTCAAGAGGGTGGCAAGAAAGTTCGTCACCGCGGCGTGTATCTACTGCCTAACCTGTTTACCACGGCGGCATTGTTTAGTGGCTTTTATGCCATTGTCTCGGCAATGTCGACCATGCCCAACCGGTTTGAAGTCGCAGCTATTGCTATTTTTGTTGCTATGATTTTTGACGGACTGGATGGCCGAGTGGCGCGTCTAACCAACACCTCCAGTGCTTTTGGTGAGCAGTACGACAGCTTGGCCGACATGGTGTCGTTTGGGGTGGCTCCTGCGCTGGTGATCTTTAATTGGGGGTTGGCTGATCTTGGCAAGGTCGGTTGGGCGGCTGCGTTCGGCTTTACGGCCTGTGCCGCGTTGCGCTTAGCTAGATTTAACACCCAAATTGGCACGGTCGACAAAGGTGAGTTTGTTGGCTTGGCAAGCCCTTCTGCCGCTGCCTTAATAGCGGCGATGGTTTGGGTGGGGGGTGATGTTGAAGTCGATTGGCTTGTTGCCACGGGAGCCATGCTTATTACCATTATGGCGGCACTGTTAATGGTCTCTAATGTTCGTTATACCAGCTTTAAGAGTATCGACCTGCGTGGTCGAGTGCCATTTGTAGCCATGCTGGCAGTTGTCTTGGTGTTTGTCGTAATCACTATAGACCCTGCGCGAGTGCTACTGGTTGTTGCGGCGAGTTATGCCTTCTCGGGGCCAGTCTGTTGGTTGTGGTCGCGTCGGACGGTATTGTTTCAGCGACATAAGAAAGTATCGTTAGCCGCCGCGGATGCTGCTGCAGTGGAATCGGAATCTGCGGGCGATAAATAACTTCATTCTTTGGCAGCTACATAACTCAAAGAGGTGAGATGCAAAAGGCGGCGTAAGCCGTTTTTTTGTGGCTGGGTTTTGGCTGTTTATGTGTTTGCTTTTTGATCGATTTTGGCGATAGACACGAAAGTGTAAAAATAATGTGATTAAGGGCTTGTGCGATTGAGATTGGTGCGTATAATGCGCCCCTCTTTCGCAGGAAAGGGCGGGTGGTGAGGCCTTAGGTCGAGCTTTCCGGGGTTGTAAAAACTTTAGTTAAATTAAGGGTTTACAAACAAAAGTTGGTGTGTATAATGCGCATCTCTCGAGTCAGGGGCCACGGCCTGCTGGGTTGAGGCAGGCTTAAGGTTGAAGCGTTTTTACTGCTTCGTTAATGA
>NZ_LFIJ01000002.1:1585719-1625719 GCF_001187555.1 Gilvimarinus polysaccharolyticus | reverse complement strand
TTCGTGTCTATCGCCAAAATCGATCAAAAAGCAAACACATAAACAGCCAAAACCCAGCCACAAAAAAGCGGCTTACGCTGCCCTTAGAGTATCGTTTTAGAGTCTCACCATAATAAGACCCAACCTTAATGTATAAGCTAAATTTTCATATCACCAAAAAAGCTCTTCATGCCATCAAACCAGCTTTTTTGTCGTGGAGAATGCTTGCCATTCTCCATGGTCTTACGAAACTGCTCGAGCAGATCTTTCTGCTTGGCGGTTAAGTTGACCGGCGTCTCCAGCACCACCCGACACATCAAGTCGCCAGCGCCGCCACCACGCACGGGAGCCACACCCTTGCCGCGCAGCCGGAACAGTTTTCCAGTTTGCGTTTCGGAGGGCACCTTAAGCTTTACCCGGCCATCCAAGGTCGGCACTTCAATCTCACCACCAAGAGCGGCCTGCACAAACCCAATTGGCACCTCGCAATAAAGGTCGCGACCGTCTCGCTGGAATATCTCATGCTCTTTAACATTGATTTGGACATACAAGTCGCCTGCGGGACCACCTTCGGCACCAGCCTCACCCTCACCCGACAAGCGAATACGATCCCCAGTATCGACGCCAGATGGGACTTTAACCGATAGCGTTTTAGTCTCCTCTACCCGACCCTGACCATTACAGCTAGCGCAAGGGTCAGAGATTGTCGTGCCACGACCGTGACAACTGGGACAAGTCTGCTGCACAGAGAAGAAGCCTTGCTGCATCCGCACTTGACCAACCCCACCACAAGTAGAGCATGTGGTAGGCCTGCTGCCAGGTTTGGCACCAGAGCCACCACAAGGGTCACACTGCGCCAAGGTTGGAACCTTAATTTGAACCTGCGAGCCACGCACGGCATCTTCTAACGACAAATCGAGCGTATAACGCAGATCTGATCCGCGGGCTGGGCCACCGCGCGATCTACCGCCGCCGGCTCCACCAAAAATATCGCCAAACACATCACCAAAAATATCGCTGAAGTTGCCATAGCCGCCGGCTCCGCCGCCCATGCCAGAGTTACCATCGACACCGGCATGACCAAACTGATCATAGGCGGCGCGCTTTTGTTCGTCAGATAAAACTTCGTAGGCTTCACTCGCCTCTTTAAATTTATCCTCAGCAGCCTTGTCGCCTGGATTTCTGTCAGGGTGATGCTTCATCGCAACTCGGCGATAGGCCTTTTTTAGATCCTGTGCCGAGATATCTTTTGATACGCCCAGAACTTCGTAGTAGTCGCGCTTTGCCATGCGTTTGTATGTCCAGTTATTTCAGTGAGTTACGATACGACAAATGCGGACCGGGGCCCGCATTTGCATATTTAAGCTATAAAAGGTCTCGACTTATTTGCTGTCGTCTTCTTTTACTTCTTCAAACTCCGCATCGACGGCTCCATCATCGGCTTGCGGCTCGCCACTAGCTTGTGGCTCGGCACCAGCTTCACCTTGCTGCTCTGCGTACATTTTTTGAGCTAACGAACCTGACGCCTCAGTCAACTTAGTGGTCGCAGCTTCCATAGCTGCAACATCATCACCCTTAACCGCCTCTTCTGCCTCGGCAACAGCAGCTTCTATTGCAGCTTTTTCTTCCGCAGTGGCTTTATCGCCAGCTTCAGTCAGAGTTTTTTGCGTTGCATGAATTAAGCCTTCAAGAGTGTTGCGAGTGGTTACACGCTGCTCAAAAACCTTATCGGCTTCGGCATTTGCCTCAGCATCCTGCACCATCTTCTCAATTTCATCATCAGACAAGCCAGAAGAAGCCTTAATGACAATGGACTGCTCTTTGCCTGTGGCCTTGTCTTTGGCGCTAACATTCAAGATACCGTTAGCGTCAATATCAAAGGTCACTTCAACCTGAGGCAAGCCACGTGGCGCTGGCGGAATATCAGCAAGATCAAAACGACCCAACGATTTATTTTGGGCTGCCTGCTTGCGCTCCCCCTGAACAACGTGAATCGTCACTGCAGTTTGGTTGTCTTCTGCGGTTGAGAAAACCTGCGACTTTTTAGTCGGGATAGTCGTGTTCTTCTCAATTAAAGGAGTTGCAACACCACCCATGGTTTCGATACCCAACGTCAAAGGAGTCACATCCAGCAGCAACACGTCTTTAACATCACCGGACAATACCGCACCCTGAATAGCGGCACCTACAGCAACGGCTTCATCTGGGTTTACGTCTTTACGTGGCTCTTTACCAAAGAAGTCTGCAACGGCTTTTTGCACCATTGGCATACGGGTTTGACCACCCACCAAAATAACGTCGCTTATCTCACTAACGGATAGACCAGCATCTTTAATAGCTAGCTTTACCGGCTCAAGAGATCGAGTCACCAAGCTTTCGACCAAGGATTCAAGCTTGGCTCGAGACAATTTAACAACCAAGTGCTTAGGCCCAGTGTTATCAGCCGTAATATAAGGTAGGTTCACTTCAGTTTGCTGGCTAGACGATAGCTCGATCTTGGCCTTCTCGGCAGCTTCTTTTAAACGCTGCAACGCAAGCGGGTCATTGTGTAGATCGATACCTTGCTCTTTCTTAAACTCATCGGCTAAGTAGTTAATCAACACCAAGTCGAAGTCTTCACCACCAAGGAAGGTGTCACCGTTGGTGGACAGCACTTCAAACTGATGCTCACCATCAACATCGGCAATTTCAATGATCGAGATATCGAAGGTACCACCACCTAAATCGTATACTGCAATGGTGCGATCGCCTTTCTTCTGATCCATGCCGTAGGCCAATGCCGCTGCGGTTGGCTCGTTAATAATGCGCTTAACGTCCAAACCTGCAATTTTACCGGCATCTTTAGTTGCCTGACGCTGCGAGTCATTAAAGTAAGCAGGCACAGTAATAACGGCTTCTGTAACCGGCTCACCCAAGTAATCTTCGGCAGTCTTTTTCATTTTCTTCAAAACTTCGGCCGAAATTTGTGGTGGCGCTCTTCTTTCGCCCTTAACTTCTACCCACGCATCGCCATTGTCAGCGGCCACAATTTTATACGGCACCATCTTGATGTCTTTTTGTACAACATCATCTTTAAACTTACGCCCAATCAAACGCTTAACCGCATACAAAGTATTGTGCGGATTAGTAACGGCTTGGCGCTTAGCGCTCTGACCTACCAGCACTTCATCATCGTTGGTAAAAGCCACGATAGACGGGGTGGTGCGATCGCCTTCGGCGTTTTCAATGACTTTAGGCTTGTCGCCTTCTAGTATGGCTACACACGAGTTAGTGGTACCCAAGTCAATCCCAATAATTTTACCCATGATTCAATCTCCTAAAAGTTATCTTTCTGCGCCGTAGATCGAGCTCTCGGTTTAGCGAATCGATCGACAATAAAAACGACAGCAGAGAATTTTTACATTAAGTGCTTAACGCACCTTTCCCAGTCATTAGTAGCTATATGGGCGCCGTTGGCGACTTTTCAAGCCCTCGCGCCGCAAATAATAAAATTTAACCCTTCGCTACCACCACCATTGCCGGGCGCACCAAGCGGCCGTGCAGGGTGTAACCTTTCTGAAACACATCAATTACCGTATTTGGCTCAACATCGGGGTTGTCCACCATGGTCATGGCTTGATGCAACTGCGGATCAAATGGCTCACCAACAGGGTTGAGCGCAACGACTTGATGCCGCGCCAAGCCATCCAGAAATGACTTAAGGGTCAATTCAATGCCTTCACAGATGGGCTTGTTTGCCTCAGCCTCGCGATCTATAGCGGCTAGCGCGCGCTCCAAGTTGTCGACCACAGGAAGCATGTCGGCGACTAGCTTCTCTTGGCCAAACTTGTGTGCTTTTTCAATATCTTGCTCGGCGCGCCTACGGCTATTTTGAGCTTCGGCCTGAGCCCGCAGAGTTTGCTCTTTAGCCGCGGCCAAGGCATTAACTAAATCCTCGACTTCGGGGCTCAGCTGCTCGCTTTCATTAGTTGCCGACTCGGCTGACTGCTCGATTTCGGGCCCATTATCTGCTGCAGCATTCTGTTCGTCGTTATGCTCTTGATCTGTCACCTTGCTCTCCACTGTGAATGGTTGAACGAATCTCTGCTCGATATGGGGCTATTGCGTCAGCTTTCAAGGGCAAGGTTGTGTATTTTTGCCTAGCAGGACGAAAAAAAAACCTGTATAAATAACCAGATAAACACCCCACAAAACACGGAGTACTTTTATGTTGAGCCATCTAAGCATCCAGAATTTCACCTTGGTAGAGAAACTGGATCTTGACCTAAAGGCAGGCATGACAGTCATCACCGGCGAAACCGGTGCCGGAAAATCAGTATTACTCGAAGCGCTAGGGCAAACTTTGGGAGATCGCGCCGATGCAACACGCGTAAGGCACGGCAGTACGCGTGCCGATATTGCCGCCACCTTCGAGTTAGACAATAACCCACGCGCGCAACGCTGGCTGGCCCAAAATGATTTAACTCAAGAAGATAGCCCCAACGAATGTCTATTACGCCGCACATTAACTCGCGAGGGTCGATCTAAAGCCTACATTAACGGCCACCCCGCCACCTTAGCGCAGCTGCGCGAGCTGGGCGATATGCTGATGGACATTCACAGCCAGCACGAGCATCAATCACTGCTGGTAAAAGACAATCATCGCCGCCTATTGGATAACTACGCTGGCAACAACGCCTTAGTAGCCTCGGTGAAAACCGCCTACCTCGCCTGGCACGAGCTAGCAGCCAACTTACGACACCGCCGCGATAACGCCGACGAAGTAAATGCCCGGTTTCAATTAGTGCACTACCAAGTCGAAGAGCTGGACCAACTCAATGTACAAGCCGACGAAATAACTACGCTTGAGCAAGAGCAGCGCGAACTAACCAGTGCCGAAGGACTACTGCAAGCCAGCGCCCAAGTATTAGGATTGTGTAACGACGATGAGCAAGGCCTACAAGCTGGGCTAAACCGAGCACTGCAAATACTGCGTAAGCTGGACAACAAGCCCGCCGCCCTAGTCGAGGCCGAGCAGCTGTTAAATGAAGCCGAAATTCAGCTCGAGGAAGCGCAGCGCAATCTTGAGCATTTTGGCGACAGCTTTAATCTCGACCCAGAGCGTTTAGTGTGGGTCGAAGATCGTCTATCCAGTATTTATGAAGTTGCCCGCAAGCATCGCGTATCTCCCGAGGCACTACCCGAGCTGCATGAGAGCCTTGCCAATGAGCTTGCAAGTTTAGGCGGCGGAGACGAGCAACTTGAAGCAATGGCTCGCGAGGTCAGCAAGCTTGAGCAGACGTTTCGGACGAAAGCCGAGGCATTAACCAATACCCGCGTAAAAACAGCGGCGGTACTCTCTAAAAAAGTAAATGCGCACCTTAAAGCTCTAGCCATGGAGCATGCAAACCTTACCGTCGAGTGCAAGCCACGTCATGATCGCCCCAGCACACATGGCTTAGAGGACATTGAACTGCTTATTAGCACCAATCCCGGCCAACCCCCAGCACCACTAGCCAAGGTCGCCTCGGGCGGTGAACTATCCCGCGTGAGCCTCGCCATTCAAGTGGTGGCCGCCGAGCGCAGCGCAATCGCCAGCTTGGTATTTGATGAGGTGGATGTGGGGATAGGTGGCGCTACCGCTGATACCGTTGGTAAATTGCTACGGCAGCTGGCCAGTCGCGGACAAATTTTATGTGTAACGCATTTGGCACAAGTGGCCAGCAAAGGCCATCAGCATTTGCGAGTCGAAAAGACCAGCAACAGCCAATCGGCCGAGACCGCTTTGGTGGAGATTACGGGTGATCAAAAGGTAGCCGAACTAGCGCGCATGCTAGGTGGCGCTAATATTACCGAAGAATCTCTTGCACACGCCCAGCAGATGTTGGGCGATGCGGCAGAGGCCTAATAGCCCTGCTGGGCTTATTAGACTTTTTTAGGTTTTACGTAAAGCACTAGCGAGTGATCTTCGAGCTCGTAGCCCTGCTCATCAGCAATACGCTTTTGCAGCTGCTCAATTTCTTCACTATGGAACTCAATAACTCGACCAGAGTCCAAGCACACCATGTGATCGTGATGATCGCCACGGCAGATTTCAAATACCGAATGGCCTCCATCAAAATTGTGGCGAACAACCAACCCTGCGGTCTCAAATTGAGTCAATACACGGTAAACTGTTGCCAACCCGACATCATCGCCGCTCTCAATTAGCGCCTTGTACACATCCTCGGCGCTCATGTGATGGTCGTCCGATGACTCGAGCAACTGTAGAATTTTAACTCTTGGCAGCGTCACCTTAAGTCCGGCTTTACGTAATTCTTGGTTTTCATCAGCCATTTTTCGTTCAAGCCCTTCTCAGTGTTCGTTATGTTCAGGTATTATCGCCCATTCGTTTTAGCAAGTGGAACCCCTGTAATGAAAATAATCAAAAACCCCCTTATGATCGTCTGCTTAGTATCGATATTGGCGGGGTGTCAGTATTTTCAGTTCCCTGGCGTCCATAAGATCAATATACAGCAAGGACACATTTTAACCGAGGAGATGATTTCTCAGCTTGAGCCAGGACTTAACAAGCGCCAGGTGCGCTATATTCTTGGCACTCCTCTGATCGACGACATCTTTAACGATGACCGATGGGACTACTACTACAGCTTAAAAATGGGCAGTGGACGCTTTTTTAAGCGAACCTTAACCGTCTATTTTGACGGTGATTTGCTCACTCACTTTACTGGCGAGAACTTACCCGAAAGTAAAGTGAGTGACGAAGAGCAGAAAAAAGATGAAAAAGAGCCTGAAACTCCTCTGCCCGACTAACAGCGCTCAGCCTAACTAGACTGTCGCAAAGGGTCATTGGTACGTATAACGCGCTCACCAATGACCCTTTAGCAAACTAATCGTCTAAGCTACCGTGCACACGCGATTACGCCCTGCCGCCTTAGCGCGATACAAAGCTTTATCGGCCTGCTCCAACAAACTTTCCACTGCGCCATCACCGCTACTGGCTATGCCGCAACTTAACGTCACGTTAAAAGTTGCCTCTTTGGCACTAAACGTCACAGCCGCAAAACTCTCGCGCAGGTCATCAAGTATAAGTTTAGCCGCAGCGGTATCACAATCTGGCAAGATCACGACAAACTCCTCTCCGCCATAGCGCCCAATACCATCGGTTTGACGCAAGCGTTGACGCAGCAACTGAGCTAACGCCCGAATCACTCGGTCACCTATAGCGTGGCCATAGGTATCATTCACCTTTTTAAAGTGATCTAGATCGATCATCGCTACGCTGGCCGGCTTACCCAAACGCTTAGCCCGCTGCAATTCTATATTCACCTGATCTTTTATGCGCGCATGGGTTAACAGGCCGGTTAGGCTATCCTGATCAATGGCCTCACTCAGCTGCCGAGAGCGCGCGGCTCGTACACAAACGGCACTGACCAAACGTAAATCAGAGATAGGCTTGGTCAAAAAGTCGTCACCACCGTAGCCCACAGCATTGGCCTGGGCTTGCTCGTCACTCTCGGACGACAAATAAGCAATTGCCACACGTAGCCAATCGGGGTTTAAACGTATAAGTTGCGCCACCTCGTAGCCACGACAATCCGGTAAATTTAAATCTAATAACACTAACTCAGGGTGGAATCGCCGCATGCTATCCAAAACATTACGCGGGTCGGTTATCACTTCGACACGCATGCCAGCACTTTCTAGCACTGCCTGATAATGGCTCGCCAGCATAGCGTCATCATCAACAATCAATACTCGGTACGGCGACCGCTGTGCGAGCTTTAATTGTGACTCTAAACAGTTAACTAACTGCGGAATATCCAACGGCTTGACAAAGTAACCAACCGCACCTGCGCGCACTGCCGCTAAATAAGCATCAAAGTCATCGCGAGCGGAAATAAATACTACCGCAAGAGGCACCTCCGCCTGCTTTTGCAAGGCGGCAATACTCTCTGGCCCAGTTCGCGCCTCACCAGAGAACATAACATCGACAATTAAAAAATCAGGGCGAATATTGTTGACGGCTTTTTCAGCATCGGCCAATGCAACGTAATGCTCAACCCAATAACCGAAATTAGTCAGCGCCATGGTCAGCTCTGCAGCCAAATCCAAGTCATCTTCAAGCAAATAAATTAAATTGCGCTCAGAACCCGCCAGATGCGCGACTTGGGTGTGCCCGATTGGGGCGTCACTAGCGGGTGCTTGTTGGGCATTGGTAGTGTAATCACGAAGTTCGCGTATCGCGGCACCAAAATCGATAGCCGCCGCTGCGGCAACGGGATCTCCAGCCAACCATTTTTTGACAATCAGTTCTTGCTCGCGAGCCTTAACGCTAAGCTCGTCAAAGCCAAAGCTACCCGCAGAACCTGCCAACTTATGCAGCTCTTGATACAACGATTGCAAAGCTTCAGGCTGAGCCACAGAAGCACCTAACGAGTCGGACAAATGTTCGAGTTTTGTTAAAACATCAGGTAATTTTTTGGCATATTCACAACGCAGCTTTTGCAGTTGCTCTAATACGCTTAGTTCGGTTTCTGAACTCACGACATCCCCTTGAGATTATCGTAATAAATAAGTTTAGGCTTGCTGCCAAATATCATTGATACGCTGAGCCAAGCCCAGCGGATCAAACGGTTTAGGAATCACATCCAAAGCCCCTAAAGCGCGGTACTCAATAATTTCGTCTGGCTGCACTTTGGCCGTCATGAAAATAGCCGGTATCTTTGCCATTGATGGCATCTTACGCAGTTGTCGCAATGTTTCTGGGCCATCCATCTCAGGCATCATAACATCGAGCACAATTAAATCTGGGATCTGAGTACCAGCCGCAGCCAAGGCCTCTTTACCACTGGCGCAGCTAATCAATGTAAATCCGCCAATCGTCTGCAGCGCAAGCTCTACGATAGCCCGAATATCTGGCTCATCCTCAACGTATAAAATGGTGTTCAACGGCCTATTGGCTATCATGGCAATAATCTCTTTGCATGTACCGATTTAAGTTAAGGTGAGCAAATGACACCAATTTAATGGACTGCCGAACGCATACGCTCACTCCAATAACGATTTAACGTTGCCGCTAAAGCACTATTTTTTGCAATGACACCATCAAATTTCTGGGTGTCGGCGATATTTAACTCAACGTGCGTCAACGCAACAACCTCGGCCGCTACCGACGAACTTGCCGCGATCGCGCTTAACAAGTCTAAACCACTGCCATCAGGCAACAGTATATCAAGTAATATGATGTCATATTGGGCTTGGCCAAGCGCCTGTCGCGCTGCTTTAATCGAGGACACTTGCGTTAAATGCACCGCTCGCCCCACCAACAGCTCTGTCAGCTGCAAAATGTCATCATCATCCTCGACCTGCAATACTCTAAGATCAGCCCGGCAAGGCGTAGCGCCTTGTATGGCAGTGCATGGCAGTGCAAAGTAAAACCGTGAACCATGTCCCTTACTGGACTCAAAGCCAATGGAGCCCTTATGTTGCTCCACAATCTCTTTACAGATCGCCAAACCAAGTCCAGTTCCACCCTTATCCTTTGTGGTAGAGCTGTCCGCTTGTGAAAACTTCTCAAAGATTCGGTCGCGAAACTCGTCAGATATACCAACCCCGTTATCAACGACACTCACCACCAAGTCGTTTTGGTCTTCGTGTAACTGCAACACGACTTCACCACCGGCATACGAGAATTTAACCGCATTCGATATTAAATTAACCAGTATTTGTGTGACTCGCTGGCTATCAGCGTGCACCAGATACCGTTCGGCGGGCAACGACAATCCAGAGTAATCTAACCGCAAGGTAACATCAAATTGTGCCGCGTAGGCGGCATTATCCTCAATTATCTGGCGCAACAGATTTGCCATAACCAAGTGCTCCAACTTCAATAACACCTTACCGGCGACGAGCTTCTCGATATCGAGCAAATCGTTAACCAAATTCAACAATCGATCACTATTGTTATTTGCAACAGAGATCATCTTCTTAATCGTATCTGGCACCTCGCCAAGAGCATTAGACTCAAGCAACCGTAAAGACCCACTAATGGCCGTTAGCGGAGTGCGCAATTCGTGACTAACCGTTGCAATAAATTCATTTTTCATTCGTTCGACGCGTTTACGATCAGTAATATCACGCATCAGGGCAACATACAGACGCTCCCCTTCGGCGAAAATTTCCGAAAAAGACAGCTCCAACGGAAACTCATCCCCTCCCATACGCAAGCCCTTGACCTCTACGCCTCCCGACTCCTTGCCACGTCGATGCAGAGAATCAAAGCTTTCATCGTTATCGGACAATAAACGCTCGACACCAAGTCCCTCAGCTTGAACTGCAGGCAAATCAAATATTCGCTCAGCGGCTAAATTGAGAGAAACAATCGCTCCATCCTCCGAGATCAATACAATACCGTCAGCGACATTATCTAAAATAGCTTGGGTGCGCTCTGCGCTGGCTCGTAGCTTTTCAGCCTGCGAGCGCTCCAGTGTGATATCGCGCGCAACACTTAAATAGCCTTCAATTACCCCCTCATCATCGCGTACTGCAATAATTGTCTCCATAACGCGAACAGGCCGGCCATCTTTACAGCGATAAGTGCGCTCTGCGCTTTTAACCTGCCCTTGTGAGGCCGGCCTCGCGATGACTTCAAACTCAACTAGATTCTTATCGCTCGAACACGTCAACGCCGCAGGCAAATCATCTGACATTGTCGTAAAATACAAATCCACCAGGTTACATCTATTAAGTAACTCTTCTTCAGCGTAGCCCAGTATACGGTTTGCACCAACATTCAATGACTGCACCACGCCCTTCACGTCAGTGATAATGAACGATAAACTCGCAACATCAAAAATAGCATCACGCCAGCGATTAGTTCGACTAAGTTTCTGCTCAGCCATAACCTCCTCGGTAACATCCCACAATGACCCGTGCCAAATAATACTGTCATCACTCTGACGCTCGGGGCTAGTACGACCACGTACCCATAATAAGCCCCGTGTCGGGTGTACAACTCGATACTGCGTATTCCACCGGTTCATAGTGCGCGCAGACTCCGCAATACCAGAGGCAACACGAGCTAAATCATCTGGATGTATATGCTCAAATACCTTTGCGGCGCTATGTCTTACCTCATCTGGCGTAACACCATATATATCGACGATGCCGCGACTGGCGTAGGGAAAACACGAAGAACCATCAAGGTGTTTTTGAAACTGCACCAAACAACCAGGCATACTGTCCGACAGCCGTGCGAAAGTCTCTGACAGCTTTCTGTTTTCACGCTCCTGCAATGATCGCTCAAGAGTGGAGCCTACCCAGCGAGCCAATACTCGAACAAAATTACGCTCATAATCACTAAATTCAGTTGCCCGCGCTTCAGGAGATGAATAATTAAGAGTGCCGTATACCTCACCATTCACCCACACTGGGGCACCAATATAGCTTTCAAGCTGCGTTGAGATATAGCATGGATGATGGGCCAATGAAGAGTCAGCCGTATGATGCACCGCCATAACATCTCGGCCATTTAACGTTTCGACACAAAAACAGTTGGACAAGTGAAATGTTTGGTTATCTTCAAGTGCCCCAGGAGGCGACACCTGCACGTATATACGGTAATTCTCACCGTTAACCTGACTGATAATACCAAATGGTAAGCCTAAATAATCCGCGCCCAAGCCGAGCGCTTGACGCAACAAATCTTTCGCATCGGAGCTGGGCAGCGAGGCTATTTCGTTAAGTTTCTCCAAAGCCTTCTGCTGATGAATGACAAGCTCGTCGACCCGTTTTCTGGCATTAACATCTGTGTAAACACCAATCATTTGCAACGCACGTCCATTGCCATCACGCTCGATCACCCGACCGCGAGTCAAAAACCACAGATACCGTCCTCGCTCATCGCGCAGGCGATGCTCGTGCTCAAAACGCTCGGTCTGGCCTGTTATGTGCGCTTTGATGCCCGCCAAACACTCATCGCGGTCATCGGGATGAACTCGCGCCATCCACTCCGAAGCACCGTCTTGAGTAACCGCATCCTCGCTTAGGCCAAACATTCGCTTCCAGTCGTCAGAAAACTCGACCCTATCGTGCAGTACATCCCAGTCCCAATAACCTGACTGACTGTTTTCCAATGCGAGCTGTAAACGCCGGCCAAGTGCTTGTGATGAAGATTGATAGGTAGCGTACTTACGGTTGCGACACTTAAGATAGAGGGCTAATAAAACAAGTGTGAAGACTAGCAAGGCCGCCAGCAGCAGCAATAAAGTACGGACGGTCACAACAGCCCCTTCTTGAGCCCAAGCGGAACCGGAGATAAAACAAAGAAAACCAATCGTAACGACTGATTTAAGCACTGATCCATGTTTCGTTAAGGCACTGCTAGCCATAATCCCTCCTCCACTATTGCGCTTAACAGCCTAGCAACTGTTCAAGTAACGCGAGAATTCAATCTTCACTCTAAATGTCCTTTTACTGTCAAGATTCAGCTTGTTTTGCTTTTTCTGCGCGGCGCCGGCGCACCTCTTTAGGGTCCGCTTGTAAAGGCCGATAGATCTCAACTCGATCACCCGATAGCAAGACATGCTCATGAGGAGGCTTTAACCCTTTAGTGCCTAGCGCTTGACCAAAAATACCCATTTTTGCACTGTCGATATCCAGCTCTGGGTAGCGGCGGGTAATCCCCGAGCGCTCTACCGCTTGATAAGCAGTGGTGCCAGGCTCGACTAACACCTCTAATATTGTCTGCTGGTCGGGTAAGGCATACGCCACCTCGACGGTAATTAAATCTAAATCTGCCATAAACCTAGCCTCTCGTACCGCTTACACCACTTTAATTAACGATTGACACCATAGACTGCAAGCGCCCGCTGACACAATGACTGCACCTGCGCGGCCACAATTTTCTCAAACATCTTATTAACGGCCATCGCCAACAGCGGGTTCTTTAAACTAAAGTCCAACTCCAAAGTCACACGACAACCCTCGGTACAAGCATCCACCGAGGCCTCCTCAAATAGCCACTGCCCAGAGAACGTCCGAAACGGGCCATCAACCAACTCCATCGTCATTTTACTGGGCGACAACAGCTGATTGCGGGTGACGAAACTCTGAGATATTCCACCCAAACCGAGCGTCAGCCGCGCCTCGAGCCAATCATCGCCGCGCGCCAACACCACGGCACTTTGACAGCCGTCCATATATTCGGGATACGCCTCAATATCATTAACCAGCGCAAACATTTGCTCCCGTGAATAACCAACCTCGGCCGTACGTTTTATTTGATACCCCACAACTACCCCGCGAATTTTCCGTATAAACCTATCAAAAACACTAACAACACCAACGCCGGAGAGACATAACGAACAATAGTAAACCAGCGAGTAAACGTTTTGCGTGACTCTTGCCTAAGCTCGCTTCGCAGCGAGCGGCGCTGCATAAACCAACCGACATATATCGCCATTAACACCCCGCCCAACGGTAGTAATACGCTGGCCGTAATAAAATCAATAAAATTAAAGAAATTCATGCCTAAAAAATAAGTGCTGTCCGACCAATCGTTAAATGACATCACGGTGCCCAAGCCCAACAGCCACGCCAGAGAGGCAATTAATAAGTTGGCACTAAGGCGATGAAACCGAAAGCGTTGAATTAAATAGGCTACCGCCGGCTCCAGCAACGAAATCGCTGAGCTCCAAGCGGCCAAGGTCACCAACAAAAAAAACAAGGTGCCAAATATTGTCCCAAATGGCATAGCACCAAAAACGATGGGCAAACTAATAAACATCAACCCCGAACCGTCACCAGGTGACACGCCTTGGGTGGCAAACACGATAGGGAAGATGGCCAATCCGGCCATTAACGCTACCACAGTATCCAGTATCCCGACGATCAACACGGTTTTTACAATTGAGTGGTGACTGGGCATGTACGAGCCGTAAGTCATAATGGCCCCCATCCCCAAGCTGAGCGTAAAGAACGCATGCCCCAGCGCCAAAGACAATCCTTTTAATGACAGCTCTGAAAACTTAAAGCTAAACAGAAACGATGCCCCTGCAGCAAAATCACCCACGTAAGCGGCGTACACCATCAGTACAACCAACAAAACAAACAGCAGCGGCATTAGCACCCGCACGGCGGTTTCTAAACCTCGGGTCACGCCAAACACAATCACCAACACGGTCATGCAAAGAAAAGCCGTTTGCCATTGCACCAGTGCGCTTTTATTGGCGTTTAGTGCCTCAAATGCCCGTTTGGCACTTTCGCCATCAAGCCCAACAAAGCCACCGCGAGCAGCGGTGGTAACATACTCGAGCGTCCAGCCGGCAATCACACTGTAATAAGACAAAATCAAAAAACCGGCCAAGACACCAAACAAACCGATCACATTCCAACCGCGCGAACTGCCTGATTCACGAGTTACCGCTTGCACCGCCATAATCGGGTTAGCCCGGCCACGGCGCCCCAGTAACACCTCGGCCACCATCACTGGCAAGCCAATCAAACAGATACACAGCAGGTACATCAACACAAACGCGCCACCGCCGTTTTCGCCGGCGATGTAGGGAAATTTCCAGATATTACCAAGGCCCACCGCCGAGCCAGTCGCGGCCAAGATAAATGTGCCCTTGCGTCTCCAAATGGCGTGTTTTTGTACTGATTTCAAGCGGCCACTCCGTTCGTTTATTATTCTACGCTGACCCAGAGCGAGCCGCGCTTCAATTAAACTCTCAATTTAGCCCCGATTGTACCGTTAAACACCCAACAGCATAAGTGCAGGCGCAGACAGGACGCTCGGGGGTGGTTATAATGATAGGGTTTCCATTCACTTATCCGACGCGACTGTTCATGGCTAAAAAGCAGAAAAAACCCGCCGGCAATACCATTGCCCTTAACAAAAAGGCGAAATTTGACTACGTACTCCAAGACAAATTGGAGGCCGGCATCATGCTTCTCGG
Organism: Gilvimarinus polysaccharolyticus; assembly: GCF_001187555.1. GTDB lineage: Bacteria > Pseudomonadota > Gammaproteobacteria > Pseudomonadales > Cellvibrionaceae > Gilvimarinus > Gilvimarinus polysaccharolyticus. The sequence goes on along the minus strand of NZ_LFIJ01000002.1, from coordinate 1,610,801 downwards.
CTGGGAGGTTAAAAGCTTGCGCGCGGGTAAAACTCAGCTAACCGACACTTACGTGATTTTTCAAAATGGTGAGGCGTGGTTAGTAGGTGCACAAATTGCGCCGCTCGCAACCGTCTCGACTCACTACGTGGTAGAGCCCAACCGCTCACGCAAGCTGTTAATGCATCAAAAAGAACTCACCAGGTTACGCCAAGCAACCGAGCAAAAAGGTTACACAGTGGTCGCCACGGCCATGTACTGGAAGCAACACCTAGTAAAGGTCGAAGTGGCGTTAGGCAAGGGTAAGCAACTGCACGACAAACGTGAGACCGAAAAAGAACGTGACTGGGGCCGCCAGAAACAACGTTTGTTTCAAACCGAGCAAAAATAGCGCTCGAGAACTAATCATTATTCTCGCCGTGCCTTACAAAACGGCAGTCTTACCGCTGCCGCCGAACCACCTTCGCAAATAGCCTCCCATTAGACAACAAATACCAATACCTAGACGGGCTTATCGCAACGCACGAGGCCAATAGTACGCTGTTGCTCGCATGTAAAGTTACGTTATAGTGGCAGCCATTATTAATAACAGATGGCACAACACTTATGGCAACAGGGCGCGGACAATTCTCCAGTAAAATCGGATTCTTACTCGCTGCTGCAGGCTCGGCCGTGGGTTTAGGCAATATTTGGGGGTTTCCGACCCAAGCGGCTAACAATGGCGGCGCTGCATTTTTATTGGTGTACCTTGTGCTAGCCTTTGTTCTAGCCTACCCCGCTCTGATGGCCGAGCTTACCATTGGCCGCTACGCCCGCGCTAACGTCATCACCGCCTTATCGCAACTGCACCCGTTGCCTTCGCTACAAAAAACCGGCTTTATTGTCGGCATTGCCGCACTCTCTGTGGCGGTTTTTATTTTAAGTTTTTACTCCATCGTCGCCGGCTGGATGCTGGCAGAAGCTTTAAGCCCAAGCGCCCAACTTTTACAGCTGCATAGCGTCGCAGGTTGGATTGACACTCAAAGCTTTAGCCGTAATGGGTTGATGTGCTTAGTAATGTCACTGCTTACAATTATGATCATCGCTCGTGGAGTCGAGAAAGGTATTGAGGCCTGGTCAACACGCCTTATGCCAGCGCTGTTTTTAATTTTATTGGGAATGATTGGCTACGTTCTTACTCAGACCGGCGCTACAGAAGGGCTGCGCGCCTACCTTGTGCCCGATCTCAGCCGTCTCAGCGACCCTACGCTTATTTTAAGTGCGATGGGGCAAGCATTTTTCTCGCTGTCGTTAGGGGTAGGCGCTATGTTGATCTACGGCTCGTACCTACGCGACACCGACAACCTGCCACGCATGGGCGCCGCCGTTACGTTACTCGACACAGGCTTTGCTTTTACGGCTGGGCTGCTTATTTTACCGGCTATTTATGTCGCACAAGCGCAAGGTATTACCGTATTTAACAACGAGGGAGCTTTAATCGCGGGGCCCGATTTAATCTTTCAAGTACTACCGGCATTATTCGACCGTATGGGTGTCGCTGGCAGTTGGTTGGCGTTAGCTTTTTTTGCCCTAATGAGCATCGCCGCACTGACCTCTGCAATATCACTACTCGAAGTGCCTGCATCAGTCGCCGTCGAGCGCTGGGGGATAAGCCGTCCAATCGCAGCCAGTTTGTCCGGTGGGGGCATTTTTGCCATTAGTCTTATTATTATCTGGCAGTTCGATAAATTGTTTAGCGGGGTTGTCACCCTTACCACCGTTTATGGTCAACCACTGCTCGGTGTTGCCTTATGCTTATTTGCCGGCTGGGTGTTACACCGTCATCTATTACTTAAAGAGCTTCGCAATGGTCATCCCGAAATTGAACAAAGCTTTTTCTGGAAGGTTTGGCCGTTTTACGTAAAATTTATTTGCCCGACGTTAATTCTTTTTACGTTTGTGCAAAGTTTACGTTAATAGCCATAAAGAATTAGCCGCGACTCAAGCGCGGCTAATAAATAACGTGGTAATTAACCGAGCTTAAAATGCGTAAGTAATATTCGCACTTATACTATCGTCTAATCCCAGTTGGTAACCGTTATAATCCTCTTGCACACGGGTTAGCCACTCTAAGCCAAACCGCAAGCCGGCAAAATTACCGCCGGTGACAACCGTATTGACGCCCAGCGCTGCATCGAGAAACTCGCCCCCGTAATTGGCCTGAATGTCGGCAGGACTGGAATGATTATGAGCCCCATTGTAGTGACCACTGATCGAGTCTTGATCACTCCAATTAACCCTTGCCGATAAGCTCATCCAGTCGACAACCCTTACCGCACCCCACGCCGTAGCGGCATATTTATCGCCCAGCGCGTACCCTGAATCGTTGGCATCCTCTAAACGGATCAGCGCCGACGCCTGAACACCCCAGCTCAATGCATCAGAGGCACCAGTATAAGTGATTGATGGGGTCGCATCCCAAGTGCCAGAGCCAAGCTGCATGCCATAGTGCACGAAACTGCCGTCGGCATTTTTCAGATCAGACTTACCGGTAGGAGCATTGACCCCTAAAGTACCAATAAGCGTGTGGTGCTCTTTGGCAACTAATTTATACAGTGCACTTAGATTGGTATCGCCGATACCATCTACCTCGTGCGACATATGCCCCGTATGTCCATGATCCATATGCATATCCATTGAGCTATGCATATCCATAGTGTCGTGTGTCATATCAGAAGCTGTCATGTCCATATCCATGCTCATGGTCATGTACATAGGCATCAGCATAAGGGTCAGACGATCTGTTGGAGCATACATGATATCCAGCATGGTCATTTCCATGCTCATGGCGGTAGCCATCATGCTGTAGCCAGCGGCGGCCAGTTCGTTGGCGCCAACCTCATTACTACCTTGGTAAACCCCATTAAAACTGGTATAGGTGTAACGGTATCCGGTCATTATCTCACCCTTAGCGTGAGTGTGATCAGCCATTACACCTGCTGGGGCGTGGGATTCGGGACTAAAAGTCTGCTCGTGAGCGCTCGCACCTGCAGCGAACAGCGCACTTGCTACTGTTACCAATGCCCATTCTTTCCCCTTCACTATCGCCATTACCTTGCTCCTAAGTTCAATCGGATCAACCCAATAAATAAGTCACTACATTTTTAAGGGACACATTGTACCGTGTACGGCTGAAATATCAGTGTGTCAAATTGTCGCGCCTTTAAGATTCTAAGGCGGTACTTTGGCGCCAAGTGGCAATTGCCATATCAAAAACTAGTAGTATTTCCGCACCATTTGGTCAAATAACATTCAAGCATAACTTTATGGATCATTTATCGATATACTGATGTCAGATACTGCACTTATGATGACGCACGGAGAGACTGCTTTATGATTTACGCACGCAAAACGATTGGCCGCTGGATAAAACCATTGGCAGCTTTAATTGTTGCCACTGTAGTTCTGGCAGGTTGCGCCACCCGTGGCCCAACTATCCAGAGCGATTACGATCGCGATGCTGACTTTAATGCGTACCAAACCTTTGCGTTTTTCGAGCCGCTAGGCACAGATAAATCTGGCTACTCCACGCTAATCACCAGCCACTTTAAATCCGCCGCACGAGATGCCATGGAGCAGCTGGGTTACACCTACTCGGAGCAATCTCCAGACTTGTTAGTTAACTTTTTCTCAAACACCGAAACCCGTAGTGATGTTCGCACCTCGCCTTCAATAACAGCGACCTACGGTTACCGTGGTGGTCTGTATTTGGGCCTACCATTGTACGGTTCTAACACCGACACTCGCCACTATAAAGTTGGCACGCTAAACATCGATGTCATCGATAGCGAAAAAAATCAACTAATTTGGGAAGGATCATCTGAGGGCAAGCTCAACAGCGAAGACATGAACAACCCCCGCGATACAATTCGCACCGCCGTAATGGAGATTTTTAAGACCTACCCTACCCATGTAACCGGTACTGCTCAGTAACCTTTATTCAGCGATAAGCTTTGCGGCAGCCGGTTAATTCGGCTGCCTACAATTCGCCTCATTTAGACTCAGCCCCCTCGCGTATCACTCTGTTCAGAGTCGTACCATCCACACTGTATGCATTCACATCAGCGAAGTCTACAATGACCTAACAACAGGGCCGATAGAGATATGCGTTCTCGATAATAATTATGACCGGCTTAAACTTTATGCATGTAAGAGCCAAGGAATAACAATGAATAAAAAAACCTTTTCACTATTAGCTGCGTTAATCGTCACGGTAATGTTGATTAACGGCTGCGGGGGCTCTTCGTCCAGTAATAATTCAACCGGCCGCAATAGTAGCAGTTCAAACAGTTCAAACAGTTCAAACAGTTCAAACAGCATAAATCAAAGCAGCAGCTCCAGCAGCCTTTATGCTCTGCCCGAGATCCCCGCCGATACCGTCACTCACACCATGCTTGCGCGCATCGACATAAGCACTTTGGGCAACACCATTGTTGACGAGCCCAAAGTCACAGGCATGATGCGGGCAACTACCTTTACCGTTGGTGCAACACCTCAAACCGGCTATGAAGGTCCTATCGGTATCGAATACCGCGGCTCTAGCTCACTATACTTTTATGACAAAAAAGGCTACGGCATTGAATTAAGAGATGCTGATGGCGAAGGTGTCGATGCCGAACTCTTGGGGCTACCCAGCGAAGAAGACTGGGTTTTACATGGCCCCTTTGGCGATAAAAGCCTGTTAAGAAACACTCTAATGTACGATATCGGGCAAGAATTTGGCCGCTACACATCGCGCTGGAAGTATTTAGAGCTTTATATCAATCACGACTTTTTAGGCACCTATGTATTGCTAGAAAAAGTTAAGCGGGACAAAAATCGCCTAGATATTAACAAACTAAAAGAGGATGAAAATGAGGGCGAAGACTTAACTGGCGGCTATATTCTAAAACTGGACAAAACCACCGGCGAGCACGAGGACGACCCTACGGCGTTCGATCGTTTTACCGACGCTATTAGTATTGCCTCGCAACACACGGACAACCCTCAGGGCGACACCCACCATTTTATTTACAACACGCCAAAGTCAGAAGACCTTACAGCACAACAAAAAACCTATATTAAAAACTATCTACACGACTTTGAAGACGCCCTAGCCGGGCCAAACTTTACAGACGAAAACACCGGTTACTCGCACTATATTGATGTTGACTCTTTTGTAGATTATTTTTTAGCCACCGAAATATCAGGCAATATCGACGGCTACCGTATCAGTACTTATATAGTTAAGGACAAAAATAAAAAACTCGCCATGGGGCCACTGTGGGATTACAACCTTGCCTTTGGCAACGCCAATTACTGCGAGGGATGGCGTTACGACATCTGGGTTTATCAAACTGAAGATCGCTGTGCCGGAGGTGCATTTCCGGTGCCGTTTTGGTGGACACGATTACTAGAAGATGACGCGTTTAAAACAAAAGTTAAACAGCGCTGGCAACAACTGCGCAGCGGCGCGCTCAGCAACGATATCATTTTGGCCAATATCAACCAAAAGATTGCTTACTTAGAATCGGCTAATGCGGTTAATAAAAACTTTGAGCGCTGGGATATTTTAGGGCAGTACGTCTGGCCAAACTATTACATTGGCGCAACCTACGATGACGAGACTAATCAACTTAAAAGCTGGGTGAACAATCGACTGACTTGGCTGGACACACAGATAGCCACGTTTTAATCATAAGCGGCGAAAGGTTTACTTGATAAGCGATAACAATCAGCTATGTTTTACAGGGCCTGCAGGCAGGCCCTAGCTGAGTACCATATTGTCGCGATGAATAATTTCTTCGTCACCCTGGTAACCCAATAAAGTCGCGATTTGACTACTCGGCTGACCGATAATTTTACGCGCATCATCAATCGAATAATTAACCAATCCGCGAGCGATTTCACGACCTGAGCTGTCACTGCAAACAACCATATCGCCACGGCGAAACGTACCTTGAACCATCTTAACGCCTACCGGCAATAAACTTTTGCCCTGACCAGACAACACGTTAACCGCGCCGTCATCGAGCACCAAAGTACCGCGAGTTTGCAGGTGCCCAGCCAGCCAACGTTTACGGGCCGCCTGTGGCTCTTGGTCGGCCCACAAATAGGTGCCTAAGTTCTCACCCGCTGCCAAGCGTGTGAGCGCATTATTTTGCCGGCCACCCACTATAATAGTGTCTGCGCCAGAGCGAGCTGCCACGCGGGCCGCTCGTACTTTGGTGATCATGCCGCCGCGCCCTAACGCCCCACCATCGCCCGCCATCGCATCCAGCGAGCGGTCAGCAGCAGCCACTTCAGAGATAAGTTTTGCATTGGGGTTAGTGCGCGGATCGGCGTCAAACATACCGTCTTGGTCGGTTAAAATCACCAGCAAGTCGGCATCAATTAAATTGGCGACCAAAGCGCCCAGTGTATCGTTATCGCCAAAGCGAATTTCATCGGTGACCACTGTATCGTTCTCATTGACGATAGAGAGTACGTTTAACTCCAGCAGTGTTATCAGCGTCGAGCGCGCATTAAGATAGCGCTCGCGTGACGATAGATCATCGTGATCGAGCAGCACCTGCGCGGTTTGCAAACCAAACCGAGCAAACTCTGTCTCGTAGTTTTGAATCAAACCCATTTGGCCTACCGCAGCCGCCGCTTGTAAGCGATGAACCTCGGTGGGGCGCTCACGCCAGCCCAACCGAGTCATGCCAGCGGCCACCGCGCCAGACGACACCAGCACCAATTCGATGCCCTGCTTGCTTAATGTCGCCATCTGCTCTGCCCAATGGGCAATCCCGGCGTGATTTAAACCTTTACCGTCGTTGGTCAGCAGTGCGCTACCAATTTTAATCACCCAGCGGCGGGCGGCTTTTATTTGATTACGTCGACTCATGAATCCTTACACTCAACTCTACGGCTTAATGTCGATTAAGGTACGTAAACCACCTCAACATCGTCATCATCATCTTCGTAAAAATCGTCATCGCTGTCGTCCTTAACCTCGCCAGCTTTGGCCGCCTTACGTGCCGCAAAATGCTCCTCGCGCAAAGTATCAATACGCTCCCGAACTTCGGCCTGCATTCTATCTTGGAAGTCGTACTCAGCCTGTTTAAGGTCTGGATCATCGCGCTCGGCTTGCCAAGTGGTTTCTAGGTGTTTCATCAGCGCCGAGGTTAATACCTCTGTGCCCTGTGAGCTGGCAGCGGCTATCTGATACACAGGCCCTTGCCAATCTAACGCCTCGATAATGTCTTGGCAGCGTTGTTCGCGCTCATCGTCTGGCAATAAATCGATTTTATTTAATACTAACCAACGCTCACGATGAGCCAGTGAAGGACTAAAGGTTTTAATCTCACGGGCAATCGTCTGCACATTAGTTACCGGGTCTGAGCCATCTGGCGGCAGTACATCCACCAAATGCAGCAACACCCGGCAGCGGGTTAAGTGCTTTAAAAAGCGAATCCCTAGACCGGCACCATCAGCGGCGCCCTCAATAACACCTGGGATATCGGCCACAACAAAACTGCGGTGCGCCTGCACTTTAACCACACCTAAATTAGGCACTAACGTGGTAAAGGGGTAATCGGCAACCTTAGGCTTAGCCGAGCTGACCGAGCGAATTAGAGTGCTTTTACCGGCGTTAGGTAAGCCCAGTAGGCCCACATCGGCAAGCACCTTCATTTCAAGCTTAAGCTCGCGCACTTCGCCTTCGCTGCCCGGTGATGTTTGACGCGGGGCGCGGTTGGTACTGGATTTAAAGCGTGCGTTACCTAAACCGTGAAAACCTCCCTGCGCGACTTTAAGCACCTGACCGATCTCGGTCAAATCGCCTAACGTCTCACCGGTATCGGTATCGATTACCGTGGTGCCTACCGGCACCGACAAAATCAAATCTTCACCGCCTCGGCCACGGCAATCTTTACCACTGCCCGATTCGCCGCTCTGAGCGCGAAAGCGACGGGTATACCGAAAATCAATTAGGGTATTTAGGTTTTCGTCAGCTTTCAAAAATATGCTGCCACCATCACCGCCGTCACCGCCGTCGGGGCCGCCTTTTGCAATAAATTTTTCACGGCGAAAGCTTAAACAGCCACTTCCGCCCCGGCCCGCCTCGACAACAATGGGTGCCTCATCGACAAATTTCACAGCAACTCCCGCGCTTTTAGCCTGTACGCCTTGTGGCGTAAAGCCTTACTTTAACAAATAAAAAGGTCTAGCAACTTAAAAGATCTAACAAAGAAAGAGATCCAACAAACAAAAAGAGCCCCATCGCGTACGACAGGGCTCTTTTTAGCTCAACCTCAGGGCAAAACCCATCAGTCGAGCAACAGGTGCAGACGTTTTAAGCGCTTAAAACGCTAACAAAACGACGGTTTTTATCACCTTTAACGTCAAATTTAATTTGACCGTCTGCCTTAGCAAACAAAGTGTGATCCTTACCAATACCTACGTTAGCGCCAGCATGAAACTTAGTGCCGCGCTGACGAACGATGATGCTACCTGCAGAAACTGTTTGGCCGCCGAAACATTTAACGCCAAGGCGTTTGCTTTCCGAATCGCGACCGTTACGAGTACTACCGCCTGCTTTTTTATGAGCCATGAGTTAACTCCTAAATTAACCTGTGATACCGGTGATTTTTACTTCAGTAAACCACTGACGGTGGCCCTGACGCTTCATAGAGTGCTTACGACGACGGAATTTGATAATTTTAACCTTATCCGCACGACCGTGGCTGACCACCTCGGCAGTCACTGTGGCACCAGCGACAATTGGCGCGCCAATTTTGACGTCGTCACCGTTGGCAACCAGATAAACTTTATCGAATTCGATCTTCTCGCCAGTGGCGACTTCGATTTTTTCGAGTTTCAGGGTTTCACCTTCCACTACACGATGCTGTTTGCCACCGCTTTCAAAAATTGCGTACATAAATGCTCCAATCGTCTTGGACGGCACGAAGTTACGCAGCTTTGCCGCGTATTTAAATGACTTGCGCCGTATCATCAGCTTTAGGGGCCGCGATTTTAGGCGAAAGCGTGAACCATAGCAAGACCTTGGCGTAATTATTTAAGATAGGCGCGCTAGCAGCCGGCTTAGCGCCGCGCCCCTTGGTGTTATGTCTTGCTAAGCCCTATAATGCCCTCTCTTTATAGACACCAATAAAACACTTAACCCTCAACTGTAGGAATTTTTGGCCCTAATGCAAGAGCAATATCACCCCTCCGAGGTAGAATCGAGCGCCCAGCAACACTGGGATGAACATCAAAGCTTTGCGGTACGTGAAGACACCAGCCGCGAGAAGTTTTACTGCCTAGCGATGTTCCCCTATCCCAGCGGCAGACTGCACATGGGGCACGTACGCAACTACACCATCTCGGACGTGATCGCCCGTTTCCAACGCATGCAAGGCAAAAATGTACTGCACCCGATGGGCTGGGACGCCTTTGGCCTGCCGGCCGAAAACGCCGCCATTAAAAACAACACAGCACCGGCCAAGTGGACCTACTCTAACGTCGACTACATGAAAACCCAGCTAAAACAACTGGGGTTTGGCTTTGATTGGTCTCGCGAACTGGCCACTTGCCAAAGCGACTACTACCGCTGGGAGCAATGGTTTTTTACCCGCCTGTACGAAAAAGGCTTGGTATACAAAAAAATGGCCACTGTTAACTGGGATCCAGTAGATCAGACCGTACTGGCCAACGAGCAGGTTATCGACGGACGCGGCTGGCGCTCTGATGCTATAGTCGAGCGCAAAGAGATCCCTCAGTGGTTTATACGTATCACCGCTTACGCCGACGAGCTGCTTAAAGACCTCGACAAGCTGCCTCACTGGCCCGAGCAAGTTAAAACCATGCAGCGCAACTGGATTGGTAAAAGCCACGGTATCGATATGCGCTTTGACCTGGCCCAGCCGGTTGCCGACCACACCAGCTTTGACGTTTACACCACACGCCCCGACACCATCATGGGCGTCACCTATGTAAGCTTAGCCGCCGAGCACCCTATTGCCGCCGCCCTTGCTGCCAACAACCCAGATCTTGCAGCCTTTATAGCCGACTGCAAAGAGCAGTCAGTTGCCGAAGCCGACATGGCGGCAATGGAGAAAAAAGGCATGGACACCGGCCTTAAGGCCCTGCACCCAATCACCGGCGAAGAAGTCTCCGTCTGGGTCGCCAATTACGTTTTAATGGATTATGGCTCCGGCGCAGTTATGGCGGTACCGGCCCACGATCAGCGTGACTTTGAGTTTGCGCAAAAATACGGCCTAACTATCCAACAAGTAATCGCCCCCAAAGACGGCTCCGAGATCGACCTAAGCCAAACAGCCTTTACCGAAAAAGGCGTATTGGTGAACTCCGGCGAATACGACGGACTCGACTTTAAAGCCGCCTTTGATGCCATTGCGCAAACCTTAAAAGCCGCGCAAAAAGGCCAAGTCCAAACCAATTATCGCCTGCGTGACTGGGGGGTATCCCGTCAGCGCTACTGGGGTACACCCATCCCAATGCTCAACCTGCCAAATGGCGGCGAGATCCCAGTACCGGCCAGCAAACTGCCCGTACTGCTGCCCGAAGACGTAGTAATGGACGGTGTGCAATCGCCCATTAAAGCCGACCCAGAATGGCGTAAAACCGAGATCGACGGCCAAGCTGTTGAGCGCGAAACCGATACCTTTGACACTTTTATGGAGTCATCTTGGTACTACGCGCGTTACACCTGTCCTAACTACTCCGAGGGCATGCTCGACTCGGACGCCGCCAATTACTGGCTACCCGTGGATCAGTACATCGGTGGTATCGAGCACGCCATCTTGCACCTTTTATACGCACGCTTTTTTCACAAACTAATGCGCGACGAAGGCTTGGTTGAATGTGACGAGCCCTTTGACCGCTTACTGTGTCAGGGCATGGTGCTTAAAGACGGCACCAAAATGAGTAAGTCTAAAGGCAATACCGTCGACCCTGCCGAGCTGATCGAGCAGTACGGCGCCGACACCGTACGCTTGTTCTCAATGTTTGCCGCACCACCCGAGCAAAGCATGGAGTGGAGCGATTCGGGCGTTGAGGGCGCGCATCGCTTTTTGCGCCGCCTGTGGAAAAACGTCCACGCGCACTTAGCCGCCGGCACACCCGACACGCTTAACGCCGATAGCCTGAACGATGCCCAGCGCGATTTGCGCCGCAAAACTCACGAAACCATCAGCAAAGTTAGTGACGACTACGGCCGTCGCCAAACCTTTAACACCGCCATCGCCGCCGTCATGGAGCTGATGAACGAAGTCGGCAAGCTGGCCGATCGCGCCAACGGCCAAGGCCTTGCGGTCGAGCGTGAAGCACTAAGCGCAGCCATTTTGCTACTCGCCCCCATTGTGCCGCACATTAGTCAATCGCTTTGGCAGGCATTAGGGCATAGCGATATCCCTCTGGATGCCCCTTGGCCCAGTATTGATGAGGCCGCCCTAAAACGCAGCAGCATTGAAATTGTGGTTCAGGTTAACGGCAAAGTGCGCGATAAAATACAAACCCCAGTGGACGCCGAACGCGCCGATGTTGAAGCCCTAGCGTTAGCACAACCCAATGTGCAACGTTTTATCGATGGCGCAACCGTACGCAAAGTCATTGTCGTGCCCAACAAGCTGGTCAACATCGTTGCCAATTAAGTGGCCAACTAAAGGGGGATACATGAAAACGCTAATTATTAGCCTGTCACTGGTTCTGCTCACCAGCGCCTGTGGCTGGCATCTGCGCGGCAGCCTCAACCCGCCGCTAGAGATTGAGCGGATTCATGTCGTCAGCACCGAAGAGCATACCGACCTCCTGCGCGAGCTGGCCCGCACCTTGGCCAGCCAAGGCATTCAGGTTGTTGGCGCCGACGAAAACCCCGAATATATTTTAGCACTGGGGGATGAAACCACTCGCCAGCGCACAGTAGGCATCGGGGCCGACACATTAGCAAGCGCTTACTCTATGACGCTAATGGCAGATTACCAAATCCTCACCGCCAACAACGTCCCACTGGGCAAGCAAGAGCAAGCCAGGGTCACCCGCACCTACGATGCCTCCAATACCACCGGGCTTGAGCGCGAAGAGCAAACCTTAATAGACGAAATGCGGATCGAACTGGTGCAACAGATTATGCGTCGCGCCTATATTTTACTTCAAGACAACCCCAGCACTGATGGCCAAGCTACGCACTGATCAGCTCGGCCGCGCGCTAAGCGGTACGCTCGCCCCGATCTACCTTGTCAGTGGTGAAGAGCCACTGCTGGTACAAGAGGCGAGCGACGCTATTCGCAACGCCGCCCGCGCACAGGGCTTTAGCGAGCGCGAACTGCATCATATCGACCCCAGCTTTGACTGGAGCCTGTTGCACTCTAGCGCCAGCAGCTTATCGCTGTTTGCCAGTAAAAAAATCATCGAACTGCGCATTGCCAACAGCAAGCCCGGCGACAAAGGTTCGCGCGCGCTCACCGAGTACGCCGGCGCCCCAGCAGATGACACAATTTTGCTGATCGTGACAGGCAAGCTCGATAACACCGCGCAGCGCAGCAAATGGTACAAAGCGCTTGAAGGCGCCGGCGTGCACCTAGCCACTTGGCCGATTGATGCCGCGCAACTGCCACGCTGGATCGGCGCACGGATGCAAAGCGCTGGACTAACGGCCGACCACGGCACTATCGAACTCTTAGCCTCTCGGGTCGAAGGCAACTTGCTGGCCGCCGCGCAAGAGATCGAAAAATTAAAACTGCTCACCGACGACGGCGTTATCACCAGCCAACTAATGGCATCGGTAGTGGCCGACAGCGCACGCTACGATATTTTTACCTTGGTGGATAAAGCACTTGCCGGCGACGCTCGCGGCGCGGTTAAAAGCCTGCATGGGCTGCGCTCTGAAGGCACCGATGCGATCGCCGTACTGTGGGCGCTAACCCGCGACATTCGCCAGTTACTGCAGTGCGCCCAACTTATACAGCAGGGCCGCCACAAAGACTGGGCGATGAAACAAGCCGGCGTCTGGGCCAAGCGGCAAGGCCTTATCGGCGGTGCGCTTAACCGTCTAGGCAGCTCACAATTACAACTGCTATTGCGCCAAGCCAACGGGGTAGATCGCGCCTGTAAAGGCATGCGCAACGCCAACCCGTGGGATGACCTACTCGACTTAGTGCTCAGCTTTTCAGGTGTGGTAAGCTTAAAACCCGCCAATGTACGGCTTGGCTTAAAACTCTAACATTAAAAAAAAACCAAAACAGACCTACTACCATGAAAACACCTTTAAACACCCTGCTTGCCAGTTTGCTGCTTATAGCTGTAACCGGTTACTCATCATTTGCCAGCACACTGCCCGCCACCGATCCGGTGCCTAGAACCCAACAATTCTCGTGGATGAGCCTTTCCACCTGGTACCAAAAACATGCCGATGACGTCAAAGTCGCCGAGGCGGGCCAAGCCCGAGTGGTATTTTTGGGCGACTCCATTACCGACGGCTGGAACAAAGCCCAATCGACCTGGGACGCCAGCTTTGGCCCCTATCAGGCGGCCAACTTTGGCATTGGCGGAGACTTAACCCAAAACCTGTTGTGGCGTTTAGATCACGGCGCCATCGAAGCGCTCGACCCCGAAGTGGTGGTGATTTTAATCGGCGTTAATAACTTTTTGCACAGCGACAGCAGCGCCCAAGACACCTTTATGGGCGTCAGCGAAGTCGTTAACCGCGCCTTAGCAGGCTACCCCAATGCCCACATCGTATTGCAGGGTATTTTTCCCTACGGCAAACTGCCTAACACGCCCGAGCGCCAGCGCGTGGCGGCCACCAACAAACTCATCAAACGCCTAGCCAATAACGACCGCATCGACTATTACGATTTTGGCCCACTCTTTTTAGAAAACGATGGACGTATTAGCACCGAGATTATGCCAGACCACCTGCATCCATCGGTACGTGGCTATCAAATCTGGGCCGAGGCGCTGCAGCCAATTTTGACCGAGCTGCTAAACGACGCGGAGCAGTAAATATGCGAATCGCTTTGCTCATAAGCATTGGGCTTATCGCCCTTGGGGGTTGTTCTGGCCATCAAACAGCCAGCCCAAACCACACCATAGCAGCACAAGACAGTCAGATCCGCTGGAGCGGCCGCACCCAAACGCTAACAGATGGCGCGGTGCGCTTTGGCTACCCAAGTGTCAGTGCCAACCTCAACATCAGCGGTGGCGCGCTTGCCGTGCGCGCCTACAGCACTAAAGCGCAAAGCTATTTAGCCGTCAGTGTCGACCATCAGCCGCCTCGCCGGTTTGAGCTAACAACCCAGCCGCAACTGTACCCGCTAGTAGCCGACGATGGTCAACCCCATACCGTCCGCTTAAGCCATATGTCCGAGACTTGGCGCGGCGTGATCACCTTGCAAAACTTTGAGCTTAGCAATGGCACGCTGCTCGCGCCGCCACCGGCACCGGCGCGAAAACTACTGGTTATTGGCGATTCGGTAACCTGTGGTGAAGGGGTTCACCGCCCCGCCGATCACAGCTGTGCCAAAGAGGCTCGCTGGACCGACCCAGACAACTCTTACGGCATGTTACTGGGGCAACAACTCAACGCCGAAACCCAACTGGTATGCTACGGCGGCCGAGGCTTAACCCGCAGCTGGGACGGCAACACCCGTGACGCCCAAGCGCCGCAATTTTTTAATCAAGCGGTCGCCAACAGCGAGGCGCCAGCTGCCGACCTAGAAGCCTTTGTACCCGATGTGATTTTGATCTCGCTCGGCACCAACGACTTTAGTTTAGGCATAGGCCCGCTGCCGCCGCGCGAGCACTTTGTCGCAACCTATGTGAAGTTTGTCCAACGCCTGCTTGCGCTCTACCCCAACGCCGAAATTGCCTTAACAGAGGGGGCTATCGTCAACGATGCTGCCGACCCCAAGCGCCCGCAAAAAACCGTTCTGCGTGAGTACATAGCTGCCACCGTTAAGCGCGTTGGCAGCCCACGTTTGCGTCAGATTTTGTCTGAACATCACCCCGGCGACCAGTGCGACGCCCACCCCACCGGGCCGCAACACCGCGCCATGGCCCGCGAGCTTTTGCCGCAAATACAACCTTTATTTTAAAATTGACAGGCACAATATTTTTAGGCCGGCAACGGCCTAAAAACAAAATCCGCCAAAAAGTCGAACCATCACATTAATTCACCTTCTAATGCTTGTAATAGTCGCTCGCGTAACGCAAAGTTAACTAAGCCTCTGGATTTTTGTCACAGCTGTGCTCAATGACAGCTGCAGGCGTTAACAACAAAGCCTTTAGATTATGGTGCAAAATTAGGTGAGAAACATGAGTAAAGACAAGGCGTCCAACAATACCGCCATGGCAGTGATTGCGGTTATCGTCATCGTCCTTCTAGGCGGATTTATATACTGGTATAAAACATCCGCCCCCGAGCCAGCCCCCGTGCCAACACCACCGGTAGCCGTGCCAACAGCGGTAATACCCAAGCCGGCACCTGCGCCCGAGCCAGCCCCCGCGCCAGTAATAGAGCCTGCGGTAGAGCCGCCGGCCCCAGTGGTCAGCGATATAGAGCCACCCGCGCCCAAAGTAGAGCTACCGCCGCTAGACAGCAGCGATGAATTTGTTGCCGAGCAACTAAAACCCAAAGTTGACGCAACATTGCTAGGCCTGATTGTTCCCGACGAAGTGGTGCGCAAAACCGCCCGCGCCATTATTGGCATCTCCGACAATCGTCTGGTTAACCAGTACCGCCCCGTGCTATCGCCATTACCGACCATGAAGGTAGAAGAAACCAGCAGCGGCCCAGACGCCGAGTACCGTTTAACCGACGATAACTTTAAACGCTACCAACGCCACCTAACGCTAATGGAATCTATCGAGCCGGCAACACTCGCCGACATGTACCAAGAATTGGCCCCCATCTTTAACGAAGCTTACGCCGAGCAAGGCCTAGACGGAGACTTTAAAGAGGTTCTGCTAAACGCCATCAATAACATGTTGGCCACCCCAGAGGTAAACAAACCCATCACCCTAAAACGCCCGGCGGTGATGTACACCTTTGCCGACCCAAAACTCGAAGCATTACCCGACCCACAAAAACTCATGTTGCGTATGGGGCCCGAGAACCAAAAGCGGGTTAAAGCGTATTTAGAAGCGTTTAAAGCGGAGCTGGCGCAGCAGCCATAACAACAAGCGCTCAAGGGATAACAAAAAAGGCCAGATCAATATTTTGATCTGGCCTTTTTTGGTAAGAGCTACCGACGCCTGTACATAGCATCCGCAATTGTCAGCTTATATGATTTATAATCACGCAACTGAAATGTTTATAATGAATCAACAGAAATCGTTATTTTTTAATATCAACAACCCCAGCCCCATTGATCCCGCGACACTTCTTGTATTTATTCAAATGTTTTGCGAGTCTAATCAATAAAAGCATGATTTTCATAGTAGTCATTAATGGTTTTTATAACATCCGAAAGACCTTCAGTCTCACAGCTTTCAACCACATCTATTAACTGACTAATAGACATAAGCAACTTAAATCCGATTTTTTTTGGAAAGACAGGTTCATCGTACTCATCCCTTTCCTCTTCATCATCGTCATCAACAATTAATATTTTAGTATCCGCAGAAAGTTCGGCACTTTCAGGCACATACACATCGAAGAACCATTCGTATTCCTCTATATCAGCGATCAATTTTTTTAGGGTCGTTCTAAATCTCATAAGATCAGCTCTCTAGAACGCCCGCTTCAGCTGCGCCAAAGCCGGAGTGTTTTTGTGTTAATGTTTGAGCGCAGCGAGTGACACAAAAATGCGGAGATTTTGGCGTCATGCTGGAAGCGTTTGTTATGTGTTTTTTCGCCACACGTTCGCTGTCTTTGCATCAAACAAGTTTACCTTGCATTTAAATTTATGTCGTATTTTTTCGATGTGTTTTCTGTCATCCTCAGAATACACGCCGATATAGATGCTAAATAATTTATTTCCAACTCTCTTCCCCTGTTTTGCCGCGATATTTATAGCTTCGATAATATGGTGGTCATACTCACCAAAGTTGAAGCCAAATGTCACTAGAGAACCTTCAATATTACATAGAGCCTCATAGCAATAGGTAAGATAACGGTTATGAAGTATATGATTTAGCTTTTCCTCACCATTGCCCGCTGCAACAAATATCGGATATTCGGCTCGCTCCACTCTCCGCTCAATATTTTCTAGTAAATATCCAGTGGTATCATATTCCTCTTTGACGATATGAATGCCTGTATCAAATATCGGTAGCGCACCGTGAAGATAATAGGTATTTTGACGGCTTTTGTTTGGCCCCCATCTTAATTCGGAGTATTCAGGATCTGTAGAAAAGTCATCCTCATCGTCCTCTCTGTCTCTACCAAAACCGTCCACATGGCCATTTAGGTTATTTCGCATTAACACCCAGTAAAGGAGCAAATCATAGTTCGTGCTGAATATACTGCCACTACGGTCTAGAAAGTCAGATACAAATTTTGCACAGATTCCGCTCTCTTCATCAGGTATCTTAAACACATGATCAGGGTGTAATGACTCAACAGCATCAATTAGACAGCTCTTTAACTTTTCACTGGCTTCCTGAACTTTTTCCAAAAGATCATCATCAGATCCAAAAACATCAATAAGCTCGCAAAAATTATCGAGCTGCTGCATTACCAGCTCGAAATTTTTCGTTTTTACTATATCAAATAACTTAGATAGAAATTCATCTTCCATATCGTCGATGAAATTAAAAAGAGCATTGTATGAGAATATTTTATGGTCATAAGCCATACTAAACCCATTACCTATCAGCAAGTGTGGCGTACGACCTTTTTTGGTTAGGTAAGGCAGGATTGTATTATAATCTTTCAGTTCTTCAGTCAAAATCTGAATCCTTATCAGTATTTCTAAAACCCATTAATCATATGACTTTTTAACATTCTCATTTATATATTCATTGAGACCATCTCCCGCGAGAGCAAGTTGCTTCATTCGCTCAACGTGTTGAATTCCGGCTCGACGGTAACTATAAATATAGGGTCGAGATGTGCCCTTAAAGTAGATCTTTATCGATGTGTCCAATATTTCAAACCCTAGAACACCTGAGTCCCTATCTATATCGGCATATCTTTGCATTCTAAGCTCCTACTCGTACATCTATGAAAACACATAACGCCCCTGTGCAGCGGCAAGCTTAGCGAGTCCGGCGCCGACAAGCGAAAACTGTCACGGCTTGTTATGTATTTGCTCACTCATCATAGAGCGAACCTCCGTAATATTGAAAAGCTAACAAGCATCCAGATGATAAATACAGCTAGCAGCAACAGCCTTAAAAGTGAAGGCTTCCCGGCATCTGCACATACAGCGCAACCGACGTCTCGTTTTATCGGCGTGCCACAAGTAGCGCACAATCCCGAGTTAACGCGATAGTTGTGCCGGAGGATTAAAAACAGTCCGGTCGGCAACACTAGAATCCAAGGCAGAATAACTATGTATTGCCAGCTCATATTCATCACCTAGAAAACATAACGCCCAAATATGCGACGCCCGAGGCAGGAGGGCGTCCAGCGCGTGAAACGCGCGTACATGATTTGCTTGCTAAGTGGGATTGCAGGACGGCAACTCTTCTGGAATTGGACTTATGCGCTTAGTAACACCGCTTTCGCTACAAATAAGAAAGAAGTTCCCATTAAGAGAAACGTTGGTACTTTGATCCGTAACCAGCTTGATTTCACCAGATGGACTTTTTAACACCGTAGATACCCCAGAAAAGGAACCAACTACTTCCAAGGTGTACCCACCATCGAGCGCCACCGTCTCCTTGAACTCTGAAGTGACTTCTACATTGTACATTTGCGTGGACGCAAATCCTTCACTTTCATATGCGACCAAATAAGTGAAATTTTTATTGGCTGAGTAAGCAGAAAAACCAGCCAGCAATACCAATACTGTCATGAGATATTTATACATAAAAACTCCTTTTAAAAATTGACATTATCCTGCTAAAAAATGAACTGACGCTTAATGCTCCTATAACAAGCGCCACTTTTTGGCGTTTTTGTTTATAGGTTTGTTATACAGTTTTTATTCGGAATCACTATCTATGAATGCTTCAGGAAATACTTTCTTTACATTATTCGGTACTTTACTTAACCACTCTGCAACGATCTCATCTTCTCGGTCAACATTTACATCGCCTTCGTAGTCTATCGACTCTAAATATGAAACGCCCTCATCATTGAACGCATAAAACTCAGTCACCCCATGCTCATGTGAAATTCTTCCGTAGATGTCGATATTCTTTCCCTTTTTTATTAACGCCTGGGCAATATACATCCATTCATCACCGAAAATTACAACCTCCAGAAGCCCTGCACGCAGCTCAATTCCTTCATGGGAAAAATCTTCACCTTCGTAGGCATACTCAAGCATATCATGGCTGTTTTTAATAGAATCAATTCCAGAAAACTTAAAAAGCTCTGTCATTGCATCCCAGCCTACACCATCATCACTCTTAGAAAGACCTTGTAAGATCCTTTCAGGTGCTTTGATTACAAGTGTTCCAAATGCTTCAGGCATATTTATATTCCTTTATGACTTTAGTTTTTGTTGTATAACGCCCGCATATGGGGCGGCTATAACGTAGCGAGGAACGAACGAAGTGTAAGCCGTTCCAGCCACGAAGTGGCGACATGATACGATTGTTATGTTTGAAGTTGTTTGGCATGTGAAGCCTTTCCTATGCCGCCTTTTTTATAACCTAGGGCTAAATAGAATGCACTTGATTTCGGGTCACTTGTATAAAGCTGAAGGCTGTCGAAAGTGCCTTGAGCGTGGACTTCGACTTCCGAGACTAACTTTCTCCCAACTCCTTTCAGACGATGCGTTTCAGCTACATATAAGTGACGCAACCTTCCTACTTCAGCGGATTCTTGGTATGGATCAATATTTAGACCACAGATGCCAACAAGTTTACTGCCTAGTCTAACCACGAATAGCCCTTCTCCTGGCCGTGAAAAGGTATTCGTACCGTCAATATACGAATTTTGAAGCCTTTCAATCGCTCCAAATTTTGCCATCAAGCTCTCTTCTAGTAGGAGATGAAAGTCCTCAGGTAATTTTCGTACACGGTCTATGATCATAGAAAAACATAACGCCCGCAACAGCGGGAAATTGGGAGCGCAGCGAGTAATTTTTCCGCCTGTTTACGCTTGTTATGTGTGACGCTGCTACGTTGCATTTAAGAATACCCCACCAATTGACCCCGCAACAATAAAACACACGAAAAAGACCAATATGCTTATAGCCGAACCCAGTGACTTGAGCCATTGCTTTTTGAAAAGCCATACTATTGCCATAACGAACAGCGCCAAGCTGCTTACAAGGCCGAACATTACAACTGGTAGCTCACGACCAAGCATACTGCCGACTTCAATAGAACCAGAATGAAACTGACTCAGATTGACGAAAACCAGTGGAACCAAGGCCACCCCAGATAGAGCTGGTGCTAAGATTGCAATATGAACTCTATTCATGTGCCGACACATAACGCCAGGGGCCGGAGCGTAGCGCAGGTCCCGCCGCGACAGCGGCATGCTGAACGCGTTTGTTATGTTTTATGCCCATAAAGCATTCGCTATAATGAGTACAACAAAATTCGTGACCACAAATAGAATAAGTGACTTGAATATACAATACGAAATGTGTACGAATCTTCCTTCTATTAGTTGAATTTTACAATCGTATAAAAGGCATCCGATAAAAATAGCTAGGTTTCCGCTAAGGTATAAATAAAAACAAGCAGACTCTTGGCCAGCATGAAGAGAATGAAATTGCGAGTAGGTAGATGCCCAACATAACAGCAATACCCCTGCTGAGTAGGAAACATAGCTAATACTAGTTGATCCGATTTTCTTCATATCAAAGAACATAACGCCCGCAACACGGACTGACAATTGATTGTGGCTTTTGGCGTAAAATGGCGAAGCCATGCCAAAAGGCGCAAGCAGTTGGCAGTCCTGCTGTGCTTGCGCTTGTCATGCTTACTCACTTTGACACCACCAATAGTTGATATTACTTGTTTTTGATACCGCTAAAAAAGCAACCTTATTTGTACCGCAACTACCTTTGTAAACATTGGCATATAAAACTGTGTCATTAGACGGTTGCTGGTCTATGATGCCGTCGAACCACCATGATGCCATGAATGGCTGTCTTATTTTTAAATTTATTATTTCATCAGAGGCTAATTTTACAAAGTTTTTAGTGCTGACTTTTAACGTATTAGTTTCGAAACGTAGCCATACTTCATTTGTATCAATATTGTGTGTTTCGTGGATTGACGATATGTCGTTAGGGAAGATATTTGGTATCCAGTTACCGTTATGTATTTGAGGGCTGTAACTCTCAAAATAACGTGAAGGATTTTCTAAAATCTGACATGTAAGGGGAGTCATCAATACTAGAAAAATAATAATGGATATTGCTATCTTCATTTACTTCCTTGCGTATAACGCCGCGGTTTGGGGCTGACATGGAGCGCCAGCGGAATGGCAGTCCCAGCCGAAGGCGACAAAACCGCCTTGTTAAGCATTTGGCTTGGCCACCGCAATATGACGTTTAGGAACGCCGTGTTTTTGAATAAACTCAACTATGTCTCTTGTAACCTCACTATCAGCACCCAAACTGGACTGGATTACAAAGCTAAATGATTCGTTGCCAGATATTAGCTTTGAAAGATAACGATCAAATTCAGCCATGGACATCGGATTCTCTACCCCCTGAACAAAGATTTCATTTTCAGATGTAAGAGCAACCACTTTGGTAGTAGTTGATTCGCCTGAGCGATGCACTATTGCATCATCTCCACAGGAGACCAATAAAACTGTCAGAATTATTGCTAGAGTCCGTTTCATATTTTGTATGCTTAACGCCCAGCTCACCGCGCGGAGCAAATTGGCGGGCTTTTTGGTACAAAAAGCGTGACAGTTTGCGGAGTCCGGTGGAGCTGTTTGTTATGCATTTTTTGCAATAAACTCATCGAATGCCCCATATTTTATTACCACCCCAGAGTTGCTACACGTAAAATACAAACCGGGATTACTAACTAATTTATTAATAAGCATATCGCTGTACTGAGATGGTAGCGCAACCTTTAATGCAGAAATACAACTATGCTTAGATTTCATAATAAAGTGACACTCGCCATCATCATGCGAACTGAAGGAACCTATTTCAGGAAGCTCTGCCTCGAACTCAACAAGACCAACATCACCTTCTGATTCGAGGAAGTTCAATACTGCTTCGACACTTTTTAATGAAGGTATTTCACTCTCTGTAGCCCACCCGTATTTTTTATAAGACGTTGCCCCAAAACTAACAATCGATAGTTCAGTTTTTTGATCAAATAAGGATAAACCTTCTTGGGTTGAACATTCACCGAGGTATAGTTCAAATCCCTTATCAGTTTCGTTGTATAGATAGATGTCAGGTTTCATTTTTTATGCATAACGCCAAGCCAACCTGTTGCCGGAAGTGGCGATTCTTTTGCGTTTTCTGCAAAAGAAGTGACGCTTTTGGTAATCAGGTTTAGCGCCTTGTTAAGTGCTATTAGCACAATTATAAATTTAAGATAAAACTACTTGCTATGAATTCTATCATCAGATTAACACAAATGAGTTATTAAGTTTAACGTCCACTGTTCTCTATTTTCTTCAGGCACTGGAATATCGAATACTCTTGGAGTTCTAGTTGTACCTACTTCAATCCAGGAACTCGTATCGTAAGTTAAATTCCAATCGCTCTTAGAGTACTTCACATTCGGAACATTTTCATTCCATCCATTCTCTTTCAATAAATCTGAAAATGACATTCTACGATTCCCTCATTGCCACTTAACGCCTCAAACACCGGCATGGTGAAGTTGGCGGATTTTTTGGAACAAAAAAGGTGACAGCTTTACCATGTCCGAGTGCTTTGACTTGTTAGGTGATTACTAATTTGCATATTTGGCTTCCCATTCTTTGAAGTTTGGAAATGCTTTATTTGCAGAATTAATAATGGCATCTCCGGTATCTGGCAATGTAAAACTATAAATATTCATAATGTAACTTCTAAAAGGTTCAGTTTTTTCAAAATCATCCCCAGGTTTAGAGTGGTCCTCTAAACCTACTTCTGAGTAGCCGAGACAAAGTAATTTACAAAAATCTTCAGATGTTTTAGCTAAAACAGAAAGTTCACCCTCTGAGCCAAACATGACGATAGGAGCTGATTCTGCAGGTAAATTATCTGTGAGCCAAACGCAATAAACATCGCCGCAAGCACCGCGCCCAAAAGGAATTAGAGAATCCACTGCTTGAGGATTATTTCTGAACCAATAATCCATGCTATCCATGCCAATAGCCGATAGTTCAAAACAGCCACTGATTGGGTAGTCATGCTTATCTAGAAAATCGCAGATATGAGCTATGGCTTTTGGGAGCCTTTTTCCATCTCTGAATGTGCCTTCAATTCTATCTTGGATCATGATGTTCCTTCACCTAACGCCGCTGTATGGGGCATTTTTTATGTAGTGTAGTTTTGGGGTAAAGTGGCGAAGCCACCCCAAAACGGAGCGAAGTAAAAAATGTCCCTATGACAGCTTTGTTAGGTGACATTGCTCAACTCTATTAATTTACTCAAGCGCTTCTCTCTTAACAGCTTATAAGAAGCAACAAGATTATCTTTTTGTTTCCACTCCCGAAGCTGACCTTGCAAAGATTCGGTTGAATTTTTGGCTAAATATTCTTGTAGTGCCATGTATGGCAACTCAATTGCTTCGCTTGCACATTCGGGACAACACCAATAAGAATCAGGTACATTTTTTCTGCGGTTTTCAATAACGTCTAGACAAATTTGGCATATTGACCAATCAACAATTTCTGACCGCTTAGAAACTAGTAACTCATACCCTTTACCCACCGCGTACCCATTTAGTGGATCTGCTGGTCCATCAGATTTTTTAAATTTTCGAAATAGCCTATTTAGCATAATCTCTGAGAGCACCTAACGCCTGTATCACACGCAAAAACTGTAGCGTGGAGTTTGTGTAAAATGGGCGAAGCCCATACACAAACGGAGCGACGCAGTTTTTGTCGTGTGCATACACTTGTTAGGAGCTACTCTACGGCCGTATATATTTTTGCTGTTGATAAACACTCCAAAATTTCTTCGCAGTCTTCGTGATTTTTTGCTGCTTGCTCGATTGCTGCAAACACCTCTAGTTCAAACTGCGAACCCTTTTTTATGAAGGCTGCGTCATTTCCCTTTTCATAACTAGCGCCCCAACATAAACGACCCAAATTATTTTCAAAGAAAAACGTATATCTATATTTTGTTTTGTCTTTTAAGTCTAGAGCGCAAGTCCCGCCTTGCACCCCACCGTCACGATATCGGCCAAAATAGTCAACTTTAAACGGTAGCTCCGGCTTTCGTGGCCATTGCTCCCGTACAGCATAACCGGGAATACTACGATCTACATTCATGCTGCCTCCTAACGAGACTGTAGAAAAACGTTTTTTCGAAAACGCATATCTCAGCCTGCCCTTTAGTTTTATATTGATCACCATTCAACCACATTCGCTTAACATAATCACTTATTCTGCGCGGTAACGCAGAGGTAATTGTGGATAAGACTGTGGTTAAGCAATCGCTCCATAATTCATTAGCTTTTCAATGTTATGCACCAAGCAAAACAAACGCCACTGACCCTGTACTTTCGTTTTTCCACGTAGAGAGAAACGGTTCAACCGTTTATTAGTGCCTATATTGCCGAACACAGGCTCAACAGTGGACATGCGGTGACCGTAAATCGCCTTTCCGTACTGGCTATCAACACGACGTTTCATCCAGTCGGTCGCCGTACGGCCATTGGTGTAGGTTATGGAGACTTGTCGACCATGGCCTTCACGCGTATCGGCTGAACTCGGGTTGCGCATGCACTGATGCTTAAGGTCGCACTGTCGGCAGTCTGTCAACTTACCTTCAAAGAAGAGTTTCCGCTTGCCATCGTTGGCGATGATGTCGTTTTTTAGCCAC
>NZ_LFIJ01000002.1:1495735-1582743 GCF_001187555.1 Gilvimarinus polysaccharolyticus | reverse complement strand
TAACGCTGCCAACATGCGCAGCTTTTTTGTGAAGGCGAAGCCGTAACGAAAAAGTTGT
This sequence comes from Gilvimarinus polysaccharolyticus, assembly GCF_001187555.1. GTDB lineage: Bacteria > Pseudomonadota > Gammaproteobacteria > Pseudomonadales > Cellvibrionaceae > Gilvimarinus > Gilvimarinus polysaccharolyticus. The sequence goes on along the minus strand of NZ_LFIJ01000002.1, from coordinate 1,582,685 downwards.
CGCAATGCTTGGCCTTGTTATTTGCGGGCACGGAAAATAAAGCGCTTCTGAGGTCACGAAGAAGCTGCATTAATCCGTGAACGGAACTGGAGAAAACGCGGAATGAAAGGAGTATTGATGACTCTTTCTTTACCTTAAGACTAAGTGCCTGTCCTCTGATGCAAACCACGGACTTGCACAGCGGCAGGCACTTAGTCTTAAGGTCTAAAACAGAGTAATAGGCTGTCAATTCAATTTCCAATATTTTTTCCTAATGTTGATTAGCACACTTATGCTGTTTTTATATACAGCACTATTAAAATCTTGTGCTAAGCTTAGTTTACCAACCGCGTTTTATCTGGCAAATAACAGCTAATTCATGCGACTCAGTCGCACTTTGTCCCGGCACCCTATCCCCGGTAGAGATTGGATGAGGATAGACATGGAAGGCGTTGAAAACAAAAAGGAATTAGACATATGTTGACAGTTCCTTGTCTGGGGAAAGTGCGACTAAATTTAATTGAGGGTTTAATCTAATCTTTTTTATCCCGCCGCGCAAGCTCCGCTCAACCCATTGAATTGTTTAGAAATATATTATCTCGCCAATATTATTAGCCCACTTTATTCAAGGGTTTCCCCTGAGTAATGGATAACACATCAATTTCTCGATGCAGGCGCTCAGATTCACAACCGACTATGAAGCGCTACTTTTAGTTCTCCTGCAGGCGGGCAAAGGCTTAGCGCTTGCAAAGCACAGCTTTGCGCGTAGCCGAACGCCGGCAAGTTGTGCTTACCGACAAGACGCAAGGGAACCCGTATCGCTACAGGGATGTAACTGAATAGAACAACGCCGGAGCAGTTGCCTAGGGCTGAAATACCGAGGTGGACTTTGACGCGAAAGAATTCATTAATGCAGTGAGTGCATGAAAGCGCAGGAGCGGCGGAGTTAGTTTGCTTTACCCAAACAAAGAAAACTAACTCGCCACGCCCGGCGACACGGGCATATTAAAGCCCGTGCTAGTGGCAGTAATACAACTACCGGCCCTCAGCCTCTGGCCCAAACGGTTTAGTCACCAAAATAAGCTTGGGCAGCAACGTTAATGATCCAAGGATCGCGGCAAACATGGCCAGCGCGGTTAGCAAGCCAAAGTAGATTGACGGAATAAAGTTCGAGAACGCCAGGATCGAAAAGCCAACAATAATAATCACAGCGGTGTAGTACATCGCGCGGCCAATGGAGGCGTGCGAGCGGTGCATGGCCTCGATGTAATTACCGCAGCGCGCTAGCTCATCACGGAAGCGATATTGGTAGTGGATCGCGTGGTCGACCCCTACCCCAACGGTAATGGCGGCGATGGTAATTGTCATCATATCGAGCGGCACACCGGCCAGCCCCATACCACCCAACACCACGCCCGCGGCCAATAGGTTAGGCAGCAGCGAAATAATGGCGACGGTTAAAGAGCGAAACAGCACTAAGAACATCAGCATAATGCCTAAGAACACCGCACCTAAGGTGACAATTTGCGAGCGAAACAAGCTTTGCAGCATGTTGTTGTATAACACCAGCATGCCGGTAAATTGCACTTGATCGGGGGCGAAGCCTACTTCATCCACCGCATAACGGCGGATTTTTTCGACCAGCTCGACCCGTCTTAAATCTTCGCTGGTTTCTTTTACTCGCAGCGTAATGCGTGTTTGCTGATTGGCATCGGAGATATACGGAGCAACCAAAAAATTGCGTATATCGTCCGACAACATGTTGCGCATTACCCCAAGTTCAAAGTTGTTCAGCCGGCCGCCGTTAATATCTTGCGCCACTTCATACATGGTCGCGAGCGATTGTACTTTTCCGACTTCGGGCAGCGATTCTAGGTAGCGATGCAACTGATCAATCGAATCGAGTGATACGGTGTTAAACCACTGGCTTTCGCCGTTTGCTTGAGCCGACTGGGTAGAGGAATCATCTTCTGCAAAAGGGTCTGCCTCGCCAAACGGGTCATCACCAAACGATTCTTCTGCCGCGTCCGAAAATGCATCGGCTTCGGCAAACGGGTCGCCCTCGCCAAAAGGGTCATCGGCGGCTGGCTCGGCGCTGGTTTTAGTGTGCGCGGCAGGTGCCGCGGCTACCGGCGCATCAAGAATAATATCTAGGCTAACGGTGCCGCCCAGCTCGCGGTCGATAACAGACATGCCTTGATAAATTTCGGTATCGGAGTGGAAGTAATCAATAAAACGGTTTTCGACTTTTAACAACGAAATGCCATAGCCACTGACCAGCGCAGCGCATAACGCAATGGCAATGACTAGGCCGCCGTGATGCTCGGCCATACGAGAAAAGATCATGGTGGTGGCGGCGGTTTTGTCACCGGCATCGCGCGGCTCGCCTTTGGGCAATAACATAAGGCCCGCTGGCAGCAGTACAAAAGCCAACATCAAAGCCAAACTAAGGCCCATGGTCATCATCCAACCAAAGTCGATCACTGGCCGAATATCACTTACCACTAACGATACAAAAGCCACAATAGTGGTTAGTGCGGTATACAGGCAGGGTTTAGCCATTTGCCGAGCGGTAGTCAGTACCAGCTGCTCTTGTGGCCACTCGGGGTTGTGGGCATGCAGCTCGCGATAACGCACCACCAAGTGAATGGTAATGGCCAAGGTCATAATCAATAGCAAGGCCACAAAGTTGGATGAGATAACGGTTAATCGCCAATCTACCCAACTTAGTAAGCCCAGCATAATGACCACAGCCATTAAGCAAATTGACAGCGGCAGGATAATAAAGCGTAACTGCCTAAAAATTAACGCCAACATCAAAATCACAAACACCACGATGGCGCTGCCAAACACGACAAGATCGCTGCGGATAAACTCGATCATATCGGTGGTAATCATACTAACGCCGCCCAAAAACACCTCGGCTCGGTCTTCGTAGCCGGCCAGAATGGTGCGTATCTGCTCGACGCGCTGATGATCTCGTGCCGATAGATCGGTGCGGTAGGCTAAGAACTCGGCGCTTACTTTTTCGAGTCGCTCAGCTTCGGCTTCGCTTAGGGTTTGCTCGCGCATTTTTGCCCGCAGCGCATCGCGCTCGCGCACCAGCTCGATGTAGTGATTGTTAACGGCTAAGTTAAGTTGTATGGCGGTGGTCGAGCTGTCGGGCGACAGCAGCGTATCGCGGTAGATGGGGCTGGTTAAAAACTCTTGGCGCGCTTGCTCGCGGTCAACCCCCTCTGTCATTAAGGTGCGAGTCGATTCTTTTTGCTCGGCCAAGGTTCGCACTGGGCTGTACAGCAAGGGCACATCTAAAATCGAGTTGATATTGCTCACGCCATCAACCGCTGCCAGCTCGTCTCTCAGTGCGCTTAGTGTCTGCAAAGATTGATCCGAGAGCATAGGAGCTTTGGGGGTATAGGTCACCACCAAAAAGTCTCCGCTTTGGTAGCGTTTATTAATTTCACGCAGGTAATCTAGCGAGTTATCGCTCTCGAGTGTGAGCGAGTCGGCCGAAGCATCGAGCTTAAAATTAGGTAATCCCAGTGCGGCAAAGACGGTTAAGGCCACCAACGCGACGATTGTGAGCCATGGACGTTGGGTAATAATATAGCGGTAAGCCGCAAATAACTTTGCTGACATGGGCGTGTGAAAACTCCTGTTAAGCTGACGGCCGGTGCCGCCAAAAAAGTAATAATAAAGTGTTTGAGGGTGATTAACACCCATAATGCTTTATGCCAGCGCTATCGGCATGACCGCTTATAACCGTGCACGGCCGCTAAGCAATCGCTGCGTTTAAGCCATGCTATAGGCCCATTAAGTCTTATAATGGACCGCGAAGTTCCCTTGCCCGGCCCCTGAACCAAAACAGAGCCCAGGCAACACCCCCAATAAGGCGGTGCAGAAAAACCGACAAATAACCATCCAGCGCCGTGGCATAAGAGCCACAGATAACCAATAAAGCGGCCTAGAGCGTACAGAGACTGCGCACAAGCGGGTAAAAATGTTATTATGCGCAACTTGTTAGCGGCACTTAGTCGCCCGAAATAGCCCGACATACTGCGATAGGGAATCATGCTGAAATTACAGCGTAAGGACAAGCCCCAAGAGCCCATTCTAGTGGTAGAAAAGCTCTATAGCATCGGCAGTGCCAATGATAACAACTTGGTGCTCGACGAGCCCGGTATCGACTCGATTCACGCCCGCTTAGTGGCCAGTGATGGCCGAGTTACGCTAAAAGACAACACCAGTGCGCGCGGCTGTTTTGTTAATGGGCAGCGAGTTACGCAAAAGATGCTACAAGCGGGTGATGTTTTACGCTTAGCCAATATCGAATTTGATGTTTACGATTTTATCGCAGATCCACAAACCTCCGAACACAACACTGGCTGCTGGCAACTGATTGCTGATGGCAGCTGGCTTACCGGTCAAGTCTTTACCGTTCCCCCCAATAAACGTTGCGTGCTAGGCCGCAGCAGCGATTGTGATATTACTATTGCTGGCACTCACCTTTCCCGTCGCCACACCGAGCTGACGGTTATGGGCAGTTCATTGCGGGTGCACGATCTTAACTCGGCCAATGGCACCTACTTAAACGATGAACTGGTAGAGGACAGCCTAGCCCACAACGGTGATCGGCTGCGTATTGATGTGTATACGTTTCGTGTAGTGAGCCCAGATAACGACCTAAACCGTACCCGAGTTCGCATTCCCACCTCACAAATCACTCAGCCCGCCGAGCGCAAAGATTACAGCAACACCCCAAGGCGCTGGATTACCAAGCCAACCTCACCCGGCAATCGCGATGAGCCTAAGCCCGCCTCTGCCGGCTCGTGGGTTTTATGGCTGGGCATCGGTGTAGTCTTAACGGTGCTCGCAACGGTGGCCGGCTTTATCTATTTAGGCTAACCCCTAATATCGGTGCAAGCTTTGGCGCCTGCAAACACGCAGCGCGAGTGTGGTAGAATCGCCCCCCGAATTATCCGTCTCTTTGAGCAGACTACTTTTTAGCAATCTACTGTGGAAACCTGGCTATGAGCTTTGAAAAAGTCCCCGCCGGCAAAAACCTGCCGGACGACATGAATGTCATCATTGAAATCCCCATGAACGGCGAGCCGATCAAATACGAAATCGATAAAGACAGCGATGCGGTATTTGTTGATCGCGTGCTTAGCACCTCTATGCACTACCCTTGCAACTACGGTTATGTACCGCACACCCTTTGCGGTGACGGCGACCCCGTAGATGTTTTGGTACTGATGACTCATGCCCTGCTGCCAGGCTCGGTTATCCGCTGTCGCCCTGTGGGCGTATTAAAAATGACCGACGAATCGGGTGAAGATGCCAAGATCTTGGCCGTGCCGGTAGACAAAATTACGCCGCTGTACAGCAAAGTACAAAACATTAGCGATGTGCCAGAGATTACTCTGAAGTCTATCGAACACTTCTTTGAGCGCTACAAAGATCTTGAGCCCGGCAAGTGGGTTAAAGTCGATGGCTGGGAAGATGTCGAAGCCGCCCGCACCGAGATCAACGAGTCGGTCGTGCGTTACAACAAGGGTTAAGCTCACCCGATGTGATCCGCTTAATGTTTATCACATAAAAAAGCCGGCCCTTAACGGGGCCGGCTTTTTTGCTGTTAACTCACCTCAAATAACCCGTAACGGGTTAATCGGCCAAGCTGAGCGCGCTGGTGTCTGGTTTAAGCGGCTCACGGGTATCGCGAATTTGCCCTAACTCACTGCCAACCGGAGCTAAATCAACCTCTAAATCGGCCACCATTAACGGCAGTGGAGCATTATGCTCTTCAGGTTTTAGCAGGTCTTCACCGACCTCTGACAAATCCCAGTCGGCTATTTCTACCGGGGTGGCTGCCGGCGTCACACGCTCGCCGGCGCTCAACACATCAGATCCAACGGGGGCCACATCAAACTCGGGCACCGCCACGGGTAAAGGCTCGTCTGTGGCAATTTCGGCATGCTCCACTAAGCGCCCATCTTGCGGGCTTAAGCTCAGCCCAGAGGTGTTTACCTCGACTGGGGTTACCTGAGTACGCTCGGTCAGCCGTAATAAGCTGGCACCAACAGGCGCCAAGGTAAAGCCTCGCTGCGGTGCTGCGCGGGGGGCGGCCTGCGCACCGGCGGGCACCAAGCTTACCTCGGCACCGGCTTTAGTTAATACAGCCTGATATTTTTTTGCGGTGGCCGCATCTAGATTGCGCTTAAGTGGCACCGGCCGGCCATTAAACAAAGTCTCGACCCGGTTGGCGTCGATCTTAAACAGCTGCGCCAAGCGGGCTTTTACTTCATCCAGCTTATGCCCAAGAACAATATCGCCGCGAAAAACGATATCAAATTGTTGCTCGGTATCGGCCATGACACACCTCCGGTGTTACTGATGAGGACTATAAATGTGATTATTCGCTTTATATTAACACAAGCTAACCCGCCTGCCCGTCACCGCACCCCGCTCCGATACTAGCTCAGAATCAAACACTACAAAGTGGCAAGGTTTTAGTGAAAAAACGTTATGGCAGATAACTGGAGCGCGAGGCTTTTAGCCCCCATACTGATACTTCGCTGCGAGCATTAGCGGCCATATTCAAACCGCAGGCTTACCGGTTAAACCAATAAGGACGATCAAGGTGGCGATAGAACATCCAAATTAGGACATCCAAATTAGAGTATCCAAAATAGAACAACCAAACGAGAATAACCAAGAGCGCAGCCAAGCACTCAGACATTTTCGCCCGACAATGGACACGGTTGATCATAATGCCACAAATTGCTTTTACCAGTTTGCCGCCAGAATCGGCCAAATTCTCGGTTATGCACCGGGTCGAGAGTGATATTGTCAGCTTAAACCGCAAAATTCAGCAGCTGGAGCACGAGCCGCGCGGCAATGACCAACTGCTAGCCGCCTACCGGCTTATGCTACAAACTCGCACCGAGGTATTGCGTTGTTTATTAGAGGCTATGGAGCGTAACAGCCACTAATTACGCCATCATATCTTGGCCGGATCCGGCAGGCAGACTTTGCTCTATTATCCGCGCCGGAACACCCACCGCTGTTTGGTGCGCTGGCACATCGGTTAGTACCACACTACCCGCCCCAATGCGGGCATAATCGCCAATTTTGATATTACCCAAAATTTTAGCGCCGGCACTGATCAATACACCATCGCCCACTTTAGGGTGCCGGTCGCCTTTCATATTGCCACTTCCACCTAAGCTCACCGAGTGCAACATCGAAACGTTATCACCCACCACAGCGGTCTCACCAATCACAACTCCAGTGGCGTGATCGATCATAATGCCGCTGCCAATTTTGGCGCCGGGGTGAATATCGACATGAAAGGTTTGCGAGATTTGATTTTGCAGATACAGCGCCAGCGCACGCCGATCTTGCTGCCACAACCAATGCGCTAAGCGATACGCCTGCAGTGCGTGAAACCCTTTAAAGTACAACAGCGGCATCAAAAAGTGATTACACGCGGGATCGCGATCGCAGTAGGCTTCGATATCGCGACATAGCGCTAGCTCAAACTCGCTATCGTGCTGCAAGGCCTGTATAAAAATTTCTCGCAGCGACATCGCCGGCACAGCTTGGCTGCTTAACAGCGTTGCCAAATGGTAACTAACCGCAGCACGCAAGGTATCGTGGTTCAAAATACTGGCGTGATAAAAGCTCGCCAAGGCGGGCTCAGAGGTTGCAAATTCTAATGCCTCGCGGCGAAGATGCTGCCAGATTTCTTGGGGGGAAAGGGATTTACTCAACCAAGCCTCCATAGGCCCGCAGTATTAAGGTGCCTATGCTCTCACAACAGCGACAGTAATTCATCCATATGCCGAAACACTCGCGCACCTTCGGCACGCATTAAGTCATCAACGTGGGCGTTCGGCAGCATTGGATCATGGGGGCAATAACCCAACAGCGACATGCCAGCCAAACGCGCTGCCCGTGCACCACTGGGGGAATCCTCAATAACGCTGCAGTCGCCCGGTTTTACTCCCATTTTATTGGCCGCATACAAAAATAAATCGGGCGCCGGCTTGCCGTAATCAACATCGGTAGCGCTAAAGCGGTTGGCCTGCGGAAAGAACTCGGCCAGCCCCGTATGAGTTAGAGTATTTTGCATTTTTTCGTGTCGGCCATTCGAGGCAACACAAAACGCGATACCGCGACGTGTTAGCGACTCTAAAACATTGCGCACCCCCGCGATAGGCTGCACTCCGGCGGAAAACGCAACCAGGGTTTCTTGTTGCACCTTGACCCAAAAATCACTGGCAAAAGCATTGCGCTCGGACTCCGGCCAGCTTTGGTAAGGCTCGCTGTCGGCCAGCAACGCGGCGACCTGTTCGGCGCAAACCGCAATAGGCTTGCCGCGAAACAGCATCAGTACTTCTGCCACAGTGATATTAATACCCAGCGGCTGCAAACAGTCACACAACACTTGTGCTTGTATGGTTTCAGTTTCAACCAGCACGCCATCACAATCAAAAATTACCAACATGTATTAGCCTTTGCGTTATTGCAGCTCATTAATTAACGGTTACTAAAAACCTTAAAAAGCTCTTTAACGCGCGTTAAAAATAATGGCTCACAAATTAAGATCAGTATTATTATGCCGAAGTGCAGCAACATCGTGAGCATAAAAAAGTGTGGAATTGTAAAGTCTAAAACCCCCAAAACCAGCACCGCAAAAAGCGCTGCGACCACCATAAAAAACGCATTTAACACATTGTTTGCGGCGATCACTTGGGCGCGATACTCAGGCTTGGCGTTTGCCTGCATCAATGCCTGCAATGGCACTGTGTACAAACCTGCCGAACCACCCAACAGCAACACCGCCAGCGCCACACACCAAAAACCTGGCTCTGTGGCCAACGCAACAATACTTAGCAGCGTACCGCTGGCAGGCGATGCATTAAAGCTCGCGCCGGCCAGCGCCAAACCAACCCCGGCCAGACCAATCAACAATGCGCCCAGCGGCACTAAGGCAGGCTCGATTTTATGGCAGCTGAGCTTTTCACATAACAGCGCTCCAGATACCACCCCCACTAAAAACAACACCAACAAACAGGTTACCGCCGAGGCATTACCGCCCAACACTTCGCGGGTAAAGTTGGGCAGCTGAGTCAGGTAAACCGAACCTAAAAACCAATACCACGAGACTCCCATCAAACACCAAAATACGGTTTTGTTTTGTCTTGCATAGCGCATTGTACGAGCCATTTGGCGCAGCGGGTTGGGCTCAATTAAGGGGGCGTTGGGCAGCGCTGGAGCGGGCGGTATTGCCCGACTAAAATGCCAACCGGCACACGCCATTAATACCCCCACAATAGCCACAACCCACGAACCAAAGCTCCATTGCATGGCCAATGTACCGGCAATCAAGCCCATAAATACCGCCAGCGAGGTGCCGGTATGAAACAGCGCGTTAGCGCCTGTCAGCTCATCGCTATTAACATGCTGCGGCAATATTGCGTATTTAAGTGGGCTAAAACATGCAGACTGAATACCCGTGGCAAAAATTACCGCCAACAACATAGCCGAGCTACCCCGCACAATCGCCACAGCGCCACACACCATCAGCGCAATTTCAACAAGTTTAATAACCCGTGTAACACGAGCTTTATCGAGGCTATCGGCGTATTGACCGGCCGTTGGTGCAAACAAGAAAAACGGAATAATTAACGCCGCAGCCACCACATTATTAAGCGTATCAATGCTCAAGCCCCAGTTTTCAATTTGGCCGTAGGTAAACAGCATCATTAACGCACTTTTATAAAAGTTATCGTTAAATGCACCGCCAAATTGAGTCCAAAATAATGGGTAAAAACGCCGCTGGCGCAACAACTGAAACTGATTGCCGGTGGTCGGCGCAACCGTATGTGCAGAGGTTACTGATGATGACGCCATGTAAAACCCTATAGGCGCACGTAGCGCTCGTAAATACTGGTGATATTACTAAGCACGGTAGCTTTAAGCTCGATATCACTCGCGGCTATCGTTTGCGCTAAAACATCGGGGGTTAACCAAGCGGCAAAGCGTTGCGCGACAGGGGCGTAACTTAAGTGCCAAGGTTCGGGGGCTACGCCGTTATGATGGGCGGCAGAGTTAACGTCATACGGTCTAAAAAAATCACATTCTGGCAAATACGCATCGAGCCAGCAGTGCAACTTATCAAATACCCCACCAGGGCAACACTCGTCTGGCGTAAGTTGTAATTGATAATCGGGGGCCATAGCCGCGCGATCAAACACATCCATATCGGTGCCCCAATGGTGGCGCGACGCTCCCGGCAGTGCTGAAAAACGCAATATCGCCCACAGCTTATCGGCATCGCTCAAGGTATGCATTGCTACGGTTTCTCCGGCATCATTTAACACCGGACGCTGCCCCGTGGCTTTGGCATTAAAAATAGCCAACTGTCGTGCAAAACTGCGGTAGCCGCTGGCGATGGTCAGCTCAATGTTTTGCTGCCGGGCCGCGCTGACCAGCGCGCGATAAGGCTCTACTACATCGCAATGCAGGTATAGGTTATCTGTTAAAGGCAGCAACGCAGACTCATCTAGCCCTAACGCCGCAAGCGCAGTGTTTGCTTTAGTTGTTGCCATAAGTGGTTGCCATAGCAAAACGCCATTTTATTTATAAAAGTTCGCTTTAATGTAATACCTGTCTTGCAACATAGTGGCACGCAGTAGCAGTCGCGCAAGCATCACGTTGACAGCTGTTTTAATACTTTATACGCCGGTAAAGACTAAACCTGCCAGTTTACTGGCTAAAGTTTGCACTTATTAGCCAGTTATGTAATATAACCATAGGCTATAAATAGTTACATATTATCAGCCACAGAATATAACAATAATGTGACAAGGGAGCGAAGTAAACATGGCGATCCAGCGCAGCGAGTTACTCGAACTGAAGAACTTAGGCATGGCCAGTGTGAATATTTTACGGGCGATTGGCGTTAATAATTACGACGATCTGCAACAATTAGGCGCAGTCAACGCCTACTGCCGTATATTAGAGCGTAACATTAATGTTTCTAAAGTAATGCTTTATGCGCTGCATGGCGCTTTGCTCGATATTCATTGGAACGACCTACCGGCCGACGTTAAAGCCAATCTAGTGAAACAAGTTGAGGACAAGCAAACCGCCAACGCTTAGGTGTCTCGTCCAAGCTGATCAACCTTTGAGCTGTATGTTACCGCACCCTCGCGCTAAGCGAGGCCGTCGCGCCTGTTGCCGTAGACTTGATTCGAGCATCCATAGTATTCTCAAATCAACCATTGCCTGCCAGCCTAAAGCTGGTAACTAACGCTGCCGAGTTACTAATTCATCATGCATTTACCTACTGACCACTCTCAATCTCTCGCCGAACTCAGTCAACGTATCCGTGATATTGCCGACCAAGTACTCGAAACTTTAATACCGGCCGCCACCACTATAACCCTGGCGCCGAGTAGCGATCTGTTTGGCGAGCTTAAAAGTACTCAGGTGTTTTTATTACGCTCAGGCCAAGTGCATTGCCATGTGGGCACTAAAACCATTGTGTGCTTTGAGCCGGGTGATTTATTAGGTTTGCCGCGCACATTAGGCTTACCCAGCGCCGTATTTAGCGCCACCGAAACCATCACCGTGCAACCGATTGAGCGCGACGAACTCATTCGACATGTCTGTGCAGAACAAAGTCGACAAAAAAACTGGAGCTATTATTTAATAGCCAATCTCAGTTGGTACCAGCAAGCGCTGGCACTGGAGATCCGCAAAGAGTTTCATCCAAACGCCGGTTTTTTACACTTTAAAAGCGGCGATATTATTATTCGCCAAGAAGATGAGGCCGACCTTGTTTACACTCTGCTGGAGGGCCAAGCCGAAGCTGTCTGCGAAGGTGTTACGGTGGGGCATATAAACCGCGATGAGATTTTTGGTGCGCTAGCGGTGTTTACCGGTCAAAAACGTATGGCCAATGTCATCGCCACCACCGATTGCACGGTATTAACCGTACGCAAAGAAGAGTTTATCGAGCTCGTTGAGCACCAGCCGCATATTTGCATCGGCTTAATTGAAGAGATGGCCGATAAAATCAAGAACTTAAACAAACAGCTGCGCGATCGCCATTAAGCCCAAGCCAAGCTGGCCTGCGGGCCAGCAGCGTTAAGTCGGCGGCCGCCCCCGTACACACTATATTCACGCCTATCGCAAAATCTTCTACAACTCCATTCGCTTATTTAGCCACTTTATTTTATCTATCTTATTGACACCCCAATTGTTAATGATTATCATTAACTTATCGATTGGTAGCCCATTACCTTTCGGTGATCAGTCAGTTCTCCTGCAAGTCAATTGACTGGTTTCTCCTCTGATCCTTCTGGATCGCTTGAGCACTTAGGTGCTCTTGGCTAATCACGGTTGCTTAGGCCGCCCCTTGGGCGGCCATTTTTATATCTGCCCTATTGAAATCCGCTTTGCTAACACACATATTGTGCTTCAACAGCTACGGTTTACTAGGAGACTCCGCCGTGATGCGCATTGGTTTATTTATTCTTACTAACTTAGGTGTTTTAGCCCTCGCCAGCGTTACCCTTAATTTGCTGGGTGTCGATCGGATTCTTAACGAATCGGGCACGGGGCTGGACTTAACCAACCTGCTGATCTTTTGTGCGGTGTTTGGTTTTGCCGGGTCGTTTATCTCGTTGTTTTTATCTAAATTTATGGCCAAACGCAGTACTGGCACCCAACTGATAACTCAACCGCGCAACGCCGAAGAACAATGGCTCGTGACTACCGTTGCCGAGCTTGCCCAACGAGCCGGTATTGGCATGCCCGAGGTTGGGGTATTTCCGGCCAATCAAGCCAACGCCTTTGCCACCGGTTGGAACCGCAATAAATCCTTAGTGGCGGTAAGCTCCGGGATGCTGCAACGCTTTGACCGCGAGGAAATTCGTGCCGTGCTAGCACACGAGATTGGGCACGTTGCCAATGGCGATATGGTCACCCTTACGCTAATTCAGGGCGTGGTGAATACCTTTGTGATGTTTTTTGCCCGCATCATCGGCCACACCGTCGATAAAGTCGTTTTTAAAACCGAGCGCGGTGTGGGGATTGGTTACTATATCGTCACTTTTATTGCCGAAATGCTATTGGCGTTTCTCGCCTCGATGATCGTGATGGCATTTTCACGCTATCGTGAGTACCGCGCCGACCACGCCGGTGCCACCCTAGCCAGCCGCGACGGAATGATCCGCGCGCTGCAACGCTTACAAGCCGAGACCCAAGCCGGTGCGCCATCGCCCATGCCCAAGACCATGCAGGCTTTTGGCATTTCTGGCGGCTGGAGCAAAACCGCCAGCAAATTATTTGCCAGCCATCCCCCCTTAGAGGAACGCATCGCCGCTCTAAAAAATCATGGGTAACGGTCATCTTAAAACAGTTATTTTACTGCTCGGATTGCTCGGCGCGGCCTCGTGCGGCGCCGAGCCGCCAGTGGCAAGCAGTAACCCAACGCCCGCTTTTGCCACCGATGACGAGCGCAATACTATCGAGGTGTTTGAGTTTGCCAGCCCCAGCGTGGTTTACGTCAACCGCTACCAAGTGGTGCGCGATCGACGCTCGTTAGATTTACACTCTATTCCGCAAGGAGCCGGCACGGGTTTTGTCTGGAGCGAAGCCGGTTATGTCGTCACCAACTACCACGTTGTCGAGGGCGCACAACAGCTCTCGATCACCCTGCCCGATCAAACTCGCTGGCCCGCAACCGTCGCCGGGCTGGCCCCCGATAAGGACCTAGCGGTACTTAAAATAGAAGCCCCCAAAGATAAACTGCACGCGTTACCCCTAGGCGACTCAAACCAGTTATCAGTGGGACGCAAAGTATTGGCGATTGGCAACCCATTTGGCTTAGACGCCACCCTCACCACTGGCGTGGTAAGCGCTCTAGGCCGAGAGATAGAAGCGCCCAACCGACGTAAAATCCACAATGTAATTCAAACTGATGCGGCCATTAACCCCGGCAATTCAGGCGGCCCGCTGCTTAACTCCACCGGCGAGCTGATCGGCGTTAACACCATGATTTTTAGCCCCAGCGGCGCCAGCGCCGGTATCGGCTTTGCCATTCCGGTCAATATCGTCAAACAAATAGTGCCGCAACTGATCGAGTTTGGCCGTTTAGTCCGGCCAGAATTTGGCATTGAGTTTGCGCCCGAGCGCTGGGCTCGGCGCGCGGGAGTAGAAGGCGTCGCGATTTTACACGCGCCGCGAGGCAAGCCTGCGGCCAACTCTGGCCTTGAGGGGGCCAAGCGTGGCGCTTGGGGCACCATCGAGCTGGGGGATATTATTATCGCCCTAGACGACGCACCCACCCGCAATGTCGATGAATTTTTAGCCGTGATAGAAAGCCACAAGCCTGGCGACACACTAGAGGTACACTATGTACGCAATGGTAAACTGCGCCAAACCCGCGTCACTTTAAGCCAACCGGAACTGTAACCCTGTGAGCGCTCAGCAACACTATTTATGCCAACTGACTGAGTTGGCCGACAACAGCAGTCGTGGTTTTACCCTAACAACGGCTGACATGAGCGTGTTTGCGGTGCGCCGTGGCGAACAAATATTTGTCTACCGCAACCTTTGCCCCCATGTCCAGATCCCACTTGAGTGGGTCGAACATGAGTTTTTAACTGCCGATAACAGTTTAATCCAGTGCGCCAACCACGGCGCTCTGTTTACCATCGATACCGGCCACTGCATCGCCGGCCCTTGCAGCGGTCAATCACTGTTGCCAATTAACCACACCATTAGCAACGGCGCCTTGTACGCAATACTGGACGAGCCCTTCTAAGGGGTAAGTTGCACCTCAACCGGCCGGGTTAAAACGATATGGCTGTTGGCAGGATCAATCTCGGCGCGATAGGCCAACACCTCGACGCCGCGGGCAATGGCATTGTAAAACGCTTGGCTATAAGCCGGATCGATATGCTCGGCGGCGGCAACTCGCTCTATGCCCGAGTGCTGCACACAAAACACCAGCACCGCCCGCGCCCCAGACTCAACCATCGCCGCTAACTCACGCAAGTGTTTACTGCCCCGAGTACTTACCGCATCGGGAAAATAGCCTTGGCCTTGGCCCTCCATTAAGGTGACGTTCTTTACTTCGACGTAACAATCTGCCCCACCACCCGTTAACAGAAAATCAATGCGAGAGTTTTCTGTGCCGTATTTAACCTCGGCTTTAATCGTTTCATAACCATCAAGTTCAGCAATGACGCCCGCCTCGATCGCCTCGCGCACCAACGCATTGGCGCGCCCGGTATTAATACCCGCCAAGTCACCGGTTGGGGTGGTCGCAACCTCCCAAGTGTTAGGGTATTTACGGGTTTTGCTATCGCTGTGTGAAAACCAGCAGGGCGAGCCCGGCGCCAAGCACTCGCGCATAGAACCGGTATTGGGACAGTGGATCGTCAAGCTCGAGCCATCAGACAATTCAACATCCGCAAGAAAACGTTTGTAGCGCCGCAACAGCTGACCGCGCTGCCAACTTTGTTTGTCTTTCATAACTACCTAAGCCCCTAAAAAGTGCCATTATAGGCGAGCATGGACTCAAAACGGCTCCAACAAAGCAATAATTTAACAATTAAGCAAAAATTACTGGTACAGTTTTTGGTAATCTGGTAGCTTCGCAGGCCTTCCGTCATGGTGGATAGAATTTACCAGCATGAGCGAAGCGCAGACCGGCGGAGTCGAACCATTGACCCCGTAACCTTGACACTGATTCGACGTAAAAAAAGCGACGAATCAGCCCCAGGAGACACAGAGGCGTTGCACTATGCCCAATAATTCAGCTAAAGCCGACAGCTACACGCTGCGCACTATTTCGCCTTACAAAGAAAAGAAGGGCGAAGAATACATGAACCCCCAGCAACTGGAGCACTTTCAAAGTTTGCTTCTAGCATGGCGCCGGGAACTTATGGAAGAAGTTGATCGCACTATGAGCCACATGAAAGATGAGGCCGCCAACTTCCCTGACCCAGCAGATCGCGCCAGCCAAGAGGAGGAGTTTAGTCTTGAACTACGCACGCGAGATCGCGAGCGCAAGCTGATCAAAAAAATCGATAGCACGCTTGAGCTGATCGAGAGCGCCGACTACGGTTTTTGTGATGCCTGCGGCGTAGAGATTGGTATTCGTCGTCTCGAGGCTCGCCCCACCGCGACTTTGTGCGTCGATTGCAAAACTCTCGACGAAATCAAAGAAAAACAAATAGGCGGCTAACCGTCAACAGCGACCCCACCTCGGTGGGGTCGGCTTATCCTATGCCGCACCAACGCCGGCTCTGCCACACCCCATGACGTATATTGGTCGTTTCGCCCCATCACCTTCTGGACCACTGCATTTTGGCTCGCTGGTTAGCGCCGTCGCAAGCTATCTAGATGCTCGCCACCACAATGGTCGCTGGTTAGTACGCATGGACGACATCGACCCACCCCGCGAAATGCCGGGCGCCGCCGATGATATTTTAAAGACCTTAGAACAGCACGGCCTAGAGTGGGATGGCGAGGTATTGTGGCAAAGCACACGCACAACAGCTTACCGCAGCGCATTAATCCAGCTGCAACAAACAAACCTAGTTTACCCCTGTGACTGCACCCGCCGCGACATTAGCAACAGCGGCGGAGTTTATAACGGTCACTGTCGCAGCCACACACCCAACCCAGACACACCGCTTGCACTGCGCCTTAAGCTGTATCAACTGCCGACACCGTTCGCCTCACTTAGCGACACCATCGAGTTCAATGATTTACTGCAGGGGCCGCAGATACAAAACCTAGCTCAAGATGTTGGCGATGCCGTAGTGATGCGCAAAGACGGTTTATTTGCCTACCAGCTAGCCGTAGTACTTGATGACATTGCTCAAGGTATTACTCACGTTATCCGTGGCGCCGATTTACTGCCGGTTACCGCCCGCCAGATACGTTTTTTCCAATTGCGCGACGTAACGCCTCCCATATACGGCCATGTGCCAGTGGTGTTAGGCGACGATGGCCGTAAATTAAGCAAGCAAAATCATGCCGCGGCACTCGATAAACACCTAATTCGTGAAAACCTCTGGCAGGCACTGGCCTTTCTAAGGCAAAATCCCCCCGAGGCACTAAGCCGTGAATCTCCAGCGACAATACTTAGTTGGGGTACACGCCACTGGCAGCGATCAGCGTTAACGGGTATTGCCGCCCAGCAACTATAAGCACCCTTTATGGAGCCCTATGAATAACCAGCGCTTGGTGATTTTGCTGCTGCTGATTACCTACGTATTTTCGCCCACCTTATTCACTTGGATCGTGAATCCAGAGGGTGCGTGGTATCGCCCGTACATCATGTGGATACTGGTGATCGCGGTCGCTTATATTATTCAGGCGCGCAAGAAACCCTCATGATATTTGAACCTATCCAAGTCGCCCTGATAGGGCTTGCCTATATATTGCTAATTTTTGGTATCGCGACCGTAACCGAGCGCGATTGGCTGCCTCGCGCTATCACCGAGCACCCCCTCACCTACCTTTTATCACTCGGGATCTTTGCCAGTGCCTGGGCATTTTATGGCGTGATCGATCTCGCCTTTCAGTTTGGTTATGGCGCGCTGGCCTATTACCTAGGCACTGGGGCACTGTTTTTGTTTGCCCCCGTCGTGCTTGAGCCTATTACTGAGCTGGCCCGTCGCCACCAAGTACACTCGCTGGCCGATCTACTGGTGTTTCGTTACCACAGCCACGGTATTGGCGCGCTGACTACGCTCTGCATGCTCTTGGGTATTTTGCCGCTGATGGCACTGCAAATTCAGGCCATTGCCGACACCATGCACATTATGACCGTCAGCCGCGACCCGGCACTGCCCATTGTCGGGACCGGGCTAACCTTTAAAGATGTGATGGCACTTGCCTATTGCGGCATGTTGGCATTATTTACGGTTTTATTTGGCTCTAATCGCGAGCGTCATCGCGGCCTAATCACCGCTATGGCATTTGAGTCGCTGCTAAAAGTATTTGCGCTATGCGCTATTGGCCTACTGGCCGTATACGGTGTATTTGATGGTTTTGACGGCTTAGACGAATGGCTTGAACGCAACCCCGAGAACCTAGCGCTGCTGCACTCGCCGATTCGCGACGGCGCGGCCCACACCCTATTACTGGTGTTTGTCGCCACCGCCGTTACCATGCCGCATATTTTTCATATGGGAGTAGCCGAGAGCCCGATCTTACGCAATACCCGCACAGTTACCTGGGCATTCCCGCTGTTCTTACTGTTTTTAGCGCTGCCAATATTTCCGATACTATGGGCAGGCTTTGAGCTATCGGTGCCCTTACCCGCGCAATACTTTACTCTTGGCGTGCCTATTCTGGCCGGTTCACACTCGCTGACAATATTGGCCTTTGTCGGCGGCTTGTCTGCCTCGACCGGCGCCATGGTGGTGATCACCCTTGCCCTGTCGACCATGGTAATGAACCACTGGATTCTGCCCTTCTTACGCTTGCGCCAACGACAAGACATTTACAGCCAGCTAGTTTGGTTGCGGCGCATTGTGATCGCCGCCCTGTTTATTGGGGCTTATCTGTTTTACTGGATGCTCGACAACCGCCAAAGCCTGTTTCATTTAGCTTTGGTGGCGTTTATCGAGACGCTACAATTTTTGCCCGGTATTTTTGCCATTGTCTTTTGGACTCGGGGTAATCGGCGGGGCATGATCATCGGTCTGAGTGCCGGCACTATCGTTTGGGCCGTCGGGCTGTTAATTCCTTTGATTACCAGTATCAGTAGCATTGCCGTACCTTTTGGCGATGGCGAGCTGAGCGTAGGGATGGAGCACTGGAGCGCCATCACCTTGTACTCGCTGGGGATTAACACTTTGTTCTTTGTGGGCATCTCACTGCTCACTCAGCAAACCGAAGAAGAAGCCTACAGTGCCGAGCTGTGCGCCGCCGATGAGCTTTCGCACCCGGTACGCCAAGCACTGGATGTTCACTCAGCCGACGAATTTAAAACACGTCTAGCAAAACCATTAGGCAAAGTGACCGCCAGCCGCGAAGTCGATATCGCCCTCAAACAACTCAACCTGAATATTGCCGAGCGCCGCCCGTATGCTCTGCGGCGTTTGCGCGATCAGCTAGAAGCGAACCTATCCGGCTTAATGGGCATACACGTAGCCGGTGAGATCATGGACAACCACCTCCCCTACAAGCTTGCCGAAGCGCGCGATACCGTCGACATTCACTTAATTGAAAACCGCTTATCGCAATACCGCAGCCACTTGACCGGGATGGCGGCGGAGCTAAACAACCTGCGCCTGTACCACCGCAAAACCTTGCAGGAACTGCCCATGGCCGTGTGCTCGCTGGGGCGCGACAAAGAGATTCTGATGTGGAATCGGGCGATGGCGAACTTAACGCAGATCCCCTCCGAGGTGGTGATCGGCTCGCACCTCGATGATTTAGCGCAACCTTGGTGCGATTTGTTGGTGAACTTCAGCCAAGGAGAAGACGCTCGCCTCTATCGCCACGAGATTACCCTTAACAACCGACCGCATTGGATCAGCCTACACAAGGCGGCGATTGAAGGGCCGGTCACCGGTCGTCGCGCTCAGGCAACAGCATTTCGCAAACGCGAGTACGACCAAGTGATCTTGCTCGAAGACGTCACCGAGACACAGCTGCTGGAACAAGAGCTTATTCACTCCGAGCGACTGGCTTCAGTCGGCCGCCTCGCCGCAGGGGTCGCTCATGAGATAGGCAACCCTATTACCGGTATCGCCTGTCTAAGCCAAAACTTGCGCTACGAGTCGGATAACCCCGAGATCTTAGAAACCGCCGATCAAATATTGAGCCAAACCGATCGCGTCAGTAAAATCGTGCAATCGTTGGTCAGCTACTCGCACAGTGGTCAAAACAAAAAAAGCGCCTTCGAGGCGGTTACCCTGCGCGAATGTGCCAGCGAGGCTATCTCGCTGCTGTCGCTGCAAAAAGAAAAAACCCAGGTGCACTTCGATAACCTAATCGCCGCCAACGCTATTGTCGCTGGCGACACTCAGCAGATGATCCAAGTGTTTATTAACCTGCTATCTAACGCCCGAGATGCCAGCGAGCCCGACGGACGTGTTATCCTAGACAGCTATAGTGATGACGACAGCATCACAATTACCGTTACGGACCAAGGCGAGGGTATTTCGCCCGAGCATATTGACCAAATCCTTGAACCGTTTTTTACCACCAAAGATCCAGGCTCAGGCACTGGGCTTGGCTTGGCCATGGTTTACAGTATTGTCGATGACCATGGCGGAACTTTGGATGTGATCAGCCCGGTCGATACCGCAAACCATCGCGGAGCTCAACTGGTTATTAAATTGCCGCGCCACCTAGAGTCCATGTTGCCGATTGACGACATGATCCGTGGTGACGCGACCGACAAGGCCGATTGAAGTAACTATGACTAAGATTCTGGTTGTTGAAGACGAAGCAATTATTCGCACCGCCCTGCGCAAGTTATTAGAGCGCAATAAATACGAGGTGAGCGAAGCCCCCTCGGTGCGCGAAGCCACCAGCAAGTTTCAGCTGAATGATTTTGAGCTGATTATCTCTGACCTACGCTTGCCCGGCGCACCCGGCACAGATTTAATCAAGCTCGCCGGCGATATTCCCGTGCTGATCATGACCAGCTACGCCAGCTTGCGCTCTGCAGTCGACTCCATGCGTATGGGCGCGGTTGATTACATCGCCAAACCGTTTGATCACGATGAAATGGTTATGGCCGTTAAGCGTGTTATTGGCAAATCGAGCGCCGCCAAACGCGATCAGACCCCAAACACCGACGGCAGTAAAGTCACCGGTATGATCGGCACCAGCGATGTTATGAAAAAGCTTTACAGTCGTATCGCTAAGGTCGCGCCAACCGATGCCACCGTGCTTATTCATGGTGAAACCGGCACGGGTAAAGAGTTAGTCGCCCGCTCGCTGCACGAACAAAGCCGACGCCACAAAGAATTAATGATCTCCGTGAACTGCGCCGCGATTCCCGAGACGCTCATCGAGTCAGAGCTATTTGGTCACGAAAAAGGCGCCTTTACCGGCGCCGCCAGCACCCGCGAGGGGCTAGTGGCCGCCGCCGATGGCGGAACACTGTTTTTAGATGAGATAGGCGAGCTACCACTTGAGGCACAAGCGCGGCTATTACGCGTATTGCAAGAAGGCGAGGTGCGCCCGCTGGGATCGGTTGAATCGCGTAAAGTAGATGTCCGGCTAGTAGCCGCGACGCACCGCGACCTGCGCTTGTTAGCACAAGAAGGCAAGTTTCGCGAAGATTTATACTTTCGGATCCACGTCATACAAATTGAGCTGCCACCACTGCACGAGCGCGGCCGCGATGTTCTGCTACTGGCCGAGGCTCTGCTGGTTAAATATAGTCATCAATTTAACAAGCCTCTGCTCAAACTCTCACCCGAGGCAATACAGGCCATTACCACCTACTCTTGGCCTGGTAATGTGCGCGAGCTCGAGAATGCCATGCAACGGGCGGTTATTTTATGCGAGGACGAGCGCGAAATCAGTCATGAGCTGCTTGGTATCGATCTCGACCTAGTGCGCTTGGACGAAGAGGAAGAAAACCCCTACTTTCGGGCGGGCTCAAGCTTGGGACGCAGCCGATCGGCCCACCAAGATCCCCACGAAGATCTATCTTTAGAAGAATACTTTCAACGCTTTGTACTTGAACACCAAGATACTATGAGCGAAACCGAGCTGGCCAAAAAGCTCGGCGTTAGCCGCAAATGCTTATGGGAACGCCGCCAGCGCTTTGGCATACCACGGCGCAAAGCCGGTGACAGCAAGTAACCTTCTTGCCCTATTTTCCCAGCCAAGCTGTCCCCAGACAAACTACGCCGCTGCTGCGGCGTAGTTTGTCTTTGCACCAATACCTTTAGCGTACGAACCTCTCTGCAGAGCAATTAATAACAGTCTGCCAACTTGTTGTAAGCCCCGCCACAAGCGCAATCATGCCCCAAAGAATCCAGACAACACCATTAAATGATTTACATGCCACAATTGTTACTAAAGGCTCACGGCTGTTACCCACATCAACTGTTACCCCTGTCAGCCAGCCGTAACAATAAGACTAAAAAGCTGTAACCGTTGGAAATAACCAAATGGAATATAGGGCGAAGCAGAAAAGCTAACCCATTGTTTTAATTGTAAATTTTACAACTGGCACGCCAAGTGCTTTATACGACCTACATAACAACAACAAACAATAAAAAAACAACACATACTAATAACAACAACAAATAATAAGAAACGTAGAACGGCTAATAAAAACAATAAACAATTAAAAAATAAATAAGTTCAATAACAACAAGAAATAATAAGAAAGAGCACAAACATAATAAGAACAACAGACAATAAAAAAAGATGACAAAAAACGATTTAAGAAAAGATCGTAAAAACTAAAAACAACAAATAATAATAAACTGCAATAATAAAATAATAACGATAATAAAATATAAGACGGAAAAACTGACTAGGCACCAAAGGATAGTAATTGATTTGGACTGGGCCTGGACACAAACCAATATAATTTGTGCCACCCATCCAACGGGAAAGCTTAGGCTTTCCCGTTTTGCTTTCTGGCCTCCCTATTTCTGGCCTCCCTAGCAGGCCCGTGATAGAATCAACCACACATTTTTAGCCGCCTGCCGGCTCAAACTCCAAAGTGCAGATTACTCCATGCTGAAAAGGCTGTTAAACCTAATTTCTCCCCGCTCTAACGCCCACACTCCCAAGCAACCAGTCGTTATCCCTCGAGATCAACACAATGTTTCTCGCAAGCTGATCAGTCACGCTGCGATCAAGGTTATGAAGCAACTGGAAGATAACGGTTTTGAAGCCTATTTAGTGGGCGGCGGCGTGCGTGATTTACTGCTGGGGGAGCAACCCAAAGATTTTGATGTTGCCACTAACGCCAAACCTGAACAAATCAACCGACTATTTCGTAGCGCGCGTATTATTGGCCGCCGATTCAAGATCGTTCACGTCCGCTTTGGTCGCGAGATCATCGAAGTCACCACCTTTCGCGGTCACCATGAAGCCTCTCGCAGCGAACACGGTATGGTACTGCGTGACAATGTATACGGCACGGTACAGTCCGATGCGGTACGCCGTGACTTTACCGTCAACGCTCTGTACTACAGCCTTGATGGGTTTGCGGTACACGATTTCACCGGCGGCATGCGCGATCTTGAAAAACGTGTTTTGCGCATTATTGGCGACCCCACCACTCGCTACCAAGAAGACCCTGTACGCATGCTGCGAGCTGTGCGCTTTGCTGCCAAGCTGGGGTTCAGTATCGCCCCCGAGACTGCGGCACCTATTAGGAAACAGGCTGCCCTACTTGGCAATATCCCGCCGGCACGCCTATTTGAAGAAGTCCTTAAATTATTTTTAGCCGGCTCCGCCACCGCAACTTTCCGCTTGCTGCGCGAGTACAAACTATTTGGCCAGCTGTTTCCCATGCTCGAAGAGCGCCTGCAAACAGGCGACCCAATAGCCCTAGAGCTGATCGAGCAGTGTATGTGTAACACTGACAAACGAATTCGGGCAGGCAAGTCCATAACCCCAGCCTTTATCTACGCAGCGCTGTTATGGCCGCCACAACAAGCGTTACTGGCCACACTGCTGGGCAGCATGCCCAAAGGCCAAGCTTTTAATGAGGCGTCACAACAAGTCGTGAGCGCGCAACTATCTCGAATCACCGTTCCAAAACGGTTTTTAATCCCCATGCGCGAGATCTGGGACATGCAGCACCGACTCACCCTACGCGGTGGCCAGCGCGCCTACACCATGCTTGAGCACCCGCGCTTTCGCGCCGCCTACGATTTTGTCCTATTGCGCGAGCAAGCGGGCGAGAACCTAGGCGGTCTAGGCAATTGGTGGACCCAGTTCCAAGCCGCCGATGAAGAAGGCCGTGCTAGGCTGGTTAGCAGCTTAAAGTCTAGCGGTTCAGGAAAACCTCGGCGTCGACGCAATAACAACCGCAAAAGCTCCAAGCCTAAACAGGGCTAAAGCGGTGACTGCGCCCGCCCCTCATCACTGCTGCTATATTGGTCTGGGGAGCAATCTCGAGACCCCGGTCAAACAAGTGCAACAGGCGCTCAACGAACTGGCCCAGTTGCCACACTCGCAGCTTGTAAATGCCTCATCACTATATCGCTCACGAGCCGTAGGGCCTGGTGAACAGCCCGACTACATTAATGCCGTGGCTCAACTCACAACCCAACTTAAGCCCTTAGCATTGCTTGATGCTCTGCAAGCTATCGAGCAAGCACACCAGCGGCAACGTCTAGTGCGCTGGGGGCCACGTACACTGGACTTGGACTTGTTGCTGTATGATGACCTCAGCATCGACAACGAGCGACTGACAGTGCCTCATCCTTATTTAACCGTTCGGGATTTTGTCTTACGACCACTGCTTGAGATTGCCCCAAAGCTGCATCTTGCCGATGGCACTAGCATTGCGAGTTGGACGCAGCGCTGCGACGACACGGGTTTGATAAAACTCCCTGTGCAGCGCTAAACTGAGCCAAGCATTCATTGAGGATCCGCACGTGGTAAACGCTATGTACGAAAGCTTGGCATTGGATTTATCCGCTGTCGAGCTGCCCAACTACATTGCCATCGAAGGCCCTATCGGGGTAGGCAAAACGACTCTGGCGCAAAACTTAGCGCAGCTTTTCCATTACGATTTACTGCTTGAGAAGCCTGAGCAAAACCCCTTTTTGGCACGTTTTTACCAAGAACCCAAATCAGTGGCACTGCAAACCCAATTGTTTTTCCTGTTTCAACGAGCGGGACAGATTCAGCAGTTGCGTCAAGACGACATGTTCAGCCCCCGTCGTATCGCCGACTTTATGCTCGAAAAAGACCCGCTATTTGCCCAGGTCACGCTCGATGATGACGAACTGGATATTTATCAGCAAGTGTATGAAAAATTAACACTCGATGCCCCACGCCCCGATTTAGTGATCTACCTACAAGCCCCACTAGACGTACTGCAGGCACGCGTCAAGCAGCGCGGTAACGAATTTGAACAACACATTAGCGATGACTATTTAAAGGTGCTCAACGAAGCCTATACCAGCTTCTTTCACTATTACGACAGCGCACCGCTACTGATTGTGAACGCGCAAGATTTAAATTTGGCCCAAAATCGCGACCACTTTCAGCACTTGGTGGAGTACATCACCACCATAAAAAGTGGCCGCCACTACTACAACCCTACGCCCGCTTTATAGAGTAACCCTCATGCCCTACTCACAAGTTCACGAATCTGCTTTAGAAAAGAAAGTCACCATTAATACTCTGCATAAATTACGCGGCCAAGAAAAATTTGTCATGGTCTCACTGTACGATGCACCTATGGCCGCCATGGCACAACAGTGCGGCATCGAAGCAGTTTTAGTGGGTGATTCGCTAGGGATGACAGTTCTCGGCTACGACAGCGTAATCCCAGTCACGATGGAGCAGATGATTTATCACATCGAGGCGGTAGCTCGAGGCAACCATAAATCGTTGATTATCGGCGACCTCCCCTTTATGACCTACGCCAGCTCCGAGCAAGCGTTAACTAACGCCACCCGAGTCATGCAAGCCGGTGCCCACATGGTTAAAATCGAGGGCGGTGAATGGCTGGTCAACACAGTACAAATGCTGACCGATCGCGGTATCCCAGTATGTGCTCACTTAGGGTTAACGCCGCAATCGGTACATAAATTTGGCGGATTTCGGGTACAGGGGCGCGAGGCAGATAAAGCCGAGCAAATGGTAAAGGACGCCAAGGCATTGGCCGCTGCCGGCGCTTCATTGATTGTGCTTGAATGTGTTCCTGCAGAGCTAGGAAAAGCCATTACTGATGCCATCGACATTCCGACGGTTGGTATCGGCGCGGGCACAGATACCGATGCTCAAGTATTGGTTATTAACGACATCCTTGGTTTGACGCCCCAGCCGCCCAAGTTTTCGAAAAACTTTTTGCTTGAAACTGGCGATATTGCCGGTGCACTCAAAAAGTATCGTGATGATGTTAAAAACGGCACCTTCCCTGCCAGCGAGCACACCTTCGGTTAGCCTTTGGGGTATTCGCGCCGAATAAAATCTTTTAGCTGCTGGGCTTTGTCGGGCTGTTTAAGCGGACCTTTAAAGAGTTCGGCCAAGCACTTATAGGCCGCGGGGATACCAGTATCGCCGCGGTAGTGCTTGTGCGCATTCACCAACAACCCTGCCAACTGACGTGGCGCTAAACACTTGCGCAGATGTGACTCAAGAGCCAAGGTGGTGGCAAGCTTTGCCGGTCGATAGCTAGATACTTTTGCCAGTGTTTGCTGCAATAACTCTGCCGCCTCACGCTTATGGTTATTTAACAGTAATAATTCCAACACATAGTCAGCATGTGTGCCCAAGGCTCTGATCGCCTCTGGCGAATCAAGTTTAAGCAGCAACCGATGATACTGACGATGCAAGGTTAAATCATCGCGATACAAATTTAGCAGCTCGCGCAACTGCTCGCGAGCGCGCTCTAGATCGCCACGCTGCTCTAACACCAGCACAGCCCCCAGGCCCTGCGCTCGGACAAACTCCCGCTCATCCAACATAGGCTCTTGAACGTCTATTTCAAGCCCGGCTTCCGCCCCAAACTGATACAACGCATAACCAAACAATGCATAACTCGCCAGCGAGCAATAAGTAGCCGCCCCCAGAGCCAACGGCAGCTGCCAAACCACCGGCAACATAGGCAAGGCAAGCTGTACCCCCAGCTCAACCGCTACGCCAAGAACTAACAGCAACACCCATAACAGCACATAATAAACACCCATACCTGCCATCACCCCAATAATGGCGGACGGGTTAATAGCGCGCAGCAAAGCCCCCTCAACAGCCAAAATCATAGTGATAGCCGGAAAAGCCAGCAGCATAAATGCCACCAAGGCATAGAGTATAAAAAGCTGATATAAAGCCGGGATATGAGTGGTAGCAAGATAATAATACCCAGCGACAACCACCATCACCTGCACCAGATAAACCAGCACAGCTTTCAGCAATAAGTACTGAGTATCACTTTTTATAAAGCACAACAGCCCCGGCGGCCAGCGCTTACCACCAGCCCGAGCGGCAAGCACAGCAAAAAAATACTTAACGCACAATAACTGAAACACAAAAGCAAATATCAGCGACGGAATACCACCACCTAATATCGCTGTTCCCGCAACCCCCGTGAGGATCACTAACAAACTATTAAAGTGCAACGGATAGAGCAATAAGTAAGGTAAAACGTGCCAAAAAGGCTTAGCAAAGGCCGGATCATCGGTAGCGGTTAAATTGTCGTGACACAACAAACACAACGGGCCACTACGCCCCCACAATGGGTTGTGGCCATCCGGTATGCAACGCTCACTGTAATGCGCCTGACAGCTTTCACAGCACCACGCCGCGCGAGCACCTTTGTCAAAGTCACACCATGCTCGAATCTTCATCTTGTTAATCCATTACACTTGGGGGAACCAAAGGCTTGTATATCGTTATTGACGGGGCCCGTTAGGCAAAATCGCTGGAAATTATACCGCAACAAAGCATCCATGTTATTAATTCAAGCGGGCAACTCCCCCCCAGCCATATCTCAACCGACGG
Organism: Gilvimarinus polysaccharolyticus; assembly: GCF_001187555.1. GTDB lineage: Bacteria > Pseudomonadota > Gammaproteobacteria > Pseudomonadales > Cellvibrionaceae > Gilvimarinus > Gilvimarinus polysaccharolyticus. The sequence continues at coordinate 1,554,995 of NZ_LFIJ01000002.1, read as the reverse complement.
CCAAGTTCACCAGTTTATAAAATTGAGACAAAAAAAACCGACACTTTGGGGAAAGCGTCGGCGAAAAGACCATTCTAGGAGTCACATGAATAAAAATTCTGCCGAGCCTGGGCCGAACCGAAAGCTAAACACGAGCACAATTCAACCTATGACACTGTAAGTATTACTTACCCCCCAGTAAATGCCAGTTTCTGCCCCCAATCACTTAAACCAATTAGAGATAGAGAGCGCTTACAGCAGATGATATTGCTATATTCCAACGATCACAGGGGAAACGCAGCGAGCAAAGAAGAAATGACACGTTAGCGCCGTCTTTCGGCCTACCTAAACCAAGCGATAGAAAGCAAACCACAGAAAAGTAGTCGTATCACGATAGCCCGAGATCATAGAGCGATCTCAATCGTAAATAAAAAGCATAAAAAAAGCCCACCCCGTTTAGGGTGGGCTTTTACTTATATGGCGCACTCGGGAGGATTCGAACCTCCGACCGCTCGGTTCGTAGCCGAGTACTCTATCCAGCTGAGCTACGAGTGCGTTGTTAAGAGGCGCGTATAGTAGTTTTTAAGGATCGAATCGTCAAGCAATACTCGCATATTTTTTGCGTTTTTTACGATTAAATCATCTATTGATTAGCGATCAAACAACTTGATGATTTTCTCGACAGCTTTTTGCGTGACAGCGATGGAAAGGTTAACCAACGCTCATCCCGTGCTTTGGGTTGCGATGACTCAAACGTTCGCAGGGTGATACACATGAACATACCAATACCGCGATTGCGGGAGCAATAGACCGGCCCCTTCACCGACCCTCACCGCCATAAAAAAGCCACCGAGGCTAAGCTAACCTTCGGTGGCTTTTAATATATGGCGGTGAGGGAGGGATTGGCTGGGGCGCAATCCCTGCGCCCCACCGCTTCGCGGCGCCTTCGGCGGCCCCATTTGCTCCAGGCAAATGGTCGAACCCTCTGTCGGGCCCGAACGCCTCCCGTTAACCGGCCCAATAAAAAAGCCACCGAGGCTAAGCTAACCTTCGGTGGCTTTTAATATATGGCGGTGAGGGAGGGATTCGAACCCTCGAACGGTTGCCCGTTACACGCTTTCCAGGCGTGCGCCTTCAGCCACTCGGCCACCTCACCTTATAAAATGATCGCTCAACCACTGTACGTACAAGCGCTTTTTGCGAGGCGCGAATGCTACACAACTAGTAGGATAAACGCAACGATGAGTTAACCTTGAGCCTGTGCCGCGCATTACGGCCACGTTTGGCAACGACCAACCAAATCCGGCTCTTTAGCGGTAGGTAGAGAATTTACTGGGGTGCCTAAATACAAATAGCCTATCAACCGCTCATTGGCGGCCAGGCCAAGTCCAGCTAAGACGTGTGGGTTGTACGCCATATCTCCGGTGCGCCAAATAACGCCCAAACCCTGAGCGTAAGCGGCATTGATGATATTTTGCGCCGCCGCACCAGCGCAGAGCAACTGCTCGACTTCCGGCACTTTAGACTGCTCTTGCAGGCAAGCAATGACCACTAATAACTGGGGGGCTCTTAGGGGCATATTACGCAATTTAGCTTGCAGAGTTTCACTTAGATCAGGAGTCTCGCGCAACGCCGCGCGGCAAAACAGCTCACCTAATGCTTCGCGTCCAGCGCCTTCAATGGTTAAAAAACGCCAAGGCCGTAATAAGCCGTGATCCGCCGCGCGGGCCGCGCATTTGAGCAGTGTTTCGAGCTGTTGCGCCGTCGGTGCAGGGTCCGTTAGTTTAGCAACAGACGCGCGCTGGGTAAGGGCCGCGATGGCATCCATATAAAAATTCTCAGCTATTTAACAAGCGTATAATTGTAGCACGCCCACATGTGCAGCTAGAGTTTAAACCCGCGTATATTTCGGTTAGCACTATTGCCGACTGATTTTCTACCGCTCTTTGTGGCATCAACTACAATTACAAATATGCGCCAACTGCGTGAAGCCATAGACGACACTAAGGATTCGCGTATAAGATGTTGGCCTTCGTATTACTCAATAAGTACGCAAGCTAGGCACTAACCACAATGACAAAAACAGCACTACATGACACCGAAGGCTCAGAGTCGGTACTGCAGCAGTATTATTTTCGGACATTAATCTGCTTTGCAGCCGGCGGCACCTTAGCGGCCATGATGGACTGGAACCATATTAGCTGGGTTTCTGTGGGCGCAATTGTTTACATGCTGATCTACGCCTACGCCAGCTTTACGTACACTAGGCGCTTGCCCCCCGAAGCACTGCCTAAGGCTCATCGAATATTGTCCTATGCCGATGCTGCCTTGATTGGCGTAGTACTAAACCTTATTAACTTCTCACTGTTGCCGTGCATTTTATTTTTGGCAATGATTCAATTTAACGCGCTGCTCACCGGCGGCTTACGACGCTGGCTAGAAGATAACGCGGCAATGGCGTGCGGCGTAGTTATCAGCATGATGATACATCGACCGCAATGGATTTTTCACAGCAACATCCAAATCAGTGCCGTCAGCCTCATTGGCATCATTACCTACTTTCTAGCCTACGCGTTGTTTATGCACCAGCGCTTTCACAAGCTCAAACTCAGCAATGCGCAACTGTTGAACGAACAAAAATGGCATAAAATCCGCGCTTACAAATTATCTCGCTACCTAGCCCCCGCCGTTTGGCAAGCGGTCAACAAAGGTCAAGATGAAACGTTACTGGCTGAGCGTAAAAAAATTACCGTCTTCTTTTCCGATATCAAAGACTTCAGTCAGCTATCGGAAGAGATGGAAGCCGAAGCACTTACCGAGCTGCTTAATCAATACCTTACCGAGATGACCAAAATTGTTATTCACTTTGGTGGCACCATAGATAAATTTATGGGCGATGCGGTAATGGTGCTGTATGGCGATAGTGACAGTAAAGGCGTCAAAGACGACTGCTTACGTTGCGTACACATGGCAATTGCCATGAAAAAGCGTATGAAATCACTGCAGCAAGAATGGCACAACCAAGGCATTAAAAAACCGTTACAAATTCGCATGGGCATCAATACCGGATATTGCACCGTGGGCACCTTTGGTACATCCAGCCATCTTGATTACACAGTGCTGGGCACCCACGTTAACTTAGCCAGCCGTTTAGAATCGGCCGCAGATCCGGACGAGGTATTGATATCCCACGAGACCTGGTCGCTGGTGAAAGACTCGGTATTGTGCCGCGATAAAGGCGAAATTACGGTAAAAGGCTTTAGTGCGCCGGTTAAAGTGTACCAAGTAGCCGGATTGCGCAAAGATTTAGGCCGTAATCAGACCTACTTTGAGGATCGCGCCGAAGGCTTTTCGATGTACCTTGATCTGGAAAAAGTACGTAATTACGACAAAGAGCAAGTGTTAACGGCGCTAAACAAAGCCGCCGAAAAACTCAAAGACAAAGTTATTATGTAACGCCGCGTTTAAACTATTGGCGCAACAACCGCACCGAGCCAGGCAAACTGCCAGCAACGCTGCTACGGTAAGGGTTAATATCCAATCCACCGCGGCGCGTATAACGGGCATACACCTCTAACGTAAGCGGCGCACAGCGCGCCGTTATGTCACAAAATATTCTCTCTACGCAGTGCTCATGAAAATCTTGATGCTCACGAAACGACACGAGATAACGCAATAGACCGGCCGGGTCTATCTCTGCCCCCTCATAAGCAATAAACACACTCGCCCAATCTGGCTGCCCCGTTACCGGGCAATTGGTTTTTAATAAATCGCTGTGCCACGCACGCGTCACAACCGCTCCCGCCGCTACGGTTAAATACTCGGGTCGCGGGTGATAGCAATCAACCGCAATATCTTGCTGATCCAAGCTTTTAGCCAAAAAAGGCGCGGCGGCAAAGCTTGCTTGTAAGGCAGTATCCATACGATCGGCAAGTGGTGTTATCACCACATCGACCAAGCTGCCCGCAGCGGCACTTAAATCTTGAGCAATAATCGCCTGAACGGCTCCAGCGCTAGCCACCCGGTGCTGATTAAACGAATTAAGATAAAGCTTAATAGACTTGGACTCGACGATATTGGGGCTATCGCACGGCAGCGTGAACTCGATCATGGCGACTTGAGGCAAACCGTTATCGTTTAACCAGGACAACTCGTAACCCGTCCATACGTCCACGCCATGAAATGGCAACGTATCGCCTGACAGACCCAGCACACGGCGCGAATCACCCCTTGCAATGGCGTACAGCAGGCTCGGGGCGTACTGGCTAATATAGGCCGATGTCTTACCCAGCGGGCTGTCGGCTATCGTGTGCTGCATGTCAGCTCCTCTCGGCTACGCGCGCAAACGCGAGCCGTTTTTCAATAAATACAAACTCACCGCAAATAACACGGCGGCAAACAATAATATGCCAGCAAAGGCGTAACCAATATGCTCGCCACCGGTACCCAGTAGTCCATAGCGAAAAGCACCCACCATGTGCAAGATGGGGTTTAACTGTGACACCCACTGCCAAAATTCGGGCAATACACTCACCGAATAAAATACACCACCCAAATAGGTCAGCGGCGTTAGCACAAAGGTTGGGACAATAGAAATATCATCGTAAGAATTCGCGTACACGGCATTAATAAACCCTGCCAGCGAGAAAATCAATGAGGTTAATACCACGATAATAATCGTAAGCGGCCAGCTGTGCACATGGATATCGGTAAACAGCAGTGATACGGCGGTAACCAACGCCCCAACACATAAACCACGCGCCATACCGCCCAGACAATAGCCGATTAAAATAATTACATTGGGCGTTGGGCTGACCAAAATCTCTTCTATCGAGCGTTGAAACTTGGCGCTAAAGAAAGATGAGGTTACGTTGGAATAAGAGTTGGTTAACACCGCCATCATAATCAAACCCGGCACCACAAACTGCATATAGGGAATACCATCCATGGTGCCCACACGGCTGCCTATCAGCTTGCCAAAAATCACAAAATACAGTGACATGGTAATAACCGGCGGCAACAATGTTTGCAACCAAATGCGTGAAAAGCGTCTAATCTCTTTTCGGACGATAGTGGACAGAGCCACCCACTGCTGTGCTAAACGCATTACTCTGCCTCCTTCCCATCGAGCTGACCATTAATTAACGACACAAACAGCTCCTCTAGCCGGTTAGCCTTATTGCGCATACTAACCACCTGTACACCTTGAGCGGTAAGCTGTGCAAACAATTGGTTAAGCGACTGACCTTTTTCAACTTCGACCTCAAAGCAGTGCTCATCGTCTTCGACAAGCCCAACCACGTGCCCGGCAATAACCGGAGCAGCTGTGAGTGTGTTGGCGCAATCAAACACAAACACCTCTTTGTTTAAGCGTTGCAACAAAGCGCGCATGCTGGTGTTTTGCACGATCTCGCCGCGATCAATAATCGCCACGTTGCGGCACAGACTCTCGGCCTCCTCTAAATAGTGAGTGGTTAAAATAATCGTGGTGCCCTGTGCGTTAATTTCGCGCAAAAACTCCCACATAGAGCGGCGCAGCTCGATGTCCACTCCCGCCGTTGGCTCATCTAAAATCAGTACCCGCGGTTCGTGCACCAGTGCGCGGGCAATCATTAAGCGGCGCTTCATACCGCCCGATAAGGTTCGCGCGGGCTCGCTGCGCTTATCCCACAAACCTAGTTTTTTAAGGTACTTATCGGCCTGCACCTCGGCGCGAGCACGGGGCAACCCGTAATAGCCCGCCTGCTGTAGTATAATATCGCGCACTTTTTCAAACTGACTAAAGTTAAACTCTTGCGGCACAATGCCTAACTCTTGCTTGGCCTCAGAAAAGTGCGTATCGATGTTGTGGCCAAACACGCTCACCTCACCGGCACTTTTACGCACCAACGAGCTAATAATACCGATGGTGGTCGATTTGCCAGCGCCGTTGGGGCCCAGCACCGCAAAAAAATCGCCGGCCTGAACTTCAAGCGAGATGCCTTTGAGCGCTTCAAATTGGTTGCCGTATACTTTGCGTAAATTTTTAATTGAGAGTGCAGCTGTCATAATTGCCTACTTTCGCCGGCTCTAAGAGCCATCCGATCAATGTATTGAGGAGTTTGCCGTGAGCCAGCCCAGTGCCGATGCACAGTATCTTGCGTTCATCCATAAGCTGATTGTTCAGTTTACGTTTGCCATTCAACAACAATTGCCATTTATTGCCGATGATTGCGACGACCAGCATCTGCAGTTTTTACAGCGCTTAGAGGCGCTACCAAAGCACCAGGGGCTTCATTACGCGGAAGAGGGCCAAGCCCTAATGTGTCAGAGTATCGCCGCCTATCCACACCTAACGCCCCTGCTACCGCGAGATTTACTCTGGCACTTTGGTGGCGACTGCTTGCACTTTATGCCCGACGAAGAGATCGAACGCTTTCAGCGGCTAGAGGAGCAACGCTACGACGCCGAGCAGGCGGGACAAGAGTTTGACTACGAGGGCGAACGTGCAAGAGCATTCGGGCTCCATTAGATGCGCGTATTGTAACAGAGCGGCGCCTAGCGCGGGTATTAGCTGAGGTTATGGCTTTAGAAATCTTAACCTCAGTGCCACCCAACTCGTAGGCGAAAACAAACACCACGGCAAAACAGTGTCCACAGCATGAGACTAGCTTACTCACTAAGGGCAACAGAGCGCCCGCTGGGACAATCACAAATCTAACAGGCACAAAAAAAGCCAGCAAGGCTGACTTTTTTTGTTAAATATGGAGCGGGAAAGGAGGCTCGAACTCCCGACCCCAACCTTGGCAAGGTTGTGCTCTACCACTGAGCTATTCCCGCATGTGGCGTCCCCAAGGGGAGTCGAACCCCTGTTACCGCCGTGAAAGGGCGGTGTCCTAGGCCTCTAGACGATGGGGACCCAGTATCTTTTAGCTTTGATGCGCCATCCCTAAAAGAAGGAAATGGAGCGGGAAAGGAGGCTCGAACTCCCGACCCCAACCTTGGCAAGGTTGTGCTCTACCACTGAGCTATTCCCGCATGGCGTCCCCAAGGGGAGTCGAACCCCTGTTACCGCCGTGAAAGGGCGGTGTCCTAGGCCTCTAGACGATGGGGACATACGTCTTCGCTAAAAGAGGGGCGCATTCTATGTACAGCTCGGTCCGCTGTCAACTGTTTAAAGCGGCTTTTTTTTAATGAAGTTAAACAACGACTTAGCTTCACCCAAAAGCTGAGCATAAAGCGATCAAATGAGCAGCAGATGAGTAGAAAATGTTATACTTAGCGCCAATCGCCCAAATCGCGTGGGCACACTAAAAAAACAGGGAAACACCAAACAGGCACCCTAATGTCGTCCATTTATATCATGATTGCGTTTGCAGCACTGCTAACCGCGCTGGTGTGTTACGCGTTTATCAACCAGCAGCTGGCCAAAAAACGTAAGCAGCGTTTACGCTTAATGCATGCGTTAAATCAACGCCTCGATCTGTTTAAACATATCGCCGGGGGAATGCCGGCCGGCTATTTGCCGCCCGAACTTAATGCGTTCACACACCAAATACTGATCAACACGTTAGAGCAACTCGCTAAACTCGCCCCAAAAAAGAACCACAGCGCCGAAGCGACAGAGTACCAGCAACGATTTGAGGCCAGCAAAGAAGTATCTGAGCGCGCACGCTTAAATGCCACACAAGCTGCCCAAGTGCAGCCGTTATTGCAAGAACTGTCACGCTATATCAGCACCCAAGCCGAGAGCGGCCGGCTCGCCAAACCACAAGCAAGCCGTTTGCTCGGTTTATGCCGCAAACTATTGCTGCAAAGCACGATCGAGGGCTACGTTCAGCAAGCCAAGCAGGCACAAACTGACAACAAACTGCGCCTAGCAATCCACCACTACAGCACCGCACGTAAGCTGCTTTTAAAAGAGGCCGGCCAGCAAGATGTCAGCAAGCAAGTTGCGCAACTGAGCGCTGTGATTACCAAACTGGAGCATGAACACGCCGCCCAAAATCAATCCACTGCCGATGACACCGATGACGCGGAGGCAAACAAAAAATGGAATGAGTTTGAAGACAACGGTGACGACTGGAAAAAGAAACAAATATACGATTAACCGATTAGGGTGCGGACCCACCCTAACATTGCACAGTCAGCGTTTTATTCAGTTAATTTGATTGATGCGGAATTAATACAATAGCGCAATCCACTAGGCGCAGGACCATCGGGGAATACATGACCAAGGTGGCTGCCACAATTGTGACATAACACCTCAGTACGTCTCATACCCAGGCTACCATCAAACTCCTCAGCAATTGCAGCGCTATTGGCCGGGGCCGAAAAGCTTGGCCAGCCGCAACCGGCATCGAATTTTGTTGCCGATTCAAACAATAACTCGCCACAGCCACGACAATGATAACTGCCATCGGCAAACACATCCCAATACTCGCCGGTAAAAGGCGCTTCGGTACCCTTTTCGCGGCACACACGGTATTGCTCCGGCGTTAACGTCGCACGCCAGTACTGCTCGGTGAACTTTTCTGGATCTGCCATAACGATCTCCTTGACACGCAGGGCTGTGAAACCGGATCATTGATGACCGGCACACAGAAGACTTAAGGCATTTTAACGCAAATGGATACGATTCAGAAATCCGCCAAACTCAATGGCGTTTGCTACGATATTCGCGGCCCCGTTCTCGAGCATGCTTATCGGCTCGAAGAAGAAGGCCATCGCATCATGAAACTCAACATCGGCAACCCGGCGTCGTTTGGCTTTGCCGCGCCCGATGAAATTATTCAAGATGTAATCTACAACCTACCCAATGCCGAGGGTTATGTTGCCTCGCGCGGTCTGTTTGCCGCGCGCAAAGCGATTATGCAAGAGTGCCAAAAACTACGTATCCCCAATATCGATATCGACGATATCTACCTGGGCAACGGCGTTAGCGAGCTGATTGTTATGTCAATGCAGGCACTGCTAAACAACGGCGATGAAATGCTGATTCCGGCACCCGATTACCCGTTATGGACCGCTGCGGTAAATCTGGCGGGGGGGAATGCCGTGCATTACTTGTGCGACGAGCAGGCCGATTGGTATCCAGATATTGACGACATCAAGGCAAAAATTACCGATAAAACGCGCGGCATTGTGGTGATCAACCCCAACAATCCGACGGGCGCGGTATACAGCCAAGAGCTACTAGAGCAAATTGTTGCGCTCGCCGAAGAAAAAAACCTGATTATTTTTGCCGATGAGATCTACAGCAAAATTCTCTACGATGATGCCGAATTCGTACCTCTGGGACGATTGGTAAACGACACGTTATGCATCAGTTTTAACGGCCTGTCTAAGTCCTATCGTTTAGCTGGATTTCGCTCGGGCTGGATGATCGTCAGCGGCGCCAAACACAGAGCTAAAAATTACCTAGAGGGCATCGAGATGCTGGCCTCTATGCGCCTGTGCGCCAATGTCCCGGCGATGTACGCTGTGCAAACCGCACTGGGGGGCTATCAGAGCATCAACGAGCTGATTCTGCCCGGCGGCCGACTGTGTGATCAGCGCGACGCGGCATTAACCGCGCTAAACGATATTCCCGGTGTCAGCTGCGTAAAACCCAAAGGCGCGCTTTACCTGTTCCCCAAGATCGACTTAGATATGCATAAGATCCAAGACGACCAGCAAATGGTGCTGGATTTTTTGATTCAAGAAAAAGTTCTTTTGGTGCAGGGCACCGCGTTTAATTGGCCCGAACGCGACCACTTACGGATTGTGTTTTTACCGCGTGAAGATGAGCTCACCAACGCTATTGGACGCTTTGGTCAATTTATTCAACGCTACCGCCAGTAACCGTTATGGCCGATTTACATATTACTGATTTTTATCGCGACGCGGCCAAGGCTCTCAACCTAATTTACGGGAGCTTTCCACGCTTGGTGACGGTGTTTATTGAGGATATTGCAGGGCCAGATTCGCCCGATGAATTTGGCCTGCACAGCCCACGGCATCAAGCGTGCTTTGCCACGTTATTATGGCTCGCCGCCGAAGGCTATATTCGCTACCAAGACACCATTCGCCAAGAGGCCATCGATCAGGTCACCCTAACCCACAAAGGTTTCACCTTGCTTAGCGCGCAGCTTAGTTGCCACTCGGCCTTAAGCGAGAAGATCACTCACATTAACACTCGGCTCGGCGGCCAAGAACCACCCAGCGCCTTAGTGGGTGACTTTAGCCCTGCCATCGACTTACTGCGCGCGGCGCTACAAACTCGCGCCTCCAGTGCCATCGACACCATCATGCAGATTTTACTTAACCGCTAGGTTAAAGTTTCATCTGTATTAACGCGCGGAAACTCAAAATGCAGCAGCTTAAGCCGCTGCTCGGGATTGGCATCTGGGAATTCCGGTGCGCTGGCCAGTCGCGCGACAAACTGCGCTGTCGGACAGTGTTCGGCAAAACACTCGAGTAAAAAATCGGTGGCCAGTTCTGGGGCGTTTAAACAGGCGAGTACACGGCCGCCCTCCGGCATTAACTCGGGCAAGCGACGCACCAGTTTGGCGTAATCTTTACTGGCCACAAAACTGCCGCGCTGAAAACTCGGCGGATCGAAAATAACAATATCGTAAGGCCCCTGACGCCGGATCCGGCTCCAAGATTTTAAAATTTGCTCGGGCAAAAACGCACTGCGTTGTTTATCTAGGCCATTAATATGGTGATTCTCACGGCCCTGAGCCAGTGCTTTTTTGCTCATATCGACATTCACCACTCGCTCGGCGCCGGCCGCTACCGCCACCACCGAAAACGCACAAGTATAGGCAAATAAATTTAGCACTCGCTTGCCCGGCGCTACCGCCTCTAGCCACTGACGACCGGGCTCCATATCCAAAAAATAGCCAACGTTTTGCTGGGTTAACGGATTAAGTAAAAACCGCAGAGGCCCGCGCGCGGCAAGCCAGCGCTCGGGCATATTACCCTCTACCACCTCAGATGGCGCCCCCTCTAAATAACGTCGCTGCACCACTATCGTCCAGCCAACTTTTACCGCCACTGGGGTTAACTCAGCAATTAACTCTGCCAACCAAGTATTTGGCGGTTCGGCAAATAGCGTTATCAATAATACCGGCTGGAAAAAATCTAAGCAGACAAACTCAAGCCCGGGATAGCACTGCCCTCGCCCATGAAACAAGCGGCAACTGTCTTGTATTTGTGCGGGGTTTTTTAAGCACTCGCGCGCTAAAGAATGGAGTGACTGCAGGTCTATTTTTGCCAAATTGGTGGAGTGCATAGTGACGCTCAAAATGTTATCTCATTACCCGAGACGGTGCCCACGGGATACAATAATTGTTGCTGATAGCCGGTAATAACAGGGAAAAAACCCGCCAATTGTCGATCCAGCTGCGGATCGTTGGTGTCGAGCTGTAATGCCCGACCATTAAGAGCCTGCAGCTTTTCAGTGGTGGCAATCACCATGATCCCCTCGCGCCCAACACGGCGAATAATGTCGGCGGCCAGCTGTTGATTACCGCGACCAAAAATATGTCCTTGGCCACCAATCGCGGTGACAATAATACTCGCCGGCCCATCGTGCTCACCCATGACGTGACGAATATCATCGGCGCTAACATCGCGGTTAATTAGCTCACCCGCGCGCAATAAATCCACCCCCAAAAGTGTACCCGTCAGGCCTAATTGCTCGAGCAAAACTTGGGTGGTAGAGCCTGGCCCCACAAGATACAGCGTGTTCTCGTCTAACTTTTCGATCACACTCGCCGCCACCTCCAGCTGCATCAATTCATCCACCACAGCACCGGCGTTTTTTACCTCTTGCAGCCACTGCGGCTCCTCGGGCACGAGTAATTCGCTATAGTGTTTGGCCCGTACGAAACCTGCGCGAAACGCTTGTTCGTCAATGTCGCGCACCTCACGCTCCACCAGTGGGGCCCATTGCTGCTGCGCCAAACGGCGCAGAATTTGCCCCGCCGCTTCTGGCGTATTGGCATATACGCCAGAATGAATTTTAACCCCGGCGGGCACCCCCACTACGGGTACAGTAAGGCCTATGGCATCGGCGATATTACGAGCAGTACCATCACCGCCGGCAAACACAATCACATCGACACCAGCTGCCACAATAAGCTGTGCCGCACGCTGTGTGTCTGCATCGTCACTCAAAGCCGCCAACGGTGCGCCCACAGATTCAAACGGTAAACCCAATGCTCGCGCAGTATCGCCCCCCATTGCGCCCGCAAAACCGACTAGCTTTAGCGCCGCAGGCTCGGCGTCAGCGACAAGGCTAGCCAACGCACGGGCCATGCGCTCGGCCGCCCGTAACGGCGCACCACGGGCCAGCGCAAGCGAGCGAGTCGCTATACCATCGCTGCCTTTTAACGCCACGCTACCGCCAATACCGGCGTATGGGTTGATGATGATTCCGAGTTTGAGCATTTACCACCATACGGTTTGATTAACAGGTAATCATATTTGCTTAAAAAAATTTACTGAACGATAAAACCCATGGCCTTTAGGGTAATAGCCAGCGGCGTATTAGCGGCTACGCCAGTCACTTGGTAATTGTTAAACTCGCGTCGCACTGGATAGTCTTTGCGCAGCTGATCAAAACCCTGCGATAGCGCCTCGCCCTGCCCACCGGCATCAGACGCCACGGTCCTCAAACGCTTATCATCGGCGGCAATAGCGTACACCTGGTCTATCAACTCGCGTACGGCTTGCCAATCATCCGCCCCTAGTGGCGCCTCAATACGATTGTGCTCGACCGCTGGCAGTACGTCTGTGAGCGTTACACTCGGCGCCAAGCCAAAGCTCTCACAAAAAGCGTCGTAAATCATCGCGGTGCCTTTTAGCTTGCCATCAAAGCTGTAACCGGCAATATGCGGTGAGCCAAGCGCTACCCGCGCCAGTAACGACAAGTCGATATTGGGTTCCCACTCCCAGACATCCAGTACAACTTGTAAATCGCTGCGCTCATGCATCACTTGCAACAACGCTTTGTTGTCGATAACCGCACCGCGGCCACAATTTAATAAAATACCTCCGCGGGGCAGCTGTAACAGTTGCTGTTCCGTCAGTAGATGGCGGCTGGGGTGCATTCCGGTGGTGGTTAACGGCGTATGCAAACTTACGATATCGCATTGCAGTACGTCTTCCAGCTCGCACAAGTCTGGGTTTTGCTCAAGCGACAATAGCGGGTCATAGCAGCGGCAATTAACGCCTTGTGCCGTTAAGGCGCGATAAAGCGCCCCGCCTACATTGCCGCAGCCAATAATGCCCACTGTTTTACCGCGCCAATCGATATTTAAGTGCGCCAGCGCTGCGTACACATACTCCACCACCGAGTTGGCGTTACAACCCGGGGCGTTAATGTAGCGAATACCTTGCTGGTCGAGCCAAGGTTGATCGAGGTGATCCATACCTATGGTGCAGGTACCGACAAATTTAACTTGGCTACCGCCTAACAACGCTTCATCCACACGGGTTACCGATCGCACCAATAATGCATCGGCATCGGCTACATCGGCAGCGCTCAATTGCCGTCCGGGTAAGCGCACGATCTCGCCGTGTGCGCTAAAAAAATCTTCCGCTAATGGAATATTCTCATCTATTACTATTTTCATTTAGCGTTAATCCTGTTGAGGGTTTATTTTACGCGCTCGCTGAGCCAGCGCATCGGTCCAGCCCATAGCACGGCTAAACGCGGAAAATTGATCCAACTTTACGGCACTGCGCTGCAATTGTTTCGGATGCTCAAGCAATGGAATATCTTGCACGATAGTCGCCAACTGCTGCGCTAGTTTAATTTGTTCTTGCGCGGCCAATATTTTGGCCGCAAGCGTACGAGCACCGCGCACCGGCACTTGTGCCACCTCGTCCAGCCGCGCAAACAGCGCATCAAGCGAGCCAAAGTAACGCAGCAAAGCAATCGCCGTCTTAGCGCCAATACCCGGCACACCGGGAATATCATCGCCAGCATCGCCCACCAACGCGAGGTAATCGACTATCTGCGCCGGCATCACGCCGTATTTAATGGTTATATCGTCGTGCTGATAGCGCACATCGGCACTGTAATCCCAAAAGCAGTCCTGCTCGCGCGCCAGTAACTGAGCTAAATCTTTATCGCGACTCAATATGGCAATAGCCGTGGGCTCGGCGCAACAACTTAAATACAAACTGCCAATTAAGTCATCGGCCTCGTAGCGGGTACTGGCAAAAGTCGCCAAGCCCAAGAGCTGCGCCGCCTCAGCACAGGCTTTTAATTGAAACTCCAGCGCCGCGTCGGGCAGAGCCCGAGAGCTTTTGTAGAGTGGGTACAGCTGGTGGCGAAACCCCGTTTCTAGGCTTTCATCAAAACACACGGCTAAACGTTCGGGGCGATGACGTTCTAGTAATTGCAGTAAAAAACCGGTAAAGCCATACACCGCATCAGTCGAATGCCCTTCCCGCTCGCTAAAGCGGCTTTCGGGCAACGCAAAATAGTAACGGAATATATAAATCGACGCATCGATAAGACAAACAGCAGGTGCGGTCAAAGACTGGACCTCACAAAATGACGGTCATCCAAAAGCGCCTCAAGGGTCATATCAGGGTGGTAAAAACTCAGTAAACCACGGCAAAAACTCGCAACTCGGTCGCTCACACCCGCGCGGCAAAGGCGTACGACCTCGGTATGTACTGCGTTTTTAAAGGTCTCGGACGGCCCCAGCCCTTGGTCGAGGTTATCGGCACTGACGCGAAAGTGAACACCGGCTGCGACCGAAAACAACCATTCCAGCGCCTGAGGTTTTACCTCAACCCGTTCAAATTCGGCCTGTTGCTCGCGGCTGCGGCCGTCGGGTGCATACCAATAACCGTAATCCTCCTGTAAGCGTCGCTCGGGGCCAGCCACACACCAATGGGCTACCTCGTGCAAAGCGCTGGAGACGTAGTCGTGACTAAACTCAATCATATGGAGATCGTACTCATCACTGGCGGGCCGGTAGAGCGGCTCTTGGGCGCCAGCCACCAAGCAGGTGCGCTCAGCAAGACGAAAACAACGGTCAAAAATAGCAACCAACTGCTGGCAATTGGGCGAGGTATTTACCGTGGCGATATTAAAAGATGGTGCAATCAAAGTTGTCGGCTCGTGTTAAATCTGGGCATTTACTGCGTGCATCAACATTAAAACTAAGCCAACGACTGTTAGGCTATAGCGGTGAGCAAACAAGGCAGTATTTACGAAGCGGGTATTGTACTAAAGCTGTTAAGCATATACCTTGTACTGTGATGACCCTGTTATCGTATATATCGGTGTCGCAATTGTGTTTTCGCACCGTATTTTGGCATTGTACCTCGACATTGTACTTCAGAGCCTCATCCGGCCCCCGGCCTCATCTAGGAGGTGTGTATTATGAAGACCCCCGTCAAAAGCGACAACTCAGATAACGTTGTTGATTTCTTTTCTGGCAAATCTTTCAACGAACTCCACGATCAGCGCTTTATACGCCTATCGGCCGAGCTCGACGGACTGGAGATGCTGTATTCCAACGAAACTAATCCCGACAAGCTGTTTAGCCTAAAGATATTATGCTGGGGCCTTAGGGCCAATGGCGATGTGGTAGGTTTAGTGCCATGGCTTAATGACATTGTTGCCTGCGAGGATGTATTTGACCCCTTAAACGGGCAGTGGGAAGGTTATTACGATGTGGGTATCGACGAAGTGTTTTTTGACGCGCCTATGCACAAAATCATCGAGTTGGAAACGGCCGCCGAATACTACGAGCTTGAGTGCGAAAACGATGACGATGTCGTTCAAGAGCTACCCGACACCATTGGCACTCACGCAGTATTGGCCAACCCAGCCAACCACCAGCTAACACTGGTAGAAGTGGTGAGCTGGCGATTGCTACACGATGGCAGTATTTTTGGCATGCTTACCGACGCCGACAAAGTCAGCAGCACACCCGTATTGCCTGGTGATGAGTGCCTGTACTCTGCGCAATTGCACGATGAATTTCGCTACTTTTTTCAGCACCAAATTGCCAATAAAATTAAAGCCGAAGATCCAGAGGCACTGGCTGCGATTTCGATGTTAGTAGAAGAACAACCCTAGCTGCGCGGTAACGCTACTCACGCTCCAATAAACGGATGGTGTAATAAAAGACACCATCCGTTTCAGTATGACTCAACAGCTCGTGTCCCAAAAACAAACAAAACTTAGGGATATCACGGCTCGTCGATGGGTCTGTCGCTTGCACTTCGACCACATCACCCGCCGCCATTTTTTTTACCATTTGATGCAACATCATCACCGGCTCTGGGCACAACAAGCCTTTTACATCCAAAACATTATCAATTCTCTTATTCATAGCGTTATATCATCTTAAAACCGCCGCACAGCGGCTTGGGTAGTTGCTAAACTTGATATTAGTAACCCACCTGCTTAAAGCATTAGCAGCAACTTTAAGCAATGGGCCTGTCCATAATCGTTGCATATAGACTTTTCCATTTAAGCGTTTACGCATTGTTTTTTGCACTATTTTTTATGCATAGCATATAAAAACAGCAAAAGCCTGCCACGTAAGCCTTACTTAACCATCCCACAACGGGAGTTTGTTGTTATGGCGTTTTTGTATCGCGGCGTTTCTATTCTCGACAACCCCACACCCGCCTCATCGCACATGTTCAGCTGCCATAATTTACGGCTTACGCAAAACTTACTGCACGATAAAGACCCAGCTCTGGCAGAGCAGCTGGTCTTTTTATTACACAAGTACTGTAGCGAAAAACCAGCTAATGAGCGTCGTCAAATTGAGTTTTTACTGTTGATCAAGGAGTTGGGTGCGGCATCAGTTGCTCGCATTATTGCGGATCTTACCGCTATAGGCGCCCAACGACTCGAACAGCCAACAGCACAGCCCAGCGGCACACGACCTTTTAAACAGCTACTAGACGACTGGATTGCCCTTGGCGACTGGTTAGTTCACGCCGCGGTGGTAGATGGACTGTCCAATCATTAAAAATTTGCGTTACAATAAAACAAAAGTGCTACCGGCGACAAAAAGCAAAATAAACCAGCTATTTAATTTATCGTCGGTTGCCAACCAAAAGGCTGAAAAGCCGCGCAGAAAAGGCAAACCATGATTTACGTTTTAGTCGAAAGGCACATCGCCGACGCAATGGAAACCACCTACGATGTGATCGCCCAAACAGCACTTGAGGCAGCACATCGAGCACCAGGATTTATTTCTGGTGAAACACTGAACGACATCCAGCGCAGTAACCATCGCTACTTGCTGTCTAAATGGCGCTCTTTACACGACTGGCAACTGTGGTATTACAGCGATGAGCGCCATCAGGTGATTAATCAGCTCAACCCGACGCTGGCCGATTTTGAAAAAATCACACTGCTAGAGCGTTAGCGAATACGAATGTGCCCTGTGACCTCTTCGCGATCGTGATACAACTGCTTAAATGCAATATCTGCCTTAATCCCTGCTGCAGCCATAGTTTCGGCCAATCGATCAGCTAATTTGGTAACCTCGGCGTAGCGCTGTTTCATTGGTAGTTTTAAGTTAAACACCGCTTCGCGAAATAAACGCCGTTCGGCCCAGCGCCCCATTAAGCTGGCGGTTCGTGCAGGCTTATCAGCAATATCACACACCAGCCAATCTACCGCTTTTTTCGGCTCGTAAACAAAACCGTCCATTTGGTGATGCGTCACCTGCCCGGTGTCCATCAGCGATTCGGCCATAGGGCCGTTATCCACCGCATCGACAAACATGCCGCGCTTGACCAGCTGCCAGGTCCAACCGCCGGGGGCAGCCCCTAAATCGACCCCTCGCATACCACCGGCTAAACGCTCCTCCCATTCATCTGCGGGAATAAAGTGATGCCAGGCCTCTTCTAGCTTTAACGTCGCACGACTAGGGGCCGCCGATGGCTGACGCAAACGCGGAATCCCCATAGCAAAACGTGCACTATTATTAGGGGGCGTGACCCCTACCACGGCACTGCTGCCGGATAAAAACAATAAATGCATACGCCACTTGCCCGACGACTGCGCTAGCCTCTGGTGCTTTTTTAGCGCCTGAATAAAGGGCTTACTAAATTTACGAGCCAATGCCGTTAACGACTTTCCCTCATTGGTATCGGTAGTTTCAGGCCACAGATCGCACACCACAGGTAATTCTTGAGCAACTGCCAGCAGCGGCGTCAAACGATCATCGGTAGGTAAGTTTTGCAGGATTGGGCCGCCGGCAAACCACTGCCGAGTGAACATCAAACTCATAAAGTCCAACTGCTGCATAAGTCGTAAAGCACCATCTGACTCGTGCGTTACGTACATCACCAGCGCGGTGGTAGCCTCGGTTTTACTGTAACCGTAAATGCCTTTAGCCGCCGCTAAATCGTTTATCTCGGCGGCACACTCTTTTTCAAAGCCACTGCGACAGTGTAAGTAAAGGTGGTTCACGTTAATCTCCAGCGTTAATAATAAAGCCCGCCGCCGCTTGTGCTGCCGTGACGATGTGTTGATCTTGGGTATAGCCCGAGCGCACTCGGGGCTTAAAGTCGTGATCGCCGTCGGCCAGCCAGTGCAGAGCAATATTGGCCGGTAAATCATAGCTTTCTACGTCGTGCCGATCTCCCAGCTTGTCGCGAGTACCTTGAACAATCAAAGTTTGAACGCGCAGCTGCTGCAATGTATCAACCCGTAATTTATCGGGTTTGCCCGGCGGGTGAAAAGGATAACCAAAACAAATTAAACCACGCACCTCGACGCTGGCCGCCACAACCGCCGCCATTCGCCCCCCCATCGATTTACCGCCAATAAACACTGGGCCGTCAAATCTCTGGGTGACTTGCTCTAACGCTAGCATCCAGGATTCAATCAGTTCAGGCTGGCGGTTTGGCGGACGCTTTTTACCGTTTAGGCGGCGCTCAGCCATATAGGGAAACTCAAAACGACACACCGTAACACCGCATGCCACCAATTGCGCGCTCAGGTGCTGTAAAAAATCACTGTCCATTGGTGCACCTGCGCCGTGGGCCAAAACTAGTGTTGGACCATCGCCCACTGCTCGGTCAACCAGTAACTCCACAGCTAGCTTCCAGCAGAGTCATAGTCGGCAAAGCCCTGATCTGTTTGATCGTAATCCTCAGGTTCACGATCGGTTGATGCATAGCCCGCCGTTATACTGTCTGCCGGCATTAACGAGGTGCTGGCAATAGCGGGATCAAACACGATCACGACTTTACCGCGCTCCAATTGCCGACGCACCTGCTCGACTTTAACGTCAAGCGATATATCTTGTTCACCGTATTCGGTGCCCTCGCGGGTTACAAATTCTTCGATCAACGCATCGAGAGTCTCGCGCGCCAACTGTTGATGAGGAATAATCATGTTTGCCTGTGTTATCTTAGGGTAAGTCGCGATCGAGTCCCGAAGGGCCCGCACTGTAACCAACTCACAACTATAAAAGGACATCCCGTGAACCAGCACCTTGTACTCACTGTTATCAGCGCCGACCGTCCTGGGGTTGTGCAATTGTTAGCCAAAACCATTCACGCCCATCAAGGCAGCTGGTTAGAAAGCCGAATGGCTCACCTGGCCGGTAAGTTTGCAGGCATTCTACAGGTAGCTGTGCCGGATGAAAATCACTCAAATTTGCTCAATGCTCTAAAAGCATTGGCAGACGAAGGGCTGCAGGTGGTCGCAGAGCTTGCCGATAGCAATATCGATAGCGGTGATAATCATTTTTCATTTAGCGTAGTCGGCCCAGATCGCACAGGTATTGTCGCCGAAATCGCAGAAGCGTTTGCCGGACGCGGCATTAGCGTAGAAGAGTTAGAAACCGATTGCTCGAGCATGCCTTGGTCGGGTGACCCAATGTTTGAAGCAACCGGATTTATACGAGTGCCCACGGAGGTCAATATGGATGACTTATACGATCAACTGGATGTAATCGCCGATGAGTTAGCCGTAGATATTCGCATAGAGCAACCAGAGGCGCCCGAGCTGACACATTAAGCATTAAAACCTGTAGGCAGAATATCTCGGTGTTCTGAGACGAACCTCTAGAGAATAAACACACCCAGCTACGCGACCAGTCCGTTTAGCGCGTAGCCAATACCATAGGCCAATAGCGCGGCGGCGCCGCCCATTAAAAGCGTCTCAAGCGCCGCCATCGAGCGCGAGCTGCCCACTTGTGCCCCCTTGGCAGCTCCCACCAAGATAAAGCTTACCGCAGTTAGCGCACAACTCACCATATACGGTTGAGCCACCGCATCAACACTGGCAGCATTAATTAAAAACGGCAGCAACGGCAGCGCCCCCAAACTGATAAAAGCCACAAACGTCACAGCGGCCGCGGCGATTGCATTGGCCGACTCCAGCGTTAGTCCGTGCTCATCTTGTAGCATGGTGTCCACCCAAAGTCGTTCATCACCGGTAATGGTTTCGACAATCGTCGAAAGCGCCACGCCCTCAAAGCCTTTGGCTCTAAATATTTGTCGTATCTCTTCGCGCTCGCCCTCGGGATATAGTGCAATTTCACGAACTTCTTGACGGCGAGTTTTATCGCGCAACTGATTTTCTGCGCGCACCCCTAAATAATTACTGACCGCCATACTAAAACCATCGGCGAGTAAATTGGCAAGCCCAAGTATCACGACAACTGTGGCGGACAAGCCCGCGCCGGCAACCCCCGCAACAATAGCAAAGGTCGTAATCGCACCATCAATAGCGCCATAAATAAAATCACGTAAAAAATTTTGTGAGGGGCCTCGAGCCAATCGGGCGGCGATTCGAGCCGGTGCGTGGCAAGCAATGATCTGCTCGCGTTCGGCCTGTACTCTATGTGGAGGCATAGTTTAAATCCTTAACAAATGGGCCATTAAAAGCCGGCTCAATATTGTCGAGCCACCCCCATGGGCCGCAATTATTCTAAAACTTCGCGCCAATAAATAATGCGATCGTGACCACGGTAAGAGCCAAATTGGTACTCACCCGTAATTATTCCATCGTCAACGCCGTCAACATCCCAATCAAAAGTCAGCCACGGGTAAAGACTCATAGCAATATTAACTTCAAACGTACCCGCATTACCTGCTCCGGGGGCCGAGAAATAATGCTCTAATTGACCTTGCGAAAAAATAATATCACCGGCATCAATACCACCGTTAGGATACTCACCGCGAGCGATGCCCGCAGCTACTGTTACATCTCGATTGGCATCTACAGTAATGCTGCCATCAGGATAGCCAACCTCGCTACGGGCAATACGCGTACAACTATCGTCTTGGTTGCGCTGCCAGCGCGTGCCATTGTAGTACTCGGTGACAAACTTTACTGGTAAGTCCAGAATTTCTGGGCCGTAAGCACTGCCCAAAAAGAGGCGGCCATAACGTAAGTTAAGTGGCCCACCCAGTGCCACCGCCGAGCAACTATTATCGGCGGTGCAGTCCCCTGTCGTCATAGGGTTCACACTCTTTCCATTAAGCGGTCTACCATCCAAGTTATCGTTTAGGTTGAGCGCTAATTGCAACTGCATTAATGGCGCCTCGGGGACAGAGTCGCGCAAAAAACTCACATCTGTTAACGAGACATCCATTCTCCCCGCTTGCCATGGCTCTACGCCAGCAATTAGCCGACCATAACTACAATTGCCGGAGCTGCGTAAGCACTCGTCATTGTTTTCATAAACATATTCAACGCTAGCAGCACCTAAATAGTTTAACGACTGATCGTAATTAGTGACTACACTTCCACCCAGATTATTAGCCTGCAGCTGATAATCTAAGGCAATAGCCGGCTCACTCATGTAGCTAAATGACAGAGCCCCTGCCCCGCAAGCATTATTCGAGGACGACGAGTTAAGCACGTACTCGTAAGGGTAAAAGCGCCCAATTGTTGCACTGCTAGTTAACGCAATAATATCACCGGCATTCAAGTAATCATCCCCATTGAGTCGCGGCTCAATCGTAAAACTACCCACTTCACTCCAGCTCAGCGAAGTATTGTTAAACTGACCACTATTGCCACTCACCTTGGTAAAAGCACTGGTGCCACTTAAAGTGCCGAGTGAACCACCTAAAGGATACTGCAAGGTTAAACTTGATGGGTCTAACCGCGGCCTCTGGGGCGTAGATTCATTGCCAAAGTTGGGCGTGATATTACCCGCACTATTACGTGCCTCGACCGTCACAGTAAACGCCTCACCGGCCGCCACAAAGCCTGCACCGGCCGATTGTGTCTCGGGGTTTGCCGTTGCATCGGCTCGGTTTACGCTGCTAACGGCCAAAGTGTACGGCTTAACCACAAACGAATTGCTCGCGCCGGTCACGGTGATCGCAGGGTTATTGCCTTCCTCGGGCAGTGTTAATGCGCCATGCAAACGCACTGCGCCAACATCCGTATACATCAATGGAATAGCAGCAAAACCGTTCGCATTAAAATTAAGATTAACCGCTGTTAAGTTACTACTAGCACCTTGGTTGTTAGCACCAACACTCGTGTCAGCAAGGGTAAGCGTTTGTCCGGCGACACAATTAACAGGGTTAATACATTCAAACCCCAAAGCGACATCCAAGGAGGGATTTTGTACCCGGGCAACACAAGCGCCAGTCTCATCATCAGCCTGTACTATGCGCAACACTGGGCTCGAATCTTCAGTTCCGGCCACTTGATTGGCAATAGGCTCTAGCGTTTGGCTTTGATAAAACTTTAAGCCCACATCGGCAAATACAATACTAGGGTCTGCTGTTGCTGACTCACTGACCTGACCATCATAAACATTAATATTTAACGTCGCCGGTTGGCTCTGACGTAAATAACGATCAATTTGCGACTCGGTACCGGTAAAGGTATAGACACTACCTTCAGGCCAAACACCAGTCGCTGGAGACGTCCCCAAGCTTAAATTTGTGCCGGCCGGTGGCGCGATCGGCATACCGGTACTATCGAACGCCGTAATTCTTATAGGCTCTGCCTCGCAGGTAAGGCCAGCGCCAGCATGGCTGATTTCATAATAAGCCACCTGATCGGTACCACAGTAATAAAGGCCTGAGGTTAGATTGGGACCATCCGTACCTGCGGGTATCGCCACATAATTAGCAGATGACGGAGTACGCCAACGCAAACGTATTTCTGCCAAGCCGCCATTTTCATAAAATTGCATTCGCACTGGATACACATTGCCGGCCTCAAGGCTCACCGAAGTACTGGTATCAGTAGTCACTGCGTGATCGTTCCAGCGATTAATCAGCAATTGATTATCGACCCACAATCTAACCCCATCATCTGAGGCGGTTTGAAAACGATAAGTACCCGTTTCTGTGGCTCGAATAAAACCATTCCACTCCACCGAAAACTGGTTTTGTGTCACACCATTTATACCTGGAGCTCCACTTGCCCAATTAAAATTTATCGGCCCATCCACTCGACGCCCAGCCACTGCACCAGAAAGATCACGGGTATTATAATAGTCACCCCATATCCCCCCTCGTGGCTCACCGGCATCAGTCGGACAAATTTCACCGGGACACGGATGCGTGCGATTTTTTAAATCACTCACCTCAGTATCGGTAAGCACGCCACTGTATAAATACACCTCGTCCAGTTGACCGGAAAAATCTTCCGGCGTCCCCCCAGTATCTTCAATACGCCCCAACCGATTGTAAACTGCACCTACAACACCAGCAGGACCTGTCCCACTAGCATCTAATACACCATCGATATAAATTTTATAATCACCCGATACCGCGTTACGCGTCAGGGCGACATGACGCCAAGTACCGCTACTGATCGACTGGCTTGATTTGGTTGTATAGACATCGCCGACCGATATTCCAATATGACCGGATCCATCTAACCAACCCCAGAAAATATCATCATCATCACCAGAAATTTCCATCCCTGTTATTCCTGGCGCCCGCCAACCAACATTGTCACCGGTCTGAAGCGTTTTGATCCAAAATGCCAAACTAGCGGTATCATTTAGAATACCTGATAAACCTGTCACCGTGAGATAATCACCAGAACCGTCTAACTCGCCATAACGGCAGGTCCCTGGATCACCACTGATGGCGCGATCATCCTGTAATGTCGTTGCATCACCCGAGCTAGTGCCATGGCGATTATTACCACTGCTGTCTAGCACCTCACCGGCATTACCTTGCCAACTAAACTCATCAAATCGCCAGTTTGCCTCAAGTACGGCCGCAGGGTTTGAATCGCCACAGAAAGGGGAGAAATCAACACTATTTAACACGCCCCCAGCAAAATCCACCCGATGCTCTTGGCCTACAACTAAAGTTGAGCCCGACATGGCACCTGTTATTAACCCTTGATAACTATTGGTTTGTACCGCGCCAACGGCATAAACAAATGCTGGAACATTTAAACGTGTTTGAAGGCTAATGTTTCCCGTTGCGTATATCAGTAAATCACCTGCCGAGAAATTCGAAAAGTTGGCAAGATGATTAATAACAACATTGCCATTAACAAACAAAAGAACTGGACCCGACCCACCTTGACGATTAATCGTAACCTCATTAGCGAACGATAGATTACCGTCGACCCAATAACTTCCCGGTGCAAAATTAACTGTTGATTGGTAATTGGCTAAGAAGGTTTTAGTCAAGTAAGTGCCATTATCGGTACTCAATGTTAACTCGGATTCATTAGCCAAGATAACATTGCCATAGTCGCCCGCTGCGCGTGAATCACTACCTTGATAACCCAGAATAATATCGCCATTACTGCTAGCCCCAGTTATAAAGCTCACAGGCGCTGCGGCTGCTGGACTACCGCTGACGGCGCAAGCCGAGCCGCCACAACTCGCAGGGCCAGATGGGAGCTCTATTATTGTGTTAACCGAGTCGATAACATTACTGCCGCCGGTAACCAGTGCCTGATAACCCGCGCTAATTTGGCCGCTATTGGTATTAGTTTGCCAGCCATTGGTAAAAACCGCAGAGCAAGAGACTGCCCAACCAGGCAACGACACTAACGACAAAAACAAAGTGCAAAACAACAAGTAGGTTGAACGACAAGAAAAGATCATATTTATTCCTCCTCGCTCAAAAAAGCATCAACCCGCACTGTGCGCTCGGCGGTTACACTGGTGCCGCAGCTGCCCACACTATCGATTATGTATACGCTACTCGTATCATCCGGGCTTGTAGTAACACTACAACTCACCTGTGCCGAGCACTGCTGTAAACCTGTAACAGAATAATTTAACGTTAGATTTAATACATCGCATTGAGTATTAACGGCAGCGCGATCGATGCCGGTAAATATTTGCCCCACCCCAGCTTGCGCACCACTTTCGGCGGCGTATAACGCTTGAGTACTAATAAGCTCTTGGACGATAGAGTGACTGGACTGAATGGTCGAGCGCCACATAGCAATTGCCGCAACGCTCATGACCACTAAAATAAAAACCGCCACCGGCAATAAAAAACCACGCTGGGCGTTAGGCAATGAATGATAGCGATTAAGGAACATTACGTAATGCGACCTCTTGCTTTAACGCGACTGACTCACCGCGCAACGAAAACCTAACGCTAAGTGTTACCAACGAGCGGTTAGTAACGGTATCTAGCCCGACATTAAAACCCGTGCCCTCGCTCACGACGTTTTGAGCAATTAACGTAGAGCTGCCAGCAGGTGGCACGGTTTGTTCATCAACGCCCACATTATTAAAATACCTAAGCTCGCCAGCCAGCAGGCAAAAAGCTCGCGGGGCATCGAGTAAATAAAAACGTTGGTTAGCAGAGTTTCTAAGCCACGCATGTGTGCCAGCCAAAGCTAATTCACCACTACCACTCGCCGCGGATGGCGTCATAGTCACCGCTAATGCCGCAAGAGACGACGATGCACTTAAGGTTAACTCTGTGCTATTTAATGCCGCGATTGATATATAACGCGCGTGATTGGCGTCAGTTCGATAATAACTGGTATCAATTTTTGCTTCGCCAACACCAGCGACAATAGGAGTTTGATAGTGCCCATCACCCGCAATAGGCATAAATTTAATACACTCAGAAGTGCCACTGGTTAAATGTACCAAGCTATACGGCAACGCAACGCGCAGCTCGCGCGACACTCGCTCTAACGCTTGGCGACCAGTATTTACCAACAGTGCGCGCTTTTGGGTGGTGTCGTAAGATTCGGCACTACTAACAATAAACTGCGTACCAATAACCGCCAATATGCCCACAATGACAATAACGGTTATCAACTCGATAAGAGTAAAGCCTTTTGCCACCGGTGAATGTCGCATTAAAAATTCACCCGGTAACCGGCTAACGTTAGTGATTCGCCATCGGTGGTGGTAACCGTTACTTGTATTAATTTAGCCGGCAAGCCATTTAAGCTGGTTAACTCTACCGCTACGGTACGACTATAAAATGTTGAGTTTGTGTCAGGCGAATCTGTTACACCATCGTAATCGTCAACATCGTCATAATCGGTTTCGGTTGTATTATTGCAAGGCAGTGCACCCGCCGAATCGCAGGCAGGCACGCCACCGGCAGGCGTGTTCTCGTCGTATCGCAAAGCCATAACAGCGTCTAGCCGCGCTTGGGCGTATTGCAGCATACGTAAACGCTTTACTGGGTCGGCACTGTTAACCACCGAAAACTGATACACACCCAGTAAGCCGCCTAAGGCGAGAGAGATAACAACAATAAAAACAATTAACTCAACAAGCGATATGCCACGACTAGCGCGCCGGCTAAGTGAATCAAATGATGAGAGGTTAGTACGCATAGCCACTAGGCTCGATGGTAACCACCGCCGAGGCTCCGGCTTTTTGGACGGTTAACTGGGCGGTTGCCGCCAAGTTGGTAATTTGGCCAAGTTTATTGTAAGTATAGCTTTGACTTGGAGAGACACTCACACCATTAACAAACGTTAGTGGGTAGGCATCTTGGTGTAATCTAATTGAACTACCATTTTTAAGCACATTAACACTATTGGCGTTAATCACTAAGGTGATACCCGATTGCGCCATGGCTTTTTGTTGAGCAAAAAATAAAGCCGCGACTAGATCGTCGCGGCTTGTTTGTACCGAGGCAACTGCGCTATCGGTAAAGCGCGAGCCAACAGTAATCCCGATCACGCCAAGAATAACGATAACGGCGATCAGCTCGATTAACGTGAAGCCCTTCGAGCGCTGATTCATACCAATTATGGTGCGGTAACACCGTAAGCCGTAAAGGTTTGTGTCGCTTCTGCAGTGCCATCAGAATTAGTATCTAACGTAAGGGTACACGTTGAAGATCCACCCTCAGTGCCAACACCACCGCCATCGAGCGCGGTACCAGTACCTGCAGTTATTGTGTAATTAGCGGGTAAACCGCCATCGAGTAAACCAGCAACCGCAGGACAAGTAGCAACCGTAGTAATGGTTGTTGTCGTCGCTAAACCTGCATCATTCGCAATATTATTTGCATGATTCAAAGCTGATGCACTAGATAAACCGCCTGCAACGCCCCTTGCTGCTGCCTGCTCTGCTGCTGTAGACAGATCCACAAAACGTGGAACTGCCACGGCCGCCAAAATACCCAAAATAACAATAACGGCAATCAGCTCGATCAGGGTAAAACCACTTTGTTGGTTTTTCATAATGTCTCTCCAGTTATGCTAACCGACTTGAGGCCGGTTGTTTAAATTTAGTCCGTTTGGGGGCTTCCCGCGTCAAACGCACCAAGAGTATTAGGGTCTTCCGTGCTTATTTTTAAGCCGCCAAACTATTGACAGAGTGGAACATAGTTATAACAGTACTCAAGTATCATGCCAATCACTTCAACTCCCTATTAGCCGAGCGGTAACACTTCACTCACAAATGGTATCGACTAATCTACAGCGACTGCTGTCACACGACCGTCGCGAGCGTGATAATCAAAGTATAGAGCGCTACCTGTGTCTGTGCCATAAAAGCGACAGCCGCCATCAGCAAGAGCTTTAGGTTTTGCATTACGCTTAGTCGTTGTATTTACTGTCGCAGATACTGGCGCAATAATCAACGAAAATAACAACCTTTCACAACGTTTATCACTATTACGTATTACCACGCCTGCGGCGATAGGCTCGCCATCCAACGGCCAGCCGCCGCTATTAACTCGGTATACAAACCCGTTTAACTCTAGACTATCGGCAGGCTTGGCTCGCAACTGCCAAAAGGCTCGTATTACCGTGGCAGCTTGACTAAAATTGCGCGCCTGTAGCTGTAACGCAAAACGCTGCGAGTCGTGAACTAAGCGTTGATAATAGCCAAGAGCAAACACCAACAGTAACGACAGTACAATGCTTACCCACAGAAGCCTGTAGTGCGCGAAACCTCGCTGACCAGTAGACTCTGGGGGGCGGGATATCCTCATTTTTGGATGTTGTACATTTCCCACATGGGAAGAAAAATACCAAGCGCTAGTATCAATACAAAACCGGCCATAATGACAATCAATAATGGCTCGATTTTATCCGACAGTTTTTTCACATCGTAATCGACTTCGCGCTCGTAAAAGCCGGCCACCTCGGCCAGCAAGGTATCGACCTGGCCACTCTCCTCACCTACGGCTATCATTTGCAGCACTAGCGGGGTGAACATACCGCTCATTAAGTGGGTTTGATACAAAGTCTCGCCGCGCTCGACACCGCTGCGAATATTGTAAATTTTTTCAGCTAGATAAGCGTTATCAATTACTTTGCCACACAAGTCGAGTGCAGTACTCAATGGCATCCCAGCATCCAGCATTAGCGCAAACGAGCGTGAGTAACGCGCCATAGAGGCGCGCTCGATGACATCGCCAATAATGGGCAAACTTAACTTCTTCTTGCCCCACAACTTAGCGCCCGCCGGTGTTTTTACATAATGCCAAACGGCAATCGCACTACCAATAGCGGCAATCAGCATAAGCGGCCAATAAGCAACAAAGAAATCTGAAACACCGATAAGGATACGGGTGGGTAATGGTAACTGGGCACCAAATTTACTGAACATACCGGCAAACGCGGGAATGACTTTAATGTTAATCACGGCCATGGCCAACACTAACGCGATAATAACAAACGTCGGGTAGCGCAGTGCCTGACGAATATTACGCGAGGTGAGTAAGTCTCGCTCCATATATTCGGCCAATTGCATAAAGGTCAAGTCGAGCCGGCCACTGTTCTCCCCCACCGACACCAGTGAAATAAATAACGGACTAAAAACCTTGGGGTGCGAACGCATTGCCACAGACAACTCTAAGCCCGTCTCTAATCTATCGGCGACATCATTTAACGTTGCTTGTAATGTGTAATGTTTAAGCGAGGCCGCAAGACTGCGAATACCCTTAACCAGCGGAATGCCAGCTTTGGTAATCGTGTGCATTTGTCGGCAAAAAACAATAAGATCGGACAGCTGTACTTTGGTTTTTTGGTTGAGCACACCGAGCCATTCTAAGGTATCTTTTTTGGCTTGGTACTCGGCAATATGGATAGGGGTAACACCACGCCCCGCCAGAGTGCCCGCCGCTAGCTCGGGCGAACCCGATTCTAGCTGGCCACTTACCGCACGGCCTTGGCTGTCTCGCCCCTTGTATTCAAATACCGCCATGTTCAGGCTCACCTTGTGCCGTAACGCCGCCGGCAATCATTACCCCTGGAATCTCGTCATCAATTTGCGCACTAATGCGCATCACTTCTTCGAGTGTTGTTAACCCATCTATCGCGTAGCCAAACGCAGCTTCACTTAACGGCGAAAACCGTGCACTGCTACTGGCAGCGCGAGCAAATGCACTAATGTCACTAATCCGTAGAGCCTCGGCCATAGCGGTGTTTACTTCTAGCATTTCAAACACACCAATACGCCCACGGTAACCGGTATTATGACAGTGCGGACAACCTGTGCCCGCCTTAAACTGAGCAGCACTTGCCTTGCGTCGTGCACTTAACGAGGCTATCAACTGCCGCTCATTCGCATTAGGCTGATAATCTTGACTACAACTTCCACAAATCTTGCGTACCAAACGCTGTGCCACAATTGCTTTTAATGCGGTGGCAACTAAATAGCCATCGGCACCGATATCAATTAAACGCATAGCTGAGGTGATAGCGTCATTAGTGTGCAATGTTGATAACACCATGTGGCCGGTCATAGCCGCACGCAGCGCAATCTCGGCCGATTCGGCATCGCGAATCTCGCCGACCAGCAAAATGTCGGGATCTTGTCGCAGCGCCGCTCGCAGCACACTGTTAAAAGTAAGGCCGATTCGCTCGTGTAATTGCACCTGGTTAATACGCGGCAGCCGATACTCTACAGGGTCTTCTACGGTAATAATTTTACTCTCGGGCTCATTAAGCTCCGAAAGAGCGCCGTACAAGGTGGTTGTTTTGCCCGAACCGGTGGGGCCGGTTACCAAGACCAAACCGTGCGGGCGGGAAATAATATGCCGAAACCGCGCCATCATCTCAGGTGGCATGCCTACTTTTTCCAGAGGCAACACCCCGTCGGTATGATCGAGTAATCGCATCACTACCGACTCGCCAAACTGTACCGGCATGGTTGATAAGCGCACATCAATATTGCGCCCAGACACTTTCAAATTAAAGCGCCCATCTTGCGGGATACGCTTTTCTGAAATATCCAAACCCGACATCAACTTTAACCGTACCACCAATGCCGTGGCGATCCGTTTTTCGTTCATCACCTGCTCTAGCAACACCCCGTCAATACGGTTGCGGATCCGCAGCACGACTTCATCGGGCTCGATGTGTACATCCGAGGCTCGCGCCTTAATGGCTTCCTCAAAGATCTTTTGCAGCAATTTAACGACCGGGGCATCCGAGTCACCTACCGAATCGGCGACCTCGGCCAAATCCATGGCACTTTCTTGTAGCTCATCATCCAGCTCACCGGCGAGCGATGCGATCTCGCTCGCGCGGGTGTAAACCAGATCCAATACATCCAGCAAATCTTCTTCACGCACTACCGCTGGCTTTAACGGCTTATCGACTTGACGCTGAATATCGTCTAAACCAAAAATATCGGTGGGGTCGGCCATACCCAACAAAAAACCGTCGGCATCATCACGCAGCAATATGACCCGATAACGTCGCGCTGTCATCTCGGGTAAACGCCTCACTAGCTCAGGCTCAAACCGAAACTGTTTTAAATCAATAAACGGAATATCGAGTTGATCGGACAACAGCGTTAACAACTCTGTTTCGTCAACAAAGCCTAACTCGATTAACATTTGGCCCAGCTTGCGCCCGCTAAGTTTTTGCTCTTGCAGGGTGTGATCAAGCTGCGCTTGGCTGATCATGTTCTGATTGACCAGCAGATCGCCTAAGCGAATTTTTTTAGGGGCAGTTTGGCTCATAGCAGCTCTCACATTCCAATTTGAATCAGGCGCTGATCGGAAAAATCAACAATGACTTGGGTTGTATCACTCGCCTCGCGCGCGCGGCGGTAAGCAACACTGGCCAACGGGTAACGCTGTTGTTGATCAAGTGACAACGCCAAACCTAACCAATAACGCGCCCGCGGACCAAAAACTTCCAGCAAGCGTCGATAATGGTTTTCGGCGGCACTGTAGTTTTTAGTCATTTGATACAGTGATGCGGCCAAGGCACGATACGCCTCGTCGGCTTCGGCGCTGGCATAACCTTGCTCCAGTACTTGCAGCGCTTTTATTAGCTCGCCTTGGTACTCATGCAGGCGCGCCTGCATATAATGCTTATCGGCCAAATCAAGCTCAGGTGCAATCAGCTGTTCGGCGGCAGCAAACTCCGACGCCTGCAACAATAACGACTGCAAATAACGTCGTGAATAGGGCACCATAAAAGCGGTTTTACTCGCATCAGCGACAAACGCTTCAAGCAATCGCCGCGCTCGCTCAGGTTGTCCGCGCGCCACCAAACGTTCGGCTTCGCCACGGGCTTGCTGGTCACGGCTAGTCCAGCTTAAGTTAACCCCATCACTTTGTTCTTCAGGGTAGTCAACATCACTGACAGCTCTAATATTAACGTTAGAGCTGTCCTTAGGCTTAACGCTGTTTAGCCCCAGAGACGATGCCACCGAGGGCGATGTCACTGAATTATTTGGCCCTGCAGTATTATCACTCATAGGCTCGACAACATAATCGGCCGTAGCTTGTTGCACGGAAGGTGTTACTGGCAAGCTTTGCAATTTAGCAAGCATTGTTTGTGCGCTCGGGTGATCTGGGGTTATCGCCAACACCCGCTCCAATAACGCCAGCGCTTGCATGTCATCACCGCTGCTCTCGGCACGTTGGGCTTGGCTAAAATAATGCGTGGCGATTTGGGTAATGCCGGCACGAGCCTCACTATTATTAGGGTCGAATCGCAACGCCTGCTGATAATACCAATACGCACTGGCATCAAGCGGTGTGGTTAACTGCCCCGCCACCCATGCCGCCTTTGCCAAACGTAAATTTTTAAGCAACTCGCGGCTTGGCATACTGTGGGGCTGTACAACAGATTCCTGCGAACTGACGGTTTGAGCGTTAAGAGATGATGGCGATATTGCTGTAGTGCGCTCAACCACGTCGGTAGCGACAAGATTTGTATCCGATAAGTTTTTTAACGCTGAGCTAGTAGCAGGCTTTATAATCGATGTGGCAACATACCAATACCCCAGTGCACTAATAGCCAATACAACCACAAAGCCCATCAACACAAAACGCCAAGCCCCCGCCGATGCTCGACGGCTTAAACCGCTAGGCAGATGGTCGCGAGGGTTAGATGTGTGGGGTTGCCGCGCATCTAAATCGTGCAACATATCGTTGACCAAGCTCACAGGCGCAATCCCCAAAAAATAGCGCTCGCCACGAGTAACGCAGCCACACCGCCAAGCGCGATCCACAGCCAAATATGACGTGCAGCTCGACGGCCCGCCGCGCGCGATTCGGAGGTGTCAAGCACCGCGCGTGCCATATGAGTGCGAGTCACCTGTCTTGCGCCTTCACCGTAAGTGGCCATCAAAGCTTTATGACTAATAACATTTAATAAACGTGGTACGCCGCCGGTGGCTTTGGCCAATAAGCGCAGCGCGGCACGAGTAAACAATGGCGCGCCAGTGTAGCCTGCTACCGCTAGGCGGGAGTCAACATAAGCGGCCACATTGGCCGACGGTATGGCATGCAAATACTCAGCAAACACAATACGCTGCTTAAGTTGGCGTAAGTCGGCTCGCTCAAGCATTTCATCTAACTCGGGCTGACCCAGCAACACCACCTGTAATAGTTTGCGTTTGCGAGTTTCTAGATTGGTTAATAGTCGCAGTGATTCCAGTGTCTCGCGCGGCATTGCTTGCGCTTCATCGACAATCAACACTACTTGGCGCTTAGCCGTGGCCAACTCAATTAAGCGCTGATTGATATCCGCCAATAATTTATGCGCGGGCTTATCATCCGTCGCTACGCCGATTTCTTCGGCCAAAAACCACTTGAGCTCTTCGGGGGTTAAATAAGGGTTGGGGATATAAGCGGTCAGGTATTGTGCATCAAGCGCATCAAGCAATTTACGACTAAGCAGCGTTTTACCTGTACCCACCTCGCCCACTACTTTTACAAAGCCCTCGGCGTGACGCAAAGCCAACAATATGGTGCCCAACACCTCGCGATGGCTTTTGTGGTTAAAATAAAACTCGGTATCCGGCGTGAGTGAAAACGGCTGCTCACGCAGGCCAAAATGCTGTCGGTACACGCACGGTGCTCCTGTTATTTATTGTGACTCAATACTATTTTTAAACATTTCTCGATAATCGTTACCTAGCTTATCTACACCTCGTAC
This sequence comes from Gilvimarinus polysaccharolyticus, assembly GCF_001187555.1. GTDB lineage: Bacteria > Pseudomonadota > Gammaproteobacteria > Pseudomonadales > Cellvibrionaceae > Gilvimarinus > Gilvimarinus polysaccharolyticus. The sequence continues at coordinate 1,521,247 of NZ_LFIJ01000002.1, read as the reverse complement.
CGATTGTTCGATTTGCTCTTTCCAAGTGTTGTCACCTACCACAATGGGGCGCAATAAAATCACTAATTCGGTTTTTTCGGTTAATCGACTGGTAGTGCGAAACATTGACCCCAACAAAGGAATGTCGCTTAACCCTGGGTTTTTACCGTCTTGATTAACTTTAGTCTCTTGCATCAAGCCGCCCAGCACAATCACTTGGCCCGATTGTGCCCGCACGATGCTATCGGATTCACGCACACCTCGATTAGCCAAGGGTAAAGAGAAGTTCTCGTCACCAATGGTAAAGTTTTTCAGCTGATCTGTAACATCGCTCACCACCGGGTGAATATGTAAAATCACACTGTCATCTTCTGATATTTGCGGTGTTACATCTAACGAAATACCGCTAAAAAAGGGTGACAACTCGATATTCGGTGTACTGGTCACAGCCGATGCGTTGGCGGTGGTATTACTGGAGATGCCGGTAATAAAGTATTCATCGGCGCCCACCCGGATAACTGCTTTTTGATTATTAACAGTTGAAATACGTGGGCTCGATAATACTTGTACATTGCCTTGGGTTTGTAACAGTGACACCAGCTCACTGATGTCGGGCACACCAAGCACCGAGGTAAACAACTGCGAAGAGCTTTCGATCACACCATCAACAAAATTTTGTTCGCCACTCGCGCCACCCGGTACAAAGTCAGTAAACGACACGGTATCACTGGTGTTTTGATCGCGTCCGGCCTGGTAACCATAATTTAATTGACCGTTAATTTTGCTCCAATCTATACCCGTGTTGTAACCTTCACTTAAACGAACTTCTAAAATTTTAGTTTCTAAAATAACTTGCCGCTTAACACTTAACTCTGAGCGCTCTAAAAATTCGCGCACTGAGTTAAGCTCGTGCGGTAGCGCCTTAACCACCAGCATCCCAGCCTGGGGCGACACCATAACCATACGATCTTCATTCTCACCACCAATAATGGCTGACACCGCTAATTTTATGGAAGCCCAAAAATCTGTTCGGTTAAGGGTTTGAATACGCGACCCCGGTGTTAAGGAGGCTGAATTGTTGCCCGACTCACCAGACAGCATACTCAACAAGTTAGCGGTATCACCTTGACTGGTGCTCTGGTTGCCGGCACTGCCGCTCACTTGACCACTTTGCGACTCACCGCGACCGATCATAACGCTGGTATCCGACACACCTACACGCTGTACATCCAAATAATTTAGATGGAATACCTCGGTGCGCAAATGGTTAGGGTAGATAGTATAAATACCGCCGCGCTGTTTATATTCATAACCATAAATATCGCGCGCCACCGCTAATACTTCAGCGACAGTTACATCGTGTAAATTAAGCGAGATAGTGCCATTAACTTCTGGATGCACCACTATATTAGTATCAGTGCCATCAACCAAACTTAAAAAGAAAGCCCGTGCTGGCACTTCGTTAACGGTTACATCAAAACGTTCAAGCTCGGTAACGTTAGAGTCGGGGAGCGCCGATAATTCGGCATTAATATGTGCAGGCACCTCAACGGGAACAGGTTGTTGTGCGGTTTGGGCAACATTAGCCATCTCGGTTTCGATGCTAAGCGTACGTGCCTGTTGTTGACTGCAACCGCTTAGCCATAGTAATAGCCCCATCGCGGTGAGCTGCGCGGCAGTAGGAAGGCTGCAATTCATTGTTTCACCTCGGTACAGGTACTGTTATGGCACCTTTGCTTTTGTATAATGTGCTCTTGTGTATCAGCCGCCGATTTATCTGCAACACTGACAACGCCACTTATATGACCGGCCAACTCTAAACGTCGGCGTTGTTGTCGATTGCTAATCACCACCGCGCTCGACTCTATTTTTTGTAACTGCCAACCTCCTGGTAAGCTCTCGCCCTCACGCACGGTGATACCATTAATAACGGCGATCTTTCGACTGGCGCTAATCAGTACCGAGTGCAAGGCAAGCTCGTCGACTGCACCGGCAGATTTTACCCATAATGGTTGAGTGGGGTCACGCAGCGGAGTTTGCGCCAACGCAGTATTGATCGCAAGAATACACACCAATAACAACGGTAACTTAAACACCTAGACGTCCCTCCTCGGCACTTAAAGTATAGACCCGTATTGTTACTTCGGCTGCGGGGTAACTCTGTACATGGTAGTGCAATGATTTCCAGTAAAACTTCCACGGTTTAGCTTCAAGTTGATCCAGTAAATCTAACACTTCGAAGTAACGCCCACGCACTGTCAGCTCGACGCCATGGCGATAGACATTAACGCTTTCGCCGGTCCATTCATTGCTGTCTTGTTCTTCCAATGGCTTTAAGCTGATAGGCTCGACATTCATCATTTGCAGCGAGATCAATGCTAACGCGTTGCTCTCTCGCAACATGTCTTGTAGCACCTGCGCTAATTGATCAGCGCTCACCAGCGCGGATGTCGAGCGTGACAATCGCTTATTGGTCTCGACAAGTTCATGCTTGGCCAAACTAAGCTCGGCTTTTAATACCTCGGCCGTACCGCCGCCAGCTTGTTGAAACTGTACAATCTGATTCTCAATTTTTTGTTGCTCGGCCGCTATCGCGCCAATACGTTGCGCGGTGGCTTCGCGCTTATTGCTTGCGCCGCTATACCACAGCACAAACCACAAACCATAAATCACCAATATTGCCGCCAGCAACACAATGACACGTTCGCGCAAGGTTAGTCCGTCAAGATAGGCTTTGAGTTTTTCAAGGCTCTCCATGTTCGCCCTCCTTAACCGTCGGTACAGCTACCGCGAACGGGAATCCTGCGCCTTCGTTTTGCGCGACGGTTAACACACCAAAGCTAGTGCGCGAAAAAGCGGCTGAGTTATGCAGTAGAGCCAAATAGCGCGGCACGGCTTCGGGCTCTGAAGCGCGGCCGGCCAAGCCAACCTGGGCGCCCCCATCAAGTAACATGAATGACTCTAAACTCACCGCTGGCAATGACAAAGAAGCTAAAGCCCGCAGCTGTTGTGAGAAGCCTTCCGTGTTGCCCATATCTTGGGTTTCGATCACATCAAGCGCCCGCTTGCGCTGCTTAATTTCAGCGCGAGATCTCGTAAGCTCAGAGCGCAACGCATTAATGTTGAGCGACTTTTGGCCTTCTAATACCTCTAATAATGCACTCTTGGATGCGTCCATTTGCGTTTGTAACGCGACTTGCTGTTGCGCCATACGCACAGATTGCGAGTGATACCACAGCGAATAAACCACCAACAACACCAGCGTTAACAAAAGCGCCCAAACAATGTGTGATGCTCGCAGCGCGGAGCGATCGGGTTGAAACTCGGCAATATAAAAATTAACGACCTGCATTACCGCACCCCGCCTTCAGCCAAAGCCGCACCAATGGCGTGTAAACACAGCGGTAAAGTATGCGGCTCTATATCATCGGCTATGCTCAACCCCTGACTTAACGGCAATAATTCTACTCGCGCCGCCAACCCGCCTTTAAGTGACGGTGTGATTTTATCGTCGGTTATATTTTCACCACATAAATAAATATTTGCCGGCGGCACCTGACGCATTTGCCGCTCAAAGTAATCGAGCGAGCGCTGCAGCTCTAATACTAGGGCGTCGGCCGGCAAATCATCCAGCAGCCCACCGTTAAAATCTAAAGTAAAGTTGCGCGCTAAGTACAGCTCACCTTCACGTATCAGCAGCAAAGTGCCACCACCAGGGATAAGGTGAACCAAACCCACTGCCCGCGAGGTATCTAAACAGGCGAGTGCCAACTGACTTAATGCTAACTCGGGGATATCGATGGCCTGTAACGCTAATCCGCCTTCGTGTGCCAGAGCTACCTGCTCGGACACCACGCTACGCTTAGCTACCGCAGCATAAGCCAACCGAGTACCGCCACGAGTACAGGACTCGGGCAATAAAAAAGCCTGCACAATGGCGTCGACCACAGGGAAGCTCACCAAATCTTTAACTCGCCAACGCAACGCTTCGCTCAGCTCATTAATCGGGACATCGGGGGCATCCCCCAATAATAGCTGGTATCCCGCCGCTGGCATCACCAAGTTACAGGGGGCCGAACGCCCGTCTAATTTAGCCAGACGTTCGCGCAGTGCGACAACGGGGGTTTCGGTATCGGGGATAAACTCTGCTGTTATTAAGCGCGGTAATTGACCCGCAATGCGTTCCAGCAGTGCAAAAGCGACTCCTTGGGGAGTAAATTCCACCCCTAAAGTCTCGTACTTACGTGACTTGGTGCGAATAAACTTCAAGCCAACATTCTCCAAACCTTTTTATAGATTGCCTCACTACACCAGTGTGGCACGTATTTCTTTATAATGTATAACAGTATTCTTTATCAAGCCTGTCTATAATCGTAACCTGTTATTACCGCTCACCTTGACTATAGCCTTTTAAGGCTGGATTGCGCCATGCTCAATATCGTTTTATTTGAACCTGAAATCCCACCGAACACCGGCAATATCATTCGTTTAGCCGCCAATACCGGTTGTCAATTGCACCTAATTGAACCACTCGGGTTTGTTCTAGACGATAAACGCCTACGCCGAGCAGGACTTGATTACGGTGAATGGAAAGATCTTGTCACCTATAAACACTGGGATGATTTTTTGACCCGCGCGGCACCTGAGCGAATATTCGCCCTCAGCACTAAAGGCACGCAGTGCCACAGTGACGCCCAATTTAAACCCAACGATTACCTATTGTTTGGCCCAGAGACTCGGGGCTTACCCGCTGAAATTCGCACATCATTACCGCCCGAGCAAGTGCTGCGCATCCCAATGCGCGAGGGCAGCCGCAGCATGAACTTATCCAATGCAGTCTCAGTGATAGTCTACGAAGCTTGGCGACAACTAGACTATCGCTAAGCTCGCCATAGCCCGTGCGATTTAAAAGCCACCACTAACACCGTACAATAAGCACCTTTTGTAGCGCAGGTAAACACTATGACACGAGTGCAAATTTTAGTCGGCTCCGAAATGGGCACTGCCGAGACAGTCGCCGGCGACATTAAAGATCGGCTCGACAGCCAAGGCATTAACACCGCTGTAAACCCGTTGCCCGAAATCGACGACCTGCTCGACAATCCTAATGACACGCTGCTTATTTGCACCTCCAATACCGGTGCCGGCGAACTGCCAAGCAACATACAACCTTTGTATTTAGCGCTTGTGCGAGATTTTCCAAACATCGCAATGCGTCGCTACGGCGTCATTAACTTGGGCGACAGTAGCTACACCACTTTTGGCGAGGCCGGCCGTGCGATCGACCACGCCATGAGCGAGCTGGGTGCCGTGCGCATCGGCGAGCCACTTATCCTCGATGCCACTAGCGGCGATGATCCATCAGAGCTAGCGCTTGCCTGGCTTGATGATTGGACTAAACAGCTATGAGTCGAGCTCCCATTGGCCTCTTTTATGGCAGCTCTACCTGTTACACCGAGATTGTTGCCGAGAAAATTCGCAGCCAAATGGGCGACGGCTTAGTCGATGTGTTTAATATCGCCGACACGCCGATTATCGAAGCCGAATTTTACCCCTACGTGATTCTCGGCATTCCCACTTGGGATTACGGCGAACTGCAAGAAGATTGGGATGAGATCTGGGATGAGATCGACCAGGTAAACTGGCAAAACAAACCCGTAGCGCACTTTGGTTTGGGCGATCAAATTGGTTACCCCGAGTGGTTTTTAGACGCCTTAGGTTACCTCCACGCCAAGACCGCTAAGCTGGGCGCGGTACCCTGCGGTTACTGGCCTGTTGCGGGTTACCAGTTTGAAGCCTCCAAAGCGTTAATCGCCAACAACACTTTATTTGTTGGCCTAGCGCTGGACGATGAAAATGAATTTGGCCTAACCGATGAACGCATCGCAGTTTGGTGCGAGCAACTTAAGACCGAATTCAAGCTGTGAGCGACTCGTCTATTACAAGCCCTGCGCAACTGCTCTGGAATGAGCGCGGGCAACCGCTATCAAACACCTATGGCGACTTTTATTTTTCTTTGCACGATGGCCTAGCAGAGACTCGGTACGTTTTTATCGAGGGCAACCACTTGCCCGAGCGTTTTGCCGCACTTAAAAGTAACACCAGCCAAAATCTATTTACCATTGCCGAGACTGGCTTTGGAACTGGCTTAAATTTTTTAGCTAGCTGGCAATTGTGGCGCGAACAGCCCCACGGCAATAACCGACTGCATTTTATCTCGGTCGAAAAACACCCCATTACACTGCCGGATCTAATCCGTGCGCTGGCGCTGTGGCCCGAACTCGCGCCTTTAGCCACACAACTTACCCAGCAGTACCCAGCGTTTGTCGGACGCGGCATTCAACGTTTGCATTTTAGCGACAATGTCAGCCTAACCTTAATCATTGATGAAGCCACAAGCGGCTTGCAATCACTGCTGTGGCCCAGCACTGACAAGGTTCGAGACACCGCCACTCAAGCCAGTGTCGACGCTTGGTTTTTAGATGGGTTCTCACCCAATAAAAACCCCGATATGTGGAGTGACACACTATTTAACACCATCGCTGCGCTATCTGGCCCCACCACAACCGCCGCGACCTTTAGCGCCGCTTCTAGTGTAAAGCGCGGTTTAAAAGCGGTGGGTTTTAACATTGTCAACCTGCCAGGCTTTAAAAAAAAGCGCGAAATGGTAAGCGCTACAATGACAACACTTACCGCCGCCAATACACCCAAACCCAGCATGGCGACAGGAATTTATCGCCAGCAAGCTACCCATAGCACAAACGATTTGACGGCCCTGGTGATTGGCGCGGGCCTTGCCGGTTGCCATACCGCGCGTGCGCTGGCCGACACCGGCTGGCAAGTTACTGTAATAGAGCAAGATGCTCCGGCCAGTGGCGGCTCTGGCAATCCACAAGGATTACTGTATGCGCGTCTAAGTCACCGGCGCGAAACTTTACCGCTGTTTAATCTGCACACACTGATGTATGCCCAGCGACACTACCGACAATTTTGGGACAATAACCCCGATGCCGGCTCACGCTGCGGACTATTGCAGTTAGCCAATACTGCTGCGCAAACAACGGCGCAACAACAAGTCGTGGCTGCATTAGGCCACCCAAACACCTTAGTGCAACTAACCGATGCAGACACCGCAAGCCGTATCAGCAACGCCCCCCTCAAAAAAGGCGGGCTGTATTTTCCGGATTGTGGCTGGCTCGACCCTCGCATTGTGTGTAAAACACTGCTCGATCACCCCAATATTAACGTGCGCTGCGGTTACTCAATAAACGAATTAAAACAAAGCCAAGGACGCTGGTATGCACTTAGCAACCACACAGACAACGTGGATAAAAGCGTTGCCCATGCATCTATCGCTATTGTGGCTTGCGCCGAGCGCAGCGCGAAACTTGCGCAATTAACACCACTACCGCTCAAACCTATTCGCGGCCAAATCAGCACTCTCGCCGCCACTGGCTCCAGTACAAAAATCACCACCGCCCTCTGCGCCCAGGGCTATTTAGCGCCAGCACACAAAGGCGAACACAGCTTAGGGGCGACCTTTAATTTAGGCGAGAGAGATCTTGCGTTAAATCCGCAGGATCATCAGAGCAACCTTAATCACTTAAGCGAGCTTGGGGAAAATCTGAATGAGGTATTTAATAACCCAAAGGTGGCGGACATAGCCCACGGGCGAGCTGCATTTCGCTGCACTACGCCCGACTACCTACCCATTGTTGGCCCCGTGCCCGACTATCAAGCACTGAAACGTGACTGCGCAGTACTAAGCCGCAATGCCAAAGCCGTGATCGATACTACGCCGAGCTATCATAGCGGCCTGTACGTCAATTGTGGGCACGGATCACGCGGGCTGGCCTATACACCACTGTGTGCACAACTACTTAGCGACATTATTAACCGCGAATGCGCCCCTTTAGTGGCACCGTTGGCACAAGCACTGCACCCCGCACGCTTTGCCTTGCGCGATATTATTCGTGGTCGTTAATCGGGGCCGAATTATGGGCAACAGCTGGGGGCATAATGATTTGCGAGCCACTACCGCAGGCAATCACGGTACGCATAGCAGCCTCGACACTCACCTCGGGTAACAACACAACGCAATCGGCTGGCAGGTGATACACAAACCCCGAGGTGGGAATAGGTGCGGTGGGCACATACACGGTGTAATCACCCGACTCGTGCTCGGCGGTCACAATACCGGTAACCGACACCGGACTTGTGGCTCCCATAATATAGGCGCGACACACTTTGCCGTTTAATAATGAGGCATTGCCCTCGCCACCCATAACCTGTGTCACCATTTCGCGGATCGTGCTGTAACCCGGAGCCAAACGTGAAAACAAGCTATCCAACTTGCTGTGCAACCAGCGACCGATACCGGTTTTTACCAACAACCCAACGACAAAGCACACCCCCAGCACCAGCGCCAGACTAAGCACATCGGCACCGTGTTCACCGACAGTGATATAGTTAGCCAACCAGCGGCTAAGTGGGGCAATCAGATTGTCCAACACACCCACCAACCACTGCAGCAAAAATACAAAAATGGTCATGGGCAACACTACTGCCAAACCACCTAGTAACGTCAGTACCAAAAATGAACGAATACGAGACATAAACGAGCCTTAGTGAAATGTTAACAAGAGCATGCCGAACTATTATGGCTAATTGCCGCCAATCAAACAATTTAACCTCGACTTGGGGGCCTAACCGGCGCTGGCAACGATACGCCATTTACACACTAATAACACTGGCAGGTTTAAGTGCAACAAGTACAGGTTTAAGCAACAACGCACCACTAAAACTTAGCTATCAATTACTTCAAAGCCGACCACTCGACTCGCTTTTGTTTACTCAGGGGTTGGAGATACACCGAGGACAGTTACTGCAAAGCAGTGGTTTATACGGTAAATCGAAACTGATTAGCCGAGCACTGAATACTACCGCCACGACCAATACGCCATGGCAACACATTTTGCCTAAACGTTATTTTGCCGAGGGGCTTACCGTTTTTAATAATACGGTATACCTACTTAGCTGGCGCGAGAACACCTTGTGGCGCTTTGCCGCCGACACCGGCAAGCCGCTTGGACGCAACACTTACCAAGGTGAAGGCTGGGGACTAACCCACAACTCACAACACATTATTCGCTCTGATGGCAGCGCTACGCTATTTTTTCATGACCCTGAAACGTTTGAAGTAAGCCACCACTTAAGCGTTACACGCAGCGGCATAGCGGTTAAAAACATCAATGAATTAGAGTTTGCTCACGGATTTATTTGGGCCAACATTTGGCATAGCAATGAGATTCTGGTGATTAATCCAGCCAGTGGCAACGTGCAGGCGGTAGTCGATATCACAGAGTTTGCCCAGCGCGAACGAGCGCACAACCCCGACCCCAACGCCGTCGCCAACGGTATCGCTTTTGATGCACAAGACAACAGTTTTTGGGTGACCGGAAAACATTGGCAACAGCTGTATCAGCTGCGTATCAATATCGAGCCCCTCACCAAACCATAACAAGCGTTAACAACGCTTCGATCATTCAACCACAGAGAACTCCGTATGAATAACGCTACAGGCGATCTGAACGCCACACTACAAGCTTTTGATGATATTAACAGCCAAGACCCAAACCTTGACGTCGATCAGGCAGGCAAACAGCGCCCCAAAGAGCTGCTATACGCCGAGCGAATGAGTGCAGAGCTAGCCGACTTCACTGTATCCCCCAGCGATGAGCTGCAATTAGCAGCGCGTGCGCAGCACATTGAGCGCTGGGCAATCCCTCGCAGCGACTACCCTATGGACCGGGCTGGCTACAAGCGCTGGCGAGTCACCCTAGGGCAGCATCACGCCCAGCGAGCTTGCGATATTATGCGCGAGCACGGCTATAGCGAGGAGAGTTGCGAGCGGGTGGCCACCATGCTGCAAAAAAAGCAACTCAAACGCGATGCTGAAGTACAAATGCTAGAGGATGTAATCTGTTTGGTTTTTATCCGTTACCACTTAGAGAGCTTTGCCACGAAACACCCCGAGACCAAACTCATAACGATTATCAACAAAACCTGGCACAAGATGTCTACCGCAGGCCAAGCCCGTGCGCTAACGATTCAACTACCCACACACTTACAATCACTAATAAAGAAAGCATTACAGGCCGGGTAAGATTATTTAGAGCTAAAAGATGTAAATACTTAAAATATCAGCCAACAAAGCAATAAGAATATGATTTTTTCTATACACGACTTGACCTTAGAAGCAATATCCTTTATACCAAAAGTGTGATTGTCATAACAAAAGCGATAAACAAAAAGGCCGTCTTATGAAAAACTTACTCTTTCCGATGATACTGATGTTTCTGGCCCTTGCCAGCAGTCAGGTCAATGCGTGTGACGAGGAGTGTAAACGCAAACAAGCTATGGAGCAGCATAACGTAGAATTTCCGAGCTATATGACCGCGAAATTCTGTGAAACCACCAGTGTCGATTTTTTACTGCGTGATTACGCCAGCCTGCAGAAGTACCGCACCGAGCGCTTGCCTACAGGCCACAAAGGCGGAATGAACAATATCCGTAAAATGCTTGATCAGCGCAAAGAGTGGCTAGTCGAGTGTGACGATTATCTGCGTTTAACCGGCCAAGGTCGGGTATTTTATAACGCCGAGACAACCAAAACTGTCTTTGATGCCATGGATAAAGTGACCAAAGAGCTGAATGCCTTGGTGTATAACGGCAGCCAAGAGGTGATCGTCACCAATGGTATCGATATAATCGAGCAGGATTTTGATAAAATGCTTAGCGAGATGGATCAACACAAAACCAATTTGCAGCTACGCGGCCAATTGGTGATTCGTTAACACAAAGGCGTTATAGCCCGTTAAATATACGGGCTTAACTGCTGGCCTTCTCACGCTTTTTTAACGATAAAACCGCACGTTTAGGTTTGTCGGGATTTTCGGCAAACATCTTAGCCTTCTGCTCTAGATCCAGCACCGTGCGGCTTTTTATTTTCACACTGACGCCGTCATCATCTTGCCCCGCAGGCGCTCCGCCTTGCTCGGCGGCCAATGCTAACGCTTCGATACCGCAACGCAACAAGCGCGCCTGATCAATAAAATTCATACTTTTAGGGAAATGGCTCGGATCAACTGCCGATGGATTTCGCGGGTTTCCTTCGATACGAATAATACAACCGCAACTATGTCGCGCTTCGCCCGCTGCCAGATTTACATCCCAAGCTTCAAAGTTCATGACTTTAACCTTTTGCTATTACCAACAAACCCACAAGCTGCGAATTAACCGCTCAATGGATCAAAAGAGTACCGGAAAACTGTGACGTTTTCACGACATAATAGTAAGAAAAGGCTCATTAGCCTGTAGTTCTGCGAAGTTTTTGACGAGCAGGTGGCTCCGCCCCCAAATGCACTTCATTGCGCGCGCGCGACAGCTCAATTTGTTTTTGTCGCTCGGCAAAGCGGGTTTTCTGCTCATCACTCAAGCTGTGATGACAGCGCGGGCAACATACACCTTTCAGGTATAGCTCAGAGGCCATTTCGGCTTCGGTAATAGGATGACGACAACCGTAGCATTGCTCAAACGAGCCGCGCTCTAAATCGTGATTAACCGCCACGCGATTATCAAACACAAAACACTCACCGCGCCACAAGCTCTCGGCAGCTGGGACCTCTTCGAGGTACTTTAAGATACCACCCTCTAAGTGATACACCTCGTCAAACCCCTGCTCTTTCATATAAGCCGTGGCTTTTTCACAGCGGATGCCGCCGGTACAAAACATGGCGACTTTTTTATGCTGCGCGGGATCTAAATTATCTTTCACATAGGCGGGAAATTCACGAAACGTCTCGGTGGCCGGGTCCACTGCACGCTCAAAGCTACCAATAGCGTATTCGTAATGATTGCGGGTATCCACCACCAGCACATCTGGGTCGCTGATCAATGCGTTCCAGTCCTGTGGTTTTACGTAGGTACCGACGATCTGCTTGGGATCAATGCCTTCGACCCCCATAGTGACGATCTCTTTTTTCAGCTTTACCTTCATGCGGTAAAACGGCTGGTCGTCGTAGAGCGATTCTTTATGCTCGATATCGGCAAAACGATCATCACGGGTTAAATAATTCAGCAGTGCATCGATGCCCTCGCGTGAACCCGAAACCGTGCCATTAATGCCCTCAGCGGCCAGCAACAGAGTGCCTTTAATTCCTAAGCGGTCACACTCGGCTTTAAGCGGAACACTCAATGCCTCGTAATCGGGAAGCTCAACAAATTTGTACAGCGCAGCGACAACATACTGATTCATAGTAAAAACAATTACCTAAAAGCTGCCCAGAACGGGCCGATTAAAATCGCGGGCATTATAACCGCTTGTTTTTTGTACAGCCAGTATTTTTACCCGGCTTTGAGTTTGTTAAACCCAAATTTTGGCGAGATGGTGCCTGCACAGCTAATGCTTGCCACCGCCAAGGCAGTGCGGAGAGTCGGGCACCTGTTGCTCTTCGGCCCACTCGTCGGGGCTAAAAGTGTGCAACGCCAAAGCATGCACCGGACCTTTGAGCTGCTCGGTTAGCGCTCCATACACCAACTGATGACGCTGTACCTGCCGTTTACCCAACAGCGCTTCACTCACCAAGGTCACCTTAAAGTGGGTTTCCGAGTTTGGCGGCACACTGTGCTTATGGCTTTCGTTAACCACGCGCAAATACATAGGGGTAAATTGCTCGGTTAATGCTTGTTCAATACTGGCTTGTACGGGCTGCATTTTAACTCCAGTTAGGCCATATGACGGTGGCTATTCTATCGCAGGCTTGCGCTACTTTTGCCGGTATCATTGTACCGCAAGCGCAACACTTCTAGCGATATTCACCGTGATCGTCGGGAATACTCTCCGCCGCTGCAAGCTCAGACTGCAAACGCTGGCCTTCGGCGGCACGCACTTTAGACAGACGAGCCACTAACAAATAAATCACCGGCGTTAAAAACAGAGTGAAAACAGCCGCTATGCCCAGCCCACCAAACACGACCCAACCGATGGCGCGACGCGCCTCTGCACCAGGGCCGGCACTTAAAATAAGTGGTAGACCGCCCAATACGGTGGACATCATCGTCATTACAATCGGACGCAAGCGCACGGCGGCAGCGGTTTGCACGGCCTGCAGTACCGAACGCCCCTGATCGCGGAGCTGATCGGCAAATTCCACCAATAAAATGCCGTTTTTGGCCATCAAGCCAATCAGCATTACCAAACCAATTTGCGAATAGACATTAATACTCGTGCCGGTCAGCAACAGAGCGACAATCGCCGCAGCAATTCCAAAAGGCACTGTCAGCATCACAATTAGTGCACTGCTAAAACTCTCAAATTGGGCGCAGAGCACTAAAAACACCACAACTAAAGCAATGATGTAAGTCACCATCACCTCGCGCGCGGTTTCATTGAGCGTTTCAGCTTCGCCTAGAAAGATCAAACCAACACCCAGTGGCAACTCGCGTTCGGCCAGTGCACGCAAATCGTTTACCGCCGTTTGCAATGGGTAACCACTGGCGATGTTCATGCCAATTTCTATCGCGCGGCGCTGCTTATGACGATCCAACTCTGCCGCAACCGCGTGCTCAGTCAAGGTCACCACCGATGACAACGGCAACAAACGACCATCGCGGGTACTGACAAACAAATTCACCAAATCGCCAGGGTCATTAATCTGATTGCTGGAGGATTCAAGGATGATAGGGATTGCCTCATCATCAATGCTTAAATCCACAAGATCGTAACCATCCACCATCGCCCGTAACGTTGTCGATATATTCTCCAACGGAATATTTAAATCGGATGCTCGGCGGCGATCGATAGTGACTGACAGCTGCGGCTGAGTCGGCTGAAACTGAATGTCGGGCTGAGTAAGCTGCGGCAGCTGGGCTTCAATTTCTCGCGCAAAATGCTCGGCGGCAATAAAAATCTCGGCGTAATCGCTGCCCACCAAGGCGATATCTACACCACCTCCACCATCGCGCAAACCTAGGCTATTGGTACTGGACACTCGCACGAAGGCACCGGGAATTTTACTCATAGGGCCACGCAGCTCATCCATCATCGCTTGCTGGGTGCGGCTGCGCGCTTCCCAATCCGCTAACGGTAAAATCACCCGACCTCGGTTAGGGTCATAGCGGCCGACAATCGAGAACAGTTGAGTCGCCTCACCCGAATCCAGCAGTGGCTGTACCCGCGCCTCTATAGCGTCTACCTGACGCTCGGTATACTCAAGGCCGGTGCCATCGGGGCCAGTGGCGTCGACATAGATAACGCCGCGATCTTCCTCCGGCAACAACTCTTGAGGGATGTACTGATACAGCAATGCACTGCCGACAATAGCCAGCACCGCGACAATCACCGTGATAACACTATGTCCCAAAACAAACGCCAGTGCGCGCGAGTAGGCTGTGGCCATACGGTTGCCAAAGTGCTGCAACCGATCACGCACCGGATGCGCTTTGTTATCGCGCTCTGGAATCATTCGCGCGGCCATTGCCGGCACCAACGACAAAGCCACAAACGATGAAATAGCCACCGCAAACGCCAAGACAAAACCAAACTCACGAAACAGGCGTCCAGCCGTACTCGGCAGCATGGCGACGGGAACAAATACCGAAATCAATACCGCCGTGGTAGCAATTACAGCAAAAAACACCTGCCGGGTTCCCAGCACCGCTGCCGCCCGCGCGCCGAGCCCTTGATGGCGACGACGCTGAATATTTTCCAGCACCACAATAGCATCATCGACCACGAGCCCCGTCGCCAGCACCAATGCCAGTAACGTCAGAATATTAAGAGAAAAGCCCATCGCCCAAATGGCTGCAACCGTACCGATTAAGGCCACGGGGATTGCCACACTGGGAATCAAGGTCACCCGAAAAGAGCCGATAAACAGCCAGATGGTGATAATCACAATCGTCACTGTCAGTAATAAACTAAACAGCACCTCGGTCATCGAGCCTTTAATAAATTTAGAGCTGTCCTCTGTCACCACTAACTCAAAATCGTTAAAGCGTTCATTCAAGCGTTCCACAGTTTGATGCACCCGCTCGGCGATATCCAAGGTATTGGATTGCGACTGGCGCACCACCCCCATCCCCACCACGGGCAAACCATCAAGCCGCACATAAGACTCGGCATCTTCCGGGGCAAAAAACACCTGGGCAACATCGGCGACACGGGTTGTGCCGGTAATAATAATGCTCTGCAGCTCACGTTCTGTTACCGCCGAGGCATCGGCGCGCACTAAGAGCTCTAAGTCGCCCGAGCGAAAGCTACCCGAGGGCACATCAAATGGTGCTTGGCGCAGTGCATCGGCCACATCCGTCACCCCGAGGCCAAAACTTGCTAGGCGAATAGGGTCCATCACCACCCGCAGAATTTTTTGTCTTTGACCAAACAATACGACGTCTGCCACACCATCGATGGAGACAAACTCGGGGATCAAATCTTTCTCGGCGCGACGAGTTAGCTCCAGCTCGCCTATCTGCTCGCTGACTAACGCTAAGTTGATAATCGGGTTGGCGTTCGGATCAGCCTTAACCACCGTCAACGATTCCATATCCGGCGGCAAATCCCGCTCGACTCGGCTGACCGCTTCGCGAACATCGGAGGCGGCACTGTTTAAGTCGACATCCGGCGAGAACTCGACATGCAGACGAAAATTGTTTTCCTCGCTAGATGAGCGAATATTGCGAATACCCGACACCCGCGATACAGCGCCCTCAACGATGCTGGTAACTTCGGCGTCCATGGTTTCGGGGGAGGCGCCGGGGTAAACGCCGCGCACCGAGACAAACGGCCGGTCGACATCGGGCAGCTCGCGCACCTCAACCGCCGTTACGGCGGCAAGGCCGGCAATAGCAATCAAGAGATTTAAGACCAAAATTAGGATCGGTCGCCGAATACTTAAGCTCGCCAGATCCTCTTTGTGTAGCGATTCGGGGGCATCACTCACCGTTCACCTCATGCGACTTTTCGCTCTCATCAAGGTGCATGCTGGGGTTTAAAGCATTTTTTGCAGCTGTGTTAGAAGCAAAGTCACGTACCTCGGCAACCGTAACCGGCTGACCTTCTCGCACCATTTGAATCCCCTCTAACACCACCAACGCGCCTTCTTGTAACTCGCTGTTCACCAGCACCTGTCCAGCTCGACGCTGGACGATAGTGGCCAACTTACGTTCGGCAAGACCGTTTTCAATCAACCAAACAAATGAGCCACGTGCGCCCCACTGGAGCGACACCTCGGGAACCAAAGCATAGGTGTTGCCCATAAGCGATAGGGCAATACGAAAGCTCATACCTGGGCGCAATATATCTGCGCTGTTATCTACATGAGCGCGTACTTTAAAGGTTCGCTCGTCCTCATCTACTCGGCTATCAATACTGGTCACCTCGCCGCTGGCCACTACCGAGCCTTTACGCCAAGTTGATAATTCGATGGCTTGCCCCGGTTTAATTTGCCCCAACAATAACTCGGGTAAAGCGAACGTCACCAACAACACGCTGCGATCATCAATGGTGGTAATTACCGTATTAGTATCAACCCATGCGCCCTGATCAATATCGCTCAAGCCAATGTAGCCGGTAAATGGGGCCACAACCTTTTGATACTCTAAATCTACCCGCGCACGCTCTACGGCAATTTGCGCTCGCGCCACGGCGCTCTCGGCATCGTCCAACGCCGACTCTGTTACCGCCCCACTGCCTTGGGTTTGGCGGTATCGCGCCAACAACCGCTCGGCATCGGCCAGCTCGACCTCGGCGTTGCGCAATGCCAGTCTCTCGTCGCGATCATCAAGGCGCAGCAATACCTGCCCTTCGGTTACTTTTTGGCCTGCAGCAATATTAACCTCTGTCACCTGCCCCGCAGCACGCGAGCGCATTGCCACCGATTGCAGTGCGCGCGAGGTGCCAACCGCCTCAACCTCTACCCGCTCAGCACTTAAAGCGACTTTGGCGGCAATCACCGGCCGCGCCTTGGCGCCACCGGCACCCGGCTTCAGCACCGCATCATCGCTGCACGCGGTTACTCCAAGCAGCACGACACTCAGTAACAATCGAGCGACATTACTGGATATGCCACACCGGAAACCCGTTTTTATAGTAGACACACAAACACTCCAAAATCGCGCTCGCACTATCGAACACTATTAATAACGAATCTATTTTACGGCTGAGAATGAGAATTTACATGCAAAACAGGTAATGAACTGTAAATATCGAACATTATCCAAAGAGCAGTCCGCGTGAATCAGCACCTTCGCTCAATCACGCGCAAGAGAGGTCAACTACATAAAGCGGTGCCAAGCAATTACCAGCCAGACAAACACACACAAACTCAGGCTCACCATCACCACCGCCGAGGCAATGTCTTTAGCTCGTCCCGATAGCTCGTGATGTTCTGAGCCGGTGCGATCGACTACCGCCTCAACGGCCGAATTAACCAGCTCAGCCACCAGTACCCAAAATAAACTGGCTACCAGTAAAATCAGTTCAACATGAGTCCGTGCCAACCACCATGCCAACGGCAACCCTAAAAGAGTCAGGATCACCTCAAGGCGAAATGCAGCTTCATAGCGCCAAGCCGCCGCTAGGCCTTGCATAGAATATACGGTGGCATGTTTTAGGCGGCTCCAGCCGCTCTTACCTGGTTTGCTCATTAAGTAAAGCTCCTTCGCTGTGTCACACGAACGTCACAGTCCGGTGGTATTTCTTAGCCAACCCAAACCGAGTGGCAAAAACGGGTGAAACTATGAATGCTTTTTTACAAAGAGTCCACCAGATAGACACCTGGGCGTTTATCTGGTTACACGTTACCAAGCAATTTCCCTATCGGCGCACCGTGCGTTGGGTCTCCCGCTGCGGCGACGGACCACTGTACACACTTATTGCCCTCGGCTTAATGGCCTTCAATGTGCCACACAGCCACACATTTCTATACCTAGGGCTTATCTGTTACGCGTTGGATGTCAGCCTTTACTTGTTACTTAAAAATGGCATAAAACGCAACCGACCGGCAGCAGCTATCGATATCTATGAAGGCTGGTTTACACCCTCCGATCAATTTAGCTTTCCTTCGGGTCATACCGCTGCGGCCTTTGTCTTTGCCTTTTTAATACTGAGCTTCTACCCGTTATTTGCCATTCCAGCGTATTTAATGGCGACTTTAATTGGTATCTCGCGGGTGTTACTGGGCGTGCACTTCCCCACCGACATCATAGCCGGCGCCGTGTTAGGCACGGGCTGTGCCGTTGTCGGCAGTTTTATCTACACAGGAATCATCGGGTGAAAATTTTGTACGGCGTACAAGGCACAGGCAACGGCCACTTAACACGGGCACGCTCTATGGCGCGCGCGTTTGCATATCACGGCATCCAAGTAGATTGGGTGTTTTCTGGCCGTGCTCGCAGCGATTTTTTTGACATGGAAGCGTTTGGTGACTTTCGTCTGTTTAAAGGTGTCACTCTGCAAACCTTTAAGGGCAAGGTCAATATGACGAAAACCCTGTTAAAAAGTGATCTTTTTCAATTGTCTCGCGACATCCGCGCACTCGACTGTCAGCCGTATGATTTAGTAATTAGTGACTTTGAGCCCGTCAGTGCTTGGGCGGCAAAACGCGCGGGGCTGCGCAGCTTGGGGATATCGCATCAGAGTGCTTTTTTATATCCAATTACGAAGTGCGCTAACAACATTATTACCGATTTATTTATGCGCTGGTTCGCTCCCTGCGACACACCTATTGGCGTGCACTGGAATCATTTCAACCAGCCTTTGTTACCCCCTATTTTAGAGCCCTCAAACCATCCAGTGAGTGTCACCTCTGGGCGGATCTTAGTGTATTTACCCTTTGCGGAACTAGACGATATTGTGGCGCTCCTGAAGCCCCTAACAAACGTCGATTTTTATATTTATCACAAGCTTGAGCAAAACCTTGATCACGGCCACTTACACTTCCGCCCATTTTCTCGCAGCGGTTTTCAAAAAATTTTACACAGCTGCGAAGGGGTAATTTGCAGCGCCGGGTTTGAGTTGCCAAGCGAGGCCATCAAGCTAGGCAAAAAGATACTCGCCGAGCCGGTCGTGGGACAAATGGAGCAACAATCTAACGCTCTCGCTTTAGCGCAGTTAGGCTACGCGACCATTGCATCGCCAATAAATCGAGACACGATAGAAGCATGGCTTAACCTACCAATACCAGGGCCGACCTTTTACCCCGATGTATCGGAGGCGATTGTAGAGTGGATAATAAATCAAGACGCCCAAGACTTAACGACATTAAGTACCAAGCTTTGGCGGCAAGTGACGGGACAAGCATCATCAAGTCAGCTAATTGCCAATCAATACAAGACCGTAAATACCGATCTAGAGAGTCAGTATCAGTAGACTAAAAGCAAAATTATAAACTCAACGGACTTAGCTGAAGTAATAGGACTGGTCGAGAGAGAAAAAGTAAACGGAGCAAGTAGATCCAGCTCATCCCGCCACAGCTAAGCAGCCATTAAACGAGCTGAACCACTTGCTGATCATCAACCAACACCGGCTGTAAACGGCTGTCGTGGCGAGTGGCATGCGCACGCCAGCGTACCAGCGCACCGCCCAGCACAAGTCCAACAATAGCCGCCAGTGCGGTTAGGCCTTCGCTGCCCACGCTGTAATGAGCAACCAGCGTTGCCATTAACAGTGTGAGCAACGGTAAAAAATACACAAATAACGAACCATTGGCGACCACAGCCTCGGGTACCCCCAGCTGTATTTCATCGCCAATCTTATAATCACCCGAGGCACGCCCCGCTAACGACACCCACAAGTAACTCGTGTGCCCGGTAAGTTTAGCCAGCAAGCTTTGGCCACAGCCTTTTTGCGCCGCACAGCTACCACAGGTAGAACGCTGAATCGTTTCAACCCATAAACCATCTGACTCAACCGCAACAACACTACCGGTTTCGAGTAACATAATTAACCTCGCGGCTGCTCAGAAGTAGCGTCTACTCGACTAATAAACTGCGCCATTTTTTCGGCAACGGCCAAAGGTATCTCGCCCACAACAGTGACCTGATAAGTTTGCCCTGCGCGGGTAAGCCCCTGCATATAAAAATTTGTTGCACCACGCTGAGCACGCCCCTCTATCACCAATTGACCTTCAACCGGGTCAAGAAATATAGAAAAAGTGGATAGCCCATCGGTGTACATAAGCATCTGGGTGTCGGTTTGCACTATGCGCTGACCAGAAAAAGCAAAACCTGCCGGCAGCCAATTTAGCTGCCATTGCGATGGTGCTACAGCAAGCGGTTTATTGCAGCCAGACAGCTTATCAGCATCGACTCTATGAGTGATGGTCGCATCACGCTCGGCGACAAAGTCAGACGGGGCAAGGTCGGTCTGCAACTCGACAAACTGAAACTGCTCGACGACGCGCTGATTATCATCGACCAATAACGTTTTTAATAACAGTCCAGTTTCGCGGTCAACACTAAAAAAATAACCAAACCGAAAAGAATCTCGCGGAATCACCTGTAACACGGTCGCCATGCGGCCGGCGACTCGCTCCAGCCCACGCACAGAAAAGCTGTACAACCGATCTAGACTGGTGAAATTATCCGCTAAGCCATCAAGCTTGCCAGCAATTAATTGCTCGGCCAGCGTCTGGCACTGAGTAGTATGGCGCATAATCGCCTCACGCTCAGGACCATTAAGGTAATACAAACGTTGATTTTCAGTATCGCCTTCGACCCAGTGCTGCAGCTGAAAACTTTCAGTGCCGGTATTGTTTTGATAGGTAAATGTACCCTGATAATTTAGGTTTTTCTGGCGCTGCGACATGCGCTCTAATAGCTCGCGCACCGAAGGCAACTTGTGAGCGTTCGAGTCCAGCCCCGTATCAGCCATAGCCTCGGTGGCCGGCGAGATGGCGTTCTCGGTAGGCGCTGGCCGGCTTGTTGCCTCCAGCGCTGGTTGGTTAGTAGGCGCCGCGTTAAGCGGCTCGGAAGGGGTGCTCTCGTTCTGAATCTGGGCAAGCCCCAAAGGGCTTAACAGTAACAGCACGAAGCCGGCGAACCGACAGTGCGACATACATTACTCTTCTTCGATTAAAGGAACCCGTGCGTAAGGCAACATACCCTGCGCGCTATTAACGGCGGCGTGATCGGTGTGTTCCTCGACCAGCTGATTTAAATAAGCACGAATCTGCTCGTTGGATACTTTAACATCCGCGCGACGTGGCTCAAACACCACTTGGCGAGCTCGTTGCGGTTGATAATTACCCATTTCGGCGCTGACTTGCTGCGCCGAAAGTGCTGGCGCCCCATAACCAATGGGCAGTGAGTTGTCTGGAGCACTGATGGTTTTTGGGCTGTTATCGGCAGATAAAACATTAGTATCGGGTACCGTGCCTCCCGCCCGATAAAGCTGCGCACCAACCACAATCGCGCCGGTGACCGATGCGGCTACTGCCACTCGGCCCAAGCCCAGCCACCAGCGTGATAAGCCTGCCGCTGCGCCGTTAGAGGCTGCTTTAGAGATATTGGTGTCGAGTATTGGCGATGGCTCATCGGCCAGCTCTGCACTTAAGCGCTCGGCAAAAGTTGACGGCGCCAAACTGGCAGGTAAATCGCCCCGCATGGCTGAGCGCGCTATCTGATAACGCGCCCATTTAGCTTTGACTGCATCGCTTGAGCCGGCTTTAAGGACTCGTGCTAACTCTAGCTCGGATGCCTCATTATCGGACAGAGCCGATAGCGATTCTGCCAACTGGGTATCTAAAGACTGCTCTGTCATGCTCGCGTTTACCTATATGTAGGTCCATTAAGGACTCATTGGGTTGCCACTAAGCTCGCCGAATACTGCGCTAGCCTATCTTAGGCCGCGTTAAGCAATGCGTAAATAGCACGTATTTAGGGCGATCAAACATACCCTGTGCCGGTCGAGATTACAAAGATTTACATCTTCCTTGCCCTGTCTGACCCAGCTTTTCGCAAAAGGTTCAGCCAATATTCAGGTTGTCAGCTTTTTTTAATCGCCGCGATCAAGCAACGGCGCAATACGTTTATCAATTGCCTCGCGGGCCCGAAAAATCCGCGAGCGCACGGTACCTACCGGGCAATCCATAATCGCGGCGATATCCTCGTAGCTCAAGCCTTCCATCTCACGCAGCGTAACAGCCGAGCGCAGATCCTCTGGCAGGGCCGATATCGCCTCATCGACAGCCGCCTTGATCTCATCACACAAAAGATTACTCTCTGGCGTATCCGAATCTTTTAATAAATCGGAACCGGAGTAATATTCGGCATCATCGACTTCTACATCGGATGACGGTGGACGGCGCGAACGCGAAACCAAATGGTTTTTTGCCGTGTTGATCGCGATACGATACAGCCATGTATAAAAGGCGCTATCACCACGAAAGTTACCCAACGCACGATACGCCTTAATGAATGCATCCTGAGCTACATCCTGCACCTCGGCGTGATCACGAACATACCGACCAATAATAGAAAATATTTTATGTTGGTACTTTACAACCAATAGGTCGAACGCGCGCTTATCACCTTTTTGCACACGCTCGACTAACTGCTGATCAGTATCCGGCGCAGATTGCGCTGTCATCGTTTAACCCCCAAAACACCTCGCTGATACGAGGTGACTTACTTACTGTGTGCAAAATCACCTAGCCTGAAGGCCAAACGAGCCTGAGGCATCATTTTATATTGACGCCAATAGCGCCTATTACGTTGTGACTAAGCACTGCATTGAAACACAATGCCAAAAATAGCGCCCAATAGACTAGCCAGCGCTATAAGAAGTTCCGTGCAGATTATACGTGTTTATAACAACCTACACTAACGCCTTGCCCGTCAAGTCTTGTGAGTCGCCCGAGAATCTCAATTGCAGTGCAAGCGATCTGGCCGTTGAGCACCACAAACTACCGCCCACGGCGACTACTGATGGCTCAAAAAAATTTGAGCAACTTGCCACAACCAAGATTAATCAACCGGTTTTAGTGCCGGCAAGACATTACTGTATTGTTTGCCACGAGCCTTGATATAATACCCGCCCTCTTGGATCACCGAGCTACGCTATGAACCAACACTACAATCATGATGTCCTCATTATCGGCTCGGGCGCAGCGGGGCTTACCTTGGCATTAAAGCTGGCCGATCACGCTCGTGTCGCCGTACTCAGTAAAAACGCAATCAATGAAGGCTCCACTTGGTTTGCCCAAGGTGGTATTGCCGCAGTCCTCGATGACCAAGACTCTGTCGATGCGCACGTTGCCGACACGTTGGTAGCAGGTTCGGGACTATGCCACGAAGATGCCGTACGTTTTACTGTTGAACGCTCGCGCGGTGCAATCAAGTGGCTGATCAACCAAGGAGTTAACTTTACCCGCGAACAACACTCCAACGACTACCACCTCACGCAAGAGGGCGGCCACAGTCACCGACGCATTATCCATAGCGCCGATGCCACCGGCCAAGCGGTACACAGCACCTTGATTGAGCGGGTAAACGCCCACCCAACCATCGAAATCTTCGAGCACCACGTCGCGGTCAATCTAATCAGCCAAGCTGACGCCGACTCACGCAAACTGCGCTGCAGCGGAGCTTATGCGCTATCGCGCAATGCCGATCACGTGCATGTATTTCAGGCCAAAGTGGTCGTTTTAGCCACCGGTGGCGCCAGCAAGGTGTATCTTTATAGCAGCAACCCCGACAGCGCCAGTGGTGACGGTATCGCCATGGCGTGGCGAGCCGGCTGCCGAGTGGCAAACATGGAGTTTAATCAATTCCACCCCACCTGCTTATATCACCCCAAAGCCAAAACGTTTCTTATTACCGAAGCGCTGCGTGGTGAAGGCGCTTACTTAAGATTGCCCAACGGTGAACGGTTTATGCCTCGCTTTGACGAGCGCGCCGAGCTAGCGCCACGAGACATTGTCGCCCGCGCCATTGATCACGAAATAAAGCGCTTGGGGTGTGATTGTGTTTATTTGGATATCTCACACAAATCTGAAGAGTTTATAACGGAACACTTCCCAACGGTGAAAGCGCGTTGCTTAGAGTACGGCATTGACATCACCCGCGATCCGATTCCGGTGGTGCCAGCGGCCCATTACACCTGCGGCGGAGTAGTGGTCGATCGCGATGGCCAGACAGACCTGCAAAACTTATACGCTATTGGTGAAACATCGTTTACCGGCTTACACGGTGCCAATCGCATGGCCTCAAACTCACTGCTCGAGTGCATTGTCTACGCACAGTCGGCCGCCGAACATATTCTGTTAAAAATGAATAACTTAAACGAGCCAGATCAATCCCCCAACTGGGATGAGAGCAGGGTAACTAACTCAGACGAAGATGTCGTGATTTCACATAACTGGGATGAGCTGCGCCGTTTTATGTGGGATTACGTGGGTATTGTACGAACCCACAAGCGGCTGGAACGAGCCACCCATCGTATTAAACTACTGCAAAAAGAAATTGCCGAGTACTACAGCAATTACAAAGTCAGTGGCGATTTAATCGAGCTGCGCAATTTAGCCACCGTTGCCGAGCTGATTATCCGCTCGGCCATGGAGCGCAAAGAAAGCCGAGGCCTGCATTACTCGCTAGATCACCCAGAGCAAAGCCTGATCGCGCGCGATACAATGCTCGTGCCTACTAATTTTGCAGGACAAGATATTATTGTCAGCAAGCGCTCCGATGGCTAACCAACCAAACCCGCAAGCGGCGCAGGTCATCGGGTGCTGCGCTGTCAGCCAACAGCAACAACGGGTGTTTGCCGCGCTCATCCACCAAGGTTAAAAAAGTAAATGCTTGCCACAGCCTAACTTCGCCGGCAAGTTGCGCGGGCTTAAGCCCACAAGTGGCGCGCCCCAGCCACCAACCATCACTATCGCACTGGACTCGCCAGTGCTGCTTCGCCTGCCACAATAACCGACACCTAAGTTGTAGACCAAGAGCCAACCCTAAGACGATAGCCAAGAGTGCAAAGCTCCCCCCTAAAGCCGTTAAACTAAAGGCAAGCAACATTAGCGCAACGTATACAGCAAGGTAAAAAAAACGTAGGTAACGCGAGGGGCAGAGCACTATATCAAGCGGTTCACACTGCAAGACTGTCCGTGTATCGCCCCGTAAAGAGGGGCGCTTGGGATTATTCGTCGTTTGGCATTCCGGTGTTGTCTCGAACAATTTTCACAATCCTCTGCAACTCAACGTCCTCTGGATCGTGGCGATGCAGCAGCCAAGCAAACATATCTTGATCTTCACACTCTAGTAACTGCTGGTAGCGTAATTTATCTTCTTCGCCGAGTGTCGGATAAACGTTATCCAAAAAAGGCAACAGAATCAGATCCAGCTCCAGCATACCGCGCCGGCTACCCCAAAATAAGCGATTTCGCTCCACGTACACACTCCGTTAAGACTATAGCAGCTCGTAGTATAACCTACCCAAGCCATTAGCCGCACGACGCGCGAGCAAAGCAACAGACA
>NZ_LFIJ01000002.1:992544-1495725 GCF_001187555.1 Gilvimarinus polysaccharolyticus | reverse complement strand
GCGCCCTCAACACTAGGGACTAAAAATACAACTAAAGGTAGATCAATCTTCCGTTTCGATTTTAATGGTACGAATCATCGACTGACCGCGACGGTAAAAACGAATGGGGACGAGCTTGTTGGCCTCTAACTTTTTAACGACGGCTCGATATTCAGCCAAATCCTGCACTTCGTTATAACCCAGCTGAACAATCACATCACCGGGGCGTAGACCCGTGGCTGCCGCCGCCGAGTTAGGCTCTACTTGGCGCACTAAAACTCCACCTTGTAAGTTTTCACGATCACGATACGATTCGCTGAGGGGTTCTAGCTTTAAACCTAACCGATCGAGACCCGCGGCACCACTGGAGCCACCCACGCTTGCTAGGGTGCTCGGGTCAGCTTCGCGCTCACCCAAGACCACCTCAAGTGTTTTTTGCTTACCGCCACGCATCACCGTTAGCTCAATCTCTTTACCTGGCGCCATCCGCCCAACAAGTTGCGGTAAAATCCCAGAATCGAGCACCTCGACGCCATCAAACGCCACAATAATATCGCTGGGTTTAAGGCCTGCACTCTGAGCTGGGCTATCTGGCTCAACATCATTAACCAGCGCACCAATCGGTTTAGACAAGCCAAAAGATATAGCCACATCGCGACTCACATCGGTAATGGCAACACCCAGCCAGCCGCGCTGCACACTGCCTTTATCCATAAGCTGTGCCACCACCTCAGAGGCAACATCGGCGGGAATAGAAAATGATAGGCCATTGGAGCCGCCCGAGCGGCTGTAGATTTGTGAGTTTATCCCCACAACATCGCCTTTTAAATTAAACAAAGGGCCACCCGAATTGCCGGGATTGATCGCCACATCGGTCTGGATGAAAGGTACATACTGGCTGTCGTTAGCATGAATAGAACGCCCCATCGCGCTCACAATGCCGGCACTGGCCGAGTAATCGAGGCCGAACGGAGAGCCAATCGCCACCACCCATTGGCCCACTTTTAAATCATCATTTTTTGCCAAGCTCAAAATAGGCAAATCTTTAGCGTCTATTTTGAGCAGCGCCAAATCCGACAGCGGATCGACGCCGATAACCTCCGCCACCAATTCGCGCTGATCAAACAAACGCACATTGATTTCATCGGCCGCATCAACCACATGATTATTGGTTAGAATGTAACCATCAGCACTAATAATAAAACCAGACCCCATCGACTGAGATTGACGCTCGCGAGGGTTAGGCTGAGGAAACAAATGCCGGTAAGCCTCGGGCAAATCTTGCAACTGGCCGATGCTTGGATTGCCACTACTGACTGTTTTACTGGTGGTGATCTTCACCACCGCCGGCGCGCTTTTTTCAATTAAATCGGTAAAGTCTGGCAGCATCGCGGCACGCGCCGTTAACGCCAACATAGACATCACCAATACGCCCATCAATGTACGAACACTTAACACTGCTTTGTGCATTTAAACATCACCTCTGTATCTTACAATTACGACGCGCAACCAATTAAACGGTCGATTAACATAGCGGCGTTTGGACACAGTAGGAAAGCGAAAATTCCGAAGGTTTATAAAAATTTACACGCAAGCACATAAGCGGCAGGCAATCACCACGATGCCTGCAACTGAATTTAGCAAGAGTAGAGGGTGCTATTAAGATTGCGTCTCAGCGGCTGCGGGATCGTTGGATGAGGGAGAGATATTGTCGCCGCGCGCCTCGAGCGATTGCTCTTTAGGTTCAAATCGGTCGATCCGTAGCGTTACACGACGATTCTCGGCCCGTCCTGCGGCCGAACGATTAGATGCAACTGGATAGCGTTCACCGTGCCAACGCACTTGAATCAAATCTTCTGCGACGCCACGGGTTTTAAGGTAAGCCGCCACAAACTCTGCACGCTGCTTAGACAGCTCGAGGTTATCGGCACGCAACCCTTGGCCGTCAGTATGGCCATCAATAACCACCGTAGTGACATGCTGATCGGCCAGTACATACTGAATAACGTTATCCAATAACGGCTGCTGGTCTGGCTCAAACTCCGACATACCACCAGTAAACACCACACTACTGCGGTTTATTTGATCGTAGTTTACCGGCAACAAACCACCCAAACATTGCTGAAACTCAGTAAACGCCAGCCTAAACCGAATCGGCTCGAGCACCACACTAACCGGCGTGGAATCTGCGTACCAAGCGTGGTGTGAAAACAATAATTGCTGACCATTTTGCAGCTCGCCAATCAGCCTTTGTGAGGCTTGCCAATCCATACGAATTGGCTCGGCACCAGACACAACCGGCACCGAACCTAATCGGCGCTGTGCCGCACTCCCCTGCCATCGCGGTGCCTGCACCAATAACTGAGCCTCACCTTCGGCAAACTGGCGATTCTGCTCGTGCAAATAAAAACGCTGCGGCTCGCCAGCGCGACGCATAAATACCGCCTCGCCGTAACGATTAAGGGGCTGGTACAATTTACAGGCAAACACGCTGGCATCCACCTGCCAGCGGCTCAGCTCCATCGGCGCCTCAAAGGTGATCGCCCGCGCAGGACTGGCGCTGGCACAAATCGCGAGCAGCGCAAAAGGCGCGACAAAATACTGTCGGATTTTACGTGACCTAATCATACGCACTACCATCAATTACTTACCCCGATCGTCATCTCGACAGACACACAGCCAATTAGTCTCTATTGACGTCAGCTGTAAAGGTTCTGTTAGGGGTATCGGCTTAAGACGGCTGCGCTTTAGCGGCATTTTTGCTAGGATGCGAGCCTTTACAAACAAAAGCTCACACCATGACCCAAGAACTGACGATTACCCGCCCCGACGACTGGCACATACACCTACGCGATGGTGACGCATTAATGCGCACCGTACCCGATGCCGCGCGCCAATTTGCTCGCAGCATCGTAATGCCCAACTTAGTGCCGCCGGTCATGAACGCCGCCCAAGCGCTAGCGTATCGCGACAGAATTATGACGCAGGTGCCCGCAGGCCTTCAATTTGAGCCTCTTATGGTGCTGTATCTAACCGACAACACCAGCGCCACCGACATCAGCGCTGCACGCGCAGCGGGCGTTGTAGCGGGTAAACTTTACCCCGCTGGCGCCACCACCAACTCTGATTCTGGCGTCACCGATCTTGCACACCTGTATCCGGCGCTAGAGGCGATGCAACGCGAAGGCATGCACTTACTAATACATGGCGAGGTCACCGACTCGAGCATTGATATTTTTGACCGCGAAAAAATCTTCCTTGAGCGCTCGCTGGCCAAGCTGGTGACAGACTTCCCGGCTCTGAATATTATCTTAGAGCACATCACCACCGCCGATGCGGCCGAGTTTGTACAAAGTGCACCCGCTAACGTCGCCGCCACGATTACCGCCCACCACTTGCTCTACAACCGCAATCATATGTTGGCCGGTGGCATCAGGCCGCATTACTATTGCTTGCCCATTTTAAAGCGTCAAAGCCATCAACAAGCACTTATGGCTGCAGCGACCAGCGGTAACCCCAAGTTTTTTCTGGGTACCGACTCAGCCCCGCACGCCAAAAATAAAAAAGAAGCCGCTTGCGGTTGTGCCGGCAGCTACACAGCTTACAGCGCCATTGAGCTTTACGCCGAGGCTTTCGATGCAGCCGGTGCGCTCGAAAAACTAGAAGGGTTTGCCAGTCACTTTGGTCCAGACTTCTATGGCCTGCCACGCAATCAGGGCACAATAACCCTGATCAAGCAGCCTTGGCAGCTGCCCAGCTCACTGTCGTATTTAAACGAAACTATAGTTCCTTTATGCGCCGGAGAAACTCTTAACTGGCAAGTGAAACGCAACACCTAAAAGATTAGCTGCAATACCGTACCCAACTTAATCGAGCCCAATTTAAGGAATTTAAGTGAACCCCACACCTCCCGAGTTTGACCGAGATACCAGCTCCCCTATGGCCCAGCGTTTTCGCGGGTTCTTGCCTGTCGTGGTCGACGTGGAAACCGGTGGCTTTAATAGCGGGCGCGATGCACTGCTAGAAGTCGCTGCGGTCACCTTAAAAATGGACGAAAACGGTCTGCTATTACCAGATGAAACGCTGGAATATCACATTGAGCCTTTTGATGGCGCCAACATAGAGCAATCGGCGCTGGACTTTACCGGCATCGACCTAGACAGCCCTGACCGATTTGCCGATCCAGAACCCATGGCGATGATCGAACTATTACAGGGAGTAAGACGCGCGGTAAAAGAACAAGGCTGTACCCGCGCGGTAATGGTGGGCCACAACGCCCATTTTGACCTAGGGTTTATCAATGCGGCGATCTATCGCTGCGACATCAAACGCAATCCGTTTCACCCATTTTCGTGCTTTGATACAGCCACCCTGTCAGGGCTCGCCTTTGGCCATACCGTACTGGCCAAAACTTGCCAACTAGCAGGTATCGACTTCAACAATAGCGAGGCCCACTCGGCCGCTTACGACGCCGAGAAAACCGCTGAGTTGTTTTGCCAGATCGTCAATCGCTGGCAAGCGCTAGGCGGCTGGACGCCGCCGGAGCTATAAGGCTGGCCTTATTAAAGACCAGAGCGTTACAGCAATTGCACCTTCGGCAGTTCTGGCGCGGCAACTGCACCACTCTCGGCCGGAGCAATAACGTCGGCCTCACCGCGCGCCAGTAGTTTGCCGTCTTGATTGTGCACCTCGCAATCGAGCACCACTAAGCGAATGCGCGCTTTTAGCTCTTTTACTGTTAGTGTCACCACGGCGGTATCACCTACCTTAACGGGCTGCTTAAATTGTAACTGCTGCGCGCGATACACCGAACCCGGCCCCGGTAATTGCGTGGCAATCGCCGCCGACACCAGCGCACCCAACCACATACCGTGGCCTATAGGCTCACCAAAAACGGTTTCGGCCGCATACTCTGCATCTAAATGTACTGGGTTCACATCACCACTAACGACAGCAAACAGGTGAATAGTCTCTGCATTTAAACGGCGCTCAAACTGCGCTTGCTGCCCTAAAACAAGCTCATTAAAACCGGTCGAAATCAATTGTGGCATTAGCTGGCTCCTAAAAAGTCATTAAAAAGTCTATTGTATCGCAACCGAGCTTGCGCACCGCTATTCACGCGCCGACCAACTTGCTATGCTTGGCCCACTGACGGCGCGCTATTAATGAGTGCTTATCAATCACACAGAACAGTAAGATTAAGGGAAACAGCAGGAGACCCCATGTCCAAGCAGCAAATAATGTTTGTAGTAGTGGATCCCAACGACGAGCAACACGTCGCTCTGGAGCGTGTAGCGCTAACATCACAGCTGCAAGAGGTTAAACCTTTTGTCCATGTGTTTGTTGCCGTTGATGGCAATGCCGTTGACACTCGCGCGTATAATGCCAACCTAGTCCGCGATCAAGGCTGGTTTGATGAACAAATTCATAGCGTGCTCGATAACGCCGGCCTGAAACACCGAATCGAAGTTTCTTGGTCATCCGAGTGGCAAGAATCAATTATGCAGTCGGCCAAACGCGCCAATGCCGATTTGATTTATCTACCAGTGCACGCCAACACCAGCAATCGCCGCTTCTTCTTTACCGAATCAAAATGGGAGCTGCTCAAAGGTGCTGCCTGCCCAGTTGTACTGATTCGTCCTAGCGCTCACGCCGAGCGTAAAAAGATTCTAGCGGCCGTTAACTTCCAAGCGGTACGTGCAGTACAGATCGAACTGAACGAAAAAATCCTGGCTTCTGCACGTCATTTTTGCAAAGTTTATGGCGCTGAGCTTCACGTTGTAAACGGCTATATGGACTCCCTCAACTACCCTGACCGTGGCCGCTTAGCCAAAGAGACCGGTGTCCCCACCGATCGCATTCACGTAGACAACGGCTACACCTCCGATGTAGTTGCCAAAGTGGCTGAGTCTATTAACGCCGACTTAGTCATAATGGGTACGTTAGGCCAAAACGGCATGACAAAGACCCGGCGCGGCAACACCGCCGAGCGTCTTATTGATGCACTGGATACCGATGTTATGGTACTTAACCACGGTTAACAGGCACGTGACGTTAGCAAAACACAAAAAAGCCCAGCTTGATGCTGGGCTTTTTTGTGTTTCTTAGAACCTCAAACGCTGATATTTAAGCGGCCAACACCTCACGAACAAATGCCTCAATCTCAGCGTCTTGGCAATTCGCAAAAAAGCACTGCTGGAATCGCTCGCCTGTCACTGCTGTTTTAACCAACTCTGAATCGATGGCTTTTAATCCATCTAACAAACTTTTGCCGGTGGCGGCTTTAATCCCGTTTAAAATACCGGCATTTGCCACTTGCGACTCACGCCGCTCGGCGGGGTAACCTTGCCCCGTCAGCCCCGAGAAAGCCTTCTCAAAAATATAACGCACGTTAAGCTCGGCGCCCCAGCCAAAGCCTTTAGCAAATGGCAATGCTAACGCATTGCCATTATTAATTTGGGCAAATAAATAAGCGTCGGCCGGATCAATACAGTAACCACAACACACCCCAGGATACGCATTCAGCGACATCAAAGCGCCTTGGCCGGTGCCACAACCACTAACCACAAAATCTACCGCCTTTGAGTTAAGCAACAAGCTGGCGATAATACCCAAGTGAATATAGGTCAGGCGGTGATCGTTGTCACCCGACATACCAACGTTAAACACACTGTGGTTTTGCTCGGCCGCCACGGCCTCTAGTTCTTTAAGAATAATAGGATTTTTAGCCGCTTGGCTAAACTCGTTCATTAATGCGATTTTCATGGGATAACTCTACTGTCGATAAGATTCTGTGATTAATACCGGAACTAAACTCGGCGGCTTTACCAATAATTAACATTGCGCCAAAAAAACATTCTAATGGCCTTACCAATTTAGGTCAACGCCACAACCACAACGATCCTGCAACCACAAAATCTCCGCTGCCTACGTCTGACTCAAGCTAGCGCGCAGAAATAATCTCAATAATTTGCAAGTCAGACCAAAAACGGCCGATAATAGCCCCAAGAGTCGACCCTAATGTGGTGTAAGCAGCAGCAAAAGTGTTCTGCCTCCATGTTAAAAATAGGTAAATATTCTTATGAAACAAGTACTTGTAGGTGCCAAGATTTTTACTGGCACAAAATTTTTAAATAATCAGGTATTGGTTATCGACGGCGACAAACTGATTTTTACGCCCGAAAATGACAACGTTGTCCACAATGCCGAAGTTATCGACCTTGATGGCGGCATCTTGGCGCCCGGCTTTATTGACTTGCAAGTCAACGGCGGCGGCGGCGCCTTCTTTACCAATGATACCAGTATAACGGCGCTGCAAACCATGCTCGATGGCCACCGCCCAACGGGCACTACCAGCATGCTACCCACCCTAATCAGCGACACCCGAGCGACTCACCAAGCTGGCGTTAAAGCCGTAGCCGATGCGGTAGCCTCGGGTATGAGCGGAGTATTAGGCATTCATATTGAAGGCCCGTTCTTTGATATGGAAAAACGCGGCGCGCACAACGCACGTTATATTCGAGAAATGGAACCCGAAGACACCCAATGGCTTACCGAGATAAGCCGCGACTTTACAACCATGCTGACCTTGGCGCCCGAGCACACGCACACCGGGCAAATTAAAGTCTTGGTAGATGCCGGCCTGACCGTCTGCGCCGGTCACACCAACGCCCGTTACGAGCAGGTAATCGCCGGTATCAAAGAGGGCCTTAGCGGTTTTACTCATCTGTACAACGCCATGCGACCACTGGTGGGCCGTGATCCGGGGGTTGTGGGCGCCGCGCTTGAAAGCGACAACACCTGGTGCGGGATTATTTGCGACAACCACCATGTACACCCAGGTGCCGTCCGTACCGCATTAAAAGCCAAATCCAAAGGAAAACTGTATTTAGTCACCGACGCTATGTCGACCGTGGGCAGCCAGCAAAAATCGTTCTCTATTTACGGCGAAACCATTTTTGAAAAGGACGGTGCTCTGGTGAACGCCGAAGGCCGTCTAGCGGGCAGCGCTATAGGCATGATCGATGCTGTGCGTATTTGCCATACCGACGTCGGAGTTGAATTGGATGAATGCCTGCGTATGGCGTCGCTCTACCCTGCGCAATACTTAAAATTAGATAACAAACTAGGTCAGATCGCCACTGGCTGGCGCGCCGACCTAGTCCACTTTGACAGTGACTTTCAGGTACGTAATACCTGGGTTGCCGGCCAACATCAATCTCATACCTCCGTGGAGTCAGCATGAAAGTTGTCATATTAAACGATGCGGCAGCAGTGGCCGCTTACGGCGCCGATATTTTTAGCAAACAACTCAAACAAAAACCCAACTCTGTACTGGGCCTAGCCACAGGGTCAACCCCCATCGCCCTTTACCAAGAGCTTATTGCGCGCAACAAAAGCAACAAACTTTCATTTGCCCAAGCACGGAGCTTTAATTTAGATGAGTATTGGGGGCTCGCCGAAGATCATCCGCAAAGCTATCGTCACTTTATGAACATCAACTTGTTTGATCATATTGATATCGACAAAACCAACACCCAAGTGCCGCCGGGCAATGCCAAAGACCCACGCGCAGCGTGCGAACAATACGAGCGCGACATCATCAACGCCGGCGGCATTGACGTGCAACTTTTGGGTATCGGCCGCAATGGTCACATTGGCTTTAATGAGCCCTCGTCATCGTTAGCCTCGCGCACACGAATCAAAACCTTAACCAAAGAAACCACAGATGATAACTCACGCTTTTTTGCCGCCGGTGAGTTTCAACCCCAGCTTTCTGTCACCACCGGTATTGGCACCATTTTAGAATCAAAGAAAATCGTTTTATTGGCCACTGGCGCGTCCAAAGCTGAGGCGATCAAAGCCTGTGTAGAGGGCCCAATAACCGCCTCATGTCCTGCATCTGCACTGCAAATGCACCAAGATGCCGTTATCATTATTGATGAGGCCGCCGCCACACAGCTTAGCGATATCGATTTTTATAAACACATCGAGGCCGAAAACCAAAAACTTGAAAAAATGCTCGAAGCCCTCGAATAACACGCCAAGTAGCAACGTCCGTCTGCCGGCGTTGCTACTTATGCTCTTACAGCCATAAACATAGCACTACCCCCCAAGAACAATAATAGCGATGTCTATGACTCTTCCGGCGGCCAATCAACCTGCATTGCCGTTTTTGCCATGCTTTTTTATCAACAGCTAGCGGGGTAAAGCGTCTATTAACCGATGCTAAACAGTTATCTTTATGGGGTCGTAATATCCACAACCTACAACAATAAAGTATGTAACAATAATACCTATGACAGCCATTATTATCAGCCACCCCGCTTGCCTAGAGCACCTTATGCCCGAAGGACACCCCGAGTGCCCCCAACGGCTAGAGGCCATTCATAACCAACTGCTAAGCAGTGGGCTAGAGTTTGTGCTAACAGAGCGCGAGGCCACCGAGGTAACCGACGCACAACTGGCTCGTGTCCACGATACACAATACCTACAAAAACTTAATAGCCAACTACCTACCGAGGGCATTGCCAATTTAGGCGATGATATTTTTTTAAGCCCGTTAAGTTTAGTAGCGGCGCGCTACGCTGCCGGCAGCGGTGTGCAAGGCGTAGATCTAGTGATGCAAGGCACCACCAAAGTTGTGTTTTGCAACGTCCGGCCACCTGGCCACCATGCCGAGCGCGCACGGGGGATGGGCTTTTGCTTGTACAACAATATTGCAATCGCCGCTTGCCATGCACTGGATGCCTACGGGCTAAGGCGGGTTGCCATCGTCGATTTTGACGTTCACCACGGCAACGGCACCCAAGATGTATTTCTAAATGAGCCCCGCGTATTATTTTGCTCCAGCTTTCAGCACCCGTTTTACCCAGATACCGACATTGATGTAAAACGCTCAAACATCGTGAACGTCCCCCTACCCGCCACCACTAAAGGCCCAGAGTTTCAGCAAGCCATTAGTGACCACTGGCTGCCGGCACTAGAAGATTTCGCCCCTGAGTTAATTCTAGTATCAGCGGGGTTCGACGCGCATTTACTGGATGATATGTCGTCAATCAGTTTAACCGAGCAAGACTACCAATGGGTCAGCGAACAACTGCGCGCTTACGTAGACGAGCACCAACAATGTCGCGGCATCGTCTCGATGCTGGAAGGTGGGTACGATTTACCCGCCCTGGGGCGCAGCGTAGTAGCCCATGTTAAGGCGATGGCAAAGCTTTAGTGCGGCGCGCTATCAACCTGCACGGCACATGCTTTTCATAGCCATTTGGCTCGGTAACGTCTCAACCGCGCTATCGACTACGCCCTAAATGCCTCGGAGGACAGAGTCCACGCCACTTACATTTGTGTGTATCTGGCTTTCAAAAAGCTGTAAGTCTGCTATCGTTAGTGTGCAGTAGCTGTATACCGCTCATTATACGACTGCTATGGTTAACGGCGCCAAATGTAATCAACTGCCGTCCTCCTTAGGAGTTTGCAAAACGCAGGAAAGACCGATGTCTGAGCTTAAAAGAATCTTGTACGTTGAAGACGATCCAGACATTCGTGAAATTGCTATTCTTGCACTGGAGGATGTTGGCGGCCTAACGCTTAAAGCGTGCGAATCTGGCGAGCGGGCCTTACAAGAAATAGAAGGGTTTAACCCTCAAGTGATTTTACTGGACGTCATGATGCCAGAGATGGACGGCCCCAGCACATTATTCACGATGAGAGAACAAAGGCCTATTACCTGACTCTGTGTTAGTTTTATTTATGACCGCAAAAGTACAGCCTGAAGAGTTACACCGCTATAAAGCTCTAGGGGTTACACAGGTAATTGCAAAACCCTTTGACCCGATGACCCTAGCGGAGCAAGTAAGAGCCTTATGGGACGCATTCCGTGTTTGATTCTGCAGGCTATCACCCACTGATCGAGCTGTATATCACTCTACCTGCCTGATCTGGTTACCCCTAACTAACAATGCATCATACCGCGCTAAAAATGATAGGGAATTGAGTGATTGCAGGCATCGTTTAATAGCGCTTAAAAATAAGGCCGAGAAGTTTAAATGAAAACGCCCGCACATCCGATATATAAAGCACCGCGCCCACAAACCTTAAACGACTCCGGTTTACTCAGCCGCAGTGCGCTATTTTTTTATTCAGTTACAGGTTGCTAAATCATGAACAATGATTCTGACTCACTCACGCAACCTAATAAAACCTACTCCTATAAGCGCTTACTCTTTAGCCGTCGCGGCATTCCCGCCCTGCTCAGCTTTTTACTGGGTTTATTTTTCACCGGGCTAGCCACCTTTAGTTTGTATAAGCAGAATCAAACTAATGCGCAAAATCAATTTAACATTCATGTTGAACAAATCCTAAGCTCTATCGATAAACGTCTGCAGGATCATGAGCTGATTTTGCTCGGTGCCGCGGGTCTTATGAAGGTACAACAGAATGTTAGTCGCCAACAATGGCACGATTACGTGCAAGGCTTATTACTAACCCAACGCTACCCAGGAATACAGGGCGTCGGTTACGCTGAAATCTTCCCGGCCAGTGAGCTTGCCGTTCATGAAAAATCAATTCAAGCAGAAGGCTTTACTGACTATGCAATTAAACCAAAAGGCGAGCGCGAAACCTACTCGGGCATCAAATATCTTGAACCCTTTTCAGGGAGAAACCTAGCCGCTTTTGGTTACGACATGTACTCCAACCCCATCAGGCGCGATGCGATGCGGCGTGCGACGGAAGAGAATACAACCGCTATTAGCGGAAAAGTCAAACTCGTCCAGGAAACTCATGGTAAAGAACAAGCCGGTTTTTTAATGTATGTGCCCATTTACACTAAAAAATCTGCGCTTAACACCGCAAAACAACGTTGGCAGGCCATTGAAGGATATGTTTACAGCCCTTACCGAATGGATGATTTAATGGCAGGCATTTTCAATCGGGAGCATATGCTAATTGATTTTCAAGTGTTTGATGGAGAACCAAACGACGATGAAACACTTATGTATGAAAGCGGCTTGGCAAATAATAACCAGAAGTACAACCCTTTTATAGCACAGCGACAACTCGCAACCTATGGCCGCAACTGGACAATTAACGTTATTGCTCAGGACGGATTTCAAGCTCAATTTGATGGCCCACAAAAGTGGTTAGTACCTATATTAGGCGGCGGTATCAGCTTTTCTATTTTCATCATGATGTTGGTATTAACGGGGCGTAGGGAAAGCGCACAGCACCTAGCTAACCGAATGATAGAGCAATATACACATGCCCAAGAACATTTTGACCAACAGTTAAGCGATGTTTTTTCTGCCGCCTCTGAAGTAGCAATTATTGCGACAGATACCCAAGGCACAATCACCTTGTTTAACTCTGGTGCCGAACGACTGCTGGGGTACAAAGCCTGCGAATTAGTGGGTAACGCCACTCCTGCCATACTTCATGTCCCAGCCGAGATGGACGCAAGATCCGAAGAGCTGTCGGCACAGCTGGGGGAACCCATCTCTGGGTTTGATGTATTTATAACCGTTCCTGTTCGCGAAGGGTCCGAAAGCCGCGAATGGCATTATGTGACGAGTAAAGGGCAGAAAATAGCCGTTTCATTAACCACCACTGTAATTCGAAATGATTCGAATGAAATTACTGGGTTTCTGGGCATTGCTCAAGATATCAGTGAACGAAAACGTATGGAGAAAATGAAAAATGAATTTATCTCTACCGTAAGCCATGAACTGCGCACACCGTTGACATCAGTATCCGGCGCTCTTGGTTTGGTTCTGGGCGGGCACATGGGAGAAATACCGGATAAAGCAGAGAAAATTCTCACAACCGCACACCGAAACAGCAAAAGATTGGCTCTTCTTATCAACGACCTGCTGGACATCGAAAAAATCTCCGCCGGCGAATTACACTTTGATATGCAACTACAACCCATTGATCCAATTCTCGAGCAAGCATTGGAAGAAAATATAACTTATGGCGTAGAGCGCCGCGTAAGCATTACCCTCACCAATAAACTTCCCAATGCCCAAGTACAGGTTGACGGGCTAAGACTAAAGCAGGTAATGGCAAACCTTCTGTCTAATGCCATTAAGTTTTCTCCCGATGGCGGCTCGGTAACCATTGAGGCGCAGGCTGATGAGGAGCACTTAATCGTCAGTGTTAGCGATCAAGGCTGTGGTATTCCTGAAAACTTTCAGCACAAGATTTTTCAAAAATTTGCGCAAGCGGACAGCTCCGATACGCGAAAAAAAGGCGGTACAGGATTGGGGCTGGCAATCAGCCGAGAACTGATCGAACGCATGAAAGGCAGCATTGGTTTTGAATCAACCGAGGGCAAAGGTTGTCGATTTTTCTTTCAGCTTCCTCTGGTAAAAACAGCTGGGCCAAACAGCGAAAAAGAAACCCCTAAAACGGATGCCCTAGACAACACAACACACAGAATTCTTATTGTAGAAGATGACGCGGATGTGGCCAGCCTGTTAAAAATTATGCTGGAAGATGCCGGCTACCAAGCCGACATCTGTCACCGCGGCGCAGAAGCGCTGGAGGCGTTAAAAGCTCGTCATTACGATTTGATTAGTCTTGACTTGATGTTACCCGATATCAGTGGGATCGACATTATTCGGCACGTAAAAGAACAGGCCGATACCGCCGACATCCCCATTGTGGTCATTTCCGCAAGAATGGGACAAGGTCGGTTGGAGCTTAATAGCGAAACAGACAATATAGAATGGCTAGCCAAACCCGTTGACCACGAAAGATTAATAAACATGGTAAAACGCCACTTACCGGGGCATGAACACCCAAAAATACTGCATATTGAAGATGATGCAGACTTCCATGCAGCGATCAGAACAATAGCGACCGATCACATGGCTCTAGATCTGGCCCCGACATTAGAAGATGCCAGATCCTTACTAACGCAACATTCCTATGACGCAGTATTGTTGGATATTGGCCTGCCTGATGGCGAGGGCTGGGACCTGATCCCCACCATTAAAAGCGAGCAACCTGATGCGATCATCATAGTACTGACGGATACAGATGTCAGCGGCAATGCGCACCACGACGTTGAAGCGGTATTAATGAAGACACGGATAACAACCAAACAGCTGATAGACCTCATTCACAACCGCCTTAATTCACACCCGAAACGCATCAGCCGACCACCAGAGTAGTCGTACCGTATCGTCACAACGAGCTACTCACGCGCATACTTACGCCGATGTTACGCGCGGTAGTGTTTTTTCTTGTTATGCATCATTCCGCTTTAGCTAAAGTCTTGAGCATGGCTTCTACCTGCCTTTTTGAAGCAAAAAGAACTTCAGTCGGTTCGTTTCTAACTGCAGCGTTAACGTTGAGGTATATCGCGCCATAATCGATAACCATAGACGGCTCCCCATAAAGCTTACTCATGCTTTCAATTACCTCATCTTTTTCTTCAATTGGTATTAATATCCAGATCAAGTCCAATTGATCATCTTGGAAGACGAGTTCAACTTTTCTTGGTTTTCCAGCGTATAAAAGCCCAATACAGTCGATTTGCATCTGGCTTCTCTTAGCTAAGGGCGCGGTAATAGGTATGATTTCTCTTTGAGTAATCTTCTCGCATTCGCTCAGGGCTTTCTTTTTTATAGCCTCAAAGTTTTCCCCTAACTTAAAGGCTTCAGGTTTTGCAACGGAATATCGACTCGTAGAACAACCGGCTGAAAGCAATGAAAATAGAATAAAAATTAAAATTGATTTGTTCATCATAGGCCCTATAAATTAGTAGTTATATGCATAAAGAAAAGTTCACCGACAGTTTTTAAGCTGTGATTTTGTGTAATATTTTTGCGCAACAAAATCAAAAAACAGCAACTTAAAAACCATCTAGTCACGCAGTGGCGATATTGCACGACTTGCTACAAACGACGAAGCTTCTTAACAACTGACACACCCGTATCGCAGGTGACACTATGTTGGTTTATTACCGTGCATTCTTGATTTATAGCTCCCTCAACCAAAACAATATTGCTTTTGATTGTGTAATTTATTATTGGCATAGACATACTTTTTCCTTCCATACCTTGAAAAGCCACACTGAAAACATATACTTGGGCTGGCATTATAGCTCCACAAGCAGAATATTCTTCGCTTTGCCAGCGCCCCAATAAAAACGTTTTACTAATATTAGATTCTTGTGCGTATTTAGAACCACTTTTAGCTGAAGAGATAAGTTCAGATTGCTCCCTTGCCGGCGCTTTAGATCCATAATGAACGGATCCATTTTCGCTTGTCCATTTATGAACTTCATTAGCAAATATCGATATTGAAAAGATAGAAAGTGTTAACACCACAATAAATTTTATATTAGTATTATTTTTTTGTAACGCCTAAAGCAGCCGCGTATTTATGCGTCGGCTGCCTTTTTTGTTATAGGGTAACACACGATATGCTGTAGGCTAGTTATCGCAATAATCTGCCAATAAGGATTTTAGATACTTGCCCGTTTTCTAGGCGAACGAGAGTCCAACGCCCCAGAAATACGCGTCAGAACAACAGCCAACGCAACAATCAGCGCCCCAATCCAGGGGGTATCCATTAGCGACATATCCTCGACCACTAAACCTCCTATCAACGAGCCTAACGCGATACCGACGTTAAAGGCGGCAATATTCAAACCTGAGGCCACATCCACTGCATTGGGTGTGTACTTCTGAGCTAGCTGTACCACGTACACCTGCAAGCCGGGCACATTACCGAAGGCGAAAGCTCCCCAAACAAGTATCGTCAGCACGGCCAATATTGGATTGCTCGCCGTAAAGGTAAAGGCCAATAACACCAGCGTTAGAGCACTAAAAATTATGGTTAGAGCTTTTATCGGGCCTTGGGAGTCAGCAAGCTTGCCACCCCAGATATTACCGGCTGCAACAGAGACACCATATACCAGCAGTACCAGCGCAATTGCATTAGAGCTAAAGCCGCTCACCTGCTCCAGAATCGGTGCAAGATAAGTAAAGGCCGTAAAGGTACCGCCGTAGCCTAGTGCGGTGATGAGGTAGACTAACAACAGACGCGGCTCCATCAATACCTGAAGTTGTTCACGCAGTTTTGCAGGTGCGGATTGCTTTAGGTTCTTCGGGACCAACAAGGCGCTGCCAATAAACGCGATTAAACCCAGCAAGGAGACGACTAAAAAAGTCGCGCGCCAGCCAAAGTTCTGACCAATCAAGGTACCTAGGGGCACACCGGTTACCAAGGCTACAGTAAGCCCGGTAAACATAATGGCGATGGCACTGGCTTCCTTGTCCTTGCTCACTAAGCTCGTGGCAATAGTTGAGCCGATGGCGAAGAAGACCCCATGGGCTAAGCCGGTAAGGATTCTGGCAATTATCAAGCTTTCGTAACTCGGTGCCTGCCAAGCGAAGAGATTGCCAACCACAAAAAGCGCCATCAAACTTAGCAGCACCGCTTTACGCGGCCAGCGGCCGGTTAAGGCTGTGAGCACAGGGGCGCCAATAGCAACTCCCAGGGCATAGAGGCTCACCAGCAGGCCAGCCGATGGTAGAGATACACCCAGATCCTGGGCGATAGTCGGCACTAATCCGACGATTACGAACTCGGTAGTACCTATTGCAAATGCACTCAGGGTGAGTGCCCATAAAGCTAATGGCATGACATAACTCCTATATTGATTTGCGGTGGAGTATGCGGGAAGGTATTATTGCAAAAAACAACCCAATATAGAAAACACTATTACATTTATGACAAATATATCCAAAACAGATGACCTGGTCATTCTGCTGGCTGTCTTCGATCTCGGTGGCTTCACAGCAGCAGCCAAAACCCTCAACCACCCGGTTGCCAAAATCACCCGAGCCATTCAGCGGCTCGAGCAACGGCTCGATACCAACCTATTCAATCGCACCACGCGAAAAGTGGAACCCACTGAGGAATGTTTGGATTTTGTGCGGCAGGTGCGCGAGGGTCTGAAACACTTGGAGCAGGCGGAGGAAACGCTGCAATTGCAAAAACGTGCGCCGTCTGGTTGGTTGCGGGTAGATGCCGCTAGCCCATTTATGCTGCATCAAATAGCCCCCTTAATGGCAGAGTTCCAACAGCTGTATCCTCTCGTTAAATTGGAGCTGGTATCGAACGATAATGTTATCAACTTGATCGAGAAACGGACCGATGTAGCTATCCGGATTGGCAAGCTCGACGACTCCAACCTGCACGCCACCAAATTGGGCCGCAGCCCTATGCGCCTGATGGCTAGTCCCAATTACCTAAAGACGTACGGCACGCCTCAGTCCGTAAATGATCTGCAGCATCACCAGCTGATCGGCTTTTCTCGAGGTAGCTCCCTGAACAAATGGCCACTATCAGAACCGCTGGAGATAAACCCATCGATCGCTGCCAGTAGTGGGGAAACGCTGC
Source organism: Gilvimarinus polysaccharolyticus (assembly GCF_001187555.1). Lineage (GTDB taxonomy): Bacteria > Pseudomonadota > Gammaproteobacteria > Pseudomonadales > Cellvibrionaceae > Gilvimarinus > Gilvimarinus polysaccharolyticus. The sequence goes on along the minus strand of NZ_LFIJ01000002.1, from coordinate 1,478,328 downwards.
TTCAACTGTGTCTGGGTGGCCACGGTATAGCGTTAATCTCAAATTTTATGATTGGTGAGTATTTAAAGAATGGAGCACTGATTGAAGTACTGCCTGGTGTCGTTGAGCAGAGCAGTTCACGTCATGATGTGCACGCGGTGTTTTATCGCAACACCGCCCTGTCAAAACGCATTTCAGTATTTATTGAGTTTTTAAAAACACGTTTGAGCCTATGAACTTGCAGGTAACAAAGCATAGGCCAAAATAGACGATCAAGAGTTTGGAAGGATTTCTTGATAAAACTTAGGGGCTGAGCATGTTGGCGTCTTATCACGAAGCGGCCTGAAACAGTTCGAACAATTAGCGTATTGCTTGCCCATTTTTATTAATTTTTTACAAAACAACAGTGTTTTCGGCCAAGACTTCAAAGTCCTTTGGGTATTTAGTGGCCCCCCACGGCCCTATAACGTTTGTAGCAGTTACGCGGGCTTTTTCGCGTCGACTGCCTGCGTTTGTTATGTGGATTCGTAGTTACTTTCATATTCTTCAGCGTAATCTAATAGTTTTTTTATTTCGTTAATCAGCTCTTCCCAGCTATCCACAAACAACCGCTCGCTGCCAACAGTTAGACCATACGCAACTGGATAATTTCCATTCAAGGCTTCATCGACGGCTAACTCGATAAAAGCTAGCTTACCCATCGGGTTCATAAAGTGTGACATGTAATCGTTGGTACTCTTGTGTAACTTCCACAATCTCTTTAAAACTTTACTTCTTCGCATATGCAAAGAACTTATTTCATTTTCGACAATAGTAGAATTGGCTTCAATTTTTAGATCAGCCAAACTAGTCAATGTAAGGTTTGAGTTTTTTGCTGCCCTAATTGCCCCAGATTGGAATCCAATTTCTGAGAGAAGAAAACCTCTATCAGCTCCCACATCTTGAACAATACTATAAAGGGCCATTACCTTTTCTTTCGGGATATTATGCTTCCAGTTCTTACACTCGATAACCCTTTTCACACTGATTCCATGTAGATCACCTGTAACTAGTACATCTATTTCGTGAAAACCACGTACACCAGAAACCTTAGCTTCAACTTCAGTATGAAAGCCAAGTCTATTAAAGAATTCTGATGCTTGAATTTGGTATTCTTTCCAGCTAATTGTCATTAGTAGTATTGATCACATAACGCCTAAAGCATTTGCGTTCGCCTTTTGCGCGTCAAATGCCTTTACTTGTTACATTTTGATAGTTGAAAATCAAACGATCTAGCGCTTCTGGTTTTAGATCTCTCGAAGATGCAGGGCCTTCGCCATATCTAGTTGAATATATCTTCAGCGCAGAGTAAAGATACTGAAGGTCATCAAATGATGGCCAGTTATAGCCTAGTTTTCTTGCGCTATATTCTGCACGTTGACATTCTGATATATGCTCATCGACTTCATCAAGGAAGATTTTTTGTTCTTTTGTAATAATGGCAATCCAATCACCTCCCTTTAATCCTTGATTAATAATTTCTCCAATATCGTTTTTTGCAAAAACAATTACCTCATGATGTAAATCTATACATGATTTCCCAAGCTTTTCTTCTACTCGATCTATTTCTTCGCGATATATAGAGTCAGAGTCATAATCTAAAAAAAGAGGAATAGCGTAAGTTATGACTACGAAAGCGCCTAAAGAAAAGAATATCCCAGACAAAAATGCCACAAACGCATATCTAAGATATTTCATAATTCTTCCTTAAAAATGTAACGCCCAGCACAGTGGTTCAAAAATCTGGCGTTTTTTTGTTCGGACCTTTGCACAAAAAGTGACAGGTTTTTTTGAGTCCAATGCTGCTTCTGGTTATATTTCATTACCCCAATTTCTCTCGATTATTGTGTCTTTAGTGATGTGATAATAATCATCACATGCATTCACTAGCCGATCAGATGCAGATTGAAAGGTACTAACAATTGCAGTCTTGCAACCAAAATCTTCGACACGTTTAATTGCAAAAACAAAATCAGTATCATTTGAAAATACCACTGCATATTGGCAGTTCTTGGTCGCAGCATGGTATACCAAGTCTGCAACTAATAGTGCATCTACCCCTTTTTCTTTGATAGACCCATTACCTCTCAACACAGAATGCCCAAGAACAACTCTGCAATTATCAAAAGCGTTTACACCATGAATTTCTTTAGCTTTAGCGAGTTTATCTTCTGACGTATAAAAATAGACCCGAAGTACTTGCCTAGCCCCACATGCAGTAACAGCTATTTTGTAAAAATCATTAACTTTAATTTTCTCATCATGCAACCGATTTAGTAGGTTAGAACCATCTATGAATACAATTGCTTTCTCGAATGCCTGTGGAGGATATGGCTGAGGAAAAGCAGGGCTATCTGCATTTGAAATCACTAATTAACTCTCCTTGAAATATAACGCTGCCAACATGCGCAGCTTTTTTGTGAAGGCGAAGCCGTAACGAAAAAGTTGTCGCAATGCTTGGCCTTGTTATTTGCGGGCACGGAAAATAAAGCGCTTCTGAGGTCACGAAGAAGCTGCATTAATCCGTGAACGGAACTGGAGAAAACGCGGAATGAAAGGAGTATTGATGACTCTTTCTTTACCTTAAGACTAAGTGCCTGTCCTCTGATGCAAACCACGGACTTGCACAGCGGCAGGCACTTAGTCTTAAGGTCTAAAACAGAGTAATAGGCTGTCAATTCAATTTCCAATATTTTTTCCTAATGTTGATTAGCACACTTATGCTGTTTTTATATACAGCACTATTAAAATCTTGTGCTAAGCTTAGTTTACCAACCGCGTTTTATCTGGCAAATAACAGCTAATTCATGCGACTCAGTCGCACTTTGTCCCGGCACCCTATCCCCAGTAGAGATTGGATGAGGATAGACATGGAGATTGTTAAAAACAAAAGGGAATTAGACATGTTTTGACAGCTCCTTGTCTGGGGAAAGTGCGACTGAATTTAATTTAGAGCTTAATCTAATCTTTTTTATCCCACCGCGCAAGCTCTGCTAAACTATTGAATTGTTTAGAAATAGATTATCTCGCCAAGATTATTAGCCCACTTTATTCAAGGGTTTCCCCTGAGTAATGGGTAAAAGGCCAATCGCACGATGATGTAAAGTTAATACGGCTGTACAAAAACCAAAGCTTTTGTTATCTGCACGCTATTCGTTTTGCGAAAATTCATACCGCATGGTCACAATGCCCTCTTCGCGATCATGCCGCACGGTAAAGCCGACAGCGCGAGCAAGCCCAGCCATACCACGGTTTTGCGGCATGGTTTCACCTGTCAAATAACTCAATCCGCGTTGGCGGCAGTAATCGAGTAATTTATTTAATAACCGCTTACCCAACCCTTGGCCTTTCATATCCGCGCGGACTATAACGGCAAACTCGCCTTCGATATTTTCGGGGTCCGTTAGTACTCGGGTGACGCCTAAGGTTTCCCACTCGCCATTGTCTTTTTGCGCGCTGGCGATAAAAGCCATTTCGCGGTCGTAGTCAATTTGTGTTTGTCGCGCCAGCTGTTCATGACCAAGCTTTGGCAACTCGCTAAAGTAACGGTTGTAACGGTCGAGCCCGGTGAGTTGTAAATCAAACTCACGGTGAGTGCTTTCATCTTCGGGGCGAATGGGGCGCAATAAGACCTCACGCCCAGAGGTTAATGTGTAGTGCTCCTCTAGCTCTTTAGGGTATGGGCGAATAACCAGGTTGCGGGTTTCGGGGTCGCCCAAGGTGACGTTAATATCCAGCACTGTCAGCTCACTACCGGAGGCTAATACGGGGTTAATATCCAGCTCGATGATCGCGGGGTTGTCGATAATCATTTGGTTTATTTTAGTTAACAACACCGCCAGTGCCTGACGATCAAGTGGCTGTTGCAGTTGCCTGTCACGCAATTTACCCTCGGCCAGGGCCTGAATCACTAAGTAGCGCGCCAGTGCCATATTCAGCGGCGGCAAACCGACTACCGCGTGACGCTCGGTGTCCAGCTCTGTGCCGCCTTCACCCAATAAAATGACCGGGCCAAATACCGGATCGTTTTTAACGCTAATACGCAGCTCGTGGGCACCGGCGCGGCGCGCCATATTCTGTAAAGTAAAACCATCGAGTTTGGCATTGGGATACGTATCGCGGACGCGAGCCAGCATGTTGGCGGCGGTTAACGCCACCTCATCGGCCGAGTGTAAATTGAGTACCACTCCGCCCACATCCGATTTGTGTGGAATATCCCGCGAGATAATTTTTATCGCAACTGGGTAGCCAAGCTCATCGGCCTGTCTTGCAGCTTCATCAACATCAGCTGCAATCAGTGTTGTCAGAGTGTTAATACTGTAGGCCGCTAATAAATCAGCTGCTTGTTGCGTGTTGAGATAATCAAGTTGCGACGCTCGGGCATCGTCGATGATCTGCCTTGCACCAAGGTAATCATCGGCAATACCGGCGGGAATTGACTCGGGGGTTTCCATTAATAGTTTTTGGTTGCGGCGGTACTGCACCATGTGCATAAACGCCCCCACGGCCCCCTCGGGGGTGCGAAACGAGGCAATGCCTGCCTTAGAGAATCGCTCGCGAGCGGTTAACGATGCGTTTTCACCCATCCAGGCGACCAGTAAATTGGGGACACGAGCGCTGCGCCGTTTAACCGTTTGAATCACCTTAGCGGCGTAGGTGTCGCCGCGCACCAATGCTGACGGGCTGTGCAATACCAATAAATTATCCACCTCGGGCGCGTCTAACAAAATCTCTAGTGCGTTTTGATACAGCTCGGGCGAGGCATCGCCCAGTAAATTAACCGGATTATTCGCATGCCCACCCAGTGGCACCACTGCACGTAATTTGGCTTGCGTGTCTTCCGACAATGTTTCTAGTCGGCCGCCATCGTTAATTAGCGTATCGACCGCCATCAAACTTGGCCCCACGCCATTGGTCAATATGGCCAGTCGCTCGCCTTTAATGGGTTTGCCATGGGCTAAGGTTTCTACTGCGGCAAACAGCTCGCGTAGCTCACCCACTCGCAACATGCCGGCACGTTTAAACGCTGCATCGTAAACGCCATCGGCGCCGATATCGGCACGCCGCGCTGCGGTTGCCGTTTCTAAGCTTTCTAGCGCGTGACCGGTTTTAATCACCAGAATCGGTTTATTTTTAGAGGCGGCACGTGCCGCCGACATAAACAGACGCCCCTGCCGAATGGATTCTACGTACAACAAAATGGCCGAGGTTTTGCCATCTTGACCTAAAAAATCTAACAACTCAGCGTAGCTCACATCGGCGGCATCACCCAGCGCAATAAAGTGTGAAAAGCCAATTTGGCGGCGCTCGGCCCAGTCGAGAATGGTGGTACAAACAGATGACGACTGCGAGACAAAGGCAATTTTTCCCGGTAGCGCACCGATATGCGCGTAGCTGGCGTTAAGACCAATGGCCGGCACAATGAGCCCCAAACTATTAGGCCCTAAAATACGCATTTGCCAGTGGCGGGCGTTATCGAGCATTTGCTGTTGCAGGCTGTTGCCATCTGTTTGCGAGACATGCAAACCCGCGGCAATGACTATCGCATTGCGACAGCCCTTTTCGCCCAGCTCATTAATAACCGCAGGCACTCGGTCGGCCCGCGTACAAATAATGGCTAAATCGGGAACCGCCGGCAGCGCGGCAATAGACGGATAAGCCAACACGCCATTAACGGACTGGTACTTGGGGTTAACCGGCATAATGGGGCCCGAGAACTCGGCCCGCAGCAGGTTGCGCATTACCGCATTACCCGGTCGATTGGGTCGGTTAGAGGCGCCGATAACGGCAACAGAATTGGGACGCAGTAACTGCTTGATATGATTTTGACTCATACCACGATAGTAGCCTAAGGCGTCGCTAGAGTCATTGCCAGACGACAAAAAAACGTCCCGTTAACGGGACGCTTTACGTTGATTTGTGGACACAGTCGCCGACGTGCCCACTTTAACTGAATTATTAATACAATCTGTAAATTGGCCGCGTACTAATGCGTCGATCTTACGAGCGGCCCTCTTGGTACTCAGGCAAGTTGTCGATCGCGTCCTTGCCCATCGGTGTATTCCAGACAACCTTATTACCAACAAGCTGAAGGCTCTCGGCACCGATCAATACCTCTTTGTCGCCCACACCTAAAATGCCGCCCACACTTACCACTACCTCGGTCACCCGACCATTTTTGGTGAGTACTTTATCAATCTCGCCAATTTCATCGCCATTGCGGTTTACCACCTCTAAGCCGCCAAGTTGTTCCGGCGCTACTTGGGTCGCCTCGCTGATACTTACGGTCGAATCCGCCTGTGCTTTAGCTTTTCGTTTTGTTGTTCGTTCGGCCAAATAAGGATCTGCACTGGTGTGGTTTTCAGCACCAGCGCGCACCTGTGTCTCGCTTTGCATTTGCCGCTGTTGCGCGCTGCTTTTCATTTGCGCGATGTACTGGTCTAGCAATGAGCCCAACAGTTGCTCGTATTCCGGCGGGTTTAAGCCGCCGCTGTTATTAGCGTCATAACGGCTTACCACTTGCTCATCGGTCCAGCCGTTTTTGTCTAGCTGTTGCTGAAAATAACTGCCCAACTCTTCAGCATGCAGCTCACCACTGGCATCAACGTCAACCTCGTTAAAGGTGGGCGCGTGCAGCACTTGGCTGGCTCGCTGATCTTTATCGGCCAGCTTAGCTCCACTCTCGGCCAACACCAAAGGAGATGCCGATAGCAGCCCCGCCAGCACTAAAGCCAATGGGGTATGGGGTAAAAAATTACTGACCATATTGCGTTTTATTTTGATGCTCATAATTTTATCCTCTGTACTGTGGTGTGTTTATCTTGCAAACCAACGTATCCCGCGTTATTTAAAAACGACGCACTCGACTGCGCCACTGCTTCACGAGAATCATGGGGTGATTAAAAAGTAAACTGTAAATTGGCACTGGCGTAGTCGACATCCATGTTGATATCACGACGTTGCAGCACATCTACTTCATCTCGTGAAATATCAAAATTAAAACGTTCGTATTCAATTTTAAAATCTAAATGTTCGGTCAATTGGAATTTAGTACCCACACCCCAAAAGGTTTCATCGCCATCATAATTGTCGGTAGCCTCGGCGACCTCTAGGTCCAACCGCGCATCGGCGTCCCACCACATCTGGCCACCCTTGGCATACACTGAAAATCTCTGTGTAATGGGCGCCTCAAGTACCAAGCCTAAAGTTACCCCTGTAGGGTCAAGCTCAACTTGGCCGTTACGCGCCTTATCAAAATCGATATAGGCGGTTTCAACACCGATGTATTCGTTAAACTTAACCAAAGCAAAAGCTTTTTTTGCGGCTTCGTCTTCATTAAAATCTTCATCTTTAAGTTTAGTTACGCCGTAGCCACCACCGACTGAAAACTCTGGCTGTAAGCGCCAACCATTTCCACCATCCGACTGCGCTAATACTCCAACTGCCGTAGAAGAACAAACACAAAACAGAACTGCTGATGAAATTTTCTTAACCATGATATCTCTCCGCTAGATTGAGTTGGCCATAAGTTATGGTAGCGGGTGTATCGCAACAGTCGTGCCAAACTTTAGTTAAGGTTTAATTTAACAACTGGTTCACAGTTTTTATCACAATCTCGACGAATAGCTTTAACCGGGTCACAGAGTTTTTTTGCAGATTAAAAACAGCATTATCGGCACGTAATAATTACAAGATAAATAGCGGCTTTACACATAAATAGCCTCCATTTTTTTGTAAATTATTCATGCACTGCATCTATTTCTATAGCAGCGGCGTCTTAGTCGCCATGATTGCCATCTAGCGACAATCACAACAACTAACATGTAAAGATATAAAACCGCCGAAACACAAGGACAGCAACATGAACCGTTTACTCGCAGGCCTAGGTCAATATGCGTTAGCCGCCGCACTACTGATTACAGTACAAACAAACGCTGCAGAAAAGCCCAGCACCCGGATATCACTACAAGGCATCAGCCATTTACACCTCCATGGCAACATCGAGGTTGACCTGCGACAATCTGACGAGGACAGCGCGTATATTTTGGTAGAAAAAGGTAAGCTTGAAGACGTAACAATAAAAACAGACGACGATAAACTATGGCTAGGCAATCGTGCTCGTGGCTTTTGGTCGTGGTTTAAAAACGATAACTCTAGTGTGGTTAAAGTTGAGATTAACATCTCTACACTCAACAGCATTAATGCCAACGGCAGCGTAGCTATTGCCAGCGGTGATATTACCAGCGGCCCATTAACCCTAGACTTAAGCGGTGCAAGCCAAGTTACCACGGGGGCTTTGATAGCGGACTACCTGCAACTGGACGTCTCGGGAGCCGCTAGCTTTACCGCAGCCTCGGTACAGGCCAAAACACTAATATTAGATGCATCGGGGGCATCACACACCAGCATTACCAACGGCGGCACAGTGAACACACTAACGCTGGATATCTCGGGAGCGAGTCATTATGACGGCGCCAGCGTTACTGCCGTGATCGTTAACGCTGAGATATCTGGTGCATCACAGGCAAAAGTTAAAGCCAGCCAAGAGTTGTCAGCCGACATCAGCGGTGCATCATCACTGGAATATAGCGGTGAGCCAACCGTACAACTAAACACCTCGGGGGCCAGTAACATTAAAAAGCTCTGAGTTTTTAAGGCTCGATTAGGTATGGCGGCATTGCTCGAAAACCTTTTTTAAGTGAATAATCGCGTCGTTTAACGGCCATTCGGTTATCGCCATACCTGTAGGCACACCAAGCCCAACCTCCAAGCTGCCACCAAATACAACCCGCACCAGCAGCGCGACGTGCTGCGCACTAGGCGCCTTTAAAACAGTGATCAAAGCTCAAGCAATTGGCGCGAACTTACCATCCGAAACAGCAATGCTATAATCTGCCAAAATGACATTAGTGTTTTGGTTTAGTGCGGAATTAAAACCTAGGTTAGAGTCAATCCAAACAACCAGGTCGATCGGTAACAACATATGACAACCATCATATATAACCACCAGAGCTTAGAGGTTAGCCCTGGCGAAAGTGCGCTAGATACATTATTGAGTGCCGGTGTAAATATACCGTACAGTTGCCGTGTTGGGGTGTGCCAATCCTGCTTAATAACGCTTAAGCAAGGCAATATCTCTAGCGATACCCAAGCAGGGCTTAGCGCCGAACAAAAAGCACAAGGGCTGCTGTTAAGTTGCCGCTGCTACCCCACAGAAACCATCACCCTCGAGCATTACGACCCAAGCGCAAACGGTATTAGTGCACGGTTGATCGACAAACAATTGCTTAATAACTCTGTGCTGGAGCTAACACTTGATGTCGCCTTGAAGTACCAAGCGGGGCAACACACCAACCTCTGGCGCAGCCAAGCCATAGCACGCTGCTACTCTTTAGCCAGCATACCCAGCGACCCTTACGTAAAGTTTCATATCGCCTTACAACCCAACGGACAATTCAGTCAATGGGCGAACGATTCGCTACAAGTAGGCGACCAACTCACCCTGCAACAACCTACCGGCGACTGTTACTTTCAGGCAGATCACGCCAACCAGCCGTTATTATTGGTTGGCACCGGCACCGGTATTGCGCCACTGCAAGCAATCGTTCGAGCAGCTCTGCACGCCGAGCACCAAGGTGCTATTAACCTTATTGTTGGCGCGCGCAACAGCGACGACTTATACTTTAGCGAGCAACTAAAGCAACTTGAGCAACAACACGCCAACGTGCAGTGCACCCAGCTGGTACAAAAGGTAGGCCAGAAAAACGCCGCTCACTGTCAGCAAGGCGACATCTACGCCCACTTAAAACAACATTTTAATGAACTTAATGCCTACCAAGTATATCTGTGTGGTGCCGAATCTTTCGTCCGCAAACTGCGTAAACAATGTTTCTTTGCCGGCGCAAGGCCCTGTAACGTTCACATCGATGCATTTATAGCGGCTAATTAATATTTTCGGGCGTTTACTGACCAGCCAAGCACCGCACAAAACTATCGCGTCTAAGGCTCAAATTAGGTACACTTTGGGCCCTAATTTAAACATAGAATAATATCGACTACGCAGTCGACGCACTCGTCGTCACAGCCATTAGTCGGCAATAATCACCTTAAACGATACGTAGATAACGACATGAAACCGACTATCAAAGATGTCGCAAAACTGGCTGGAGTTTCGTTTAAAACCGTATCCAGAGTTATTAATAACGAAGGAACCGTAGGTAAAGAGCTTCAAGAAAAAGTCTGGATAGCTGTTAAACAACTAAATTATCGCCCTAACCTATCGGCCTGCGTGGCGCAGCTTCATCCATCGGTTTTATTTACGACAACCCTAACAGTAACTACGTTATTGATATGCAGCGCGGTATTCTTGACGAATGCGGAAAACAAGGTTACGAGCTGGTCATTCACCCTTGCGATGCATCCAGCCGAACGATTATTCAAGAAATTCTAGAGATGATCGACCGCAGCCGTGTGGGCGGCTTGGTGCTAACACCACCGATATCCGAAAACGCTGAAATTCTTAAGGCGATCTCGGAGCGCAAGGTAAAATTTGTGCGTATTCTATCCGGCTCACAAGCGCCCGATACAACGTCACCCTGCGTATTTATTGACGATCATAATGCCGCTTATGCCATTACCGAGCACTTAATTAACTTGGGGCATAAAAATATCGCATTTCTCGGTGGCGATGAAGAGCACAAATCTAGTGGCGAGCGACTGGCAGGCTTTAACGCCGCCATGAAGAGCCACAACATAAAACCCAACCGTAAATTTATTATACCCGGCAGTTATTCATTTGAATCTGGTGTTGAGCGCACCAGCAAGCTATTAGCCAGCAAGCAGGCTCACCCCACGGCAATATTCGCCTGTAACGATGAAATAGCGGCAGGAACTTTATTTGCAGCACGAATTGCCGGCATTGATGTTCCCACCGAGCTGTCTATTGCCGGTTTTGAGGACAGCCCATTCTCTCGTCAAGCATGGCCAAACCTCACCACCGCCGCTCAGCCCACCAGTACCATTGCACAAAAGGCCACCGCGCTACTGATAAAAACAATCAAGCAACCCGCCAATGCCAACAAAGCACTGCCAAGCGAAGGTTACCATCCAAAACTGATTGTGCGAGAATCAACCTGCGCCGCACCAACATCGTAGATCATTTATTTTAATCACAAAAAAAACCGGCTATTGCCGGTTTTTTTAAGTTTGTACACTTATCGCCAAAGCACTCTTTACTATAAAGCTATGACGATATTTTTACGATCAAGCCACCAAGCAATACACCACAACACCGCCACATGGATTAACGCAAACACCAGTGATGCATTGTAGTTAGACATCCAGCGCGCCAAGAACTCAAAAAAGTACTGATACGATGACCCACCGTTAATGCTAAATAGGTAATAACTTTTAGCCCACACAATACTTAAAATATAAATAAATAGCGGGTTTTTGCCTAGCATCGTAAAGGCATTAAATACAGGCCTAACAACACTCAACCTCTCTAACTGTACCAACAGCAACAATACAGCTATTGCCGCGCCAGAACTGAGTAGCACAAACGGGCTGCTCCAAAGCGATTTATTAATAGGAAAGACTGGATGCCACAATAGCGCTGCTACAATAGCCGCAACTGACATAAGCGCTAACACTATTTGTGCTCGATGCTTATTATCACTCGCCACCAAAATACGCGCAGCTTCAAAGCCAAAAATAACATTAACCACCGCTGGCAAAGTGCTTAGTAAACCTTCAGGGTCAAACGCCATACCTTTGCCTTGCCACAAATGATCAGCGCCCAACACAAGTAAGTCTAGCTGCCGTACTAAATTATCGGCCACGGTATAGGGCTCGGGCACAAGATTGAGCAATAAATAATATCCAAGCAATAAAAAAGCAGAAACCAGCAGACGATAAACACCCGGCAGCCAGATAATAAAAGCGGCCAAACCATAAGCCAAGGCAATGCGTTGCAGTACGCCTAAAATTCTTAAATGATCGAGATCGCCAGTAAAAGGGTAGGCATTTAGCAGTAGCCCTATAACAAACAAGAGCAGGGTGCGGCGCAAAATTTTAACCGATCGGACGCTATAACTAACGCCTTGGCTGGCACGGTTAGAAAAATACATTGCCGAGCCAACAATAAACAAAAAGAAGGGAAATATAAAATCTGTGGGCGTGGCGCCATGCCAGTCGGCGTGTAGAAAAGGTGTATACACATAAGACCAAGAGCCTGGCGTATTCACCAAAACCATTAAGGCCAACGTTAGGCCTCGCATGACATCTAAAGAGATAAATCGTTGCTTAGCCATAACCTGCCCTCAATAAGCTATATTTTTTATGGGTGTGCTATTGGGCGACTGAACCCACTAAAGCGGCAAACTGAGTGCGCGCATAACGCACAGCACCAAACTCTGGCTGCCGTAATGGTACTGACATACGCTGGGCAATATCTTTATCCATCCAGTCAACAATCCGTTGCGATACACCACCTAACATCGACATACGCGGAGGATTGCTAGACCACAGACGTCGCGCCATCGCCGTCAAATAATCAGCGCCTTCACGAATAATCCGCAAAGCAACTTCGTCGCCCTGCTCGGCGGCGGCAAATACTAACGGCGCAAGTTTGGCGTAATCACTCGACTTTGCCCCGTTTAAGCGTTCGACAATCATAATGCCACGCGCCTGTAATTGCTCGGCAACGAGTTCCGTCATGATGGTTTTAGTACCCAACTCATCGGAGTCGAGTAGCACAGCTTTAATACATTCTAAGCCAATCCAAGCACCACTGCCGGCATCACCGCAAGGAAAACCGTGTGCACCTAAAATAAGCGATTGACCATCCACATGCGCAAATCCACATGAGCCAGTACCCGAAACAATAACGGCACCATCATCTTGCTCGTGAGCGGCAATGCAGGCGATGTGTAAATCGGTCGTTAAAAACTGAGCTTTAAAAGGGTGCTCCCACTGCTGAACGATTTGAAACAGGCTGGGAAGATTAACACCCGCCAAGCCTAGCCCAGCCACTAACTTAGATTTTGTATCGGGCGGTAAACCGGCATTGCTTATCGCGCTATCGGCGGCGTTAGCAATAGACTCTAGTGCCCGCGCGACACCATGGTAAGGGTTGGCGGGACCGCCATTGCCGACACCTAGTGTTTCTCCAGACTCATTAACAATAACCGCGCGGCACTTAGTGCCTCCGCCATCTATGCCTAGGTACAAGTTGTCGTTAACAACAGACTGTTGCCCCATGTAATACTCCGCTATGTTTTCTGTATCGGACGATAACCGGCGTTACGAGACAAGCAATAGTATGCCAGCCGCCAGTTAAATTTAAATTTCAATAGAGCTTACGCCCTTAAGCTATCTCCATAAGTTTTTACAGCTACTCAGTATAATTTTCTGTAAAAAAGGTGGTTGATGGCATCGAGCCATCAACCACAAGGAGAGCCATGATAGATGATACTTACGGTCCTTTCGTATCGCATGATGCAATCCCTAGCATCATGATTTAGCGAGCCTGACCAAAATGCCCATAATGAACAAACTCAACTAAATTTTTACCCTTGCTGCAGGCGGTACACACCGCCCAACAAAACACTAAGGGTTACCTGCTGTCGCCGGTTACAAGCTTACTCGCCCACAAAGACAACGTTGTCTATATGCTACACATTAGGCGCGAAGGACAACGTTGTCAATCATTTTGGCCAAAAAAATCTAACCCAGGCGAAATCAATAACCTCATGCGCTTATGCCCCACACCATTTTTAAGAAAAATTAGGCTAAATAAGCTATAAGTAAGCGTAATAATCGATATTTACGTTATTAATTTGCCCTGCTGGCGGATCAAGCCATCGCGCTAAGTACCGCCTACACGACATAACACACCACACAAACCAAGCGACAGACAATAAATCCGCCACCATTAAGCGTCACAACACCAGCGCCGTCTCTGACGGACACAGTAATAACGTTCCCTGCTGGGCTTTATTGCCAGCTTCAAGACAAAATATATTTGTCCCTCTTGCCAAGTACACACACCAAGCTCCGAGTTTATATTTATACAAGTTATCGGTGACTGCTAACGGTTTAAAGGCTACCGTCAATTGTCACTATTGAAACGGGTTAAGTGAATCCATGTCGTTTAATGATGCTCAGTTCTGCTACACTCTCGCATCGATAAAGTAGCGAACAAAGAGCTGATTATGTGGTTTAAAAATTTACGAGTCTTTCGTCTAGCCGAGCCTTTTACAACAACCGCCGAAGCCCTAGACGAAGCACTGCAAAGCAATAGCTTTGCCCCCTGTGGCAAGATGGACATGTCCCGTTACGGCTGGGTATCGCCACTGGGCCCCGACGGTCAAACCCTAACCCATGCCGCCAATGGCTATATCGCTATTACGGCAAAAAAGCAGGAAAAAATTATCCCGGCGGGAGTTATCAAAGAACAGTTAGACGAAAAAGTCCGCGCTATTCGCGCTGAAGAGGGCCGCCCCATTGGGCGTAAAGAGCGTGACAGCATGAAGGATGAGATCATTTTCACCCTACTGCCTCAAGCCTTTACCAAATCGAGTATCGACTTTGCCTACATCGACACCCGCAACGATCTGATTGTTGTTAATGCCTCAAGTGCCAACCGCGCCGAAGATATGCTCAGCGCTCTGCGTGAGGCTTTGGGCAGTTTACGGCTAGTGCCACTGAACCCCAAAGATCCAGCCATTCAAGTTATGACCCACTGGGTGCGCACGCACGAGCTGGCCAAAGATTTTGAACTGGGCGATGAGTGCGAACTTAACGCCAGTAACGATGAACGCGTGATTCGCTGTAAAAAACTCGATCTCCACGACGACCAAGTTCGCCAACATTTAGAAACTGGCATGTTTGTCAGTAAACTTGCAGTGCAGTGGAAAGAAGCCATCAGTTGTATTATTGATGATCAATTCACGTTTAAGCGTATTAAGTTTGCCGATGAGCTGCTTGAGCGTGCAGGTGATCGAGCGCCCGAAACGTTAGCCGAGCAATTTGATGCCGAATTCGCCATTATGACGCTTGAATTATCAGCGTTTATTCGTGCCGCCATCGACGCTTTTGGCGGCGAGAGCAACGAGACACTGGCAAGCGATACTGCGGCAATTTAATATACCGCTCTGCACTGATCTCACGCCAAAAATTAAGTAGGAGGCATTTTGAAACTTTACGGTAGCTACACCTCGCCTTTTGTTCGCCACTGTCGCATTGCGCTATTAGAGTCAGGGCTTGATTTTGAGCTGATCGAAACCGACAACAAAGCCAGTGCCCAACAATCACCCACGCAAAAAGTGCCGTTTTTACAAGATGGCGATACAGTCCTTACCGACTCTACCGCCATTATAAAATACATTCGAGAAAAATCCGGCCAACCTTATCTTGCCGACATTACCGAATACGATGCTTTTTGCCTGGTTAACACCTCGATGGATGCCTGCGTTAATTTATTTTTCTTAGAGCGCGACGGCATCAACGTGGAGCAAAGTAGCTATTTACAGCGTCAGCGCACCCGAGTCGACTCCACCTTGGCCGAACTTGATCAAATGCCGCTGCCCAAGCATTCACCTTACGGCGATATGGCACTACGTTTGGCTTGCTACTTGGCCTGGGGGTTATATCGCGGGCGTATATCGCTTGCCGCCTACCCCAACCTTGCTGTGTTTTTAGAGCACGCCAACCAGTACCCGGCTTTTGCTCAAACGGCGCCTCCGCCGCTGTAACATAAGCGCCTCTTTTAAACGCGCCAGAACTCTGATTAAAACAACGTTAAAGGTAGCACCGTGAATACAAAATCCGCTCGCACAACCAACACTATTGAACGTATTGTTATCGCCGGCGGCGGCACCGCAGGCTGGATGGCAGCGGCGGCACTATCGCATCACTTCGAGGTACTAACGCAACAAGGTAGCCTACCCCTCGCGCCACAGATTACCCTTGTGGAATCCGAAGCAATCGGCACTGTTGGTGTTGGCGAAGCAACCATCCCCAGTATTCGCGCCTTTAATCACTCTTTGGGGATAGACGAGCTAGAGTTTATTAAAAAAACTCACGCCACATTTAAACTTGGTATCGAGTTTCGTGACTGGCGACAACCAAACTCAACGCTTTTTCACCCTTTTGCCGATTACGGCATGCCATTAAAGGGCGTCGATTTTTATCATTATCTAAATCGCTTAAAGCTCGAAGGCGAAGCGATAGACCCGTCCGACTACTCTTTTTCTGCTCAGCTCGCCAAGCAGGGTCGCTTTGCCCAGCCTCACCCTAATCCGCCAACACCACTGGCCGATTACGGTTACGCCTACCATTTTGATGCCGGTCGCTACGCATTATTTTTACGTGAGTACGCCGAACAACGTGGCGTTATAAGACTCGAAGGGAAAATTGAACACGTCCAACTCGACCAGAGCAACGGTCATATTGAATCGATACGGCTGGATAACGGCAAGAAAATTCAAGGTGATTTATTTCTCGATTGTTCCGGGTTTCGCGGCTTACTTATCGAGCAATCGCTAAAAACCGGATACGACGACTGGCGGCAATGGCTACCTTGCGATCGTGCGATTGCCATACAAACCGAAAAAAATGGCGATCCAACCCCTTACACCCTGACCATTGCCCGAGATTCTGGCTGGCAGTGGCGCATTCCATTACAGCACCGCACCGGCAACGGTTACGTTTACTCAAGCGCCTTTTGCAACACCGATACAGCCCGAGAAACACTGCTACAAGGCTTAGACGGCGCGCCCATTAAAGAGCCTCGTTCCTTTGAGTTTGTCACTGGCACCCGCAAGAAAGTTTGGCATAAAAACTGTTACGCATTAGGGCTGGCCTCGGGGTTTTTAGAGCCATTAGAATCCACCAGCATTAGCCTTATACAAACCGGAATCAGCCGGTTACTAACGTTTTTTCCGCACCATGGCTACTGTCAAAGTAATATAGACGAAGTGAACAGGCAGCATCGTCACGAGTTTGAACGAATTCGAGACTTTATTATTTTGCATTACAAAATCACTCGCCGTTCTGACACCGAGTTCTGGCGGCACTGCCAAAACATGGCGGTACCCGATACCCTACGGCACAAGATGGAGCTTTATAAGAGCCGTGGTTATATTATGGCGCAATCGCCCGAGGCGTTTGAGCCCGATAGTTGGGCGGCTATTTATATGGGATTTCATTACGATGCCAACGATTACGATCGCCGCGCCGATGCCATTGAGCTTGGCGACCTAAAGCAACAACTGAAAAAAATACGCGACACTATTCATAATGCCGCCAGCCAGCCCACCTCGCACGCCGAGTTTATTGCCCGTCACTGTGCGGCCGAAGATTAACCCTCGGACGGGGCGGCAGTTAGCATGGTTACTACGGCGCTGCCGCCGCGCAATTTTGAGCAATAAAATCATCGTGACTTTGCACCGATGCCACGGCAGATGCGACCGATTGGCGCATCTCGCCCAAGGCCTTTTGTAAATACTCAGGGTTCATCTTGGTTACCCGCTGATCATACTGCTCGGGCAAATACTGAAACCCATCATAAATCGCCACCCAGCTCGGGCCGCCAAACATCTCAATAGGGTAACGGATCAAATCGCCTTGCGAGCGAAACGCTGCCACTTTTTTCCGCAGCATTTCTGGCAGCTCCATCTCGCGGCAATAACGCCAAAGCTCGCCGTCCTCTCGCTGATTTAACTTGTAGTGCAAAATAATAAAATCTCTGACTCGCTCATATTCCTGCGCCGTTAAATCGTTAAAATTATCAACCGCAGCGGCGGTATACCACGGCCGTTGAAACACTCGCCGAATTTTTTCAATCGCGGTTTCTATGAGCGCGATACTGGTAGACTCCAGCGGCTCTAAAAAACCCGAGGCTAGCCCTACCGCGATACAGTTTTTATTCCAAGCCAGTTTGCGTCGGCCGGGGGTAAATTTAAAGCGGCGCGGCTCGTGTAATAGCTCATCGGTTATATTACTTTTAAGTGTTGCTATCGCTTCATCTTCGCTGATATAGCGGCTGCAAAACACATGGCCATTACCCGCCCTGTGTTGCAGCGGAATACGCCACTGCCAGCCTGCCTGATGAGCGCGAGTCACCGTATAAGAGGGCGCACTGCCGGCTCTGGTGCTCTGCACCGCCACCGCACTGTCGCACTGCAGCCACTCGCTCCAATCATGGTAGCCGGTATGCAATGCCTGCTCGATAAGTAACCCCTTAAAACCCGAGCAATCAATAAATAAATCGCCGTTAATAACACGGCCATCATCTAAAACTAATGAGTCGATACCTTCCTCGCCGCAGTTAACTCCGTCAATTTTGGCATCTATACAGGTGACTCCATGGCTTTCGGCATACTCGCGCATTAATTTGGCAAACAGCCCGGCATCAAAATGCAGCGCCCAATCATAAACCGACAGCTCTGACGGCGGATTAACAGAAGGCTCAATAAACTTGTTGTTTTTGGCCAAATTAACCCCCAGTGAGTAGTCGGCCAAAGCACTGGTATCGCCCAACGATTTAAGGTGTAACCAGTAATGATGAAAATCAATACCGTTGGCTTTTTGGCCAAACAGACCAAAGGGGTGAATAAAGCTATGCCCCTGTTTATACCAATCTTGAAACTGAATACCCAGCTTACAAGTCGCCTGAGTCGCTTTCATAACGGCCATATCATCAAGGCCGAGCTCAGCATAAAAGCGCCGCAAGGTAGGTATCGTCGCCTCGCCTACACCAACGGTGCCAATAGCCGAAGACTCGACTACCGTAATGGCAACCTTAGTTTTACGAAAATGCTTACTTAAACTGGCGGCTGTCATCCAGCCGGCCGTGCCGCCACCCACAATTACAATATTACTGACATTGTGTACCGTCACAGTACCCACCTTATTGTTCATTAATCGTCATTAAAGCACTTACACAAGCTCATCATATACCGATATGTGAATATAAAAAAACCGCCGCAAAAACCTTACGGCCTTAACGACGGTTTTAATGTGCGAGACACCCTAACCGAGCGCTCGCAACATACTACAGCTTGTTCCAGTACTTAGAAGTTTACCCGAGCACCCAGTGCCCAACGAGCTTCGTAGATGTTTTGGAAAGCTTTTTGCTCAGCAAACTCAACATACGTTTGTTGGAACTCTTCGGTAATGTTCGAGCCGTTAAGGTACACAGCAACATTATCGGTAACATCCCAAGTAACGTTCAGATCAAGTTGACCGTAATCGTCTTGATACAAGCTCTGCATGCCAGTCACTGGGCTACCAGCGGAAATCAGACGTGGCGAGCGGAAGTTGTATGCCAAACGAGCTGACAAGTACTCATTCTCGAACCAACCAACCACGTTGTAGGTATCTTCAGAGTTGTTGACGAATGGCAACTCTTCGCCACCTAAACCAACAGCATCTTGCGAGCTTTCAGACAAGGTGTAGTTAACATCGAAGCCAAAGTTTGACATAAAACCATCGGTAATATCAGCAAAGGCAACTTTAGCCGCTAGCTCAACACCTTGCACTTCGCCACCAGTACCTTGTACTTGCGCTGAGAAAGGCCAAGGACCACGGAAGATACCATCGGCATCTGGCTCGTCAATCATGACGGTACCGCCAGTAACAAAGCTATCAATGTCGATGTTAAAGATTGCTGCACTCAACGCAGAGGCATTACCTACATACCACTCGGCCGATATTTCCATGTTGCTAGCACGAGTAGGATCAAGCTCAGGGTTACCGTTTAGAGCACCGCCGTTGACACGCATGCAACCACATTCTTCATTAAATACACGACCGGTAGACTTAGCACCACCCCAAGTCAGTAGATCTAAAGGCTGCATAGTTTCGCCATAAGCAAAACGCACTTTTAAATCTTCTGTAATGTCGTAGGCCAAGTTTAATGCCGGCAACACATCAGTGTAGTTGCGGGTGGTGTATACATCGCCCACATCATAGCTAACACCCGAGTGAGGTACGCTTTCACCAGTAACGTTTTGAACGATGCTCAACTCAGTTTCAACAACTTTCACACCTAAGCTACCGCTAAAATCACCTGCTTCGAAGTTAGCCTGTGCAAAATAGCTAAACTCATCTAAGCCAACACTGTAGCTTTGGCCTGGTTGACCAAACTTAGTTTGCTCGCCAAATACTTTTTCTTGATACGCAAGTGTGTCATCAAAGGCGCTAGGGTCTGCAACCCACACACCAGGAATACCTGATACACCACCAAAGTCATCCATAAATATGACGTCGTTATACTGGTCTAAGCGAATTGGCGGAACTAAGCTGTAATTTACAAACTCGCCATCAACCATCTCACCTTGTGGCAAATCAGGGTTACACTCTGACGTACCGGCAAACTGATCGTTCGCTTTCCACTGGGCAGAACAGCCAGTATCGGCAAAGTTAGCGAAGTAAGAGAAGACATTGTGATCAACCTTGCGTTCGCTTTGACGCATCCCAAAATCGATGCTGCTGATAAACGGAGTGTCATCAAACTGATAGTTCCAACGAGTACTGAAAGTGTTTAGCTCGCCATCATCATCAGAGTTGTTTTCCGATGAGATTGCACCTACACGATACGTATCGATGTTCGCCATGTAATCAGCAACAGACATTTGGCCTTGGCCGCCATCAACTATTTGATCGAAGCCGCCAAATACTGGATGTTCGCCAGAGGCATCGTACGAGATACGCCAGTCAGTGCCGGTCATGCCATCGGGAGAGTACTGGACAAAACAACCGCCATTGTCACCGCGACTGGTTCCTGGAATCACTCCATATTCGTCACAGTACTGAGATTGCAACAAACCACCAGGGCCAGTTACAAGACTGCCCTGATCAACGTTCATCATATCGCCTTCGATATAACCGTGACGCATGGATGCTGTTGCATTGGCGCGAGTTACACGAACCTGACCGGTAAGCGGGCCACCGTTATCAAAGTTTAACTCAACATTCATGTTCTCAGATTCTTCGGTGTTACGGTTAACCTGAGTAAATGACTGAACGCGGTACGGAAGCACCTCAAAGCTGTTAACTGTTTGCCAGTCGTTACCGGCTTCATCAACAAAGCTATTTTCACCAAAGTCTGCAGCGTAAGCGTAATCGGTGAATGTCTGCCAACGGTTGTTGTGTGAGAAGCCCATGCGACGGTTAAAGCGATCTTGCTTGCTGTAAAAATAATCAGCAACCAGCTCAACACTATCGGTTAATTGCGCTTGGAACGATACATTAATACCATCGCGGTTACGCTCTTCTTCTTTATTAAACGCAGCAAAACCCTGTGGCACTAAATGGTAGACATCAGCGTCTTGTGCAGGAGCACTCCAAGTGTGGTTATTATTGGTCGCACCAATACCACCGTTTTCTGATGTATCAAAATAGCCGTTGTAGTCGGTTGCCAAGTTTTTCTCGGTGGTTACCGCACTAACAACAATGCCCCAATTTTCGGCGTTATAGCCAATCAAACCACTAATGGTAGGATCGTACTCTTCACTGATAGAACCGTGATCAACTTCCGCTTGGCCGGCAAAGGTCCAACCCTCATCTAAATCGAAAGGACGGCGAGTTTTTAGATCAACAGTACCTGCTATGCCCAGTGAGCTTAAATCTGCACGAGCAGACTTGTAGACATCCGCGCCAGTGAATAGCTGTGAAGGTAGATCACCGAAATCAGCACCAGAAGAGTCAATAGTGGTAGCGCTAAGGAATGTTTCGCCATTCAAGGTAGTGGCAACATTGCCTAAACCACGAATCTGAACTGGACCACCTTCACCGGCGGTACGCTCAACCTGGATACCAGGAATACGTTGTAACGAGTCTGAGATAGTAACATCTGGAAGCTTACCGATATCTTCTGCAGAGATGGAATCCACCACCGATGCGGCATCGCGCTTAGTGTTAACCGCATTTTGTTGCGATGCGTAAACACCTGTAACCAGTACTTCTTCTAACATCGGCTCGGATTCTTGAGCATTAACATAAGCCGAGGCCAGTACGCACGATGCAATACTCGTAACCAGCAACTTCCGCTTAAACTTATTTTTTTTAGTATCCATATTGGAACTCCTCATATGTGGCAATAACTTATTTGTTGTTTCAGGCAAAATAACGCAACACTACAGCACCAGCCGAACAAACCAGCGTGTACTCGGGTGTAACCTCCGGACGCTTACAACCCTATGTTTTTTCTAATTTTGTAGCGTTACTTTTATAACGCGAGTCGTTTCCCCCTTTAAAATAAAGTTGTCGATAGACAGGCATTAAAGCTGGCGTATCAATATGACGTAAGGTAAGCCAACCTATGTTTGTTAGGCATACCCGCATATCACAAGTGTAGTTTTACCGCCCTTGGGACAACGTTGTCAATAGCACAAAAACAATGTTTTTTACGGCCAACCCTTATGGTCAAACAAACCATAATTGACAATAGTCTTACAAAACAGCAAGTTAGAAGCCAAAAAACAGTATTAACCAATGAAAAAATTTAACTTTCTTTTGCTCGGTAAAAAACACCTGACAACGTTGCTTAAAGTAACTAAAGCCCCCCGCCGACGGCAAGTATTACCGCCGGCTACGTTCTAGTTTCAGCTTGGTTTAATCGGTTGTGGTAATACGACTGGTATAAGCTCCTGCACGGGTGCGCAGTTCGAGCTTTGAAGCCTTAACCTCAACGGCGTTATAGTAGGGTAGCCATGGTGAATCAGCATCAGTGCGATACTCCACCCTCAGCCCAGGCCAAGCACTGCTGGCGTGTAACTTACCCTGTTTAAGCAGCGCGCCGGGCGGCGGCAAATGAGCATTAACATCGGCATGCTGCATTCGCGGCAACTCTTTAAGCACCAAGGTTTGACTAAAGTCGGCAAAGGCTCGGTTACGTGCCGCTAGATTGGGGTTACTGCCCTCCCAGCTTGCTTTATGCCAAGCTCGCTCGGCCACCGCCATGACTCGCGGGTAAATCATCGCCTCGAGCTGTTCGGCCGTCCTAATCGTCTCGCTCCATACCTGCCCTTGCATACCTAAAATATTGTCAGGCGTTTGCAGCTTGGGCAGCTCACGCCCGACTAGGGCCTCTAGATCACGGATAGGATCACCATTGCGGGTGAAATCGGCATTGGCGTAAAGATTGTCCGGCATAAAACCAAACACTTTAGCGACACTGGTGGCGCGTGCCGCCCAGTAATAACCGCGCTCGTCAGGGTGCACTTCGTAGGGATGATCGAAATACAGGTGGGTCGCCTGCGACATCACTACCTGATAACCATTATTGGCCAGTCGATAGGCCCGATCGGCCACACCCCACTCCCAAATATTATCCCAAGCGTTGGCGATAACCTCTTTATTAACAAACTGTGAGCGGTTGAAGGTGTTAGTGGCGTCGTACATTAAGCCATCCTCCCAGCCTCCTAACGACAAGCCTCGCGCATTAGCCAAACTGGATACCCGGCTGACAAAATACGGTTTTAAATCCGCCGGGCCTGACACACCCTGTTCACTGGCAAACAGCGCATCACACACGGGCGAAGCGCTCCAAGAGCCCTTGCCTACCTCGTCACCCCCCATATGGAAAATATCGAGTTTTAAACCAGCATCGCGGTACATTTGCTGTAACTCGTAGATAACTTTATCGACAAATGTGTAGGTTGACTCTAAACACACATTGATAGAGTTATCGGTGTAACTTTGCACCGTTATATAGTTTGACGCATCATCTGGATCAGCCAACAAATAACGTCGTGCCTCGGCCTCATCGCCCTGCTCCATTAGCCGAGCATAACGTGCATCCATAGATTTAACCGCCGCCCGAGCATGCCCCGGCATATCGATCTCGGGGATAATCTCTATATGTCTGATCGCGGCAAACTTAAGAATCTCGACAAAATCAGCGCGGGTAAAATAACCGTTACCCGAGCCAGTGGAGTGGGGGCCGGTGCCCAGCTGAGTAAGCAAGCACTCACGTTCGGCCAAATCAAAACAACGCTTAGCGCCTATGTCGGTCAGCTCAGGCAAGCCTGGAATCTGCAAACGCCAACCTTCATCTTCGGTTAAGTGCATGTGCAACTTGTTGAGTTTGTAGCGCGCCATCTGCTCGATTAGCCGCAGTGTTACCGCCTTGCCGTGAAAGTTGCGCCCCATGTCGTAGTGCATACCGCGCCAATGGGCACGCGGTGTATCGGCGATACGCAAACGCGGTAAGGTTATCGCCTCGTTTGGCTTTGGCGGCAACAACCCCAGCAAGCTCTGTACCCCATAAAACGCGCCGGCATTGTCTCGACCGTTAACCACAATACGCTGCTTATCGATGCTTAGGTTGTAGCTCTCGGCTCCTGTAGGTAGTACTAACTTACGCTCGTCCGGCAAACCCACGGCCATCACAATAACTCGGGTATCATCAGCGCTAGAACTAAGATCCGTACTTGGGCTTGCCTCTAATGCCAAGCCCGCTACATCCGCCAATTGGGCTTTAAGGTATTGCGCTTCGCTTTTTAAACGCCCGGCATAAACAATGCGCCAGGTCGTGTCCAGCTGAGCCTCTCCGCGCTGATAATCCACCATTTTAGGGGTGGGAATAACCCGCTTTAAGGCATCTACGGCACTGCCGGTTGCGGCAGGTAGAGCTTGATTGGCTTGATAGCGACTCGCGGCCGTAGCAACCAAAAACTTATCGTCGGCATTACGCATTTGCTGTTCAGGTTGGGTTATCGGGTCGACAAAGTCGCTAAACACCTCGGTGTCTGTATTGCTAAACACCTCGGGTTGCAAGCCTTTAACCACCACAAACGTGCGCGGCATAAAATCGCTATAGCTCACCATATGGGCGGCGGGGGTATAAACAACGTTTAACGTATTACCGGCCTTAAGGCCAATAAACTGGGCGGTAGGTATAACGCGATGCAAATCGCCCTGCACATGCTCAATGGCAATACCCTCGCCTGCGGTAGCCGTCACTTGGCGCACTGAGTGAAAATAAATCGACCAGTCAGATTCACCCGCAGGCAGATATTGTTCTGAGTCATTAATAACACTTAAGCGTATTTGCGTGCCTTTAGCACCGGTATTGCTCAGCACACTAAAGCGCACTTTCGCCTGGCTGGCAAAACTGTGCAGCGACTGTTGAGTAAAAGTCGCGGCCGCAGCGGTAGCGCCATAGAGGCACAACAGCCCCATCAGTAGGTATTTCATTGTTATATCCCCAACTAGATTCACTTAATATCTTGAGCGGCATGTGATTGCATCCGTCAAATGACAACGTTGTCTAGACTACACCAATAAACGCCACTGTCCAGCAGCATCACAAAACATAGTCGAGGTTAGAGTTTCTTTACATATAAACGCTTGCAGGCGCCATACTCATAAAGCGGGAATTTACAAAGGAAGATGACAACACAGAGATAAGATAAAAATACACAAACACTCTAAAAATATCTTAAAAAACACACTGATTGAGAGTAACAACAGAGTTAACACCGTGGGGAATTATAACTAGAACTACATCAATAAAGACAAAGCAAGGTACGGGCACCTTGCTTTGTCTATCGCACCGATTACAAAGGCTCGTTTGCGAAAAACTCTGACAACGCCACTCCCGGATCAGGTTGGCGCATAAAAGCTTCGCCGACCAAAAAGGCATTCACGTTTTGCGCACGCATTGCACTAACATCAGCGGGTGCCAAAATACCACTTTCGGTTACCACTAAACGATCGTCGCCAATATGGGGCAATAAGTCGTAAGTGGTTTGCAGGCTAACCTCAAAGGTATGGAGATTACGGTTATTGATGCCAATCAAACGGTTGGGCAATGCCAGCGCCAGCTCCAGCTCGGCGGCATCGTGCACCTCCACCAATACATCTAAACCTAAACTCAAAGCAAAATCGTTCAGCTCACGCAAACGCTCAACGCTTAAAGCCGACACAATCAGCAAGACGCAATCGGCGCCCATGGCGCGCGCTTCCAGCACTTGGTATTCATCGACAATAAAATCTTTGCGAATCACTGGCAGTGACACTGCCGCGCGGGCTTGACGCAGGTAGTCATCACTACCCTGAAAAAAATCCACATCGGTCAACACCGACAAACAAGCCGCGCCGCCGCGCTGGTAACTGCGAGCTAAATCGGCGGGGACAAAGTCTTCGCGAATCACGCCTTTACTGGGCGAGGCCTTTTTGATCTCAGCGATTACGCCCGACTCTCCGGCCGCGACTTTGCGCTCTAGCGCCTGCACAAAGCCCCGTACTGGGTCGGCATCTTTAGCTTGCTGCTCAAGCTGCGCCACACTAACAACGGCTTTGCGCTCGGCTATCTCTTGCCATTTACGAGAGATAATTTTTTTTAATACAGTGGGCGTATCAGTCATCGCCTTGCCTCCTATTAAGGGCCCTTATTTAAGAGCCCCTGTCTTATATCAAGCTTATTAAAAGCATTCAGTAAAAGCGACCAACTCGCGCAGTTTTTCACCCGCAAGCCCAGAGCCGAGAGTGTCTTGAGCTCGGGCTATCCCCTCCGCTAAAGTATCGGCAAGGCCACTGACATAAATAGCGGCGCCAGCATTCAGAGCGATAATATCTGAGGCTTTGTGGGCTAAATCATTGTGCTCGTTAGCGAGCGCGGCCTGAATAAGCGCCAGCGACGTTTGCGCATCGTCAACCGTTAAGCCAATCAAGCTTTGGCTGGCGATACCAAAATCTTCGGGCTTAATGGTGTACTCGGTAATGCTGCCATTTTTTAGCTCGGCCACATGGGTCTCGCGAGACAGACTTATCTCATCTAAACCATCGGCCGCGTGCACCACCATAACGTGCTCGCTGCCTAAACGCTGCAGTACTTCGGCCATGGGGCGGCAAAGTTTATCGCTAAACACACCGATCACTTGACGCTTAACCCCGGCGGGGTTGGTCATGGGGCCCAGCATGTTAAAGATCGTCCTAAGGCCCAGCTCTTTGCGCGGGCCAATGGCGTGTTTCATGGCGCTGTGATGAGCTGGCGCAAACATAAAGCCCACCCCCAACTCGGTGACACAACGGCCAACTTGCTCGGGTGTTATATTCAGGTTAATGCCCGCAGCCTCGAGTACATCGGCGCTGCCGGTCGAGCTTGAGACCGAGCGATTGCCATGTTTTGCCACATAGCCACCGGCGGCGGCCACGACAAAAGCGCTGGCCGTTGAGACATTAAATAAATTGGCGCCATCGCCACCGGTGCCACAGGTATCGACCAAGTGATCGACATCTATCTCGACGCCAGACGCCAGCTCGCGCATGACCATTGCGGCACCGGTAATTTCATCAATGGTTTCGCCCTTCATACGCAGGCCCAGCAATAAGGCGCCTATTTGCGCCTCGGTAGCAACACCGGTCATTACCTCGCGCATTACCGCGATCATCTCATCGGTGCTTAGGTCTATTTGCTCTACTATTCGCGCCAGCGCGGTTTTAGTATCCACGATATTCTCCTCGTTATTAATGCGCAGCGCCCGTATTAGCTGGGCCCGTTATAAATGTTTGCAGCAATTGATGCCCCTGCTGGGTTTTAACCGATTCGGGGTGAAACTGCACCCCTTGCACTGTGCCGCTACTGTTCTGCAAACCCATGACTTCGAGTGTTTGGCCCGGCCTATAAGTGCCTTCCGTCCAGGCGGTAACACGCAATGAGCTAGGTAAAGTATCCGGATCTACCACCAGTGAGTGATAGCGAGTGACTTCCAGCGGGTTACTTAAACCATGAAACACACCAGCATCAGAATGCCCCACCTTAGCCGTTTTACCGTGCATAACGCGGGCGGCATGAACAACACGCGCACCAAATACGCGGGCAATACACTGGTGCCCCAAGCAAACGCCAAGAATAGGAATTTTACCAGAAAAAGCGCCGATAACGGGCATAGACACCCCAGCATCTTCTGGCCGACCAGGGCCGGGCGATATCACAATATGGGAAGGCGCTAATGCGTCAATATCGGCCACGGTGATGGCATCGTTACGGCGCACTAACACCTCGCAATCTAGATCCTCAAAATAATGCACAAGGTTGTAAGTAAACGAGTCGTAATTATCAATCATTAACAGCATAGCGCAGGTAAACCGCCGGCAAATGGCCCAAAAGTGGGCCGAATGCTAGGCCTTAGCTCTAATAATATCAATAGGCTCGGGCGGCTGTGGTACGCCGCCTACGTCAAACGCCGTTAATACAAACGCCACTAAGGCGCGTTATTAGGTGAGTTGTCGGTTTTAATATCCAGTTGTGGTGCAGGTGAACCGTCAGATTTAACATCGGCTGAGGTAGCGGTATTGCTCGAGGCAAAAGTATCACTCACGTAACTGGCGGCCTTTTGCGACATCTCGCGAAACTTATCAGAGGCGCTGCTGAGTTTTTCGTCCCACTCGGGGTTGGGCGTTTGCCCCTCAATGGTTTTAAAGTACACCTCGATCATCGCGGTTACAGCCAAGGGCTCAAGCAAGGCCGCTTTGATGCTCCAAGCCAGCAATGCAGCGCTTAAGAATGACCAAACACCCACAGACCCTGGAAACAAGGTGGCGATAGCCGCCACCGGCGCCAATATGAGTAAAAAGATGACAAACGCCGATATGTACATAAACAGCATCAAGAATATGGCATTCTTTAGCATTACCTTATAGTTTTGCGCATACAAAATCAGGGCATCTTTACTGGACTGCCAAGGGTTATCACTAGCTACCTTAATGTTGTAAGCCAACATCACCTCATCGACGTAAGTTAATGAGGTGTTAATCACTCGATTAACCAAGCCCGCCAACTGTTGCAGCGCTGGTATTGGAATCATTCTAGAGATCGACATCACCATCCGGTTAAGCATACGCAAAATGCCTTTAATCAGCTGGTCTACGCCAAATAATACGGACGCCTCTTTAAAACGCTCTTTAACCACTTGTTGGCCATGATCTATTTGCCCGCGACCGGCCGGCAACTCACGTCCCTGCAGTAATTCGACCAACACCGCAATATGGCCCGCCTTGATCAAATACAGCAAATACTCCCGCGCCCAATACAAAATTCCGCTAACAATCGCAAAACCCAGCGCGCCACCAATAAAAGCGCCGCCACCATCACCGTCGCCAATAGCGGTGACGCCGTAGCCAATGCCAGCGCCAATACCGGTAATTAAGATATACCCCAGCGCAATCCCCACATACACCAACAAACGCAACACGATAAACGGTAGCGTGCGGCCCATAAGCCTGACGGCATTCATTAAACTAAAGTCCCACATAGAATGTTCCTTATTATTGTTTGACGTTAAAAGCAAAACTCTCGCCATAGTACGATAATCAGCCTAAGACGCTGGTGCAACTGCAATAATGCTTCTTGCGCCAGATGACAAACTTTTTTACTACAACCCCCTAATCGCTTACGTTATCATGACGCACAGCTTGTAAGACCCAACTCACAGACAGAGACGCATCATCAAATCCATGAAAATTATTGTTACCGGCGGCGCCGGATTTATCGGCTCTGCCGTGATTCGCCACTTGATTAACGACACCGAACATCACGTTATCAATTTGGACAAACTCACCTACGCGGGCAACCTCGCCTCTTTGAATGAAGTCGCCAATAATAGTCGCTATCAATTTGTGCAAATGGATATTTGCGATGCCAGCGCTATTGCCGATATTTTGCGCGAGCAACAACCCGACGCAATTATGCATTTGGCCGCAGAGAGCCACGTGGATCGCTCTATCGACCACGCCGGTGAGTTTATGCAAACCAATATTTTAGGCACATTTAATTTACTCGAGCAGGCGCGTCGTTATTGGGACGCTTTATCCGGTGATAAAAAAGCCAACTTTCGCTTTCATCACGTCTCGACCGATGAAGTGTATGGCGACTTAGAAGGCACAACCGATCTCTTTACCGAGACGACCTCTTACGCCCCAAGCTCGCCGTATTCGGCCAGTAAAGCCAGCTCCGATCACTTAGCCCGCGCTTGGCTGCGCACCTACGGCTTACCGGTATTAATCACCAATTGCTCCAATAACTACGGCCCGTGTCACTTTCCAGAAAAACTCATCCCGCACATGATTCTCAATGCACTGGCCGGCAAACCATTGCCTATTTACGGCGATGGCAACCAAATACGCGATTGGCTATACGTAGAAGATCACGCCCGTGCCTTGGTGCGCGTTATTACTCAAGGTAAAGTGGGCGAAACCTACAATATTGGCGGCCACAATGAAGTGCGCAACATAGAGGTAGTAAAACTTTTATGTGAGCTATTAGAAGAACTGGCAAGCGCTCGTAAACCTGCCGACGTTAAACGCTTTGAAGATTTAATCACCTACGTAAAAGATCGTCCGGGCCACGATGTACGCTACGCCATTGACGCCAGCAAAATCGCTCGCGAACTAAACTGGACCCCGCAAGAGACTTTTAGTAGCGGCCTGCGTAAAACCGTACTGTGGTATCTAAACAATGAGGCTTGGTGGCAAAACGTGTTAAGCGGCGCCTACCAGTTAGAACGCATAGGAGCAAAAACATGAAAGGCATAATCTTAGCCGGCGGAAGCGGCACACGTTTATACCCAATTACCCAAGGGGTTTCTAAACAACTGATCCCCGTGTACGACAAGCCAATGATCTACTACCCGCTGTCTATTTTAATGTTGGCGGGTATTCGTCATATTCTCATCATTACCACACCTGAGGACCAGCCCAGCTTTAAAAGGTTGCTGGGTGATGGGGCAAGCTTAGGCTTAACGTTTGAATATATTGTTCAACCCTCTCCCGACGGGCTGGCACAAGCGTTTATTTTAGGCGAAGAATTTATTGGCAATGACTCTGTCTGTTTGGTACTGGGCGACAATATTTATTACGGCCACCATTTAAGCGAAACTTTGGCTCACGCTGTGACTAACGCCGACAACAACCAAGCCACCGTATTTGGCTATCACGTACACGATCCAGAACGTTATGGCGTGGTAGATTTTGACACAAACGGCCATGCCATTAGTATCGAAGAGAAGCCGCAAAAGCCCAAATCAAATTTTGCTGTTACTGGCTTATATTTTTACCCCAACGACGTTGTCGCCAAAGCCAAACAAGTTCAGCCATCAGATCGAGGCGAGCTAGAAATCACCAGCATCAATCAGATGTACCTAGATAGTGACCGACTTAAAGTCGAGCTAATGGGGCGCGGCTATGCATGGCTCGATACCGGCACCCACGAGAGCTTGCTCGAGGCAGCGCAATTTATAGAAACCATTGAAAAACGCCAAGGTTTAAAAATTGCCTGCATAGAAGAGATCGCCTACGAGCTGGGCTATATAAGCAAACAAGATTTACACGATCTCGCCGCACCGCTGGCAAAAAATCAGTACGGCCAATACTTACTAACCCGCGCCGCCGAGGACACTCCAAGATGAAACTGACCCGCCAGGCAATAGCCGATGTTATTTTAATCGAGCCCGCCGTACACGGCGATGAGCGCGGCTATTTTTTTGAATCCTTTCGCAAAGATCAACTCGAACAAACGTTAGGTCATAGTGTTAACTTCAACCAAGATAACGAATCACTATCGTCGCGCGGCGTATTACGTGGCTTACATTATCAGCTGCCACCTCACGCACAAAGTAAACTAGTACGGGTTATAAGTGGCGAGGTTATAGATATAGCTGTTGATATTCGCGTCGGCAGCCCGACCTTTGGCCAACATGTAAAAGCGCATTTAAGTGGCAGTAATAAACATCAATTATTTGTACCCCGGGGCTTTGCTCACGGTTTTGTTGTGCTTAGCGAGCAAGCAATATTTGCCTACAAAGTAGATAACCATTACGCCCCCGAGCACGACTGCGGCATTCATTATAACGACGCCGCACTAGGCATTAACTGGCAGCTAAACACCAGCCAGCTTGTCACCTCGGCCAAAGATGCCCAACAGCCAACATTATTAACACGACAACAAACCGCCCCTGACACGTTATTTGAGTACGGTAAAAATTATTATGCCTAAGCGTCTGTGTATTTTAGTCACCGGTGCCAATGGCCAACTAGGGAGTGAGCTGGCACAACTGAGCAAACAGTATAATGCTATAGATTGGCACTTTGCCGATCGAGCCGCGCTGGATTTAACCGACCGAACCGCTATCGCGCGACAGCTAAACGAGCTACAGCCCAACATTATTATTAATTGTGGCGCTTACACCGCAGTCGATAAAGCCGAATCGGAGCCAGAACTTGCCGATGCAATCAATCACTTAGCGGTGGCACAGTTAGCCCAAAGCGCAAAAAATATTGCCGCCAGTCTTATTCACGTATCCACTGATTACGTATTTAACGGCAAGCAATATCACCCCTACCGCGAAGCTGACAGCGCAGATCCGCAAAGCGTTTACGGCCATACCAAGCTCGCTGGCGAGCAAGCATTTGCCGCAAGCGGTGCGGCTGGCATTATTGTTCGCACCAGCTGGGTTTACTCTGCATTTGGCAATAACTTTGTCACCACCATGAGCCGCTTAGGCCGCGAGCGCACAAGTTTAAACGTTGTTAGCGATCAAATTGGCAGCCCCACCTGGGCGCGCGATCTAGCCCAAGCGCTTATTGATATACTCCTCAGCGGTAAACTGGCAGACAAGCGTGCCGAGATTTATCACTACAGCAATGAAGGCGTATGCAGCTGGTACGATTTTGCCTGGAGCATCATGCAACAGCAAACACTTGATTGCGCACTGACCCCCATCACCACCGAGCAGTATCCAACGCCGGCGCAGCGCCCTCATATGAGTTTATTATGGAAGGCTAAAATCAAACAAGATTTTGACCTAACCATCCCCCACTGGCTATCCTCTTTGCAAAAAGCACTGCCAGAATTTTTAGGGTAATTAAGCATGACCATTAGCGTCTGCATGGCCACTCACAATGGTGAAGCATTTATTGTCAGCCAGCTCGACAGCATTTTAGCCGAGCTGGCGCTCGAGGATGAGCTCATTATTGTTGATGACGACTCTGCAGATAACACCGTCAGTATTATTCGAGCGCAGCAAGATGGCCGTATTAAACTCCAGCAAAATGCCCAATGCTTGGGCCATGTCGCGAGCTTTGCCAAAGCAATCTCTCAAGCTAAAGGCACAGTGATTGTCTTAGCTGATCAAGATGATGTGTGGCCAGAAAAACGCTTAGCACCCATCAAAGCGGCGCTTAACTCACCGACTTGCTTAGTTGTCGCCGGTAATTTTTCTGATATAGACCAGCATGGAAAAACAATACACCCACCCCAAAAGCGCCGTCTATATGCATCTGACAGCGGCCGTTATACAGCTAATCTCTGGGGGATATTACAGGGAACAAGACCTTACTACGGCTGCGCTATGGCTTTTCGTCAAGAATTGAAGCGGCAGATTCTACCAATCCCATCGTATGTAGAATCGCATGATTTATGGATAGCAATGGCCGGCAATATCGATCAAGCAATGACTCATTTAGACAACGATGTACTCGTTAAGCGACAACACGCAAGCAATGTATCAACGCCAACACGCCGTCCTTGGTACAAAATAGCCAAGAGTCGGCTGGGCATGTTAGCCGCACTAGCAACCCTAAGTTTACGAAAACGAAAACTTAGGCGCGAATATGATTAAACGCGCGCTTACGGGCAAGCCATGCGTAACGTAATGTCAACAACAAGGCTTTAATAGGCGAAAAGCCTTCACGTTGATGATAAATCTTCCAAAAATATGGCAATACTTTTAGCTTATTGGCCGAAACAGAATTAGCGCTAACGGTATAGATCGTCAAACTATCCGGCACCCCCAGCACCGAACACCCCGCTCGCGTAAGCTCCAGCCACAGCGCGTAATCCTCGTGCCCCACTAGCGGAAACAAGCGCTCCTCCAACACGGCAGTATCAATCATGACACTCGAGCACACTAACGTGTTTTGTTTTAACAATGATTTATAGCTTGCCTGTAATGGCGGTGTACGCACATAAGCTTTGCTCTGCGTAGCGCACACTACTTTTGTACCAGTGCAACTTATAGCCGCTTGCGAGTGCTGCATCGCGGCCAATTGCAGCTCAAGTTTATTAGCCTCCCAAGCATCGTCGGCATCGAGAAAGGCAATAAAATCGCCGCGCGCTCGTGCTAATGCCGCATTACGAGGCGCCGCAGGTGAGCCGCTATTGCTCGGCAACTGGATTAAATTGATTCGCGCATCTTGACCGGCATAGCTTGTTGCCTGCGCTACTGTCGCATCGGTCGAGGCATCATCCACCAGCCACAACTCCCAGTGAGGGTAACTCTGAGCTTGTACCGAGGCAATGGCTCGAGCTATTGTCTCCTGCGCATTAAACACTGGCATAACGATACTCACCATAGGTGAACTCGATAATTCAGCGTTACAAGCTGCAGCTTCGCTCATCGTTTAATTTAAAATACGTTGCACAGCAGGTGTCATTGCCTGAGGTGAAAAGTGAGCCTCAAGATTATTAATTCCGCCCCGCGACAAAATCCCCCAAAGCTCGGCATCTTGATACACTTTGGCAATCGCCTCGGCAAACTCTCGCGGGTCTTCAGCCACCAAAACGTCCTCTCCTGGTACCGTATGCATACCTTCTACCGCACAATTGGTAGCAACTACGGGGATTCCGTAGTTCATCGCTTCATTTACCTTGCCCTTAACGCCGGCACCGTAACGCAGCGGTGCAATAGACACACGAGCGCTCTGCAACTGAGGCTCTATATCTTCGACAAAGCCACGCATAATTAAATTATCCGACCCCAACGCCTTTATATCATCTGGCATATGGCTACCGATTACCGAGGTTTTAACCCCTGGCAGCAACTGCTCAATATGCGGCAACACCTCTTTAGCGTACCATTGCACCGCATCAATATTAGGTGGGTGACGAAATCCCCCGACAAACAAAATACCCTCTCGCTGCTCGTAGCCTGGACGCTCGGGCGAGTGAGAATGGATATTTGATACGATATCCACTGTCGCGGTAGGCGCGATTTCAGCCAGCAAGGTTTTTTCAAACTCGGACACCACCAGAGTAATGTCGCAATTATTAATAAGCTCTAGCTCTTTACGTTTTGTGATCGCAGATTGAGCCTTAAGCGCCGCATCACCCGACACTTCAAACTCGCGCTCCTCACGAACAAAATGTAAATCAACCGTATCAAAAATAAGCCGTGCTTGGGCCGCACAGGCACGGGCTAATGCCACATACTGCGAGGCTATATAGTGACGACTAATTAAAATGGCTTTCAAGCCGGCGCCGCGTTTATGTAATACTTTTCGTACCGAGCCCGCCCACTGGTTGTGTAACACCTCAATACCCGCCGCCTGTAGTTCATCAACCGGCTTTTTTCGGTACTCTAGGTTATCAGCAACAAAAGTAACGTGATAGCCTTCGGCTTTAATCAGCTTTAACAAATTCAACATTCGAATCGAGCCGGAATCTTGATCGGGCGTGATCATACAGGCTTCAATCACTAACACATTACCACGAGTGGTACGGTGCGCTTCGTTATCCGGATCAATGGCATTTTCAGCGTGATTCGCCAACACGTTCTGCCAGCGGTCAAAAAACTTTTTACTGTTAATAACCTGATACGCTTTGATCCCGCTGGTCTCATCACGGCCGTGACTAACACCTTCTAAATGATAAATTTCGGCACTGGGCTGATACAGAACACGCAGACCTTTATCACGTATACGAAACGCCAAATCAGTATCTTCATAATAGGCAGGGGCATAATAAGTATCAAAACCACCTAGCTGCAAAAACACCTCGCGCTTAATGGCGAGGGCCGCACCAGAGCAATAATCAACATCTCGGACATAATTAAATCGTGGGTCTTGCGCGTTTTGATCCCGACCATAATTCCAGCCGCTACCATCACGCCAAATAATACCGCCGGCCTCTTGCAAACTACCATCACGGTTTAATAATTTCGCCCCCACCAAACCAACATTGTCATGTTCGCTAAAGGTTGCCAACAACCGATCAAATGCACCCGGCGCTACCACTGTATCGTTATTCAACAATACCAAATACTCACCGCAGGCAAACTCGGCACCCGAGTTCATATTGCCAACAAAACCTTGATTTTCAGCAGCTGTCCAAATACGAATTCCCGTCACCATTGCCAATGCTTGCACTGCAGGTTCGGGCGAACAATCGTCGGCGACAACCACTTCAAAAGGTACGCTAGGCGGGTTCTCGGCGATACTCTTTAGACAAGCATAGGTGGTTTCATGTTGACCATATACCGGAATCACTATCGACAATACAGGCTGTTGTGAGCCCTTAAGCGTGAGCGGGGCCAACGTTATAGGCTGCTCGCTTAATAACTCCGGGTTAACATTTATTGCCGCTTGATGGCTTTGAGCTTCGGATTGAGCAATGGCCGATGCTGCTTCATGCCTTACACGCCCAAATAATCCACGCCACTGGCCTCTGCGGATTAAATTAAACAGCCTTGCATAAGAGGCCGGCCGTATAATGTGACGCGCCAACCGAGCACACACATAAGGCACCTTAATTAAACCGCGTTTTAATACTCGCAGTGGCCGAGTAATACGCCAAGAAAAACTGTTCAACAGCGCGTCACGCTCGCCAATCAACTCATTTACTTGGCCCTGTAAATTCGCAATTAGCTGCTCACTGCGATCAATATGGTCTTGTGCGTTGCGAGCTTGGTTTTGCAACTCCCTGATATTATCTTTAGCCTTGGCAAGGTTACCTTCACTCAACGCCAAGCTTTGCTCGGCACGCTTTTCGTAGGCGAGGCGCTCCTTGTGAAACTCATCAGCCAACAGTACCTGCCCTTCATGTAGCTGGCGTAGTGCGCGCATACTAGCCACTTCCGTCTCATCGTCCGGCAGTAGTGACAAACGGCGCTCCACCTCGCGCATTACGCCGCGATGATGAGTACGGCTAGCAAAATGCAATAACGATTTTATTGGGCGATCAAGCGGTAACGGTGCTTCGGGTAAAGCTCGGATACTGTCGAGTAAAGCCCGAGTGTCCACTTCAGCATTACCCGAGGCTTTAGCAACACTTTGTATGTACCAACTGACGTACTCGTCAATATTGTCATGGACTACACGTGTGGGCTCGGCACTGGCGGCGGTAGCGGCCGACAATGCCTGCAACCAAGTTTCACTGCTGGCATTTGGGGCAATAAGTCGGGCATGGGCAACACCAGCCAAGCGCTCTGTTAAGGCACCAATGTCAGAGGCAACAATAGCAACATCGCAAGCCAGCGCATGTGACAATGTAAAACAAAACGTTTCTGGTACTTGAGCAGGAAACCAAATGACATCGGGTTTTTGCTCGGCAATGAGTCGCGGTAAATCTTGCTCGGCATAATCCCCGGTCATGTTTAACGGCGCATCGACTGGATCTGTGGAAAAACCAATTAATTGAAAACTCAACGTTGGCATCTCAGTGGCCGCTAACGTTGCCACTTGCTCAACCACCTGCAAGCCTTTCTCGGGCGAGAGCGACCCTAACAACAACACTTTTTTTACATGAGGCGCCGCAATTACTCGCTGCGGATGGGCTTGATCGCAATATTGGGCGCTAGGGAAAACTCTTTTGATAGCATTTTTTATACTACTCGACGGCGCAATGATACGATCCGCACGCTCCACGATAGGCGCCATCAAGGCTTGCCACTCATCGTCTGCGACAGGCCAACTCGGGCCATCACATACAGCACCGCCATCCACTTGATGGTAGCGCGGTGAGATCAAATAATAATCGTGCAGAGTAATATCAAGCGGTAATGCCAAAGCTTCTATTAGCGCAATAACATCCGCGCTCCAACCGTGTACATGATGTAAATGTATCCGATCAAACTGAAATTGACGCAGCAGCGTAAGCCAGACCTTAATGCCGTCAGCATCAAAGCCACCCATTTTTACGGTAATCTCCTCTGCTGTATCCGAGATCAAACTAAGCTCTACGACCCCATCGCCACAACCGCGTAACACCATTACTCTGGCCGGCACAATGCTCCGCAACAGCGATACATGCTGCTCTACCCCACCGCCCCAAGCGTGAGTTATAAAAAGTAGCTTACTGCTTTTATCGCGAGCAAAGTCATCCAGTGCTTGGGCTGCTTTAGGGCTCAGCTCTACTGGGTTAACGGGTATTGATACGTCTTTCATTGATTTCTCTATCGTTAATAATTCTTGCTCGGCGGCTCTAATACGCCTGAGCGCTTGCGCTGCCGCACTGTCGGCACTCTTGATTACAGCATCAAGCCGGTCACGTAAAAATTTAACCGGATCAAGCGCCACAAACTCTTGCACTTGAGTAAAAAAATCTGGGTAGCGGCTATTGATTACAGCCTCTGCCGTTTCAGTCAGCTGAGCCTTGTCGTCGGCAAAACTCACACTTCCCTGATGAAACACAAAACAGTCGGCAGCCAATAAATGTACCCACCCGGCGTTACTGGCCTTAATGCAAAAATCGTTTTCCTCACCATAGCCCCGACCAAAGGCTGCCTCGTCGAACAAGCCAATCTCGTCCAAGCACTGCCGGCGAATATACATGCAAAAACCCACAGCGGTGGGCAACTCAACTGTTAAGCCTGGGTTTGCCGCTTGGCAATAGCGCTGCATATCGGCAACATCGCAGCCAGGCAACATTGGGTTATCATGACAAAAAAGAGGATAAGAACAGATAGTCGCATTATTAGAAAAAGGCGTTACAGTCGCAGCGAGGGAGTTGGCGAGCGCCGCAGCTTGGATTACTTCAAGCCAACCGAGGGCCACTAAGGTATCGCTATTAAGCAAAACAACATCGCGCCCCGCGGATAATGCCATCGCCCGATTAACACTGCCAACAAAACCCAGATTAACCGTATTGTGCAATACGCTAACCCGATCAATATTAGCCCATTCGTCAAAGCATGCCGACAACCGTGGCTCGGGCGAGGCATCATTAACCACAATAATATTGGCGTGCTCAGGCAATGCCGCTAACGCCGCCGCGACACAATCACATGTTGACTCGTAGCCACGGTAAACAGGGATAATGATACTAACGGTTGGGATTACATCCATAGTCGTTACCGAGCTTTTATCGGCTGGTATCTGTTCGCGCACACCGTGGTGACCTTCACTTCAACATAACCATTAAACAACATCGGCAAAACTACCTTTGGTTTTTCTAAAAAACCACAAGCCTAACGCAAATGTCAACAAGGCTACCAACATCGATGTGGTAAACATCTCTAACGTTGGCAGCGAGTGAAACGCCACAACCCCTCTTACCGCCTCGACGTAATAAGTTAAGGGATTAACAGCCAACACTATTTGAAACTGTTCCGGCACATAGTTGGTAGGAAAAAAGATAGGGCAGGTAAATAGAAACACCGTAGAAATAAAACCAATAATGTGCGTTAGATCTTTAAAAAAAACGCCCAGAACGCTCACAAGCCAAGCGACACCAGTACAAAACAATAAATACTGTAATAACAGAACGGGTAAAAATATGACGTGCCACGTCACGTGCCCGCCCATAAAGCCAGATACCAGTAAAAGAACCACAAATGAAACTAAAAAATGGAACAATGCCGATACCGACACAACCCCACCAAAAATAGTGAGAGGAAACACCACCTTCTTTACATAGTTAGCATTATCACGAACTACCGATGTAGACCGAGTTAATATATCTGAGAACATCATGTGTACTATTAAGCCGCAAAATAACAGCACAATAAAACTAGCTTCCGCATCCCCTTGCGCAGGCCAACGGGCTTGAAAGATAACGCCAAAAACAAAACCATACACAACCATCAAAAGCAAAGGGTTAATGGCTGACCAAAAAAGCCCCAACAATGAGCCTTTATAGCGCGCAGAAATGTCGCGTTTAACCATCATCGAAAATAAACTTGTATAACGGCTCAAAGCCGAAACGGTATCATTAGCAAAAAACATTAGTTCACCACATCCAATGTAAACCCAACCACCGGTGTACCAAACAACCCATGGATAATATGACTTGATTGACAACTAAACACCAAAGCATCATGAATCCAACAATGCTGAACGTGATTGGACTGGGTTCCCGATGCGATACCTAACGATATTACATATTCACCCTGGGCTAAATACGGCATTAAAAATTTCAATTTTGCAACGTATCGGTTATCACCAGAAACACTGTACCCGTCCGGCTTAAACAACAAACTATTATCGCCAAATAATACTTGGCCACGCTTATCTTTAAGCAAAAAGCCCACAATGAAATTATTTAGATCGGCCTGAACACTCATAACCACTTCAAGCTCAACTACCGCACCGCCAAACACAACTGATAGTTTTCGCCCATGTTCATCGCGCAAACAGGTATCAGCCACCTTTACCTGGCCTGTACCAAAGGACTCCGCAGCCGTGTCAAATGGGGCGATCTCTATATCATTTCTATATTTTGTACTTTTAAGCAGCTCTTCTCGCGGGTCATACCAAGCCTCTAATGCTTGCTCATATTCGACCACGTCAACAGAATCCACCTTAATGTCACCTTGAATCTCCCCATAAAGAAACTCCAAGTAAGTCTCGGTCACTTGTTTGGCACTACCTTCCAGCATAACCTTGCCTTCATGTAACCACAGCGCTTTATCACACAACTGTGAAACGGCTCCCGAGTCGTGACTAACAAAAATGATTGACCCTGTTTTTTTAAACTCGGCCAAAAAACGCATACACTTTTGAGAAAAAAGCGCATCACCAACTGCCAACGCCTCATCAATAACTAATACATCAGCATCAACATGAGCAATAATTGAGAAGGCCAATCGAACAAACATACCACTGGAATAAACCCGTACAGGGCGATCAATAAATTCACCTATTTCTGCAAACGCAATCATATTCTCGATACGCGCATCAACTTCACGTCGAGTCAGCCCATATATAGCAGCATTAAGGTAAATATTTTCGCGCCCAGTAAAATCCGGATTAAAACCCGCGCCCAACTCAAGCAACGCCGCCACTCTGCCTCGAACGTCTACGTAGCCTTCAGATGGTTTTAATGTCCCGCAAATAATCTGCAGTAAGGTAGATTTACCCGCGCCATTACGGCCAACGATTCCAAGGGTTTCGCCCGCATCAAGGCTCACAGAGACATTATCTAAGGCGCAAAAAACTTGAGCAGTACGATTGTAAGTTGGCACTAATAGCGACAACAGTCGCTTAAATGGCTGATCAATTAAGAGGTATTTTTTAGAAACCGAGTTTACTGTTAAAACAGAATTCATTGACTTTGCTCATATGGACAGGTGCTCTAAGCGAGCACCTGTTGCGCCACGGGATATCCGTATCCACAAATCGAATTACACTTACTAATATTCAGTTGATTGATAAGAATCAAACCATCAACCCTGTGATACATTTACTTAAGGTAAAGCCACCACTTGTCATCAATAGAAATCCACTTTTCAGTCAATTGAGAAGCAATTTCACCACTCGCGTATGCCGATTTATAACGAATATCAATCGTTACATTACACACACTTTCGTCGCACTGAACATTATTCACCTTGGCAAAAGTCCAGCCACTCGCGCCCAAATAGCTAGATTTATAACGATTCAAAGGGAAAGATGATCTATAGCCCGGCGTCGTGAATTTATACGCTTTTTCGTAGTCGCCCATCATCAACGCATCTACCCGTGTCTGAGCTCGGTCTGACACAGCCAGCTCTGGCGTCTTAGTAAGATTAGACGCACAACCCACAAGCATTAAGATTCCTAGAGAAGATAAACCTACTTTCAACATAACAATATAACCTTCAAATTTAAAAATTAGGATCAACTAACTTACTGCTATCAAGAGACCGCTGAAACGCTTCTAGCCCCTTCATGCGCCTGCGCATCT
This sequence comes from Gilvimarinus polysaccharolyticus, assembly GCF_001187555.1. GTDB lineage: Bacteria > Pseudomonadota > Gammaproteobacteria > Pseudomonadales > Cellvibrionaceae > Gilvimarinus > Gilvimarinus polysaccharolyticus. Next base: position 1,436,423 of record NZ_LFIJ01000002.1, on the reverse strand, counting down.
CTTTGGTCACATCCCGAATATCTTGATCTGTTTTCATCACATGTGGGGTAATAATAACCAACAACTCTGTACGACGCTCATTCGACGTATTACTACCAAACAAAGAGCCAATGATTGGTAAATCCTGAAAGAAAGGCAGCCCTGTCTTACCTTCGGTTTCATTATCGCTAATCAACCCACCCAGTACTACCGCCTCTCCAGAACGTACCGCAACGCGGCTCTCAATATTGCGTTCATAAAAACTCGCCTGCCCTGTTCCTTCATCAACAGACCCAATATCAGTCACCGACTGCAGTAAATCCATCGTCACTAACCCTCCGGCATTTACCGAAGGGGTAACATCAAGTTTCACACCTGTATCACGATAGCTGATTGAGTTTGAAACTCCGCCCCCCTCCAACAACGTGGAGCTGCTCCGGATTGGCTGTTGTGTACCCACATGTATAGAGGCTGAGTGATTATCCAGTACCATAATTGAGGGCGTGGATAACACTTTAACCAAACTCTTAGTAGACTCTGCTTTTAACAGGGCCTGCACTTGTTCCAGTGGATTAGAAAAAGCATAGCCAAAAGCAGGGGTGCCTCCTTCACTATCAACCCCCAAACCTACGTAACCATCACCAGTCCAGCCGCCACCAAGAACGTTATCAAAATACCACTCCAGACCATAGCTCAGCTCTCCGGTCAAAGAGACTTCTAAGATACTAGCCTCAATTAAAATTTGTGAGGGCATAACATCCAGTTGCTTTAAGGCGCGCTCTATTTTTCGATACTCGGCACCCTTGGCGTAAATCAACAAAGTATTATTAACTTCATCGGCTACAATGCGCAGATCATCGGCCAGGGAATAGCTAGATGCACCTGAACGACTGGAGCCACTAGAACGCTGGCTGTTACTGCTTGTTGTAGATGAGTTATCACCCGACGACAAATTGCTCGAGGTTAGACCGGGAGCCACACCAGAGTTTCCTCGGTTTGATGAACTGCTCCCTCCTCCCGATCCGCCAAATACATTACTAATCAGTTGAGCTAAGTGGTCTGCATCACCATTTTGTACTGAGTAAACAAATAATTGTGGCTCAGTACTTTGAGTTGGCGCTCGATCTAAACGTTCGATCCAAGTTTGCACTTGGCTCAATAATTCTTTGCGTGGCGTAACCACCATAACGGCACTTAATGACTCTAACGGCACAGTGCGAATCAAGCCACTTAACGGGCTTGATTTTTCATCGCCGGAGGTAGCCATTAAGGTTGCCAATGCCGCCTCAACTTCTTCGAGCGAGGTAAATTCGATAGGAAACACACCCACCGACATGCCGGCCAAATAATTAACATCAAAGGTTTGAATAATATCCAGCCAACCATTTAACTGAGTACTGCCGCCACCTAAAATCAATAAATTACGTATCGTATCAATCCGTACAAAGGCGCTTTCAGGGGCAACTGGCTGTAAAATTTCAGCCATTTGCGCCGCACCGATATACTGCAACGGTATAATCACATTGCTATATCCTGGCTGTAACGAGGCGCTATTTTGAAACAACGGATTAGCCGCTTTAAAGTCCTTGCTAGCGGTAACCAAGTATCGACCATCGGCCCGTTTAACCAAGGCAGCGCCGTTAGCATCTAACATACTCTCTAAAATAATCAACAACTCTTGGCGCGCTACAGGAGCTTGAGTGCGCAATGTGACAACACCCGGAATTTCACCTTCAACGACGTACTCTTGCGCCAAAATATCGCCCAAAATTCCGTGCACGACATCCTCTAGTGGAGTGCTTGCAAAATTTAAGGTGACGCCTTTACCGTCCAGCTCAACAACTGCCGTACGCTTAGGCATATCAATGGTTTTTCCCGTGCCTTGGTACACGCTTACCGGTGAGTCGCTTGGCTTGTTGTCAACTGCACTTTCTACCGCACCAAAAACCTCAGGTTTCGAGTTATTGCTGTCGAGCGTGTCCTGTAACTCTTGAGCACTCTCAGCAGTGTGCGGCGTATCGTCAACCTGCCACTGCGCGCAAGAGGTAAGCAAAGTACAAACTCCTACACACGCCAGATAGCGCCATGATTTGGACCGGACTAGCTGAACTGATTTAAATGCAGTTATCATTGTTTCTCCGATAAATTTTGCTGTTTACCCTGCCATTTAGCAGGTAACGGCTCGCGATGGTTAAGGCTAATTTCCTTAACACTAGGCTGTTCTTGCGATTCGTCCCCCTCAAAAATAAACGTTGCACTAGAGGGCGACACTCCCACTAATCGCCAATCTTGATACAGGCCATCTACCACCACTCGGTGGACATCGCCTTTTTTAATTTTAAGCACTACGCTGGACGTTAATCCTGCGGCAAAAACTCCCACCAACTCGGCGTTATCCAGCGCATCATTTACGCGTTTTGGTGCAGCTTCTGGCATTGGCTCGGCGGCACCCACATAAGGTTTACGTTCGGCCCAAAATAACGGCCGCTGGGATACTATGGCGCTATTAACCGGAGCGCTAGAGCTTAATTGCGCTGGATTTAACTGTGTCAGCTCGGGCAATTCTGTTTTAATATGCACCGGACGCTGCATAAACAACAAAACAACAAGCCCAAAAACACACACCAATACGACTAACGTCAATGTCGCGCGCTTTATTTTTTGTAACAGCATAGTGTTGGCCCCTTTAACCCGAAACTTGCATAAAGCTGCTTAACACAACAGTGACACTTAGCTCTTGCCCTTCATCAAGCTTGCGTCTCCGCCGAGGCTTAACCTCTATACTATCAATCACGACAATGGGGTTTTGATCGGCCAACATAATCAGAATATCTGTCAAGGATGTTACCCCACCCGACGCAGTCAAACGCACTCGGATACGCGTAAACTCCGTTTGTTTTACCGCGGGTAAAACTTGGCTACCACTAACAGTTAAACCGGCCTCAACAAACAACTCGCGCATACTTTGTTGCATATTGTTCGCCAAAGCACCTGGTTCCGATTGGTCAGAATACGTTAATTGCCCCAACGTATCGGCTGCCGCTTGCGCTGCTGTTGCAATATCTTGTTCGGTGGCAACCAAACCTTTTAAGCGAGCAATTTGCGGCACTAAACGCGACTTGTTTTGCTGCAACTGATAAGCCGACGCTAACAAACTAACACCCACAATACCGGTCACAGTAACGACCAGCGCCAAAGCACTAACAACCAACCACTGTGACGGATTAAAGCCTGACAAGTTAAATCGATTATTGGCGCTCATGGCTGCTCCGTTTGACTAAGAGGCAGTTGTAGTTCAAGGCGAAAACGCTCGACACCGTCGTTCCCCACTTTACGGATAGCCGACAAAGGCTTAACACCGTTAAAATACGTATTGGCGGTTAACTGCTGAATCAGAGCCGCCGCATCATTAGCGTAGCCATCTATGGTTACTTTGTTGCCCGCCTGCTCGTAGCTACCCAGCCAATTATCATCACCTAAACTCGTCGTTAATACCGCCAAAGGCGCCAAGGGTTTAGCGGCTATATTAACTTCTGTCTGGAGTATATTAATGCGAGTGTTATTGTCGGCCAACTGTGTACGCAACTGCATCGCATTGCGCGCCTCTAGCCGGCTTTGTTGTAGCTCTGTCTCTATTTTATTTAACCGATAACTTTGATACATCCAAGGTAGCGCCAACAATACCGCCACCGCCACCAGTGCCACCGCACTATAAATACTCAACCGGGTTAAGCGTTGTAGGTAGCGAGCGTTGCGCTGCGGCTCGGCAAAGCCTTCTAAAATAATTATTTTATCCTGGCTCTCGGCCCAAATTTCGTAATCGTTGGAGGCAATATCGGGATTCACGCTATGCAGCAAGCTCATGACCCCAGCGCGGCTCGCCAGCGCTAAAGACAACGCTACGGTTTTACCCCCGGCGTCATCTACCCGCTGACCAACAGCCGTATCATCGGCCAGAAATGGACTGGCGGCGGTTACCTCGGCGGCTACAATTTGGGGCAAGTTGGCAAGCGCCGCACGCGGCAAGGTTAAATGACGTGTTAATACATGGGTATCGGGCAACACCACCGCTTGGCACTTATCTGCGTCAGCTAATAACGGCGCAGCCGCGTCCGCTTGCCAGCGATGCGCCAGCACCGGCTCGTCTAATTTTTGCCTGATGGGGGAGTGATAGGTCCAAAACACATCGCGCCAGACACGACCCAACAGCCCGCCTAGCTGACTTAAATCAAACCCAAAAAGTTCCCACTGATTTTTACTGGACAATACCATCACTCTCAAAACGTAGCTGTGTTACCCGAAACGCCCGATAACGCCGGCCTAATTTACCATCGGCAGATACCCAAACACTGCGCTGCAATACCGAGCCGTCATCTAGTGCAATGCGCACATCCACGCGCGCGGCACTGGGCAGCTGTAGGCGTAAATCAACCTCTGCTGACGAATCCTGTGATGGCGCGGATGCTGCAGCCCAGACAGTATCTTCAAGCGCTGTTTGCAGTTCGGCCGATGCATACTGAGCGTTAAAACCGCCATTATTGCAACCGGCACACACGACCCATTTAAGCCGCTCAAAAATCTCACGGGTTAAGCCCGGAACCGCCATAATGTCTTCTAAAACATAGACTTCCTGCGCCACTTGCCGACGCCGTTCTTGCGTCTCGGCCGAGGTTCGCCACTCTATCACAGAATCACTTAAAGCCCGAGTTTCGGAGGCCTCAAGGTTAGCCGCCGCAAACGCTTGAGCCAACAACTCAGGGCCGGCACTTAGCACATCAACCAAACCACTGACCGGTATCACACGCACAGTGGTGTCATAGTCATCAAAGCGCAACTCACCCTGCAATGTCGAGGCGAGCCCCGGTGCCTTTTGCACCAAACCGCCGGCCACCAACAGTGCCACGCCATCACCCACCGCGCCCGCCTGAGCCTGCATTAAATACAATCTAACGCCACTCACCTCGGCCCGCGACAATCCCATTAACCCCGCCACCAACAAACTTAACGCGGCGATAAACCACAGCAACATGGCTAAGGCGACACCTCTTTGGCGGCCTCGCAGTCTCATGGCAAACTCTGGTTCATAGCAACAATAATAACGGGCCAATAGCGCCCAGCGACTTTCAGTTGCAACCGAACATGCGAGGGCATCCCCGAGTCCGGCCTACTCTCAAGACCATCCCAGTCGGCAACCCAATCGTCATAAGCATTAACGCGATACGCCACCGCAAACTCCTCGACATCGCTCAACAATACATAGCTTAGATCGCTGTCAGTCCATTCCGCCAACTGTAGGCCCGGCTGGTACTGAGCCATCAATTGCCCCTCTTGCAGCGCTAAACGCAAAGACCACAAGCCCCCCGCACGACCACTAATTGCCAGCGGCGCAACAAATTGCAGGTAGCTTTCATTGCCGTAAAAATACACCCCAGACGGCACTCCAAGCTCCAGCATAGTGACAGGCTTGGCGTCGCTTAAAGCTTGGCGCAAATAATTCGACACCAATTGCATTTGCGAGGAAGCCTCAGCTTTTTGCTCTAAACGCGCCTGCGTATTAGCCAATGTACGCATAGCTGTAACCGTCGCCAACACAATCAACGACAATATAGCGATAGAAACCACAAGTTCGATTAGCGTAAAACCGCGAGTTTTAGAAGTCACCGGACGGCGCCTCTACCGCTACCACAGAAGGCAGGTGAACCTCTCGAGGGCGTTCGTCGCCCCAGCGCACCCAAACATCTATTTTATGCAGTGCGGTTTGCTCATCATTTGGCCCCGACACAGGCTCTGATTTTACCTGCCAGTAATAACCATCATCGGTGCTGCCCTGCTGCGCTACACCTTCGGCAGGCACCGCGCTGTAATTAGCCAATAATGATTGCGCCATAGAAACCGCGTAGGCGTAATCCTCGGTGGTGCTAATGCTGCGAGTAGCGCCGCCGGCTGCCTGATACAACATACCAAGCGAGACCCCCAAAATAGCAATCGCCACCACCATTTCTAACAGTGAAAACCCACGCTGCCTAGTCCGGCCAATCACAACGCGCTCTCCAACTGCCCATCTACCGACTGCTCCACCCGGCCCAACAACCAACCTACATGCAATCGCACCCAGCGGTTATTACGACCAATATTTACCGTTCCACCGGTAGAGCTGCCATCACTGTAAAAACGGATCACGGCGGTGTCGGAATCAAGCATTAGCTCTTGTGCGGCCTCCACCTCTAGCGTGACAAAATCGGGTAAATCGCGGCTTTCACCATTGCCATAGCCGATGCGCTTTTCACGAGGGTTAATAGATACTTGCGCCGCTTGACCGCTGATCATCGCTTTATAACGCGCCGCCTCCAGCGCGCGGCGCACATCACGCACCGCCTCGCGGTATTGCATAGATTGATACATTTTATGCGAGGCAGGCACAGACACCGCCAGCAATAGCCCAGCTATACTAAACACAATAAGTAACTCTAACAGGGTAAAACCCCGCAGTTTAGCGCCTGGTGCGGCAACCATATAGTCAGCTTACCGAGTTTGCCAATTACCAATATCGGCGTTATCGCCCTCACCACCGGGGCGACCATCAGCCCCGTATGACAACACATCAAACTGACCATGCTCACCCGGAAACTTATACTGATAGTCATTCTTCCAAGGGTCTTGCGGCAACTCATCGCGACGCAAATAAGAGCCATTCCAACCCGCCACACTACCGGGATCTTTTACCAGCGCCTCTAGGCCCTGCTCGGTAGTTGGGAACTTACCGGTATCTAGCATGTAAATTTCTAGCGCCTGCTCAAAGTCGCGAATTTGCACTCCAGCGGTATCGGTTTTGGCGCCGCCCAACTGGTTAAGCACCTTAGGTCCCACCAAGCCCGCCAGCAGACCAATAATAGCCAACACCACTAACAGCTCTACCAAGGTAAAGCCCATTTGCTGTTTCTTGCTCATATATCTACCCTTCCAAAAACTCACTACATGGCCAAATCATTGACCGACAAAATACCCATTAAAATAGCAACAATAATAAACCCGATCATACCGCCCATAGCTAAAATCAAAATAGGCTCTAGCAGAGTCAAACTGCGCTTAACCCCTGCGGACACTTCATCATCATAGACCCGCGCCAGCTCTAGCAGCATAGAGCCTAGCTGACCCGACTCTTCACCTACGCGCACCATTTGCACCATCATCGGTGAAAAATCACCGCTCTCGGCCAAAGCCTGCGAGACTCGGCCGCCACGCTTTACCGCTGGAGCTAATGTTTCTAATGAGGCGCGCACCACACCGTTAGACACAGTACGGGTAGCAATATTAATAGCTTGGAGCACTGAGACCCCACTTTCGAGCAAAGTTCCAAGAGTGCGAGCAAAGCGCGCCACCTGATATTTAAATACCACTTTGCCAAACACCGGTAATTTTAACAGACGAGCATCCAGCACGGCTTTGCCTCGCGGTGTTTTTAGCCAGCGGCGCAACATGTAAACCGCAAGTCCTCCCAGCAAAATCAAATAAATTCCATTGTTTTTTATCGCCTCACCGCCGGCAATAACCAGTTCGGTTACAAGCGGTAAAGACTCACCCATATCGGCAAACAGCATCTCAAACTGCGGCACCACAAAGCCCAGCATAACCAGCACAGAAATCAGCGACACCACAGCCAAAATCGCCGGATAAATCAGCGCCGACACCACACTTGAGCGAACCTGCTTGGCGTTTTCTAGCTGCGCGGCTAGGCGAGACAAAATAGCGGCCAAATTACCACTGGCCTCGCCCGAGCGAATCATGCTGACGTAAAAGTCATCAAACAATTCGGGCTTGTCGGCCAGCGCAGCACTAAAGCCTTTACCGCCTTTTACCGTAGCTAAAATATCCTCAAACACCCCCTTTGCGGCGACGCCCTCAGACATATCAATTAATACTTTTAAGGCTTTATCGATGGGCAAACCAGCACGTAACAACACCGCCAGCTCATTGGTAAAAGACAACACTTGATTTTGCCCAAACGCCCGCCCGCCGCTGGTCGCGGCCGCTGCTGTGGTCAGCGAAATAACCACTAAGCCTTGGCTGCGCAGACGACTATTGGCTGCAAGCTCCGAGGTCGCCTCAACGACACCTTCGGCAAGGCTACCGTCACGCTTGGCCGCTTTATAAGTATATTCAGGCATAAGCTAACAACACCGTTACACATCGCGTAAAAAAGCTATGCATAGTAGCAAAATGAATGGGGCTATCTCCAACCGGGCCAAAACCGCGACTAAATGGCCTCGGCAGTCTCGGTTTGATCTTGAGTGACACGCAACACCTCGTCTAGCGACGAAACACCCGCCGCCACTTTACACAGGCCGTCTTCATACAAAGTACGCATCCCGCTCCGACGTGCCGTGGCGTGCAGCTCGGTGGCATCAGCGCCCGCCTGTACCGCTTTATGCATTGCGCCGTCCATCACAAACAACTCATGGATCGCGGTACGACCTTTATAACCACTGTGCTTACACTCCGTGCAGCCACCAGCGCGGTATAGGGTTTGCTGATCTTTGGGCATAAAAGCTTGTAAACCAATACGTTGCGCCTCTCCAGGCTCCAACGTGTAAGCAACCTTACAATGGCTGCATAAGGTTCTAACCAAGCGCTGGGCTAACACGCCGTTTACCGACGAGGTAATGAGGTAGCGCTCTATGCCCATATCCTCTAGTCGAGTAATGGCACCCGCCGCCGTATTGGTGTGCAAGGTAGATAACACCAAATGCCCCGTAAGCGCAGACTGTACGGCAATTTGTGCGGTCTCGCCATCGCGCATCTCACCAATCATAATAATGTCGGGGTCTTGACGTAAGATGGCGCGCAAAGAGCGGGCAAAGGTAAGCTCAATTTGCGCCTGCACCTGTATTTGGTTTACGCCATCTAATTGGTATTCGACCGGATCTTCTACGGTAATAATTTTTAATTCGCTAGCGTCTAGTGTCGCCAGCGAAGCATACAACGTGGTGGTTTTACCCGAGCCGGTTGGCCCAGTTACCAGCAACACGCCGTGCGGACGGTTAAGCAATGCTTGGTATCGTACTAGCGTATCATCGGCAAAGCCCATGCTTTGCAGGCTAAGCTGAATACTGTCGCGATCTAGCACCCGCATCACGATACTCTCACCGTGTACCGTGGGGATGGTAGACACCCGCAAGTCAAGCTCGTGGCCTTTAACCCGCATCATAATACGGCCATCTTGCGGCAAGCGCCGCTCGGCAATATTCATGTGGCTTAATAATTTAATCCGCGAGGCAATTGCGGGGGCCAGACGAGAGTCGGGCGTATCCGGGGCATCTTGAATTACACCATCAACCCGATACCGCAAATGCAGTTTATCGTCAAACGGCTCGACATGAATATCGGACGCGCCCACATCCAAAGCGTGATGAATAATTTGGTTCACCAAACGAATCACCGGAGCTTCACTGGCGATATCTTTTAGGTGCTCAACAAACTCTTGATCACTCTCAGCGTGGACGGTATCTAGCTCAGTATCTTCTGCATCATTGGCAACGGCTAAATGCCGCTCTAACGCCGCCGCCACATCGGCCTCTAGCCCCAAATGCACAACGGCAGGGCGGCCTAATGCCAACTCTAAGGCTTTTTGTAAATACGGATCTTGCGGCACCGCCGAGGCAAACTCGGGCAACGCCCCAGCGCTCAGAGGCACCACACCATTACCCAACAAAAAGGCATCGGCAAGCTCGGCGATTACCACCGGCTCTGGGGGGTAATCGGCAGCCAACAACAAACGCCGCTGCAGCTGGCCGGCCAGCGCCGCCATTACATCCGGCTCAGACACCAAGCCAAGCTTAACCAACACTTGCCCCAGATAACCGCCCATTTCCGCCTGAGCTAAAAGAGCACGCTCTAAATCTCTAGCGGCAAGCTTGTTGCCGGCCAGTAAAAGCTCACCAAGTTTCACAAACACCTACCTTACTTGGCCGGCTCTTGCACTGGTGGGTTAGCCGGGCTCAGACCATACTTTTGGTAAAATTTATTTAGCTCAGTCACATCGCGCTCGGCTTTAAGTGTTTCGTGCCGCAACAAACCCAACATAGTGGCTATCGTTTGCTTTGCAACCTTGTTTTGCATCTCTTGAATGAGCTCTTCGCTCACCCGCTCAAACGGTTGCTTTTTGCCGGCAAACTTTTTATTAAGCTTAATAATGTGGTAGCCAAATTGAGTTTTCACCGGCTCACTAATATCACCTGGCTCGGCAAGTTCAAAGGCAACAGCGGCAAACTCTGGCACCATTTTGCTGGCATTAAAAATGCCAAGCTCGCCGGCCGATTGAGCAGAGCCGGTATCGTCAGAATACTCTTGCGCCAAAGTATTAAAATCATCCCCGGCCGCCAACCTTTGCTGTATCAGCTTAACCTGCGCCAGAGCCTCTTCTTCGCTGCGGGTATTGGTCGCGATAAGAATGTGAGCGGCATCTATCCGGTCAGGGCTAACAAATCTTTCGGATTCGGCAATATAAGTTTCGCGCGCTAACGCCTCCCAATCACCGCCTTCAATAGCCTCGGCAATTACGGCTTTTTGCAACGCTTCGGTATACATCCGGTCGGTTTGGTACTTTAACTGCCAGGCCAACTGAGCGGCATCTGGGCCTTTTTGTTCTTGCTGAGCGCGGGCAGACAAACTTCTTACCATTAATAAGTTGCGTAGGTATTGTTCGATATTCCCTGGCTGCCCCAACGCTTTGGCGATATCTTCACCCGGCATATTAAGCGCTACATAGCGCTCCACATCATCGGCGGTGACGGTAATATCACCCAAGCGCACCAACACGGCCGCTTCATCTGCGGCGGTTTCTGCCGATGCAAAACCAGACCCTAAAGCCAGTAATAGCGCGGACATTACCCATACTTTTTTCACAAACAAAACATTCACCTTTACTTTATTAAGACAAAAAAATGGCACAAGCCAAAGCTTGCGCCATTTATACAACAACTTTCTACAATAGTTCTATCGCAAACTTACCAACCGCCAAGATTCTGCACGATAGTCTCGCAATAACTGGTATTGGTACAGCTGGTTGTATCGTTTGGGCTATAGGCAATATTAAAGTAATACTGCGTATCAGGCTCTAACTGACAGGCGGTTCTTAGTGACCGCTGCACCCAGAGCAAGGTATGATCTTGGCCAACACTTGCGCATCGGCTTTGGCCACCCAACGGTGCGCCACCCGGACATTCTGAGATCCACATTTCCCGCGTATGCTCAACCGTCGCGGTAGTGCCGCCCATATTGACCGTGCCGTTATCGACCGTATTATTTGTTGTGGTAAATGCTGCCGACCAAACCGTTGGGCGCCGGGGCAAGTAAAACTCGATAATACTACCGCCCTGGCCAAATGCCGCCACTGCAGGGTGAGTGGAGATCTCTACCCCATTTGGCACGGTACAGTTGCCAACATTTACAGCGCCGCCCACCAAGGTAACGCTAGTGGTGTCACCGCCACCGTTGACGCCGTTGGTGCCAGTGTAAGTATTTGAGTTAACCGTTATAACAGCCGTACCCGAGCTATTGCCGCTGCGGTTTAAAGTGGCCTGCCAAGTATCGGCATCTATTTGGTTAAAGCCGGTTAAGGTATGGCTGGTTGGGCTAACGCCCACATCGGTTTGGCTAAAGCCCGTTACCGCACGACTAAACTGAAAGGTAACCGTAGCGGAAGTGACGCCATCGCCCAAAGAGCTAGGGCTACTGGTAATGTTTAAGGTGGGGGGTGTTAAATCTGGAGCATCGGCTTCACAAACGCCATTGGTTAGCGTGGTATCGGTGCCACAGGTAACGGGGGCCGGAGCCTCACAAACACCTGACGTTAAGGTGGTATTGGCGCCACAGGTAACAGTGGGAACACCTACACAAAAACCATTGACCAGCGTAGTTGTAGCACCATCGCACTGAATAGTCCCGTCAGACCCCGGAAACGTGCCCTCCGTGTAAGTAGCATTCGTAATTGTAATTGCTCCGTTTGCACCGTTAACCTCCATTCCGCCGTAAGAGTACACCACAGGATCTGGGGTTACCCCGCCAGATTCAGGAAACACAATGCTCACGTTGGCGGCCATAGCACCAACAGATACACCGGCAACACCTAGCACTAACGCTAATTTTTTAAAGTTTTTCATACTACCCTCATTACAAAGTTTACAAATTCTTGTGGTCAATAACTTGGCGCTTTAGCGCAGATTGACCTTGCCTGTGCACTTGTTGCACAGCGCGCGCCAGCTTGGCGCCCTAATACTGTTTGGTTGGCTTTATTATATGCAGCCCGCTGTAAATTGCTATTACCTATTAGGCGCTTTCTACAACCACTTGTCAATTTTACACACAATGTTTAACAAACGTGCGATCGCCTGCACAGCCCTGACCATACCGAGGGTAGATACACACAAAACTAAACGGGCGAAACTAACAGGCAAAAAAAAACGCGACCCTAAGGCCGCGTTTTTTATCACGATAACAACAACCTATGGAACGGTGATGTCACGTGTGTAGCTGTGCTCAACCAACCATGCGTAGTTAGCTAAGGTGCCGCCTTCCATGCTGCCGTTGATGAACTTTTGTACAGCAAAACCAGTGATTGGCAAGCCAACAAAAGTAGTCTCAAAGCCAGGAGCTTCGTCATCTACTAACTGACGGGTAGCGCCGCCACCATCTACACTGAAGTCCAGACGTGCCCAACCGTTCTCAAAGCCAAGATCTGGCACACCGTAACGGATACGGGTAGAAGGATGTACAGCTGACGCATCACCAAAGGTCAGTACGTTTACTTCGGTACAGATAGCGAAATCATCTGGACCAGCAGCAGCTGGTGGGCGTGGAGAGAAGTCAATATCGCCAGTCAGTTCAGTTACCGCTTCTTCACGATCCCAACCTTCCAGAGACAATACTTCACAAGCCGCGCCGCCTGCCCATGCTTCGGTGAACGGAGCAACAGGAGCACCAGCACCGTTTACGTAGTTGCGCTTGGTAGGCATGGTGATAACCCAATCGGTATCAGCGTTAACAGCCATGTCCAATACGAAATCGTTAGACAGAGTGTCGTGCATAAATACAGAAGATACTGCATCCCAGCCGTCAGCGAACAAAGAGTCAACTACTTGGTTGCCGTCGATGATCTGAGCAACTGTATAAGCAGAACCCATTGAAGGCAGAACAGTACCTGGGTTGGTGTGCTGTGAGTTGTAAACACCGTCTACTTGAGCTGCACCAAAGAACTGATCCAACGCTTTAGCGTTGTAAGCAGAGCCTGAACCTTCAGCTGGGTTGATCAGTACGCCGTAACCGTAAAGGCCACCTAAGCGGTACAGAGTGTCGTGATCTGCTTGCTCAGCAAAACCCACACTTGCATCAGCCAACCAAACGCCAGTACCCGTTACGTCTGCTGGATTTTCAAAGTTAGCGCTAGTAGCGCTAGGGGTTACACCATTCGCCAACCAGTTAGCACGGATGTTGTCACAACCTGCTGGCTTACCGTTAGAATCGTGAATGATGTCTTCTTGCATATCGGTATCAATGATAGCACCCATCTCGATGATCTCGATGTAACCTTCACGAGTACGAGTTAGATCCTGAGTACCGCCATCACCTTGTAAGCTTCCAGATGGATCTGATGGATCAGGGCTTGTGCCAGCAGTGTACTGGAAGTCACGAAACTCGATACCGTCAGCGCCTGCGCCGGTAGCATCTGGACGCTGGATGTAAGGAACGGTACAAGAGTTATCACGAGTGATAATTTTTGCGCCAGTCTCGCCTACAGGAACGATTGCACCAGTCCACACATCGTGCGGAGACAGGTACAAGTTGAAATCGAGCACCTCTTGGCTGTTTTCGCCTTCAAGGAAACGTACTTTAACTGCCTTGTAGTAGTCGGTAGTGTTAGTAACGTTAACGTAGGTGTTTTGGCCGCTCTCTACAGTGTAGAAAGGATAAACCAGAGTTTCACCCAGACCGTCAGTGTTAAGGTAAACAGCTTGGGCTGTACTTGCTACACCGGCCAGTCCAGCCAGCATTGCCAAAGGTAGAAGTTTTTTCTTCATTGTCTAGCTCCTAGATTTACAAAGTATTGTATTGTTTTCTGTTTAGTAGGCTACTCAGCAGCCTTACAAACTCGATTTACCACCAGCACATGACCGGCCAGATGCTCTACGAACACCCAATCGCGCTCTAACTTACCACAGCACTCATACCTAAACAACTGGATATAAGTGCATTTTATCCGCTCATCGGGGGCAAGCCTGTGTCAGCATAAAAAGTTTGACTGCCGTCACATACACAAAGAGTTCTTTGCGCTGAACTGAGCCTACCTTTCATCGACGACCGCAGTTTACCCGTTGCCAGCAGCTTAGGGAAGCCCCGTTATGCACTTTTTTATAAGTAACATTAATAAGCCGCGTCAAGCACTTGGGCCGCTAACTCCAAGCAATATCTAATCCAACATTATCGCGGTAGATTTATGCGCCACCGGTTTGCCCGCCAATAGCTTGCAGTATTACTGATGGCTATTGTTTGCGGGTAACAGCCGCTTAATCGCGCCACGTGAATTGCATCAAGCTAACTGCACCAAACTGGCGCGGCGATAATTTACCCGTTATTAACGCTGGCAGCAATGGCGCAACGCAACTGATCTATAATATCGGCGTAATTTTCGGCGTTAAATATCTCAGAGCCCACCACAAAGGTGTCGGCGCCCGCAGCCGCTATTTGGGCTATGTTGTTCACCTTCACTCCACCATCCACCTGCAAGCGTAGGTCGGCGTTGCCGCAAGCGTCTATCATTTGTCGGGCTCGGCGTATTTTGTCCATTACATAAGCAATAAAAGCCTGCCCGCCAAAGCCTGGGTTAACCGACATAAGCAACAGCATGTCTAGCTCTGCCAGCACCTCGGATACACATGTGAGCGGGGTGGCAGGGTTAAGCACTAAGCCCACCTGGCAGCCCAGCTCTTTAACACGGTTGATCGAGCGATCTAGATGCTTCACTGACTCGGGATGAAAGCTAATACGGGTAGCCCCCGCTTTGGCAAAGTCCTCTATCAGCGGCTCCGCCTGAGCCACCATCAAGTGCACATCTATCGGGGCGTTTATGCCATAGTTACGCAATGCTTGGCACACCAGAGGGCCAACCGTCATGTTGGGTACAAACTGGTGATCCATCACATCTAGGTGCAACCAATCGCCGCCCGCACTTAATACCTGACTGGCTTCATCGCCCAAACGGGCAAAATCCGCGCTTAATATAGAAGGCGCAATAATTGGTGATTGTTTAGCCACAGTTAAACCTCTGTTAATGGTGACTGCCCCGCAGCGCAGCACTCTAAGTATTTACACGGCACCCGCTAACAGTGCTGGCGTATACCGCACGGTAAGCTAGTATACAATTTGCCGTCAGAAGGGGAACCCAAGGCACCCTTTAATTAAATTTTTGCGTGACGATAGTATATTTTTTGGTTGCGGCGGGGACGTCTCGCCACTGCCAAGGGCATGGGCATGGGCATGGGCATGGGCATGGGCATGGGCATGGGCATGGGCATGGGCACAAAAATGATCCGGCGCGCACCACAAGAGCGCAAGGCTCACCATGCAGTCATAATTCAGCGCAATTTAAAGCAAGGCCCTTTAATTCAATTGCCGCAACCGCTCGGGCGTACCGACATCGCTCCACGCCCCGCTATAAACTTGCGCGGTAAGCTGCTGCTTTTGCAGTGCGTGATTAAATACCTCGGCAAGCCCAAAGCAGTCTCGCCGCTTAGGGTAATTAAGCACCAAACTTGGATGCAGTACGCTAATGCCTGCAAAGGTGTGACCAGGCTCTTTGGCCTCTCGCGTTAACAAGTGCCCCGCTGCACTTATGGCAAAATCGCCCACAGGCTTGAAATCGGGGTTGGGCACCAACACCAAGCGCCCTAGAGCGCCCTTTGCTAATGGTGCCGCTAACAGCTGAGCAAAATCAAAGTCGGTAAAAATATCGGCGTTAAGCAGCACAAAAGGGGCTTTACCCAAAAGTTCGGCTGCATGCACTATAGCGCCACCGGTTTCTAGCGGTTCGGGCTCTTGCGAGTAAACCACTTGCACCCCCCAAGCCGTACCATCGCCAACAAACGCTTTAATTTGGTCGCCACGGTAGGCGAGATTAATAACAACCTGAGTAATACCCGCGCGGGCCAGCGCCTCTAGATGGTAGGCAATAAGTGGTTTGCCGCGCACCGGAATTAACGGCTTGGGCAAGGTGTCGGTGAGCGGACGCATACGCTTACCCAACCCCGCCGCTAAAATCATGGCTTTCATGTTAGGCCCCTTACGGTTATGTCGTACGCAGCTTGCGGCTGATACCAAGGCTGCGTTTTACAAGCCGGCGTGATGCGGGCGGCGAACCAAGCGGCAAACTCTTGTAGCCCTGGGTAGCAGGCGGCAACCTCTTGCACGTAGGCCATAACGCGGGGTAAATCTTTTAGGTAGCTCGATTTACCATCGCGCAAGTGCAACCGAGCAAAAATACCCAGTACCTTTATATGGCGCTGCAACCCCATCCAATCGAAATCTTGCAGGTAATCGGCGGCGGCAATAGCCGGCATGATGCCGGCATCTATGGCCATGTCGCCATAGGCCAGCGCCCAGCGGCGCACGGCGGCGGCAGGCAAGCGCACATAGCAATCGCGCAGCAACGATACCGCATCGTAGGTTAACGGGCCGATTACGGCATCTTGAAAGTCAATAACACCCAAGCTGGCGTCGGCCTTTATCAGTAAGTTGCGCGAGTGGTAATCGCGGTGCATCACCACCTGGGGCTGCTGTAGGGCGCGCGCAATTAATTGCTCGAAGGTGGCCTCGAGCATAGTTTGCTCGGTCGCGCTCAGTGTTAAACCTAGCAATGGCCCCACAAACCAATCATTAAACAAGGCCAGCTCGCGCGCCATAAAGGCTTGGTCAAATAACGGCAGCGACGCGGTATCAGCCGGCGCTTGGGCAATAGCGAGCAAAGTAAATAATGCCTCGCCGTACAGAGTTAGAGCGTTATCGCTGTTTAACGCGCCGCCAAACTCTTGTTGACCAAGGTTTTGCACTAACATAAAACCTTGCTGGGCATCGGCTGCGTGTATATCCGGCACCACCACTCCGGCATTACGCAACAGTTTGGCCACGGCTACAAATTGCGCGGTATTCTCAGTAGCGGGCGGCGCATCTACCGCCAATAATGTGGGGGCAGCACTCATAGCGTAGTAACACCTAAAGCCTGCATCGCCCGCACAGCGGGTTAATGTTATGGGGCATTGCAGCACCTCACTTACCCACTGCTGCAACGCGTTTTGTCGTGCCTGCTTATGACTCAACCTACCGCCCTCTTATTGTTGTTAATGACGCTGTCAATTTACCATTACCAAACGACGATTACCGAGGCTTTTTAACAGCGTTAAAAAAATGCTTACATACTGACCAATACGATAGGTGCTGTAAGGCTCATCGGTTAATTCGGTTTCCCTCTGTATGGCTTAATGCAGTAGAATGACCGGCTTAACCGTAGGGCTTGGCGGCCCAAATCCCGCGCGCAGACTAAGCGCGCCTTCTAAAGATTGTAGATACCCTTAATGGCTGTTTTAAACCATCATATTTGCCACTCTTTGCAAGGCGCCGCCACACTGCCCCACAAGGTACGGCCCAGTAAGACATATACCAGTCAAGCGCTGCCCGGCCAAAAGTCGCAAACTAAAATATTACTGCCTATAAAGGAAGCAACATTTACGCTGCTGGCGTTAACGGTGCTCACTCACAGTGGCGCACATGCCGACACAGAACCACAAGATACCTACCCACGCGACGGACAACAACCCGAACAACAATCGCGTATTGACTGGATGCCGCGCGAGCAATTGAGCGAGCAACAGCGCCAAGCACTGCCGGCCGGCTGCTGCGGTGCGTATGTTAGCCCTTACACCGCCGCTGCCGATGCGCCCCCCATAGAACAAACCGATATTGAAGCAAGTGCCGACAAAACCTCGGCCAGTGGCGGCAAGACGATTACCCTTGAGGGTGACGTCGAGCTGCGCCAAGGCGTGCGGATGTTGCGCACGCAACGGGCCGAGCTAAACAACCAAACCGGCGAACTATTGCTCGATGGCGGAGTAACCATAAGAGAAGACGGCCTGCTTATTTTGGCCGAGCGCGCGCAAATGCAACGCGATAGTGGCGATGCCAAGGTGACTAACGCTGAGTTTGTGATTCACCAAACCCGCTTACACGGCCATGCCGGCACTTTAGAAAAGTTTGGCGACCGGCTGCTACGTTTAGCCGATGGCAGCTTTACCACCTGTGAGCCCGACCATGAGTTTTGGCGCATGGAGGCCGCAGAGATTGCCATTCACTCGGATCAAAGCTACGGCACAGCTAAGCATGCACGGCTACTCATTAAAGGCGTGCCAGTATTTTACATGCCTTATATGGCGTTTCCGGTAGGCGACGAGCGCAAAAGCGGATTGTTGTTTCCCTCTATAGGTAGCGGCTCGCGCAACGGCCTTGAGGTTGCCCAACCTATTTATTGGAATATCGCGCCGCAAATGGATGCCACTATCACGCCGCGTATTATGGAAAAACGCGGCACCTTGTGGGATGCCGATGTTAGGCACTTAACGTCTTATTTTGACACCCAAGTATCGGGCGGCTTTTTAGCCAGTGATGACGGCGGCTACGATAAGCAGGCCGAGCGCGCCATTGCCTTAGGCGAAAAAACAGTAGCCGAGGCCTACCCACACTTGGGCAAAGATCGCTGGCTGATCAATCTAGAGCAAACCGGCGGCAAACGCAGCCGGCTAAAAACCCAAATAGATTACACCGACATCAGCGATGTCGATTATGTGCGCGATGTCACCAGCAGTGATATCGATGTATCGCGTCAATCACGCATTAGTAAGTTTGGCGAGATTAGCTACAGTGGCGACACTTGGGTGGTGGGTGCCAGTGCCCAAGAGGTTCGTTACTTAAATGAATCCACCCAAGAGCCTTACAAACAGGTGCCGCAGTTATTTGCCCAAAGCAATCTTCGCTTTGGCGACTGGCAAATCGACCTTGATAACCAATTTACCCGCTTTGATATTAGCGAATACTATAACCTCGCAACCGATCAGCTTGTCGTGGGCGACCGCTTAAACACCGATTACGGTATAACGTGGGACAAGCGCTGGCAGTGGGGCTTTGTTAAGCCACGCGTAGGTGTTAAAAGCCTGAGCTATCAGTTACAGCAGGCCGATTACGATCCAGATGGCAGCATTCCAGATGCCGCTATATTTGACGATTCGCCATCACTGCTGGTGCCACAAGCAAGTGTAGATATGGGGCTGTTTTTTGAGCGCTTTGGCAACCTTGGCGGCGCTGATTTTATCCAAACACTAGAGCCGCGACTGTTTTATTTTTACAGCGATTATGAAGATCACTCGGCGCTCTACTCCCCGCTTAACTCAAGCAATAAGTACCTTGAGTTTGACACTAAATACGTTAACTTTGATTACAACCAACTGTTTAGAACCACGCGGTTTTCCGGCTACGACCGAATCGATGACGCCAATCAGTTAAGCGTCGGCTTTACCAGCCGGTTTATCTCGCCGGCAACCGGCGTTGAGCACCTAGAGATAAGTGTGGGCCAGATCTACCGCTTTACACCACCGCGGGTTACCTTAGACCCTGCGCTGCAGCCCAGCACCGAAGTTTATCGGCAATCGGAGTTTGCCGGCCGCATTGCCGCCCGCGCAGGTAATTACCTGCAAGTGAGTGGCGATGTATTGTACGATCAACACCAAAACGAGGTGTCTAACGCTGGCACGACTATCGAGTACGCCGATGACGCAAACCGCCTAATCAGCCTGACGTACACTTACAAGAGTCGCGCCAGCGCACAAACCACTGTCGACCCGACTGAGCTCAGCCGCAACCAGCTGGATGTAGGTGCGTTTGTACCCGTTAGTAATAGCTGGAGTATTATTGCCCGCAGCAATTACGATTTAGCCTACCAGCAGGAACTCGACACCTTTGCTGGGTTCGAATACAGCGATTGTTGTTATCGGGTACGCTTGTTATGGCGCAAATGGCTTAACTCCGATTACAACGACGGCACCATTTTAGGTGATGTAGAAGATATTGATTACGACAAAGGCTTTTTTGTCGACATTCAGCTTAAAGGGCTGGCAAGCATTAGCGAGCGCGTCGGTAACCTACTGGATAAAACCATTCTGGGCTACCAAGAGCGCGAACAAAACTTACGATAAACAAACAGTGACCCCTATGATAAAGACCCGTTTAGCAACCCCACTGCTCCACCTGATTGGCGCTTTTAGTCTATGCAGCGCATTGGTTGCGCAAGCAGAGACCGAGATTTTAGACCGCGTGATTGTCGTGGTCGATAATGGCGTGGTATTACAAAGCGAGTTTGACGAGCGCAAAAACTCTGTTCTGCAACGACTAGAGGGGCAGTACGACCAACTGCCTCCGGCCGAGGTGCTTAACCAGCAAATTTTAGATCAGCTAATCTTAGAACAGCTGCAACTAGAAGAGGCCGGCCGCTACGGGATGGAGATCTCAGATCAGCAACTGAACCAGACCCTGCAACAGGTGATGAGCAACAACGGTTTTAGCACCCTAGACGAACTGGCGAGCGATCTTGTAAAGCAAGGTATGTCGCTCGATCAACTGCGCGAGAAACTCAACCGCGATTTACTGATCAACCAAGTGCAACAAGGCGTGGTTAATAATCGTATTCGTGTTACCGAGCAAGAAATTAACAATTTCTTGGCCTCTAGCGATGGTAAGTTTGCCACCTCACCCGATTATCACTTAGGTCATATTTTAATTAGCGTAGCATCGTCCGCCAGCCCTGACGAAGTGAAAAAAGCCGAAACCAAAGTCAACGATATTTACCAACAACTGTTGGCGGGTGAAGACTTTAGCAAAATGGCAATTGCCAACTCTAACGATCAAACCGCGCTAGAGGGCGGAGATTTAGGCTGGCGTAAACTGGCGCAACTGCCCGAGTTATTTAGCGATGTGGTGGGCGAGCTAAAAATCGGCGATGTATCAAAACCTATTCGCTCGGGCGCGGGGTTTCATTTACTTAAAAATATCGAGCAGCGCGGCGGCGGCGAGCAGCTGGTGCAACAAACCAAAGCCCGCCATATTTTAATTAAGATTTCCGAAATCATGGATGACGATACCGCCAAAGAAAAGCTGTTAAAAATAAAAGCTGAAATTGAAGATGGCGCCGATTTTGCCGAGCTGGCTCGCGAGAACTCCGAAGATATTGGCTCTATGCTTGAGGGCGGCGACCTTGGCTGGGCCAACCCCGGCATGTTTGTGCCCGCCTTTGAAAGCGCCATGGCAACGACTGAAATCGATGAAATTACCGAGCCATTTAAAAGCCAGTTTGGCTGGCATATTTTGCAGGTTACCGACCGGCGCCAAGAGGACATGAGCGATTTGGTGATCCGCAATAAAGCGGCACAAATGATGCGCGATCGGCGCTTTGATGAGGAGCTGCAAGTGTGGCTGCTAGAGCTGCGCGAAAACGCCTATCTTGATATTAAAGAACTCGACAGCGACGCTTAATGACTCACGCTATTGCACGTATTGCCGTCACGCCGGGCGAACCGGCGGGCATTGGCCCAGACCTTTTAGTGGCATTAAGCCAAACGGCTAGCCGCGCTGAACTGGTGGTAATTGCCGACCCTACTCTGCTAAAACAGCGCGCCGGTATACTGGGCCTTCAAGTTAACATTATTACTGTTAACGCCGATGACGCGGCCCGCTTGCCTGCCGCCGGTACGCTGCATGTTTTAGCCGTGCCACTTGCCGCCAACGCGGTTGCTGGCGAGCTTAATAAAGACAACGCCCACTACGTATTAAACACCCTTGATGCTGCTATAGATGGCTGCACTGCCGGCCACTTTGATGCCTTAGTTACAGGCCCCGTGCACAAGGGCATTATTAACGATGCCGGAGTAACCTTTAGCGGCCACACCGAATACCTTGCCCAGCGTACCCAGACACCACGGGTGGTCATGATGCTGGCCACAGAAGGGTTAAGAGTCGCGCTGGCAACTACTCACATTCCCTTAAGAGCGGTAGCCGATGCGATTACTCCAGCGCTGTTGCGCGAGATTATTAGCATTACCGTGCACGACCTTAAGGTAAAGTTTGGCATTGCCCAACCACGTATTTTGGTGTGTGGTTTAAACCCGCACGCCGGCGAAAGCGGCCACTTAGGCACCGAGGAGATAGACACTATCGAACCGCTGTTAGCCAACATGCGCAACGAAGGCTACGACTTAATAGGCCCTCTGCCGGCCGATACGCTTTTTACGCCGAAGTATTTAACCGGCGCCGATGCGGTACTGGCGATGTACCACGATCAAGGCCTACCGGTACTTAAATACCAAGGCTTTGGCAAAGCCGTTAATATTACTTTGGGCTTGCCTATTATTCGGACATCGGTGGATCACGGTACCGCACTTGATTTAGCCGGCACCGGCAAAGTCGATCCGGGCAGCTTGCTGACCGCCATTGATTACGCCCAAACCATGATTCACGCGCGGCGCGAGGCCGATCTATGAAGCACTCTTTTACCCCCGGCTCGCCCCATCGCGCGCGCAAACGTTTTGGCCAAAACTTTTTGGTCGATCACGGTGTAATTCATCGTATTGCCAGTGCTATTCGCCCGCGCCCAGGTGAGACTCTGGTTGAGATTGGCCCCGGCCAAGGTGCGCTTACCGAGCCGCTGGTGGCCAGTGCCGAGACACTGCATGTGATCGAGCTGGACCGTGATTTAGTGCCTTGGTTGCGCGTACGGTTTGAGAAGTTTCCGGGGTTTACCCTGCATCAAGCCGACGCCTTGAAGTTTGATTTTGCAAGCCTAGGCAGTGCCGATAAGCCTCTGCGTATTGTCGGGAACTTGCCTTACAATATTTCCACGCCGCTGATTTTTCACTTAATTAGCTTTGCCGAGCAAGTGCAGGACATGCACTTTATGTTGCAAAAAGAAGTGGTCAAACGGCTAGCGGCCAGCCCCGGCGAAAAAGCTTTTGGGCGGTTATCGGTGATGGTGCAATATTACTGCCGTGTCGAGCCCTTGTTTGATGTGCCGCCGGGATCGTTTGACCCAGCGCCTAAAGTCGACTCGGCCATTGTGCGCATCACCCCTTACCGCCAGCTGCCTCACACGGTGGGCAATATCAAAACCTTAGAAAAGCTTGTGACGGCGGCCTTTGGACAACGTCGTAAGACATTACGCAACGCGTTAAAAACTTTACTGGATGTAGCCGATATGGAAGGCTTGCCAGTTGATATATCTAAGCGTGCCGAACAATTAACCATGGCCGAGTTTATCGCCTTAAGCGACGCGGTAGATGAGCGTATCCCCGCTGCGGAAAACAACCTAAATGACTGATAGCACCACTGACATTGCAAGTAATATTGCCATAACCGTTGACACTGGGTTTCTTGCCGAACAATCGTTGCCGCAACAGCAGCGCTTTGTGTTTTGCTACACAATTACGATTTACAACCACGGCCAACAAGCAGCGCAACTGCTAAGCCGGCACTGGATTATTACCGACACTGATAATCAGGTACAAGAGGTGCAAGGCTTAGGCGTGATTGGCAAGCAACCGAATATCGCGGCTGGTGACAGCTACACTTATAGTAGCGGCGCAATACTGGCAACCCCCGCCGGCATTATGGAAGGCAGCTACGAGTTTCGCCAAGCTGACGGAGAAAAATTTAACGCACCAATCCCCGCTTTTGCGTTGGTGCAGCCCAGCGCTTTGCACTAGTATTTTTATGAGCACGCTACGAACCATTAATCACAATACGGCACGACTGTCATGAGCACCTACGCCATAGGCGACATACAAGGCTGCTTTGAACCCTTGCAACGATTACTGGATAAGATTCATTTTGATCCGGCGCACGACCGTTTGTGGATTGCTGGCGACTTGGTGAACCGCGGGCCTGGCTCGCTTGCCACGCTGCGTTATTTATACTCTTTAGGCGATGCCGTTAGTGCGGTATTGGGTAATCACGACCTGCACTTTATTGCCGTGGCCTACGGTCACAAACGCCAAAGTAATTGCGACACATTAAACTCATTATTAAAAGCCCGCGATTGCGACCAGTTGATCGATTGGCTGCGCCACTGCAAACTATTGCACCACGATCCTGGCCTTAACTACACCATGGTGCATGCTGGCATTCCGCCCATATGGACTTTAGAGCAGGCAACGGCCCATGCCCGAGAAGTTGAGGCGGTACTGCAAAGCGATTACATTAATAATTTTTTAGCTGAGATGTACGGCAACAAACCTAGCGTGTGGAAAAACAAACTGATTGGTAATGCTCGGCTGCGCTTAATTACTAATTATTTTACCCGAATGCGCTTTTGCACGGCCGATGGCGAGCTTGAGCTAGATAACAAAACCGCCACCAGTGGCAGTGGTAAGTTTTTACCTTGGTTTGCGCATAAACAGCACGCCTGTCGTAAGCACAAAATTGTATTTGGTCACTGGGCTGCATTAGAGGGACAGGCCAGCGCGGCTAATGTAGTGGCACTGGATACCGGTTGCGTTTGGGGCGGCCGTTTAACCGCATTGCGCTTAGATGACGGCAAGCTGTTTCGTACGCGCTGCCATAAAAACGGCGCTTAATATACTAATCACTGCCATCGGTGACTACGCAATTTCGACCGGCATCTTTCGCTTGGTATAACGCATCATCAGCGGCCTTAAATAATTGCTCTACGCTTTGGCTGCCGGATAATGTGGATACGCCAAAACTAGCCGTAACCGTTAACCCTCCGTCAAACTTATGCTCGGCAATCAACACGCGTAGTTTATCAGCAATATACCGCGCATAATTTATCCGCGTATTACGACACACCAACACGAACTCTTCACCGCCCCAGCGCGCAAACAAATCTGTCGAGCGTATATGCTCTTTAACCAAAGCTGAAATACCAGCCAAAATATTATCACCAACGCCGTGACCATACTGATCATTAATGCTTTTAAAGTAGTCGATATCCATCATCACAATCGACAAGGGCTGGCCACTGTGGCGCCACTCCCAAAGACCATCTTTTATGGCCGCTTCGATACCTTCTCGGTTAAACGCTCCGGTCAGTGAATCCGTCTTGGCTTTAGCCTCCAGCTCTCGCGAGCGGCTATCCAACAGTTCATTCACATCAATAAGTTCTAGTTCACGCCTTTTGCGCTCGCGCACCTCACCGCTTAACTCTAATACGCGATAGCCGAGAAACAACAGTATCAACACAGCCCAGACAATAATAATAGCCAAGTACCAATCGGCGGCATCAAATCGTTGGCCAACTAACTCAACCCGACGCAGAACAAAGTGGTGCTCGCCGGGTAAGTGCTCAGATCCCGTCTGCACATCAAAGCTGACGACGTTGCTAAACTCGGGGTGACTTAACTGGGGCGAAATATTTTTTTCACGAGCCCACCAATTGGCTACAAAAAAGTCATCAAAACTAAATTCGTAGTAATCCTGGCCTTGGCTGTAGGGGAATTCGATCTGGTTATATTTAGTGGTGGTATCGTCATTAACAATACTGTAAAGGCTATTAAAATTGCGTAAAAAAATTCGGACGTTGTTATTTGGGCCTTGGTAATCGAGCCAAATTTTAACACGCTTATAATTGCTTAAATCGATGCCTTGAGTATGGCTGCCAACCAATCGAACCTCAAAGCCACAATATGGATACTGAAACTGGGGACGTAAATCACAACGCCACTCATAACGCCCACCCTCGGTCGAAACAATCTCAGCTTGGGTATTGCCCCCCGATAGGACATCGCTATACAGCCGGTGATCAAACCCTTGTGCGGGATCAAGAACGAAGGTTTCCTGCAAAACCCATTTTTGACCGACGATCGCCAATGCTGTCAACGCAACCAATACCAGTAAAGCTTTTTCAAATCGCAGTTTGGTAGGCATAACGACTCCCCGAACAAAAGTTGCAGTGCATCACC
The DNA here is from genome assembly GCF_001187555.1 of Gilvimarinus polysaccharolyticus. Classification (GTDB taxonomy): domain Bacteria; phylum Pseudomonadota; class Gammaproteobacteria; order Pseudomonadales; family Cellvibrionaceae; genus Gilvimarinus; species Gilvimarinus polysaccharolyticus. The sequence continues at coordinate 1,410,390 of NZ_LFIJ01000002.1, read as the reverse complement.
TAGTATTAAATCCGCTTAGGTCGCGTAGATAAGGTCTGCATTACTATTATCATGCTTGGCTTTAACATAACGTACAAAAGCATCACCAGCAAGGAAAAATGTGCCATCACTGCGGTGGGGAGGTTTTAATGGGAGGGAATAAGCGGGCATGAGGCGACCAAGCCGCCTCATGAATGTATCGAATTATTACTATCCGAGATTGGGCTTTATTTAATAACCCAACTCCAGCAGGTCATCACAACCCAACTCATCCTTAAGGCGGCGACGCTCTAACCGGTCCTCGAGTTGACGTCGAAGGGTCAGTTGCCGTAGACCAGCCTCTTTTGCGGTAGCCATGGGCGAGTCAGAATCTAAGTCATCATCTAGCAAGGTATCATCTTGGTGAGCCACGGACATAAGTGTTTCCTCGTGAAAATAGCACCATCGCAAACAAACATTAATGAGTTAAATAACAATGTCTTGCCACACATTAGGAGCCAAGTTAAGCCATCATTATTCTCACAACCGGTATTTATCACAATTTTTTAACATCTCCTAGCTTTTTTCTTAACGGCCCTCAGGGATTGATTTGTACACTAATGGTTTTTAGCAAGCCGGTAGAATCACTCAAGCACGGCAACGACCTTAACTGCTATAGTTAACTATCAACGCTTAATTTTTAGCGCTTATATTTCGACGAATAAAGGATAGTAGTAACGCATGACCGATACGCACAAGAGATCTATTGGCTGGCGCGAATGGGTACATTTACCCGATTTCGGTGACATTAATATTAAAGCCAAAGTTGACACAGGCGCCAAGACTTCGGCGCTGCACGCTTTTTTTGTTGAGCCTTTCGAGCGTGACGGCGAGATATGGGTGCGGTTTGGCCTACATCCGGTGCAAAAGTCCAATGAAACAGAGCTTATTTGTGAATCTCGAGTACACGATCAGCGCGAAGTTACTGATTCCGGCGGCCACAAAGAAGTGCGCTATGTTATAGAAACAGCACTGGCCATAGGTGACCAAACGATACTCACCGAGATGACACTGACTAACCGAGACACCATGACCTTTAGGATGCTGCTTGGGCGTAACTCGTTAAACGGCAACTTCACCGTCGACCCGCAAGAATCATTTTTGTGTGGCGGCGACAAGCAACAAGCCCCTTAATTCGTGCATTGGCACCGTTTAAACGTGCCGCCACACATAAATATTCATTAGGACTCTAAATGAAAATTGCTATTTTATCTCGCAACCCTAAGCTTTACTCTACCCGCCGTTTAGTAGAGGCTTGCCAAGCTCGCGGGCACGACCCTCACGTTATTGATATTTTAAAATGCTATATGGATATCACACCGTCTAAGCCTGCCATCTGGTATCGCGGTCAAGAGATTGAAGGTTTTGATGCGATTATTCCACGCATTGGCGCATCGGTAACGCACTATGGTTTAGCCGTTATTCGTCAATTTGAAATGATGGGCGTGTATTGTCTTACTGAATCAGTCGCACTGGGCCGCTCGCGCGACAAATTACGTGCATTGCAATTATTGTCGCGTAAAGGTGTGGGCATGCCACGCACTAGTTTTGCGCACGATGTTCATAACACCAAAGAGCTGATTAAGTTAGTCGGTGGTGCGCCGCTGGTGGTTAAATTATGTGAGGGCACCCAAGGCCGAGGCGTGGTATTAGCCGAAACCGCTAAGGCGGCCGAAAGTGTGATCGAAGCGTTTCGTGTATTGCGCGCCGAATTTTTAGTGCAAGAGTTTATTAAAGAGGCCGGCGGCAGTGATATTCGCTGCTTAGTGATCGGCAATAAGATCATCGCCGCAATGCAGCGCACCGCTCCCGAAGGCGAGTTTCGCTCTAACCTACACCGTGGCGGCAGCGCGCAACTGGTTAAACTGCAACCCAATGAGCGCAGTACAGCCCTTAAAGCGGCGCAAACAATGGGGCTAAAAGTTGCGGGTGTCGATATTTTGCGCTCATCACGTGGGCCTTTGATTATGGAGGTAAATTCATCCCCAGGACTTGAAGGTATCGAGGGCGCCACCGGCAAAGATGTCGCCAATGAGATTATTAAATACATCGAAGAAAATGCTCGTCCGCACGCAAACCGCACAAAAGGTAAGGGTTAACTTTAAATGGCGTTAAATAAAACCGTTACGATAGGCGGTGAACAGGTTTTACCGGGGCAAACCAAGAGTATTGATATTCCGTTGGCCGCCATGTACACCCACACCGATGTAGGCCTTACGGTGCATGTTATTAATGGTAAACGTCCTGGACCGTGCCTGCTGTTAACCGCAGCGGTGCACGGCGATGAAATTAATGGCGTCGAGATTATTCGCCAAGTCTTAGGCAGCAAACAGATCAGTAAACTACGCGGTACGCTGCTGGCAATACCGGTGGTTAATGTGCATGGCTTTCTTAACCAGTCGCGCTATTTACCCGACGGCCGTGACCTTAACCGCAGCTTTCCCGGCAACCTAAAGGGCTCGCTTGCTGGGCGTGTTGCGCACACGTTGATAAATAAGATTCTGTGTCACGCCAGTCACTGTATCGATTTGCATACAGGTGCGCGGCACCGCACTAATTTGCCACAAATTCGTACCGACCTAAGTCAACCTGAAACACAAGAGTTGGCGCTGGCATTTGGCTCGCCGGTTATTTTAGATGCGCAACTGCGCGAGGGCTCGTTACGTCAAGCGGCCGCTGAGCGAGACATACCCTTTTTACTGTACGAGGCGGGCGAAGCGCTGCGCTTTGATGAGTTTAGTATTCGCGCCGGCACCCGTGGTGTGATTAATATTATGCGAGCACTAAACATGTTGCCTCACACGGCAAAGCCCGCCAAGCGTGCGCCAGTGGTGACCATCGCCGATGACAGCCGCTGGGTACGGGCACCTAACAGTGGCGTTATGCGCACCATGGTAAGGCTTGGCGCCCGAGTGAAAAAAGGCACGGTGCTGGCGTACATTTCTGATCCGATTGGTCTGGGGCAAGAGACGGTTATTGCTCCGGCTGAGTCGATTGTGATCGGCTTAACCAATTTACCACTGGTGCATGAGGGAGAGGCGTTATTTCACTTGGCGAATTACAGCAAAAAAATTCATCAGGTGGCCAACCAAGTGGCAACATTCCACGATACTTTTGGCAGTATCAGTGATGATGAAGAACCCTTTTTTATTGGCCAAGATGAATCACTTGAGGACTAACCACGGTCTGGCGGTGGTTTTAAAACTTTTGCGATGAGCTTGCGAAGTGTCTAGGCCAGTTAACTAGCCGATACTTAAGCTCGGCTCTTGAGCGACACCACATTAGCCGTAAACGAAAACTCGCCACTGGCGGTAAAGTGTTGTGCAAAGTTTTCGCTCGGCATCGGCTTGGCGTACAAGTAACCCTGAGCTTGTTCACAACCTTGTTCGCGCAGCCAATCGGCCTGCTCTACTTTCTCGACGCCTTCGGCAATCACAATAAGTTGCATGTTGTGTCCTAGCGCAATAATAGATTTAGCAATGGCCGCGTCATTGATACCTAGAGGTAAGTCGTGGATAAAACTACTGTCAATTTTAAGCTTGTCGATAGGAAACCGCTTTAAGTACGCCAATGATGAATAGCCTGTACCAAAATCATCTATCGCCAGAGATAACCCCATTTGATGCAACTGATTAAGCAGATTAATCGCTTCGCCGGCATGTTCCATGGCACAGCTTTCGGTTATCTCAAGCTCTAGGTATTCGGCAGGCAAGCCGGTCTCGGCTAAAATGGTTGCGACAATACCGGGAAAATCACGCTGCCGAAATTGTCTGGTGGATAAATTAACCGCCATTTGCGGCACCTGCTGGCCGGCGTCTAACCAAGCCTTTTGCTGTAGGCATGCCGCGCGCAATACCCATTCACCAAGCGGCACAATCAAGCCGGTCTCTTCTGCTAGCGGAATAAAATGCGCCGGTGAGACTAACCCGCGCTCGGGGTGCTGCCAGCGAACCAACGCCTCCACCCCTGTTAATTTTCCAGTATTAAAATCAATCTGAGGCTGGTAGTGCAGCGTTAATTGCTCAAGCTCTATGGCGCGGCGCAAGTCGTTTTCTAGCATCAAATAATTAACTGCTGTGGCGCTCATACCGGCGGCGTAAAACTGGCAATTATTTTTTCCTGCCTCTTTGGCTTTGTACATCGCGATATCGGCATTTTTTAACAACTCGTCGGTCGCCTCACCGTCCTCGGGGTATACGCTAATACCAATACTGGCAGTGATGGATATATCGTGACCGGAAACCTCAATTGGCCGCGCCAACTGTGCCAATAATTTATTGGCGACAAATCTGACATCCTCGATGTCGTTTACGCCTTCAAGTACTACAACAAACTCATCACCACCCAATCTGGCAACGGTGTCCATGTCTCGCACGCCTTCGTCCAAGCGTCCGGCTATGGTTTTTAATAAAATGTCACCGGCATCATGACCTAAACTATCGTTAACAATTTTAAAACGATCAATATCCAGTAACAGCAACGCCAACTTACTGCCAGCGCGAGCTGAACGCACCAGACCGTGAGAGATTCTATCGTAAAAAAGCGCACGGTTTGGCAACGAGGTCAGAGCATCGTGATACGCCATATAATTAAACCGTGACTGCTGTTCGAACAAAGCATTCTCGGCCAACTTACGATCGGATACATCTGTGCAAATAGTACAAAGACCAAAAATTTCGTCGTCGCGATCACTCAGCGGAAACTTCACCATTAAATAGGTGTGTACGCTGCCGTCTTTATGGGGCAAATCTATTTCTGTCTCTTGGGCTTGACCATCATCTAGCCCTGCGGCTTCTATATTTTTTAACGACTCTACCAACTGCTCGGGATAAATATCTTGGGCTTTTTTTCCCACTAACGAGTCTTCGCCAATATTGGCTAGCTGTTTGTAATGTTCACTGGCCATCACCACATTGCCATTTAAATCTTTGACCGCGATTAAAGCCGGCGAGTAGCGCAAAATAGCATTTAGGTAGGTTTCGTTGGCCCATAAGGCACGCTCGAGATGATTATTATGCTCAGACTGTTGAGCTAAGCTGCGCATATCGGCAATTTGTCGCACCATTAGTGAGCTAATCAACCAAACCGGCTCAAGCGCATTAATACACTGACGCAAAGCTTGCTCGTCGCCGGCACACTCTAAATAAAATGCTGCCAATGGCGCGTCTATGGCCTCTACGGGAACCAGCGCACAGCTAATGTTGGCATTATTAACGTCGTACTGGCATTGCTGTAGGGAAAAACTTTTGGTTATAAAATCGATAGGGAAGTTATTTAATTGTGTCAGAGCAGTATTAACAAAGTGCGTGGATGGCGTTTGGTTATTGGGGCTAAGGGCCACTGAGTCGATTTGTAATTGGCTGCCATCTTCAACCACCAATGCTGCTCGAACGATATCTGAGCGCGCGGCAATAAGCCCGACCAGCCGTTGAGAGATTTGCTTGTGATTGAGCCGCTTAAAAAGCGTCTGATACTTTCTGATCAGCTCAATGGCACTCAGTTTTTGTTGCATACAATCCCACGAATAAGGTAATGACTTGCACAACGCTAAAATGCCGTGGTCTTAAGCTGATAACACCCTTAGCCACATTAATGCATCTCATATTATATAACTAGAAGTTAGGCCCATATTACTAGCTGTAAGTTATTAGAATATAAGCACTAATGCAAGCACTGCCGTCAGCCATGCGCTACAAACCCGAGCCCGACTTGCCCGCCCAGTAAGATCGGCCATAAAAGCTACAACTTTTATAAGATACTAGTCGACGGCCAACAGAGATTCCAGCGCGGCCAACAAAACATCGGTTTGCTCATCAGTGCCCACACTGATACGTAAATAATCACTGATCCGAGCTTGTTTAAAGTAACGCACTAAAATCTTTTTCTCGCGCAACTGTGCGGCCATTGCCTCGGCGGTAACACTGGCCGGAGGCTTGGCAAAGATAAAGTTGGCCTGCGACGGCAACACACTAAACCCTAGCGCCAGCAAGGCATCGGCCATACGATTGCGGGTAGCCACTACTTTGCCACAGCACTCGTGAAAATAGTCATCATCTTGTATCGCAGCGGTAGCCGCGCGCTGCGCCAGACGATCAAGCGGGTACGAATTAAACGAATTCTTAACGCGCTCAAGGCCCTCGATTAGGTCGCGCTGCCCCAGCGCAAAACCAACCCGCAAACCGGCCAATGCACGCGATTTAGAAAACGTTTGCACCACCAACAAGTTATCGTAATGCGGTACTAAGCTGGCTGCCGTTTGGCCACCGAAGTCAATATAGGCCTCATCGACCACCACCAACGTATTGGGGCGCGCCCGTAGTAACGCTTCGATTTCCGTCAGCGCTAACCCCATACCGGTAGGCGCATTAGGATTGGGGAAAATAACACCAGCGGCCTCGCCATGATAATCCTCAAGAGCCAAACTAAAGTCAGCGCGCAGTGGGATTTTTTGCGCAGGGACACCAAACAACTGACAATAAACCGGATAAAAGCTGTAACTAATGTCGGGGTATAGCAATGTGCCTCGGCCCTGAAAAAACGCCATAAACAGCTGTGCCAGAACTTCATCGGAACCATTGCCGACAAAAACTTGGTTTGCCTCTAGCTGATAGTAATCGGCTACGGCTTGGCTCAGCTCTGTAGCACTTGGGTCAGGGTATAGACGCAGCTGATCAATAGCGTCACGATCTATCGTTTTAGCTACCTGCGGCGATGGCGGGTACGGACTTTCATTAGTGTTGAGTTTGATAAGCCCCGTTATTTTGGGCTGTTCACCCGGCACATAGGGCTCTACCTGACGAACAACATCGCTCCAGAACTTAGACATTACTGCTCCGCGTTTAAAAAATGCAATTATATCAGAGCCTTTGACTTGCGACTCTTTAATAAATGAATAGCCCCTATAGATGACTGTTTGAGCCGCCATATTCACCCTGATAAAACTTGGCGGCTCAATTTTACGGGAACTTACAAAGAACAAAAGTTAACCTGAGACATCCTTGCCTCTGTATGCATTGGCGAATGTGTTAGCACTAAAATCCATAGGTCATTGAGTTTTAAGCAATTGCCGTCTTTATTTACACTTATCGGCTAACGGATCAAAAAGTTAACAAGTAACCGTTATACGCATGGAATCGATGTTAACGACGCATGCCATATAGCCCTCTCACCACTGCTTATTTACTCGAATTTAACATCCCCCAAGCTAAGCGGTAACCGACTAAGGAAAAGCTAATAGCTATCCAGTTATTAACACCCAATAAAAAAGGCGAACCAACCGGTTCACCTTTTTTCACAACAAACAGCAGTGATGCAATAAATTAGCCCACAAACGTCCGTGCGTTTCTAAACAACCGCAACCAAGCGCCATCTTCTTGCCAATCATCTGGATGCCAAGAGTTACTTACTGTGCGGAATACTCGCTCGGGGTGAGGCATCATAATGGTCGCGCGTCCATCTTTACTGGTCACACTGGTAATGCCACTGGGCGAACCATTGGGGTTGGCTGGGTACTGGGAGGCAATGTTTAGGTTGTTGTCCATAAAGCGCATCGACACCAAACCGCTAGTGTCGCAACCAGTTAGAGCCGCACTATCGGCAAACTCGGCGCGGCCTTCACCGTGGGCGATTGCCACTGGCAAGTGTGAACCGGCCATGCCTTTAAACAGCACAGAGGGCGACTCTTGTATTTGTACTAACGAGAAGCGCGCTTCAAATTGCTCGGACAAGTTACGCACAAAACGCGGCCAGTGTTCGGCGCCGGGGATCAGATCTTTTAGATTGGACATCATCTGACAACCGTTACAAACACCTAAACTAAAGGTGTCGTTGCGATGAAAGAAATGTTCAAACTGATCGCGCACCTGTGAGTTAAACAACACAGTTTTAGCCCAGCCCTCACCGGCGCCCAAGACATCACCGTAAGAGAAGCCACCACAACTAACCAGCCCCTTAAAACTCTCGAGGTTGGCACGGCCGGCTAGTAAATCGCTCATATGTACATCAACTGCACTAAAACCTGCGCGGTCAAACGCCGCAGCCATTTCGACATGACCATTCACGCCCTGCTCGCGCAGTACCGCAATACGCGGCTTACTACCGGTGTTAACAAATGGTGCGGCGACATCTTCATTAACATCAAAGCTAAGCTTAACTGACAACCCCGGATCGTTGGCCATCAATGCGTCAAACTCTTGCTGTGCGCACTCGGGATTATCCCGCAGCGATTGCATTTGGTAGCTGGTTTCGCTCCATAAACTTTGCAAAATCACGCGGGATTGATCAAACAACAGCTCATCGGCTTGCGAGATACGCAGCCAATCTTCGTCGTTAAGCGTACCCACATTATGAGTGCAGGCGGCAAGACCGGCTGCCGCATACAAAGCTTTAACCTGCTCGGTGTGCTCGCGCTTAACCTGCAGCACAGCGCCTAGCTCCTCGTTGAACAGTGCCGTTAACGGACAGTCACCCAGACCGTTAATGTCGATATCAATACCGCAGTGACCGGCAAACGCCATCTCGGCTAACGTGGTAAATAAACCACCGTCCGAGCGGTCGTGATAGGCCAGCACCCAGCCTTCGGCCAAGGCTTTTTGGGTCGCCGTAAAAAAGCCTTTTAGTTGCGCGGCATCATCTACATCCGGTGGAGTCTCGCCCAAACTGTTGTAAGTTTGCGCCAAAATTGAGCCGCCCAAACGGTTTTTACCGGCGCCTAAATCGATTAACAATAAATCGCTCGGGCCTTTATCGGTACGCAGCTGAGGGGTCACCGCTAAACGCACATCGGTAACGGGAGTAAAAGCGGTAATTACCAGCGACAGGGGCGCTGTCACGGCTTTATCTTTACCATTTTCTTGCCACGCGGTGCGCATCGACATAGAGTCTTTACCCACTGGGATAGTAATACCCAGTGCCGGGCACAGCTCCATTCCCACAGCTTCAACGGTGCGATAAAGTTTTTCGTCTTCGCCTTTATGGCCTGCGGCACACATCCAGTTAGCCGACAATTTAATGTCTTTAATATCGGCGATAGGCGCACAGGCAATATTGGTAAGTGCCTCGCCAATGGCCATACGACCAGAGGCCGGGCCATCCAGCAGCGCCAGCGGCGTGCGCTCGCCAATGCTCATGGCTTCGCCTTTGGTGGAATCGTAGCTCACGGTGGTGATGGCGCAATCGGCCACTGGCACCTGCCAAGGGCCGACCATTTGGTCGCGCGCGACTTGTCCGGTAACCGAGCGGTCGCCAATGGTGATCAAAAAGCTTTTACTGGCAACACTTGGGTGCTTCAGTACACGCTCAGCCGCTTCGTTAATATGAATATCGGCGGTGGCGAATGAATCGGTGGTGGGCGTGTAACGGCTCGCCTCGCGATGCATTTTAGGGGCTTTGCCAAACAGCAGCGACATGGGCAAATCAACCGGCTTGGCATCAAAGTGGGTGTCGTTAACCACCAATTGTTGCTCGCTGGTAGCCTCACCCACAACGGCGTAAGGGCAGCGCTCGCGCTCGCATAAAGATTCAAAGCGGGCGAGATCTTCGGGTTTGATGGCTAACACGTAGCGTTCTTGCGACTCGTTACACCAGATCGCCAGCGGGCTCATGCTCGGCTCGTCGTTAGGCACATTGCGCAACTCAAATGTGCCGCCACCGCAATCGCCATCTTTAACCAACTCAGGGAAGGCGTTAGACAAACCACCGGCGCCCACGTCGTGAATAAAGGCAATGGGATTTTGCTCGCCCTGCTGCCAGCAGCGGTCGATCACCTCTTGGCAACGGCGCTCGATCTCGGGGTTTTGACGCTGCACTGAGGCAAAGTCTAAATCTTCTGATGAACTGCCAGAGTCCATCGACGAAGCCGCACCACCGCCCAAGCCAATTAGCATCGCCGGTCCACCTAGCACAACAAGCTTACAACCGGCTTCAAACGGCGGTTTGTCGACGTGATCGGTGCGAATGTTGCCGTAACCACCGGCCAACATAATGGGCTTGTGGTAACCGCGACGTTCACCGTCGTGATCTTCTTCAAAGGTGCGGAAATAACCACAGATATTAGGCCGGCCAAATTCGTTGTTAAACGCCGCACCACCAATGGGACCTTCCAGCATGATGTCCAAGGCACTGCAAATGCGCTCGGGCTTGCCGTAAGCTTGCTCCCACGGCTGAATATAAGACGGGATGTTTAAGTTAGATACAGCAAAACCGGTCAAGCCCACTTTCGGCTTAGAGCCACGCCCGACCGCGCCCTCATCGCGAATCTCACCACCAGCACCGGTGCCGGCACCCGAGAACGGTGAGATAGCCGTGGGGTGGTTGTGAGTTTCAACCTTCATTAATAAGTTGACCTGCTCCGATGAGTAACGGTATTCGCAGGTCTCTGGGTCGGGGTAAAAGCGTCCGGCTACGGGGCCGGCCACTACCGCAGCGTTATCTGAGTAAGCGGATAAGACGTTCTCGCCGCCCAGCTCATTAGTGTTTTTAATCATTTTAAACAGGCTGAGCGGTTGCTCTTCCCCGTCTAGGGTCCAAGAGGCGTTAAATATTTTGTGTCGGCAGTGCTCGGAGTTGGCCTGCGCAAACATCATCAATTCAACGTCGACCGGATTGCGGCCCAACGCTTGAAAGTTTTCGACCAAGTAATCGATTTCGTCTTCCGCCAGCGCTAAACCCAACTCGCGATTGGCTTTAACCAGTGCGTCGCGGCCACCGCCGAGAATATCGACACTAGCTTGCGGGGCCGGCTCGGCATGATCAAACAAACCACCGGCCGCCTCTAGGCTGGTGAACACCGCCTCGACCATACGGTCGTGTAGCAACGCTTTAATGGCGACGCGCTCGGCATCGTTAAAGTCGCCCTGTACGTGATAACTCACCCCGCGCTCCAGGCGGTTCACCTCAAACAAGCCACTATTGCGAGCGATGTCTGTGGCTTTAGACGACCAAGGCGATATGGTGCCTAAGCGTGGCAACACCAAGAACAAGACTCCTTCATGGGAGACCTCATCCATGCGAGGACCATAGGTTAACAGCTGTGCCAGCACTTGCTGGTCGCGCTCACTCAAAGGTGCCGAGAGATCAGCAAAATGGGTAAACTCGGCCGCGACCGAGGTAACACCGGGCGCTGCGGCCTGCAAATTGGCGAGCAACTTTTGTGTGCGAAACGGTGAAAGTGCCGGGGCACCAGGCAATATGAGCATAGTAGGCTGCAACCTCAAGCTTGCGGGGTTGGGATTAAATGTCTTACCACCTAATACTGCGAGTTGGGTTAACCCACTACTTCGCAAAGCACCAAATTTAGGCGGTACTGAGAGGGCCGGTATTGTACTGCAATTGATCACCCTTAGCAGCACTCGGGTGGCAAATATTGACCAATTCAGGCGCACACCGCACAATGACCTAAAGCGCACGCCAAATGGACGTCAGCGCAAATGCAGACTATTATTTAACCAAGCAAGGAGGCCGCTTTATACGACATGCGGGTGGCACATCACATTCAGAATCGTTAAAATCGCGCGAAATTTGTGCGGCTGACTTGCTCTAGGGGGCTCCCCCAGATCGCGGCACCGACCACAGACCGGCCACGCCGGAGAGGTAGGCCTTAATGTTGAGCAAACTCGGACAATATGTACGGCGATTGCCAAAGCGCTTCTCGATCAAGCGCACATTGTTTAGCGTACTGCTAATAGCAGTTTGCGCTACCATTACATCTAGTCGCCCACCCACAACCCTAGAGCAAGTACTCACTAACGGCACATTGGTTGCCATCTCTCGCAACGGTCCCACCACCTACTACGAAGGCCTAGATGGCACCACCGGCTTTGAGTACGCTTTACTGCAAGGCTTTGCCGATTCACTCGGGGTAACTTTAGAGATTCGCGAGCAAGAAAGCCTCAGCGTCATGCTCGATATGGTGGCAGCGGGCGATGCCCAACTGGCGGCGGCGGGCCTTACTATTACCCCGCAGCGACAAGCCCGCGTGCACTTTACCGCCCCCTACCTAGAGGTAACCCAGCAACTCATTTACAACCGCGGCGAAAATAAGCCCGAGTCTATCGAAGATGTTATCGGCGGCGACTTGCTGCTGATGACCGGCTCCTCTCATGTCGAGCGCTTGCAGCAATTAAAGGCAGACCATCCAGAGCTTGAGTGGCGCGAAGAATCCAATCTAGAAATGATCGACCTGCTGGAAATGGTCCACCGAGGCGAGGTAGATTACGCTATTGTCGACTCCAACGCTTATCACATTAACGCCCAAACCTTCCCGCGGGCACGACTCGCCTTCGATGTTGGCGAGCCCGATGCACTTGGTTGGGCTTTTCCGCAGCGAACCGACACCAGCCTGTACGACCGAGCTCAAGCTTACTTAACCGATATTAAAAAAAGCGGTACGCTCGACACGCTGATCGCCGAATTTTTTAGTAATGACGACCCAGTCAGTACCGGCGGCGCCTTACTCTTTACCCATCGCTTAGAGAATCGCCTGCCGCAGTGGCAAGAGCTGATACAAAAAGTAGCCGATGAAGTTGGGCTTAGCTGGCAACTATTGGCGGCTGTGAGCTATCAAGAATCGCACTGGGACTCAAAAGCCCGCTCGCACACTGGGGTACGAGGATTGATGATGCTGACTCGTGCTACGGCCAAAGAGCTTGGCGTCAAAAATCGCCTCGACCCAGAACAAAGTATGCGCGGCGGCGCCACCTATCTTAAAAGTTTATACGACCGCTTACCCGAACGGATCCAAGAACCCGACCGTACGCTGCTGGCGCTAGCGGCCTATAACACCGGCATGGGCCACTTAGAGGATGCGCGAGTACTGACTCAGCGCCACGGCGACAACGCCGACCTATGGCAAGATGTTGAAAAATACCTGCCACTACTGGCGAAACGTAAATACTACCGAACGGTTAAGCACGGCTACGCTCGCGGCTGGGAGCCGGTGCATTACGTTAATAATATATTGCGTTTTCGCGACATCATTGTTTGGCATGACCAACAAGAACAGCGCCGTTTGGCGATGGCCACTAGCACCGAAGAAGACACCGACGAAAGCACGGACGAACAAAAAACGCGGAACGATAACGGCATCATGCCCATGTCGGTACTTTAATGCGGACAGAGCGTATCTAAAGTTAAACCAAACAAAACCTCATGCCTATAAACTCAAAAAAATATTAAAACCGACAGGAGCTAAGAATGATCACCTACCTCTACTGGGGCGCAATTATTGCGTTGGCAATGATATTGCTGATCGGGCTGGGGAAATACAATTTTTGGAAGGCGGCATTACTCTGCTCGCTTGCGGTGCTGTTAGTCGGTTGGGCGGCCTACTATTTTCATTTTCAGCAAGTGTTTGTCAAAAAGTATGGCGGTGTAATGAGCATTACCGTTCCAGACGGGCAGCTGCACATTGCCGCCACATGGAAAGACGAAAACCTATGGATAGAAAACTACGACCCAAAAACCAACAGCTGCCACTTTAACGAGTATTCAAAAGGTAACGTACTGCAAGGTAAAGTGACTATTAAAAACTGCAATCCGCTGCGAACCAACAACAGCTCTCAGGCTCCAATAACCGCGGCTGGCAACAAATTGCAATAAAATCACTCCCCAGCGTTATTAGAGCCTTCACGCAGCTGTTTTTTCTCATGCCGGCGGCGCTTAAAAAAATCACTTAACTGTTGCTGGCACGCTTCGCGCTCGACACCACCGGTAATTTGAATCGAGTGATTGAAATACGGCGCATCCAACAACTGCGCCTGGCTCACAATAACACCCGCTTTAGGCTCGGTGGTGCCGTACACTAATCGCCCGACTCGCGCATGCACCATTGCACCGACACACATCGTGCACGGCTCTAGCGTCACGTACAAAGTACAATCGGTAAGACGATAATTGCCCAGTTTGCGAGCCGCATCGCGCAGCGCCATTAACTCGGCATGGGCGGTAGGGTCACAACCACCAATAGGACGATTGTAACCTCGACCAACGACCTGCCCTTGCCGTACCACTACCGCGCCAACCGGCACTTCATTATTATCGGCAGCTTGAGCGGCAAGCTCACGGGCTTCGCGCATCCACTGTATATCTTCGTTACTGGCCGCAACCTGAACGCTGCCACCATGAGCCAAACGATCCGTCTCTGCCACACTCATCGGCGCCACAAACGCAAAACGCGCAACCGTTTCGCCATCGCACTCGATTGTTTCAGTAAACATAGACAGCGGCCTTACCCACCAAGAAAAATCGCCGTACAAACAGCGGTATACCACTAAGGGCTCGCGGGTTTCACTGTGGGTTGCAATACGGTAAACGTAGTACTCGCCACCTTTGTAGTGACGATATAAGCCTGAGGGGATTTGCATAGAAAGCGTCCAAACACTTAAACATATTATAGTATCGCTAATTTAAGCATCTGTGAAATCAAGTTTGATAAGCGCCAAGCCTAATATTCAAACTAAAGCCGATAAAAGTCTTAAAAACAGTATCGGCTATCACTCAAAAACGGTTTAAACCTTATTTACATTCGCTGCATAAGCATAAAACTCATTAATCCATTGTCGCTGCGGGGTTAACGACTCGGCCAATGACGTCATTGCTTGAAAATGCTCCGCCACTTTAACCTTAACAAACTCATCGTATTCGGCGTTATTTTCGAGTGCTTTGGTAGGGTAGTTCATACCATATAAAATAGCCAAAAAGCTTTCGCGCTGAAAAAACTCTATATCTGCTGAAAAATCGTAATGTGTTGGTATAAAGTTTTTCCAAAGCAACAGCCTCTCGCGAAGCAAGTCAGACATTTTAGTAGGTGCAGTACAGTCTCGCCAAAAAGCACTATCTTGGCGATCAGAAATTAGATAGTGCAGTTGTACAAAATCAATAACTCTTTCCCAAATGTATTCAACTCGCCGGTTTACTTGCTGGGCACGAGCCTCCAAATGATCTCGATGATCTGGTAGAAGTTTAGCTATCAAAGACGCACAATAATCAGTAATAACAATCGAGGTGGACTCTAACGGCTCGACAAAGCCTTGAGCCAAACCAAGTGACGTGCAATTTTTTAACCAGAACTTCTCTCTATAGCCGGTCTTTAGAGGTATCTTTCTAACTTTGCTCTGACAAAAGTTAGCGCCATGATAAAGCTCAAACTCTGCCATGGCTTGTTGCTCTGTCATGTGGGCTGAAGAATACACAAACCCAGTACCTCGTCGTGTTGTTAGCGGAATATCCCAAATCCATCCTGCCGTGTGTGCTGTAGCTGTTGTGTAAGGCGCTATTTCATCATCCGAACTTGTGGCAACCTGTAAAACCAATGCTTGATCTGGAGCAATCTGATCACTTTTATCAACCAACCCAACACCCAGTGCTTTCTCCATAAGTAAGGCACTAAACCCACTACAATCAACAAAAAAATCAAACCCTTCCGTCTCGCCATCATCATAATTTAAAGACTCAATAAAGCCATTGTCATCGAGATTAGCAGACAACACCGTTTTTTGTTTGTATAAAACATCAAACCTACGCTTTGCATTGTCGGCCAACAATTCAGAAAACTTTTTAGCGTCAAAGTGATAGGCGTAATTAACCACGCCCTGATAAGGCGGAGAGTTACGTAATTTTGGGCATAGATTGCCCTCTGCGGCCAGATACGTCTTAGCTAACTCAGAAAACTCATAAAATGAACCAGTCGGTTTATTAGACAGCCAATAATCAGTGGCATCAACACCTAAAGGATATGGCGCATCAAAAGGATGGTAGTAAAAATTATCTTTTTTAGGTGCCATCCAGTTTACAAACTTAATGCCCATCTTAAACGTAGCATCGCAACGCAATAATAATTCGGCTTCACTAACCCCAAGCTTTTCTAGGCTTTTTCTAATGACGGCAACGGTTCCCTCACCAACGCCAATGGTAGGAACATCTTTAGATTCTACCACCGTAACACTAAAACCCTCCCTCGCGCTAAGCTCAAGTCCCAAATGATTTGCCGCCAGCCAGCCCGCTGTGCCACCGCCCACAATCGCCACTTTTTTTATTTTCATATCAGTAACATCTCTTGCATGCAAATTTACAGCGTACCGTCAAAGAAAAAACGTAAAATAATAAAAAGCGCGCAGCATTTCTGCTGCGCGCTTTATCAACCATTTTACTAGCACGCTTTACTAAAAGGTTGCTCTAAGGCTTAACGCATAACGACGGTCGGTCATGAAGTTAAGCGCCTCAGTTTTATCACCTTCTTGGTTCAACTGATAGCGAGTTTCAGTCTCGGTACCCAACAAGTTGCTGGCCTCGATGCCCACTTTCCAGTTGTCATTGATAGTGTAATAAAAACTGGAATCCATCATGCCTTGTGGCTTGGCGTAAGCAGGTACAAACTCCTCAGACTCACGCAAGGTCAACAAGTACTCCGAACGCCAAGTGTATGCCAAGCGGAACGATACATCTCCGTACTCATACATACCCACGACATTCAAGTTCTCATCAGAATAACCTTGCAGAGGCAAATCACTAAACACACGGAAGGAGTTGCGGCTATCATTAAGCCGGCTACCGTCTTCTAAGAAGCCAAGGCCACCCGAGCCAACTACAGGCTCATTGGGATCTTCCAAACCTTGCTGGTCGATGTAGGTAAAGTTAAATTGCATACCTAAACCGCTTAGAGCACCCGGCAAGAAATCGTAGAACTGCGAGTAAGAGAACTCCACACCACGAATAGTGCCCGAGCCAGTATTATCTGGGCCATAAGCAGAAACATCATAGTCTACACCGCCGTTTTCGACAGGCAGATCAAACTGCTTATTGCGGATAATATTATCCAACTCTTTGTGAAACAGGCCAACCGTTAAGGAACCCGCAGGGGCGAAATACCACTCGGCAGTCAAATCCAAGTTGGTTGACTCTTCAGGCTCCAGATAAGGGTTACTCGCATACGCTGTATAATTAACACCATCAAGAGCGACAACCGGGTTGGTTATATCGTCCTGAGGCGAGTCTGGGTCTTGCAAGCGTCTGGTGTAGTCCACGCTCAAAACGGTAATATTTCGTGTGTCGACCAAGCTTGGAAAGTACAACCCTTGCGATGCCGCAAAACGTACTACCACGTCTTCAGCCACACCAAAACTTAAGTTTAAGCTTGGCAGTACTGTGTCGTAATCGGTGCCTTGAACTGTACTCAGCGCAGACTCACCCGTGGCGATGTCATACAATGCAGGGTAATCGTTCTGCATTACATCATTGAGTGAGGTGCCTGGTTCGCCTCGAGTTTGCAGACTAGGATGCACAAACGCACCGGTAGACTCCAGCTCGTAACTTACATAACGTAAACCTACGTTACCTTTAATGGGCACGGCTAGGTCATCAAACTCAAAATCACCACGCACATAAAACTCGGTACGTTGCTCGTTAGACGAGCTGATATTATGAGCTGCAAATGGCCCGTCTACCCGATTAGGCTTGTCGGTATAAGGCACATAAACACCGTCACAAACACCACCATTAGCCGCGCTGCTGGTGGCATTGTGCCAACCATCGGCACAGCCTTGGCGCAGTGAATCGGCATAGTTTTTAACAAGCTCTGCATCAGGGAACAAGAAGCTGTTAACCGGCCCTTGCAACACTTCACCATCGTAATAACCAGAGAAATCAACAGCCTCAAACAACTCAGGACTTAGATACGATGAAGCGGCCACGCGGTCTGCTTCGATCCAAGGTGTACCGATAGCAGACCAACCTTCGTAGTTGGTATCGCGAACGGTTAAGTCTTTATCTGAGAAGTAAACACCGGCTTTAATACCGGTAAATACGCCATCAAACTGATAATCAACGTCAATTTTAAAACTATCGGCTTTGGCGGTATTATGCTGCTCTTGCTCCATACCCGAACCTAAGAACAGGTTTGGCTCAACTCCTACAAGCGCATTGCCGTCTGCGTCTCTGGCCCAACCAGGGCTCTGAACTGCATCACTCAAGTATTCAACGGTAGGACGATCGCCACGTAAATCAACAAAGTAAGGCGATACATTGGCAACAGGACCACCCCGAGTCTGCGCGGAGATGCCGTAGTTATGGACGATTTGCTCTGAGTCTACGTGTTGGTAATCCAGCCCAACCGTTAAACGATCGGTTGGCGTCAGCGTCACATTAAGGGAGGTGTCTTCAACCGTATTTTCGTTGTAGTTCCAACGAGTACGATAGTTCATAGGCACTTCAATGTTATTACCCAACGCAACACCTGAGGTTAAAAAACCATCTTCATCAAAGGTGCGTGGATAACCATTTTCGGCATCATCTACCCAATCATGTGAGCTTGCCATAAAGCCTTTAAAGCCCTGCGCTGCCTGGCCAATTTGGCGCTCTGTGTACTCAAGAGAAGCTTTAGAGTTGATGTGCTCTAAGGTCGCCACAATGGTTTCATCATTGTTGGCGTACTGCAAAGAGGTAGTAAAACCTGTACGCTCACGATCATTGTCCGCGGTGCTCATGTGAATTGCCGCAGGGGTATATAGTGAAGTACCTTCTAATTGGCCTTCAATCGCTGAGCCTTCATACGGTGAAACATGAGCATCCTCTGGAGGGATAACATTAGCGGTAGGCCCCGTACAACTAGCGTCCCACTGCCAAGCGTTATTGCCATTATAGTCCATACATGGGCTATCCCACTGGCCAACCACTTTACCAGGCTGACCGACAAGCCCACCCCAATGATCCCAACTTGCAGGCGGAGTCGTGTCTACACCACGCTCGTGGAAATTACCCAAACCAACACCATCACCTCGGGTTTTGTACTCTGAGAAAGCGCCGGAGATCAAGAAGCCAAACTTACCCGCATCGGTTTCCCAGCTATCTGAAAACAACGCTGAAAACGAAGGCGTAGTTTCTTCACGATAATCACCGTAGCTTGCCTTGGCCGAAAACGACAACAACTGCTCATCGGAATCAAAAGGTTTGCGAGTAATTAGGTTAACCGTACCGGCTATACCACCAGAGATAAGATCGGCCGTTTGGTTTTTAACAACCTCTACCGCGCCTAACAACTCGGCTGGAAAGTCTTCATAACTTAAACCACCCCAAGGGTTAGCGCTAAAGGCGTCACGACCGTTAATTTCTGAGCGCACACGATCGAGACCACGTACCAACACCCCTGTCCCCTCATCCGCGTAGTGCTTAGGGTCGCTGGAAGAGGCAAACCGTTCAATCGTTACACCGGGAATTCGCTGCAGCGCTTCGGTCACACTTTTATCGGGCAGAGCGCCAATATCAGAGGCGGTAATAACGTCTTTAACCGTATCTGCAAAACGCTTAATATCCTGCGCGTTTTCAATGCTTACGCGCATACCACGAACCACGACTTCTTCTAGGACCTCTACAGAGTCTGCGCTCTGATCCTGCGCCATCGCGGGTAACGCCACTCCGGCTGTTGCTGCACAGACTGCAATACTGAGTAATTTTTTATGAAATTGCATAGCCACCTAACCTCTATTTATATTATTTTTGTTGATGGACCGAAACACTCACTGCACTTGCGCTGTTAGCCTACTAATGAATACCGCTTACCCTAGCTAAAATTCGCACCGCGCTCCGTCCGTAAAGTACGCCAAGAATGTTAGTAAATATCACACTTTTAGACAAGCTAAGATAGAAGTTTTACTCACCCAGGACAACGTTGTCAAGCGTATGTAAATAACTCGAGACTCTGCCACCGCTACAGCCTTTAAAGCTGATCGATTATTGGCTTTACTTTCAATTGGTTAGGGCTATTTTGCAGACTTGATCGATTTGCCGTGAGGATTGTTGGCAGCCGTTATAAAGCCGCCCGGTTTAAGGCAAATACAGAAGGATCGCTCTTTGAATTTAAGGCGAATAAGTTATGGCTATCTCTGTTTACACAACACCGTCTTGACGCAGCTGAGCTATAGCGGCGGGAGTTAACCCCAGTAAATCCTGTAAAACAGCAGCGGTATGGCTACCCACCTCAGCTCCGGGCCAGTCGGTACGCCCCGGGGTATCGGTCAACCTTGGCACGATGGCAGGGATATCCAGCGCCTTACCATTAACTTCTACCCGCTCAAACATTCCACGGGCTTTAAAGTGCTCGTCGGTAAACATATCGGCAACGCTATAAATAGGACCAGACGGTACACGGGCCGCTTCTAGCTCGGCCAACACTGCAGCGCTGTCTTTGCCCGCACACCAGCTCGCCAAGGCACGGTCGATCTCCTCTTCGCACTTAACCCTTCCGGCGTTATCGACCATACGCGGATCAGCCGCCATATCAGGACGCCCGGCGGCCGTCATTAAACGCTGAAAAATCGAATCTCCGTTACCGCCAATAACGACATACTTGCCATCGAAACAGCGATAGGTATTGGTAGGGACAATGCCGGTAACGGTACTGCCCGAGGGCTCGCGCACGATACCTGCCCCAGAGTATTCGGGAATGACTCCCTCCATTAAATTAAACATAGACTCATACAGTGCTACGTCGACCACCTGACCGACTTCAGCGTTGCTGCGTTTGCGTCCAAGCAATGCCAACACCACACCAAAGGCCGCATGCAATCCGGCGATAGAATCACCAATACTTAAGTTGGGCCTCACTGGTGCATCACCGGGGTGGCCATTCACGTAACGAAAACCACTAACCCCCTCACACACCGAGGCAAACCCAGGCTTGGCCGCGTAAGGGCCCGTTTGGCCATAGCCGGATATGCGCGTGTACACCAACGCAGGATTTAGTGCTTTAACATCATCGGGGCCCAAACCCCACGACTCCATCACACTTGGGCGGAAGTTTTCGATCACCACATCGGCGTCACGCATTAAATCCAACGCCAGCTCACGGCCCCGCTCTGATTTAAGATCGAGAGTAATACTCTTTTTATTGCGACCAATGCTGCGCCACCAAAACGAGGTACCATCGTCTAGCGCGCGCCAACCACGAATCGGATCACCTTTACCGGGCGGTTCAACTTTAATAACCTCGGCGCCAAAATAAGCCAGTAAACAACCGGCAAAAGGGCCGGCAATTAATTGGCCGAACTCAATAACCCGAATGCCAGCCAACGGGCGGGGGTCAGATTGACTCATAAAACTTCCCTATTGTTCTTTATTATTAAGACTGTGCCGGGTTAGCCAAGAAGAGAGTAGCGCATCATAGGGTCAGCACAATTTTGCCGACATGACGGCTAGACTCCATCAGTTCGTGAGCCTGATTCGCCTCGGCTAGCGCAAACTCTGCCGCCATCACTGGGGTCACAACAGCCCGATTTAAAAGCGGCCAAACATGTTGCTCCAGCTCTTTGGCAAGTGCGGCTTTCACCTCATCCGAGCGCGCCCGAAGAGTCGAGCCCGTTAGGGTTAAACGCTTAAGCATCACCGACATAAAATCCAGCTCAACCCGACTGCCCGACAAATAAGCGATATTGACAATACGCCCATCGACTGCCGCCGCTTTAATATTGCGGGCAATATAATCGCCGCCCACCATATCGAGAATAACATCGGCGCCACCCTCTGCTTTTACCCGCGCGACAAAATCATCGCGGCGATAATTAATAGCAATGTCAGCACCTATGGCTTGCGCTTTTTGGCATTTTTCATCGCTACCGGCCGTGCATATTACCCGCGCATCAAACGCGCGGGCCAACATAATGGCAGTGGTACCTATACCACTGGTACCGCCATGCACCAATAAAGTTTCACCCGCCTGTAGCGCTCCGCGTTGAAACACATTGTGCCAAACGGTAAAAAACGTTTCGGGCAGTGCCGCGCCCTGCTCCCAACTAAACCCCTGTGGCACCGGCAACACTTGACCGACCGGTGCGACACAGTATTCGGCGTAGCCACCACCGTTAACCAACGCACACACCCGATCACCGATTTTCCAGCGGCTAACACCTGCACCGCATTCGACGACCGTGCCCGCAACCTCTAACCCAGGTAATTCTGAAGCGCCCTCTGGGGCTGGGTATAAACCTTGGCGCTGCATCACATCGGGGCGATTTACCCCTGCCGCGGCAACGCGAATCAGCACCTGTCCGGCAGCTGCGCGCGGGCACTCCAGCGTTTGCAGCTGCAACTGGCGATGAACAATAACCTGTGCTTGCATCGCTGTAGGTAATGTCATAACAGTGTTAATCGCACCTTTATCTATTACACGTTTTATGGCGCGAGTCGATCAATTCGCCATTCGCCAGAGTCTTGCTGGGAGTAACGAAAACTGTCGTGCAGGCGATGCGCGCCGCCTTGCCAAAACTCTACCTCGGTAGGCACGATTCGGTAACCACCCCAATGTTGCGGCAGCGGTATCGGCCGGTTAGCGTAACGCGCCGTAAGAGCCTCAAAATCCGCCATCAGTGCGGCGCGCGATTCAATCACCTCACTCTGTTGTGAGGCTAAAGCTGCTAGCTGACTTTCACGAGGACGCGAGGCAAAGTAAGCCTCCGCATCATCTTGCCCTAATACCTCAACCCGTCCCGCTACTTTGACCTGTCGATCCAGCGGGTGCCAAGGGAACAACAAGCTTGCTAACCCACTGTGCGCCAATTCGCCACCTTTGCGACTCGCCCGATTGCTGTAAAACACAAAGCCTCGTTCGTCTAGACGCTTAAGCAGTACGATACGTTGCGACGGCTGACCACTCTCGGCAACCGTTGCCAACACCATGGCCGTAGGGTCGCCAAGTTCGGCCGCCACGGCCTCATCAAACCAGCGCTGAAACTGCGCCAGTGGGTCACCGGTTAAATCATCACGACGCAAACCACCTCGTGTGTACTCGCGCCGCATCTGTTCAAGTTTTTGCTGCTGCTTAGGGTCTTGATTCATTACCGAGCCTTTCTTGGTCTAACCGCTTTTAATTGAGTTGTTATTATACGCGCCGAGTACCGATAAAGTTTAGACGATTGTTTCGCAAGCAAAAAAATACCCGCTGCCAAAGGCGGCGGGTATCCTCAACGAGCAAAACAAATGTGCGCCTTAGGCGTTAAGTGCCGCCTGCACCTGAGCACCGTATTCAGTATCGCAACGGCTAATCAAGGCCACCATACGCTCTTGCACTGAATCGTCGGCCTGACTCAAGCCGCCGACAATGTTGCCCACCAGCTGCTGCTTTTGATCATCGCTCATCAAACGGTACAAGTCGCCCGCCTGAGTATAGTGATCATCGTCCGAGGTATCATAGTGTGTCGCCGCGGCACCCGACAAAGCCAATGGCGGCTCGGGTACGTGATTGCTCACATCCGGCGCACCTTCTGCGGCACGATCGTTAGGATAAAAGTTTGCCCCAGAGCCTTGCACGCTACCACCGCTATAAGGACAGCCGGTCATTTGGCCGTCGCGCTGATAATTGTTAACCGGGCAACGCGGGCTATTCACCGGTAACTGGTTATGGTTTACCCCGACACGATAGCGCTGCGCATCTTGATACGCCAACAACCGCGCTTGCAACATTTTGTCTGGTGAGGCGCCTATGCCTGGTACCAAGTTGCTCGGCGCAAATGCCGCCTGCTCTGTTTCGGCAAAATAGTTTTGTACATTGCGATTCAACTCCAGCGTGCCCACCTCTTGCAAAGGAAAATCTTTATGCGGCCAAATCTTGGTCAAATCAAACGGATTGATACGATAACTCTCGGCCTGCGCCTCGGTCATAATTTGCAGTTTCACCGCCCAGCTTGGGTAATCGCCGCGATCAATCGCCTCGACTAAATCCTGTTGCGCACCAAACGCCGGAAGCTTCATGGCCTGATCATCGGTTAAGGTTTTAATCCCCTGGTTCGATTTAAAATGCCATTTAACCCACACGCGCTCACCCTTAGCATTCCAAAAACTTAAGGTGTGTGAGCTGAAACCATGCATATGACGGTAGCTGGCGGGAATACCCCGGTCACTCATCAAAATTGTCATTTGATGCAACGATTGCGGGTGGTTGGCCCAAAACTCAAACACAGCCTGCGGATCGGGTAAGTTAGTGCGCGGGTTTTTCTTTTGTGAGTGAATAAAGTCGGGAAACTTTATTGGGTCACGTAAAAAGAACACCGGCGTATTGTTACCCACCACATCAAAGTTGCCCTGATTAGTGTAGAACTTAACCGCAAAACCGCGCGGATCGCGAGCGTAATCGCTAGAATCCTGCCCACCCCCGACGGTAGAAAAGCGCACAAAAACGTCGGTCTGCTCACCGACTTTCTGTAAAAAGCTGGCAATGGTGTGATCCTGCAAACTGCTATTTAACGTAAAGGTTCCATAGGCTCCCGTGCCACGGGCATGGACAACCCGCTCAGGAATTCGCTCACGATTAAAATGTGCCAGTTTTTCAAATAAATAATGATTATCGAATGTAAGCGGCCCGCGTTCACCCGCACTAATGCTATTGTTGTCGTCAGTGACGGGGGCGCCGGCGGAGGTTGTTAATGTCGTTTTATTCATGGTTGCGTTTTCCTTACGAGGTTTAGCAGTAACACGCTGAATCTATGATAGAAACTCAATTCAACACAATGACCTTAGTATAAGCACCACACCGCATTAGTAAAATTAATTGTAAGAATGAAATCAATAGCATTAATTTATAGGCCAATGGAGCCGTAAGACCGATAGCCGCTCTATACTTATAGCAGCACTGGACGAATTGTGAATTCACAGGTACAAATGGCTACCGCGCAACGATTAGCCACCGTATAATTGGCGCTTATTTCTACAAATTCGAGGTATCATGAGCCAGCCGCAAAAACCTGTAGGTGTCCTTCTGGCCGGCGGCCTTGCGCGCCGCATGGGTGGTGGTGACAAATGCTTACTGCCCTTGGGCGACAAAACCTTATTAGCCCACAGCGTCGAGCGCTCACGCGATCAAGTCAGCGAACTGTTACTCAGTGCTAATGGTAATGCCTTGCGCTTTGCCCGCACTAAGCTGCCAGTGGTGCCCGATGTGTTTGCCGACAACCCCGGCCCCATGGCTGGCATTCACGCGGCTATGAGTTGGATGAGCACAAACAGTGACAGCGAGTGGCTGGCCAGTTTTGCCTGCGATACACCATTTTTCCCCACCAATTTAATCGAACAGCTCGCCGCCGCCAGCAGCGATGAGACAAAAATTATCGTGGCAAGCTCCGGCGGTCGTATGCAGCCCGTTTTTGCCCTGTGGCATAAGAGTCTACTATCGGATTTTGCCGCGACCCTTGGCAGCGGCGACGATATTCCGTGGTTACAACACTGGATCGCCGAGCGTCCGCACGCGGTCGTCGAGTTTACCTCTGAGGCCTGCGACCCATTTTTAAACATCAATGTGCCCGCCGATTTGTATCTCGCCCAAGAACTACTGGGCAAAATTGGCTAACATCCCCAGCGCGACAAAAGTCGCCCTTTTTGCTACACTGCGGCGCTTTATTGAGCAACCCAGATAGACAGCCGTCTTTAAAATACAATGACTCACTTGTTAATACGCACCTTATTAGAACCTATGGCGACGATCACTCCACCATAGGCGTATGCCCGCCTAACTGTCTGTTTCGCGTGTTAACCGTAAACTGCCTCTCGTCGAGTTACCTTTACACGCTTTGATCACCTGATTTTTATACGAACATTTAAGCAATGCGATAGGCGTGCCTAAGCACTGCCTAGCATTGACTGATTGGATACCCAAAACATGATGAACCATTTACGCCAACACTGGCTTAGCAATATTCGCGGCGATGTACTCTCCGGCTCTGTCGTCGCACTCGCTCTCATTCCAGAGGCTATCGCTTTTTCTATTATTGCCGGTGTCGATCCCAAGGTGGGCTTATACGCCTCTTTTTGTATTGCCTTTGTGACTGCATTTACGGGTGGTCGTCCGGCTATGATTTCGGCCGCCACTGGCGCCATGGCACTGCTAATGGTCACCTTGGTAAAAGACCACGGATTGCAATACCTGCTGGCCGCCTCGGTCCTGTGCGGGGTGTTTCAGATTATTGCCGGGTTATTTAAGTTGGGCGGGCTGATGCGCTTTGTCTCACGCTCGGTTGTGACCGGTTTTGTTAACGCTTTGGCAATTTTGATCTTTTTAGCACAATTGCCCGAGATCACCGGCGCCAATGCCACCTTGTCCGTCTTTGCTTTGCTGGCCGCAGGTCTGGGTATTATTTATTTACTGCCCTATATCACTCGCGCAGTACCTTCACCTCTGGTGTGTATTGTCAGCCTAACCATTGTCGCCATCTATTTTGGCATCGATGTCCGCACCGTGGGCGACATGGGTGAGCTGCCCGACAGCCTGCCAATATTTTTACTGCCCGATATCCCGCTTAACTTTGAGACACTGCAAATCATCTTTCCCTACGCCATCACTATGGCCGTCGTGGGGCTGCTTGAGTCGATGATGACAGCGACCATTGTCGACGATTTAACCGACACCGAAAGTAATAAAAACCGTGAATGTGTCGGTCAAGGCACCGCCAACATCGCCTCGGGCTTTTTGGGCGGCATGGCCGGTTGCGCCATGATCGGACAGTCGGTTATCAACGTTAAATCCGGCGGCCGCACCCGCTTATCGACCTTAATTGCCGGCGTATTTTTGCTGATATTGGTGGTGTTTTTAGGCGACTGGGTAGCACAAATTCCTATGGCCGCGCTGGTAGCGGTGATGATTATGGTATCCATTGGTACCTTTAGCTGGTCATCTGTCGCGGCCTTGCGCAGTAACCCTAAAAGCTCCTCCATTGTGATGGTAAGTACTGTCGCCGTGGTGGTTGCCACCCATAACTTGGCCTTAGGCGTACTGTTAGGTGTACTGCTTAGCGCCTTGTTTTTTGCCCGCAAAGTGGGCGACATTCTCTACATTGGCAGCACGATTGACGAAGCCGGTGAGCACCGCAGCTATCAAGTCATCGGCCAAGTATTCTTCACCTCGGCCGAGCAGTTCATCGCAGGCTTTAATTTCAAAGAAGCGGTGGATAAAGTTACCATCGATTTGCACCGCGCTCATTTTTGGGACATTACCGCTATTAGCTCACTGGATAAGGTGGTACTTAAGTTTCGTCGCGATGGCACCGAAGTCGAACTGATCGGTCTCAATGAAGCCAGCGCCACGTTAGTCGATCGCTTTGCGGTACACGACAAACCCGAAGCAATCGACCAACTTATGGGTCACTAACCGCTAATGGCCAATAAAAAGGATACTCCAATGCGCAATAAAGTTATCGCTTGCATCGACGATTCACAATATGCCCAAGCCATCTGTGATTACGCGGCTTGGTCTGCCAAACAAATGGGCGCCCCTTTAAGCCTGCTGCATGTGCTGGCCAATTTACCGCACCCAAGCAATACCAACTTAAGTGGCACCATTGGTCTAGGCTCACAAGAAGCGCTGCTAGAAGAGCTGGCCGGCCTTGACGAGCGCCGCAGCAAGATCGCTATGGAGCAAGGTAAAGCCATGTTACAAGCGGCGCGTGAGCGCGTGAGCAACCACGGCATTGCCGAGCTAGAATCGCGCCAGCGGCACGGCGAACTGCTCGATACCCTAAAAGATTTAGAAGATGAAACCCGCATGCTGGTGGTGGGCAAACGTGGCGCTGATACCGCCAGCGCCCACGGTCATATCGGCAGCCACCTAGAAGGCATTATTCGCACCATGAACTGCCCGGTGCTTATCGCGCAGCAAAGCTTTACCGTCCCCAGCCAAATCATGATCGCCTTTGATGGCAGTGCCACCGGATTTAAATGTATCGAGATGGTAGCCGCAAGCCCGCTGTTTAAAGGTATCAGCTGCCATCTAGTCATGGCCGGTAGCGACACCCCAGACAACCAGGCAGCACTCGCCAAAGCTCAAGCCACCCTCAAGGCTGCCGGCTTTGACAGCAATACCGCCTTAGTCGCGGGCGACGCAGAAAAAGCTCTGGCCGATTACCAGCAGCAACAAAATATCGACTTACTGATTATGGGGGCCTACGGCCACTCACGAATTCGTCACTTTATTGTTGGCTCAACCACCACCGCGATGATCCGCCGTACGCGGATCTCACTGCTGGTATTACGCTAATGAAAATCTGCCTTCGCACGTGGCGTATGCTGTGCGTCGCGCAGTTTTTTGTCATGCTTGTCAGCTATATCGGTTTTGGCGTAGCCAAAAACCCGGGAGCCGCAATTGGCGACTATAACGATTTACTGATGCACTTTAGTGGATACGTTGCGGCGGGAGTCTCTATAGGCTTTGCCTTTGGCAAACGCTCAAGCCTATGGCGTTTTATGGTTCTGTTTTTATTTTCTACGGCTATCGAGTGCATCCAATACACCCTACCTTGGCGCAGCTTTGACGTGCGCGATATTGCGGCCAATACTGCAGGAATTTTGTTGGGATTGTTGGTGTGGTGGTTGGCGGGGTTGGTTGTTAGCCGGCTGGAAAAATAAGTGTTATAGAACTAGCTTACATTACAAGTCTTCGACTTAAGCACGTGTCATTATCCTGTATAAATGCACACAAAACTTGCGAGAGAAAGTACTGGTGAGCGGCTGGATTTAAACTGGATACGCGTTAGTGCACTCAGATAAACGGGGCGTAAGCGCCGCTTTAGAATACCGGACGGGCAAAGAGCGTGACATTCTTACTGCATTAAAATGATCTGGGATTTAGAACAACGGCGAGCGGCAGGTCATTAAAGACCCTACGGTAACAGCCTGCTGCCGTAGGATCTTTAATATAATAAGATTACTGGGGTTGGACATCACCGCAATCGCTGTCTAGCCATTCGCCTTGATGAGCGACGGTCATTTTCTGAAGTTTACCCTGCAGCTCGACATCGGCACTAGACTCGCCTGAGTAACGAGTATCGCCATCAAGCGTGATTGTGCCCTCCGAACGAGTTTCGCCACTACAGGCAAAAGTAATCGTCGTGCTATCGCCACTGCTGCTACGAGCGGTTTCTTCGCAATCGTTATTTTCCATTAACGCTAGGTTGCCCTCGGCGGCTTTTTCTGGGGTGAGGCAGGTTTTAAATGTTTGGTTCTGGAAGTCAAAATCGACGCCCTGCGACTTCATCATGTTCTGCATCATCTCGCGTTGCGCGGCAGGCATAGCTTGCATCTGCTCGCGTAATTGCTGCATCATCCGCTCAAACTCACCCGTCTCGCTGGTGAACTGTAACTGGTGCTGCCATAAGCCGGGTTTCATGTTGGAGTCTGCCGCCTGGGTAGCGCTTACACTAAGCGCCAAAACACCAATAGTACTGAAGGCCATAACGTGTTTAAGCAATTTCATAGGTTCGTCCTTTTAGCCAATAAATAGTGTTTGAAGTCTGCCCCAGTCCGCGCACCAATTCAACCGCTGCCGCGTTAAGCCCTAATAGGTTTTAAACAACACCACGATTAAGAGCATCACGCCCCATAAGCGATGTAATATTTTGGATGTTAATCCGAGGGCTACGCTTAGCCTTCCACTCGCTCTGCTAAACCAAGTCCAACTGATAACTCACCAATATTACTAGAGTAAGTCAACGAAGAAAAAGATCCGTCGTGATTAAGTGACAGCATTCATAAAAATACTATAAACGCCTAAAAATCAGGACTCTATCTGGGCAATGAATATTTAATAGTTGTATATGCCTGCTAACTGAGCTCTAAAATAATTCTAATTATTATTGTTTTTATTGACTCTCAACTTTGCCTTTAACGTAGTCAATTTTGGGGGCTTTAAAACCCATTGCAGCCCACGAGGCAAGTAACTTCCACATAAACCAAGCGGTATGTTTTTTGGGGCTTGGTATATCATCTGTGAACTCAACACCAGGGCTTCGATGCCCTGTCATCGTACGCAGTTCAATCTTTGGTTGGTCAATTGCTGCGAAACGATTTTTGTATATTGACAGCCAGTGCCCGCTTTTAAATTCAACAAACATAGCCGAGTTACAGCAAATAGCCACCACCCTCCGGGTTGGCGCTTGTGGGGTTAGCCGGTGTTCGCGTAACAAGTCGTGGCCTTGCTGGCAGCGCACACGGTCTTTACGGTACATCATATACTCGGTGCTATCGTCCGCAGCCATAATGGCCGATGCTTTAGGCCGAGCCTCTAATTGGTGGCCCGCGACTCTGCAGCTATTGCAACAACACGCAACGGTCATAATGGGGGCTCCGCTAACAGCAAACGACACGCTCCCACATTGGCAGCTCGCTATAACCTTATGATTGTCCACGCTAGCCTCTGTTTGATGTTAATCGTATTTTTATTGTTACCCACAATGTTAAGCGCCTCAAGCACCAAGCAACGGCAGGTGCTTTACGCTATGGTACGTTAGGGCCAACTGCAAGCAGTGGCCCAACGGGCTATCCTGGATGCTGCAGTTCAACGGGATAACCACAGCTCTATTGCCCTCGTAATCAAACTCGCTGGGGTAAACCTCTTTAAAGGTTTCAACCAGTCGAGTCTGACAATGAAAAAACACTTTGATGACGTCGGGATCTTTTGGCTTCCAGTCCATTCGTATGGTACTGCCACCTTTTACTTGGTAACTGGCTTCATTCCACTTAAGGGCTTCTGTAACCGTATTCAGGTTGTTCTCTTTTGCCACCAAAAATATAAGTTGGCGCACACATTGAAGCTGCTTTTGTGCGGCGGCTGGATAGCTTGAAAATTTAGCGTTTATGTCAAGTTTCACGCAGCCACTCTTGTTGTAATGCGCAACGCGTTATTAATGTAAGCCACTATATACTTGCCTCATGTAGGGATCGAAAAAAGCAGCGCTACTCACCTTTCAGGTTATTTATCGTCTAGCATCTTACCCAACGCGGTGCCTATTGAGGCCGCCCCGCCCAACTGCCAACCTCCGTCTACCGGAATCACCGCGCCGGTAATAAAGCTGGCTAAATCGGAGCTTAAAAACAAACAGGCATCGGCAATATCGCGCGGCTGGCCCATGCGTTTAAGTGGAACGGTTTGAATGATTTTGGCGCGCATCTGCTCGCCCGGCGCCAAGCGCTCCATTCCCTCGGTACCCTCGATAGGGCCGGGAATAATCGAGTTGATCCGCACGCCTTCGGCGCCCCATTCGAGACTTAAAGTACGGGTGATCATATCCACCCCAGCTTTAGCGGCACAAACGTGAATTTGCCCAGCCATGGCAAGCTGAGCTTGCGGCGCCGAGATATTGACAATGGCCGCACCGGGTTTACGCAAATAAGGGTAGACCGCACTCATGACATGCCAAGTTCCTTTCAGATCGATATCCACCACCGCGCTAAAACCATTATCGGATAACTGCCGAGCCAGTGCGGGGAAGTTACCAGCCGCACCTGAAATGACGATATCCAGCGCCCCCCAGCGAGTGTGCAACTGGCCCACAGCATCACGTACAGCATCACCATCGCGCACATCAGCACTGTAACCACAGGCGTCTTCTGCACCCAGCTCGTGAAGCGCCTTTACCGTTGCATCAATTTTATCCTGCGATCGGCTAATCACGCACACCTTGGCACCACAGCTGGCGTAACGCTCGGCAATACCTCGACAAATACCGCTGGTACCACCAACGACTAATACGATTTTTCCTGCACAATCAATAGTTACAGCCACAGCCCTACTCCTTATCACCGGAAGTCTTATTCGCAGACATCAATTTTTGTACTGCCGCGCGGCATTCGTCGCCGCTCAAGCATTGAGAGAACTCCACCAGTTCCGCCTCGATAACCGCCTCAAGGTCCAGCTGATCACGCGCGCGCAACAGCTGTTTGGTCACCGCCAAGGCGTGCGGCGGCCGGCTTGCCAGCTCGCGGCAGACCCAATCCACTTCGCCCACCAAGCGTTCATCACTGTAAACTTCGTTAATCAAACCAAACCGATAAGCCGCCGAGGCGGTTACAGGCTCGCCCAGCATAAGCATCCCGCGCGCCCGCGCGACACCGACCCGATCGGCCAGCAGAGCGCTTGCGCCAAACTCGGGGCACAGGCCCAGCTTGACAAACGGCAGCTGAAAAAACGCATCTTCGCAGGCGTACACCAAATCACAATGCAGCAATAAGGTCGTGCCAATACCTACGGCAGCGCCATTTACCTCAGCCACTAACGGTTTTTGCAGCCCCATCACCGCACGCATAAATTGACGCGCAGGGTGTGCCTCTGTCAACTCGGGCGCCGCCAGAAAATCGGCCAAATCATTACCCGAGGTAAAACTATCGCCACTGCCGGTTATGCGCACTACCCGCACCTCGGCGGCGGTTTGCGCCCACCCGAGTGCATCGGCCAGCGATTGGTACATGGCCAACGACAGGGCATTTTTCTGGGCTGGACGGTTAATCTGAATTTTTAACACCGAGTTAATGCACTCGGCGTGAATTTGTTCACACAGTTGCAATGGCAGACTCACGCTCACCTCCAAGGTTAGATGTACCCATTGAGTGTAGCCCTTCCATCGCCAAGCTGAAACCTGCGCAGCTCACATCTTTTAACCTAACCGTTTTGCACCACTCACCGCCCCCTAGGCAGATGACACTCTCGCGCCCGACCGGTACAATTGCGCCTCACACCATAAAGACCTGAGTACTATGAACATCCGCGAACAGCTTACCACTCGAATCCAAACAGCCATGACCTTAGCTGGCATCCCTGCCGAGTGCCGCCCTATGGTGGCAGCCGCTAAAAAAGCAGGCTTTGGCGACTACCAAGCCAACGGCGCCATGGGAGCTGCCAAAAAAATGGGCAGTAACCCACGTGAGTTGGCAGCTAAAATTGTCGAACTGGCCGAGCTAGACGATATCGCCGACAAGCTGGAAATCGCCGGTCCCGGATTTATCAATATCCATTTAAAGCCCGCATGGCTCGCCGAGTGCGTCGCCGAGGCCGAACAGGACAAAGCGCTTGCGATTAACCCCGCGGCCGAGCCCAAAACGATTGTGATCGATTACTCGTCGCCCAACCTTGCCAAAGAGATGCACGTAGGGCATTTGCGCTCGAGTATTATTGGCGATGCACTGGTACGCATACTCAGCCGTTTAGGCCACAAAGTGATTCGCCAAAACCATGTGGGCGACTGGGGGACTCAGTTTGGCATGCTGATCGCCGAGCTTGAGGAAACCCTACAAACTGATGCCAGTGCCGCGATGGCGCTGAAAGACTTGGAAGTTTTCTACCAGCAGTCGAAGGCGCACTTTGATGCCGATCCAGCCTTTGCCGACAAAGCCCGCGAATATGTGGTTAAACTGCAATCGGGCGACGCAAATATTTTAAAATTGTGGGAGCAATTCAAACAGATATCACTGGAGCACAGCACCGATATTTATCGCAAACTCAACGTTACGCTTACCGACGCTGACGTGTGTGGCGAGAGCTTTTACAACGATGATTTAGCCCCACTACTGCAAGAGCTAAAAGATCAGCAATTAGCCGTAGAAGACCAAGGCGCACAAGTGGTATTTTTGGCTGAGCTGGCCGACAAAGAAGGCAACCCCTCGCCGGTTATTATTCAAAAGAAAGGCGGCGGCTTTTTATACGCCACCACCGATTTAGCCGCTATTCGCTATCGCGCCGGCACCTTAGGCGCCGACCGAATTTTGTACTTTATCGATGCGCGGCAGTCGCTGCACATGCAACAAGTGTTTACTCTAGCCCGCAAAGCCGGCTTTGTAGCTGCCGAGGTAAGCTTAGAGCACCACCCCTTTGGCACCATGATGGGCGCCGATGGCAAACCCTTTAAAACCCGCTCAGGCGGCACCGTTAAATTATCGGCCTTGCTGGATGAAGCTGTTGAACGCGCCGCTGCCGTGGTTACGGCAAAGAACCCAGAACTGAAAGGCGCCGATGAGATTGCCCGCAAGGTAGGTATTGGCGCGGTTAAGTACGCCGACTTATCCAAAACCCGCACCAACGACTACGTCTTTAACTGGGACACCATGCTCAGCTTTGAGGGCAACACCGCACCTTATTTGCAATACGCTTACACCCGGATCCAAAGTATCTTTCGCAAGGCCGATATAGACCCGAACGACTTAACCGGCACGATTGTGCTAGGCTGCGAACAAGAAAAATCGCTGGCGATAAAACTACTGCAACTGGGCGAAGTGTTAGAACAAGTAGCGCAAGATGCCATGCCGCATTTACTGTGTACTTACCTGTACGACCTGGCCAGCTTATATATGCGCTTTTACGAAGCCTGCCCGATTTTAAAATCGGACGTGGCCGCCGATGTTCGCGCCAGTCGTTTACGCTTATGTCACGCCGTATCACGCACCTTGGCAACCGGCTTAGATATGCTAGGGATTGAAGTTAGCGAAAGAATGTAAGCTAACGTCAGCATCATAAAAAACCGCCCGATTATTATGAATAACCGGGCGGTTTTTTTATGGCTAAGGTTTACTTAGTCTAGGCTATAAACACTCAGACAATATGACTAACATACACTATTGCTGTCGACAGTAGAGTAGCGCTCTAAGTATATAACTCACACTAACCGCACTGCTATTGCATCAGCGAAAACTGATAAACGGTGCGAGAGGAAAAAGTCTCGCCCGCTTTTAACGTCGTGCGCGGAAAATGCGGCTGATTGGGCGAATCGGGGAAATGCTGCGGCTCTAACGCAACCCCGGCGTGTTTGCTGTAAGCGAATCCGTCTTTGCCCAGCGCATTCGCACTTAGGTGATTACCGGTGTAAACCTGTAAACCAGGCTCTGTGGTTAATACTTGCAATTGGCGGCCGCTGACGGGGTCTGTTAGAGTCGCCGCCAGAACTAAATCGTCGGCAAATTTGCCGGCACGCAACACCCAGTTTTGATCGAACCCAAGCGCCGCTTTTAACATTGCATTGTCGGCCTTAATGTCCCGCCCTAGGGCTTTTTTCTGGGTAAAATCAAACGGTGTATTGTCCACCGATAAAATCTCGCCGGTAGGAATTCCATTGCCATCAACAGGGGTATAAAAATCTGCATTAACTTGTAATTGCTGCGCTAGAACATCGCCCGATGTGTGCCCAGACAAATTAAAGTAACTGTGATGGGTTAAGTTAATAACGGTAGCAGCATCGGAGTTCGCTTGGTAATCAATCTGCAGCGCGTTATCGGCGGTTAACCGATAAGTAACGGCCACCTGTAAATTTCCCGGATAACCTTCATCGCCGTCTTCACTCAGCAAAGTAAAGCGCGCCGCGGGCTCATCGGAGTTATCCAGCACCTCGCCCCGCCACAAACGTTTGTCAAAACCCACCGCTCCGCCATGTAAATGATTGGGCGGATTGTTATTAGCCAGCTGATAGGTTTGGCCGTTTAAGCTAAAACGGCCACTGGCGATACGATTAGCATAACGGCCAATTGTCGCGCCAAAGAAAGGGCTGTCGGTCAAATACTGCTGAGCTGTATCAAAACCCAACACCACATCGGCGTAATCACCATTGCGATCAGGAACCTTCAGGCTCACCAACAACGCCCCTAGATTGGTGAGCTCGGCACTACTGCCTTGGGCGTTAGTTAAACGGTACAAGTGGCTAGTGCGATTATTGTCGAGTGCACCAAACTCGCTGACCACAACATCGGCAAATACCGGCAGGATTAACATAGTTAACAGTGAGAATAAAGTAATACGACGAGCAGATAATAGGGACATCACAGCCTCTCTTGTAGTCTTTATGACAATTACATTAAGTGCGATTGTCTCCCAGCCTCGCGGCGCTGTCTATCCCCCCGCCCCATCTAGCGAAATAACGGCGGTATTATGGCTATTGTTCGCCACTATCTGCGCTGGTACGTTACACTTTACAAAACCCCGCAACAGACCAATAAACCCATATGAAGAATCAGGATTCTCGCCAAACAATGGCGTTGCCGCGCTATTTTTTACTGTATCTAGGCGCTCTTGTAGCCTTGGGACCAGTGGCTATGGATGCCTATTTACCGGCGCTGCCATCTATGGCGCAAGCGCTCAATGTCCCCATTGCCACGCTCAACGCCTCAATCAGTACTTTTTTGGTGGGGTTTGCTTTAGGCCAGCTGATGGGCGGCCCTATTTCAGATCAGGTGGGGCGCAAAACAGTCTGTGTAATCGGGACGGGTTTATTTATTATCGCCAGTGGCGCCATCGCCCTGTCAGATTCCGCGAACGTGATTAATCTGTGGCGTTTATTGCAAGCCTTTGGCGGCGGTTTTGCGACCATAACCGCCATGGCGCAGGTGCGAGATTCCTATCCTGCCGAACAAATCGGCCAGCGTTTTGCCACGGTAATGATGGTTATGATGATAGCGCCGGTGGTGGCGCCATTAATAGGAACAGGCCTGCTACAGTTTGGTTGGCGCAGTATTTTTATTTTTCAGGTGTTATACGCCATTGCTATGTTTACCATTATGCTGCGCATGATTCCTGAAACATTAATCGAGCCTAAGCAGCAATTATCGTTAAAACATATTGTCTCGCAGTACCGCGCGATTTTATTACACCGACACCAAGGTCAGTTACTCGCCCTGCGCTTTGCACTGTGTATTGGCTCGGCCGCAGGCGTGTTACTTATTTTCGTTACCCACGCCTCATTTATGTATATGACGTACTTTGGGGTAAACGAAACAACTTTTTCGATTTTATTTGGCCTGAACGCAGTGGGATTAATTGCCGCCAATTCGTTAAGCGCAAGATTGTTAAGCGTAATGGACCCCATGAAGCTTTTTTGCATCAGCATTAGCGTACAAACAATACTGGTTGTCTTAATGGCCATCCTGACGTGGACCGAAACTTTAACACTGACGCTGGCGGTACCATTAGTGATACTTAGCGTGGGCTGTGTCGGGGTGAGCAATCCCGCCGGCATGACGCGCTTTATGGCTATGTTTCCGCCGCATCGCGGTGGCAGTGCTGCAGCCATACAAACGGTGTCTATGTTTGCATTGGGCTCAGGTATGGGAGCGTTAGGCAGTGTTTTTTACGATGGCAGTTTAAAACCGGTATTGGCGGTTATGTTAATCTCTGTCGCTATAAGTATGACGCTGCTAACAACACTGCGTCCACTGTATCAAACTAGTGATTCATAAATAACAACACCAGCAGTAACAACAGCCCCAGAAAGCCCAGCGCCATAGTCAGGGCCACAGAGTAAAACGCGCGATAATCAGTCGGGCCATCGCGGGCAATAATAGCGCGCGCATAACGCGCGTGCCGAACGGACGCACCCACCGCGGCAACCACGCCCAGTAAAATAAACGCCAAACCCAAGATGATGGTAAACGTTTGATCGGCGGTTGATGCCACAGCAAACACACGCATCAATAAACCGGCGCGCTCTAACACAAAACCAAAACCAATTAAGCCAAGCGCCGTGCGGCTCCAAGCCAACAAAGTACGCTCGGCGGCCAATAACACCCGTGGATCTTGCATACCGGAACCTCTAGCTCGCAGCCAAAAAGTTTACAGCGCCTATTGTGCGCGCGCAGCATCCAAACTTTGACGCAGCGCCCGCGTCCAGCTGCGCAAATAACGATTAGTGTCGGCCATATTAGTGGCGCGGTTAGTAGGCTCTAATTGCATATTATTAAAGTCTTCTTTTGTATCTGTTACTCGAGCAATCACTTCACCACTGGCACCATCGTAGGCTTCGAGTAATAACGTCATTTCACCTGACGACATCGTATAACTGCGGGTAATCCCTGGCTCGTTAATATCGGGGGCGGTTAAATCTACCTCGACGAGACTGGGGCGTAACTCTAAGACCGTTTCACTGTCGGCGTTCTCGCCATCTGCTATGATTTTATAAGCGGGTGGGCGCGCCAATGCTTTTTTAAAATGCTCGTCACACGAGCCGGCCAAACGATCAGATATTTTCTGCATATCTTTGTTAGAGATTCGCGCCCGCCCTAATGCGCGGTTTGAGTTTTGATTGCGCAGCCAGTTAGCTTTAAAAGCTACCGTACAAGGCTGTAAACGTATCGCGGTATATTGAGCTAACGAGACATCCGGCCTCAGATACACTTCATCAAAGGGTTGCGCCACAACAAGATGCAGGCCCCCTGATACCGCCGGTGGTGGCGTTGTCGCACAGCCAATTAGCAACCATACACTGACAATACCAATACCCTGCAGCGAACGGGCGATAAAATTTGTCATAAAGATGCCTTTATTATTGATGACTAAGCAACGTATCAATCCGCTGCAACTGAACCACTACCGCAGAACCGTCGACAACCTGTGGTTTAAAATATTCATCGGCCATTGGCGCAATAGCACAGTTAACTGGCAATGGCGCACGCTCGTCGATTAACAACTGCATTTGCGGCAAAAACATAAACTGTAGCCACTGCGTGAAGGTCAGCGTGTCTACCGCAAAAGGCGCCGTACTGGCGAGCGCTTCGGCTGGTGGCAGATCTAACTGCCAAAGCTGTAAATCACGCAACGCCGCTTCTAGATCAATCAATATGTCAGCGGCGGCGATGTGTATATCATTCATATCTTACGCAGTTTCGTCTTTAAGTATCTATTTTACGAGTAAACGGCGGCAGCGAATCGAGTATCGCTTTACCGTACCGCTTAGTCACAACTCGCCGATCCAACAAGGTAATACGACCGGTGTCACCTTCGGTGCGCAATAACCGGCCGCAAGCTTGTATCAGCTTTAATGAGGCATCGGGAATAGTAATTTGCATAAAAGCGTTGCCACCGCCCTGCTCGATCCACTCGGCCACCGACGCTTCGATGGGATCATCGGGTACCGCAAATGGCAGCTTGGCAATCACTACATGGGCACAATAGTCACCGGGCAAATCCACACCTTCGGCAAAACTGGCTAAGCCAAACAACACACTGCCCTCGCCCTTATCGACTTTTTTACGATGCGCCAGCAACATTTCTTGTTTAGAGTTTTCGCCTTGCAACAAGATTTTACTTTGCCAAATTGCGGGCAACTCATCGTAGACGTCTTGCATTTGTCGGCGCGATGAAAACAACACTAACGAACCCTCATCGGGCTGCAACAACTCGGGCAACTGCGTCACCAACGCCGCTGTGTGTGCACGGCTGTCACCGGCATCAACCGCATCTTTGGGAACGTGCAAAATGCCGTTGGCAAAATCAAATGGGCTGGGCACTACCGCGTAACGGCTGTCATCGGGCGTACCGGTACGCATTTTCAAACGATCAAATTTACCTAGCGCAGTGAGCGTCGCCGAGGTAAGCACCGCGCCATAAGCGCGATTCCATAAGCTGAACTCTAAGGTGCGTGCCGCTAAAATAGGGCTTGAGCACACCTCTATGTCGTAGTTGCCATTAAAGTCGATCAGCGTTAACCAGCGAGCTTTAGGGACACTTTTGTCACCATCGACACGGGCATAACTTAACCATAGACCAGCGTTCGCCTCGGCACGCGCTTGCCATGTACCAATGATCGGGTAATTGGTTTCTAGATCTACTTTCGGGACACGGCAGTGCGCGTCTTCCATTGCCTCGTTCAACTCGCTGGCAATTTTGCTTAATAAATCGGTTAGCCGATTAAAACTTGAATGCAATTGCTCAGCTTGGCTGACAATATTGTCAGGCACGATGCCTTTTTCAAATCGGTAGTGATTGGTTTTCCAGTCGCGTGAGTTTTCTGCTAACGATTGGATTCGCTCATCCAAAATCGGATACAGCATATCCAGCTCGCGCTTACACTCGATCAGCTGTCCAGGCAGTTGCTCGGCGTAGTCATCGACTCGGCCAGCTCCGCTAATCTGGCCCAGAATAGCACCCAAGCCTTTGTTACATTGCTCCAACCAACGACTGGTCGATAACATCCGGCTGTGGTGAGCAAAGTGATTAAGGGCTTTATCCGGCAGGTGATGGCCCTCATCAAACACATAGATAGTGTCTTCGGGGTCCGGCAATATCGCGCCACCGCCCAACGCTAGATCTGCCAACACCATGTCGTGATTGGTGACAATGCAATCGGCGGTGTGCAGCGCATCGCGCGCTTTAAAGAAACTACAAGCCGATACGTTAGAGCAGCGCCGGCCGGTGCATTGGCGGTGATCGGTGGTGACCCGAGCCCAATCGTTAGGTTCTAAGCGGGTACTCCAAGAGTCTCGTTCGCCATCCCATTTATTGCTCGCCAAAGCGTCCATCATCGACTCGTAGAGCTTTACGCCTTCGGCATCGACACTGGGCAACTCATCTTCGTATAGGGCGCGAGTCGGGTCTATAGCTGAAGAAAACTCGCTCATTAAGTTATCGAGCTTGGACAAACACACATAACGGCCGCGACCTTTGGCCAGTGCAAAACTAAAGGATAAATCGGTGTGGTTGCGCAGCTCGGGTAAATCCTTGTGCACGATCTGCTCTTGCAGTGCTACGGTAGCGGTAGACACTACCAGCTTTTTACCCAATGCTTTGGCGACAATAATGGTCGGCAACAAATAAGCAATTGTTTTACCCGTGCCAGTGCCGGCCTCTACTACGCACACATGGCCGCCACTGTTGCGCACGCCTTCGGCATCGGATTCAATCGAGCCGAGAGTGCGGGCAATTTCTGCGATCATCAGCTTTTGCCCATGGCGCGGCCCCAACTCGCGACTTTGCAAAAATGCCGAGTAGGTTTTTTGGATCTTTTGCTTTAGCTCATCGGTTAACATCCGCTCAAGCTACCACAGCCGGTTGCCGCTAATTTGTGGCGCACCGGATTAGCATACATGGCGATAACAATATCGCGATAGTCGGCCGGCACCGCTTGCAAACGGGCCTCAAAATTGGCCCGAGCTGCAATCAAGTTGTTGGGCTCGTAAGGGACAGATTTGTCCGAGTAAGGCAGCAAGCGCGCCTCTTCCCCGATTTGATCAAAGGCCATGCAATTACTGGAATGCAGAACGTAGTTGCTCCAAATTTGGCGGTCGATCTCGGCGGTTACCGCATCGGTATCGGCAAAATCGTCACTTAATACATCACCAAAAGCGACATGCACATGGCCTTTTTGACCCGTGATACCGCGCGCGATACTTTGCACGTCTTCTTGGTCGCCTTTTTGGTAGGTTCCCGAGGTTCGCTGTTGATGCAACTCACGCGCTTTAGCGGTATCACAAGGATCCAGTTCATACGAGATAGATACAGGGACAATCGCCAGCTCGCGGATGTAATCGGCATAGCTCTGGGCTTTAGGGCGGTTGAGTGTCAGCATACCCACGACTGCCGAGTTGGTGAGATCATTGCCATCTTTGGCGCGACCTTCACGTTGTGCGATCCAAACATTAGAGTTTTCTAGCGTTAATGAATGGTGTATATACGCGGATAGTTTTTTCGCCGCCTTAAGTTTTTCACGCGGAGCCTTGGCCGCACGGTTAACAATAAAGCTTTTATTAAGGCGCATTAGATCGGACACGTAGGCTTTAGTCAGCAAGTTGTCCCCAATCGCTATACGCTGAGTTTTAAAGCCCCCGCGAAATAAGCTCCAGTTTACAAACGCTGGGTCCATCGCAATATCGCGGTGGTTGCTGACAAATAGGTAAGCCCGATTCGGGTCAAGCTTATCAAGCCCAGAGTGTGTCGTTTCAGTGGTGGTGCTCTCAATCATACGGCGCATGTATTTCTCAATCACCGATTGAAACTTGTAGACGCTATCGACACCCGCTAACTCGCGGCGCATAACTTGAGTCACCAATGGACGCAAAATAAACCCCAAAGGGCCTGCCAGACGCGGGAACTTTAAACGCGTTACGGCTTCAGCCAACTCGGGATCAGCCAAAATTCGGTCGAGTACTGGGCGCACTTCACTGTCATTATAAGGGCGTATATCGTCAAAATCAGTCATGGGCAATTATCGGATGATCAGTCATCATAGAGAAAAAGAAATAAGCGGGTTGTTGTTTGCAATGCTCGGCCAACAATGTAGCCTAAAAAACTCAATAGTGGCGAACGACAGGGCCACCCCTAAATAGCTACAGCTACCCGCTCACCATACAAGTAGGTACTACACGTCGTTAAAATAAGTCGCACAACATACCCAAAAGAGGTGCAAAATGCCACTTACCGTGAATAAATACTGCCCTTGTGGCTCGGGTAAATACCCCGTAGATTGCTGTACAACTTTAATACTACACGGCGCCCAAGCGCAAACCGCCGAACAACTGATGCGTTCGCGCTACACGGCCCACGTGATGCTGGCTGTAGATTACCTCTGGCGCACCTGGAGCCCGACGGTACGGCAACACAGCTCACCCGAGGCGATAGCCGCGTGGGCAAGTAGTTGCGAGTGGCTAGGGCTTGATATCTTAGCGTGCGAGCGCGGCGGTATAGAGGACAACGAAGGGACTGTCACTTTCTGTGCCCATTACCGGCGAGAAGGGCAAAAGCAGCAACATTTAGAGAAATCGCTGTTTAAGCGTGAGGCCGGTTTATGGCGCTACATCGACCATATAACTTAAGCTCTTATCACTTAGCGCCTATTTGCCATAAAGCATTTGCAGACTGTGACACACTATGATGCTTTCGGCGCCACAAATCGTTACACTTAACACCTTGATCACCAGCATAAGCACACAGGTACTCTGGATTATCGAATGAAAATTCTGTTGGTTGAAGACAGCGCGACTTTGCGTCATGCGATGAGCCAGTACATTACTGACGCTGGGCACACACCGCTGCTTGCCGAAAGTGGAGAGGCGGCATTGCAGTTGCTAGAAGACACGCCCGTTGACATGATCATCATGGATGTTGAGATGCCTGGCTTAAATGGCTTTGAGACTACCGCGCTGATTCGTGAATGGCTCGGCAGCCACTGGATTCCGATTATTTTTGTCACCGGAATGAGTGACGACGACGACTACCGCCAAGGAATTGAAGCCGGTGGCGACGACTACTTGATCAAACCCGTCAGCAAAATGATCATCAACGCCAAAATTCGGGCGATGGAACGCATCTCGCGGATGCGCGATCAACTCAACAAGCTAAATGCCGAGCTCGAAACGCTAAGTCAGCTGGACAGTCTGACGCAATTGCTCAACCGTCGCACCTTTAACGAGTACGCTCACAAACAATGGCTGCTCGCCGGTCGCCAATCAACCCACACTTGTGTGCTGATGCTAGACGTCGATCACTTTAAGCTCTACAACGATCATTACGGCCACCCCGCTGGCGACGACTGCTTAGTACAGGTGGCAAATGCGATAAAAAGCTGTCTTAAGCGCCCTTATGATTTACTTGGTCGTTACGGCGGGGAGGAGTTTATCGTGCTGCTTCCCGATACCGACTGCAACGGCGCGACCCGAGTCGGCGAATCTATTCGCAAAACCGTAGCGCGCTTGGCGGTGCCTCACGAAGCTTCAACAACAAGCAAACACGTCACCGTTTCTATCGGTGGCGCCAGTTGTTCGCAGACCAATGGCTATTCGCTAGAGGATGTTATTAAAACGGCTGACCGAGCACTGTATCGCGCCAAGCACTCGGGACGCGATTGCTTCGAGATAGATGAGATGACCGCTCACCGCACGGCGATAGTGGCCTACCCCGACGCCGAGATACAACAGCAAGTCTGCCAAGTGCTGCGGCCACGGTACAATTTGATTACCGCCGATAATACCGATGAGGCTCTGGAGCTTTCGTTAAATATCCGGCCCGATATAATCGTCTTAAGCCCAGCGATGACTGATGCCAAAGGTCGCACCCTGACTGAGCGTCTGGCTCAGGCACCACGCACCCAAGCCACTCCGTTGTTATTTGTTTTGAGTGACGACAGTATCTTTGATACTCCCCCAGGCACGGCATCGCTGTCACTGCCTAGCGAGCTGCAACAGCTGCCCGCTATGGCCAGCCGCCTGATTGACGGCGAATAACGACAGATTACAGAGTGCGCGAAGAGTTGTACCAATTCACATCGCGAGCGCACTTATCTACCTGATCGACCACATCCAGCACCAATGCAAACAGTGCCATACGCACCAACACACCGTTATCGGCTTGCCGAAATATAGCAAGGTTGGGGTTTTGGTTTAAATCGTTGTCCAGCTCGTTAGCACCAGCCCGCGAGTCGCGCGGCAGTGGGTGCATAATCACGGTATTGGGCTCGCAGTACTGGGTGTAAATCGCCTGATTCAAACGAAATCTACCACGGTACACATCGGCCTCCTCTTTGCTGGCAAAGCGCTCTTCTTGTATCCGTGTGGAGTAAGCGATATCAACACTGGAAATACTCTGAGGTAAATCATCGGTGACTACCACGGTGTGACCTGCTTCGCGCATTTGTGCAACGATCGATTCGGGCATCGCCAGCTCTAACGGCGACACCAAAGTAATATGAACATTGTTAAACAAGCACAGTAATTTGCACAGCGAGTGGACGGTACGGCCGTGCTTTAAGTCGCCAATAAGGGCAATTCTTAGTCCGTCAATCTGGCGCCCCTTGGAGGCCAGTTCTTTACGGATCGTGTACAAATCGAGCAGCGCCTGACTGGGGTGCTCATTAGCGCCATCGCCGCCATTAAGCACGGGCACTCGACTCGCATCGGCAAATTCAGCCACCGAGCCCTCTTGCGGGTGACGCATACAAATAACATCCGAAAAGCCCGACAACACTCGAGCCGTATCGTACAGAGATTCGCCCTTAGTAATCGCCGAGTTTTCAAAACCAGTGGTTTCGCGCACCTCGCCACCCAATAGGTTAAAAGCACAACCAAAGCTAACACGAGTACGGGTGCTCGGCTCAAAAAACATATTGCCAAGAATCGCTCCCTCTAAGACCCGCGTCACACGGCGACGC
The DNA here is from genome assembly GCF_001187555.1 of Gilvimarinus polysaccharolyticus. GTDB lineage: Bacteria > Pseudomonadota > Gammaproteobacteria > Pseudomonadales > Cellvibrionaceae > Gilvimarinus > Gilvimarinus polysaccharolyticus. The sequence goes on along the minus strand of NZ_LFIJ01000002.1, from coordinate 1,365,748 downwards.
AAGGCATAAGGCGCCATAGCATCGGCCACCTCAAAGATGCGCTGTATATCGGCGCGATCAAACTGTGCAATAGAGAGAATATGAGAGCCGGTAAATATCACGTTAAATCCTCAGGACGGGGCCACTAGTGGGAAGGAGACGATTGCCGCGGCTATTTTAACGTCCAATGCCACTATAGCAAACGACAAAACCAAGAGATTTTGCAAAAAGTGAATAATGTGTCTTGCCGGCACAGAATAGCTTTTGAATAATACTGCAATCATCCTAATCTGCACGGCAATTAGGACTGAATAGCACTAAACAACAGTGGCACATCAACCGACTTACGCGGTGTCATTTAGCACACAGCCAATGACTGCCCGCTTTTATTGCTATAATGTGCTTTAGCGCGCCAAGAAAAAGACTTTATAAAAACTTTTCTCGGCCGATAATGGCTATACAGGATGACGCCTGGAGTGTTCCCAACATCCCGCAACGATCATTAAAGGACAAGCTGTGCCCGAGCAACACGATACACTGGCAAAATACTGCCCAGCACCTATGGCGCTCGCCATTATCGAAACCCAGACATTACGCTGGAGTGCTCCGGCGCTGTTTGCCGATCCATTTGAGCTAAATCACCGTACTACGCTGGCTTTTGACCCCCATTCGTTACTCGACAGCGTGATTCGTGCAGCCTGCGGAATGATTTTTGCGCGCGATGTTCCCCGCGGTACATCACCGCTGTCTACCGTAATTCGCCGCTGGCGCGATGAAGAGCGCTTTGGCTCACCAGAGGAGGCCGAAGAAGCCCTACACGAGCTCATGGCTCGCATGGTTGACCAGCGCCAAAACGCTATTGATGAAATGTTAAGTGACTGGCGCCAGTACACCCGCGCCCTCAGAATTTGTTCGTTTAGCACCCGCGCCGACAACCTACTCGCGTGGCAACATTATGCCGACTGTCATCGCGGCGCGGTGCTGAAGTTTGCCTGCGGTGAACACACCTCACTGCCGCATCCTAAGCCGGTCAGTTACAACCCTATACGGCCCGAAATCTCTAGCCTAAAAGATCAGCTCAATGCGGTGCTACACAACGAACCACTACACCCCCAAGATAACTTTGAGAGCAAGTTTTTAAGTAAACCACCAACAGCCAAAGGGGAGAAAGAATGGCGCTGTTTTACCGAGGCAAGCGAAGAGGATGGCTTGCGCGACAACGATGAACAACATTGGTTTATTGATAAGCCCTTTGCACAAGATGAGCTTAAAGCCGTTTATCTAGGTGCTTTTATGCCCATCACCGACAAAAAAGCATTACTCGATGCGGTAAAAAAACACAATCCAGACACCAAGGTGTTTCAAGCGCTAGCCGTGGCCGGTAAATACGAAGTCGAGTTTGTTGGCGTCTAACTATTGCCCGGCGCACAACATTAAAAACGCCGCCGAGCGCTATACACCCCAATCAATAACAACAGCGCCAAGATCACCGATGGGCCACTACCCCAGCGCATAAACGGGGTTTGGCCATAAGCGGGATAGACCACACCGGTCAAGGTTGTCGCGACAAACTGATGAGTTTTAACGACTACCGCACCATGCGGGTCAACAATAGCGCTGACGCCATTGTTGGTACTGCGAATCATATAGCGACCCGTCTCTAAGGCTCGCATCTGCGCCATCTGCAAATGTTGTAACGGGCCAATTGAATCGGCAAACCAGGCATCATTGCTGACCGTCATTAATACATTGTTATTGTGAGCGCTGTTCGCCACCAATGACGGATACACCACCTCATAACAAATGCTCGGCGCTATCGCGATACCATTAACCACTAAACCGCTTTGCTGTTCTGGGCCGATACTGATGTACGACGTTGGCAAATCAAAAAACTCTATCAAGCCGCGCAACCACTGCTCGAGCGGTACATATTCACCAAACGGCACCAGACGACGCTTGTGATAAATACCCAGGGCATCACCCAAACCCACCAGCGAATTATAATAACGCTGGCTTTGCTGATCATCGTAAATAATACCGCTAATCAAACCGGTGTTGGTTTCGCTCGCACGGCGACTGACAACATTCAAAAAATCCAAAGCCCGATGATACGTTAAAGGCACGGCGGCCTCGGGCCAAATTAACCAATCGGCATCCCAAAGCGGTTCACTCAAGTGCTGCAATAATTCTAGCGTCGGCTGTGCATGCGCAGGATCCCATTTTACCTCTTGAGCGACATTGGGTTGTACCATCGCCACTTTAATAGGCGCATCGTGATTCACCCGAGCCCACTGCACGTCTTGCAGTTGCCAGCCGGTAAACCAAATGCCCAGCACCATCACACTGGCGACAATTAAATTACCTGACGGCCGCACAAAAAAACACCAGCCGGCGACAGTGGCGGCACTAAATGTGGCCAGATAACCCACACCGATAACACCCAGCAACGGTGCCCAGCCTGCCAGTGGCGTTTCAATATGTCCGTAACCGGTGTACAGCCAAGGAAACCCCGTCAACAACCAAGAGCGCAACCATTCGCCCAACACACAACAAGCGGGAAACACCAATAAAATGCCCAGGCGGCCATAGCCCAACAACTTACTGCTAAGAATAAACGGCAGAGCGTAAATCGCCGCCATTGCTACGACAAACAGCAGTGTCAGTAAGCCGCCCAACACCATCGAGGCGCCGCCAAACTGATGTATGGCAACGTAAATCCAAGAGGCGCCAACGCCATACAGGCCAACGCCAAAACACCCCGCCACCAAAGTGGCCCGGCGGCGAGTGACCTTAAATAATAAAAGAGAGAAAATACCAAGACCAAACAGCGCCAGTGGCCAGAGATTAAATGGCGCCAACGCCAATGGCTGTAAAGCGCCGGCCACCAAAGCGGCGGCGGCCGCATTATAGCTGCGCAGCCGATTAAGCCTCTGCCTGACATGGCCGGTTATAATCGTTTCCGTGCTAATCAAGTGTTAGTCGCGTCAATGGTTAAACGTACCAAGTGGATTTGCCGATTGTCGGCGTAGAGTACCCGAAAGGTAAAGCCATCCACTTCTGTCACTTCATTGCGCTTGGGCAGGTGGCCAAACGACTGCATCAAAATGCCACCGATAGTGTCAAAGTCTTCGTCGCTTAGACCGGCATTGAAGTAATCATTAAAATCATCAATCGGTGTCAACGCCTTAATAACGTAGTCGGTATCACTAACACGTTTGATCAGCTCATCGCTGACCTCTTCGTCCGTTTCATCTTCAATATTGCCAACGATCTCTTCGAGAATATCTTCAATCGTAATCAGTCCCGAAATACCGCCGTATTCGTCAATCACCAGCGCCATGTGATAGCGCTGCTCGCGAAATTCACGCAGCAATACGTTAACGCGCTTACTCTCGGGAACAATATTGGCTGTGCGGATAATGCTATCCAAACTAAAATCGGTAGTGCCTTCCAGCATCATGCGCAGCAAGTCTTTAGCGAGTAAAATACCTTTAATGTCATCGATTGAATCGCCAATAACGGGAAACCGTGAGTGACCGGATTCAATGATTTTAGGCAAAAATTCCTGAGGCTTATCGTCGAGCTTAACCGCCACAATTTGCGTGCGCGGAATCATGATCTCACGAGCTTGCAAGATGGATACATCTAGCGCCCCCTCAATAATATTGAGCGCCTCTTGATCCAGCAGTTTATTTTCAGCTGCGTCTTTAATGATTTCCAGCAAATCATCGCGTGATTTGGGTTCATTAGAGAACGAATGCAACATTCGCTCTAACCAAGAGCGCTCTTGAGTACGCGTTGCGCTGCTACTCGATGGGTCGTCCGTCATGGCACTGTAGGTTCCTGTGTAGGCGATATTGATAGTGATATGGATGAGTTTGCTTTGTGACTCGACCGAGTCATTTGATCTGACATGATTTCGGCGTAGGGCGGCGCAAAACCAAGCGCAGTTACGATCGTCGTTTCGAGTGCCTCCATGGCCTCGGCCTCAAGATCGTCTATGTGGTCGTAACCCAATAAATGCAAGGTGCCGTGTACCAGCATATGGGCCCAGTGAGCTTGCGCTTGTTTGCCTTGCTCAGCGGCTTCGCGCGCAACAACCTCAGCGCATACCACTAAGTCGCCCAACAGCGGCAGGTTTAATTCGGGGGGTAAATCGGCCGGAAACGACAGTACATTGGTGGGGTAATTTTTACCGCGATAGCGGTTATTTAGATCGGCACTGGTGGCCGCATCGACGATACAAACACTGACCTCGGCCACCTCACGCTCGTCACGTAAAGCAGCCGTGATCCATCGGTGTACATCCTCGTCACTGGGCACAACCTCAGTGTCGACTTGTATGTCTACGTCTACCTGCACACTCATAGTATTAGAGCTCATAATATTAGCGTTCATCGCCCGTCGGGTTAGCCTGCTCATGCGCCTCATAAGCCAATACAATACGCTGCACAAGTGGATGACGCACGACATCTTTTGCCTCGAAGTGGGTAAAGCTAATACCTTCGACGCCATCTAGCACGCCAAGCACATGCTTTAATCCCGACTTTTGTCCACGCGGTAAATCAACCTGCGACGGGTCACCGGTAATTACGGCCGTAGAACCAAAACCGAGTCGGGTCAGAAACATCTTCATTTGCTCGCAAGTGGTGTTTTGGCTTTCATCCAATATCACATACGAGTTATTTAAGGTGCGACCGCGCATATAGGCAAGTGGCGCCACCTCGATAACGCCACGCTCCAATAATTTACCCACGGTCTCAAAGCCAAGCATTTCAAACAATGCATCATACAGAGGCCGTAGATACGGATCGACTTTTTGCGCTAAATCACCGGGCAAGAAGCCGAGCTTTTCACCCGCCTCGACCGCAGGGCGTACCAACAAAATACGCTCGACATCATCACGCAACAACGACTCTACTGCGCAGGCTACGGCCAAATACGTTTTACCGGTACCAGCGGGCCCAACACCAAAGTTAATATCGTGCGTTTGCACTGCACGCACGTAGCGCTGCTGATTAAGGCCGCGAGGTTTAATGGTCGCTTTTTTAGTGCGAATCAGTACTGTACCGGCGGGAACTGGCTGGCCGTCATCCATTTCGCTATTAGGTGTCTCAGATACACTCTGTTGCTGCATAAGCTCCTCTATACCTGCACTTTGCAAAGCGAGGTGGATTTCATCGGGGGTTAGCTCGCCACTACCGGTATCGTCATACAACTGGCGCAATACCGTAGCCGCAGCATTAGTGATAGCGCGATCGCCCACCAACGCAAAGCGATTACCTCGGTTGCGAATTTCAATATTTAGGCGATTTTCGATCTGACGCAAGTGTCGGTCAAACTGACCACACAAGCTGGCGAGACGGCGGTTATCGTTAGGTTCCAAAGTCACCTCGCAGGTAATCGGCGAGGGCTCGGGGGTGACATGTTTATTCAAGGATGTATCAGCACTCTTTTTTGGCAATTGTTAAACAAAGCGTAAACCATTAACGTCGCTGGGGGAAGGTAAGTAACCGGCCATTTGCTTATTAATAAGCTCCGTTAAAAAACTGCCGGTTATACCCCATGCACACACCAATCAAATCGCTAGGGCTTAATCGTCCAGCTCAGAGCCAACTAAAGTACCTCGCAGCGAATTGGGCAGAGCGACCTCTATGAGAATATCGGCAAACTTGCCAATCAGTGCCGGGTTATCGGCCCTAAAGTTAACGACTCGGTTATTTTCGGTACGCCCAGATAATTGGCCGGGATCTTTTTTGCTGTAACCACTCACCAATACTCGCTCGGTGTTACCCACCATTTGCCGGCTAATTTGTTGCGCCTGCTGGGTAATACGATCTTGCAGTATTTTTAAGCGCTGTTTTTTTAACTCCATCGGGGTGTCATCGCTCAAATCGGCCGCCGGCGTACCGGGGCGGGCGCTGTAGATAAAGCTAAATGAAGAGTCAAAGCCAATATCAGCAATCAGCTGCATGGTTTTTTCAAAGTCAGCCTCCGTCTCGCCAGGAAAACCGATAATAAAGTCAGATGAAAAACTAATATTAGGCCGCAGCGCACGAATCCGGCGCATTTTAGATTTGTACTCGAGAGCTGTATGGCCGCGTTTCATGGCCATTAAGATACGATCCGAACCACTTTGTACCGGCAGGTGTAAATGGCTTACCAGCTCTGGCACTTCGGCATAGACATCTATCAAGGCATCGCTAAACTCCACCGGATGCGAGGTGGTAAAACGAATGCGATCAATCCCATCCACAGCCGCAACGTAGGTAATCAACTCGGCCAAATCGACAATGCCACCATCGGACTCACCGCGGTAGGCATTCACATTTTGCCCTAACAAATTAACCTCTCGCACTCCCTGTTCGGCCAAATGGACAATCTCGGCCATGACATCGGCCACCGGCCGGCTCACTTCTTCGCCTCGGGTGTAGGGCACCACACAAAAGGTGCAGTATTTAGAGCAGCCTTCCATAATCGAGACAAACGCACTCACGCCATCGGCGTCGGGTTTGGGCAAGTTGTCAAATTTCTCGATCTCAGGAAAGCTAATGTCCACGACTACCGCGCCATTCTCACGGGGCCGCTCCATCATTTCAGGCAAGCGATGCAGGGTTTGTGGGCCAAAAATCAAGTCGACAAAGGGCGCGCGCTCGGCGATAGTTTCACCTTCTTGGCTTGCAACACATCCGCCCACACCGATGATCATATCGGGGTTTTTCTCTTTTAGTTTTTTCCAGCGACCCAGCTGATGAAACAACTTATCGGCCGCTTTCTCGCGAATCGAGCAGGTGTTGATCAGCAGCACATCAGCCTCCTCGGGGTTTTCGGTCGCCACCATTTGGTGCGACTCACCCAAAAGATCACGCATGCGCGATGAATCGTATTCGTTCATCTGACAGCCGTGGGTTTTGATGTAAAGCTTTTTAACCGGTGTCTCGGTTGCTGACATTCGCTGAAGACCTTTGCGGGACGATAAAATTGGCTGCGCATTATAGCCATCTCACCAGTTAAATCACAGGGCTACGCGGCAACGATAGGCTACTTTTTGTGCAAATTTGTTGGCATTTAGTCAGAATATGCTATTCTTCGCGCCCCCTGGTGACTGGTGACAGCTGCCAGCACCCAGTTTAGGTATATCATCGAGGCACTATGATCGGCAAACCCATTTATAAGGTCATCTTTCACAATCAAGAACAGGTGTACGAAATCTTCGCCCGCGCTATTTATCAAAGCGAGATGTACGGCTTTATCGAAATAGAAGAGCTTGTTTTTGGCGAGCGTAGCCAACTGCTGGTAGACCCTGGCGAAGAAAAGCTCAAAAGCGAGTTTTCGGGTGTTAAGCGCTCATATATTCCTATGCACGCCATCATTCGTATCGACGAGGTCGAAAAAGAAGGCGAAGCCAAGGTGCACGAATCAAAAGGCGCGAACGTAACCCCCTTTCCTTACGGCGGCATGATTCCCAGCGGCGATTAACGCTAAGCAACACCGTTTAAATTGCAAGGACATCGTTAAATAGTGGGTGTTTTTACCCAGCCCAGCGCTGTTTTAATGCTCATCTCATAGCTAAATTCAGGTTTTACCCGCCGGTGATTTACTCGCCGGCGCCTTTGCCTTAGTCTCTTCTATTGACATAACAACTGTGGAGACAGCCGTGCAAACAAGCCCCATGAATTACGACATTGCCATTATAGGTGCCGGCATCAGTGGCGCGGGTGTGGCGCAAGCGGCAGCAGCGGCGGGCTATAAAGTTTTGCTGCTCGAGCAGACGGCGATTGCCTGCGCCACCTCACGCAGCTCCAGTAAATTAATTCATGGCGGTTTACGCTACCTCGAAAGTGCGCAGTTCTCGCTAGTGCGAGAATCGCTACACGAGCGCGCCTTACTGTTAAAGTTAGCGCCAGAGCTGGTCAAACTCGCACCTCTGCACATTCCTGTGTATCAAGATTCACAGCGCTCGCCGCTTATGATTACCGCGGGCCTAAGTCTGTACCGGCTACTGAGCGGCTTTGATGCCAGTACACGCTTCTCTCGCCTAACCAAAAGCCAATGGCCAGAGCTTGACGGTATTAGAACCGACCACCTGAAAACAGTGTTTCGCTACCAAGAAGCACAAACCGATGACCGCGCGCTAACCGCTGCAGTGGTGCAATCGGCCACACAATTAGGTGCTGAGCTTGCCATGCCGGCCACTTTTATCGGCGCCGAAACCGCCCCCGACTACTGCGACCTACGCTATCGGCTTAACGGCCGCGAACAACAAGCGCGGGTGGCCATGTTAGTTAACTGCGCTGGCCCCTGGGCGAGTGATCTAAACCGCCTGATAACCCCCACCCCCACACTACCCGAGGTAGAGCTAATCCAAGGGGCGCACTTATTATTGCCGCCAGTATTACAGCACCACTACTACCTAGAGTCACCCAGTGATGGCCGCGCCGTATTTGCCCTACCCTGGCAAGGCAAGTTGCTACTGGGCACGACCGAGACACCTCACACAGGAGATCCAAACGAGGCACACTGCCATCCCCACGAGGCGCACTACTTATTAAACGTACTTAAACATTACTTTCCCGAACTGCATGTTTTGCCCAGCAGCGCCGATAGCTTTGCCGGCTTACGGGTGCTGCCTAGCGCCAGCGGAAATGCCTTTGGCCGCAGCCGAGAATCCATTATGGAACTTGGCCCAAATCAACATAACCGCGTATTAACCTTAATGGGCGGCAAACTGACCACCTACCGTGCCACCGCCGAGCAGGCACTGCGGCGCATGATGCCACAATTGCCGGAGCGCAAGCCGCAGGCAGACACCCGCACGCTAACACTTACCCCCGCAAACTGACGCTAGCAGCGTCAGTTGCAATTTGCGCCTTGGTGCCCAGACAGATCTCGCACATTGCGGTATGATTATCGTCCAATGCAGCTCGGCCATAACCAAGCGTATGGCCTTTAATCGCATAAAAATAAATGTCCGATAACACAGAATATCCAACAACGGTTCAAGCTTCTGTTATGCGCTCACTCCTAAAACACCACCTTACCCATATTTATTTATTGTTGCTGCTGGTCGTATCGGCCGCTGTTTACGTTACCGGCTACGGCCAACCCAACGCTCTCTTTTGGGATGAGAATTACCATATCGCATCAGCCGAAAAGTATATCGACGGGGTGATGTATATGGAACCGCACCCACCGCTGGGCAAATTGCTTATGGCCGCCAGCGAACAGTTATTGGGGGCAAACGCCGATAAAGACAAATCAAAATTCACCCACACCGATTATGTCCGCGATAACGACATGCCTGACGGCGGCATCAGTTATTATGGTTTCCGCCTGCCCTCCACCGTGCTGATGGCGCTATCGGTGCTGTTTATGTTTGGCATTATTAGGCGCACCAGCAAAAACCCTCATATTGCGTTAGCTTTTTGCTGCTTTTTGATTTTTGACAACGCCTTGGTGATTCACGCTCGCTCGGCCATGCTTGAGGGAATTCAATTATTTTTTATTTTGGCGGCCATTTATTACACTGTCCGCATTGTCACCACCAAACCGCGCATAACACTTACTCAGTACGCATTATTGGGCACATTAATCGGCCTTGCTGTCGCCGTTAAAATCAATGCACTGGTATTACTGTTGCTGTTTGTTTTGGTTTACGGTGTCGATCAGTGGCAAGCGATTAAAACCTTTAATATTGCCGCGCTGCTTAAGCGTTTAGCCACAACAGTACCCTCGGGTGTTGTACCACTTGGAGTTAGTTTTTTGGCCGTGTTTTATATCCATATTGGTCTTGGGCAAACAATATCACCTCACAAAAATTACAGTGCTAGCAGTGAATACCAACAACTCATTAAAGACGGCCGCAGCTGGGCACCCAGTACTTTTTTCGTAGCTCTGCAAGACAACCTAAAATATATGTCTAATTATGCCGATGGCGTGCCGCGTTTAGATGTGTGCAAAGCTGGCGAGAACGGCAGCGCCGCCATCGGTTGGCCACTAGCGTCCAAAACCATTAATTACCGTTGGTCTAAGCGCACGGTCGATGACACAACCTATGTACGCTACCACAACTTAGTGGCTAACCCCGTAGTATGGTTTGGCGTACTGGCCGGTATCATTTTATCTATCGGGTTAATCATCAGCCGTTTTATTTACAACAACCCCGTCAAAGACACCGCTTTGTTTTACTGGATTTGCGGATTTACCAGTCTGTATGTCAGCTACATGGTCGCCATTTTACAAATTGAGCGGGTCATGTACATGTATCACTATTTGGTGCCACTGGTGTTCGGCATCATTAACCTTGCCCTGGTGTTTAGTTATATTTTTCGCGAGCAACTACTGGCATCCAGCCGCCACACCTACATCAATTTAGGCGTGTTAGTGGCATTTACTATTGGTGTTTTTTATGTCTTCGCGCCTTTCACCTATAGCTGGGAATTAACCGAGGCGCAGTTTGAAATACGAGACTGGTTTGATTACTGGAAATTGCAGGTGGTGCGCTAATGCTAAAAAATACGATTTTCTCCTGCATTCTGATGGCGCTGATCATACTTACTGTCAATAAGTTAATTCCGCCATCGGTCGAGCCGATACTGGCTCTCACACTCAGCAAAAGTGCAGACAAAATTGATCAGATTGATCAGCCCCGAAAAATCTCCGACACCCGAACGCGACTAATCGATCGGGTCGAGCTTAATGCCGGTAATCGGTTTAAACATCCAGTCCTAGGCGTGCTAGGTTGGAGTGAATACTTCTACGCCGACATTAACAGCCAATTTGAGGTCGCTAAAACGTCTCGCTATCGCTTTGAAGTCGGCAGCGACGACGGTTTTCAGTTAGAAATTGATGGCAAAATAATCTGCGAATACAAACGCGACCGCCCATTTCAACACAATACCTGTATGCGCCGACTGACAGATGGCCGACACCAATTAACCCTGCGTTACTTTCAAGGCTATGGCAATGCTGGGCTGACGCTTAAAGCGGCTCCAGACGGGGAGAGCAAATTGAAGTTTTGGGGCGAGCAGATTAAGGGCATTACCTATCAGGCGCCACAGCAATAGCGCCGTGTTAATGTTTTTAACAAATTACAACTGGCTTAAGAGCGTCACTCTGGTTACTTTAAGATCATCGCAAAGCAACCCAAAACCCTCGGAGTGAACTCATGTCCAATCAACTTTTTGCCCGCACAAGCCTTTGCCTAAGCATAAGCGGTGCATTACTCGCGGCAGGCTGCGGCGGCAGTGACAACAATGATCAAGCTCCCGCTGCCCCCACGGCCAGTGCAAATGTAACCCCTCAAACGCTAAGCCTAAGCTGGAACAACGCCAGCCGTGCCGATTATTATCGCGTATTGCAAGACCCTAGCGGCAGCGCTGGCTTTACCGACATCAGCGGCCAGCTACAAACCACAGAATTTACTGCGCCATTGGCGGCTCATCTCACCAACTGGATTGATGGGCGCTTGGTTGTAGAAGCCTGTAATAACAACGGTTGTACCGCCAGTACCGACATTTACTTAGACGATCAGGTGACCGATGCCATCGGCTACTTGAAAGCCGGCTCCGCACAACAAAACGCCACCTTTGGTTTTGCCATGGCAACATCCGCCGACGGTAAGACACTGGCGGTGGGCTCCCCACGTTTTGATATTGCCGAGGACGCCGGCACTAACAGTGGCGCTGTTTTTATTTATCAAGCAAGCGATACAGGCTGGCAACTAAGCCAAACGCTGAACAATCCCGCTCCCGATTTGGGCGAAGGAGATCTATTCGGCTACTCACTCGCGCTCTCCGATGACGGCTTAACTTTAGCTATTGGTGCGCCCTATGAAGACAGTGCTGCAGACTCCTCGGCTGCCGACAACTCAGTCTCCGATGCTGGTGCTGTTTATGTTTATAGCAACACGAACAGCAACTGGCAGCAGCAAGCACTGATCAAAGCTTCCAATGCCGAACAACAAGACTATTTGGGCGTTCGTGTTGCACTATCAGCCGATGGCTCGCGCCTTGCAGCCAGCGCACCTTACGAAGACAGCAATGCATCAGGGGTAAATGGTGATCAAGCTGACAACAGCATTGAACTGGCCGGTGCCGTTTATACCTATCAGCGTAACGGCAGCAACTGGAGCCAACAAGCCTATATCAAACCTAGCACTCCATCTTGGCCCGAATCGGGCTGCTTTGATCCGCGCCCACCAGGCATCGAGTGCTTTTCGGCGACCCCCGCACGCTTTGGTTACGCATTAGCATTTGCCGACGATGGCAATATGCTAGCGGTCGGCTCGCCCGGCGACAACTCAAGCGATGGCGGCATCAATGGTGACGAGACAGATTTTAAAGCCCGCAGCTCTGGCGCTGTGTATATCTTGCGTTACACCGAGGCAGGTTGGGCCCACAACGACTACATCAAGGCTGCCACACCCGGCATCAGTGATGAATTTGGTTTAAGCCTTTCTCTCTCCACCGACGGTACGCGACTGGCTGTTGGCGCACCTTACGAAGATGGTGCCGGCGAGGGGCTGGCCGCCGATGCGACAATTACCGGCGAGACCGACTCGGGAGCGGCTTACCTATTTACTTTTGATGGTCAGTGGCAACAACAGCAATATATAAAAGCCGAGAAAAACGACGAGGACAATCTATTTGGCTGGCAAGTGGCTTTATCTGGCGATGGCAATATTTTAGTGGCCGGAGCCCCTCGAGACGACTCAGATGCACGAGCTATTGGTACCGACTGGGACAACAATCAAGCCCCCAGCGCCGGCGCAGCTTACCTTTATCAGTTCAATGGCAACAGCTGGCAACTAGGCAATTACATTAAAGCCCACAATGCCGCGGCCAACGATACTTTTGGCCGAACCTTAGCGCTGGCGCGAGACGGTCAAACGCTCGCCATTACGGCATCGGGGGAAGACGGCAACGGAACCGGAGTAAACGGCGACAGCAGTAACAACAGCGTCACCGACAGTGGTGCGGTTTATTTATATTAAAACCAATAGTTTATCGAGTATTAACCCAGAGCCCTCTAGGGCTCTGGCAGCCCCTCCCGACATCCTCAACCGGTAACAATTCCGCCCACAAAGCGGTGTTAGCACCACCAAAAACGAAACCGAAGAATTACCCTACAGGTTATCTCAGCGAGCAGATCACGAGCCCTCCGGAACCGACCAACAACAGAGCGGTCATAAGCTCGCTTTTATGGGATACTAGCGGCCTTATTACTACAACGTTTAATCCCGCCTTTACATTGACACATCTGTCAGGGCCGGACAGAATCCCCGCACACGATAAACTTCAGGACTATTGAATGAGTTACGAGCTTCTACACGCGGTTAAAAAACTTAGCCTATTACCTTGTCTACTGGGCGCTTTGGTCTTGGTAGGCTGTGGTAGCGACGACGATGACAACCAATCTGCCAGCTCTAGCAGCTCCAGTAGTAGCTCCAGCAGCAGTTCTAGCAGCAGCTCCAGTAGCGTTATTGGCGTATGGCCAGATATCAATATAGAAGGTGCCGGTGCCGGTACTTTACGTATTTACTGGGACGCAGTAGCCGATGCCAGCTTTTACCGTCTTTATAAAGACCCCGACGGCGCCAGTGGCTTTACTCAGGTGGGCGACAATCTAACCAGCCCCGAGGCATCTGACTCTATCAGTGCTCATTTAGCTCGCTGGCCCGAGGCACGCTACATGGTCGAGGCCTGCAGCGACGCCGACAATTGCAGTAGCTCTAATGAAGCAACCGCAGTAAACGCCATGCTGAGCAGCATCGGCTATCTTAAGGCGTCCAATACCGAAACCAATGACTGGTTTGGCTGGAGTGTCGACTTATCGGATGACGGCAGTACACTGGCTGTGGGTTCGCCCCAAGAAGATTCACAAGCCCAAGGGGCAAATGGCGATCAAACCGACAACAACACTTTTGCCGCAGGAGCCGTCTATGTCTTTGCCCAAACCAATGGCAACTGGCAACAACAAGCTTACCTCAAGGCATCCAATACCGAAGCGCCGTACGAAGATGACAGCGGCAACACCCTAGTACGCGGCCAAGATCGTTTTGGCTATGCAGTATCACTATCGGCCGACGGCAATACCCTCGCCGTAAGCTCTCTGCGCGAGGACAGTAACGCTACCGGCATTAATGGTGATGGGGCCGACAATAGTGCTCTTGACGCCGGTGCGGTGTACTTATTTGAACGCACAAATGGCAACTGGACCCCCACAGATTATGTGAAGGCCTCCAATACCCCAGAGCAAGAGGCGCTCTCTAGCAGCAGTTCTTCTTCCAGCTCGAGCAGTTCGAGCTCATCCAGCAGCACTACCACTACTGCCGGCGATCGCTTTGGCTTTAGCCTCACCTTATCGGGTGATGGCAACACTCTTGCCGTAGGCGCTATAGGTGAAGACAGCAGCGCTGGCGGTATTAATGGTGATGAGAGCATTGATGATCTTACCGCATCTGGCTCATCTGGCGCGGTGTATGTGTTTACTAAAGGCGATGCTAATTGGGCACAACAAGCTTACATTAAAGCCGAAACTCCAGCGGCCGCAGATCAATTTGGCTTCTCAGTGGCTCTCGATTATAACGGCAATACTTTAGCCGTTGGCGCCAGCACCGAAGATCAAGCCGGCAACGGTGTCAACCAAGAGATTCCTTCGACTGATGACGTCCGTCGGAAAGGCGACTCCGGCGCGGTCTTTTTGTTTACCCGCAGCGCCACCACTTGGTCACAATCAGCCTACATCAAGCCCGACTATTCGGTGCGCATTTTTAATATTTCAAGCTATACCACTGACTATAGTCAGCTTCTGTTTGGCACAAGCGTTAGCTTATCGGCCGACGGCAAGCGCCTAGCCGTAGGCGCACCGGGCGACGGCAGCCGCGCCACGGGCATCAATGGCGACCCGGCCGACTACACCGAGGCAGATCCAAACTACTCTAGCGACATGGTGTCTTACTTTAACTCGGGAGCGGCTTACATTTTTGACAACCTGGCCGATGGATGGACCCAAACCACCTATATCAAAGCCTCTAACCCCGACCCCAGTGATGCCTTTGGCAGCACCGTTCGGCTATCGGGTGATGGTCGCTACCTCGCCGTAGGCGCCTACCTCGAAGACAGTGCAAGTCTTGGCATAAACGGCGATGGCAGCAATAACAATATGCTCAACAGCGGTGCCGTGTACCTATTTAATCAAGACGCCGCCGGCGAGTGGGCACAGCTAAGTTACGTCAAAGCACCCGAGAGTGACCCGCAAGACCGTTTGGGACGCTCCCTCGCACTGTCTCATGACGGCTCTCGATTGGCCGCTGGCGCTCATCGCGAATCTGGCGCAGGCACGGGCACAGAAGCAGATCCTAGCGATAACAGCGCTAACGCTGCCGGCGCAGTACGCATTTACTAGTTAAAATAACCGCCCATAAAAAAACCGAGCTTAGGCTCGGTTTTTTTATGGCTGTCTCTGCAGCAAGTAACTTAGAGCGCGGCGAATAATTAACTTTCTAGCCACACATCTCGCACCCAATGCCACACCGACTGCCAAGTCTCATCACCAATCTCGCCATCGCGCCAAAACTGCACCTCGCCTTCAGGGTCTACACAGTAATAATGTCCATTTACCTCACACAATGGCACCAAATGTCGTGGCATACCGCAAGACCAAGCAACTGCGGCCACCTCCGGCAAATAGCTATGAGAGTACGGATCGGCAGCGGTTACCGGCTCCAAAGAGCCGTAGACCACATCGCTGCCATGCAGCAGGTAATCGCGCAGATCCCGCGGCAACGACAGCAGCAGCTCCTCCTCGACGACCACCAAACTGTCTTCATCCGGCAGCTCAAGCGGTACCGGCACGGGGATGTTTTTCTCTCGCAACTCGTCTAAAACTTCTTCCATTGTTATCTCTTTGCTATGGCTTTTTTACGAATCGGCAAGCGGTCAATGCTACCGCCGTTACTCTCACCCGACAAGTGCAAAATGACATACTATATTTAAGAACTAACAACACGTTTATCGCGCCTTAAAGTATTACACTAATCATAATCTACTTAGCATAAAGCACGTCAGGAGTGCCCTATGAAACTTATTATCTGTATTTTGCTGCTCGGCCTACTAACTGCCTGTGGTGGAGCCGCTGATGACGCAGGTGGAGGCAGCTCAGGCGGCAACACCCAAAGCAGCGCAGAAAGCAGTAATCAAGTGAGCAGCCAAGCTAGCCTGCCAGATACAGCCAGCAGTACAAGCAGTGTTAGCAGCCCTACCAATGCCAGTAGCAGCTCGTCATCACAAGCAAGCTCAGTATCCAGCACTGTCGCAAGCAGTAGCTCAAGCACAGCATCTGTCAGCTCATCGACCAGCAGCAGCTTAGTGAGCTCGTCATCTGCGGTTAACAGCAGTCAGTCTAGTTCTAGTATGAGTTCCACTCCTAGCTCTAGCATTGCCTCAAGCTCCACGTCTAGCTCAAGTTCCACATCTAGCTCTAGCTCCACGTCTAGCTCAAGTAGTGGGGGCGCAGCTCCTAACAACATTAAGGCGGGGGGCGGCGACCAACAAGTCCTGCTCGACTGGCAAATCGTAACCGACGCCGATAGCTACCGAGTGTTTTTTGCATCAGAACCCAATATCGACCCACTTAATATTGCCGCCTATGACGATGGCGATTGGCAAACCGCCCCAGCACCGCCTTTTACGGTGAGCGGGCTGACTAACGGCAAAACCTACTATTTTGTAATCGCTGCCATGCAAGCGGGCAATGAAAGCGAGGCCAGCACCGAAGTCCAAGCTACCCCATCGCAACCTGCTACATCACTTAGCGCCAGCGTAGCTGAGACCTTAATGGTCGAGCTGGTCAATCGCGCTCGATTTGACCCCCCGGCTGAAGCCGCGCGTTTTAATATAGACCTCAACGATGACCTCCCCGCAGGAACCCTAACCGGCGAGCAACGGCCACCGCTGGCCTTTAATGAATTGCTGATGAATGCCGCCCGCAGCCACAGCCAATGGATGCTCGACACCAACACGTTCTCGCACACAGGGGCTGGAGGCAATAGCCTTACAGACCGAATATCCGCCGCCGGTTATAGTCTTACGGGGAGCTGGACTGCGGGTGAAAACATCTCGGTAACCGGTTCGATCCCTGCACCAAACCTTGTGAATGCCGCCGTAAGCCAACACCAAGGATTGTTTAAATCGGCCGATCATCGCAAAAATATTCTTAACGCCAGCTTCCGAGAGCTTGGCATTGGTCAACGTGAGGGCGATTTTACGTTTGACTCTGGCACCTACCCCAGCTCGATGATCACGCAAAACTTTGCGCGCCATGGCAGTGGTTATTTTATCTCGGGGGTAGTGTATCGTGATAGCGACAACAACGGCCGTTACAGCGCTGGCGAAGGTCTTGGCGGCATCACCGTTAGCGCTGGTAACGCAAGTGCGGTTACCAGTAACGCCGGTGCCTATAGTATTGCCCGCACTAACGGCAATTATGTCGTCGCCGCATTCGGCACAGGGCTTGATTTGGTAACCAATACGGTCACGGTTGGCAGCGCCAATAAGAAAGTCGATATCGTCGTCACGGGTTCGACCGGCCAACTCAATCAGTGGTGAGACGCAAATATTAACCGAACAGCGACATTTGCTGATCGGTTATCGCCGCCAGCGAATCATCTAGAAAATATAAAATCGAATCGGCCACTGGCGCCAGCTGCCGAGTGCGGTAATGTTCGTAATCTAACTCACTGCGGCGGCCCGACACAGGCTCGGGCCCCTGCACTGTAATAACATAGCTAATCCAGTCACCGCGTTTTAATTCGCCCAGCCCCCACTCTTTTTGTTTTCGTGCCGCCTGCACATGAGGCGGAATATTTTTTTGATAATCATCCAGGCGTCGACGCAAACGTTTCTTATACACCAACTGATCATCACACTGGCCCAGCATTAATGCTTGCACGCACTCTTGTACATAAACCTGATACGGCTCGTCGGCAAAGATACGACGATACAACTCGTTCTGAAAATCGCGCGCCAACCGCGTCCAATCAGTGCGCACCGACTCCAAACCTTTAAACACTAACTTCTCTGCCCCCGCTGGCCCCACTAAACCGGCGTAACGCTTTTTACTGCCTTCATCGGAACCGCGTACGGTGGGCATCAAAAACTTTTTATAATGTATTTCAAACTCGATCTCTAATGCACTTGCTATATCAAACTCGCGCTTTAATTTCTCTTGCCACCAAATATTTAAACCTTGCGCCAAATGCCGGCCAATTGCCGTTACCTTGTCGTCGGCTACCGGAGTATCGGCACAAAGCCACACAAACACCGAATCGGTATCACCGTAAATAACTTTGTAACCCTGCTCCTCGATCCAGCGCTTGCTTGATTGAATAATGTCATGGCCGCGCAAGGTAATAGAGCTGGCCACCCTTGGGTCAAAAAAACGGCAGCCAGTAGAACCTAACACACCATAAAAAGAATTCATGATGATCTTTATGGCGTATGACAACGGCTTATTGTTATCGGCTTTAGCCCGGTCGCGCGCAAGCCACAGCGACTCGATCATATCCGGTAAAATCGCTTTATCACGATCAAACAATGCACCGTTAAAACCATCCACCAATCGTCGCTTGGTCGTCGACTGTTCGGCACACCAAAACGCACAGGGGTCGATATAAAACGTACGGATAATACTTGGGTACAGGCTTTTAAAATCTAACACCAAAACATGATCGTAAATGCCGGGGTCAGAATCCATCACAAAGCCACCGGGACTAACAATATCCGATTTCAACTCACCTAAATTAGGTGCAATAAAACCATTGCGATGCAAGCGCGGCAAATAACTATACTCAAATGCCGCCACCGAACCGCCCATCCGATCAAGTAACAGACCGGTAAGCTGACTGCGCTCTACGGCAAACTCCAGTAATGCTTGGCGTGCAAAAATATCCCACACCAACTGACAGTCTTTTAAATTGTAACGTGCAAGCGCGGCTTTATCCTCTTTAAACAACCGAGTAATATCTTCACCACGGCCCGCGCCGTGCAACAACTTGCCTTCGCCCAAAAGTTTGGCGGCAACATTATCAAGAGCAAAACTATCAAACTGATAGTTCGCTTGCTTTAACAGCTCGATGCCATCAAGAGCTACTCGCCCAGGAATCGACACAAAACGCCGGCCGCCCTCGCCTTTTTCTTGACGCCAATAAGCTCGGGCACCACCACGGCCTAAATCGAGCACTAATTTTAAGCGCGCCGCAATATCGCACAGCACCCATAAATCAAATTGCACCAAGTTCCAGCCAATTAAACCGTCTGGATCTTCACGTTTCAGCCAAGCCATAAAAGCTTGCAGGCAGGCTTTTTCATCGGCGCATTCGACGAGGGTCGTGCCGTCTTCTAACTGCTGACTATGCGCCCGCTCGGCCACCATAAACACGCAGCGCGTTTGAGCGGAGTAAACTCCTATCGAGTAAAGAGTCTTGGCGTCCATGGTAGTTTCGATATCAATCGACGCAAGACGCAAGTTAGGGCGATAATCTGCGGGGATGATTTTAGGGTTATACAGCGAGCGTCGGCTACCGGGAGTCGTATCAATACAAGCGCCGGCCGTGATAAAGCGCTCCATTAAAAATCGCTCTGGGGGGCGAACATCAGCTTCCCAGCAGGGAATGGCATGAGATGTTAAACGCTTTTCGGCTTCGCGAGCACCAGCTATAGTGCGAAAGTAAAACGCCGTAACCGGCTTACCTTCACGGGTTTTAAGCGATAAATCTCGATGACGCCAACCGGTTAGTTGACGCAAAATATCTTGCGCTTGCGAGGACTTTCGGGTGGCCACAAAAAACACAGCTTCTTGTTCGCTAAAGCGGGTGCACACAGCACCCGAGTCAGTCGCCCAATAAAACTCTAGCTCTAGTCCCTGAGGCGTATCACGCCAGCCGCGCGTTAATAAAAAAGCGTTAAGCATCGCGCGCCAAACACAAAATCAACCTTGTTCAAGCAATTCCCTAAGATTAATAATCGCGGCATTAGCGCGCGAAATATACGACGCCATAACCAGCGAATGATTAGCCAGCATGCCAAAGCCACTGCCATTTAAAATCATCGGACTATAAACCGTGCTCTGCGTCGCTTCTAATTCGCGAATAATTTGCCGCAAGCTAACCAATGCATTTTTCTTAACCAAAATATCAGAGAAATCTTGCTCTACTGCTCGTAAAAAATGAATTAATGCCCAAGATGTACCACGCGCCTCATAATACACATCGTCAATCTCTAACCACGGGGTTTTAACATATTCATCGCTCGGCTTCGGGGTCGAAGCACTGGCGGCACTATCACCGGCCAAGTCGGTATTTAACCGCTGCTGACCAACACTGGCGCTTAAGCGTTGAGATAAATTCCCCAGCCGTGTTTCAACCGTTGACAACCAATAGCGAAGGTTATCGGCGCGGGCAAAAAACTGCGCGTCTTTATTAGCCGGATCAAGCAATCGATCTAAGTAGGCCTGCAAGTGCGAGATACCTTGACGATATTGTTTTTCAGTTGCGGGAAACATCCAGCTGTCGTTATTAAAGTTAAAACGCGACTCCGCCAAGGCTAAATCTTGATCCTCTAACGATTGCGATTGCGAACGACTAAATGCCTCGCGCATGGCTTTATTCATATCTCGCACTTGAATCAATACGCCGTATTCCCAGTTGGGCATATTATCTAGCCACCAGCTAGGAGGCGTGACATCGTTACTCAAGTAACCACCGGGTTTATCAAGCAACGTTTCGGCGACACTCATTAACGCGATGGTTGTCACCGCCCCCACTACCGGCGGACGTTGCATTTGTTCAAGCTTAGCCTCGGTGCGAGCACTGACGTTAAAGGTAGGCTGCATTAAGCTCCAATACCATCCCAGCGCTAAAAAAATCAACAATACCAGCACTATCGGCAATAAAAACCAGCCCCAGCGAGATGAGTCAGACTCGTCATTCGACTGAACACTCGCATCGCGGCGCGTCACTTTGTTCCACGTTTTTGCAAAACCTTCCATTCCCAATAAACCTCTATGGTCGATGCCAAATGTCAATGATGGTGCGAATGATCAACGTCATCGTAACGGCTAGTTACGGCAACTTGCACCTCTTGTGTGGCGCCATCGGCAAACTCAAAAGTGAGCGCCACAATGTCGCCACTGGTAAGTGTACGCTGCACATCAAGCAACATAATGTGGTTGCCACCGGACTCAAACACCAACGTTTGACCCGGCGCTATACTGAGCGATTCGAGCGGCCGCATACGCATCATGCCATCCACTTTAGTGTGTGAATGTAGTTGCGCTTTAGCCGCGGCACTGGTGCTAACGCCCACTAAGGTTAAAGGCGCCGCACCGGTATTGGTAAGCCGTAAAAAAACAGCGCTGTTGTGGGTGCCGGGTATCGGCAACTGCAATACTGCATCAGTTACCGATACCGTAACGACAGTAGCTGATGCTTTTTCGGGTGCTGCACCAGCGTGGGCAGGGATGGCTAAAAAGCCACATAAAATGACAAAAAAAGACATAATTCGTAACATCTGAGTCTCTCTGTTGTGGCCGCGCAATGATTAGAATTGACTGTAAACTTAGCGATTTCATTAAAACTTAGACGATTAACGTAACCCTATGGCGGCGATAAAAACTCAACCCGAGCAGGCGAGCCCACCTTAATATCACCGCGCAACAAATACCCTTTTACCGCTTCACGCATAGTTTGATACACCCAGCGTCCCTGACCATCAGTGCCGGTGACAATTAATACCATCTCGTCATTATTCCGCGCCCGCTGAGCTAATTCAGCCAACTGAACTTTGATGGTTTCGCTGCGAGCCTGTAGCGCGCCGGCATTAAGCAGTACAGCGTTATCAGCCACGACGGGCGTTTGTGGCTCGACGGTTTGTTTACGCTGCTCGGCAATCATAGCGCCTACTGCAGCGTTATCGGGCAGCACCGTTGCCGCCCGATCAAGGTAGCCGTGCGCCTCTTGGTAACGGCTGCGCTGCGCCGCATCACGAGCCATATCTAAATAGCGCAACACAATCGCTTGCAAACCAAGCTCGGCGGCTTGGTTGTGCTTATCCAGCTGTAGCACACTCGCATAGCGGTCATAGGCATTGTCATAAGCGGGCATCAATAACCGATCTCGGGCCAATGCTCGTTCAGCGCGCGACAACAACCGCGCAATCATACGTGCACGCTGTTGCTCGGGGCTTATTTTGGGCGTTACCGCTTTCGGCTCATCCGGTTGTCTTGGCAGGTTGTGCGTCGTAGTTGAGCACCCTACCATCACCAACAAGGCACACATTACTGCCAAGCCACTACTACACTTCATTACCGTTGGATCTCCGCTGCCGCACCTAAAAAATTTACATCTCTAAACTGTATCACACCGAAGCGCAGTGTAGCGGCTCATCCCCCGGGCGGCAACGCGTCGGAACTGGCCAGCACAGCTGCGGTCAGATGTTTATTGCCACGGCCGGCTTCAAGATGTTTGTAAAACATCGCTACCAGCGCGAGAATAGCCAAATAACTTAGCTGACCCACCCATATGAGCATCTACAACGTAATGATCACCACCCTAAAGCGCCGCCAACTTTTAACAACCATCCGCCAGCTATTATTGCTACTAATGCTATCTCTCTCGGCACTTACTTACGGCAGCAATGCCATTGAATTGGTGCCGCCCAAATCGGCCAACCCCGCTGCGGGTATGTCTTTGGCTGGACCGCAAGCTAGTGCCGAGCCCGAGTTTTTACCCGTCACCGAAGCTTACATGCTTAGTGCTTGGGTACGCGATGGCGCGCTGATTTTGCACTGGGATATTGAGCCCGGCTACTACCTATATCAAGAACGCTTTGAACTCACCACGGACGACGGCGCAGTACTAACCCCCGAGTTTTCACCTAGCGTCGAGCAATATGACGAATACTTTGACAAAAACATGGCGCTGCACTTTAGCTCGGCAACACTTACCCTTGCCTTGAGCGCAGACTTACCGCCATTTAACCTAAAGGTGCAATCGCAAGGCTGCGCCGCAGCAGGCTTATGCTACCCACCTTACGACGACTACTTACGCATTAACCCCAGCGCTAGCAGCGCCGACCGTATTGATGTCGATAGCTTTAAAAGCAACGCAACCTCTCCCGCCAACGCCTTAGCAAGTAACGGTGGCGCCCACAGCGCCATGGGGCTGTGGGCGATCTTGGCTCTGGCCCTGGCTGGCGGCGTTATTCTTAATCTTATGCCCTGCGTTTTCCCAGTACTGTCTATTAAAGTATTAAGTCTAACTAACACTGGCGAGCAACACGCGCACCACCATGGCTGGGCTTACACTTTAGGCATTCTGGTCAGCTTTATCGGCTTTGCCACGCTGCTATTGATAGCTCGTGCCAGTGGTGAAGCCGCCGGCTGGGGGTTTCAACTGCAATCGCCTCTGGTCATCGCCGCGCTGATTTATTTGTTTGTGCTAATGGGGCTGGTGTTGTCTGGGCTGGTCGACCTGGGCAGCAGCCTGATGGGGGCGGGCCAACGATTAACCCAAAGCCGCGGCTTAACCGGCTCATTTTTTACTGGGGTATTAGCTGCCGTGGTCGCCAGCCCCTGTACCGCACCGTTCATGGGGGTAGCTCTTGGTTACGCCCTGACTCAGCCGGCCGCCACAGCACTGCTAGTCTTTATTGCCTTAGGTTTTGGTATGGCACTGCCGCTATTATTACTGTGCTACATCCCTGCGCTAATTCGGCATCTGCCTGCGCCAGGACCTTGGATGGACACTTTAAAGCAGCTGCTTGCGTTTCCGATTTATCTCACGGCGTTATGGCTACTATGGGTGCTGGGCCACCAAGCCGGTAGCGATGCTATTGTTACATTGCTGCTTGGCGCTTTACTGTTTGGTTTTGCCCTGTGGTTGCGCCAGCATAAACCGGCGGGTACAGTGGCGCGCACTGCCATCAACATTGTGGCGACGATCGCCGTCGTGCTAGCCTTGGCACTGCCCTTTAGCGTCGTTAAATCTAATGCTAACCGCAATACCAACACCGACCACTGGCAAGCTTATAGCGCTGCAACACTGACGCAGTTGCGCGCCGATGGTCGCGGCGTATTTATCAACTTAACCGCCGACTGGTGCGTAACCTGCCTAACCAATGAAGCAGTCGTACTAAGCACCAACGAGATAGAGCAAGCCTTTAAAACCTATAATATCGCCACTCTAAAAGGCGATTGGACCAATGGTGATCCAGCAATTACCGAACTGTTACAGCAATATCAACGCAGCGGCGTACCACTCTACCTTTGGTTTGCACCAAACAACACAGACCGCGCCGTTATCTTGCCGCAACTATTACGCAAAAAACACTTGCTGGACGAATTTAAGCGTGCCTACCCAGACAAAACCTAACGTTAATAACTGTTGACCTCACGTTTGAAGATTTTAGGCGACTTTCTGCAACTTAACGTCAAGTGGTGCACAACCCGCCGCCAAATGCTCTCATCTTGCATAAAGCGGCCACAACCACTTACAAACTTATAGTTAGCTGTAGACAAAAACCTACTAACGGTGGCAAACGTGTCGACATTTTTCGGGAATTAGAGAAAAATACCGACACAATATGGACACATCCGCTTTTTTGCGGCAAACTCGCGCCTTATACGCAACTGGAGCAACGACTCCGGTCAATCAACCGCACAGACCGTGAAGGATTTCCCATGGCGAGCATACTGGTGTTACACGGCCCCAATTTAAACCTTTTGGGTACTCGTGAGCCGGGCGTCTACGGGGCCGACACACTCAGTGATATCAATTGCCGCTTAAGCGATCTCTGTCAGCAGCAAGGCCATCACCTGCTAAGCTTGCAAAGCAATGCGGAGTACGAACTGATTGATCGTATTCATGAGGCGCGTTCAGAAGGGGTCGATTTTATTATCTTCAACCCCGCCGCTTTTACCCACACCAGTGTCGCCTTGCGCGACGCACTATTAGCCGTGGGCATTCCATTTATAGAGGTGCATATCTCTAACGTTTACAAACGTGAAGAGTTTCGCCACCGCTCGTATTTTTCTGATATTGCCGAGGGCGTAATTTGCGGCCTTGGCGCACTGGGCTATGAGTTAGCGCTATCTGCCGCGCTGGCTCATAACTCTCGTAACGCTATTGTTTAAATTGAATCCCGTACATTAAGAGAGGGCTACATGGATATTCGTAAAATTAAAAAACTGATCGAGCTGCTAGAAGAATCTGACATCGGCGAACTGGAAATTAAAGAAGGTGAAGAGTCTGTGCGCATTAGCCGCAACTCTACCCACGCCGCGGTTGCTCAGCAACAAATGTACGCACCTGCGCCCGCGCCTGTTGCCCCAGCACCCGTAGCCCCGGCTGCAGCGCCCGCCGCCGCTGCCGAGCCCGAAACCCCTTCTGGCCACTTGCTGAAATCGCCCATGGTAGGCACATTTTACCGCTCGCCTAGCCCCAGCTCACCCGCGTTTGCTGAAGTAGGCCAACACGTTAAAGTCGGCGACGTTATTTGTATCGTCGAAGCCATGAAGATGATGAATCAAATCGAAGCCGACAAAGCCGGTGTGATCGAAGCTATTCTTGTGGATGACGGCGAACCCGTCGAATTTGACCAACCCTTGGTAACCATCGTTTAAGTATACGACAGGTAAACACAGCTGCGAGACGCAGCTGTAAAGCGCGGCTGCGAACACGATAATGCCGATAAAATCCGAGGAGTTGGTGTATGTTTAAGAAAATTTTGATTGCGAACCGCGGTGAAATAGCCCTGCGGATTTTGCGCGCCTGTAAAGAGATGGGCATTAAGACCGTGGCGGTACATTCGCAGGTCGATCGCGACTTAAAACACGTACGTCTGGCCGATGAGTCCGTCTGCATCGGACCCAACCCATCACCACAAAGCTACCTAAACATCCCCGCTATTATTAGCGCGATGGAGGTAACCGACTCAATAGCGGTTCACCCAGGTTACGGTTTTTTAGCCGAGAACGCCGACTTTGCCGAGCAAGTGCAAAAAAGTGGTTTTGTGTTTATTGGCCCTGATCCAGATGTTATCCGCACCATGGGCGACAAGGTGGCCGCTATTGCCGCCATGAAAAGAGCTGGCGTACCCACTGTACCCGGCTCAGACGGCCCACTGCCCACCGATGATCGCGACAAGTGCCAAGCAATTGCCAAGCGCATCGGCTACCCCATTATCATTAAAGCTGCCGCCGGTGGCGGCGGTCGTGGTATGCGAGTGGTACATACCGAAGCCTCATTAATGAGCTCGATTCATGTTACCCAAAGCGAAGCCAAGGGTGCTTTTGGTGATGACACGGTTTACATGGAGAAATTCCTGCAGAATCCACGTCACGTCGAGATTCAGATATTATCCGACGGCCAAGGCAACGCCATTCACTTGGGCGACCGCGACTGCTCTTTGCAGCGTCGCCACCAAAAAGTACTAGAAGAAGCTCCGGCACCCGGCATTCCCGACGACATTCGCGAATCAACTGCAGCGGCCTGCGTTAAAGCATGTATTGATATCGGCTATAAAGGTGCCGGCACCTTTGAGTTTTTGTACGAAGACGGCGGCTTTTATTTTATCGAGATGAACACCCGCGTACAGGTCGAACACCCAGTTACCGAGATGGTTACGGGTATCGATATTATTCGCGAGCAAATCCGAGTCTGTGCTGGCGAGAAACTCTCAATCAAACAAGAAGACGTTGTTATTCGCGGTCACGCCTTTGAGTGTCGTGTAAACGCCGAAGACCCAATAACCTTTATGCCCTGCCCCGGCACCATTAATAACTTCCATGCTCCGGGAGGCTTTGGCGTTCGGGTCGACTCTCATCTATACAGTGGCTACACAGTACCACCGAACTATGATTCGATGATTGCTAAAATCATCACTCATGGTGAAGACCGTACGATCGCCCTAAATCGCATGCGCAACGCGCTGGATGAAACCGTTATTGACGGTATTCGCACCAACATTCCGCTGCAACAGCGTTTAGTACGTGATCCGGCCTTCCGCGAAGGTGGCGTTAACATTCATTACCTCGAGAAAAAACTCGAAGGTTAAACCCGCAGGGTCCGGTATTCGCCGGACCTTTAGCTTTCGGATTCCCATGCCCTGGCTTCAAATAAAACTTAATACCGTACGTGATCACGCCGCTAAACTCGAAGACGCGCTACTCGATGCTGGCGCTGTTTCCGTGACGCTGCAAGACAATGCCGACCAACCGATTTTAGAGCCGGGACTCGGCGAAACACCGCTGTGGGATCAAGTGTGTATTACCGGGCTATTCGACGCTGACATCAATACCGGCGCCAGCAGCGACTTGATCGCGGCACGCTACGGTCAAGAATTGCCAGAACACCAATGGGAGCAGTTAGAAGACAAGGACTGGGAGCGGGAGTGGATGAGCAACTACCACCCCATTTGCTGTGGTGAACGCCTGTGGATTTGCCCCAGCTGGATCGAGCCACCGGCGCCCGACAAAATTAATATTTTGCTCGACCCAGGCTTAGCGTTTGGCACCGGCACCCACCCCACTACTTTTTTATGCATGCAGTGGCTGGACGGCCAAGTGCTGGACGATTTAACACTAGTCGATTACGGTTGTGGCTCTGGCATTTTAGGTATCGCAGCACTTAAACTCGGCGCCCGCAAAGTCATCGGGGTCGACATCGATCCACAAGCGCTGCTCGCCACCTGCGACAACGCTCAACGCAACCAATTAGCCGCTGACGCCATGCCGGTTTTTTTGCCACCAAAGGCACCCAGCGAGTCAGTTGATATAGTGCTGGCCAACATCTTGGCTGGACCACTGGCCGAGCTCGCACCACAACTATCAGCCCTGACCCGCCGCGGCGGCAAGATTTGCCTCTCCGGTATTTTAGCGACTCAAGCCGATGCCGTTATGGCCGCCTACAGCGATGACTTTACGTTTGATCCGGTCGCTCAAAAAGACGAGTGGGTTCGCATTACTGGCACAAAAATACGCTAAACTACGGCGCATTTACCCGCGCACACTTTACGACTAAACTGCCTCTAAAGTGTGCACTCGGGAAGGCCCTCCTGCGACAGCAAGGAAAACACGTTTGCTATGACCCAATTGGTTACCCGCTGCCCTCAGTGCAGCACGTCGTTTAGGATTACGCCCGCGCAAATTCAAAAAGCTCGTGGCGCGGTGCGCTGTGGCTCTTGTTTACATATTTTTAATGCCGAACAAAACCTTATTGAGGGGCGCAACCCAAAACCTGCAGCTCCGCGCGTAAAAACCACAAAACGTGCACCACAAACGCCAGCACCCACTCAAACTCAACTGCCTATTACTAGCGAGCCGGACGCAGCAGTTCCATCTACAGCGCCATCGGCTGCAATCAGCCCGACACCTAAGCAAGCGAGCATAAAGCCCCAGGCCCAAACGCGCCCAGCGGTTACTCCAGCCGCAGCCAAGCCAGACAACCTTAATAAGAGCGACAATATTCGACCAGCAGCTACCGTCGCACAAACTGCACCAACTAAGGCTGCAATTAACACCCCTAAGCCAGAAAATCGTCGTGTAAGTGCGCCCAAATCTGACTCGAACTCAGCACCCAAACCTGTCAGCAACGCTAGCAAAATCATAGAAAACCCCAAGCCGGTCGAGCCAAGTGCCACCGCCGATGGATTACTGAAGTTCGACCAGTCACAAATAGACCTTGAAAGCGAACTGCACGATGATGTGCTGATCAGTGACGACATGGACAATCCGGCACCGAAGGCGGCTGACCCAGATTTATACATAGCGCCTCGCGACAGCGGCCACTCTTTGTTTGAGCGCAAGCTTGAGCCACAGACCGAAGAGTTTGTCGATGCCAGCGATGAATCTTGGGCCGATGAGCTGTTGGACAATGAGCCAACACCCCAAACACAAACCGCTAGCGACTTCGACAACCCGCTCAGCATCACCCGCGACGGCCCATCGACCGCAAGTGAAATAGACAATTTCACTGAGACTGGCGAACAGACTAACGATTTTAGTGCCAACTTAACCGAAGACATTAAACCTTCAAAGCGTGATAACCCAACACCTGCAAGCACTCAAAAGCCGGCAGCAACACCGTCCTTTGAATTGCGTGCTGATCGCTCCGACAACGATGAAGACAGCCACGCGGTCGATGATTTTCATGGACGTCTACGCGCCTACGATAGCGAGCGCAGCGCTTTAATACTGGGCATCCACCCCGAACCAGTCGAAATGGCAGCCGCCCATGAGCGCCCTTGGCACAAGCGATTGCTGTGGGGAGCGCTAAGTCTATTAGCAATCGTCGCGCTGGTGCTACAAGTTGCTTGGCTACAATTTGACCGCTACAGCCGCATTGAACCTTACCGGGGTTATTATCAAAGTGCCTGCAACCTGATTGGCTGCCAAATGCCCACGTTGCGCGACACCAGTAAAATTCGCACCTTTAACCTTGTGGTGCGCCAACACGCAGAACACAGCAATGCGTTAATGGTGGATGCCATCATTCTTAATACCGCTATGTTCGAGCAACCGTACCCAGCTTTGCAGCTAACCTTTAGCGATATCAATAACAGGCCAGTGGCATCGCGCCTGTTTACACCCAAAGAATACTTACGCGGCGAACTGACCGGCCGCACGATTATGCCGTCTAACCAGCCGGTGCATTTAAGCCTAGAGCTGGTCGACCCGGGCCCAGATGCAGTCAATTACAACTTAGTTATCCCCTAGCTCACTTAAACTGCAAGCTTAAACTGTCATATTTGCTTAAAAAAAAGCCAATCTGTGTGAAATCTGCGTTCCCAATTCGACTCCAAGAAGGTATCATAGCCAGCCTTTTTCGACCGGCCCCGCCGCTAGAAATTAACGGGTCATTTTAGATAAAACCGTCGGCAAGGTAAGTTGATAATGCTTCAGATTGGCCCCTATCAGATCGACGTGCCGGTAGTACTGGCGCCAATGGCTGGCGTTACCGATCGCCCCTTTCGCCAACTTTGTCGGCAACAGGGGGCGGGGCTTGCGATTTCAGAAATGGTGACTTGTGACGCCACACTCTGGGACAGTCGCAAGAGCCGTCAGCGTCTTGACCACCGTGGCGAAACAGGCCCAATAGCGGTGCAAATAGCCGGCTCCGATCCAGCAATGATGGCCGAGGCGGCCCGCTTCAATGTAGACAATGGCGCCCAAATTATCGACATCAATATGGGGTGTCCGGCAAAAAAAGTGTTAAAAAAAGCCGCCGGCTCTGCGTTATTACGCGATGAAGCCTTAGTGGCCAATATATTACAGGCGGTAGTATCTGCCGTAGATGCACCTGTAACATTAAAAATACGCACCGGTTGGTGCCCCGAGCAGCGCAACGCGGTTGCCATTGCCAAGCTCGCCGAAGATTGCGGCATACAAGCCTTAGCGATACATGGCCGCCCCCGCGCCTGCCGTTTTAACGGTCTGGCCGAGTACGACACCATTGCCGAGGTAGTACAAAACGTTAACATTCCGGTGCTGTGCAACGGCGATATCGACAGCGCGTCAAAAGCACATTATGTGCTGCAACAAACCGGCGCACAGGCCGTTATGATCGGGCGCGCCGCACAGGGGCGCCCTTGGATTTTTAAACAGATTGACCACTATTTACGTACTGGCCAACTGTTACCAGAACCATCTCTGAGTGAAATCAGAGATATTCTTTGTACCCACCTGGGAGAACTGAGCGAATTTTATGGACCTGTCATGGGGCCGCGCATCTCGCGTAAGCACCTCGGCTGGTACCTACAAACTCTGCCCGATAGCGGGCCGTTTCGCGCCACGTTTAACCAGTTAGAAAACGCCCAAGATCAATATGCAAGGGTTCGAGATTACTTCGAACAACTGCTAGAACAAGAGGAAAAAGCGGCATGAATTCAGTAGAAACTTTTATCACCGATGCGTCCATCGCGCCCAAAGAGACCTTGAGCACGCAAGCGCCACAACCGGCACCTGCCACTCAAGCGCAATCATTGCGAGGCAGCGTCGAACAGGCCATGGAAAATTATTTCCAACACTTAGACGGACAGCCTGTCAGTAACGTCTACGATATGGTAATGGCCGAAGTCGAAGCGCCGTTGCTTGAGGTGGTATTAAAATACACCCGCCACAATCAAACTCGAGCCGCGCAAGCACTGGGTTTAAACCGTGGCACATTACGCAAAAAACTGAAGCAATATGGCTTGTTGTAAGTAAAAGCGTAAATGCTTATAACGCCTAAGGGTGGCTGAATGCCACCTTTTCTATTTTTAAACGTTTGTTCTTATTGACTCCCGAGCTAACAAACTACTGGAAGCATCCCAATGACTACCGACCTCGCGCCCGTAAAACGCGCCCTGATCAGCGTCTCTGATAAAACAGGCATTGTAGATTTTGCCCGTGCCTTACACCAACAAGGGGTAGAAATCCTTTCGACTGGCGGCACTTACCGCCTGCTCAAAGACAGCGACATCCCCGCCATAGAAGTCTCGGACTACACCGGCTTCCCCGAGATGATGGACGGCCGCGTTAAAACGTTGCACCCTAAAGTTCACGGAGGCATTTTGGCCCGTCGCGGTCAAGATGATGCGGTAATGAACGAGCATGGTATTGGCGGCATCGACATGGTGGTGGTCAATCTTTACCCGTTTGAAAACACCGTCGCCAACCCCGACTGCAGCCTAGAGGACGCCATCGAGAATATCGATATCGGCGGCCCAACAATGGTACGCGCTGCGGCTAAAAATCACGCTTGGGTCAACATTGTGGTTAACGCCGCCGACTACGGCAAAATATTGGCCGAGATGTCAGCCAATAAAGGCGCCACTACTTACCAAACTCGTTTTGATTTAGCCATTCAAGCATACGAGCACACCGCCGCCTACGATGGCGCCATCGCCAATTACTTTGGCCGTATGGTTAAAGGTGGCAGTGAAGATTTTCCACGCACGTTTAACACCCAGTTTCATCAGGTGCAAACCCTGCGTTACGGCGAGAACTCGCATCAAAAGAGTGCCTTTTTTGTCGAGAAGAATCCTGCTGTCGGCACCATCGCAACCGCCAAACAGTTGCAAGGCAAAGAGCTGTCTTACAACAACATTGCCGATACCGATGCCGCATTAGAAACCGTAAAGCTATTTGATGCGCCTACCTGCGTTATCGTCAAGCACGCCAATCCTTGTGGCGTAGCCAGCGCCGACACATTACAGGCCGCTTACGAACGTGCTTTTGCCACCGATCCCGAGTCATCCTTTGGCGGCATTATCGCTTTCAACCGCCCACTCGATGCAGCCACCGCAAAAGTCATTGTCGATCAACAATTTGTTGAAGTGATTATTGCCCCAAGTATCGAGTCGGCTGCCGTTGAGATTGTCAGTGCCAAGAAAAATGTACGCTTATTAGAGTGTGGCCAGTGGGGCGCAAGTGCTGCCGGTTATGATTACAAGCGTGTGTCAGGCGGCTTGTTAGTACAAGATCGCGACAACGGCACCGTGGCAGAATCTGATTTAAAAGTGGTTACCAAAAAAGTACCCAGCGAAGATCAGATGCGCGATTTATTATTCACCTGGAAAGTCGCAAAAATGGTTAAATCCAACGCCATTGTTTACGGTAAAGGCGGCGCCACCGTCGGTGTGGGTGCCGGTCAAATGAGCCGCGTAAACTCGGCCCGTATCGCCGGCATTAAAGCTGAGCATGCAGGCCTTGCGGTGCCCGGCTCGGTTATGGCTTCGGATGCGTTCTTCCCGTTCCGCGACGGCATAGACAACGCCGCTGCGGCAGGTATTGCCGCTGTAATTCAGCCTGGCGGCTCTATGCGCGACGATGAAGTGATCGCCGCTGCCGACGAAGCTGGAATCGCCATGGTATTTACCGGAATGCGTCACTTTAAACACTAAGCGCGCTACGCGGTCAACTAAGCAGTATCTATATAAGGACTTAGCTGGCCGCCGCTTATGACCCTTAATTTGCCAATAGGAGCTATGGTGAATCGAGCGCTATTGTATAAGCGCCGTTATAGCCATACAAAACCATGAACATTTTAATTATTGGCGGCGGTGGCCGCGAGCATGCACTGGCCTGGAAGGCGGCGCAGAGCCAACAAGTAGAAACCGTTTACTTAGCACCCGGTAACGCCGGGACTGCGTTAGACGACAAATTAAAAAACGTCAATATTGATGTGCTCGACTTTGCTGCGCTAGCTGAATTTGCCAAGGCAGAAGAAGTTGCACTGACCATTGTCGGACCCGAAGTGCCTTTGGTTGAAGGGGTCGTGGATTACTTTAACGAGCGCAACCTCGCGTGTTTTGGCCCCACCAAGGGCGCAGCGCAACTAGAAGGCTCTAAGGCTTTTACCAAAGACTTTTTAGAGCGCCACAAAATTCCTACCGGCGCCTACCAAAACTTCACCGAAGTTGCGCCGGCACTCGCCTACCTACGCGAAAAAGGCGCGCCGATTGTCGTAAAAGCCGATGGTCTTGCCGCCGGTAAAGGTGTAATAGTCGCCGAAACACTCGAGCAAGCCGAAGATGCCGTACGCGATATGTTGTCGGGCAACGCCTTTGGCGACGCCGGGTGTCGTGTGGTGATCGAAGAGTTTCTTAACGGTGAAGAAGCCAGCTTTATCGTCATGGTAGATGGCGAAAACGTTTTACCAATGGCCACCAGTCAAGACCACAAGCGCGCGGGCAATGGCGACACCGGCCCCAACACCGGCGGCATGGGTGCTTACTCACCGGCGCCCGTGGTTACCGATGAAATTCACCAGCGCATTATGGATGAGGTGATCTACCCTACGGTTAAAGGCATGGCCGCCGAAGGCAACCGCTACACCGGCTTTTTATACGCCGGCCTGATGATCGACGCCAGCGGTACACCTAAAGTTATCGAATACAATTGCCGCTTTGGCGACCCCGAAACACAGCCCATTATGCTGCGACTGCAATCCGATATTGTTGCCCTGTGTCTGTCAGCTCTAAACGGCGAGTTAGACAAAGCCACTATCCAATGGGACCCTCGGCCAGCCGTTGGCGTAGTACTCGCCGCCGGTGGCTACCCGGCAAGTTACAACAAGGGTGATGCGATTACCGGGTTGCCCAGCACCGAAACCGCAGGTGAGAAAGTCTTTCACGCAGGAACCGCACAGCAAGGCCACGAGATCGTTACTAACGGCGGTCGTGTTCTGTGTGCAACAGCACTAGGCAATACCGTTAAAGATGCGCAGGAACGCGCCTACAAGCTCGCCCACGGTATTAAGTGGGACGGCGTCAACTACCGCAGCGATATTGCTTATCGGGCTATTGCTCGCGAGCAACAAAGCTAACCCAAGACGTTGTCACTCAACATCAAAAAAGCCCCGATTATCGGGGCTTTTTTGTGTATCTGCATAATCAAATAAACATTGTTGTTAAGACCTATCGGACCACGTTCAGAAAGGCTTATTCGTAAAGGGCTTTGTTACATCGCTGGCATTTAATCTAAGAATTTTTGCTCAAAAGTAAATTGTGAGAATGCGTAACTTTTATATCTAATAGCAACCCAGCAACAGCTTTACGCTAGTTCTTCCATTTAATATTACAACCTAAGCTCGGTCGCTGCTCGGTCGGCAATGGCTGCTGTTGCACTAATGCCTGAGCTGCCGCCAGCAAATCATGGCCATCAACTGGAGCATCGTTACCGGGCCGTGAGTCGTCTATCTGGCCGCGATAAACAAGTTTTTTATTACCATCAAACAGATAGAAATCTGGCGTACAGGCTGCGTCAAAGGCTTTTGCCACCGCTTGAGACTCATCGTACAAATACGGAAAAGGAAAGTTGTGCTGAGCCGCAAATGCCACCATTTTGTCTGGAGCATCCTCAGGGTGATTCACAATATCGTTAGAGCTAATGGCAACGCAACCAATCCCTTGCTCTCCAAGCTGACGCGCCATAGGGGCAAGAAAGTCAGCAATGTGCAAGACAAATGGGCAGTGATTACAAATAAACATCACTAACACACCATTTTCTTCTACATTCCCTGCGATATTACAAAGATCGCCGGTGCCGTCGGGCAACTCAACATCGGGTAACGTGGTTCCCAGTGGCAACATGCTGGAGTGGGTACGGGCCATACAAAACTTCCTTCTGTGTTGATATCTGCTCATTAAAACGCGTACAGCCACCAATGTAAAACCAACCCATAAAAAGGGCCTTTATAGGACCCAGACAGTGCGAACTAATCATCCAGGCACAAAAAAACGGCCGAAGCCGCTTTTTTAATATTTTCTTAGTGAACACTAGCTAACGTAAATCGGCCCCATACCCGAACTCCAGACGATGACTGTCGTGATCATCACCACCACCGCCAACACCAAACCTACGGTGATAACCGAGCTGGCATAAATAAAACCGCGTTCTTTAGGAATGTTCATGATAATTGGAATGCCTTGGTATATTAAATAAGTGGAATAGCAGGCAGCGACAATAAAGACCCCTGCCACAAGCCACAGCTCAGGCCACAGCAATATCAAGCCTGCCAGCATCATAGGTATTGCAGAATAAACAGCCAGTGCCGTACCTTTATAATGGCGCTTACGGGCCTCTCCCTCGACACCAAAGCTCTGACTCATCCAGTTGATGTACCAACCCAGTACATGCACGGCTGCTAATTCTGCCAAGTAGGCGGCCACACATAATATTAAAGCGCTGTCTGGCGTCAGTCGAACCACGCTACCGCTGCCGATACTCCAGCCTTGGTAGGTAACACCAAAATACGCACAAACAACTGGAATCAAGGCCAACAATGGCACATGCGTCCAATAAACCTTATAAAAACTGTGGTCTTCGTCGCGAATCCGTTGCCATTCACGAGCTGGATTAATAAACATGCCTAAGGTGTGCTGAAGCTTCGCCATATGCTTATCCTAACTAAGTATTTTTATTATTTAGAAAATCTGTTACGCAATAACTTAACCAACACTAATAATATACGGTAAACGCCCTACTTTACCACCCGTAAACTCGGACGCTTACTTTCACTGTCATCACCACCTGATGGCGGCAAGGGTTGTGGCGGCTCAGCTTCGGCCTCAAACACCATACCCTGACCATTTTCTCGAGCATAAATGCCCTGTACAGCATAGCTGGGGATAAATAAGCGGCGCGGCACGCCACCAAATCGAGCGCTAAAAGATATGCTGTCGTCGAGCATATCTAAATCAACCACAGAGGCGGGGGCAATATTGAGGATGATCTGGCCATCTTTATTAACGTGCTCTTGAGGCACTTCAACACCGCTGGCGTGGGCATTTACTAATAGGTAGGGAGTACAGTTGTTATCCACGATCCACTCGTAAAATGCGCGAATCATGTAGGGACGTCTAGAGGTCATTGTCATGGAGTATCTCCTCGGCGCGGAAGGTTAGCCTCGACCAGCAGAGTGGTCGAGGCTATGGAGCACAATAGCATTGCGCTCCATAGCGACGATTTAAGCCGGCTGCATTTCTCGCTCAAACTCGGTCAAACTCATTTGGAATGACTCACGAGCAAACAGCCGCTCCATATATTGTTTAAGCGGCTGACTTTGACGAGTGTTAGGAAGTTCAATACCCAACGAGTGCAAGCGCCATAAAATTGGCCCTAAGCAGCAATCGACAATGGTAAATTCTTCACTCATAAAAAACGGCATTTCAGCAAAGATAGGCGCGATAGTCAGCAAACTATCTTTCAAGTCTTTACGAGCCTTTTCTACTACGTCCTTATCATCGCTCGCCCGGATCAGATCCACCAGTGGCGCCCAATCGCGCTCTAAACGGTACATCCACAAGCGGCTTTGAGCTCGCGCCACAGGGTAGACTGGCAATAATGGTGGATGTGGAAAACGCTCATCCAAATACTCCATCATCACTTTTGATTCATACAGCGACAGGTCACGATCCACCAACGTCGGTAGTGAGTTATAGGGGTTTAAATCCGCCAACTCCTGCGGCTTGTTATCGACATCGACATCCACTAAGTCAACAGATACACCTTTTTCAGCTAACACGATACGCACCCGATGACTGTAATGGTCATAGGGGTCAGAGAAAAAAGTCATGGATGAGCGCTTGGTAACAACACCCATTGGGGCACCTCAATAGTTATACAACATAGGAAGCGAGCGACACACTATCGCCCGCTTATAAAAAGCTTAGTGAATACCTTTCCAGTACTCACGATTTAGCAGATAAGCAAAGATAAAAAACACGCACAAAAACAACAGCACATAAACACCGATGCGCTCACTTTGCATACGTGAAGGCTCAGCAACATACTCTAGAAAGTTCACTAAGTCGTAGATCGTACGATCAAATTCATCAGCCGATAAACTACCCTTAATATCACCCTCAACCAATGCGCCGCAGTGCTCATCAATAACCGTATTGCCTAGATTGTCGCGCTCAGCATGGCCGTGATCATTAAGCTTAGGACCCGCGCCACACTCGTGTAAGCCTTGTAGCTCGAGCATTACATGAGGCATACCCACATTCGCAAAAACGCGGTTATTAACCCCTAACGGGCGCGACTCATCTTTATAGAAGTTGCGCAGATAAGTGTACAGCCACTCAGGTGAGCGCGCACGCGCCACCAAAGTCAAATCTGGCGGTGTTGCGCCAAACCACTGCTTCGCCAAATCTGGCCGCATGCTGATTTCCATCAGCTGACCAATACGCTTATCAGAAAACACCATGTTTTCTAGCATCAGCTCATGAGGAATATCCAAATCGTCTGCCACGCGCTCAAAGCGCGAGAACTTAGCCGAGTGACAACCCATGCAGTAGTTTACAAAGCTTTTAGCACCGCGCTGCAATGAGGCTTTATCAGACAGATCTGTCTCGATCTCATCACAGGGAATAGAACCACAAGCAAAATGGCTCTCGGCACCCACTGCTTTAATGGGAACAACTACCAGTATGGCAAACAATACAAAACCCGCAGCCACTAAATAGCCGGGCAAGCCTTTACTGGTTACGCGCGCAGGTTCCGGAGAGGTTTTCTCTCTAGTAGTCCAGAACGGCATAGCAAAGAAGTACAAAAAGTACAAAACCGTACAGACTTGCGCCAAAATCGTGCGACCAGGAGTCGGAGCTTTTACCCCCAAGTAACCCAAGACCACAAAAGCGGCGGCAAATACAATCAAAGCGATGCGACTAATATTACCTTTGTAGCGCATTGATTTAACCGGACTACGGTCAAGCCATGGCAATACAAACAAGACAGCTATCGCCGCACCCATGGCTACCAAGCCTAAAAACTTAT
Source organism: Gilvimarinus polysaccharolyticus (assembly GCF_001187555.1). GTDB lineage: Bacteria > Pseudomonadota > Gammaproteobacteria > Pseudomonadales > Cellvibrionaceae > Gilvimarinus > Gilvimarinus polysaccharolyticus. The sequence goes on along the minus strand of NZ_LFIJ01000002.1, from coordinate 1,327,453 downwards.
CAGGCACCGCACGCAAAATCGCGTAGAACGGAGTGAAATACCATACAGGCGCAATATGCTCTGGAGTTTTAAGGTTATTCGCCTCTTCGAAGTTGGCGTATTCTAAAAAGAAACCACCCATCTCCGGCATAAAGAAAATCACAAAACAGAACACAAACAAGAAAACCGCGATCCCCACCAAATCGTGCACGGTGTAGAACGGGTGGAAAGGCACGCCGTCTTTAGGAATACCATTTTCGTCTTTGTTCTTTTTGATCTCGATGCCGTCAGGGTTGTTAGAGCCAACCTCGTGCAGCGCCAGTAGATGCAATACCACCAAGGCCAACAGCACGATCGGCAAAGCAACCACGTGCAAAGCAAAAAAGCGATTTAGAGTAATACCAGAAATCAGGTAATCGCCACGGATCCACTCTACTAAGCCATCGCCAATAACAGGAATCGCACCAAACAGTGAAACAATAACCTGTGCACCCCAATAGGACATTTGGCCCCACGGCAGTACATACCCCATAAAGGCTTCGGCCATCAGCACAAGATAAATCGTCATGCCGAAGATCCACACTAGCTCGCGTGGCGCTTTATAAGAGCCGTACATTAAACCGCGAAACATGTGTAAATACACCACCACAAAAAATGCCGAGGCACCCGTGGAATGCATATAACGCAGTAACCAGCCATAATCGACATCGCGCATGATGTATTCGACCGAGGCAAAAGCACCATCGGCGCTTGGGGTGTAATTCATGGTTAGCCAAATACCGGTCAACAACTGATTGACCAATACCAACAGTGACAAAACACCAAAGAAATACCAAAAATTAAAGTTTTTAGGGGCGTAGTACTTGCCCATATGGGTATCCCACGCACGCTGTACCGGCAAGCGCGCGTCGACCCAATTCCACAGACCTTTCATCCAGTTCATGTTATGCCTCCTGATCCACACCGATGGTCACCACAGCATCGCTATCGTACTTATGCGGTGGTACCAGAAGGTTAATTGGTGCTGGAACGCCTTTAAACACACGTCCAGCCAAATCGAATTTAGAGCCGTGACAAGGACAAAAGAAACCGCCCTGCCAAGTGCCGCCATCAAGATCCACCGAGTCTAGCTCGGGGCGAAACAACGGCGCGCAACCCAAATGGGTACATAAGCCTACCAAGATCAGGTAATCAGGCTTAATCGACCGAGTTGGATTTTGTGCGTAGGTAGGTTGTTGTTGTGAATTTTCGGAGGCGGGGTCGCGCAACAGCTCATCATTACCCTGCAAAGTACTCAGAGACTGCTCTGTGCGACGAACGACATAAACCGGCTGACCGCGCCACTCGGCGGTAATCATGGCGCCTGGCTCAATCTTACTGACATTCACTTTTACCGGTGCCCCTGCCGCTTTGGCTTTAGCACTTGGATTCCAAGAACCCACAAACGGTATTGCTGCACCTACCGCACCTACCGCACCTACCACTGTGGTGGCAGCGGTGAGTACGCGGCGACGCGTTTTATTGACAACGTCATTGGTCATGACGACTTCTCCCCTAACAGCTTCAACGGCCAGTAAATCACTGAAATTCAACGATTTAGAATAGTATTATTGTCTTGTAAAAATTGGCCAATCTTAAAGAACTTATGCGTCTGTTACAAGAATAACCACGCGAGACCCCGTAGCGTAAGGGCTGCAGCGACACCTACCGAGCTGGGCAGCAGCTAAGTTAGACGGTAAACGGGCAACAAAACAACACTCCACAAACGAAAAAACGCCCAGGGGTAACCCTGAGCGCTTTTAAAAGCCAGCTGCTGCCAGTTGCCTGGCAAGCAAGGCAAAACCGAATTAACGCTTGGAAAATTGCGGTTTCTTACGCGCTTTGCGCAGACCAACTTTCTTACGCTCAACCGCACGCGAGTCACGGGTAACGTAACCTGCTCCACGCAGCGATTGACGCAAAGTCTCGTCGTATTCCATAAGAGCACGAGTCAGACCATGACGAATAGCACCGGCTTGGCCGAAACTACCACCACCAGCAACGGTGGCGTTAATGTCAAACTTATCGGTCAGATCGACAAGCTCTAGAGGCTGGCGCACGACCATGCGTGCAACTTCGCGTCCAAAGTACTCGTCTAACGAACGATCATTAATCGTAACTTTACCGGTGCCGGGAGTAAGAAACACTCGAGCGGTCGAGGTCTTACGTCGGCCGGTACCGTAATATTGAGTAACTGCCATAATCAGCTTTCCGTTTAAAGAGTAAGTTCTTGCGGCTGCTGAGCAGTGTGCGGATGCTCACTACCTGCGTACACTTTCAACTTGTTGAACATAGTCCGACCAAGTGGGCCACGGGGCAACATGCCTTTAACAGCACTTTGTATAACGCGCTCCGGGGCTTTCTCGATCAACTTCTCAAAGCTGATTGACTTGATACCACCAACATAGCCAGTATGACGGTAATATATCTTATCAGTCGCTTTTTTGCCGGTAACGCGAACTTTCTCTGCGTTAATAACTACAATGTAGTCGCCGGTGTCAACATGGGGAGTGTACTCAGGTTTGTGCTTACCGCGCAGACGAGTAGCGATCTCCGCAGCCATGCGGCCCAGAGTCTTACCATCTGCATCAATTACGAACCAATCGCGGACAACTGATTCTGCTTTAGCACTATATGTCTTCATGTTATACCTGCTTACTAGGTGGTTCTTCCCACAAAAAGAGCGCGAATACTACTCAAAGTGACACGGCAATTCAAGCCCTTTGTGATGTTTTTTAGCATTTTGTTCGTGGCGCAACCTAACACAGTGCCCCCGCCAAACTAAGGCTGATGCTCGCGAGCCAAATACTCATGGCTCTGCATTTCGAGCAGCCTGCTTTCGGTGCGAGCAAACTCAAACAACAGCCTACCACCACTGTAAATCTCATTGAGCGGGGCCGCAGCCGACACGACCAGCTTCACCCCTCGATCATAAAACTCATCCACCAAATTAATAAAACGCCGAGCCTGATCGTCCTTGTCGCCCCCCAACACCGGGATATCACTCACCAGCACCGCATGAAACTCGCGCGCCAACTCGATGTAATCGTTCTGTGAGCGAGGGCCATCACACAGCGCCGCAAAATCAAACCAGGCGACATCCTCAGCTAACTTGCGCACCCGTATAGGCCGCTGCTCAATATCGATTTCCAGCACTTCTTGCACTGGCGCACCGGGCGACAATAACCGCCCAAAGGCCCCCTCCAATCCCGCTTCTGCCGCCTCACCCAGCGGCGAGTAATACAGCTCTGCCTGGGTTAATGCTCGCAAGCGGTAATCGACACCACCATCAATATTAACCACCTCGGTGTGCTGTTGCAGCAGCGCAATGGCAGGCAAAAAGCGTTCGCGCTGCAAGCCATTGCGATAAAGGCCCGCAGGCTCAATGTTAGACGTCGCAACTAGGCTCACACCTCGAGCAAACAACTCGCGTAACAGGCCGGCCAGAATCATCGCATCGGTAATGTCACTCACAAAAAACTCATCAAAACAAATGACTCGCGCCTCAGCCGCAATACCTTCGGCCACCTGCTCGAGCGGGTTTTTACGCCCACTTAAACGCTTTAGGTCGGTATGCACACGACGCATAAAACGATGAAAGTGAACTCGCATCTTTTGCTCAAAGGGCAAGCTTTCATAAAAGCTGTCCATCAGGTAGGTTTTACCGCGCCCTACCCCGCCCCAAAAATACAGACCTCGGACAGGCTCAATATCCGTCTCGCCCATTATCCGCTGCCAAAAACCAAGCGGCTTTGGTGGCTGCAACAAACGCTGGTAAAGCGATTGCAACTTTGCCACTGCCGCCGCCTGGGTGGCATCAGCGACAAAGCCCGTGCGCTGTAAATCCTGCTGATAACGATGTTCCGGACTCAATCGCTCCAAACCCACAGCATTATCCATTACTTAAACCCACTACTTTTAACCCCGTTATAATGTCAGTTACCGCCTGCTTTAACGGCCCCAGTGCGCCATGAAAAAAGTGGCCCGTAGTCGCAAACTCTCGGTAGCCAACAACACCCTCAAGCGCATCGGCCCAGCGCGCCACATCAGCCGCCACAACCTGCTCATCCAGCCCGCCCTGCAAAATACTCACAGGCATTGCCATTGTTTTAATATCACCCAAAGCATAACGCGGCACCGGTGGCGCCACTAACATCAAATGCTTTACTGGCTTAACACCTGCACAGGCATTGGCAATCACTGCGGCACCAAACGAAAAGCCCGCCAAAAACAAAGGCGCGGCTGGCCGCAGGCGATGCACTTCGGCCACCACCGCGAGCAAGTCATCCACCTCACCAACACCTTCGGCATAATCACCACCACTGCCCCCAACACCTCGGAAGTTAAACCGCACCACGGCCACACCAAGATCACGATAGGCGCGCATTAAGGTGCTCACCACCTTGTTATCCATATTGCCACCGTGCAGTGGGTGCGGATGACAAACAACTGCAACCGCCCTCATAGCCGCCATCACTCCGGCTGGCTTCGCAGCACTAATGGCCACCTCTAACACACCGGCAGGGCCATTCAATCGAAGCGGCTGATCGCACTCAAATACGTCTCTTCGCATGCTTTAAATCACCTAATTCAAGACTAGCCCACAACTTTTTTGCAGCCACTCCACCGAGCGCCTCACGCTGCAGACTAAAAGGCCGTATAATACCGGCTGTAAGCTGGGCTTTCACACTAAACCCGTGATTCTTTTATTTATTTGGCAAGTTCAGGAGAGCTGTTGTGTTTTCACTCACCACCGTCATCATAAGTGCCTTTATTGCACTTCTTATAGGCTGCCTTGTTGGCGTTATCTTCTCGCGCGGCCGCCCTGGTGCCTCGCGCAATGCCGATATTGAGAAACGTCTAGTTGATGCCGAGGACGCACTTAATAATTATCAGCGCGACGTTACCGATCATTTTGCTCGCACCACCGAGCTGGTAAATAGCTTAAATGAAAGCTATCGCGATATGCATGCCCACCTAGCCAGTAGCGCGTTAAAATTAAGCACCCCCGAAATTGGCAGACAACTACTGGGCGATGCCGAACAGCAACTGCCCAGCGGCACAACACACGAATTGCAAGAGCCACACATTCAAGCACCGCGCGACTGGGCCCCCAAGCGCCAAGGCCACAAGCCTACCTTAAGCGAAGAGTACGGCTTGGACGAACAGGGCAATAGCACCCCCAACAATGAGACCACCGAACCCGAGCCCGCCTCAGAGCGTTAACATGAAGGTGGCACACCTAAACACCTCAAAGGAATATTTATGCCCGCAAGCCGCCTGCTAAGTTTTTTTGCCTGGCCGGCAGTAGTCGGCTTGCTGGTCGCTCTAATTCTGCTGCTAACCGTGCCAGAATTACGCCCCGATACTCGCTCACATCAAACCTCAAGCGGACACGAAGACGAACACTCCTTTGCCAACTTGTCTTACGCCCACGCGGTGGATCAGGCCGCCTCATCAGTCGTCAATATATATTCGCGCAAGGTTATCGAGACTCGCAACCACCCTCTTGCCAACCATCCTTTATATGAAAAACTATTTCGCAACTCGGGCCAACAAGAGCGAGTTAAATCGGCGCTGGGCTCCGGCGTTATTGTCAGCCCCGAAGGCTACCTATTAACCAATAATCACGTTATTGAAGGCGCCGATGAAATTTTAGTGCTACTGCACGATGGACGTCGCGCCAGCGCCACTTTTATTGGCAACGATCCCGGCAGTGATCTGGCTGTATTAAAAATCGAGCTCGCCAACCTCACCCCCATCACTATCGGTAAACCCGAGCAAGCCCGAGTAGGCGATGTGGTACTTGCCATTGGCAATCCTTTTGGGGTCGGCCAAACCGTCACTCAAGGTATTATCAGCGCACTGAGCCGATACGGCCTTGGCATCAGCAGTTACGAGAACTACATACAAACCGATGCCGCGATTAACCCCGGCAACTCCGGTGGCGCGCTTATTGATACTCACGGTCACTTACTTGGAATTAATGCCGCGATTATTTTTGACACGGTAGGCATCGGCTTTGCTGTGCCCGCCGACGACGCCATGAAATCGCTCAAAGATATTATTAAGTATGGCCGCGTCGTACGTGGCTGGCTGGGGCTAGACGCCGAACGCCTAACACCAGCAGCCATCAAAGCATTAGGCCTGCAAAACGTCACGGGGTTACGAATAACCAACATTTTTTTAAATAATCCGGCACACATAGCAGGCTTGCGCCCCAACGATGTGATCACGCATATTAATAATCAGCCGATTGGCAATGAACGACAGGGACTAAGAGAGGTGGCCGACTTGGCGCCGGGCACAGAAGTTACAGTACGGATACTGCGCCCGCACACCAACGGCTCACTGCCAGAAGAGCTGGAAATAAAAGTGACCGTTGGTGAGCGCCCCGACAACCTCGAAGTAAATCACACCTAGCAACCCGAGAACGATTGCTAGGGTCTACCTAGACGCCAAACACCCCTTAACGCGCGCGATACTCGGCTGACAAAGCGTGGGCCTCTAAATCTTCGCTGCGCGCTAAAGTCGAGGCGGTTTTGGCCAGTACTGAGGCTCCCTCGGGCGAGCAGTAAATAATAGAGCTGCGTTTTTGAAAGTCGTAAACCCCTAGGGGCGACGAGAACCGTGCAGTACCAGAGGTAGGCAGCACATGATTGGGGCCCGCGCAGTAATCACCTAACGCCTCGGGAGTGTGACGCCCCATAAAGATTGCGCCCGCGTGACGAATGCTTGGTAGTAGCGCCTCGGGGTCGGCAACCGATAACTCTAAATGCTCTGGCGCGATACGGTTAGACAAAACAATAGCCTCATCCATATCGGCGACTTTAATTAACGCCCCACGATTAGCCAACGATGGACGGATAATCGCCTCGCGCCCCATAGTTGGCAATAAACGCTCCATTGCCACTGCAACCTTATCAAGATAATCCGCATCTGGGCAGACCAAGATCGACTGCGCTTGTTCGTCGTGCTCGGCCTGACTAAATAGATCCATGGCAATCCAATCTGGATCGGTCTGACCATCGCACAACACTAAAATTTCTGACGGCCCAGCGATCATATCGATTGCCACTTGACCAAACACAGCACGCTTGGCTGTCGCGACAAAAATATTGCCAGGCCCAACTATTTTATCAACCCGCGTGATGGTCTCGGTGCCGTAAGCAAGCGCCGCAACAGCCTGCGCGCCGCCCACCGTAATGACACGATCAACACCCGCAATCGCCGCTGCAGCCAACACCATATCATTAAGCACGCCGTCGGGGGCGGGCACGACCATCGTCAACTCATCGACGCCCGCCACTTTGGCCGGTATTGCGTTCATAAGGACAGAGGACGGGTAAGATGCTTTGCCGCCCGGAACATAAAGCCCGACACGTTGCATTGCGGTAATTTGCTGCCCCAATACAGTGCCATCCGCCTCAGTGTAACGCCAAGAAGCCTGCTGTTGATGCTCGTGATACGCCCGCACTCGCGCGGCAGCAGCCTCTAACGCCTCACGCTGGAGTGGCGATATACTCGCCAATGCCGCAGCGATTCGCTCGGCGGGGACAACCAACTCGGCCATAGAGCTCACACTGCGCCGATCAAACCGGTTGGTGTACTCGATAACCGCCGCATCACCACGAGCTTTTACCGCCGCAATAATCTCGGCAACAATATCGCCAACCTCGCTATCGGACACGGAATCCCAAGCCAGCAGTTTATCTAGCTGCGACGCAAAGCCTTTATCTGATGCATCAAGGCGGGCTATCAAAGTATTGCTCGTCATAGTGATCTCTGTTAATTCTTGCCGGCATCGACCGCTTGGGCAATGCCATCAATAATGGCCTGAATACGCACGTGCTTCATTTTCATCGAGGCTTTATTCACAATCAGGCGCGAGCTAATATCAGCAATAAATTCACGCGCCTCTAAACCATTGGCCCTGAGGGTATTGCCAGTATCTACAATATCCACAATTTCATCGGCCAGACCCATAATAGGCGCCAATTCCATTGCGCCATACAGCTTAATAATATCGCTCTGACGGCCTTGGGCGGCGTAATACTGCTTGGCAATATTAACGTACTTAGTGGCCACCCGAATACGGCCCGCCTTGGGGCTAGAACCTTTAATAGCCGCCGTCATTAGCTGGCAACTGGCAATACGCAAATCTAACGGCTCGTATAAACCTTCCGCGCCATTCTCCATCAGCGTATCTTTGCCCGAAATCCCCATATCCGCCGCGCCAAACTGCACGTAGGTAGGCACATCGGCGCCGCGCAACACCAACAGTTGCACATCGCTTTGATTGGTGGCAAACACCAATTTACGGCTTTTGCTGATGTCTTCTTCGGGCTCGATATTAGCCGCTGCCAACAACGGCAGCGTCTCTTCTAAAATGCGCCCCTTAGTCAGGGCAATGGTAATCATGTCACTCATAAGTCAACCTAGTTGGGAACTCGACGAATACTAGCGCCCAGCATTTGCAACTTTTCCTCAATGCATTCGTAACCGCGATCAATATGATAGATACGATCCACCAAAGTCGCGCCCTCGGCCACAAGACCCGCAATAACCAAACTGGCAGAAGCCCGTAAATCAGTCGCCATCACCGGGGCCCCTTTCAATCGCTCAACACCGCGGATCATTGCCGTATTACCCTGCAAGGTAATGTCTGCCCCCATGCGATTAAGCTCGTGAACCTGAATCAAGCGATTTTCAAAAATCGTCTCGGTCACAGTGCTTGAGCCCTCGGCAACCGCATTCATGGCGGTAAACTGCGCTTGCATATCGGTCGGAAACGCCGGATACGGTGCGGTTTTTAAACTAACCGCGCGCGGGCGATTGCCCTTCATATCGATGCTAATCCAGTCACTTCCTGTGGATATATGAGCGCCAGCCTCTTCCAGCTTTAACAACACCCCCTCTAGAATGTCTTCTCGGGTGTCTTTAACACGAATGCTGCCACGAGTTGCAGCCGCGGCCACTAAGTAAGTGCCGGTCTCGATCCGATCGGGCATAACTTTGTAGTGGCAACCACTCAAGCGCTCAACCCCATTAATAACTAAAGTCGCCGTGCCAATGCCTTCAATTTGAGCCCCCATAGCGACTAAGCAATGGGCCAAATCTACCACTTCAGGTTCGCGCGCGGCGTTTTCTAGCACGGTGCGACCATCAGCCAATACCGCTGCCATCAGTAAGTTCTCGGTGCCGCCAACGGTGACAGTATCCATCAAAATGTGCGCACCTTTTAAACGGCCATTGGTCCGAGCGCGAATATAGCCTTCATCGACTTCGATAATCGCCCCCATGGCCTCAAGGCCACGTAGGTGAATATCTACCGGCCGCGAGCCAATGGCGCAACCGCCGGGAAACGACACATTTGCCACCCCGTGACGAGCCAGCATAGGCCCCAACACTAAAATAGAGGCGCGCATGGTTTTAACCAGCTCATAAGGAGCGGTGAAATCATTGATCGCGTTGGCGTCGATCTCGACCGACATACGCTCATCTACAGTTACACCCACCCCCATACAGCGCAACAACGCCAACATAGTGGTGATGTCATTTAAGTGGGGTAAATTCGATATTTGAATCGGCGTATCGGCCAGCAGTGTTGCAGCAAGAATAGGCAGCGCCGAGTTTTTTGACCCGGAGATACGAATCTCGCCGGCCAGTGGGCCTGCGCCCTGAATCATCAGTTTATCCATACGGGCTACCTATTAGCTGGACTGGAGAGAATACTCTTCGGGAGTCAGCGTTTTCATATGAACGGCGTGAATGACACCGCTGGCGATTTGCTCAGTCAACAGGGCATATACCATCTGCTGCTTTTTGACAGGACTAAGTCCGGCAAAAGCCGGGCTCACCACAATTAGGTGCACATGGCTCCCCTCAACGGTCACTTGTACCTGACTGTCGGCAATGTGGCTTTCAATGAGCGTTTGAATCTCTGCAGCTTGCATAGCTCTCCCATAGGGCCGGGCCGACCACTGCATTTTATGCGGGCCGACTAATTGAAAATCTTAAGGCGGGAATATTACCGGATTGTAACGCCCTGCGCACCTTTCAGGCGCACAGAGATTATTAATGAGGCATCAATTTAGTCTTCAGCAGCATCCCAATGGCTAATGACCTGATCGACATCACCTTGGTATTTATTGGCTAACTGTTTAAATTGGCTGCTAAATGAGCGCCCTAGATTTATTCCGTTGAGCACAACATTGAGCAACTTCCATTCACCATCGCGATTTTTGCCCATGGTATAAGACAGCTTGTGGCTTGACCCCTCGTGACTCACCTCCTGCTCAACCGTGGCGCGTCGCGCATCACCAATTGGTTTCGCCGGAGCCATCAGCTTAATATTGCTATCGGCGTAAGTGGCAATGCCTTTGGCGTAGGTACTTACTAAATCAGCCTGAAACTTTTCAGCAAAGGCGCGCCTTTGTTCGCCACTAGCCTCGGCGTAATAATCGCCCATCACGACCCGCGCAATATAATCGAAAGCCACTACAGGCTCTAGCGCCGCCATCACTTGTCCATCAAAGCTCGCCTGATCACCGCCGTCATTGTGCGCTTGCGCCGCACTGACCAACTTATCGGTCACTTGTTGCACCAACTGGTGCGGATCAGCGCCATCGGCCCGAGCCATAACAGCCACAAACATACAAAACACAACCGCAACCTGTAACGGCTTTAACAACACTCGGATCATCCTCGCACTCCTTAACGAATAAATTACAATAATCGTTTGCTTAATTCGAGATTAAACTAAAGCAAGCGTAAATATAGTACGTACCACCAAACCGACCAGACTACATTGCGCTAAATATACCTCAAGCCAATCGTAGGCAATTGCTGTAGGGCACGTAACACTATACCATTTAGCCCCGCACCAGCCTACAGACCGCTTCACAGTAAAATGGTGCCCGCCAACCCAAACACTACCTTGCAGTATACCGAGATCACTTTATGGCCCAGCTTTGGTTTCCCGCACTCCTAGTGCTCATTGGCTTCATCGGCCTGATATGGAGCGCAGATAAATTTGTTGCCGGCAGCGCCGCTATGGCAAACACTTTTGGCATTTCTAAACTAATCATTGGGCTTACCATTGTCGCCTTTGGCACCTCGGCACCCGAAGTCGTGGTGTCACTCAACGCGGCTCTACGTGGCGCCGGAGACCTAGCCGTAGGCAATGCGCTCGGCTCCAACTTGGCCAATATTGGCTTAGTCCTTGGCGTTACCGCTTTTATCGCCGTACTGCCGGTGCAAGATCATTTACTGAAAATAGAGCTGCCCATTTTACTGTTTGTGACCGCCTTAGCCGGATGGTTTCTGAGTGATGCCAATTTGTCTCATCAAGAGGGCTGGATCCTATTAGCGCTGCTGCCGTGCGTCATGGGCTTAATTATCTGGAGCAAGCGCCATCATCCAGAAGAAGTCGAAGATGAAATTCCCGTCATGAGTCGCGGCGCCGCCATCGCTTGGTTTATGTTGGGCCTTATTATTTTGATTATCAGCTCTGATTTACTGGTACGCGGCGCCAGCGAATTGGCATTAGCCTTTGGTGTAAGCCCACTGGTTATTGGTTTAACCGTTGTAGCGGTAGGTACTAGCCTGCCGGAATTAGCCGCATCAGTCACCAGCGCGATTAAGGGCCATTATGATATCGCCATTGGCAATGTCATCGGCTCTAACTTGTTTAATATTTTGGCCGTTATGGCAATACCCGGCATCATCGCGCCACTCGATATGGAGCACGCCGTTTTTAACCGCGACTTTTTGGCCATGGGCGCCTTAACCCTGATTCTCGCCATCGCCCTGTATGTCAGTTTACTAGCCCGTCGCAATAAAACCCGCGGCGCGGCGCTAGGCAAGCCAATTGGTGCACTGCTACTGGCGCTATACGCCGGCTACTATGTTCTATTGCTGGGCTGATGTATTAGTGATCTGAATTTTGGCTGCCATCTAAGCCGCCACCATAATGATTGAAGGTCACATGCTTTATACTGACCCCCTAAAGGCATTAGGAATCACGTAATACTATGACGGAATTTGACTTCAGTCAGTCAGCACTGCGCACTATCGAGCTGGAAACACAGGCTGTCGCCGAGCTGCGCAACCATATTGACGAGCAATTTAACGTGGCTTGTCGCCAAATTTTACAATGCAGCGGCCGCGTTATCGTCTCGGGCATGGGCAAATCTGGCCATATGGGCAAAAAAATAGCGGCGACACTGGTCAGCACCGGCACCCCCGCATTTTTTATGCATCCAGGCGAGGCCAGTCACGGCGACCTGGGCATGCTAACGCGCGACGATCTACTGATTGCCATATCTTACTCAGGCAACTCGCCTGAACTACTGACGCTTTTACCGCTAATTAAGCGCTTAGGCGTACCCATGATCAGTATGACCGGCGAGCCTAAATCGGTATTGGCACAAGCCGCCGATGCCCACCTCAGTATTGCCGTCGAACGCGAGGCCTGCCCGCTAGCGCTAGCGCCAACATCCAGTGCCACCGTCACTACGGTGCTGGGCGACGCACTTGCCATCGCCCTATTAGAAGCGCGCGGCTTTACCGCCGAAGACTTTGCTTTTTCTCACCCAGGAGGCTCACTGGGGCGCAAGCTGTTACTGCGCGTGAGCGATATAATGCACGGCGATGACAAACTGCCGGTAGTTAAAAAGTACGACACCTTGGCGCGAGCATTATTAGAAATGAGCACCAAAGGCTTTGGCATGACCACAGTATGTGAGACAGACGGTACTCTGGCCGGCATTTTCACCGATGGCGACTTACGCCGTAGCATTGATCGTGGTGTAGACATTCACTCGGCACAAATGCACGACATTATGAACCACACCCCCACCACCATCAGTCCCGACACACTTGCCGCCGAGGCACTCAACCAAATGGAAAGTCGCAAAATCACCACTCTGGTTATCACAGATACCAATCGCATTGCCATCGGCGTTATCCATATGCACGACCTCTTGCGTGCTGGCGTTATTTAACGGCCCCTATTAAACAAACTCTCAAATACAGTTACTCACTATGACAGAAGAAACACTAACCCGCGCACGCCGTATTAAACTATTACTGTTAGACGTAGACGGCGTACTGACCGACTGCAAGCTGTATTTTGATAACGCCGGCAATGAACTAAAAGCGTTTAATACACTCGATGGACAAGGTATTAAATTACTGCAAAAATCCGGCGTTAAGGTGGGCATTATCACCGGCCGCAGCAGCGCATTGGTTGCGCGCCGCGCACGTGACCTGGGTATCGAGCTAATAATTCAAGGCCGCGAAGACAAATGGCAAGCACTGCAAGAGATGATCGAGGGCATGGATATCGCGCTCAATGAAATTGCCCACATGGGGGATGACTGGCCCGACTTATCCATTATGGCCCGCGTAGGCTTAGCGTTGTCGGTACCCAACGGCCACAGCGCCGTTACCGAACGCGCTCACTGGATTAGCCACAACCGAGGCGGCAACGGCGCCGTGCGTGATGCCTGCGACCTAATAATGCAGGCCCAAGGCACGTATGCCGCCATGTTAGCCCCCTTTATTGCAACAGAGGATTAAATCCGTGCGAGCCCGGCAACCTAAGTCTTGGATACTGCTTATATCATTGTGCTGTGCGCTCATTTACGCGGCGCTACAGTACTCGCCTCGCGATATGGCGCTAATCAACGCCGACACTAAAATACATAAGCAATTTCCGCAATCGTATATGAAAGGTATAGTCGATCGCACCTACGACAACGCCGGCAAACTCAAGCACAAAATGATTGCCCGCTCAGCCCAATCCTTTAGCGACGGTACTGTCAGCAACAACAAAGTCGAGCAGCCAGAAGTCACCATCTACCGTCAAGCCAATGCCGCACCATGGCAACTATCCGCCAAACAAGGCACAAGTTACGCGGGCACAATCACACTGCAAGATGATGTTTTGGCGCGCAATGAACAAGACCGATACGGCTTGATCACTCTCACTACCGCCAAGCTAACAATCGACACCGAACAGCAATTCGCGCACACCGACAAACCTGTTACCATGCGCAGCGAACGCGGCACCACTCGTGCGGTAGGCCTTAACGCCGAACTAGACAACGGACGTATCGAATTATTATCCGAGGTAAAAGCCACCTATGCGCCCTAATCACCTAATCAGACTCTTTAGCAAGAGCCGCGGCACTCAACTCTCAGCTTTGCTGTTAAGTGCGACCATAATGCTGCTGAGCACAAGCGCCCAAGCACTACCCGATGATCACGACCAAGACTTTCAACTACAGGCCGACAACCAGCTGTTTGATCAAAAAAATGGCCTGGTAACTTACACCGGTAATGCCCGCCTGCAACAGGGCTCACTGGTTATTGATGCCGAGCGTATTGTCGTTCACTTTGATGGCGACAACGCGGTGGTGAAAATTGAGGCCTCCGGCTCGCCGGCGCATTTTCAGCAACAACCCCAAGCCAGTAAAGGCAAAGTGCTGGCCGAGGCGGATGCCATTATATACAGCCATGCCGAGCGTACCGTAACCCTTAGCGAAAATGCCAAAATTGAACAAGACGGCGCCATGATGCAGGGACACAGTATTCACTACGACTTAACCCGCGAACTGATCAACGCCCAGAGTGACGCAAGCTCAAACGAGCGTATTAAAATGGTTATTCCTGCAGGAACTGTCGACAAATAATATGGCTACATTAACAGCGCACAATCTCGCCAAAAGTTACAAGCGCCGGCAAGTCGTTGCCGATGTCTCTATCTCGGTTAATAGCGGAGAAATTGTCGGCCTACTCGGCCCCAACGGAGCAGGCAAAACCACCTGTTTTTATATGATTGCGGGGCTGGTTAAAGCCGATAAAGGCCGAGTCACCCTAGATGATCTAGACCTAACGCGACTGCCGATACACGGCCGAGCACGTGCCGGTATCGGATATTTACCGCAAGAGGCTTCGGTGTTTCGCAAGCTGTCGGTAGCGGACAATATTTTGGCCATTTTAGAGACTCGCCGCGACCTCAAGCGGAAACAGCGCTTGGAACAACTCGAGCAATTACTGCAAGAGTTTCATATCACCCATATCCGCGACAATCTTGGCATGTCGCTCTCAGGTGGCGAGCGCCGGCGGGTCGAAATCGCCCGCGCGCTGGCAACCGACCCTGCATTTATTTTACTCGACGAGCCCTTTGCCGGCGTTGACCCAATCTCGGTGAGCGATATTCAGCATATCGTACGTCACCTAAAAGATCGCGGTATTGGTATTTTAATTACCGATCATAATGTCCGCGAAACCTTGGGTATCTGCGAAAAAGCCTACATCGTCAGCGAAGGCCATATCATTGCCGAGGGCAGCTCGGCCCAAGTCCTTGCCAACCAAAAAGTCCGTAAAGTGTATCTAGGCGATAATTTCATGCTGTAACAGCGCAAGACTGCACGCCTCACTTGACAATTTTGATTTGTTGGTCTTCAGGCACAAAGATTGCTTAATGCTATTGCTAGGCTCTTGGTTGATGACTAAACTCTACAGTGACAGCAACTATTTTCACGACCTAATCTGAGAGCCATTGCCAACATCATGAAGCAATCCCTACAGCTTAAAATGGGTCAACAGCTCACCATGACGCCGCAACTGCAGCAGGCCATCCGCCTGTTGCAACTGTCGACGCTGGACCTACAACAAGAAATCCAAGAAGCGCTAGACTCAAACCCCATGCTCGAAGTAGAAGAGAGCGTGGAGGACGGCGGAGACCGCGAGCAAAAAGACAACACCGCAGACGACAAAAATGATCGTCGCGACAACAACTCCGATGAGCAGCACAACTCAGAAGCCTCAAGCGCCAACACCACCGAAGCCGATGAATCCACCGCCGACGGTGAGTGGAACGAATCAATCCCACAAGACCTACCCGTCGACACCAGCTGGGATGATATTTACGAGAGCTCAGCCTCAACCTTGCCGGCCAGTAACTACGACGGTGATGATAGCGACTTTGAAAGCCGTCGAGGCAATACCGAATCGCTCTACGATCATTTAATGTGGCAGCTTAACTTGACGCCCATGTCCGAGCGGGATGAGATTATTGCCATGGCGATTATCGACTCGGTCGAGCCTTCTGGGTTGCTTAGCAATACCATCGAAGATATCTACGAGGGTCTCACCGCCAACTGGGACGACCTTGAACTGGACGAGGTACAAGCTGTTCAGCACCGTCTGCAACAATTTGACCCGTGTGGCGCCTGCAGTATCGACTTGGTCGATTGCCTATTGGTGCAGCTTGCTCAGTTCGATAAAGACACGCCTTTTTTAGAAGCGGCAAAATTGATCGTCCGCCTCCACCTGCCACTGCTCGGCAGCCGTGATTACCGCCAACTGATGCGTAAAACCCGACTTAAAGAGCCTGAGCTGGCTCAGGCCGTAGCGCTTATTAAAACCCTCAACCCACACCCCGGCGATGGCATCAGTACTAGTGAAACCGAATATGTGGTGCCCGATGTATTTGTCGATAAAAAAGAAGGGCGCTGGACCGTTGAGCTAAATCCTGACATTGCCCCTAAGATACGTATTAATAGCGGCTATGCCTCGATGGTAAAACGCGCCGACTCGAGCCGCGACAACACTTTCTTAAAAGATAATCTACAAGAAGCGCGCTGGTTTTTAAAAAGCCTGCAAAGCCGCAACGAGACCTTATTAAAAGTCTCGACCTGTATTGTCGAAAAGCAGCGTGGGTTTTTAGAGTACGGTGCCGAGGCCATGAAGCCTCTGGTGCTGCACGATATAGCCGAACTGGTCGAGATGCACGAATCAACCATCTCTCGGGTGACCACCCAAAAATACATGCACACACCGCAGGGGATCTTCGAGCTTAAATACTTTTTCTCAAGCCACGTAAGTACAGATTCTGGCGGCGAGTGCTCATCCACCGCAATACGAGCTATTATTAAAAAACTAGTAGCGGCCGAAAACCCGAAAAAACCACTGAGCGACAGCAAGATCACCGACATGCTATCGGATCAAGGGATTCGCGTTGCTCGCCGAACCATTGCCAAATATCGCGAATCACTAAACATCCCCCCCTCTAACGAGCGCAAGGGATTAGGCGATTAAATGACAGAACGAGTAAACCTTGCTATGTTGAGGTTTACTGGCGCAGTGTTTTAAGATCACTCTGCGTTTTTAGTCATGCAACAGTAGCAACACAGTATTAAAAATACAGATATGAGGAACGGTCTATGCAAGTAACCATCAGCGGCCATCACGTAGATGTCACCGAGGCGATTCATCAACACATAGAATCTAAGCTAGAACGACTGACTCATCACAATGATTTAATTACGACCATCAACGTCACCGTATCGGTAGAAAAACAAGCACAAAAAGCCGAGGCCAATATTCATGTCAACGGTAAAGATATTTTTGCTGAAGCCGAAGCCGACGATCTCTACACCGCGATTGATGCCATGACCGATAAACTCGATCGGCAATTAATCAAACATAAAGAAAAACTTCGCAGCCACCGCTGATCACTTTAAATACGTCAAATATTATGCAAATTGCACAGATTTTATCGCCTGAACGCACCCTGAGCCTTATTGAAGGTGTCAGCAAAAAGCGCGCACTCGAGATCTTGGCCAACACCATCGCCGATAGTTCTCCAGGCTTAAGCGCCGACGAGATTTTTCGTCGCTTAGTGGCGCGTGAAAAGCTCGGCTCAACTGGCATCGGCCACGGCATCGCCATCCCGCACAGCCGCCTCCCCGGCTGTGAAACAACGATAGCGACGCTGATCACACTAAAGGAGCCTATCGATTTCGACGCGATAGACGGCGAGCCCGTAGACGTAATATTTGCCATCCTAGTGCCTGACCAAGCCAACGATGAACATCTACATACCTTGGCAGCGCTGGCCAGCGCACTTAACGAAAGCACCTACCGACAAACACTGCGCGATGCCGACACCAGCCAAGCCTTATACGCTGCCGCCATCGCTCACGACAATTAAGTAGGCGGGCTCGTATGCACCTTGTCATTGTCAGCGGATTGTCGGGCTCGGGTAAAAGTACTGCGCTTAATGCGCTGGAAGACTCGGGCTATAATTGTATCGACAATCTACCCATTAGCCTGCTACCCACGCTGGTCGATCAAATACAACTGCACAAAGACGCCGAAAACCAAAACTTTGCAATTGGCATTGATATTCGTGATGCCTGGCAAGACTTGGCCATGTTTCCCTCGGCCATTGAGCCGCTACGCAATGCAGGCCTGCCGTTTACGGTGGTTTTTTTGGATGCCGATGCGAACAAAATTGTTCAGCGGTTTAGTGAAACTCGGCGCAAACACCCATTGAGCGATAAGCACACCAATTTAATTGAGGCGATTGAAACCGAACAGCAGCTGTTGCTCCCTATGCGTGACAGCGCCGACTGGGTAGTCGATACCAGTACGTTAAACATGCACCAACTGCGCGACTTAGTCAGAGAACGAGTCGCCGAACCTAACGTCGAGGGCATGGCGGTATTGTTCGAATCATTTGGCTTTAAGCATGGCCCGCCAAACAATGCCGACCTAGTCTTTGATGCTCGCTGTCTGCCTAACCCTCACTGGGATCCAAATTTGCGCAGCCAAACTGGGCTTAATCCAGATGTTGCAAAATTTCTTGATGAGCAACCACTGGTGCAAGATATGTTGTTAGACATACAAGGGTTTTTAACTCGCTGGTGGCCGCATTACCAAGCGAACAATCGCAGCTACACTACGATTGCCATAGGCTGCACCGGCGGCCAACACCGCTCGGTTTACTTATGCGAAAAGCTGCAAGCTCACTTTGCCACACAATTAGACAATGTTCAGGTTCGGCATCGCGAGCTTGGTCACGCAACCAAAGAGCGTCATTAAATGCCCGAAAAGCTTGTCACTATCGTCAACCGTAAAGGATTACACGCCCGCTCTGCTGCCAAACTAGTGGCTCTGGGCAAAGAGTATCCGTGCCAAATCCAACTGCAAGTGGCCGATAAAACAGCCGATTGTGCCAGCATGATGGCACTGATGATGCTGGCGGCCGGCATTGGCACAGATTTATGGGTACGCGCCGATGGCCCCCAAGAAGAGCAAGCCTTAGCGGCAATTTGCGCATTAATTGAATCCGGCTTTGACGAGCAAGACGAATAACCAACGGCCTCCTGCGCCAGTTAGCACGAGCTGCTATAATCGCCTACCCACCCAACACGAGCCAAGCGCAACACCATGACCACAGATTTTGAATCAGAAGCCGAAGAGTTTGACGAAGGTCCGAGTAAATCTCAACGCAAGCGGGATATGCACGTACTGCAAGATCTCGGACGAGAGTTAACCGAGCTCAAAGCCTCACAACTTGCAGGCATTGAACTGCCCGACGAGTTACGTGAAGCGATCATTGAGATTGAGCGGATTCGGCAGCGTGAAGCCAAACGCCGTCAGTTGCAGCGTATCGGCCGATTAATGCAGTTGGTGGATGGTGACGATATTGCCGCGCAGCTTACCGCGATCAAATCCCAGGGTACTCTTAGCGTCCAGCGGCAACACGTGATTGAGCGCTGGCGCGATGAATTATTAAGTGATGACAATGACGCTTTGAGTCGCTTTATTACCGAATACCCCGACACCGATATTCAACATTTGCGTCAGCTTATTCGCCAAGCAAACAAAAAGCAGCCACATGAAAAAGCAACTACCAACTCCCGTAAGCTGTTTCGTTATATTCGCGACACACTGGCGCAAAACGATTAGCCATAAAAGGCTTCGGCCTTAAGGCGAGGCCGTCCTAACGCCTCTGGATTCGCGACACTATTCGACTTCAGCTGCGCGGTCGAACGCCGTCACCGGATCATCCCAATCTCCGGTGATGCTATACGAGATACTCGTCATCTTATTCATTTGTTCTTCAAACAACTTACTGATAACAAAAACCCCAGCCGCAGCCGGCAGACCAGCCGCCAACGCGGCAATAACCGTTAAATTGCCCCCCATCGGCAGCGTAGCCACCAGCCGCGTATCGAGTGTTTGATCCACCAAGTTAACCGCCCCGGTTAATTGCATGCGGCTCGACGGGCTGCGCAGCAACACCGGTTCCGCAACAGCCATCTGGCCTCGAGAGAAATGTACCGCCCCGGTTATCTCATCAAAGGTTAAGCCGCTTTTGTACAGATCAGAAAAGTCGAGCCGTAACCTGCGCGCTAACGAATCAAAATTGAATAACCCCATCAGCCGCAATAATCCTTCACCCTCAATCGCGGAGTCGCGAATAAAACGGCCCGAGCCGATATTAACCTCAACATCACCCTCAATGGCGACAAGCTCAAAGGCCGCCGGGCCGCCGGGCCAGTTTAAGTTCAGCTTATAATCGGCCGACTCACTTTCAATACTTTGCGGTGCGTTCCATTGCTGCATTACCTCAGCCATATCCGTGGCGCTCACCCGCGCAATTAATTGTGTACGCTCTGGGGCAAGCTGCCAATCTAAGATGGCGCCATCAGTGTCACGCCCAGTTATCGTTAAGCCCCGCACCTCGCCCTGTACATCCGTCAGCAATAGCGCATCGGGAGCGGGTTGGAGATTGAATTGCCAGCGGCCGTAACTTTCATCGCCCCATTTAAACTGTTCAATAGTGACTTGTACCGGCCGCAACTGATCGAGCAACTCTGACGTTAAGCGCGGCTTTAAAGCCACACTAAGCTCAGCATTATTTATCGTCCCGGCATCTTCTGCGGGCGGCTTAGGAAGCCGCAGGTGTGACAGATTAAGACGCGCGGGTGTGTTTTTATTCAGCGGCCAATTGAGTTCGCCGGTTAGCGTATCACTGGTCACTATAAAATCCCACGCATCCGGCAACTGACGCAATTGCAACCGCAAGTCTTGAATATTCATACCGCCCAACGACTGCTCGGCGATCTGCAGATCGGCTGAAAGCGGCACTGCCAGCGAGGCCAAAGCACCTACGTCCGATGGGGCAACAGACTCATTTTGTGATTGACTAGAGTAATCAGCGTAGCGTTGCCATACCTGTTGCCAACTTGCTACATCAATAGTATCTAGCTTGCCAGTGAAGTGTAATGCTGGGCTCGTCAACAGCGTAGGCTCTTCCCCTAAAGCGATCGCGCCACCGAGCAAACGCTGACTCTCGGGCTCTAGGTATACCATAGCCCGCAGCTGATCTAAGTAATGCACATCTGCCAGAGCTGTCTGTTTGCCTAAAATATAATTCATTACCAGCTGACCGGGCACAGAGGATTTTTTACCCAATGGTGCAGGTAAATTAACCTTAACGTTTTCAAGATCGGCGGTGATCGCAACGGCGGCGATTAAATCATCCTGCGGTTCATGCAGGCTTTTATCATCAATCAAAAACTCATCGGGCTGACTGCTTAGCGCATTTGAATCCTCGCCATGATCCAGCTCAACATGAACATTTAAGGCAACCTCACCTTCAGCAAAAAGCAACCCAGGCTGATTACTCCAGCGAGCCAACTGCTTAACACTCGCGCGGGTATCAACATCAATTAGTGTTCCGCTTTGTCGCTGCTCGGTAAATTGCGTAGTTAAATTAATCGCAGCATTATGACCAAACAATTGTCCCTGCAATTGCTCCGAACGCAATCCGGTATCGCTGTTATAAAAAATTTTACCGCTGAAGTCGGCCAACTCTAAATCGTAGTTATCCAGGGCAAACATTGAAGCATCAACATCAATATTCAAGTTATGATAACTGCCAGCGGCACCCGAGGTTAACGGAATAGTCAAATCCACCACCGCATCTAAATCACCATGCAGATACCAACTATCCATACTGTCGCCAACGTAATGGCGCAGTACGCTTTGACGTAGGATACGCAAGCCATCACTCGCGATACCGTCTAACTGACCGGTAACAGCCAATACTTTACCTTCATCCACGGGATTATCTTTTAGCGTTACGCTGGCATTGATCACATCGCTGTTGTAGATCTGCCCCCGGGTAAAACGGGTGTACAAATCGGTGTCATCTAACAGCAGATGGCCCTCTAAGTTACGCACCGCGGGCCATTCTGGGTGGTAGTTAAAATATCCATCAGTAACATCTAACGCGAGCGCTACACTATGATCTGCGAGCTCAGAACTATTGATTGCCCCACGATAAATAAACGCCGCGCGAGTTGCCTCGCCCGGGTTATCCTCACCAATACCGTGCGCCAAGTAACGTCTTAATTCATCAGGCACAATCGTTGGCAAATATTTGCGATATTGATTAGCGGACATATTCTCGGCACTGGTGTAAACCGTCAGATCTATCAATCCAGCATCAGACTGCCAAGGTATCTCCAGATGAAAATAGCCCTCTGCCCGCTCATCACCATCGGATACGACTAATGGCCCGCTGTTCACATAAATACGATGCGCATCGGGGCGCAAATGCCAAGCCACCTGGCCGCGTGCCTGATCGAAATGTAATGGCTGCCGATACACCCCAGGAAACGCCATACTAAATTCATTACGCGAATCAAGCTGGACACTTCCACCCTGCGCATTGGCTTCAACATAAGCTGATACATGGGTAAATGCTGGCACGCCATTCCAGCTGCCCACACTGACATTATCCACATTAGTCGCTAAGCGCCAGGCAGACCAATCACTTGGTGCCGCTGACAGCTCTAGCGATTGAACCTCGCCTTTGGCATCCAGACTATCAACCAGTTTTCTTAACGCAGGGTGTGTTGCCAACAATTCATTATTCTGTAAAAAGTCTGTCAGCTCAGCTAAATCTAACCGCGATACCAACACGCTTAACGGTGCGTCGGCGCGGGCGCGACTCGCCACTATATCCAATGCAAGCTGAGTATCTTTATCCGACACCCAATGTGACTGCTGCAGCGCCAAATGCCAGCGGTCGAGTCCAGCCAGTTGGCCACTAACATCGGCGGTTAGTCCCTCAAACGACAAATCGGTCTCTGCCAAAGGAATGCTAACATCCGTTACGCTAATATCCCCCACAACACTGACACTAGGATTATCGGCTTTGCGACCAAACCAAAGATTGGCACTGACCTCGCCGCTAGATTTTATTGTTTTAGTCTCAGCATCTGCGGTGAGCTGAACAGCTTGAGCCGGTGTAGCTTCCTGGGGTTGGGGTTGTGTTTCTGTTTGCCGTGTTATTCCGGCATGCTGCAGCAACCCATCGATCAACTTATTAGCGGGTACGTTTTTTAATTGTAAATAAGCATCAGCAGTAAATCGTTTGTCTCGCGGATCACCGCGCCCTTCAAGTAAAAAGTACAACGTGTTGTTATGCTCAGCAACATCCAAACGTAACACTAAACGATGAAAGTTGCCGCTATTTTCCAGAAGTAACGATGGCGAGTTAAGACGCAACTGCTCGCCATTATAGAAATGAAAATCTAGATGGGCTTTATTAAAGGCAATGCGTCGCGAGGCCAATAAAACATCAAGAATAGTATCGTGCAAGTTGCCATTAGTCGGGCTGCCATCATTGCTCACCCCCTGCAGTTTCCAGCGGCCTTGCTGGTCTTGGCGCAACGACATAACGCCCCCAGACAACTCGACATTGCCCCACACGGGGCGCCAGGCCAGCACAGAGTCAATGATGTCCAAGCGCAAACGAGCGCTATCCATCGCAAGCAATCGCTCACCGGTAAGCGCATCAACCTCGATCCCTTGCACATCGAGCACTGGCTGCAAGCCACTCCAGTCGGCACTGATTTGCTTTAACCTAACCTCAACTCCCGATTGCTGCGACAAGAGTCTCTCAAGCTGAGGGCGATAATCGGACAATAAATATGAAAAACTGCGGCCAATCTGTACCAAGACCGCCAGTGTAATAACCGTCACAGCCAGTATTAAAAAAAACTTTCGCAGTACGTAGCTCAGCGCCCGCAACATTCGTTATTCCTCAACGCTCTGCATGACAGTTGGCTACCCGCCAGCCGCCGTGCGCGTTAGACCAGTACAATGTCATACTGCTCCTGAGTAAATAAAGGCTCTACTTGAAATTCGATTGTACGGCCGATAAAAGCTTCAAGATCGGCGACATAAGCGGCGTCTTCATCAAGTAAACGATCGACCACTACTGATGAGGCTAGCACCAAGAACTTCTCGTTGTCATAGGCGCGCGCTTCACGCAAAATTTCGCGAAACACTTCATAACAAACTGTTTCAGCCGACTTGACCTGACCTCGACCGCGACACACTGAGCAGCTCTCGCAGAGCATTTGGCCCAGCGACTCGCGCGTACGCTTACGAGTCATTTCGACCAAACCCAACTCGGACACACCAGTGATATTGGTTTTAGAGTGGTCGCGCTCGAGGGCTTTCTCAAGTGTGCGCAATACTTGCCGCTGATGCTCTGGATCTTGCATATCAATAAAATCCAACACGATAATACCGCCGATATTTCGCACCCGCAATTGTCGAGCAATAGCACTTGCGGCTTCCATGTTGGTTTTAAAAATAGTTTCTTCGAGGTTACGTCGCCCTACAAAAGCACCGGTGTTAACATCCACCGTGGTCATAGCTTCGGTCTGCTCGATGATCAAGTAACCGTTAGATTTAAGCCCGACTCGTGGGTCTAATGCTCGCGCGATTTCGTCCTCTACGCCATATAAGTCCAACAGTGGCCGCTCGCCCTGATAACACTCGATAATATTGATCAGCTGGGGGCAGTACTCATGGGCAAACTCACGCATTTGAGTCCAACTCTGGCGAGAGTCGACCCGTATTTTTTCGATTGGTTGACGGGCTAAATCTCGGAGTGAGCGCAGCGTTAGTGGCATATCTTGGTGAATAACAGCTGGGGCGACAGCTGCCGACAAACGATCTGTCAGCCCCTGCCAAAGCTTTTGCAAGAACGGAATATCACCTACGACTGCATCCGCCGGGATACCTTCGGCAACAGTCCGCACAATAAAGCCACCACTAATATCTTGCTCTAAAACACTGGCAGCAACCGCATCGCGTAAACGTTTGCGCTCGACATCATCATCAATGCGAATCGATACACCAATATGTGCACTATTGGGCATATAAACTAAATAACGCGATGACAAGGTAATATGAGAGGTAAGACGCGCACCTTTGGTACTGATTGGATCTTTACTGACCTGCACAACAAGCGCCTGCCCCTCTCGGACCAATGTGCGAATGTCGGGTAGTTCGGTAGGCCGCGCTTCGCCTTCAAGCGGCTCTGGCGTCAACTCTTGGGCGTGAATAAAACCCGTGCGCTCAAGCCCAATATCGACAAAAGCCGCTTGCATGCCAGGCAGCACACGCACCACCTTGCCCTTATAAATATTACCCACAAAACCACGACCATGACTGCGCTCAATATGCAGTTCTTGAAGCACGCCGTTATCCACCAGTGCCACGCGGGTTTCCACTGGGGATACGTTGATCAGAATTTCTTCGCTCACGGTGCGCTCACTCTCGGCCTAGCCAAAAAGGAACATTGTACTTGCTCAACAGGGGTGCTGTCGTCTCCAATGGCAAACCAACCACATTAGAATAACTACCGTGAATTTCCCGCACAAACACCGCGCCCAACCCTTGGATACCATACCCTCCAGCTTTATCAATGGGCTCTCCGGTAGACCAATAGGCATTTATTTCTGTATCGGTGAGTTCACGAAACCACACCTCGGTACAGGCCAGAGCTACATCGAGCTGAGTGCCATCAGTAAGCGCCACCGCCGTTATCACCGTATGCGCACGGTTAGACATCGCGCGCAACAATTCGGCCGCATGCTTTTTATCTCGTGGTTTCTCTAGCAGCTGGCCATCCAAAACACCTAGGGTATCGGCGCCAAGCACAACCTGTTGCTCTTGATGCAGGCCGCGTGGCAAAGCTCGCCAACCAGCCTCTGCCTTGGTGCGTGCCAAACGGCGGACGTAGTGTTCGGGAGCTTCACCCGCTTCCGGCATCTCCGGCACATCGATGCTGACAGGCAAAAAATCTACACCAATTTGGCGCAACAACTCGGCGCGTCTTGGCGATCCTGACGCTAGAAACAGTTGGGCAGACACGACGGGCATAAGACGCTCCAGCAAGGACTAAACTTGTCGCGAGATACGATATAGACGGCGCAGCCTATCGAACAATATGGCGATAACCGGCCAACAGCACGCGCTGGCAACTGATGGTAATAAAAACCCAAAGCCCTCCATCTGGCGCCCACTCAAAGACTGTACCCAATAAGCGATTAATTGGGCGCAAGCCACTAGCAATAAAATCCACAATGACTCTTGCCAGTGGGTAAAATGACGCACTCTGCGATAACTGCGCAAACATAGATAGCTCGTCACCACCAAAACCAGCGGGTGCTGCCCCAATGGTGAGCCAACGGTAACATCCAACAATACGCCCAGTATGATTAATGCCGCCATACTGCAGCTTTGGGGGAGGACATAAACCCAGTAAATGACCACTAACAAAACAAACTGCGGGCGAAAAATCCTATGCTCCAACGCCAACGGATAAACGTCCAGCAGTATCGCGACGAATAGTGTCAACACGATCAAAACAAGTGCGGGCAGGCGATCGAGCCACATAATAAGCTAATCGACCTGAGGTGTATCAAACACCAACAATACGTTACGGGTACGATCCATCTGAGCCATAGGACGCGCCGTGATTTTTGCAAAAGGTTGGCCTGGGTCGCGCTCAATCTTCTCTACCACCGCAACAGGGTAACCGGCGGGAAACCGTTGCCCAAGGCCCGAACTTACCAGCAAATCGCCGATCCGAATATCGGTAGTATTGGATACATGTCGCAGCGTTAAACTTGCTAACGAGCCCGCCCCCTCGGCAATACTGCGAATACCGTTGCGATTAACTTGCACCGGCAGTGCGTGGGATGGATCGGTTAGCAGCAGCACCCGCGCGCTATCGGGTCCGGTCTCGATCACCTGCCCCATCAAGCCTTTTGCATCTAGTACGGGTTGGCCGACATAAACACCGTCATCACTGCCGCGATTCAGCACCAAGGTGTGACTGAGCGGATTAGGCGAAACACCAATCAGCTCAGCCACGAGGACATCATCCTCTAGAATTTCTGTCGCGTTGAGCAACTGGCGTAAACGCCCATTTTCGGCGGCAAGTGCGGCCATTTGCTGCAATTTCCGCTTGTGGATAAGCAGCTCGGAAGCAAGCCGTTGTTTTTCTTGCAGCAGCTCGGTCCGCGACACAAAGGTCTCGTCGCTCCAGCGGCTAATACGACGGGGAACATCGGTAATCTGATAGAAGGGCTTGGCCAAGGTGCTTAACTCGCGCCGCACGGGGTCGAGCCAATCGGTATATACACTTACCAACACCAAAGCCAAAGATATCGCGCCAAAAAAGACAAAGCGAGAACTTACAGCGGGGCCTTTTGTAAACAGTGTTTTAATGGCGAGATCTCCGGACGCAACGCTCTATGTCGTTTTTAGGCGCGAACACTCTTAATAGACCAAAGTGCAGGCGTTAGGTGCCGCGCAATCAATACTCTGGCAAGCTACGAAGACAGTAAGTCTATATTGCGCTTGTCATTCATCTCCATTGCCATGCCGCCACCACGAGCCACACAGGTCAATGGGTCTTCGGCCACAACAAACGGCAAGCCTGTCTCATGAGTAAGTAGACGATCGATATCGCGTAGTAACGCGCCACCACCGGTTAGCACCACACCGCTCTCGGCTATGTCAGAGGCCAGCTCTGGCGGTGATTGTTCGAGTGCACTTTTCACGGACTGAACGATACCAGCCAACGGTTCTTGTAATGCTTCTAGAATTTCATCGCTGTTTAGAGTAAAGCTGCGGGGAACCCCCTCGGCCAAATTGCGCCCACGGACATCGATTTCGCGCACCTCACTGCTGGCATAAGCACAACCGATCTCTTGTTTAATACGCTCGGCAGTAGCATCGCCAATAATGCTGCCATAGTGACGACGCACATAATTAACAATAGCCTCATCAAAACGGTCGCCGCCAATACGGACCGAGTCGGAATACACAACACCGTTAAGTGAGATAACCGCGATCTCGGTAGTACCGCCACCGATATCGACCACCATCGAACCATTGGCCTCGGCTACTTTTAAGCCCGCGCCAATAGCCGCAGCCATTGGCTCTTCAATCAAACGAACCTCTAACGCACCCGCACCCAGCGCCGATTCACGAATTGCGCGTTTTTCGACCTCGGTCGATAAGCAGGGAACACTAATTAATACTCGTGGGCTAGGTGCAAACCAGCTGTTTTCATGCACTTTACGGATAAAATGCTGCAACATTTTCTCGGTCACTTGGAAATCGGCAATCACACCGTCTTTTAATGGACGAATCGCGGTAATATTACCTGGCGTCCGGCCCAACATTCGCTTCGCTTCCATACCAACGGCCTCAACGATTTTTTGACCGTTGTGGTGACGAATGGCAACCACAGAAGGCTCGTCGAGGACAACGCCTCGCCCCCGCACGTAAATCAGGGTGTTAGCTGTGCCTAAGTCGATAGAAAGATCATTAGAAAAAGCGCCGCGAAGATATTTAAACATGAGTGTTGATGGCCTTAAGATACTGGTAGTGGCAATTCGCCCCAACGCAGGCGAGCCGAGCTCTAATTAACGGTAATGGACTAATACAAACAACGGCGTAGGCGCTACTGCGCCCGCCGAAAACATTCAACGAGTCCCAAAAATGCTGTGCTTAATAGCCCTTGTGCCGACTTTGCTACAGCCGTCTTGGCTGCGTCAGCGAGAGCCACTAACCACAGGCCCCTTGGGGGATGTTGGCACTCTATCAACGGCAGGGATTTAGGGCAAGGCACAAATGTGATAACTTTACCGACTTTTGGGGCAAAGCCGGTATTTTTTTCACTAATGATGGCCGCAATTGACCTTTTACCCGTAAAATTGCCTAATTCGACGATTTGTACGCCGCGTTGACCTCTTGTATGTGTCAACGCCTCACACGGAGCAACCCATGGCTGTAAACAAAAACGATATTGAAAAGCTGGCCGAACTGTCGCGCATCGACATCTCGGACGAGGCAGCCGCCAATGTGGCGCAAAGTATCTCGGAGGTGCTCGGATTAGTCGACCAACTCCAAGCGGTCGACACTACCGGCGTGCGCCCCATGGCTCACCCGTTAGACGCCGTACAACGCTTACGTCGCGACGAAGTTACCGAGTGCGACCAGCGGGAACAATTACAAGCTATGGCTCCTGCCACTGAAGACGGCCTGTATCTAGTGCCGCGTGTCATCGAGTAATCAATAGCATTGTCATACCGCCATAATTCACGTGCGCTACATATCGCGCCACAGGCCAGCCTTTCCAAAGGATAGAGTCCATGCACACCAAAACCATTGCTCAGCTCGCCGACGCGCTGCGCAGTAAAGAAATCACCAGTGTCGAGCTAACCCAGCACTTTCTTGACCGAATTGCGGCGCTCGATTCGCACTACAACAGCTTTATTACGGTCACACCCGATATCGCTCTCGCGCAGGCGCGTGCCGCCGACGAACGTTTGGCGGCGGGCGACACCTCACCCCTGTGCGGCATCCCGATCGCCCATAAAGATATCTTTTGCACCCAAGATGTACGCACAAGCTGCGGCTCTAAGATGCTCGACACTTTTATTGCGCCGTATAACGCCACCATTGTCGAAAATTACTTAAAAGCTGGGGCGGTCATGTTGGGCAAAACCAACATGGATGAGTTTGCCATGGGCTCTTCCAACGAAACCAGCTATTACGGCCCGGTTAAAAACCCCTGGAACACCAACTGTGTACCGGGCGGCTCCTCTGGCGGCTCTGCGGCTGCCGTAGCGGCATTGTTAGCTCCCGGCGCTACTGCCAGCGACACAGGCGGCTCAATCCGCCAACCTGCAGCTTTGTGCGGCCTAACAGGTATCAAGCCGACCTACGGCCGAGTATCGCGCTGGGGGATGATTGCTTTTGCCTCGAGTCTTGACCAAGCCGGCACCCTGACTCGCAGCGCCGAAGACGCCGCGCTGATGCTCAACGTGATGGCCAGTTTTGACGACAAAGACTCTACCTGTGTAGACCAACCACTGGAAGACTACACTGCAACACTCAATGATTCGCTGACTGGACTCACCATTGGTATCCCTGAGGAATACTTCAGCGAGGGCCTCCACCCAGACACGGCCAAAGCCGTTCAGGCCGCAATCAAAACTTACGAGTCACTGGGCGCTAAAACCCGCTCGATCAGCTTGCCGCACACACACTTGGCGGTACCGGCTTACTACGTTATCGCGCCGGCAGAGTGCTCGGCCAACTTGTCACGCTTTGACGGTGTGCGCTACGGCCATCGCTGCGACGCGCCAAAAGATCTGACCGATCTTTATAAGCGCTCACGCAGTGAAGGTTTTGGCGATGAAGTAAAGCGCCGCATTTTAGTCGGCACTTACGCTTTGTCGGCTGGGTATTACGATGCTTACTACAACAAAGCGCAGCAAGTACGCCGCCTCATCAAACAAGATTTTGTCGATGCATTTAAAGACGTCGACGTTATTCTTGGCCCCACCTCGCCCTCACCGGCATTTGAGTTTGGTTCCAAGACTCAAGATCCAGTGGCTATGTACTTAGAAGATATTTACACCATCGCCACCAATTTGGCCGGACTGCCGGGGCTGTCTATCCCCTGTGGTTTAGTTGACAACAAACCCGTCGGCCTGCAATTAATCGGCAACTATTTTGCCGAAGGCAAGCTCCTCAACGTCGCACATCAGTTTCAACTCGCGACCGACTTTCACCAGCAGCTGGCACCAGCCACCGCCTAAGAGGACAACACGATGGAATGGGAAACTGTTATCGGGCTGGAAATTCACGTCCAGCTCGCCACTAAATCAAAAATATTTTCCGGCGCTAGCACCGCATTTGGCGCCGCGGCCAACACACAGGCCTGCGCGATAGATCTAGCCATGCCGGGCACCTTGCCAGTCGCCAACGAAGAAGCCTTTCGCTTTGCCGTTATGTTTGGCCTTGCCATGAACTCCGAAATCGGCAAGCGCTCGGTATTTGAGCGCAAAAACTATTTCTACCCCGATCTACCCAAAGGCTACCAAACTACTCAACTGGAAGAGCCTATTGTCGGCCCCGGCGTAACCAATATCGAGTTGGCAGACGGCAGCCAGCGGGCCGTGCGTTTGCATCACGCTCACTTAGAGGAAGACGCTGGAAAATCGCTGCACGAAGATTACCAAGGCATGAGCGGTATCGATTTAAACCGCGCAGGTACACCGCTGATAGAAATCGTCTCTGAGCCCGATATGCGCTCTGCCGAAGAGGCCGTTGCTTACCTTAAAAAAATCCACTCGATCATCACCTATCTGGGCATTTCAGACGGCGAGATGTCGCAGGGCTCGATGCGCTGCGACGCCAACGTCTCGGTACGTTTAAAAGGCGAAGAAAAGCTTGGCAATCGCTGCGAAATTAAAAACATCAACTCATTTAAGTTTGTCGAGAAAGCCATCAAAGTGGAGGCCGAACGTCAAATCGAAATTATCGAAGACGGCGGCAAAATCGCTCAAGAAACCCGCTTGTACGACGCCGACAAAAATGAAACTCGCTCCATGCGCAGCAAAGAGGTAGCCAACGATTACCGCTACTTCCCCTGCCCCGATCTGTTGCCGGTCATCTTAGATGACGACTATATCGAAACTATCCGACGCACCCTACCAGAACTGCCAGACGCCAAACTGAATCGTTTTGTGAGCGAGTACGATTTATCTAGCTATGATGCAGCCGTACTCACGACCGACCGTGTTACCGCCGATTTTTTTGAGACCGCGGCAAAAGTCTCAAACGAACCTAAGCTCGCGGCCAACTGGGTAATGGTGGATTTAGCCGGCTATTTAAATAAGTCAGACACCAAGCTCGGCGAATGCCCCTTTACGGCTGAGCAACTAGCCGGCCTGATTGTCCGCATTAAAGATGGCACAATCTCCGGGAAAATTGCCAAACAAGTGTTTGAGGGCATGTGCAATGGCGAAGGTGATGCCGACAGCATTATTGAGGCGCGAGGCCTTAAGCAGGTCAGCGACACTGGCGCACTAGAAAAACTGGTGAACGACGTTATCGCCAACAATCCAGCACAGGTGCAAAACTACGTAAGCGCCGACGACTCAAAACGCCCCAAAATGCTTGGATTTTTTGTCGGCCAGATCATGAAGGCCAGTAAAGGCCAGGCCAACCCTCAAGCCGTAAATGAAATTCTACTGAAAAAGTTGAACGAACAATGACACTAAAAAAAGACAAACAGAAAGTTTTAGGTGAAATTTTTGATAACGAGCGCATTGAAGGCTTTTTACAATACCCCGCCCCCGAGGGGGTCAGCCGCGATTTCCACTTACTGGAAAAAGCTTACCGAGGCATGCGCGAAGAAAATTTTGCAACGTTCCTGACGTTCTTCAAACAGGCCGGCTACGACCTAAATGCCAAGGGGCCCAACGACCAAACGTTTTTGCAAACGATTAAAAGTCATCGTATTGCCGACGACTATGTCACCTCTTTGGAGCAAGCAGGCGCCCACTAGGGCTTGCTTGCAACAAGATGAAAGGCAACCCAGCAGATGCCCTACGACACTTAAGCCAAGGAGCACAACTACTTGTCGCGCCGGGGCTTAAGCGTTTTATTATTGTGCCGCTGCTGGCCAATATCCTGGTATTTATATTTACCACCATTGCGCTCATGCATCTATTTAGCGATTTTTTAACGCTGCTAATGGGATGGCTCCCCGGCTGGTTAGAGTTTTTAGCATGGCTCTTGTGGGCCATTTTTGCCTGCGTTGTACTGTTTGTTTACGGCTACAGCTTTAATCTCATCACCAACCTAATTGCCGCGCCATTTTACGGAATTTTAGCCGAAAAAATTGAGCAAAAGCTAACCGGCATAACACCCAAAGATGAAAGCTGGGCCGAACTTATCCCGCGCACGCTAGGCCGCGAATTAATTAAGATTTGGTATTTTATTACTCGTGGACTACTGATTTTGGGGCTGGTATTAGTAAGCTGGTTTATACCCGGATTGAACCTAGCGGTATTACTGATTGGTGCCTTGTGGTCGGCTTGGTGTATGGCAGTGCAATACATCGACTACCCCGCCGACAACCATCAAACCCCTTTTGTTCGGCTGCGGCAATTACTGGGACGGGCCCCTCTAACCAGCTATTCATTTGGCGGCATGGTTATGCTCGCCAGCATGATCCCAATTATCAATGTCTTTGCCATGCCTATCGCCGTAGCCGGCGCTACGGTTTACTGGGTAGAGTCGCTGCGGCACATTGACAGTGTCCCGTAACTCACAGCGACAAAACACTTTAATCAACGGATTTAGCCGCGGGGCATTAAGCTCAAAATTCAAAGCCATCCCGTATATTTTCTCACAGAAGTAGCTGCCGTATAGCTCAACACCACCGCTCAGAAATCCCAGTTGCCGCAATAAACTTAATCGCGGAAATTGCTGTACTGCAGCGGCATCTCTAAATCTGAGGCGCGCAAAAAAGCGATAACTTCTTGCAAATCATCGCGTTTTTTGGCCGTGACTCGCAACTGATCGCCCTGAATTTGCGCCTGCACCTTAAGCTTTTTCTCTTTGATCATTTTCACGATTTTTTTTGCCAACTCCGACTCGACCCCAGTTCGCACCACAACATCTTGAACCACCACTTTACCGCTGGCACGGACCGGCTTAACCTCTAAGCAGGCGATATCGATCTTGTTTTTAAGCAGCGCACTTTGCAACATATCGAGCATCTGCTGCAATTGAAAATCGGCCTCTGCGGTCATAGTTACCACAAAATCTTTTAACGAGAAATCGGCATCAACGCCTTTAAAATCGTAACGCGTAAGGATAACGCGCTTAACCTGATCGACCGCATTGGTCAGATCATGTTTTTCTACTTCAGAAACCACATCAAACGATGGCATACTTACTCCTATCAAGGGGCTTAAGCCCTAAATTAATAACGTCACGAGAGCTACAGCAAATACCCACAGTAACAATGCTCGCGAAAACATCCTTGGCATCGACTCAACTAAGTACAACGAATAGCTCGGCTCGATACGAGCTGTAGTCTGCGGCCTGCATGTATCGCCACGCTTAGACCAGTCCCCCTCTTCGCCCATAGCGCCAAGCAACACCGACACCAAAAACACCGGTGTTAAAGTGCGCAGTGACATCCATAAGTTCCGCCAGCGCACCATACAAAACTCAAAATGCCCAACCAACGCCCAACTTAAACCCAGCAGTCGCGCCGCAGGCCATTCTATTAAAGTCAGTGCGCGGGTCATTACAGCGGCGCGCGCATCATTAACCTCAAGCAGGTGCACCCACAACAACACACTAAGACGATACGCCAATGCCCCAGGAGCACCGGCCAGCAAAAACCAAAATATAACCGCAAACATTCGCTCAAAACCGCGATAGGTAAACACTCGAAGCGCCTCTCGGTTAAGTGCAACCCAATCGGTATTATTCCTACCGCATCGCAGATCAGGGTCAAGATTCATAACATCCAGCACTGTAATCGCTTTGACAGAATCGCCAGAATGGGCCGCATCGGTATAATTGTGCACGCTTCCCGAGAAGTCACCACGCCCTAGGCTGTACAATAAAACCGGAATATTAAGCAGAATCAACCAGTTATCCGAGAAATAAACGGTAGCGATAATAACAACCGCCAATACCGCAATAACCGGCACCGCAACAGCAACCAAGCATAACCAAGGGGAACTACCCGAGTGTTTACTGGTGCGGTGTAATAGCCGCCATCCGTTAAAAAACCACTGGTCACGATGCAGCGGTTTACCCGAGCCCCACCACTGCACCAGTAATAACACGATCACCAAACTAATAAATGTCACGGGCGAACCTGCCTTAGTTAAACGTTACTTGTGAAAAATATTTATCCCAATCAAACGATTCACCGGGGTCTGTTTTACGTCCTGGCGCGATATCGCAATGGCCAGTAATACGCTGGGGAGTCAGTGCCGGAAAGTAACCCAACAGCGCTTCGGTAACAGCCGCTAAGGTTTGATACTGCTCCTCGGTGTAGCTAAGCGTATCGGTGCCCTCAAGCTCAATCCCAACACTGTAGTCATTACACTCATCTACCCCGGCAAAACACGAACGGCCGGCGTGCCATGCACGGTCTTTAAACGAGACAAATTGTACCAACTCACCCGTGCGGGTAATCAGTACATGCGACGACACCTGCAGCGAAGCTATCGTGGCAAAATAAGGGTGTGCATCGGACTCAAGTCGATTCGTGAAAAACTTCTCGATCCAGCCATTGCCAAATTGGCCCGGAGGTAAACTGATATTATGCACCACCAACAAACTGACATCGACGCCCTCTGGCCGCGGGCCAAAGTTAGGCGAACAACAATGCCGCGCTGACGTCAGCCAGCCGGATGCATCAATATTAAGACTCTGCGGAGTGTCTAACACAAGTAAACTCTATCGACTCTAAATGCCCAGTATAATCAATGACATCTTAAATGTTAGACCTAATGCTTACCAGAGCCTCAGAAAGCCTCCGCAACACCCCCAGCAGCATTGGTTTTGTGTTGCCCTCACCCTGCAAAATAGCTAAACAATCAAACGCTTTGTTGCAAACGCTTATCGCGGGCACGATACAGCCCACAAACGACAACGGGCAAACCCTAAGGCTTGCCCGTTGTACTTAACACTGCTAGCTAAAACCTAGCTAACCACGGTTAGTACCCCGCGGTTGACGTAAACTACCAATAACAGACTCAAGCGCTCGGTCAAACAACATACCGTCGTCCAGCACCCGAATACGCCCTTCTTTTAAGGCACAAGCCAAGCTCGACTTATCCTCCTCGGCGACCTTCATACCGGTACGGTTAACAAAGATGTACTTACCCGTAGGCTTAATTATGGCAGCCAATCGACAACGATAGGTTTCACCGGCAGACGATGAAATCTCGAACCAACTACCCTGAGTCAGGCCAGATACCAACGCCAAATGCTCGTCATCAAAATCATCACCTTCCGCCATACCTAAATCAGGTACGTTATTCTCAGGTATCTCCGCGATATCATCGGTAAATGCCGCAGGCTGAGCAGCCTGGTCTAGCACTGCCGGCTGAGGGGCAATAGGCTTAGCACTAGCCACCGACTGCTCAGTTGCAGCTGCCTTGGCTGCCGATTCAAGCTCTGCTACTTGCGGCTCAGGCACTTGCGGTGCCGCCACTTTAGCCTCAGCAGCCACCGCCACCTTGGGTTCCGCTATAGCAGGCTTGGTTACCACTGGGGCAGTTATTGTGGCGGGTTCGGCCACTATAGGCTTAGCCACTTCAGGCTCAGGCTTTACTTGCGCAGCTGCCGTTAATGTGGGCCGAGCAACATCAGGGGCAGCAGGGGCCGCACTAACAGGTCTGTGCTTACTACGCAAAATCTCTAAGTGAAGCTTCTCTAGTGCTTTAAATAACTGCCCCATCTGATATGGATTAAACGCAATGTCTTCTAAGCCGCTACGTAGCTGCCCCAACAACCTAGGCACCAATTTAAGTAACCTCTGGCGGTTATCACCACGCATAGTAGTTGTCGCACTCCAAACCAACTCGCGAGCAGTCTGTAATTGTTTTGCGAAGGTTTCACTCTCGGGGCCTTGCTTTAAGCAAGTAATAAACAACACATTAGACCAAGCGCTGGCCAACAACTCGGCGGCGGCACTTGGCAGCTCTACTCCTGCCGTAATTTCCTCTAGTGCCGCATCTACATCGGCACGCGCACGCTGCGACTTTGCCTTACCGTCTTCGGCATCAATCGTACGCTGCTCAAGAATTTTGGCTCGACGCTTCTCTTTGTCCTGAAACGCACGAAATTCCAACTGCAAAGCATCAAAAATGCCGATATCTTTGCTGAAATCACTCAAAACCTTACTAACTGTACGGTCGATTTGACGATACAGTACATCTTTAGAACGGTTCTCTTCGCCCGTATCCTGCCAACCTAAGGCCGCTGTCGCCATCTCATTTAACAAGCGCCGAGCTGGATGCCCACCTTTACCAAAAAATGACTTGTCGGCAATGGCCACTTTGATCATAGGGATCTGCAGTCGCGCTAATAACGCCTTCATGGGCGGCGCCAAACTGCGGTCGTCGAGAATAAATTCAAACATCATGCTGACAAGGTTAATGACATCCTCATCGACATCATTAATTTGTCGCTCACCAGCGCCGCCACGAGCCAACAAATGACCCACTTGTGCTTTGATATCTTCAGCGCTTACCGTATGGGCTTGCTCAGCTTGAGGCGCCGAGCGCTGTTGCGCCAACGTTAAAATACTCAACAAATCTTGTGATGATAAACTCGGCCCCACCGGCGGCGCCGGGGTTTGGGAGGCCGCGCCACCCTGAGCACTTAATAGCTCACGCAAAGTGCCAAGCAATTGCTCTGCATTTTCATCTACAGGAATCGTATCAGCACGAGAGGAATTAGACTCTGACGAATAGGGTTCTGGCCGCGCAGCTGCGGGCTTAGCGCCACGGGCACCGCCACGCAACGAAGGCAAAATATTAGCTTCTATTAAGTGCTGGTTGAGTTGGTCATACAAACCACCAAGCTGGCACATAACTAAACGATCAAACAATTTAAGCAGCACCAACCGTGCTTTAACATCGATATCGATATCGCCGCTGGCCTCAATAAACGCTGCGCAAATAACATCGCCACCGATAGGGTTATTTTTTTGATAAACCTTAACGGGCACCAATTGATCGATACGCAGCGTCAAATGCTGCACCCGCTCGGCAAACTGCTCATTGGCGCGGTTGATCATGGTCTCGCTGGCGACCATCTCTTCTAGCTCGTCATTTTCTACCAGTGAGAGATTATCGAGCGTTACGTCTTTGTCGACCGCATCTGGAGTAGGAAAGGAGGCAGAATCTAACAGGCGCGCAAAACTAACATCTACAAGGTAAAAGAATGCCGCTTCGGTTTCTTTGCGACGCAGACGAACCTGACGCATGGAATCAAAATAGAGGTTTTGCTCGTGATTATTAGTGGCTTGGTCTGCCAACTCGAACAGGGCATCATCGGCTTTATCAAATAAATTACGCAACAAGCCCTGCAACGTCTGGCGTGCTTTTTCACGCAACTGGTGCATTGCCGCAGGCATACGCGCCAACACCGCCTGAGGCTCGCGCCCTGAGGAGGCTTTTGGCTCGCGTCCAGCTCTTAGCGACACGACATTTTCAGGTTTAGATGATTCAGACATGATATAAACCCATAAAGGAGGATTTCACACTTGTCAGTATATGCCTCTAAGCGCAAACACCCAATGACAAACATCAGTAATGCGCTGTCCATCACAGACTGAGCTAAAAACACCCACCAACTATAACCTTATCGACCAGTCAAAATAAAACATGACTTTTTAGTTATAAGCGGCGGCGTCAAAAACAACAACTCGCGCCAAGGTCGCTCATCGAGCGAAGATGCTTTGGTACAGACTCACCACAAAGCACAAAACCGCCTCCCACAACCGTCAGCAATTCGCATACAATAACCGCTCTTATCATAACGAGGCCGCAACCATGCTCGCCAAATATGCCGATAACATCCCCCAGCTACACGGCGACATCATTAAAAATGTCGCCGCGGCCCTCGAAGAAGACATAGGCAGTGGTGATATCACCGCACTTTTGATACCTGCCGAGCAAACCGCGACAGCGCATGTCATTACCCGCGAAGACTGTACCTTTTGCGGCAAAGACTGGGTAAATGAAACCTTCCGCCAGCTAGACCCCGACGTTAAGGTTATTTGGCATATTGAAGATGGCCAGCAAGCCCGCGCTAACAACACTCTATTTGAGCTAGAGGGCCGCGCCCGCAGCTTACTCACCGGAGAGCGTACAGCGCTGAACTTTGTCCAATTGCTATCTGGCGTCGCCACTACCGCCCGCCAATACGCCGACCTAGTTAAAGATTTGCCCATCAAAATCCTCGACACTCGCAAAACCATTCCTGGCTTACGCAGCGCACAGAAATACGCGGTTGCCTGCGGTGGTTGCCACAACCACCGCATCGGTCTTTACGATGCGTTTTTGATTAAAGAGAATCACATTGCGGCGGCTGGGAGTATTAGCGCTGCGGTAACAAGCGCACGCATTATCGCCTCAAACAAACTCTTAGAGGTAGAGGTCGAAACCTTAGATGAACTGGACGAAGCGCTGCAAAGCGGCGCGGATGTTGTGATGCTGGATGAGATGGACCTAAACGAGGTGAATGAATATTTAAATGGCAAACAGTTACACGCACAGTTAGAACTATCGGGCGGGGTGGATATTGCACTAATCAATCAGCAAAAAGAGCTATTGAAGTATATTAATCGAATCTCGGTGGGCGCACTGACAAAGCACAGTCAAGCCGTGGACTTATCGATGCGGATAGAAAGCTAAACACTAAAAGCCGCACATGCTACGTGCAAAAGCTAATACTTGTTAGCTTGCCAAGCTTTTAGTAGCTAGTAGCACCTCAAACAACTGTCGATAAGCATAACTCACCTTGCTCCGTCAACTCAGTTCTGCCATGATCTAACATTAATAAACAAGCGAAAATTCAAAGAGTTACCTATGCTGGCCATTAAGCCCGAACCGTTCAAAGAGCTGCAAAACCGTCTAAAAAGCGGGGATTTTCACGTTGGTATTTATGGACTTGGTTATGTGGGTCTTCCGCTTGCGTTGCGCTTTGCCGATGTTGGCATAAAAGTCACGGGCTTTGATATCGACCAGCACAAGGTCGAACAACTCAACTCCGGAAAGAGCTACATTAAATGCATAACCGGCAAGCACATCCAAACTGCGTTAAGTAATGGTTTTACCGCCACCACAGATTTCTCTCAAAGCAGTAAGGTAGACGCACAGATTATTTGTGTTCCCACACCACTTGATCAACACCATCAACCTGACTTGTCTTTTGTAACCGACACAATAGATGCCATTCTGCCTTATTTTCGCAGCGGACAAATAATGTGCTTAGAAAGCACCACTTGGCCAGGCACCACTGAAGAGCTGATACAACCGAGACTTGAACATCTGGGGTTTAACCCCGGTAGCAACTGTGCGCTTGTATACTCCCCCGAGCGCGAGGACCCTGGCAACCTCAGCTATTCTACAGCGACCATACCCAAAGTCATTGGCGGCATCACTCCAAGCTGCCTAAAGCTAGGCCAAGCACTTTACTCCCGTGCCATCGATACTTTAGTACCGGTCAGTAACACACGTGTCGCCGAGATGACAAAACTGTTAGAAAACATTCACCGCGCCGTTAATATTGGCCTGGTGAATGAAATGAAAATTGTCGCAGATAAAATGGGGATTAATATTCACGAAGTAATACAGGCCGCCGCCACCAAACCTTTTGGCTTTGTACCCTACTCCCCTGGCCCCGGCTTAGGTGGCCACTGTATCCCAATCGATCCATTTTATTTAACTTGGAAAGCAAAAGAATACGGCATAAACACTCGGTTTATCGAGCTGGCTGGAGAGATAAATCACCAAATGCCCTCATGGGTAGTACAAAAAGTAGCCGATGCGCTTAACCTGTATAGCAAAGCCATTAATGGCAGCCGTATTTTGGTGTTAGGCTTAGCCTACAAAAAGAATATTGACGACTCTCGCGAGTCTCCGGCAGTAGAAATAATGGCACAATTACGAGATAAAGGTGCAACTATCGACTACTCCGACCCATTTGTTCCGGTATTCCCCAACAAGCGCGACTACCATTTTGACCTAAAAAGTGTCGCACTAACCAGTGAAACGATTAGCTCTTACGACTGCATTATACTGGCTACGGACCACGATGACTTTGATTATGAGCTACTACAAAAAAATGCTTCGCTCATCGTCGACACCCGTGGTAGATACAAAAACGTGGCTCAAAATATCATAAACGCGTAACTTGCAACGCAACTAAACATCTACACCACTAACACTCAGAGCTTCTTATGATACTCATCCCTATTGGCACCAAGGCACAACTCATCAAAATGGCACCAGTAATACTGGAGATAAGAAAGCAGGGGTTAAAGTTTGACTTTGTACTTACCGGCCAGCACCAAGAAACCATGTCAGATCTAATTGAGGGGTTTGGGTTACCGGAACCAGCGTATACCTTAGCGCCTATAGAAGAAGCCAACACATCAAAAAAACTACTCGGATGGCTGATAAAAACACTAAAAAACAACTTGAAATCTAACTGTGAGATTGCCAAACGAAAATATAAAATTTGTTTAGTACATGGCGACACCATGTCAACCTTAATTGGCGCACTGCTCGCCAAACGACATGGAATAGCTGTCGCACATGTAGAAGCTGGCCTGCGGTCCCATAGCTTACTTCACCCCTTCCCAGAAGAGCTGACCCGCCGGATCGTTAGTAAAATCGCTTCAATCTACTACTGCAGTGGCACAATGGCGATTAACAATATAAAAAAAACTAAAAAAAATGCTGACATTGTCGACACTGGGCAAAACACATTACTTGACTCTGTTAGATTTTCTTTAGCCCACGCTCAAGATCACCAAAAAGTCAGCACTCAAAATTACTGTGTCGCGTCTATTCACAGATTTGAAAACATCTCAAATCGAGCTCGTTTCCGTTTTATCTTAGATACGATTTTTCAATTCTCACAGGAAATAAATGTAAAATTTGTTCTTCATTCCGCCACTCGACATAAGCTTAGCAGCTATGGATGGATGGAAGAACTAGAGGCCAACCCCAAAATTGAACTTCTTCCTAGAATGAATTACTTCAAATTTACCGACCTTATTAGCAAAGCAAATTTTATAATGACAGACGGAGGAAGCAATCAGGAGGAGTGCTCATACTTAAACATACCCAACCTCCTAATGCGCCAACACACAGAAAGGGACGAGGGTTTAGGCTCTAATAGCGTTTTAAGTAAATACGATTCAGACATCATAAATGCTTTCTTCAATGAGAAAAAAAACCACAACCCCACAATCACAACGCACTTACCTCTCCATCAAGAAAAACCATCATTGACAATTGCTCTGGATTTAAAAAAACGAATCGAGAAAAGTTAACAAGGCAGCAAGGCGACAACCTAAACAGTAATATTAAAAAACATTTAGAGGGGACCATGCGGCAGAGAAACCACACTAAAAACAAAAAGAAACAACTTTTCAAGCGCCTTAGCTTACATCAATTGGAGCTAAACGCCTTAACAACCAACGACCGATGTGTATAAAAAAATCCAACCGAAAAAATACTCGCCATAAAAATCTGAAGCAATCTATCAACAATCAAAATTGCTAACATCGGGGCCTCAGGAATCCCCAACCCCAGCCCGATCCCGACAAAAGTTAACTCTTTAGCCCCTAAGTTTCCAGGGGTTACGGACAGTACAAAAACCACACTGGCGACAGACGAAAGAAAAATGGCATCCACCAATTTGATGGGCACATCAACGCCAGCTAAAAAAACCATTGTAATAATCGAACCCACCACAACTTGAATAGCCAACAAAGCAACACAAGAAAGAATCAGCTTGACAGAAAGTATGGGAATCAAAACTTCGAGCTTACTCAATCTTCCTCTAACAAACTTAAGGCCGCCAGCTAACCACAAGATCATCCCCACTCCGAAAAGGGCCAGTAGAAAAAATATAATGGGCACAATATATTCTTTATATAACGTAGAGCCATCCAATAAAAACACAGTAACTAAAAACAAAAAAGCAGAAACAATGAGCGACAGGAGGGAAATCAAGAAAAATATAACCGCCGAAGATGAAACCGGCATTCCAGACAGCAACCGCACCAAGACAGCCTTAACAGCAAATTGCCCCACCCGAAAAGGTGCAACATAATTAAACAATGAAGACAGTTGATTCACACCTAAACTATCAAGCAAAGACAGCCTATGCCCCATAGCAGACATGAACAGCATTAAAGTTTTTGCATTGGCAATATAAAAAACCAAATAAAAGGCCAAGACTACCAGCAATGTCCGAAAAGAAACCTTAGCAAAAACCGAAAAAAGCTCAGAAAAATCAACCAAGAAAAAGACTAAAGCAAATAACCCCCCCAACAACAGAGAGATCTTTATTGTTTTTTGCATATAAGTTCACGCACAAACCTAAAAAATGGCTTAGGGTCACTCATCCGCCAGTAAGCAAGAACCCGCCCACCGCTAAAAAGGCAGCGAACAACCTTAATAAAATCAAACTTCGTCAGAAAAATTGAAAACAAGAACCCTTCATGCAACCAAACAGCTTTTTTATACTTAAACTCAACATCTTGACAAGAACGCCCCAAACAAAGGTTCGTATAAAGCACGGCTATATTGACTCCCAGCGCATTAAAAATTTCATGCTGAAGCCAAAATCTAGGATTGAACTCTAAAAACCAAAGACGCTCCTTATAAAAAATAAACTCAATTTCAAAAACCCCGCTATAAACCACTTCCGAAATGATCTTTTCTGCCTCGGCCAAAGCCGTATCATAGAGGCAACCTGCATTATTAGAGGGCACAACCAAAGTAGCTGTACCTCCGGGAGATGGATACTCCAACACTTTGTGAGTCAGACCGCCAAAAATGACCTGCCCCTGAAGGGCAACCCCTGAAAACGAATAATGATTGAGAATATTCATTGACAAGCGCTCTTGCACAACAAAATCTTGACTTGACTCAGAACAATCCCGAAACCCCTTCTTAACGACAAGTTCATCCAAAAAAGATCGCCTTGGCTTTAATATATAATCTTTATTTTTAGAAAACTCCGCCTTCCGAGAGGCAAGAACAGTTTCAGGCATAAGAACCTTCTCACCGAATTTCTGATAAAGAAAGAATTTATCCAAAATGACATCAATAGACTCTTTGGGAGCTATCAGAAAATAAAACCCTCTTGATCTTAAGTACTCTTCATTTTCAGCTAAAAAACTAGCCCAAAAATCATTTGTAGCATACACGACTTTAATTATTTCTTGACTATACTGCCCTAACGCACTTAAAACTTCACTAGAGCTTTCAAAAAATGAATAGCGATCAACAAACTTAGAGACCTTGCAGATATGACTAGAACATGTACTTATAACATGCCGCTCACACTCAAACTCAGACAAAGAACGCGCCACAGATAGCGCATTCAACCTTCCGCCAAGTATGATCCCGATCATTTTCTAACAACCATAACGATTTCGTTAGCCAAGAATTTTCTATTCACCCAACTAAACGAAGACAACACAGTATGCAAACGTTTGAAATTACGTTTTAAAAAATTCATTAATGCATTATCAAAAAAATAGATTTCGGCATCCAGCCCCATACGGCTAGCCATATCAAGAAGCTCCTCCTCCCGATACCGCCTATAATTAAATATGTCTTTTTTTTGTATTTTTGTTTTATAGAACGACGCAAACTTATCGACCCAACTCAGATCATTATGAGCAAAAACAAATGCTATTTTTTTAGTTGTTCTAATTTGCTCCTGCACAATCAAAAAGGCATCTTCATTATTAAAACAAATAATTAAGCCTGAATGATAAGTCAAATCAAATGCAGAATCTTTGAACGGCAAACAAAATGCATCACAAGACAACGCATTAACACCTTGCGCCGACAAATAACCAGCCACACCAACATCTAAATCACTAGCACAGAA
Source organism: Gilvimarinus polysaccharolyticus (assembly GCF_001187555.1). Lineage (GTDB taxonomy): Bacteria > Pseudomonadota > Gammaproteobacteria > Pseudomonadales > Cellvibrionaceae > Gilvimarinus > Gilvimarinus polysaccharolyticus. The sequence goes on along the minus strand of NZ_LFIJ01000002.1, from coordinate 1,282,759 downwards.
GAATCCATTTAACACAGACGCTTTAATGTGCCTTATATCTTTACCACTAAAAGCACCTTGCTCGTGGAATGTTTCCACTTTCAACTGGGGGCAATGCACTTTTAAATACTCAAGAATAAATTTAGCTCGCTTAGGTCTAGAGCGGCGGTAAAGTTCTTCATTTTCGCCTAAAAGTTCAGACCAATCCTTACTAGGAGATTTAGCATCTTTTGTCACTCCATTACCCCACCAATCCGAACAAAACATTACTTCTCAATTAAGTTTCGCAAAGGAACCACTTGCCCCCCAAGACCAAGCCACACCTTAATGATAGCGGACAATCGGTCCAAACCGTGACGACCAACAAGGCACGGATGATCATAAAGAACCGCATCACCCTGCATAAAGCTTTTCTTTACCTTAATCGCCACATCATCTGGAAATAAAACACTGGCCATCGAATTTTCGACATATCCGACCGCCCCTGGCTGGCCCAACATAGTCGTATTTATACGCTTAAAGTCTTTAACTCTCAGACTAGGAGAAATTAGCTTTGCTCCTTCTAGGTGATCATCGGCAAGCGCCAAAAATCCGAGTTCTGCTAGCACCACTTCAAGATCGGGATGAGTTGTAAAACCAGGAGAACAAAATAAGTTTGGCGCCGGGAGTCCAATCTGGGTCATGGCATTAAACCCCCACTCCACCTCCTCCTTCAACTTAGTCTTTCCCCATGACCTGGCATTGTGTTGCCATGTCCCATGGTTTTTACCCCCATGTAAGCCTAAATCATGCCCCTCTCGTACAATTTTATGTAACATCTGCGGATGGCTTAGCCCTACTTTCGAGTTAAATAACAGTGTTTTTAACACCCCCCCAAAACCCAACTTATCCACAGAAGATAACTTAACAACTTGATTATCTTTATTGCTTTTACTGACAAGCTTTCGAATAATTGCACTATAACTAATTGCACGCCCCATATTGACAAAGAATGAAAATTTAACATCATTCTCTCTCGCCAAAGACAACAAGCCATCCACCCCCGGATGCATGCATGCAATTGTATCTATATCCAACCTAACAACTAGCCTCGGGCTACTCATCCAGGTAAATCCTCGCTGACGGATTGAGAGGGAAACTCTAAGCACTGCAATGTTTTCGATACAGTAGACACTCCCAGAAAGCCTAGCGTGTGAGCTCAAGCCAGGGAGTGAAATTAAACATCTAGTCTACCCTCACTTACGAAGGCATTACTCGTCTTGACGTACGGAATCAGCTATCCCTTATCTTTATACATCAATGCTGTCACCTGCTCAGACACTAACCCCATCAAAAACACAAGAATAGAGGTAGTAAACAATAAGGCCCCCATATTAGTGAACCTACCATCGGTTAGGTAAGTATAGGCGTAATAGATGACTCCCCCTCCACCCAGCGCTAACGAGATAGGAAAAAATAATTTTAGCGGTGAAAAAAGAGTGCCAACCTTAAAAATAATTAAAAGAAAGCGAACACCATCTTTCCAAAGGTTGATGTGACTTTTCGACCCTTCCGCCCGCCTTAAAACGGTAATAGGAACATACCCAACCGAATACCCTGCGCGGAAAAAGCTCATAGTGATGGTCGTGGGATATGAGAACTTATTAGGTAACAAGCTAATAAACTCCAGAAACTTTTTACGCTTTACTGCCCGAAACCCCGAGGTTAAATCCTCTACCTTATGCCCTACCATCCAGCTGGCAAATTTATTGTAAAAGCCATTAGCCATTGAGCGATGCAAGCCCGCCTGGCCTTCTCGGTTACGCGCACCTACCACCATATCGTATCCGGCTTCTAATTTTTGTTGCAACGGCACGATATCCTCAGGTCGATGCTGTCCATCGGCATCCATACAGACAACGACCTCATTGCTGGCAGCACGTAACCCGGCTTTAATAGCCGCACCATTCCCTTTACTATAAGGTTGCCGTATTACTTGAGCTCCTGCCGCTTCGGCAATTACCGCAGTGTCATCAACAGAACCATCATCGACCACTATCAACTCAGCATTTGGGTAATACTTGCGAATACCACGAATAGTATCACCAATAGCAATGGCTTCATTTTTTGCCGGAAGCACAATAGAAATACTCACAACACCTCCTCCTCTTCAGACCGTTGGCGTACTTGTATTAAGCGGTCCACCCAGTCCTGCCGCCCAGCAGCCACCAGCTCGCCTAACATTTTTTGAATGACTGGGTCACCCGGAGGAGAAAGCTCTACTGCCTTCTGCAAATAAGCAAGAGCTCGAATAGGAACATGTGTTTCATTAAAAACATAGGCACCTAATCGCAAGTACTCCGCTGGCTGTAATGTCGCTTTAGCAGCCATAATATCAATAGTCTCCAAAATTCCTTTCTCGTTTTTCAAAACTCCTTTTTCCGCATTCTGGAGAGTCACCCAAAGTATGCCTTTATTTTGAATATTCATTGGCGCGTTTTGTAACCGCAGAAGAAAGCGTGCCCAATCATCGTCAGCCTCATCGCCCTTAACAGCACGATAAATCAACACATTGTGCATCAAAACAGTTGATTGAGAGAGGTGTTCAGCTCCTTTTTGACAAGTATTAATTGCAAGATCAAGGTGCAACTCCCTGTCTTTTTGCTGATTACTTAGCTCAAAATGAGTCGTGCAGAGCATCAGCCAAGCACGCTCTGAATCTTGCTCCAATCGCAGGTGCTCCTGAGTCAAACGCAACCCATCGCCCCATATGTATGCTCGAAACAATGTGGCAGAACTAACAAGAATGACAAGGGACACCACGAATGCACCAATCAAACCTTTTGTTAACCTCCAGCGCTGAAACGCTACGGCCAGCAAATCCCCCAAAGCAAGCAATACCCCCATTGACGGGAGGTGGTTACGATGCTCAAAAGCCAATTCCAAGCCGATAATATTACTTGTCATGACGTGTCCCGCAAAAAACAAAAGGACACCAAACGAAAATACAGGACGAGCGCGACGCCAATACAAAGCCCACACCAAAAGAGCTCCAAGCAATAAAATAGCCGGCACAGTGGTCCACGGCTGCCATAGGCTGCGCGAAACAGGAAGTGTGTCATACAGAAACGTTAAATGACTAGGATAAGGAAGTACTATCTGCCACAGGTACATCACCAGCACTCGCCCCTGGGTCAATAACCGCTCCACGCTCGAGAAATCCCTGCCCGGATACGCATCCCAGTGCCAGAAATAAGGAATAACAACAAAACAATAAACTGCTGCACCCAACAAAACCAGAAGCCCATACACCATGCGCAGACGCTGAGCCTCACGAAACTGCAAGACAGTCAACTCCAAACCTAGCAAGTACAACGGTATTAATGCGGCATCTTCTTTACTCGCAAATGCCAGCACGCCTGACAGCACAGCTAAAATCCCATATAACTGACCGCGCTCCCCTGCTATTTGCAGGGCACGCATTCGCACATAAGAAAATAATGTCAACAACACAAAAAGCGTTGCCAGAGTTTGCATACGCTGTACGACATACAATACCGAAGACACTTGTAGCGGATGAATAGCCCACAATAATGCCAGCAGCAAAGCCATATTCGCGGCACGTTTAGACGACCAATTTGCCAACATAAAGACTTGACGTAAAAACAGCGCCAATACAAAACTCGTCACACCATGAATAACCAAATTAGTCACTTTAAAAGCGACTGGATCTAGCCCCGCCCGCCAAAAGTCCAACGCAAAGCTGAGCATAGCCAGCGGCCGTGAACTACCTCCAACCTCAAAGCTGTAGGCGGCGTACAGAAGGTCATCAAGGTTATTAATTTCTTTCAGGTGCAGGGCAGGATTTCTAACTATATTAGGCCAATCATCAAACAAAAACCCACCACCAAGTCCTGGAAGAAAAAGCAGCACGGCCAACACAGAAAATATAATCGAACAAACAAGAAAAGATCGACAAAAAAAACGTTCAATAATATTCAAGTGTATTTTCCTTTAGACAGCTTAATGGAGATATTTAATGCGAGATCGACGAGTTAAAGCGGCCTCTCTACGGCGGCAATATTACCACTCATTTAACCGCCTCCTTGGAAGCATCTATACGCTCTAGCTGCGCAGCCAACTCTTTATGACCTTCATTCAATAGCTCACCGATGATTCGATGTAAATTAGCATCGCCTTTCGGAGCACTCTCTGCAAAGGCAATAAAAAAAGGATTGGCCTCCTCTGGTCGACCATTTTTGTACACAAACACTGCCAACCGCAAAAACTCCAAATCACTTAAAGAAGCCTTATCAACCATAATGTTAATAGCTTTTATCACGCGCTGCGCATCTACATCAAAACCGCGATTCACATTATTCATCAAAGTCCAAACCACAAACTTGTTCTGCCAGCCGTGTGGTGCATTGCGCAAAACATCCAAAAACTTCTGCCAATCTGCGTCCTCTACCGTACCCAGTAGAGACTTATAAATAACTAAATTGGAGGCCAAGGAGGGCTCCTCCACCTGCAGTAAACCCGCTGCATACACATCGATAGCTCGCTGCAAATGGCTATCGTCCTGCGTGGTTTGATATCGATCAAAATGGGCCCGCCCCAACTCCTTCCAAGCTCGGGCAGAGTCTGGCAACAACCTTATAAGCTGCTCACCATGACGCACAGAATCGCCCCAAGTATATGCTCGAACCAGAGTCGCCGCCCCCAGTATGATCACTACAAGCCCACCACATGCCACCACGCCCCTAACTCCAACGTGCCAGCGCTGCCACGCAAACACCAACAAATCCCCCAACGCTAACACAGCGCCAATCAACGGGAAATGGTTACGATGCTCAAACACCAGCTCTAGCGAGAGTATATTACTGGCAATAAAATGACCCGAAAAGAAAAGTAATACGCCAGCCGAAAACAGTGGCCGGTAAGCTCGCCAGCGCCACGCCCAAGCCAGTAGCGCTACGATCAAAAAAATAGACGGCAAAGTCGTTAGCGGTTGCCATAAGCTTCGTGACACAGACACCTTGTCATAGATAAATGTCATGGAGTCCGGCCAAGGAAATATTATTTGACCCAAGTACATTATCAGCACACGCGCTTGAGTCATTAGCCGTTCTAAGGAAGAAAAATCTCTATTAGGGTAAGCGTCCCAGTGCCAGTAGTGCGGCACTACCACAAAGACGTAGACTAACAGCGCCAACAGAGTTAACACCCCAAAGCTTTGGCGTAAACCTTTGGTTATATTTAGCTGCGCTGCACGAAACTGCAAAACCGTCAACTCCAGAGCCAACACATAGGCAAACAGCAAAACGGCGTCTTCCTTACAGGCTAACGCCAGCGCTCCAAACACCAGCACCAAGACACCCATCCCGCGACCACGCCCAGTGTCATTTATTTGCACCTGACGCATAGCCAAATAAGCCCATAGCGCCAAGACCACAAACAACGTCGACATAGTCTGCATACGCTGCACTATATACATTACCGACGACACCTGAAGAGCGTGAACAGCCCAAACAAAAGCAAGCGCCAGTGCCCCCCAAGCGGCACGCTGTGGCGCGCAACCGGCCAACAACAACAGCCGACGGAAAAAGAAAGCGAGAAAAAAGGTGGTTAAACCGTGAATTACTAAATTAGTCGTTTTAAAGGTGGTCGCGTCCATAGCGCCAGCTCGCCAGTAGTCCAGCGCAAAGCTAAGCATGGGCAAAGGGCGCGAGCCATTACCGGCATGAAAACTCAACGTTGCATTTGCCAACTCAGCTGCACTTAACGTGTCTATGTACAGCAAGCGGTTTTGCAGGATATTAAAACTATCATCCAATACAAACCCGCCATTTAATGCGGGCAGAAAAAAAACAGCTGCTAAACAGGACATCAGCAGAGAAAAGAGCGCAAAATAACGAACTGAAGGACTCAAGGTGCCACCAGAGAACAAAAAGAGGTTTATTTGAAATAACTAACGGCCAAAAAAACAAAAAGCGCCGCAAGGCGCTTTTTGTTTTAGCAACGATCGAACAATCTGTCGCTTACGGAACTAAATTACAAGAACCGTTGCCGGCATCACAGCGGGTATCTTGTTTAATGGTCGCATTACCTTGCGTGGTGGCAACAAAAGTCAAGGATGCTGCGCCATTATAATGTGCAACTGTCATGTCTACACCAGACTCACAAGCACTTGCAACAAATGCGCTTGGCGTGCGGTTATCAGCGGCATCAGATACGGCTGCACCCATGTACGCTTTAGCTTCGGCCAAGCACGCACCGTTAGCAGAGCGCTGAGTGTAGTCGCGATACTGCGGCAGAGCGATAGCAGCAAGAATACCGATAATCGCTACCACGATCATCAATTCAATCAATGTAAAGCCTTGTTGTTTTTTCATAAGAGCCTCCAAAAATGCCCAATTAAAATAATGTGTATACGTAGAGCCCTAATAGGACCTACTCTACTCAGAAGCAAAATACAGACCAACACCAAAAACTAGGCCTAAGCGCTTAAATATTGCAAGCCATTCCGCACACAAGTGCCATAACAGGTGACAACATGACAAATAACGTCACCCCAGCCACAAAAATGCACGCAAAGATTGCCAACGGGCCTAACAGTTCGTAAAGTAAAGCAATTACAATAATCGCCACATAAATAAAGGCGTTACAACAACAACCTAAACAACTACTCGAACAAAAGCATTTAAGCCTATGGCAGCACTCAACGGATTAGCAAAACGGCTGGTTAATGACGGCCTACTCGATGAAGCCCTAGCTGCTAGTGGCTTGGCCGAAGCCAACAAACAAAGGCTGCCTTTTGTGGTGTACCTAGTGCAAAACGGGGTCTTAGATGCGAAAACTTTGGCTCAAGTCGCCGCAGATGAGTTTGGCACCCCGGTATTTGACCTAAAGGCCATCAACCCGCAAGCCCTACCCAGCAAGTTAGTTGATCCAAAACTGATCGAAAAACATCGCGCACTGCCTCTAATGCGCCGCGGCAACCGACTATTTGTAGGTGTGGTAGACCCAACCAACCTACATGCTTTGGATGAAATCAAATTCAACACCGGCATTAATATCGAAGCTGTACTGGTAGAGGCTGACAAGCTAACCGCAGCCATAACAGCCTACATAAGCGCCAATGAAGAAAGCCTGAGTGATGCGCTAGGCGGCCTAGATGATGATGCCTTAGAAGGGATTGATACAACCTCGGCCGAGCCCGAAGATGACTCCAACAATGAAGCCGATGAAGCTCCCATTGTGCGGTTTATCAACAAAATACTACTCGATGCGATTAAAACCGGGGCTTCGGACATTCACTTTGAACCCTACGAAAAAGCCTTTCGAGTGAGATTTCGCACTGACGGTATTTTGCAAGAGGTCTCAAAACCACCGATTAATTTAGCCTCTCGGATCGCTGCGCGCTTAAAAGTAATGTCACAAATGGACATATCTGAGCGCAGAATGCCCCAAGATGGCCGAATAAAGATGAAGATATCCAAAACCCGCGCCATCGATTTCAGGGTAAACTCGCTGCCCACCCTGTTTGGCGAGAAAATAGTATTGCGGATTTTGGATCCTAGCTCGGCCAAACTAGGGATTGATGCACTGGGCTACGAAGACGACCAAAAACAAATGTTTATGGCGGCACTAGACCAACCCCAAGGCATGATCTTAGTAACTGGGCCTACCGGTAGTGGTAAAACCGTATCCTTGTATACCGGCCTTAACATTCTTAACACCGAAGAGCGTAATATTTCTACCGCCGAAGACCCGGTAGAAATTAACCTTGAGGGCATTAACCAAGTACAAATGCACGCCAAAGTAGGCCTGACCTTTGCTGAGGCATTACGCTCTTTTTTACGCCAAGACCCAGACATTGTCATGGTTGGTGAGATTCGCGATCTAGAAACCGCGGAAATCGCCATTAAAGCGGCGCAAACAGGCCACTTGGTACTCTCCACCTTGCACACCAACAGCGCGGCAGAAACATTAACGCGACTAATGAATATGGGCGTGCCTGCTTTTAACGTGGCGACCAGTGTTAGCTTAATTATTGCCCAACGCTTAGCACGACGACTGTGCACAAAATGTAAAAAACCTGCGACGGATATACCCGCAGAGATACTTACTGAAGAAGGATTTGACGAAATCGGTATCCCACGTGAAGAATTTGAGCTTTACCACCCTGTAGGCTGCGATGCCTGCCTAAAAGGTTATAAAGGCCGTGTCGGGGTCTATGAAGTGGTTCGCATCACCCCGAAGATCGCAAGCCTTATAATGGAAGGGGGAAATTCTCTGCAAATTGCCAAAGCTGCTCATGCAGCTGGATTTAACAATTTGCGGATTTCAGCATTAAGGAAAGCTGCACAAGGCTTAACCAGCCTAGAAGAAGCCAACCGAGTCACCAAGGACTAATTTATGGCCACTGCAACTGCGCAAAAAAACACGCCAGCAAAACGTAAACCGAGCGTGTCTACCAATCAAACTTATGTGTATAGGGCCGCCGATAAAAAAGGGAAGCCCTTAAAGGGAGAAATGGCAGGAGCCAGCCCTGCTCTCATTCGGGTTCAACTACAAAAGCAAGGCTTAGTGGTTAAATCTGTTAAAAAAAAGCCTAAGCCCTTATTTGAGGGCGGTAAAAAGGCAATCAAAGCCTCTGATATCGCAGTATTTTCTCGCCAAATGGCCACCATGATGAAAGCTGGTGTGCCGCTCGTACAATCGTTTGAGATTGTTGCCGACGGACTTGAACACAAGTCAATGAAAGAGCTAATTTATAAAATACGTGACGATGTCGCGGCCGGCGGAGGCTTTGCGCCAGCGCTGCGTAAGCATCCACGCTATTTTGACGATTTGTTTTGCAATCTGGTAGAGGCTGGCGAGCAAGCCGGTGCACTCGAGACCATGCTAGCGCGTATTGCGACCTACAAAGAAAAAACCGAAACACTAAAAAGGAAAATTAAAAAAGCTCTGACTTACCCCATCGCCGTTGTTTTAGTGGCTATTGTGGTAACCGCCATTTTGCTAATCAAGGTGGTTCCTTCGTTTGTCGAGACCTTTAGCAGCTTTGGCGCAGACCTGCCATCCTTTACTTTGTTTGTAATGCATTTATCCGAGCTTGCTCAAGCGTATTGGATTCACACACTTATAGCTGTATTTGTTTTCGGCTTCGCCTTCAAAGAGCTTAAACTACGGAGCACTAAATTTGCTTACGCGGTAGACCGGACATCTTTAAAAATACCCGTAATTGGAGGTATTTTATACTTAGCTATTCTGGCGCGTTTTGCCCGCACTCTATCGACGACCTTTGCTGCGGGTGTTCCCTTGATTGACGCACTAACATCTGTTGCTGGAGCAGCAGGCAACCGAATATACCGCGACGCCATTCTTAAAGTTCGCGAAGACGTCTCTACTGGCATCCAACTTAATGCCGCGATCCGTAATCAAAATATCTTCCCGCCACTTTTGATTCAAATGACCGCAATTGGTGAGGAATCTGGCGCTCTGGATGATATGTTGGACAAAGCAGCAGGCTACTACGAAGAAGAAGTGGACAACAAGGTTGATAACCTAGCGTCCCTGCTAGAGCCAATAATCATGTCTGTGCTGGGCATTTTGGTCGGTGGCTTATTGATCGCCATGTATCTACCGATATTCCAGCTCGGTAATGTTGTTTAAACCCAAGGCTTTAATATGTCAGAAATACCACTGTGGTTTGTGTACCTATTTATAAGCCTGCTCGGTTTAGCACTCGGAAGCTTCTTCAACGTGCTTATTCTACGCCTCCCCAAGATCATGGAGGCGTCTTGGCGCGAGCAATGCTGTGAATTGTTAGAACAACCAGGCGATGCGCCAAAAGAAAGTTTTGGTCTGGCTTTTCCCGCATCTCACTGCCCAAAGTGCAAAACTCCCATAATGCCTTGGCAAAATATTCCTGTTATTAGCTATTTGCTACTAAAAGGCAAATGCGCCAGCTGTAAGGTTCGCATATCACCGCGCTACCCCGTTATCGAGTTGGTGACAGCGTTATTGTCATTGGCGATTGTGGTGCAATTCGGCCTAACAGCTGCCACCGGCCCGTTATTAGTACTTACGTGGGCACTGCTGGTATTAACGGTTATTGATATTGATACCCAATTGTTGCCCGATAACATCACCTTGCCATTGGTTTGGTTAGGGCTAATCGTGAATTACTTTGGCTTGGTCACCGATTTACACAGCGCATTGTGGGGCGCTGTTTTTGGTTATCTATCTTTATGGTTAGTGTTTTGGGCCTTTAAGCTGTTAACCGGCAAAGAGGGCATGGGCTACGGCGATTTTAAATTGCTGGCTGCTCTGGGCGCTTGGATGGGCTGGCAAATGCTGCCGCTGATTATTATTCTGTCCTCACTGGTGGGAGCGGTGATTGGCATTGGCATGATTGTGATTAAAGGTCGCGATAAAAATATCCCCATTCCTTTTGGCCCTTATTTGGCCATTGCCGGCTGGATCGCGTTGCTATGGGGCGACGAAATAGTGCAGCGCTATCTACAATTGGCCAATATTGGCTAGCACGTATTAATGCCTGCCACTGCGGCTAACAAACCACTGGTTATCGGCCTTACCGGCGGTATTGGCAGTGGCAAAAGCGCGGCCTCCGAGTATTTTGCACGACTTGGTATTGATATTGTCGATGCCGACATTGTCGCTCGTGAGGTCGTCGAGCCGGGCTCTGATGCACTGCTCAGTATTGCTCAATATTTTGGGCCTAAGATACTGCTAGCCGACGGTTCGCTCGATCGCGTGCAGCTTAGAAATATTATCTTTTCTGCCCCAAAAGAAAAAACTTGGCTAGAATCGCTACTGCACCCGTTAATCAACCAACGCTTACGTGAGCAGCTAATTAGCGCCACCTCCGCGTACGTTGTATTCTCTTCTCCACTGCTACTAGAAACACCACAACACCAACTTACGGACCGTATCGTCGTAGTCGACTGCACACCTGAGATTCAGATACAGCGTGCGGCCGCTCGCGACAACATGAAGCGATACCAAGTCGAAGCTATAATGGCAACGCAAATAAATCGCGCCGAGCGATTAAGCAGGGCCGACGATATTTTAATGAATCAAGGTAGCCTGCAAGAACTTGCAACTCAGGTACTAAAACTTCATCAGCAATACCTTGCGGCAGCCACAAAGTCGAGTGATAATCCACGCCATGACTAATGACCAAACAATAAAACTCCTGTGCCCTACCTGCCAAGCGACTGTCTTTTGGAGTGAGGCTTACCCGCACCGCCCCTTTTGCTCGGAGCGCTGTAAGCTTATTGATTTAGGTGAGTGGGCTTCCGAGAACCATAGAATCCCCGGTGATGATGCCTTGCCGCAAAATGACGATGAATATTAAGACTAAACCTTTTCGTTCAACCTACCTGATGGCTAAGCATCCCGATTAAGGCATGGGCGTTGATTAATAAATCAACTTAACGAATCGGGCGTTGCAACGCGCTAATAATAGGGTAATTAGCGGCGGGGAAATCGTAATGATCAAGCTCGTCTACAGTAACCCAACAAAGCGGCTGACCTTCTTTGCCAATGGGCTTGCCGGTAAATGTTACGACTCGATACACATCCAGCAATACCTGCTTATCGCCGTAATCGTGAGATACTTGGATGACCGATAAAAACTCACTGCAATGAACGTCCAACTCTTCGTACAGCTCGCGAGTAAGCGTCTGCTGCACGCTTTCACCTTGTTCGACCTTCCCGCCAGGAAACTCCCACAAGCCACCCTGATGAGTGGCCTGTGGGCGCTTGGCGATTAAGATCTTACCGCTCGGGTCGGTCAACACTCCGACAGCCACATGGACTTGCTTCATAAATTCAAGCTACCTTAACTTAGGTACGATAATCGGCGTTAATACGCACGTACTCGTAAGACAAGTCTGTGGTCCAAAGCGTCTCTCGGCTATCGCCCCGACCTAAGTCGATAGCGATAGTAATACGATCGCCATTCATCACCTGCTGACCTTGCGCTTCGGTATAAGTCGCAGCACGGCCACCATGTTCAACAATCAGCACGTCATTTAAATGTACCCGAACAGCGGTATCATCTAAGTTTTGTACACCGGCATATCCAATAGCGGCAACAATACGCCCCCAGTTAGGATCACTGGCAAACAATGCCGTTTTAATCAAAGGCGAGTGCGCCACCGCATAAGCAACCTTTAGGCACTCGTCGCGATCAGCACCACCAGTTACGTCAATAGTGACGAACTTAGTCGCGCCTTCGCCATCGGCAACAATTGCCTGCGCCAATGATGTTGCAACCTCTACCACGGCACTGCGCAATATCGCATAGCCGCTTGATTGAACATCTGCAATAGTCGTATTGCTCGCCTGTCCCGATGCCATCAACATACAGGCGTCGTTGGTCGATGTGTCGCCATCAATCGTAATGCGATTAAATGATAGGTCGGCCGACTCTCGTGCCAACTGTTGCAGAGCATCGGCCGTAATCGTTGCGTCGGTCGCAATATAGCCCAACATCGTCGCCATATTGGGGTTGATCATTCCCGCCCCCTTAGCGATACCGTTGACGGTCACCGTCACACCATCAATCTGCACTTGGCGAGTCACGCCCTTAGGGCGAGTATCTGTGGTCATAATGGCGCGCGCCGCACGCTCCCAAGCGTCTTCTTGAGCGTTTTGGCAAAGCTCAGGAATTACCGCAATAATTTTTTCTACAGGCAACGGCTCACCGATAACGCCGGTGGAAAAGGGTAATACCTGCGCTCGTGCAACAGCCGCTTGCTGGGCCACACTCGCGCACACAGTTAGCGCATTTTGGTAACCCAAGTCGCCGGTGCATGCATTAGCATTACCAGAGTTGACGATCAAATATCGCGCATTGGCTTGAGCTAAATGCTCACGGCACACCTTAACGGGGGCCGCGCAAAATGCATTTTGCGTAAACACTCCGGCCACCGTGCTGCCGGGAGCCAGAGCAAACAACAACACATCATCGCGCCCGGGCTTTTTAATTCCAGCACCCGCGGTGGCAATAGCAACGCCTGCCACTGGCGGCATAGATGGAAACGGGTAATCACCTACAGCCATATTATTAATTCGCTCTTAAGTCAGCTTACCGTGACATTGTTTAAACTTCTTGCCTGAACCACAAGGACACGGATCATTACGACCCACTTTACGACCTTCACGGGTCACAGGTGTGGCACCGGCTTGACCGGCCTCCGGACGTTGCCCACTTTCAGCCGCTAACGCCGATGCTTGGTCGTGGCTCAGTTGCATTTTTTGTCGCGCCTGGGCCTCAGCCTCTATGCGACGACGCTCCATTTCTTCCATTTGCTCGCGGCTAACGGGCTCTACACGTGCCAGCATCGTAATCGACTCGCGCTTTACCGTCTCGAGCATTTCTTGAAACAAATAAAATGCTTCACGTTTATATTCTTGCTTGGGGTTGCGCTGTGCGTACGAACGTAAGTTAATACCTTGACGCAGATGATCCATGCTGGACAACTGCTCTTTCCAAGAATTATCCAAGACCTGTAGCATTACTTGCCGCTCGATCTCGTACATCACGTCGCCAATTCGCTGACACTTATCTTGATACGACTGCTGCACCTGCTGCTGAATACGCAGACGCAGATTCTCTGCGTGCAAGTTATCATCTTCATTAAGCCACTGCTGCACCGGTAAACGTAAACCAAAATCGGCTTCTAATTGCTTTTCAAGCCCAGCAACATCCCACTGCTCTTCAATTGTCTGCGGCGGCACATGGGCAGCCACTAAGTCACTCACCACGTCTTCACGTATGTTATTAACGGTGTCGGAGATATCCTCAGCCTCTAACAACTCATTACGCTGCTGATAAACAATTTGCCGCTGGTCATTGGCCACATCATCGTACTCTAGCAATTGCTTACGAATATCAAAGTTACGCCCCTCTACTTTACGCTGGGCTTTTTCGATAGCGTTGTTCACCATCCGATGTTCAATCGCCTCGCCTTTCTCCATCCCCAGCGCCTGCATTAAATTACGCACGCGATCCGAGGCAAAGATGCGCATCAGGTTATCTTCTAGCGACAAATAAAAGCAGGTAAGCCCTGGATCACCTTGACGCCCAGCACGTCCACGCAGCTGGTTATCAATACGGCGCGATTCGTGCCGCTCAGTACCAATAATATGTAAACCACCGGCCTCAATCACTTGTTGATGGCGAACCTTCCAGGCACTTTTAATAGCTTCAATTTGCGCATCACTAGGGTTAGAAAGCGCGTTTATTTCTGCCTCCCAACTACCGCCCAACACAATATCGGTACCACGACCAGCCATATTCGTTGCAATGGTAACTGTGCCTGGACGTCCCGCTTGCGCAATAATTTCGGCTTCTTTTTCGTGAAACTTAGCGTTTAACACTCGGTGCGGAATGCTGGCGGCTTTTAAACGCTTAGACATTTCTTCAGAAGTTTCAATAGATGCAGTGCCCACTAAGATAGGGGCATTCTTTTTGCGATACTCTTCAATGTCGTGAACAATAGCGTCAAATTTTTCAGGAATCGACAAGTACACTAAATCGTTTTTATCAATCCGCTGGGTCGGGCGGTTAGTCGGAATAACCACCACATCCAAGTCGTAAATATCACGAAACTCAAACGCTTCGGTGTCGGCGGTACCCGTCATCCCCGAAAGCGTCGGATACAAACGGAAGTAGTTCTGAAAGGTGGTCGAGGCTAAAGTCTGGCTTTCACTCTGAATTTGCACGCCCTCTTTTGCTTCAATCGCCTGGTGCAAACCCTCTGACAAACGACGCCCGGCCATGGTGCGGCCGGTATGCTCATCAATCAACACCACTTCATTGTCTTGCACAATGTATTCAACATCGCGATGAAACAGCGCATGAGCTCGCAGCGCCGAGTTGACATGATGCAACAGCCCCAAGTTAGCAGCCGAATACAAGGTGTCAGACTCTGACAACATTTGCGCATCAATCAATAACTGCTCGACATGTTGATGGCCTTTTTCTGTCAACTCTACCTGCCGAGTTTTTTCATCGACATAGTAATCTTCATCGCCGTCCTCTTCTTGCTGACGAATTAAACTACCGATCAGTTTGTTCATACGCTGATACATTTCAGCGCTATTCTGTGTCGGGCCTGAAATAATTAACGGCGTACGCGACTCATCAATCAGAATAGAATCGACCTCATCAACCACCGCGAAGTGCAATTCACGCTGCACCTTATCGTCTTTGCGCATCGCCATATTGTCGCGCAAGTAATCAAAACCAAATTCGTTATTAGTACCGTAAGTAATGTCAGCGGCATAAGCAGCTCGCTTTGTCTCGGTATCTTGCCCCGATTGAATAACACCAACACTAAGCCCCATAAACTCATACAATGGCTGCATCCATGCGGCATCGCGGCTGGCAAGATAGTCGTTGACCGTAACAATATGCACACCACCACCGGTAATAGCACGCAGGTAGCTTGGCAGTGTTGCCATCAGGGTTTTACCTTCACCCGTACGCATTTCGGCAATACAACCTTCGTGTAGAGCCATACCGCCAATCATCTGTACATCAAAGTGCCGCATGCCCATCACCCGATGGCTTGCTTCACGCACCGCGGCAAAAGCCTCTGGCAATAATGCATCGACTGTTTCACCAGCACTAAAACGCTGTTTTAGCTCGGCGGTTTTTGCCTGAAGATCAACATCAGACAAGGCTTGCATCTGCGACTCGAGCTCATTAATACGCACAACTGTTTTACGCATACGCTTTAGTACACGATCATTTTTGGAGCCTAAGACCCACTTGGTAACTTTAGCTAACATGAAATAAATCCATAAAATCAAGAAACATCAACACCGCTACTCAATGGTAAACAGCGCTATCGCCTGCTGGCATTGGCACAAAAAACAGGCACAAAAACAGACGGAGAAAGAGTAAAAAAGGGAGAGGGTTATCGCAACGTGCGATTTATATAAGCTGCGGGATCAACCGAACGGCCATTTTTGTACACCTCAAAGTGTACGTGGGGACCTGTCGAGCGACCCGTTGACCCCATCAAGGCAATGACTTGGCCTTTTTTAACAACGTCGCCAACCTTAACGGTGTTAGTTTTGTTGTGGGCATAGCGGGTAGAAAAACCACCGCCATGATTGACCTCGACCAGATGGCCATAGCCCGCACGATCGGCCGACCAGGTAACGACACCCGCGGCAACGGCGATAACATTGGCACCTTCTTTACCGGCAAAATCGCCCCCGCCGTGCCACGTTATTTTCCCCGTAAACGGATCTGTACGACGTCCGTAACGCGATGACATCCAACCTTTTTCGATCGGTCGCCCCGCGACAAAAATATCTTCTTTTAAACGGCGGTTAACCAGCAAGGCATCGAGTGTTTCAAGCTGCTGCTCGCGGTTAGCGATTTGACGGGACAGCTCATCGATAGCGTCAAGAAAGCTTGGCGGCGAATAAGCCTCGCCCAGCTCCGCGTCCTCGGGCCCCCCTAAGGCCGGCAGCTGACTGAAATCAAACTCCCCAGAATCCAATTTGGCAATGCTCGTTAAACGTTCACCCAGTGCATCTAAGCGAACCAATCTAGCTTGCAGCTCCGCCACTTTTAAGGTTAGTGCTGCAACATCTGAGCGAGCCTGCTGTCGACTTTCGAGTACTTGATTCTGCTGTTCAGCCAGTGCGGTATCCCACGCACGACGAGATTCTGCGGTAAACATATCGGTGCTGTTTTGCGCCACCCACAGGTGATAACCCAACGCTCCAGCAACCGCAGGTAAACCCAAAATACACACTGATAATAGCGCACGCGTCCAGCCGCCCAGCGTAATGCTGCGCGCGTGACCGTGACGCTTACTGACCAGAATGATTTTCATTTTAAGGTGTTTATGATCTACCTAATGTTTGCGTAATATAAAAAACTCCGCGTTAGTAAGCACTCACAACATCTAAGGCGACCACATACAAAGGCGTGAAGCAATAAAACTTAAAAATATCGCTATATCTAATGACCCATGATATTACGATTTAATTTTTTACGCTGCAAATTTTGCTAACTATATAAAAAAGGCCCGCAGAGTACAATCTGCGGGCCTTGGTTTTTAACACCGATGCAGTACCGATGAACCGCCTAGCATCATTAATTGAGTACTAGACTAGCAGCAACGGCTTCATATAAGAGATCGGGGCCGCCGTTTCATCTTCAAAAGTGACGACCTCCCAAGCATCTTTTTGGGCAATCAACTGGCGCAGCGACTTATTATTAAGTGCATGTCCCGACTTATGGGCCTTAAACTCGCCAATTAAGCTATTACCTAAAAGATATAGGTCGCCAATAGCGTCCAAAACCTTATGCTTAACAAACTCATCTTCATAGCGTAGGCCGTCTTCATTCAAAATTCGGTATTCGTCCACCACAATGGCGTTATCGACGCTACCGCCTTTGGCCAATCCTTTCGAGCGCAAATATTCGATCTCGTGCATAAAGCCAAAGGTCCGTGCGCGACTCACCTCTTTGACAAATGAGGTGCTCGAAAAATCTACCGAAGTCTCTAATGCTCGCCCCTTAAACACAGGGTGATCAAATTCAATAGAAAATGACACTTTAAATCCGTCAAAGGGAATGAAGCTGGCGGTTTTATCACCATCTTGCACCGTAACAGGGCGTTTAATTCGGATAAACTTCTTCGCCGCAGCCTGCTCCTGAATTCCAGCAGACTGAATTAAAAATACAAATGGACCGGCACTGCCGTCCATAATTGGCACTTCAGGGGCACTAACTTCGACAATCGCGTTGTCAATACCAAGCCCGGCCATGGCCGACAACAAATGCTCGACTGTCGAGACTTTAACATCACCTTTAACTAGGCTGGTCGACAGAGTAGTATCACCGACGTTTTCGGCTTTGGCTTCAATCTCAACCACAGGATCAAGGTCGACACGACGAAAAACGATTCCGCGATCTATTTCTGCAGGCAACAAGGTAAGATAAACTTTTTGACCGGTATGAAGGCCTACACCGGTGGCACGAATAGCATTTTTTAGGGTACGCTGTCTGATCATTGTTGGGTATGGCTCTATATAGAGGGTGTAAACAAACATCCCGTGTAGGCGTTATATTCAATCGCACAGATAGCGGTTAATTGGCGACAATTAACAACAATAACCCGAATTTTACCGGTAGTTTTGGCCCATAATTAAACTCCAGGCCCCAACAAAACCACGGCACAGCGACATCGCCCATCTTTTATGGCTGCGTAAATCGGCAAATTATAGCAAAATAAAGCCGAATCCACCAGCAATTGCCAAACTGCCGCACACATCTGGTGCGGCAGCTATCACACTCTCAATTTCGCTATTAAGCTTGTTTGAGGTCATAGACTAATCGGCCTGACGACGAAGAAATGCCGGAATGTCCAAATATTCCATATCCTTATCTACCGCCGGAGCAGCTGACGCAGCTTGACCACCAGCTTTGCGCAATACCGTTGGACGGTCTAGAGCAGAGTAATCTAGCTGACCATCAGCACGTCGAGTGTTATCGATAACCACTTTAGTTGGCGCTTTGGCAGCTTGCTCTGCAACGCCAAGGCCGGTCGCTACAACAGTCACTCGCAACTCGTCTTTCAGCTCGGGGTCAATCACAGTACCCACCACGATCGTCGCATCATCGGATGAGAACTCAGCAATGGTTTCACCCACCTCACCGTACTCGCCCAAAGATAGATCCATGCCAGCGGTAATATTAACCAAAATACCACGTGCTCCCTGCAAATTAACATCTTCGAGCAGCGGGCTACGTATGGCTGCTTCAGCCGCTTCACGTGCTCGATTCTCACCCGTAGCGTGGGCTGTTCCCATCATCGCCATGCCCATTTCAGACATAACCGTTTTAACATCGGCAAAGTCGACGTTGATCATGCCGGGACGAATAATCAAATCGGCAATACCTTGCACTGCACCTTGCAACACACTATTGGCAGCCTTGAAGGCATCCAGCAGGCTGGTCGACTTGCCCAGCACCGACAACAGCTTTTCATTAGGAATCGTGATTAACGAGTCCACTCGCTCTTGTAGCTCTTTAATTCCGGCTTCGGCGATTTGCATACGCTTACGACCTTCAAACGGAAATGGTTTTGTCACTACCGCAACAGTCAAGATATCCATTTCCCGCGCCACCTCAGCAACAATAGGCGCAGCACCGGTGCCGGTGCCTCCGCCCATACCAGCGGCAATAAAGACCATGTCAGCGCCTTTTAGAATTTCGGCAATACGTTCACGATCTTCCATTGCGGCATGACGACCAATCTCAGGGTTAGCACCGGCCCCCAAACCTTTAGTCATACTGCTACCCAATTGCAGGGCAACGCGGGCATCGACATCTTTAAGTGCTTGAGCATCCGTGTTAGCACAGACAAACTCTACACCCTCAACGTTGTTAGCCATCATATGCTTAACAGCATTACCGCCGCCGCCGCCAACACCGATTACTTTGATTACTGCATTTTGTGGCGCGTTTTCTACGAGCTCGAACATAATTATTTCCTCTCTGCCATAAATTTAAATTTTAAAAACTAAAAATTACAATTCGCCTTGAAACATTTTTTTCAATTTTGTAAAAAAACTAGGTTCGCTGTCAGCCGCGGCTGTCGTATGGTGATCACCTAAATGTTGCTTTAGTGCATACAGCAAAAGACCAACACCCGTTGAATAAATTGGGTTGTTTACAATATCCGACAGCCCGGCAATATTTTGCGGTGCCCCTAGGCGCACCGGCATATGAAATATTTCCTCAGCCAGCTCAACAACGCCTTCCATTTTTGCCGTGCCACCGGTTAAGACGATG
The DNA here is from genome assembly GCF_001187555.1 of Gilvimarinus polysaccharolyticus. Lineage (GTDB taxonomy): Bacteria > Pseudomonadota > Gammaproteobacteria > Pseudomonadales > Cellvibrionaceae > Gilvimarinus > Gilvimarinus polysaccharolyticus. Next base: position 1,262,934 of record NZ_LFIJ01000002.1, on the reverse strand, counting down.
CCACCTGGCAACATGTCTTCAAATCCACTGCGGCGCAGTTCGGCCTGCACCAGCGTAAACAGCTCGTCATAACGCGGTTCAACCACTTCGGCTAAAGCTTGGCGAGATAAATTACGCGCCGCTCGATCCCCAACACTTGGCACTTTAATCGTCTCATCAGGACCGGTCAGCTTGGCCAATGCACAAGCGTATTTAATTTTTATTTCTTCGGCTTTCTGAGTTGGCGTGCGCAGCGCCATCGCAATATCATTAGTCACCTGATCACCCGCAATCGGGATAACACCGGTATGACGAATTGCTCCCTCGGTAAAAATAGCTATATCGGTGGTACCGCCACCAATATCCACGATGCATACACCTAAATCTCGCTCATCATCGGTTAATACCGAATAGCTCGAGGCTAGCTGTTCAAGAATCACATCCTCTACTTCCAAGCCACAACGCTTAATACATTTCTCGATGTTTTGCGCCGCGTTAACCGCACAAGTAACCAGATGCACCTTGGCTTCAAGTCGTACACCCGACATCCCTAACGGCTCTTTAACACCTTCTTGATCATCAATTAAAAATTCTTGTGGCAATATGTGCAGAATTTTTTGATCGGCAGGAATAGCAACCGCTTGCGCCGCATCAATAACTCGTTCGACATCTTGCGCAAAAACTTCTCGGTCTCTAATCGCGACGATACCGTGCGAATTCAAGCTGCGAATATGGCTGCCCGCAATGCCCGCATAAACTGAGTGTATCTGGCAACCTGCCATCAACTCGGCCTCTTCAATGGCACGCTGAATGGAGTGAACTGTAGACTCAATATTCACTACCACACCCTTCTTCAGGCCATTAGAGCGACACGAGCCAATTCCGACTATTTCTAGTCCTCCTTCGGGCGTAATGGCGCCAACAATGGCCACCACTTTGGACGTGCCAATATCCAAGCCCACTATCATTTTGTTGTCGTTTGAGCCCGCCATTTAAATGGACCTCTTCCCCAAAACTAAAAGTGTGTGAGTTAACTGGTTTTTTGTACCAGCACTTCATATTCATCAGACCAAGCTACTGCTAAGCCATTGGTATAGCGCAAATCTATCCGCACTACCGCCTCAAACTGTTGGATCAAATGCTCATCGTAGACCAACAAAAAACGTTGTATTTTTTCTACTAAATCATCTTTCCCTAGCACCAACTCGACGCCTCGGGCCAGAGTAATTCGCCAAGTGCTCAACTCATCGACCCATAATCGCGCAATACTTAAATTACGTGAACGCAGCAATCTTGATAGATCTTGATACTGCTGCATGATGCGAGCTGATTGCTGCTCGCGGCCATTGAGTTCAGGCAAATCATCTAAAAATTGTGTTTCTGCGGTATAAACCACCTCGCCACGCTGGTTTAAAAAACCAATATCGCCCCAGCGTGCAATTGGCACCTGTTCTTCTAGGGTTATGATCAATGCACTAGGTAAACTGCGGGTTATTACCGCGCGTTCAACCCAACTGTGCTGTTCAATTTTTTGTTTCAGCTGGGCAATATCTAAATCGACAAACTTATTGTCAATCGCCGAGCTGATTAAATCCGTTGCGGCTTCGCGGCTAACAAAATGAAACGGCCCTTCGACTCGAACCTCATCTACCGGATGCTGCAACACACGAGTAACCGCGGCACCACCATAGTAATAAGTCGAAAAGCCAATGCCGCCTATCAATACAACCAACGCGACCCGCGACATAAGCTTTAGCAGGCGCGCCACAACAGCCGCGCTCGATGAACGACTCGCACCTCGCGGTGTCGCCTGGCGATAACCTTTAGCCCGAACCGCGCGCTGGCTCACCGATTTAAACTTTCCGATAAAATTGCCAAAATCAATTCAGAAAACTCAATACCTGCCGCTTTAGCCGCCATAGGCACCAGCGAATGATCAGTCATCCCCGGTACTGTATTAACCTCAAGCATCTGAAATACTCCAGCGGTATCGCGCATAACATCTACCCGCCCCCAACCCCGGCAACCAATATCGCGAAACGCCCGCAATGCTTGCGCTTGCAACTCGAGTTCTGTTTCTGCATCTAACTCGCAAGGACACAAATAACGAGTGTCATCAGCCAAATATTTTGCATCGTAATCGTAAAAACTATGCTCAGTTTCAAGCTTTATCGCAGGCAATGCTCGATCACCTAAAATTGCCACGGTGTACTCTGAACCGCGAACCAAACGCTCGGCGATAACCACAGCATCAAACTTAGCCGCTTCGGCATAAGCCGCCTTAAGAGTCTCGGCGCAACTTACCCGCGCCATACCAATGCTCGACCCTTCATGCGCAGGCTTAACCATAACCTCGCCGCCCAGTGACGCTAAAACCTGAGCCCAATCACAATGCTCATTGAGCAGCGTAAAATCTGGAGTATTAACACCAATACCACGCCATAGCTGTTTAGTGCGCAGCTTGTCCATGCCAATAGCCGATGCCTGAACATCACTACCGGTATATGGAATCTCTAAATACTCCAACACCGCTTGAATTCGACCGTCTTCACCACCTGGGCCATGCAACGCGATAAACGCTCGATCAATACCGGCCTTTTGAAGGTGATCAATGCTGTGATTACCAATATCAATTGCCACATGATCGATACCCAGCGCGGCCAATGCCGAGACCACCGCCGCACCACTTTGCAGTGATATATCACGCTCGGCTGAACGACCGCCGAACAAAACACCGACTCGCCCAAACTGTGTACTTAACGGACTATTTTCAGCTTTCATGCTTTACTAACCTACGCCTGAATCAACTGGCGTTTAGCGAGATCTACCGCTAACGCACCTACGTTACCCGCGCCTTGGGTAATCACAATATCCCCAGCGCGAACGATATCTTTAATAACGGCGGGAACCCCTTCAACCCCTTCGACAAAAATGGGATCTACTTGCCCGCGGTTACGAATGCTGCGTGACAACTGTCGACCATCGGCACCAGGAATTGGCTCTTCGCCCGCACTGTAAACTTCCAGCAATACCAGAGCGTCAACTCCCGACAGCACATCAACAAAATCTTCAAATAAATCGCGGGTACGTGTATAGCGATGCGGTTGGTACACCATCACCAAACGACGTTCAGGCCAACCGTCACGAATCGCTTTAATAGTGGCGCCCACTTCACGCGGGTGATGGCCATAGTCATCCACCAACATTGCGGTCGCGTCTTCGACAGGGAAGTCACCGTATACCTGGAAGCGGCGCCCCACACCGGCAAAATTACCCAACCCCGCTACAATCGCCTTGTCGCTTACGCCTTCGTCTCGGGCTACGGCAATAACCGCCAGCGCATTTAATATATTGTGTACCCCAGGAATATTTAGGCGCACCGATAACGTCTCAGCGTGGCCGCGATGCACCACATCAAACTCACTAAATATTTTATCTTGGCGGATATTAGTTGCATGTAAATCACAATTCTCATCCAACCCATAAGTAATCACGGGACGCGCCACTTCGGGCAAAATATCTCGCACAACTGGATCGTCACCACACATCACGGCCAAACCGTAAAAGGGCAAGTTATGCAAAAAATCAATAAAGGTTTGCTTCAACTTAGAGAAGTCACCCTCATAGGTGTCCATATGGTCTGCATCAATATTAGTGACAATTGCGACCATTGGCTGCAAATGTAAAAACGATGCGTCGCTTTCATCCGCCTCAGCGACTAAATAACGGCTCTCTCCCAGCTGCGCATTACTACCGGCACTATTAACCAACCCACCGATAATAAAAGTCGGATGTCTGTCGGCAGCTGCCAACACCGATGCTAGCAAGCTGGTGGTGGTAGTTTTGCCATGGGTGCCAGCAACGGCAATGCCATGCCGGTAACGCATCAATTCACCTAGCATTTCAGCGCGGCGTACTACCGGCACTCGTGCATCACGTGCTGCTTGCATTTCTGGGTTAGCCTCACCCACTGCGCTGGAGTTAACCACCACATCGGCACCCACAATGTTCTCGGCACTGTGACCAAAAAATATTTTGGCTCCGAGTTTGACCAAGCGCCGAGTTACATTGGATTCTTTTAAGTCCGAACCAGAGATGTCATAACCTTGGTTAATCAACACCTCGGCAATACCACTCATACCCGCACCACCAATACCAATAAAGTGGATTCGGCGAATACGGCGCATTTCGGGCACTTCGTAATACTGCATAACTTTATTCATTGATAAGCTCCCGAGTGACCTGAGCCACGGCACCTGCGGCATCGTCTTTATGCAAGCTGCGCGCAGCTACTGCCATTTTTGTAAGCGTGCTGCGCTCGGACAATCGCTCAGTCAGCAATCGCGCCAAACTTTCAGCGTTCAACTCCGCCTCTGGAATACTGATAGCTGCACCAGCGCCAACCATAACCGCGGCATTATGTGTTTGGTGGTCATCTATCGCACTGGGCAAAGGAATAAACAACGCCCCTAGACCTGCCGCTGCCAATTCGGCGACTGTCAGTGCGCCGGCCCGACAAATAACAATATCGGCCCACTTGTAAGCCGATGCCATATCGGTAATAAAAGGCTCAACTCGCGCATTCACCTGATAAGCCAAATAATTTGCCACTGTTGGCTCTTCATGTCGGTTGCCACACTGATGCCAAACATTAAATACTTGGCTCGGTTTGCAGCTTGCTAATGCGGCCGGCACAAGCTCGTTAATCGCACGCGCGCCCAAACTACCGCCCAACACCAACAAGTGCAGCGGTTGATCTTGGCGCGAAGCAAAACGCTCAACCGGTGGCGCTAAATTTACAATCTCATCGCGCACCGGATTGCCCACCCAGCGGCAACCGGGTAAAACATCAGCAAAACCCGATACAATTACCCGAGCAAATCTCGCTAAAATTTTGTTCGTGGTTCCAGCAACGGCATTCTGTTCGTGAATAACCACAGGGATTCTCAACAGCCAAGCGGCCAAACCGCCTGGACCTGAAGCAAAACCACCAAATCCTATAACCACATCGGGCCGCTTACTCCGTAAAACCCTAATGGCCTGCCAAAGCGCTGCGACAATTAAAAATGGGGCTTTTAACAGCCCTAGCGCACCGCGACCGCGAACGCCTTCGATACGAATATAATCAATATCAATTTTGGCTTCAGGTACGACTCTCGACTCTATGCCTTTGCGTGTACCCAACCAAGATACTTGTACATCATCGATCATTAAACGACGCGCCAACGCCAACGCTGGGAATACATGTCCGCCAGTACCACCAGCCATTATCAGCACGCGGCTCATACTGGCTCTCCTACTGCGTCGGGCACCGAGTGACGAACCCTCGATGAATTGGTCACCGAGATTTTTTTCTCAGGAACTTCACGCATTTCAACGTCTGCTCGAACCACAAAAGCCATAAGTGCACAACTGACTATCAAACTACTGCCGCCATAACTAATAAAAGGCAGAGTCAACCCTTTGGTGGGCAGCAAACCTGAAGCAACACCCACATTAATAAATATCTGCAATGAAAAGAGCACCGCAATACCAAATACAGCAAAGGCTAAGAAATGATTGCCGCGTCCCAGACAAGTGCGATAGACAGTTAAAATACGTAATATCAGCGCACCAAATAACCCAATCAACAATGCCCCACCCAGCATGCCAAACTCTTCGGCATAAATAGCAAAAATAAAATCTGTATGGGCTTCGGGCAAATAAAATAACTTTTGTAAACTATTACCTAACCCTGTGCCAAACCACTCACCGCGACCAAAAGCAATCAGCGACTGAGTCAACTGATAACCGGCATTAAATTGATCTGCCCAAGGGTCTCTAAAAGTTGCCAAACGCTTTAGTCGATACGGGCTCATAATCGCGATGGCCGCCATAACCATCACTGCACCTAACACCAGCGGAAAAAAGTAACGAAGCTTAAGTCCGGCAATAAACATTACCGCTATTGCAGTAGTCGCAATCACTACTGTACTGCCAAAATCCGGCTCTAATACCAACAACAGCAACACCAAACCCAGCAATATCAATAACCTGCCAAACTCGCGCCAACCACTAAGCCCCTGAGGGTAACGTTTAGCAAAATAATTGGCCCAAAATATTAATACTGCAAACTTTGCTACCTCTGAGATTTGCACCGCAAAAAAACCAAAATTAATCCAACGTTGCGAACCGTTCACTTGTTTACCAACACCTGGAATCAAAACCGCCGCTAACAAGACAATGGTTGCGATTAGTAATGGCAGACTAAAGCGACGCCAGAGAGCGCTAGGCAACAACAAAACAACAGCAGAGCCCACCGCACTTATCACCAAAAACACTAAGTGACGTTTTAAAAAATACCAACTGTCATCGTAAAACGCGCTGGCAAATGCTATCGAGGCCGACGCAACCATGATCAAGCCTACCGATAACAGAGCCAGCCATAGACAAATCAACAGTCCATCGACTGAAGTTCGCGAATAAATAGCTAGTGGCTGCAGTCTCATTGCAAGCCTCGTACAGCTTGGCAAAATGCATCACCACGAGCCTGATAATGGTCAAACATATCAAAACTCGCGCAGGCGGGGCTTAACAGCACTGTATCGCCCCTTTCTGCTTGCAACTTAGCCTTGGCAACCGCATCAACCATTGAATTAGCGTACTGATAATTCACTTCGCCCTCTAACAGAGCGGCAATTAATTCAGCATCTTTGCCTATCAGTACGCAGCCTCGCGCCTGAGATTTAAGAGCCGGTAGCAGCGCAGTAAAAACTTGATCTTTTGCCTCGCCGCCAAGAATTACAACTAGCTTGCCGTGGGTATTGGCCAAACCGTTAATTGCCGCGAGGGTTGCTCCAACATTAGTCCCTTTAGAGTCGTTGTAATAACTAACGTCCGCAATATCAGCCACCCATTCACAGCGATGCGCAAGACCACGAAACGATACGAGTACCGCAAGCATTACTTCGATCGGAATTCCGGCAGCTTTGCCTATTGCCAAGGCCGCTAAAGCGTTATCAATATTGTGTCGTCCAGGCAATTTTAAATCGGACGCTTTGATCAACGGGGTTAAACCATCGCACAGCCAGCTTTCACCAGCTTGCTCACGCAACCCCATGTTTTTAAATTCGGCATCGCCGGCAAATGAGCTGCGTCCCACCGCATCAGCCAAAGGTGGGCGCGTTAATGGGTCATTACGATTGACCACAACGTGTCGCGCGCCGTAATACACTCGTTGTTTTGCGGCGTGGTAAGCTGGCATACCCGCGTAACGATCCAAATGGTCCGCACTCACATTTAAAATGCACGCCACCTCGGCACCAAGCTTGGTAACGGTTTCTAACTGAAAGCTGGATAACTCCAACACATACAGCTGCATATCTTCAGCCAGTAAATCCAGTACTGGGGTGCCTAAATTTCCACCCACTGCGACTTTCATACCAGCAGCTTTGGCCATTTCGCCGACCAGAGTGGTCACGGTGCTTTTACCATTCGAGCCGGTAATCGCCACAATCGGTGCTTTGGCATGGCGTACAAACAGCTCAACATCGCCAATCACCGATACGCCCGATTCTCGTGCGGCAACAATTGCCGGCATGCTTAATGGCAAGCCTGGACTTAAAATAATTTCGTCCGCGCTTTGCAGTAGTTCCTCATCCCACACTCCAAACTGGCAGTGAACGCCAGGAAACTCGCGGGCGATTAGCGCTTGCGCAGGAGGGTTCTCTCTGGTATCGAACAGAACAAACGGCACATTTTTATCGCGCAAAAATCGCGCCGTAGATAAACCGGAAACTCCGGTACCTACGACGGCGGTCATTCTGCTTGATGCGATTAAATTGCTCACGTTTATAAGAACCTATTTACTTAGCGTAACTTCAATGTCGCCAACCCAAACAATACGAGCATGACGGTGATAATCCAAAAACGCACAATAACCCGAGGCTCGGGCCAGCCTTTCAATTCAAAATGATGATGCAAGGGAGCCATCCTGAATATCCGCCGGCCAGTTAGCTTGTAAGAGCCCACCTGTAAAATCACCGAGACAGTCTCCATAACAAAGACCCCGCCCATAATAAAAAACACGACTTCGTGGCGAACAATAACGGCAATAATCCCAAGTGCAGCGCCGAGCGATAAAGCTCCCACATCCCCCATAAAAACTTGTGCTGGGTATGTGTTAAACCACAAAAAACCAAGCCCCGCGCCACACAATGCCGCGCAGAATACCGCCAGCTCACCACTGCCTGGCACATGACCAATATGCAGATACTGAGCAAACTCATAATGCCCCGTAACATAGGCAATAATACCGAGCGCTCCGGCAACCATCACCGACGGCATAATCGCCAGGCCGTCGAGACCATCGGTTAAATTAACAGCGTTACTTGCACCCACCACAACTAGGTAGGTAAGTAAGATGTAAAAAACTCCAAGCGGTAACGCAAAGTTTTTTAAGAATGGTAAAAACAGCTGCGTCTCTACGGGTAGAGTAGCCGTCATATACAGATAAATAGCCGCACCCAAGCCACCTAAAGACTGCCAAAAGTATTTCCAGCGCGCGGGTAATCCACGGGAGTTTTTCTTGACCACTTTACGGTAATCATCAACCCAACCTACCGCACCAAATATTGCAGTAACCGCCATAACCACCCAAACATAGCGATTACTTAAATCCGCCCAAAGTAAACAGCTAATAAAAATAGCCGCCAAAATTAAAGTGCCACCCATAGTTGGGGTGCCAGATTTACTCAAATGCGATTGTGGCCCGTCATCACGTATCGATTGGCCTATTTGCAACTGATTCAACTTGCGAATCATCCAAGGACCCAACAACAATGAAATCCCAAGTGCGGTTAAAACACTTAAAATGGCACGTAGCGTTAGATACTGAACCACATAAAAACCGCGGAAATATTCCTGTAACTGTTCGGCAATCCATAACAGCATTTATTGTGTCTCCTCGTCAGTTAAAGCTCGGACCACAATATCCATCTGGGTACTACGCGAACCTTTAATTAACACCGTGCAGCCTGCACCTAGCGTTACCGCCTGTAAATGTGCAATCAAATCTTTATGTGTTGAAAAATGCTTGCTTACGCCCACAAAGTTGTCGCTGACAACCTGGGCCAACTCACCACAACTGAATACTGCATCAAGTTTTTTGCTTGCGGCATAAACGCCGAGCTCGGCGTGCAACAAATGCGCATCCGCTCCTAGCTCGCCCATATCGCCAATCACTAAAATTCTATCGCCTGGCATATCGGCCAATACATCAATAGCCGCCCGCATTGAGCCCGGATTGGCGTTATAACTATCGTCAATAACACGCACACCGTTCAAACCCGACTTAATGTTCATGCGTCCCGGTACGGGTGAAAATGTATTTAGACCAAAAGTTATAGCGGCATCACTCGCGCCAACAGCATGAGCGCAAGATGCTGCAGCCAATGCATTAGATACATTGTGCAAACCAACTGCCGGCAAGCTGATGGCCAGCACGCGGCCACGCAAGTGCAAATTAAAATAAGTGGTTAAACCACGAGACTCAACATCGCTGGCATAACAGTCGGCACTAGCATTGGTTAAAGAAAAACTAATATGGCTGCGATTGTGTAGTTGCGCCAACCACCCAGCGGCAAACGGATCATCAAGATTTATTACGCAACAACCATCTAAGGCTACGCCTTGGTAAATTTCAGCTTTGGCATCGGCCACTCCAGTTAGCGAACCAAATCCTTCTAAGTGCGCCGACATGACGTTATTAATCAGCGCCACATCGGGTCGCGCCAGCTCACACAAATACGCAATTTCACCTATGGCGCTGGCGCCCATCTCGATGACGGCACACTCTTCATCCCCGTTAAGGCGCAACAGCGTCAAGGGCACACCAATGTGATTATTAAAGTTTCCCTGGGTTGATAAGACCGCACGATCGTGCTCACCGCGTAAAATTCCGGTAACCATGGTGCGTACCGTAGTCTTTCCGCTAGAGCCGGTAATCGCCACCACTGGGCCAGTAAAACGCTCGCGATTTAAGCGCGCCAGCTCGCCCAAACCTAATGTCGTGTCGGCAACTTGCAACTGTGCAAGCGAGCACGCTGGCTCATAGCTATCAACCAGCGCGCCTATGGCGCCGGCACGTTGGGCGTCGGCCAAATATTGATGTCCGTCAAAGTGAGGGCCGCGCAATGCAACAAACAAGTCGCCAGCATTAACAGCGCGCGAGTCCGTACACACACAATTAAAACTGTGCGACTCACCGTTTGCGATCGCCTTTAATTGGGGGGCCATATCTTGCTGCAGCTGGGCGATTGTCATAGAACCGATCATGCCCGCCCCTCCTGCGCAACTTTTGCCAAGCGTTTAACAAGAGCTGCACGAGCTTGCTGCACATCGCTAAAAGGTAATTGGCGATCGGCAAAAACCTGTACCGCCTCGTGACCTTTACCCGCCAACAATACCGTGTCTCCGGCGCGCGCTTGCTGCACAGCCAGATCTATCGCTTTATCGCGCTCGGCAATCACTAAGCAACGTTCTGGACGATGCATGCCGCGTACAACTTCGCTGGCAATACTTGCAGGATCTTCGCCGCGCGGATTATCGTTTGTAACAATAGTGTGGTCAGCTGATTTTTCAGCCACTCGGCCCATGGCCGGGCGCTTTTCTCGATCGCGCTCACCGCCACAACCGAACACGCACCACAAGCTACCTTCGGTATGACGCCGCAATGCGCGCAGAGTTTTTTCTAGTGCATCTGGGGTGTGCGCATAGTCCACCACGACCTGTACGCCTTGCTCAGCACTTACGCTAATTTGCTCCATGCGTCCCGGCGCTGGCTGCAATGTAGGTATTGCCGCCGCGATTTTATCCAGCGAGTAACCCGCCGATACCGCAACAGCAATAGCGGCCAAAATATTACTCGCGTTGAAGTCGCCTATTAATAGTGAACTCAGCTCGGCTTTGCCCGCCGGCGTTATAACCGTACCAACAATGCCCGCCGATGAGTACTCAAGATTTTCAAAGTAGATGTCAGCTTCTTTTGATGCCAGCGAATAGCTCAACACCTGCGTTAATGCTTTAGTCCTAGCTTTACCTAGCAACGATTTACACCAGCTGTCATCACGGTTAATGATGGCGCACTGCAAATCTCGGGCACGCAACAGGCGCGCCTTGGCTTTGCCATAAGCTTTTAAATCGCCGTGATAATCCAAGTGATCGTGCGATAAATTAGTAAATACCGCCGTCGACATGCGCACGGCTTTAACGCGATCCTGCACTAAGGCATGCGAGGATACCTCTATCGCAACCGTTTTAATCTGCTGCTCGGCCAAATCACGCAACAACGCTTGACTCGCAATAGCATCCGGGGTGGTAAAGCCCGTCGCCTGCATTGCCTTACCCACGCGGCCGTAACCTAACGTCCCAACCACAGCCGTGCGCTGCCCTAGCGCCTCAAATAATTGCGCGATAAGGACACTGCACGTAGTTTTTCCGTTGGTACCGGTCACACCAATAACATTCAACTCTGCACTGGGATCAGCGTAGGCACGAGCGGCAATCGCGCTCATATTGGCACTTAAGTCAGTTACCGAAATAAGTGGTACAGCACCAAGAAATTGCACCTCTGGTGCCTTGCCGTCAGCATCGATCACAATAGCGCTGGCGCCACGATTAATGGCGTCACTAATGTAATCGCGCCCGTCTGCGGTGGCGCCTTGCAGCGCCACAAATACGTGGCCCGGCATAACCCGCCGACTATCAGCTTGCAGTGCAGACCAGCGTACGGAATCTAGCGCATCTAACGACGCATCATCCAGCAGCTGCGCTAATGTCATAGCGCGCTCAGTTGCGCGGACAGCTATCACAGCAACACCTCGGCGTTTTGCGCCAAAGCGGGTACCGGCTCAAGCTTTCGCACACTGAGGCGCGCGCCTTCACTTTCGGGCGGCTCTTGCAATAAGCGCAGAGCGCCACCGGTAATACTAGAAAAAATTGGCGCCGCAACTTGACCGCCGTGATACTTATCATCGCGTGGCTCATCGATCATTACGGCCACAACAATGACTGGATCTTGCGCCGGAGCAACGCCCACGAACGAACCCACATAACGATTCTCTGAGTATCCGCCCGCATCCGCTTTATGCGCAGTGCCTGTTTTGCCCGCCACGCTGTAAGAATCGACATTGGCGCGCGTCCCAGTACCGCCAGTCGCCACCACTTTACGCAACATCTTCATAACCGCACGGGTGTACTGTTCATCCACTATCGATTCGCCAGAGACCTCCTCAGCGTTTTTGCGCAACAAAGAAACCGGATGTTTAATACCGCCGCTGGCCAACACGCTATAAGCTTGCGCCAATTGCACCATCGTAAGGTTTAGGCCGTAACCAAAGGCGTAAGTCGCTTGCTGAATTGGTTTCCAGTTAGTGTAATTAGGCAGCACACCAACCGCCTCGCCGGGAAACCCTGTGCCGCTGCCTTGTCCTAAACCAAAACGATAATACATATCGCGAATAATATTCGGCTCAAGCTTAAGCGCGAGCTTAGTCATACCAACCTGGCTGGACTTGGAGATAATGTGACTTAAATCGAGCTTGCCGTAATCGACCGGATCATAAAGCGCTTTACGCCCCACTTGAACATATCCGGGAGTCGTATCAATAACCGTGTAGGGCTGAAACTTACCCGTCTCAAGTGCCGCCACCATGGCCAGAGGCTTCAAAGTCGAGCCAGGCTCAAACACATCGGTTAGGGCGCGATTGCGTAAACTAGCGGTATTAACACTGGTGCGATCGTTGGGGTTATAAGCGGGTTGATTCACCATCGCCAACACCTCGCCAGTGTGAACATCCAGCACCACTACTGAGCCCGCTTTTGCTCCAAATTCTTGCACCGCTTTTTTTAACTCGCGATGGGCCAAGTACTGCAAACGTAAATCAATGCTTAACGCCAAAGGCCGCCCACTGCGGGCGGCCTTTGTTAAACCTAAATCTTTTACCGTGCGTCCGCGTAAATCTTTTATCACCTGCTTGGCACCGCTTTCACCGGTAAGCCAAGCATCGTAAGCCAGCTCCATCCCCTCCTGGCCACGGTCATCGACATCGGTAATCCCCACCAACTGTGCCGTCACTTCGCCCGCAGGGTAAAAGCGACGATACTCGCGCTGAGCGTAAACGCCATCCACCCCCAGCGCCAATATTGCCTGCGCCTCTTGCGGCGGGAGGTGACGTTCCAAATACATAAATTCTTTATTAGAGAAACGTGATAAGCGCGACTCCAGCTCGGCCTGGCTCCAGCCTAACTTTTGCGACAGTGCCGCCCATTGCTGCGGTTTTTGTAACAACACCTGAGGGTTGGCCCAAATAGATTCTACCGGCGTACTCACCGCCAACGGCTCGCCATTGCGATCGGTGATTACGCCGCGATATGCGCTGATTGGCTCACTGCGCAAAGTGCGAGCATTGCCTTGACCTTGCAAAAACTCAAAGCCACGATCAGCATCCGGCAATACTTGCAGTGACGCTATTCGCCCAAGCAAGGCGACAGCCAGCACTAGTAGAACTAGTACCACGCTGTAAAAACGCCAAGACTTTAGGGTGAGCTGCGACACTTAACGCTCCTTCTCAATTAATATTATTTGACCGGCATCAGGCACTTTCATATCCAATCTCTCACCGGCCTGCTTTTCCACTCGCGCGTATGAAGCCCAAGTGCTTTGCTCTAACAAATACTGCCCCCACTGAACCTCTAAGTCGGCCGATTCACGGCGCAGGGTTTCAAGCTGGTTAGTGTCGCGCCGCACCTGCTGGGTAACCGCCACCACCGCTAACGCCGAAACAATGTTGGCGAGCCACAAACCCGTGACCAACACCCAGCGTCCCGTGCTAGCGCTACCTGATTGCCTGCGACTCACAGCCGTTACGCAAGCTTTTCGGCGACGCGCATCACCGCACTGCGGGCGCGCACATTGCGCCCTAACTCATCGCTGCCAGCCTTGACGGCTTTTGCGCGACTGCGCAACCGCCGATTTAATTGCGACTCCATTAACGGCACGCCACGCGGCACCGGATCGCCCTTTTCATGGCGACGGATAAAGCGTTTCACCAAGCGATCCTCGAGGGAATGAAAACTAATCACCACCAAGCGACCACCCACTGCCAACATCTCTAACGCTTGATCCAGCACACTTTCAATATCGCCAAGTTCATTATTGATATGAATGCGAATTCCCTGAAAAGCACGAGTTGCAGGGTGCTTGCCCTTCTCCCACGCAGGGTTCGCTTCTTTTAATATGTGCGCCAAGCGACCAGTGCGTAAAATAGGTGATAGCTCACGCTCGCGCACCACAGCATTGGCCATACGTTTAGCAAAACGCTCTTCGCCAAACTCTTTCATCACTCGCGCCAGCTCTGACTCGGCCACAGTATTAACCCAATCGGCGGCACTAATACCGCGCGTTTGATCCATACGCATATCGAGCGGACCGTCGTTTAAAAAACTAAACCCGCGCTCGGCATCGTCCAGCTGCGGCGACGACACTCCCAAATCTAATAAAATACCATCCACCTTACCGACCCTATCGCGCTCACCCACAAGGCGGGCTAACTCGGCAAAGCTGGTGTGCTCTATAACAAATCGTGAATCATCGCCAAAACGCAGATTCGCCTCTGATATTGCACTGGCATCTTTGTCAATCGCCATCAACTGGCCATCGGCATTTAATCGCTCTAAAATTCTACCGCTGTGGCCACCACGGCCAAACGTGCCATCGACATAAAACCCAGACGCGTTATCCACCAACGCGTCCACGGCCTCATCGAGCAGCACTGCGATATGAGACGGCTCACCCATGTTGATCCCTATAGCACCAATGATTGCAATTCTGCAGGTAAGTCGTCGTCGCCAGGCTCTTCCATTTGGGCAAACCAGCTACCTTCATCCCACAACTCAAGCTTGTCACCAAGCCCTGTAAGCATCAGTTTCTTATCTAAGTTGGCGTATGAACGCAGCGTAGGCGGCACCAAAATACGGCCGTTGGCGTCCAACTCTAACGGGCAAGCGTAGCCGATCAGTAAACGCTGAACCCGGCGTGACGCCTTATTCATAGTGGGTAAATTTTGAATCTTAGGCAGAATCTCCTGCCATTTTGGTTCGGGAAACACCAACAAACAGCGATCTTCTGTGTGGGCAGTCACCACCAAACGTCCGGCACACGACGCCACCAACCCTTCGCGTACGCGAGTCGGTATTGCCATACGCCCCTTGGCGTCCATATTGATGGAGTGACTACCAGTAAACACTTTTCACCATTTATTAGAGGTTTGATTCCACAAAAAACCACTTTTACCCACTTTTTTCCACATTGCACACTATAAATCCGACAGGATCAAAGTCAAGCAAGCTCGAATGGAAATGCGGGTAAAATTCACAAAAATGGAGAGAAAAAACGACAACTGGTAGACATCTAACGAGGCTAAACGATGGCGAGCGCGATCAATACCTTTAAATTACAAGCAGATAGAAGCAACTCTTAAGAAGTTACTTTAAGTGTGGGACTGTTTAGACTTAAGCCAAGCGTAAAACTAGACGATTGCGACATATACAAATACGCACAACCCAAAGAAAAGGTTCGGAGCCGGCCTGTAAGCCGGGTTCTGTCGAGGACAGTCATTCATCTGGGATGCGCGTCACCACGCACCTCATGCAACCTACCCGAATCCAGTGCGGGCCACACCAATGGATTCCTATTTGGTCTTGCTCCGAGCGGGGTTTACCATGCCACGGACTGTTACCAGCCGCGCGGTGCGCTCTTACCGCACCCTTTCACCCTTACCGGCAACCGAAATTGCTTAGGCGGTCTACTCTCTGCTGCACTTTCCGTAAGCTCACACTTCCCAGGCGTTACCTGGCGCTCTGCCCTATGGAGCCCGGACTTTCCTCCACCCGCTAAAAGCGAGCAGCGACTGCCGAGCCGACTCCGAGCCGACACCTTAGCCTAGCACCATAAAAAGTCAAGCTCGTTAAAGTGCCGGGCGTGGGTAGCGCGCAAGGCTCTCGGCACATCACTGCCGTTGCGCTAACGCCCATTGATATAGCTCGTTCTTCTTGCCGCCGGTTAACTTAGCGCCCAATGCAGCGGCTTGCTTTACCGGCAACTCTTCCAGCAGTAGTGTCATCACCCGCTCAACCTCGGCACTCATACCCGCCTTGCGCTCTGGCGCGCCATGCACCAACAGCACTATTTCACCGCGCTCTTGGTTGCTGTCAGCGGCAATCCACTCGACCATTTGCGCCGCCGTGGCGGTATGAATCGTCTCAAAGGTTTTGGTGATTTCACGGGCAATCACAAGCTCGCGTTCGGAGCCAAAAGCCTGCTCCATATCTTTTACGCAGGCCAACACTCGGTGCGGAGCCTCGTAAAAAATAAGTGTCCGCGGCTCATCGGCCAACGCTGCAAGCGCCGCTTGTCGTGCGCCGGCCTTGGCGGGCAAAAAACCCTCAAAGGTAAAACGGTTGGACGGCAACCCCGCCGCACTCAGTGCGGCAACAAAAGCGCAGGCCCCAGGGATCGGCACCACTCGGATACCGTTGTGACGCGCCGCGCGCACCAAGCGATAACCCGGATCAGACACCAGAGGCGTGCCTGCATCACTAATCAAAGCCACCTCCTCGCCAGCCTGTAATTGCGCTAAAATCTGCTCGGTACGTTTATCATCACTGTGATCGTGGTAGGCGACACAGCGACTCGTTATAGCAAAATGTTCCAGCAAACGAGCACTGTGGCGAGTATCCTCACAGGCGATTAACGCAACGGACTGGAGCACATGCACCGCGCGCGGTACCATATCCCCCAAGTTCCCTATGGGTGTAGCGACAACATAAAGTGTACCGGACGACTGCGACATGACTGCCCCTGCTAATAAAAGGTGCAGTTTAACACCGCAAGCCGGTCACCGCTGCCCATCTCAACACTCATGCAACAAGAGCCAAACCATGCACAACAACCTAACACGAGTTTTGTTTGCTTTAAGTCTGGGCCTGATACTGACAGCCTGTGCGCCACAATCGCCCCGTCAGAACAATGCCGGTGAAGCTGGCATGAGCAGCCAAGCGCTCGAAAACCAAATTAATCAGCTGGTCGATCAAGCTCGCCAAGCAGGCCCTAACGAGCGTACCGATTACTTACTACAAGCGGCTGAGCTACTGCGACAGCAGGGACAAATCGAGTGGGCCTATTCGCTGCTGCAACCGCTCGCACCGCACACCATGAGCGATGCGATGTACCTTAAATACCTGCAAAGCTACAGCGCTATTGCCTATGCTGGCGATTATTTTTTTGAAGCCCGCGATGCACTAACCAGTGCGCGACTAGAGCAGCTGTGGCGCGGCCTGCAACCCGACTTGCAATACACACTGCTTGCACGACGCGCGCAACTCAGCTCTCTTCTGGGTGACTATCAAGCCAGCCTCGCCACTCGTGTCGAGCTTGGCTACCTGCTCCGGCGCGATGAGCTCTACCTTAACAACGAAAGCATTTGGCAAGATTTAATGAGCCTGTCGACATCCGAGCTGGCCGAACTGGCTATCAATACCGATAACCCGACGTTAAGCAGCTGGGCCAAACTTGCCCAAGTTACGCGCGACAGCGCCGCCAACCTTAACCGCCAGCTCGATCGTGTCGAGCTATGGCGCATGCAGCACCCAAACCACCCAGCCAACATAGAGCTGCCCAGCGACCTGCAATTATTGGAGCAGTTAATTGCTCGCCAGCCAAAATCTATCGCTCTATTGCTGCCACAACGCGGACGCTTGGCCAGTGCCGCCAGTGCCGTGCGCGATGGCTTTTTAGCGGCCTATTTTGCCGAGCGCAGCGCCGAACAAAATCCCACGATTCGCCAATACGACACCGACTCGACAGACATCAACCAGCTGTATGAGCAGGCCGTGGCCGAGGGTGCCGAGCTGATTATCGGCCCACTGACAAAAGAAAATGTCGATGCACTCGCCATGCGCCCCAACTTAAGTGTGCCCATATTGGCGCTTAACTATCGCGAACAAATATCCAACAAAGCTGGCGCAGCCAACCCAGATGGCAGCTCGGTCGTTAATATCGGCGACTTGAAAATACCGCCCCTACAACTCAACCTGCCGGGCGCTATCCCTTTAAGCGCCGACACAGCAACCCCCACTCGCAACTACTCAAACAGCGGCACCAATCACTCGCTGTTTGCCCCAGCCTTATATCAGTTTGGCTTGGCGGCCGAAGATGAAGCTCGCCAAATCGCTCGCCATGCTCACTTACAGGGTCACCGCCGAGCCATGATTATCGCCCCCGACATCGACTGGGCCGAGCGCAGCGTTGATGCTTTTATTCAGCAGTGGCAACAACTCGATGGCGAGATTATCGCCCTCAGCCGCTACATTGGCGCAGGTGATTACTCCGAGGTAATTAAGCGCGCGCTACTGGTCGACGACAGCGAACAACGCCACGACCAATTGCGCAAAATTATTTTTACCAACAGCCACTTTGAACCGCGCCGACGTAAAGATGTTGAGATGATTTTCTTAATCGCCAACCCACCTCAGGCACGACAAATTAAACCCACCCTAGCGTTCCACTACGCCGGTGACGTTCCCGTGTTTGCCACCAGCCAAATATACAATGGCACTGACAACCCCAAAAGCGATCGTGACTTAAACGGCATTCGCTTTAATACTCTGCCGTGGCTATTTGCCGACAACCCAGAAACTCAAGCAATCAAGGCCAACACCGATGCGCCGCCAGCCTACGAGCGGCTGCACGCCATGGGCGCCGACGCCTATCACCTGTACCCGCGTTTGCCGCAATTAAAACACCTGCCGCAAACTCGAGTTCTGGGCGCCACCGGCACTTTAAGCATGCAGCCCGACGGGCGAATTGTTCGCGAGCAGATTTGGGCTGAATTTAGCGATGGCATTGCCAAACCCATCACCAGCAGTGTCATCCAGCGCGCCAGCAGCACACCATGATCAAACGTATGCTGCGCACACTAAAGCCATCACTTAACTCTGGGCAACAAGCCGAACTTATCGCCCGTGAATATTTAGTGCGCGCGGGATTAACGTTTATCGCGGCCAATACCAGTGGCGGTGGTGGTGAAATTGACCTTATTATGCGCGACCAAAGCACACTGGTATTTGTCGAGGTGAGGCTACGGCGCAACCAGCATTTTGCCAGCGCCAGCGAAAGCGTTAACAACAGCAAGCAGCGCAAACTCATTCGCGCTGCGCAGCACTACCTACAGCGCGAAGATCTCACCGACAAAGTCGCCTGTCGATTTGATGTGGTAGCATTGCAATCACTGGACTCGGAGCAGCAGCCCGAGTGGATTAAAAACGCCTTTGGCACCGCTTAAATGCCTGACGATAACGAGAACATTATGGACCAGCGGGTTATAACCCTCTTTCACGAAAGCATCGAAGCCAAAATGCAATCGGGCGAACAACTTGCCCCGCTTATTGCCCACAGCAGTGAACTGATCGTCGAGACCTTGCTCAACGAAGGCAAGATCATCACCTGCGGCAACGGTGCAAGTGGCGCTATTGCACAAATTTTCACCGCGAGCTTGATCAACCGCTTTGAGCATGAGCGTCCAAGCCTACCAGCCATTAATATCGGTGCCGATATCATTACCCAATCGGCCATTGCCCAGGATTACACTTACAACGAGATCTACGCCAAACAAATACGTGCGCTCGGCCAACCGGGTGACGTTTTAGTGTTGCTTAGCGCCTCGGGCAGTGCCAGTAATTTGTTGCAGGCAATCAGTGCCGCGCACGACCGCGACATTACCGTTATCGCTTTAACTGGGAGTGACAGCGACGATGTGATGGCACTGCTGGACAATCGTGATGTCGAACTGCGAGCGCCCGATACAAGCTTTGCCCGCATCCACGAAATCCACCTGCTGACACTGTTTTGTTTGTGCGATTTAATTGAACAGCAATTGTTTGGGAGTCACGAATAATGTCTCACACGTTTTTTCGCTGCTTGCTACTCGGGGCCGTTGTCGCCCTCAGCAACGGTTGCACCAGTATTATTAGCGCCACCACGAATGAACCCATCCAGATCGATCCGGGCAAACGCTCACTCGGAGTCAAAATAGACGATAGCCAGATCGAAACCATCGCCTCGGTAAACATCGACAAGGCCAGCAGCGTACTCGACAACGCCCCGATCAGTGTGCACAGCTTTAATGCCGTAGTACTTTTAATCGGCCAAGTGCCCACTAACGAAGCGCGCGAACTGGCAGGCAATACGGTGCGAAAAATGCCTACGGTGCGTCAGGTACACAACGAGCTACAAGTGCAAGCGCCCATATCCTTACTCGCCGGCGCTAACGATAGCTGGCTAAGTACTAAGATTCGCTCTAAGCTACTGACCCATCGCGACATCGAAAGCAGCCGCATACAAGTGGTGACCGAAAACAACACCGTTTATTTAATGGGGTTGGTCACCCGCGCTGAGGCAGAAACCGTGACCAACATCGCCCGCCATACCGGTGGTGTACAAAAAGTTGTCCGAGTATTTGAATACATCGACTAACGGCTTAAAAGGATTACTCCATGAGCATAAGCACAATTGTTGTACTTGTTATTCTCGCCGCACTGGTGCTGTACGTTATCAGCGTTTACAACCAGCTCGTTGCACTTAAAAACCGCTTTCAAAACTCTTTTGCACAAATTGAGGTGCAACTAAAACGGCGTTACGACTTGATCCCCAATTTAGTCGAAACCGCTAAAGCCTACATTACCCATGAACGCGAAACCCTGGAGGCCGTCACTCAGGCGCGCAATCAAGCCATGTCGGGCTTACAAGCTGCCTCTGCCGCCCCCGGCAACGCCACCGCCATGAGCGAGCTGGCCGGCGCGGAAGGCGCTTTAGGTAGCGCACTAGGACGCTTAAATGTCGTCATGGAAGCGTATCCCGACTTAAAAGCCTCGGCCAATATGCAGCAGGTATCCGAGGAGCTCACCAGCACCGAAAACCGTATCGCGTTTGCCCGCCAAGCGTTTAACGACTCGGTGATGAACTACAACACTTACAAGCAAGGGTTTCCCGCCGTGGCCCTAGCCGGCTTTTTTGGCCACAGCCAAGACGCCAGCTTGCTAGAATTTGCCGACAGCGAAGCAATCGCCGAAGCGCCTAAAGTATCGTTTTAACGTGCTAACTCAGGCGTAACCGCCCATGAACTTTTTTCAGCAACAAGACATCGCTAGACGCAACACCAAGCGTCTAGTGGTGTTACTCATTCTCGCCGTCCTTTCTCTTATTGCCGTTACCACCGCAATGTTTGCCGGTACGATGTTTTACCTGCAGACCGGCAATAGCGCCTACCATATGAACACCGCAGGAATGGGCTTTTGGTCAAGTCTTGCCACCTTGCTCGACTGGCAAACCGTCTTCGGTATCTCGATGCTGGTAATGACGGTTGTGCTGTTCGGCGGACTGTTTAAATACCAACAGTTGCGCCGCGGCGGCCGGGTTGTAGCCGAGTCTTTGGGTGGCCGCTTACTGAATGCCGATACCCGTGATTTAAACGAGCGCAAACTGCTGAACATTGTCGAGGAAATGGCAATCGCCTCGGGCTCACCAGTGCCACCGGTGTACTTGCTCGACGAGCCCGCCATAAATGCTTTTGCCGCGGGGCACACGCCACAAGATGCCGTTATCGGTGTCACTCGCGGCTGTATAGAATTACTCAATCGCGATGAATTACAGGGCGTTATCGCACACGAGTTTAGCCATATTTTTCATGGCGACATGCGCCTTAATATGCGATTGGTGGCCCTATTAAATGGTATTTTGTTACTCGGACTTATCGGCCACTTTGTCGTGCGCGGCGGCGCCTATAGCAGTATAGGACGCTCCAGTCGCGGCAATAATCGCGACAACAATGGCGGCGCCATTATGGCGGCTGGTATTGGTTTAATAATTATTGGTTACGCCGGCACATTTTTTGGCAACATCATTAAGGCGGCGGTCAGTCGTCAGCGAGAATTTCTTGCCGATGCTTCCGCGGTGCAATTTACCCGCGACAACAGCGGTATTGCCGGCGCATTAAAAAAGATTGGGGGCGTGAGTGTTGGCAGCAAACTCAAGGCCGCCCATAGCGCTGAATTTAGTCATATGTTTTTTGGCCAAGGGGTAAATACCGCGTTTAACAGTTTAATGGCCACCCACCCGCCACTTACCGATCGTATAAAGCGCTTAGATCCCAGTTGGGATGGCAAATTTATCGCCGCCGCTCAAACCGAGACCAAACCTGACGCGGCAACAAATAGCAACGAGCAACAGAGCAGCCATCGCGAGCGCTTTTTTCAAGCCAGTGTGCTGGCGGCGGCCGTCGATCAAATGGGCCAAACCAGCTCCGATGCACTGTCGCAAGCGCGCGATCAACTGGAACAAATTGGCAGCTCGCTGCGCGATGCTGCGCACAGCCCAAGCAGTGCTTGCGCCATTGTTATCGGTTTACTGCTCGACAATAACAACGCTCAAATGCGCACGCAACAGTGGCAGTCGCTCACAACTTATTACAGTAAAAGCACACTAATGCAATGGCGCGACATCGTTAAACAAGCCGCTCGCATAGATGAGCTTGATCGCCTAGCGCTATTAGAGCTGTGTTTACCGGCACTTAAATCACTCAGCGAGTCACAAAGCCAAACACTGCAACAGGCGATGGACACCCTAATTGCCGCCGACCACAAAACCGATTTACACGAGTGGAGCTTACGACGCATTGTCACACACCATTTAGGTGAGCCTAACTTTCATAGCCAGCACAAACAATTACGTCAAATGCGCGATAGCTGCCAATTTGTATTGTCGTATCTCGCTCACGCAGGAACCAGCAATACCACCCAGGCGAGCGAGGCATTTAACCAAGCCATCGCATCATTACGCATGACTGAGGTGCCCCTGTTAGCAGCTACACAGCTAAACATTAAGGCCCTAGATAACGCCCTAAGCGAGCTTAATCGCGCCCGCCCGCTGCAAAAGCCCATGCTGCTTAAAGCCATGATGCGGACAATAGAGTTTGACGGAAAAGTTACCACCGCCGAAGCCGAATTGTTTCGCGCAATTGCCGACAGTTTAAACTGCCCAGTACCACCGCTTGCGCGCTAACTAGCGCGCCGAGCTTTAATCCACTTTTCCACGTCACGCTACTGCACTAAGTCGCGCTGCGCTTTACCGCACGCCGCTCTATAGTATAATGACGCCCCTTGCGCTTATTGCGCCCCGCAACCAACTATTGAGGTGACCCCTTGCAACTGGATCAAGCCACTGTCGAACAACTGCGTGAATGGGAAGCTGAACTGGCCGGGCAATATCAAACTATTGTCGCCAAACAGCTCAACCTTGATGTCACTCGCGGCAAGCCCTCGGCCGAACAGCTATCGCTGTCGGACGCTTTGGACGGATCGTTGGACGGCAACTACCTAACCGACAACGGCACCGATACTCGCAACTACGGCGGCCTTGACGGTATTGCCGAGGCCAAGCGCTTAGGCTCAGATCTAATGGGCGTACCCGCCAGCCAGATATTAGTCGGCGGCAACGCCAGCCTTACCCTCATGTATCAAACCGTGCTTACGGCTTATCAGTTTGGTCTAACCGGCCCAGATAGCGCATGGAAGAACACCGACAAACCTAAAGTTATTTGCCCTGTTCCCGGCTACGACCGTCACTTTACCGTATGCGAGCAACTCGGCATTGAGATGATCACCGCCCCCATGACCGCCGACGGCCCCGATATGGACGCCGTAGAAGCGCTCATTAAAGCCGACAGCAGCATTCGTGGCATGTGGTGTGTACCCAAATACTCCAACCCTACCGGCGTGGGTTACTCTGATGCAACCGTCGAGCGCATCGCGCAGCTGGGTAATATTGCCCACCCCGACTTTAGAGTATTTTGGGATAACGCCTATGCCGTGCACGACTTAAACAGCAACGCGCCCGCATTGGCATCAATTTTTGAGCTGTGCGCCAAACACGGCACCGACAACAGCGTGCTGCAGTTTGCCTCGACATCTAAAATCACTCATGCCGGTGCCGGCGTTGCATTTATGGCCGCCAGCGATGCCAACTTAACGGGCATCAAGAAGTTCTTGGGGGCATCGACCATTGGCCCCGACAAGGTCAACCAGCTGCGTCACGCACGTTTTTTACCTAACCGCGATGCACTAATGGCACACATGAAAAAGCACGCCGAGCTACTACAGCCTCGCTTTGACGCTGTGCTTAGCGCGCTCGACAGTGCGTTTGCCGGCACTGACTTAGGCCGCTGGGAGACCCCACAAGGCGGTTACTTTGTCTCGTTTGACACTCGCCCTAACTGCGCCAAAGAAACCGTTCGATTGGCCGCCGAAGCCGGCGTCAAATTAACCCCAGCCGGCGCGACCTTTCCTTACGGGCAAGACCCTAACGATTGCAATATCCGTATTGCACCGTCAGTCCCGTCGGTTGCCGAGGTTGTCGGTGCCATGGAAGTGTTTGTTACCTGCGTTAAACTCGCCTCTGTGCGTCAAGCGCTTAGCTAGCAGTAACAAACTTAAATTACCCCCGCCAATCTTCTCTGCGGCGGGGGTAAGTTTCGCGAGATAAAGCCGCATGGCGGCTCTTATGAAGGCCGTAAAGTTACTCGGACAACGAACAAGAGCAAACTGAAGGCATAAAAAAACCACCCGAAGGTGGTTTTTTTATGCCTGATTAATCAGCGGTTTAGTTGTCATCGACAGGAACTAATACCACCGCAGGTGCTTTGGCTGCTTTAGCGGCATCGGCCACCGCCACATAAACACCAGAATCAGCTTTTTTGTTGGCCTGGATAATCACAGATGCTTTGGGCAAATTAGCCCGCATTTGTGTGATATTTGAGCGTACAGACGACTCATCAATACGACGACGACCGCTCTCGCCCATCACCCAAATCTGGTTATCAGCAGTAATCTGCACCAAGATATTAGGGTCGGCGTTTGGTGGTGGTGGCTCATCGTTCTTTTCAGGAACATTCACATCAAGACCGATTTCTTTTACAAATGATGCGGTCACGATAAAGAAGATCAGCATGATAAATACGACGTCGAGCATCGGCGTCAAATCAATCTCATTGCTTTCTTCAGAGTTACGGCTCTTTTTTCTACGACTCACCGTACACACTCCCCGTTATTATGCTAATGGATGGCAGATATTTAGGCCGTAATACTACCAGCTTGTTTTAACCCTGACTAACCATTTACCGCAAATTTCTACGCAAATATTCGTAAACCAAGCGGATTGGTTGGTTTTTAATCATGTCTTAAGGCTAATAAGGTTGGATTATGACACATTAGTACTACTAACACAGAGAATAGTAACGGATTCAGAACCCAGCAAGCTGGGCTAACACCACACCAGGCGACTCTTACTTTTACAACCCAATCTCGCGTTTAAGCAGCTCTTGCTTACGCTTAACCCCCCAGCGATAGCCCGATAGGCTACCA
The DNA here is from genome assembly GCF_001187555.1 of Gilvimarinus polysaccharolyticus. Classification (GTDB taxonomy): domain Bacteria; phylum Pseudomonadota; class Gammaproteobacteria; order Pseudomonadales; family Cellvibrionaceae; genus Gilvimarinus; species Gilvimarinus polysaccharolyticus. The sequence continues at coordinate 1,237,446 of NZ_LFIJ01000002.1, read as the reverse complement.
TCACTGCGTATGACTCTGTGGCACGGAATAACAACGGCCAGAGTGTTCGCACCACAGGCATTGGCTACCGCACGCGCGGCAGTGGGCCGGCCTAATAACTGAGCCAAGCCGCTGTAAGTGACGGTGTGACCTGCTTTAACGCTTTGCAGCGCCTGCCATACTTGGCGTTGAAACTCGGTGCCTTTAATATCCAAGGGCAGTGTAGGCAGGGGCAAGCTTGGTTGCTCGATTAGTGTCGTAACCTGTTGCACATGACTCGCAAAACGGCCCGCAGGCTTAACTTGTCGAGGATTGACAAAAACCCGTTGTAAATCAATGGTCAGTTGATCGGCACTGTCACCCAATGCGATAGCGCAAATCCCCTGTTCGCTGCGCGCGACCAACAGCTCGCCTAACTCACACGTCGTCACAGCGTACTCAATATCCATTATCTTACCTCGCTATTAATAAACGCCAACGGCCCCTCACTCACAACTTAAATCCTATAGTGCCAGCCCGCGAGTTTAACCCAGTGCTGTAGAGTATCGCTGTACAACCATTGCCTTACCATCTAAAAGTCTATGTAACACAAGGAAATCGAAGCTTTGTGAACTCAATTATGTTGGCAAACTTTAAGACGAGGCAAAAAATAATGCTGAGCCTGTAGTAAGATACTTAGCATCGAGTCATGCATCAGCCAGATGGCAACTCACGTCATCACTTAAGGAGAGTTATTTGACCCCTCACGACTATCTTAATATTGGCGCTGCCATCTGGCTATTGGTTTGCTGGGCCGGTTACGCGCGCTTTGCTCGCAAGCGCGCGCGTACCGATCACTGTCTAGCCTCGGTACTGCATGTTTACCGTAAAAGTTGGATGATAGAAATGCTCAACCGGCAAAATCGCATTGCCGATACAGCTCTGATTGCCGGCCTAGAGCGTAACGTGTCTTTTTTAGCCTCGACCTCTATTCTGATCATTGCCGGTTTTGTAACGATTATGGCCTCGATCGACAAGGTCTATATCACTATCACCGCGCTGCCTTTTGTCAACGAGACCATGTCGCCATACCAGCTGCAACTTAAGATCGTGTTGCTACTTATTATTTACGTGTATGCATTTTTCACTCTGACATGGGCGATGCGTCAATACGGCTTTGGTTCTATTTTATTAGGTGCGGCACCGGCACACGACGCTAACATTTCAGAAGCTGAACGCCAACGCTATGCGACCAGTATCGCAAAAATTATCGATCAAGCAGGTCACAGTTATAACTACGGTTTACGTGCTTATTATTTCTCGCTCGCCGTATTACCTTGGTTTTTTAATACCTGGCTGTTTATCGCAGCAGTAGCGATGGTCGTCGGCGTACTCTACCGACGTGAATTTCACTCGACTACATTGCGCGCGCTAGTGCAGGAGCTAAACACCACTGATACCGACAAAGAACAACTGTAGTCTACGAGCGGGTATCGCTAAAAAGCACGCGCTGACATACCCCCGAGTAACTCAATAGAAATTCATGAAATCAGTTATCAAGCATTAAAGTTAAGCGGCGAGTGCTTCCGAACAAGCCCCGCTAATTGCGCAATTTTTTCATTAGAGAGCTGACGATAATCTAGATACGGCGACACAATAAGTCGCTGCTGAGTGTTTATTGCAAAGTGCATATCCAACCAGGCAAGCCCCTTAAGATTTAACTCGGCGGCATAAGTTTTACCGGCTACGATATGCACCGCGTTGCGAGCAACGTCCGGTTTATTGAAAAGCAATGCCACCCCGCTACCGGCCTGCAACAAGCGATGATCGCGGTAGTCCTGCCAGCGCTCTGGCCAACCCGGCTGTCCTCCCAGTGCGTACAAGAACTTAGCGTACACACTGAATAACTTCCGCCAGTGATTACTCGTGTTGGCAACTATATGTTGCAGCTCACCCGGCACTAATGGAGTTAGGCAATTAAGCGCCGGATAAGCATCCAGCGCAGGACGATTAGCCACACAAAATGCCAAATGATAATTTGGATCTCCCAGCCCTACCGCACACGTAGGTTCACAATCTACCAAGGTAGCTGCTGCCCATTGGAGTGCCAAAAGGTGCCCGTGTTAGTTAGGTTTAGCTCGTCGATGCGGGTCATTAATCGTTCAGCGGCTTGATCGGGAGTAATGTCCCCGTGCCCGCCGATCATCTCGGTGCCGACCAAGCCAGGATGTAAAATCGCCACGGCAACGCCGCGCGGCTTTAAATCACACGCCAATGACATACCGGCCGCATTTAATGCCGCCTTAGACATACGGTAACCGTAGCGGCCTCCGCTGGTGTTGTCGGTTATAGAGCCCATACGGCTGGTAATTAATGCCACCTTTGCATCACCCGTTAAACGATCAGCCAACACCTCGGTGGCTCGCAGTGGCGCTAACGCATTAATTTCAAACTGGGTTCGAATAGTATCGAGATTAAGCTGCCCTAAACTTTCGTCGCGCAAGATACCGGCGTTGTTAATCAACAGGTCAATAGAGACATTTTGCAACGCTTGATCGAGCTTGTTGATGCCCTCATCGGTACCGACATCTACGCCATCAATCACATTGGCACCGCTGCCATCAAGCTCAGCCGATGTCGTGCGACAAACCGCATATACGGTATAACCACGTGCCAGATACAACTGTGCAAACGACAAACCAATACCACGATTGGCACCGGTAATAACTACTGTATTAGACATATACCACCTCTGCTTACTCTATTAAAATGCTACGCGGGGCAATATTTTCACCCGGCTCACCAAGCGCAGCACCATACCAGTTAATCGTGTTATTCCCCACCTTCTGCGCCGATAAAAACAAGCACCACAAGCGCAGACATAATGCACAGTTTTAGTTTACCCGGTAAATATGTAACTTATGTGCAAGGAACAAGATGTTTAAAAATTAAGCAACGATATAACTCTAGGGGGTTTGGCCGTTAAATTAACGGGCTAAACAAGTGAGTAATGTTCTCAAAAAATCGTGCAACCCCACTGCGTTTACGCCAAGTATTTAGACTTAATGCATCGGCGTCGGCACGATAGCCATCAAGTAATCCGCCCAACTCGGCCGCGGTGGCGCGATCATAAATAATCATGGTCATTTCAAAATTGAGCCACAGCGAGCGCAAATCGAGATTAACCGTACCAAAAAATGCGAGCGCCGAATCTATCACCACGGCTTTAGTGTGCAGCAGACCGGCGCTGTAGGTGTAGACCTCGACTCCTGACTCAAGCAAACCAGAAAAGTACGAATGACTGGCATGCCGCACTAAAAATGAATCCACTTTTGCGGGTACGATTAATCGTACTGTTACCCCCCGCCGCGCCGCAATTTTTAAGGCCTGCTCTAACGCCTCACCCGGAACAAAATACGGCGTGACGATATCCACGGAATCTACTGCGGCATAAATAGCCTGCAACAACGCACTTAAAATACTTTCTTTAGCTGCATCTGGCCCGGAGGGGGCAACTTGTAATAATGCCGGCGAGTCGTGACATTCAATATCACGATCCAGCAATGGCAACTCTTCGCCTGTTTCAACATTCCAATACCAGCGAAATACACCATCAAACATCGGCACGGTTGGCCCTTCAATACGCGCCATCATATCGATCCACTGGCCTACGCCAGCGGTTACCTTAAAATGTGCTGGGTCAACTAAATTAAAGCTGCCCATATAAGCAACACGATTGTCGATAATAACGGTTTTACGGTGGTTACGTAGATCGTAGCGGGCCAGCTGCCAGGGCATAAACCGAATCGGGCAAGCTTTTGTTATGGCGATATTGGGCACTTGTAAGCGATTAATATCAGATGATGAAAAGAATCCCGAACTGCCAACCGCATCGAGCATAATACGACACTGAACGCCACGCGCTGCAGCGGCCAAAAGCGCCTCGACCACTCGATCAACCAAACCGCCCGACTGCCAAATATAAAACTCTAAATGACAAAACTGTTTAGCGTGCTTTATATCAGCCACTAACGCTGCAATAATATTGGGGGCACATTGCAAAAAATCTACACGGTTGCCACCCAGCGGTGGAATCCCCGACGTATGGTACTCAAGGCGTGCTAAAGCTCGGCTGGCAGGATGGTGGTTATGCCAATTTTGTCGCTGATTATCTAGGCCATTACGGCGAGTATGAAGGTACGCTTGCTTTAACCTAACAGTACGACCGGCGCGTTTAACCCCTAAAAAGCGTTCGCCAAACAAGAGGTATAACCCCACACCCACGTAAGGCAATAACACCAGCACCAAAAGCCAAGCTAGCGATACCCCAACGGGCAAACGTCGCATAATAACCCGCACCGCAAACACAACAACCAATAATAGGTGCCCCCATATCAGCAGCTGTTGCAGCAAACTCCAAACGAATGAAAGTGTAAACTCCATATAAGGTGCTCGCGATTGGTGAACCGTGCTTTTAGCCGGTAGTGGCCACGTCAGTGTAGCATGCCAAGATCTTCTTACTTGGCTGCCGTTTTAGCGCCACGGCAAACCAATGCAGAACAAGGTTGTTACGTGTGTTAAATAATGACTAGCAACTGCCAAAATTAGCCTTAGCTTATAAGGTCATTGACCAATGGGAGCCTGAAGATATAAAACCGGATTGATCCAGTTGGTGTGATCACAGGCCGTATTGTCTCCCGCAAATGTCGCCAAACGAATACTCTGCCGTCCGCTAATATTAACTAACGCAACATCCAACTCGCCGTGAACTAGCGGGGCGCTCGCGTATATTTCGCGCCCGTCGACAGTCAGTACTTTAAAAACCGCACCATCACCACAAACAGACTCATCATCTAAACCAAAGCTAACAAAAAGCGTCGTATAGTCACGATCTAAGGCAATCTTATAATCGCTCGCGGCATGCACACCAAAACCAAAACTATAAATGTTATCAGCAACTCGTATAGGACCACCCGTCACATTGCGATTAATGTGCAACTTACCCCAACCTTGCCGCCCCGAAACCTTAAGCTCTGACAATAACGTCACATTCTCGCCAGCGACAAAAACATCAGCCGCTGTTGTCGAGCGCAATACGTTATCGCTGTAAACTTCAAAGGTTACTCGATTTACCCCTGGATTAAAGCGCGCGGCAGCCACTTGATATACGGTTTTTCCCTCAACCGACGCAACAGCTTCAACAGTTTCACTTTTAACAGGAACATAAGACTCGACAGTGATCTCTGTAGTAACACCTTCGGTATCGCCCAACAACTTGTACACCAAAGGCTCGCCTTCAACAATACGGCTTGTCTCTAATACCACGCGGACGTTATCAAACTTACCGGCGGGGTAAATACGGTTGTTTTTTAACAACGCCTCGTTGTGCATTAACACTTCAATATCACGACGAAAACTGGCCAGCGGTACATCATGGAGCACAGCCAAATCATCGTCCGGCATTAAATTGTGCTGCTCCAACGGGTCTTGGTTAAGATCAAACAACAACTCTTTAGCTGTTTTTAAATGTTTAGCGTATTTATAAGGATATCTAACAGAAGCTAGATATGTGCCATCAAAAGGTTGAATTAACGGTACAAAATAATCCTCTTCCGGCGAACTAAAAACACTCTTACCTACGAAGTGGTTGTCTGTATCCACACCAAGCAGGTCGAGAATGGTTGGCGCCACATCCAGTTGCGAGCGAGCAGTATCGGTCAGCACCTTAGGCGCCACATGACCAGGCCACCAAACCATAAGCGGGGTTTTAAAAAGTTCGTTATAGACCGTTTTGGAGTTGTGGTAATTATTATGCTGACCCATCGGGAAACCATTATCACCAAATACTAACACCAAGCTATTTTTTAGATAATCGCGCTGCGATAACTCTTGGAAGAATACCTTTAAATACTGATCCGTCAAATACATGGAGTTGGCATAATTGTCTCGATGAGATGCCGGCTCTGCATGAATATAGCGATGCTCGGGGGGAATTCCATCAAACATCATATGATTAGTGACGCTCATCGTCATCACAAAAAATGGATCGGAATTTTGAGCCTCACCGTGCAATTCATCTAGATATTTAAAGGTTTTTTGATAAAAAATATCATCCCTGACACCCCAACCTATTTTGTATTTTTCACGCTCGGCAGCAGTAACAAATTGTCCATCCATGCCATGTACATAATCAAAACCATTAGCTGAAATAAAACTTCCAGTATTCTCAAACGTTAAATCATGGTACGCCTTCATAAAGACATTGATATAGCCACGTTCTTTTAAGATGTGTGACAAACAACGAAAATTATTGTCCGGGTAGCTGCGAAATACATTAGTCTTATAGCTCGGATACACAGAACAAAGTGTTGCAAACTGCCCCTTACTGGTTTCTACCGAGCCACTAAAAAAGTTATTAAGATAAAAACCTTCCTTTTTTAACTGGTTAAAAAACGGGGTTACCTGCCTCCCACCTTCAGCTTTATCAATATAATCAGCACTAAATGACTCTAGCATTACCACAAATACATTAGGGACGTCTTTTAAATCAACATCAGAATTATTGTTGTGTGCTTTAGTAAGATAAGGATAAGGGTTGCTGTGATCCCAACGCGGCGCTTCACTTTTAAAGTACTGATACACTGAGGCGCCAAACTCGACAAACTCATTTCTCGATGACGAAAAAGCCACCACAGAGATAACACTTAGCAGCAATAAAGTCACTAACGCAGCGACCTTTGCAGGATACCTTAATGGGGTTGCCACCAAATCGTATCTATTAAGTACCCACACCAACAGAGTTACTACCACTACCAGTGTAAGCCAGCCAAGAGGTGACGCGTTACTCCACAAATAACCTAGCGCCTCCCAAGCAAATAGATCAGCCCCATTTTTATACACAATTAAAAATGTAAGTGGCTCATGCCGCAACCAATGATAAATCAGCAACAACACGTAAACAGCTATCATTAATTTAGTGGCGATAGCTGCCCAACGATAAGGGATACGTGAAAATACAGAACACCACAACAGAAAAAAAACGACAACAGAGAATGCAGAAACTACAGATGAGCTTACCAGAGACAACCACGACCAATCTTGTTGCAACGCAACCTTAGCCATTAAAACGACTTGCAGCAACGCCAGCAGGGCAAACAATCCATAACGTTTGAATAATGGCAAAGTGCCGATGGTAGCTTTACTCATAAGTAACAGCTTGGGGTTGTGGCGTTAAAATATACAAGGACTGTACAGACATACACCTAAATAAATTTTTATCAACTTACTAGGATAAGAGGTAAGAGCGATTGAATCTATTAATACAACATTGGGGCTGACGAAACACGCCAACCCCAACCTTTAAGTGCGACGACTACAGTTACTCAGAAAACGGGTGACGCAACACAATAGTTTCGACCCGGTCTGGACCGGTAGAAATAATATGCACAGGGGTATCTAGGATTTCTTCTAAACGCTTGATGTAGTTGCGAGCATTTTGCGGCAACTCTTCTAACGTATGAGCGCCAAAGGTCGACTCACTCCAACCAGGCACCTCTTCGTATATTGGCTGCACACTGCTCCAGCCATCTGCATCAAACGGAACCGGCATTGGGTTACCATCTAGATCCTGGTAACCAATACAGATTTTAACGGTTTCTAAGCCATCCAATACGTCGAGTTTGGTTAAGCAAATACCCGTCACACTATTAATACGGTTGGCGTGATGCACCGCAACCGCATCAAACCATCCACAGCGACGCTGGCGACCGGTGGTAGCACCAAACTCATGGCCTTTTTCACCTAAGTACTCACCCACCTTACAGTCGAGCTCAGTAGGGAAAGGCCCAGAGCCTACACGCGTAGTATAAGCTTTGGTGATGCCTAAAACGTAATCGAGATACAACGGACCAAAACCGGAACCGGTAGCAGTACCACCAGCGGTGGTGTTAGAGCTGGTGACAAACGGGTAAGTACCGTGGTCAATATCCAATAGCGAGCCCTGCGCGCCTTCAAATAAAATGCTGCGGCCCTCTTCACGTGCGGTGTGTAAAATATCGGTCACATCAGCAATCATCGGCTCAAGCTCTACGGCCCAAGCTTTTACTTGCGCCAAAGTCGCATCGTAATCTACCGCATCTACTTTATAGTATTGGGTCAGCGAGAAGTTATGATACTCCATCACTTCGCGCAGCTTTTCGGCAAAGGTTTCCATATTTAACAGGTCGCCCAAGCGCAGCCCACGACGAGCCACCTTATCTTCATAGGCGGGACCAATACCTCGGCCGGTGGTGCCAATTTTATCTTTCCCAAGCTTTAGCTCACGAGCCTGATCTAGGGCAATATGATAAGGCAGAATTAACGGACAAGCCGGCGATAAACGCAAGCGCTCACGCACTGGTACACCGCTCGCTTCAAGCTCAGCCAGCTCGGCAAATAAAGCCTCGGGCGAAAGCACCACACCATTACCAATTAAGCAGGTTACGCCCTCACGCAAAACGCCAGAGGGAATCAGGTGTAATACGGTTTTTTTACCGTCAATCACAAGTGTGTGACCGGCGTTATGACCGCCCTGAAAACGAGAAACCAGTGACACTTGATCGGTCAGTAGGTCGACGATTTTACCTTTGCCTTCGTCACCCCACTGGGTGCCTAGTACTACGACATTTTTGCCCATGTTTTGCCTTACTCTTTTAAACGAAACGTGAATTCAATGACCTATTAAACCGCAGCTTGAAACGCTACCGTTTGGTATTGCTCGCCTTTTTTTACCAATTCTTGATCGCAACCAAGCTCTACTAATGCAGCGCGCGATTCGGCGCTAACAACACGCTCGCCTTTTTCCCGCAAGACGCCAATAGCCGCCCATTGCTCGGCGCTGCCGTCGTTAACCACTCCAACCAACTGGCTGGGCGCGGCGCTCAACAACCCTAACTTGGATAAAGCGGTAATATCGACCGCAAAACCTGTGGCTGGGCGGCGACGGCCAAACACCTCACCAATATGATCATAGCGTCCACCGCTGGCGATGGGGTTGCCATAACCTGGCGCAAATGCAGCAAAGACTAAACCGGTTAAATAGTGGTAACCGCGCAGCTCTCCCAAGTCAAAATATAACTCAACTTCGGGATAACGCTGCTCGATAACATCGGCGATACCCGCCAACTGATCTACCGCAGTAACGGCATCGCTAGCGACAGCGGCAAACAACTCCCGCGCGCGCGCAAGAACCTCGCGGCCCCCAGCCAAGCTCGGCAATGCCAACAGCACTTTGGCAATAGCCGGCGCGTTGATGTTATCGGCCACCCACTGTTCGATCTCGGCCACGGCTTTGCGTTGCAGCATGGCAAAAAACGCTTCTTTTAGCTCCGGCGCCACATCGACTTTAGCCATTAACGCGCGATAAATACCCACGTGGCCTAAATCAATATGTAAACGTGGCAGACCCGCAGTACGCAGCGATTCGGCCAGCAGCGACACCACCTCGGCATCGGCCGGTAAACCCGGCTCACCGTACAGCTCTACCCCAGCTTGTATCGGGGTGCGAGTCGCGAGCGGATTTTTAGGCTTGGTGTGCACCACGTGGCCGGCATAACACAACCGACTGGCACCTTCACGCTTATAGCTATGGGCATCCATTCGGGCTATTTGCGGGGTGATATCGGCGCGTATCCCTAAGGTGCGACCACTGAGTTGATCGGTGACTTTAAACGTCAGCAAATCTACGTCGCGGCCCAAGCCAATAAGCAATGAATCGGTGTATTCCAAAAGCGGCGGAATCACCATGTCGTAACCCCAGGTGCGGTAAAGCTCCAGCAACCTGCGGCGCAATAGTTCTATAGGCCGAGCCTCAGCAGGGAGAATTTCTTCCACCCCATCAGGCAACAGCCAGCGATCGGCGTAAGTCATAACAGACTCTGTCGGTTCGTTTTACGTTCAGCCAACGGCTTTTACAAGCGAGTAGGCAAAAGGTTTATGCAGATGAGACAGCGGTAACGGGTAAAAGCACCTAACGCACCGCGCTTATCAGGTTATAGATGTAAAGCTACCATCCTGACGCAAAAAAACCGGGCCTTTCGGCCCGGCTGGGGGATTTTACCATCTTTCTGTGGCAAATGTTGAGCGATAAATCGCCTATTTTTTGCCTTGCGGATCTTTTAAGTATCGAAAGAATTCGCTTTCTGGGTCAACCACCATTAAGTCGCTCTTATTGGTAAACGAGTTCTTATAAGCCGTTAAAGAACGCACAAATGCGTAAAAATCGGCATCTTGCTGATATGCCTCGGCAAAGGTAGCCGCCGCGGTGGCATCACCCTTACCACGAATCTTCTCAGCCTCGCGATAGGCGTTAGCTTCAAGTACAGACACTTGGCGATCAGCGTCGGCACGAATCACCTCAGCTTGCTCGGCACCTTTTGCGCGGTATTCACGGGCTTCTTTTTCGCGGTCAGCAGACATCCGATCAAATACCGATTGGCTCACGTCTACAGGTAGATCGATACGCTTAACACGAATATCCAGCACCTCAATACCTAATAACTCGTGGGCGATGCTGTTTAGCTCTGCGGTTAAGTCAAGCATTAACTCGTCGCGCTTACCCGAGACTACCTCGTGTAACGTACGGCTACCCACTTGGTTGCGCAGCTCATTCGCCACCCGGTTAGCCAACAGATTAGCCGCAGCCGCCTCATCACCACCAGAGGCTTTGTAGTACTTTTGTACATCGTGAATACGCCACTTAGAGTAAGAATCGACAATCAAACGCTTATTCTCAATGGTGTAAAAGCTTTCGGGTTTAGCATCTGTGGTCAAAATACGACCATCAAACTTACGCAGCTTATCGGCAAACGGCACCTTTACGTGCAACCCAGGGGCTACATCGGGATTAATCAGCTTACCAAAGCGCAGCACCACAGCACGCTCGTATTCCGAAACGATATACACGCTGTTAGCACCAACTGCGAACAGGATAATAATGGCGATCAAGCCTAAAAATGAACGATTAGACATTAGCGCACCCCCTGACGAGCATTGTTGTCGCGGCCAAGCTGGCGTGACACATAATCACTGATCTGACGCAATTGATCTTGGGTCAGTGTCGCGCGCGCTGGATTACTCGCACTGGCACCCTCTTGTACCATTTTATCCAACGGCAAATACATCATGTTATTGCCGCCTTCAACATCCACCAACACCTTGGAGGAGTTGGTCATTACCTGCTCTAACGTCTCGATATACAAGCGCTCACGGGTAACTTTGGGGGCTTTTTTGTACTCGGCCAAGAGATTCAAGAAGCGTGAGGTTTCACCTTCGGCGCGGCTTGTCACCTCAGCGCGGTAGGCCTCGGCCTCTTCTAGCAAACGTTGCGAGCGACCGCGAGCACCAGGCACTACGCTATTAGCATAGGCTTGCGCTTCATTTTTTAGCCGCTCTTCATCTTCTTTGGCTTTAATAACATCATCAAAGGCGGCACGAACTTCCTCGGGTGGGCGCCCTTCTTGAATGATAACGCCACGCACCAGAATACCGGTACCGTAACTATCAAGATAATCCTGCAGACGCTTTTTTACTTCAATGGCGATCTTGTTACGACCTTCCGACAACACTTGCTCCAGCTCGGTCGAGCCCACCACATGACGTAAAGCTGAATCGGCTGCATGACGTAAGCTCTCTTCAGGAGAGCGTACATTAAGCACATACGACTGAACATCGTTGACGTTGTACTGCACAGTAATAGGCAACTCAACAATACTTTCATCCTCGGTCAGCATCAGCCCACGACTCGGATACTGACGTTCTTCGGTGACGTTAACGACAAAGACTTCAGTCACCAAGGGCGCGTTCCAGCTTAACCCTGGCTGCTTGATTTCGTGAAAGGCACCAAAACGCAGCACCACAGCACGCTCTTTTTCATCGACCTGATAAAAACCGGCAAACGCGTACAGCAAGCTACCCACAATGAGCGCAGCAACAATAAGAACGACAAAACTGCCGCCACTGCCACCACCGTTGCTACCATTGTTTTTATTCGAGCCGCCAAATAGGCCGCCGAGCTTTTCTTGCAGTTTTTTTAAGGCTTCATCAAGATCTGGTGGACCATCATTTTTATTTCTGTTGCGGTTGCCCCAAGGGTCTTTATCACCGCCTCCCGGTTCATTCCAGGCCATAGGTTTACTCCAGTCATTAAAATAAAAGGTAAGCACAAGGAGCTAATCCGCCCTTTGCGCTTACCTGAAGATTCGGTTTTTAAGTCTGCTATTGAATTCTAGCAAATACTAGGCGTCGCAGGTGAACTTGCAACGTAAAACTTACACACCACTAAAAGTTACTAACCAACTGCTGCGGTAGCTCGACGTCAGCCACCCAATTTAACTCGGTAAACGACACTTTTACGGCACTTAAAATACGCAATAAATCGCTTGCTGGAATACGCAAATCAACAACACTCGAGCCATCATCACGATAACGCTCATCGCTAATGGCATTTTGTTCAAACAAACGCGCACGCAAGCGACCATCGGCGGGAGTCAAAATCAACTCACCCTGAACAATCTCCTCGCCCAACAGCTCCGATATCGCCTGTTGCAGCAACTCACAGCCCGCTCCGGTTTGCGCCGAGAGCCATACCGCAACGGGGCTGCCGGCATCGTCACGATCAATACGTGGCTCCAACCCCATTAAATCGATTTTGTTGTAAACCCGTATTTGCGGCAACTCCGAGGCGCCAATTTCCTCCAGCACATCGTCGACTTGCTCGATATTGTGTAGGCGCTCCTCGGCTGGCGCATCAATGACATGCAACAGCAGATTAGAGCTAGCCGCCTCTTCCAGCGTTGCCCTAAACGCCTCGACCAACTTGTGCGGCAAGTGACTGATAAAGCCCACAGTATCGGCCAAGATCATCGCGCCGATGTCATCCAACTCAACCCGGCGCATGGTCGGATCGAGTGTCGCAAACAGCTGGTTTTCGGCGTAGACCTCAGCGCCCGTAATACGGTTAAACAGCGTCGACTTACCGGCGTTGGTATAACCCACCAGCGATACTGTAGGGATGGCGGCACGCTGACGTGCACGCCGGCCCTGCTCGCGCTGAGTGCGTACTTTAGCTAAGCGTTTTTCGATTGTGCTGAGCCGGCCACGCAATAATCGGCGGTCGGTTTCAAGCTGAGTTTCACCTGGGCCACGTAAGCCGATACCACCTTTTTGGCGCTCAAGGTGAGTCCAGCCACGCACAAGGCGAGTCGACATATGCCTAAGCTGCGCCAGCTCGACCTGCAATTTACCTTCAAAGGTGCGGGCTCGCTGGGCAAAAATGTCCAGAATTAGACCTGTGCGGTCTAACACGCGACACTCTAACGCCTGCTCTAGGTTACGCTCTTGGGACGGGCTGAGCGTATGATTAAAGATAACCAACTCAGCCTCGTGCTCAATCACCAGCTCCTGCAGCTCAGCCAGCTTGCCCGTACCCACAAAATATTTAGCATGGGGACGCGCACGCGAGCCAAACACCATGGTGATCGGATCACCACCGGCGGACAGGACTAGCTCTTCAAATTCGCGGGGGTCTTCGGGCTCTTGGCCACTAGAGATATCCAGGTGAACCAGCACCGCCAGTTCACCTGAATCGGGACGATCAAAAAACAATGACTTACCTCAAAGGTTAGTTATTCGTCATGCCCTTCATCGCCTTCACCCTCGCCTTCGGCAGGGTTAAGCAGTGGCACACGAACAGCACGTGACGGCACAACCGTAGAAATGGCGTGCTTATACACCATTTGGCTGACCGTATTTTTCAGCAACACCACAAACTGGTCAAATGATTCGACCTGGCCTTGCAACTTGATACCATTAACTAGGTAAATTGATACTGGAACACGCTCTTTACGCAGCACGTTCAAGTAAGGGTCTTGTAAGCTGTGCCCTTTTGACATCTTTTTCTCCTTTAAATAATAAAGATACGCCTAAGTCTTTCAGGTTGCCCAGAAAGGGGGCGAGGATAAGTATGAAAACTGACTAGGATTTTCACAGTTATATTATATGGCCCCCGATGGCATGTAATTCAAGCTAAATCGTACTATTTCTTCACGAGAATAGGTTTTTCCTGCAATATTTTGACTGAATAGCCAATTTGCCCCCTCCCAACCACGTAACCATGTGAATTGACGCTTAGCTAACTGGCGGGTAGCGATCACTCCGCGCTCAATCATTTCATCGTAAGATAAACGCCCTTCGAGGTAATCCCACACCTGACGATAACCCACCGCGCGAATCGCAGGAAGATCACTGTGCAGATCGCCGCGATGATACAAAGCCTCGACCTCGGCCACCAAACCGGCGGCAATCATCGCGCTAAAACGCTGCTCAATGCGTCCATGTAATACGCTGCGCTCGCGCGGAGCGATCACTAATTGCGTTAAATTAAAGCGATCGGTAAATAACGGGCCCCGGCTGCGCGCCTGCTGCTCGCGCAGCTCGGTCATTGTTTGCCCAGAACTCAAGTACACCTCAAGCGCGCGCGATAACCGTTGAGAGTGGTTCGGGTGAATCTCGGCGGCCATCTTAGGGTCAACCTCGGCCAGTCGACGATGCACCCACTCCCAGCCATGTTCGCTGGCATCTTGCTCAATCCGCTCGCGTACCGCCGAGTCGGCTGCCGGCATAGGCGCCAAGCCATCTAACAGAGCCTTAAAGTACAGCATGGTGCCACCAACCAACAGCGGAATCCGCCCCGCAGCGTGAATATCGGCAACTTCGCGCTCGGCATCACTGACAAAATCGGCAGCCGAATAGGGTTCGGCCGGATCGCGAATATCTATTAAGCGATGTGGTGCGGCCGCTTGCTCGGCCGCGCTCGGTTTCGCCGTGCCGATATCCATACCTCGGTACACCAAGGTCGAATCAACACTTACCAGCTCGACCGGCAAGTGCTCGCGCAAGCCAATCGCTAGATCTGTTTTACCCGAGGCAGTAGGCCCCATTAAAAATATCACCTGGGGTTTGTAATCGCTCACTATTATTGCCCGCGCATAAACAGCTTATCCAACTCATCGAGCGACTGCAGCGCCCAAGTAGGCCGGCCGTGATTACACTGGCCACTGCGCTCGGTGGCCTCCATATCACGCAATAACGCGTTCATCTCGGGGATGGTAAGGCGACGGTTGGCTCGCACCGACCCATGACACGCCATGGTCGAGAGAATTTCATTCACATGTTGCCCCAAGCGCTCACTCGCACCGTGCTCAATTAAATCACTCAGTACATCGCGCACTAATTGATCCACCTTAGCGCCGTGCAAAATAGAGGGCATCTGGCGAATCAACAACGACTCTGGCCCGGCACGCTGCAACTCAAAACCCAGGGCGGCAAAGGTGTCTGGATGGTCTTCGGCGCACGCAGCTTCTTTTTCGCTGACCGCCAAGGTTGCCGGCACCAACAACGGTTGCGCCTGAATTCGGCCTTCGGCAAATGAAGTTTTCATTCGCTCGTAAGTAATACGCTCGTGGGCCGCATGCATATCGACAATAATTAACCCCTGAGCATTCTCGGCCAAGATGTAAATGCCTTTTAGCTGAGCAATAGCAAACCCCAATGGCGGTACTTCACCATCGACATCGCCAATATCTGCCAAGCGATTCATCGATGTCGAGGCCGTGGTGCCACCACCGGCCGCAGGCGCATAACCCTGAGGTTGCGTTTGGGCCACGCCGGCAGAGCCATCGCCCATCGCCGCAGGGAAATAATTAGCGCGCCAATCACCCTCTGGACGCGGCGACTCAAATGCGCGTCCCGACAACGCCATAGCCGATTGCTGTGACATTTGTCCGGCGGCGTTATCCGGTGCTTTTTCGGCCTCGACCCGCTCGCGTTCGAGCATGGCGCCGGGCGTAACCTCGGCCAATGCGTGATGCAGTGAGCTAAAGATAAAATTGTGTACGGTGCGGCCATCGCGAAAGCGCACCTCGTGCTTGGTGGGGTGCACATTCACATCCACCGTCGCCGGATCTACCTCTAAATATAAAACGTACGCCGGATGGCGGCCGTGGTACAAAACATCTTGATACGCTTGGCGCACCGCGTGGCTCACCAGCTTATCGCGGATCGAACGTCCATTAACGTAAAAATGCTGTAAGTCGGCTTGTGAACGCGAGAAAGTCGGCAGCGCCACCCACCCCCACAACCGCAACCCTGCGCGCTCGATATCCAAGTGCACGGCGTTTTCCATAAACGCTGGGCCGCACACCTGGGCAACGCGGCGCTCACAGTCAGCCTGACCGGTGCCAGGACGCCAGTTGTGAATTGCACGGCCGTTATGGCGCAAGCTAAAAGCAACATCAAACCGCGACAACGCCAAACGTTTAACCACATCTTCTAAGTGATTGTATTCAGTTTTTTCGGTGCGCAAAAATTTGCGTCGTGCGGGAGTGTTAAAAAATAAATCTCGCACTTCTACCGTAGCACCGCGCGGGTGCGGCGCAGGCGAAAGCTCAGCTTCCATATCGCGGCCCTCGGCCACCACTTGCCAGCCAGCACCCGATTCATCGGTCGCGCTGGTTAACGCCAAGCGCGCCACCGAGCTAATACTCGCCAGCGCCTCACCACGAAACCCCAAGGTTGCTACGGCTTCAAGATCGTCCAAGTCGGTGATTTTACTGGTGGCGTGACGCGACAACGCCATAGCGAGGTCTTCTTTATCAACACCCGAGCCATTGTCGCGTACGCGCATTAATTTAACGCCGCCGTCTTCAACCTCGACATCTAAGCGGGTAGCGCCAGCATCTAGACTGTTCTCTAACAACTCTTTAACCACAGACGAAGGTCGCTCGACCACCTCACCGGCGGCTATCTGGTTAGCAAGGCGGGGGCTTAACAGCTTAATTTTAGCCATAATAAAAAGGGTTACTGCCAGTTAAGAGGTGGGGATACGTAGAGTTTGCCCGACCTTGATGGTTTGCGAATTAAGGTTGTTCAGTTGCTGCAGTTGACTCACGCTTATATTAAAACGCTTAGCGATTTCACTTAAGGTATCGCCGCGAGCAATCGTGTACTCGGTCACTCCGCCATTACCGCCAAATTTTTTATTGGCCAAGTAAGTGCCGGGAGGCGGAAACTGATTAAAATATTGCTCGATACCTTTAAGCAATTGCGCGGCTAAACGTGTGCGGTAGCCGCTGTTGGCAAGATTCTTTGCCTCTGCGGGGTTTGAAATAAAACCTGTCTCGACCAAAATAGACGGTACATCTGGAGATTTAAGCACCGCAAAACCCGCTTGCTCAACCTGATGTTTATGCAAGTGCGCCACCTGTCCCATAGATTTTAAAACGTAATCACCTACCTGCAGGCTTGCGCCTAAGGTGGCCGTCATGGATAAGTCCACCAACACCCCAGCTAAGACTTCATCTTTATCTTCCAAGCTAACGCTGCCCACGCCACCGATCAAATCCGATTCGTTTTCACTTTGCGCCAAAAAGCGCGCCATCTCACTGGTGGCACCACTGCGCGACAACGCAAATACCGAGGCGCCTTTGGCCGAGGGTTTGGTAAACGCATCGGCGTGAATCGAAATAAATAAGTCGGCCTGCATTTTCCGCGCAATATTACGCCGCTCGCGCAGCGGGACATAATAATCGCCCGTGCGCACTAACTTGGCGACATAACCCCGCCGCCCATTAACCGCTTTTGCTAACTCTTGCGCGATTTTAAGGACGACATCCTTTTCTCGCAGCCGATTGGGACCAGAGGCGCCAGGGTCTTCACCGCCGTGCCCTGCGTCGATAGCAATAATAATATCGCGCATACCGCTACTGGCTATATCGGGGGGCTGAGCAACCGGCGGCGGTGGACCGGCAGTGGTAGGCGCGCGATCTTTTAAATCAACCACCAATCGATCACCGGTACCCGCTTGGCGCGGCAAGAAGAAGCTGTTGGGATTAACCGCTGTGGATAGATCTAAAACCACCCGTAAATTACCGCCGTCACGTGGCGCGTAGCGGATTTCTTTAATGGGCGTTTCGTCTAAATTCAGTGCCTCTAAGTCGGCATGGAATTGAGTATTACTCACATCAATCACTACGCGATTAGGATCACTTAAAGTAAACAGCGTATGCTCGACGGGGCCCGACAAGTCAAATACCAGACGGGTGTGATCGGGCGCGCGCCACAACCTAACACTATCGACATCGGCCGCGTGTGCCAACAACGGCAAGCACAAAACGCAAGCTAACCATAGCAACGCCGAGCGCAACCTGCGGGTGGAACTCGGTAATGTCAAAACAGTTTGCGGCATAAAACCTTTTTATGTGTCAGTGTTTTAAGTAAAAGCCTCGGCATCAAACGCCGCTGCACAACTTGTCCAATACCGCCGTGCCCGTAGCTGTAAAGGCCTTCAGCATAGCAAGACGCCCTCCCGCTTGCACCTTAAGCGCCACCACGACATCCGGCTCGGGCAAAATTCCCGTACCACGCATCGGCCATTCGATTAGACAAAGGCTATTATCACTAAAATAATCGCGAATCCCCATGTACTCTAATTCTTCCGGGTCGCCTAAACGGTACAAATCAAAATGATAAACCGTGCGCTCCGGCAGCTCATAGCCTTCAACCAAAGTATAAGTTGGGCTTTTAACGGCGCCCTGATGACCAAAGTAGCGCAACACACCACGGGTTAAGGTGGTTTTTCCCGCACCTAAATCACCCTCTAGATGTACGTTAACACAGCCCGAGCATTGCGCGAGCTGGCCACCCAAATGCTCACCAAATGCCACCGTCGCGGCTTCATCGGCCAGCCAAGTAGACCGCTCAGTCACCTAAAAGCTCCCCCACGTAAGCCAAAATATCGGTCGCCAACAAACTCACCTGTCCGCCATCGGCGGCCGCTAAATCAGCCGCATGAGCGTGCACACTGGCACCAAGGTTAGCGGCATCATATGAACTTAAGCCCTGCGCCAACAGCGCGCCCAATAAACCACTTAATACATCACCCATGCCACCACTGGCCATGCCGGGGTTACCTGCGGCAATAATATTAATCGGGCGATCGGCTCCAACCACTAAAGTGCCCGCCCCCTTTAACAAGGCAACGCCACCATATTGCAGTTGCAGCTGTTGCACGCTGGCAAAGCGATCAGCTTGTATCTCGGCCGTACTGCAATCGAGCAATCTTGCCGCCTCGCCAGGGTGCGGTGTTAGCAGCCAATTATCACGCTTTTTACCCGCTGGCCACAGGCGGCCTTTAGCGACTAAATTAAGGGCATCGGCATCCAGTACTAGCGGTAAATCAGTCGCCAGTGCCTGCTGCAACATTTGCTCAGACCAAGGCGATTGCCCCAAGCCCGGCCCCACCACCAATACCGTAGGTCGCACCAACCACGGCTCTAACTCTTGGCCCGAGATTACACCACAGGCCATGACCTCGGGCTGACGGGCCAACATGGCAGCTACATGTTCCGGCCTTGTTGCCAAACTCACCAAACCAGCACCGCCACGCGCAGCGGCCTCGGCGGCCATCATCGCGGCGCCACCGCGGCCAACATCACCGCCAATTACCATCACATGACCAAAGTCACCTTTATGTGCATCGGCTTGACGCGCTGGTAAAGCGGCTCGCAAATTGGCAAAGCTCTGCCGCTTAACCTCAGCCTCGACTGTCTCGTAGATATCAGCAGGCGCGGCCAAATCATCCAACAGCAACTCGCCGGCAAGGGCCGGGCCACGGCCGGTAAACAGACCGCGCTTGTTAGCGATAAAGGTGATGGTTATGTCCGCTTTAACCGCCACACCCAATTCAGCACCGGTATCGGCACACAAGCCCGAAGGCATATCTAACGACAACACAGGTAAGCCAGCACTGTTAATTTGCTCAATTACTTTGCGGTACTCGGGTCGCACCTCCCCGCTAACACCAATACCCAACAAGCTATCGACAATCACACCGCGGGTGGGCGCGGGCCCCGGCGGCATCATAATAACGCCTTCTTGACGGGCATAATCATAGGCGGCGCGCGCGGCTTCGCCGAGTTTTTCTGGGTCACCCAGCAACACCACGGTAACTGGCAACCGGCGCGCAGCGGCTAATGCCGCTACCACAAAGCCATCACCGGCGTTGTTACCACCCCCAGCAAATACGGTGATTTCGCTCAGCTCATCAAAGCGCTCACATAAAAGCTCAAACGCCGAGCGACCAGCGCGCTTCATAAGCGCCGCTGCTGGCACGCCGGAAGCGATAAAAGCGTTGTCGAGCGCACGCACTTGGGCGGCGGTATAAAGCACACTAGAAGAGCTGTTGGCAGTCATAAAATACGGAAACTCGCAAAAGTTGGGTCAAAAATCAGTACAATACGCTGACAAAATACCCGCCAGCATCGCAAAAGCGCCATTATAGGGGATGCACGCGGCCAACACTATGTAGTGGTGACTAGGCGCCGCCGACTTAGCGGCCAACACAACAGATGAGAACGCTTTTGACCACTGTATTCGACTGGGATCAACTTGCCCGCGATATTAAACGCTGGGGCCGCGAACTAGGCTTTCAGCAGGTCGGCATTACCGATACCGATCTCGCGCAACAAGAGCGAGCACTGCAAGCGTGGCTGGCAAAAGGCTATCAAGGTGATATGCAGTGGATGGGCGAGCACGGCAATAAACGCACGCGGCCGAGCGACTTAATACCGGGCACCCTGCGAGTAATATCGGCGCGGATGGATTACTTACCCGGCGACACACAACTTATTAAGATCTTAAAAAGCCCGACAAAAGCTTACTTCTCTAGGTACGCGCTGGGACGCGATTACCACAAACTGATTCGTAAACGCTTGGCCACACTCGGGCAAAAAATCGAAGCCGCCCTGCCCGACGAACTAAAACCCCAAGGTGAGCAGCAAATGCGTGCCTTTACCGATAGCGCCCCCGTTGCCGAAAAACCACTGGCGGCCAAAGCCGGTCTTGGCTGGACCGGCAAGCACACCTTAATCCTCAACGATAAAGCCGGCAGCTGGTTTTTTTTGGGTGAGCTTTACAGCTACTTGCCGCTGCCCATTGATGTCAGCCAGCAACCCAACCGCTGCGGCGACTGCACTGCCTGCTTAAAAGTGTGCCCCACCGATGCCTTCCCCGAGCCTTACACACTAGACGCTCGGCGCTGCATCTCGTATTTAACCATCGAGCATAAAGGCGCAATCGCTGAAGAGTTTCGTGAGCCCATGGGCAACCGTGTGTTTGGCTGCGATGACTGCCAGGCCATCTGCCCCTGGAACAAATACGCGCAAGCCACCGTCGAGACAGATTTTTTACCTCGCCACGGACTGGACAACCCCGACCTGCTCGCCTTGTTTGAATGGGACGAGACGACTTTTTTAAAAAACACCGAGGGCTCGGCGATTCGCCGTATCGGATTTGAACGCTGGCAGCGCAATCTCGCCATAGGCCTTGGCAATGCGCCCACGCAGCCGGACATCATCGCCGCGCTCACTCGCGCTTTAGGCCAAGTTAGCCCGATGGTCGACGAGCATATTCACTGGGCTCTGCAGCAACAGGCCAACCCCACTCGGCGCCGGCGGCGCAAAATCAAACAACCGATCTCGTAACCCATTTCATGGCCACTACAAGCTACAACTATTGGTGTTATAACCAATAAAAATAGGGGACTTACGAGCAAATGGTTATATTTTCGGGTACAATTGCCGCCCTCTGTGACCCAGCCGCAAATGCCCATGTTGTTCCTGGCGGCGCTAACTGGTTACACAGCTATCTTATTCTAACCACTGAAAAGTACGGTCCGCTATGAAAACACTGTCTGATATCGGTTTGGTCGGTCTCGCTGTTATGGGTGAGAACCTTATCCTCAATATGGAAAGCAAAGGCTTCACAGTTACGGCGTATAACCGCTCTGTGGAAAAGGTCACCAACTTTATTGAAGGTCGCGCAGCCGGCAAAAATATTCGCGGCGCTAAATCGATTGAAGAGCTGGTGGCGTCGTTAGCAAAACCCCGCAAAGTCATGCTAATGGTTAAAGCCGGACAGCCTGTCGATGATTTTATCGAGCAGCTGATCCCACACCTTGAAGAAGGTGACATCATCATCGACGGCGGCAACACCCACTACCCCGACACCGATCGTCGCACCGCCTACCTAGAAAGCAAAGGCTTGCTGTTTATCGGCACCGGCGTTTCTGGTGGCGAAGAAGGCGCGCTTACTGGCCCTTCAATCATGCCCGGCGGTTCACCGGCCGCATGGCCATTTGTCAAAGACATCTTCCAAGGCATCTCGGCCAAAGTAGAAGATGGCAGCCCTTGCTGCGATTGGGTTGGCGAGAACGGCGCTGGCCACTTTGTGAAAATGGTACACAACGGTATCGAATACGGCGACATGCAACTGATTTGTGAAGCCTACCAAATCATGAAAGAAGTACTGGGCATGAGCCCAGACGAAATGCACGAAGTGTTTGCCGAGTGGAACACCGGCGTACTGGACAGCTACCTGACCGAAATCACTCGCGACATCTTGGCGTTTAAAGATGAAGACGGCGAGCCGCTGGTAGAAAAAATTCTCGACACCGCCGGCCAAAAAGGCACCGGCAAATGGACTGGCGTTATCGCCTTGGATTTGGGCGTACCACTAACCCTAATCTCTGAAGCGGTATTTGCCCGCTGCTTGTCTGCCAAAAAAGAAGAGCGCGTAGAAGCCTCTAAAGTTATCAATGGCCCCGCAGTAAACTTTACCGGCGACAAAAAACAACTGATCGACGATCTGCGCGACGCATTGTTTGCCTCTAAAATTATCTCTTACGCGCAAGGCTACCTGTTAATGCGCGAAGCGGCTAAAGAGTACAACTGGAAGCTCAACTACGGCGGCATCGCCATGATGTGGCGCGGTGGCTGTATTATTCGCTCATCGTTCTTGGGTAACATCAAAGAAGCCTTTGATAACAACCCAGAGCTGCAAAACCTGTTGCTCGACGACTACTTCCGCACCACCGTCGAAAACGCCCAAGCCGGTTGGCGTCGTGTTGCCGCAGCGGCTATTAGCAACGGCATCCCAGCACCGACTATTACCTCGGCGCTGACTTACTTTGACGGCTACCGCACCGCTCGCCTGCCAGCCAACTTGCTGCAAGCACAGCGCGATTACTTTGGCGCACACACCTACGAGCGTTTAGACAAACCACGCGGTGAGTTCTTCCACACCAACTGGACCGGTCGCGGTGGCTCCACCTCCTCTACTACTTACGATGTGTAAGTAGTAGAGGACACAGTAGCTGCGATTTTAAACAGCGACTGGAATTAAAAACGGGGAGCCTTGGGCTCCCCGTTTTTATATTGGCCACCAGCTCGCCACATTACATAAACCTTGGATCGACACAGATAACGGATCACTTAAAAGTAATATGCAAAGCGACTCTTTAAACTATTTAATTTGCCGCACCACAGTCGCACTTATATGGCTGTATCACGGATTAGTACCCAAATTATTAGGCCCTCACGCCGATGAGCTCGGCATGAATATGGCCATCGGGCTCAATGAATACCAAGCTACCGTTCTTTCTTATATCGCTGGCGTTAGCGAATTGATATTTGGCACTTTAGTGTTATTACTTTGGCGCAAACAATGGCCCCTACTTGCCAGCGCTATTTTAATGGTGGGATTACTAGGCTTTGCAATGGTATTTCAGCCGGCACTATCACTCGCGGCATTTAACCCAGTGACCACGAACATCAGCGTGCTCGCACTATCCATAGTCGCCTACCGGTTAAACTCTACCGTTAAAGCCTAACCTCCATAACAGTAATCAAGAGGTTATAAAGTCGGCATCAAGGCTCGCCGACTTAAATTTATATATAAATGCCTCGGTCATGCTTAATGGTTCTATGCAAATCCTTGCGCCAACTGATGGAGCATCTACAATTTAGCGGGGCATTCGCCCGCATCAAATAGTCTTAGCGCTGAACAACTGGAGGTTTAGGCATGACGCTCTCACGCATACTCATCATAATGACCCTGGCAACCCTTTTAGGGGGGTGTAATAACAACACAAGTACTACATCCGCAACACCAACCACACCGCTCCTTAACGCCACCGCTACCGACGGCTCTTTGGGGGCAGCTTGTCTCGCTGAATTAAGTTGGATCACTAACCCCAATCCGCCCAATGAAATTCCCGGCGGCGGCAACAATTTCTGTCAATTTTATCAATTCTCTTGGCAGTGGTTCTTTTATCTGATGTCACCGTCAGAATCCGATCCAAGCCTGCGTAACTTTCAAGTTGCCGCCAACTACCCGGTATTGGAAATTGACGGCAACTCTTGCACTAACACGTCAAACAAACCGGTATTTTTTGTTCGTATGGTCAAAGATAAAGCCGCCGATACCAGCTTTACCTTGCCCGAACGTATCGGCCAAGCCGGTGGCGGTGCGACCATTTACGATCAAGATAAAAACGTAGTATTTTATAGCATCTCATTTGGTCGCAGCTTGTGTGACGCTCCCGACTCGGGTGATTTACCAGCCGACACCACCGAGTTAAAACTCGCCTGGCGTGTCATTGACAGCAGTGATGCCAACCGATTTTTTTCGATTAACGCCGACGTCATCCCAGAACAGGGAGCACCCATCGACGAAACACTCGGACTGATCGGCATTCACCTAGTGCGCGGTACCCCCCAGCACCGAGAGCTGGTATGGGCAAGCTTTGAGCATAAAGACAACGCACCCAACTGCCAAAACCCCGCAACCGCACCGGCACAAGGTTGGTCTTTTCTCTCTAACAGCTGCCAAACCTGCTTAAACAACCCCTCCGATAGCTGCATGAAAAGCTGTGGCTTAAATGTCGCCGAAAAAGCCAGCAGCCTAACGGGCAACGCATCGGAAATCTGCCGCGTATTCCCCGAGGGCACTGCGCCCGGAGACCACAATGCCGATGAGAATATCACCGATGTGCAATCACTCAATCGACAAATACAAACGCTACTGGCCAGCCCTGCTGTGCCATCAGACATGGCAATATGGAAGCACTACTTCAACATCGGCGCACTGTGGGTAAGCGACCCATCCAAACCTGCCACCACCGACAACCAACGCGGCTCCATGCAACTGGCCAACCCAGTGATGGAAACCACCTTCCAAGGCACTGTGAGCAACAGCGGCGGAACCATCACAACATCCACTAACGGTGTCGTAAATTGTTTTGCTTGCCACGGCTACACGCCAGGCAGCACAGCCACTACTGGCTTAAGCCATATTTTTGATGACATTCAGAACCAAAAAGATATGTAGGTTGAAAAGAAACACAAAAATGGGGAGCCTCGGGCTCCCCATTTTTGTGTCTTGATTGCGTTTATATGTCTACAATTCCAAACGCCGAACCAAGCAGTCTCGAACCAACTCCGCATACCCCACAAAACAACCAGACAATTCTTGATAAAGGTCCAAATGATGCCCAGGCAAGCTGGAGCCTTTAAACGGCCGCTCCAAAAAATTTAAATTTTCAGGCAACAAAGGAGAGTGCTTTGTTGTTACAAAATCACATGAAAAATTATAAACTCGCCTTCTTTTATCTAACCCTGACCACGAAGCCTTAACCATAATCCGGTCAACGAAGCCTTCGAAATCAGAAAGCTTGCCTGCTTTATGTACAATTATATTTCTAAATTCAGACAGCACTAAGACTGCAACATCCAAATCTATATCGATACATGCCTTCTTCAAAAGAAGATTAAAATCTGGGCTTTGATGTAATCGAGAAGCCAACTGATCGAACATGCTTTTTCGACCAATCTTATCTCCACACTCTTCACATAAACGAGTATGTCTTCCGCTATTCGTTATATTAGGACCAGCTAAGATGTACGGCTTAAGAGATTTCAAATACTTATTAAAAAATTCATAACAATCGACAATAAGCCAGCGATACATTGAATTTTGTTGCTCCGACAAAATTGACTGGTACTCCGTCTCGCTGTCAATTCCGTGCGCACTATAGCTTGTTTTTTTTCCATCATAAGGGCTACGATATATAGGAGACCACTTTCCCGTCACCCAAGTTGAAACCCGCCTCTTTTCTTGCCTCTCATGCTGAATGAGCAACTGACGGAAGTGTAAATTCCCTATCTCACGCCTTAATTGATCAAACTTACTATTCAAAAAATCAATATCATCAATCAAGCATCACCCCTATCGTCCTTAATTAAACCAGTTCAACCACAAGTTCTGCCCCCTTAAGTCCAACATTCATCTATTTTAGAAAAACGAAGAAAAAGTATATGTCCATACCGTTCAGAACGCAGAAAGACCAAATGGTCGAATGTATTGGGCGTACCTTTTGAATCTTTCTCGTCGCGCCACGAAAAATATTTCACAACGTCTCATAACTCGAGTCCAATCCATGCGACGATAGTGCCCATCACCCCAAATTAATAAACTCCTCCCGATAATGCGCCAACTCGGCAATCGAGTCTTTAATATCGTCCATCGCCAAATGCGCGCCGGTTTTTTTAACGCCGGCTAACACCTCGGGCTTCCAGCGGCGCGCCAGCTCTTTTAGGGTGCTAACGTCTAGGTTGCGGTAGTGAAAGTAACGCTCAAGCGTGGGCATACCGCGAACTAAAAAGCGACGATCTTGGCAGATGGAGTTGCCACACATGGGAGATTTACCGGCGGGTACCCATTGCTGCAAAAACTCGATGGTCTCGGCCTCAGCTTGGGCGGCACTGACTGTAGAGTTTTGCACCCGCTCGACCAAGCCGGACTTGCCGTGCTGGCGGGTGTTCCACTCGTCCATACCCTCTAAAAAACTCTGCGCTTGGTATACGGCGTGTACGGGGCCTTCGGCCAAAATGTTTAGCTGGGCATCGGTGACAATAGTGGCGATTTCGATAATAACGTCGCTGTCGGGGTCAAGGCCGGTCATTTCTAGGTCGATCCAGATCAGATTGTCATCGTTGGTGGTAGGGGTCATAGTGTGTTTTCCTTTACAATGTTGTTTCCAGTATCTTACCACCACCGACCGAGACGTGCCTTTGAGCAAGCGTAAACTAACAAGACGTCAATCATGGCGGATTGACAAGATCCAAAAAGAGCGCGAAAAACGCGTCTCGCGGCGCGATGACACCACCGATGCCAAGCTAAGCGAGAGTGATTTAGGCCCTGAGCAAGACGGCTTGATTGTGACCCATTACGGCACTCAGGTAATGATCGAAGATGCCAACTTGATGCGTAAGCGCTGCCATTTTCGCAGTAATTTGGGCGGTTTGGTTACCGGCGATAAAGTCGTCTGGCGCGATGGCAACCCTTACGGCGTGGTGGTCGCTAAGCGCGATCGTGAGTCGGCCCTGAGCCGCCCCGACGCTAACGGCGATATGAAGACAGTAGCGGCCAACATTGACCGTATTGTGATTGTGATTGCCCCTTACCCCGAGCCGCACTTTAACCTTATCGACCGCTATTTAGTGGCCGCTGAGGCGATAGGTATTGAGCCGGCACTGGTAATCAATAAAGTCGATTTAATTGATGACGATCAGCGCGCCAAGGTCGAGGCGATTGCAACGCTATACAACAGCCTTGGTTACCAGGTGCTGCACGCCTCGGCCAAAAATGATGAAGGCTTAGAACCGCTTAAGGCGTACTTAGCCAACTTTACCAGCGTGCTGGTGGGACAATCGGGGGTGGGTAAATCATCCCTCGTCAATGCGCTACTGCCCGACAGCAATATTCGGGTCGGCGAGCTCAGCGAGCGCCAAACCGGCACCCATACCACCACCAGTGCACAGTTGTTACACATCCCCACCGGAGGCAGCTTGATCGACTCCCCCGGGATTCGTGAGTTTGGCCTGTGGCACATAGCACCTGATGATGTGTTGGCCGGCTTTAAAGAGTTTCGGCCCTACATTGGCTACTGTAAATTCCGCGACTGTTCACATACCCACGAGCCGGGCTGTGCTATTTTGAAAGCTCTAGAAGCGGGCGAAGTTAGCCCTGGCCGACTGGCCGGATACCGCCATATTTTGGCCGATTTGCATCCGGGCCGAGGTGGCTATTAAGCTGCCCCTTAAGCCGATAACCGCAACCGTCATTAAAAGGATAGCCGTATGTCCAGCCTCCCGTTAATCGTCGAACCTGCCGAGCTTTTGCCGTTGTTGGGTGAGTCAAACACACCTCTGATTGTGGATTTATCCAGCGAGGCGAATTACCGCCGTGGCCATATACCGGGCGCCGTGCATGTACCGCCACAAATGCTACTGTGCAATCGTCCACCCGCACCGGGGCGCATTGCGCCGGTCGAGCAGCTCAACCGTTTATTTACTTATTTAGGGCTAACACCCGACACTCACGTTATCGTGTACGACGACGAGGGCGGCGGCTGGGCCGGGCGTTTTATTTGGACGCTGGATATGATTGGCCACTCGCGCTACAGCTATTTAAACGGTGGCCTGCACGCGTGGTTAAGCGCTGAGCTGCCGGTTACCTCAGAGGTTGAAGACCCTCAATCCAAGCCCATCGAGGTGGAAATAAGCCCTAAACGATTGGTGGAAATTCCCGATATTTTAGCGGGACTCGAGAGCGACTCGATACAGATTTTAGATGCTCGCAGCCCCGCCGAGTACAGCGGCGAGAAAGTACTCACACAAAAAGCCGGGCATATCCCTGGGGCTATTAATGTTGAGTGGACGGAATTGATGGATCGCCACAACAGTTTGCGTATTCGCGCCGATGCCAGCGACTATTTAGCCAGCCGTGGTATTACCGGTGCCAAACGTATTGTCACCCACTGCCAAAGCCATCATCGCTCAGGCTTTACTTATTTAGTCGGTAAATCACTGGGGTTTGATATCGATGCTTATCATGGCTCTTGGTCTGAGTGGGGCAACCACCCAGACACCCCCGTCGAAGTATAGCGAGCGTCAGACAGGCTTACTGTTACGCTTTTAAAGGTTCGCAGTTACAACCTAACCTCTGGGGCTTTATTCGTCAGTATTTTGGTGTTTATCGCCACGCAACGGTGGCGCATCAGCTTTACACCGTTAACCGTATCGTCTATTACTTTTTAATTATGATGGGCGCTATAGGCGCGCTATCCGTGCTGGGGTTTCAACTCGACAAACTGGTTATTATCGGCAGTGCGCTCGGCATTGGCATCGGCCTTGGGCTGCAATCAATTGTTAATAATTTTGTCTCGGGCATTATTATTTTGTTAGAAAAATCCATTAAGGTGGGCGATTTTATCGAACTAGAATCGGGCCTGATGGGTGAGGTACAAGAGATAAAATTGCGCTCGACATTAATTCGCACCGCCGACAACGTCGATATTTTAATTCCCAGCTCCGAGTTTATCAGTGGTCATTTAATTAACTGGACGATGGAAGAAAATATTCGTCGTTTTCGTATCCCGCTTGGAGTGGCTTACGGCTCTAACAAAACCTTGGTGCGCGATTGTGTACTAAAAGCCGCCGCCAGTGTGAGCTATACCCTGAATGACGAAAAGCACAAGCCGGTGGTTTGGATGAGCGGCTTTGGCGACAGCAGTTTGAATTTTATGTTGGGTGTTTGGGTAGAACCGGCCGCGGTTAAACGGCCCACCCAGGTGACTTCCGATTACCTCTGGGCGATTGACGATGCCCTGCGCGAGGCCGGCATAGAGATTCCTTTTCCGCAGCGAGACTTACACCTTCGTTCAAGCGCGATTAGCTTTACACACGATACCGACACCAAGCCGCCCGCATCAAACTGAGCCGCGCATTTGCTCGGCAACAATTTGTAGTGAGTTAAGCTTATCTTGCGGTGCAAAGAAGCTGCTGGCAAAAATAAACTCATCGGCGCCAGTCTCTGCCGCCAACGCTTGCAATTTATTTTTAACCGTACTGGGGCTGCCCACAACGGCAACTTGATGAAAGTCGCGCACATGCTGCGCCTCTATCGGGCTCCACAAATCTTCCATCGATGCAACCGGCGGCCGTAATCGCAAGTGCTCGCCGCGCAACAACGCCAAAATACTTTGTTGTGCCGTGGTAAATAAATGCGCGGCCTGAGCATCGGTTGAGGCGGCAGCCACCGGCACCCCTATCGCGGCATAAGGTTTATCTAACACATCAGAAGGCTGAAACCCCGCGCGGTAAACGTGCAACGCCTCCATCATTAAACGCGGCGCAAAGTGCGAGGCAAAGGCAAACGGCAAACCTCGTTTAGCGGCCAGTTGCGCGCTGTACAAACTGGAGCCGAGTAGCCAAATGGGTACGTGACTACCCTGCCCTGGCACCGCAATAACATTTTGATTGGGCCGTGCATCGTCTAAAAAATACTGTAGCTCGGCCAACTGCTCGGGAAAATCATCGACTCCGCTGGTTAGATCGCGGCGCAGTGCTCGCATCGTTGCGCCATCGCTGCCGGGGGCGCGACCCACACCTAAATCAATACGGTCGGGATAAAGCGCCGCTAGTGTGCCAAAGTGTTCGGCGATAATAATAGGAGCGTGATTGGGCAGCATAATGCCGCCGGCCCCAACCCGAATTCGCTTGGTTGCGCCGGCAATATGGCCTATTAGCACGCTGGTAGCAGAGCTACCGATGCCGTCCATACTGTGGTGCTCGGCCAGCCAGTAACGTTGGTAGCCAAGTGCGTCGGCATGGCGTGCACTATCGACCATACCGGCATAGGCATCGCCATAACTGGCATCAATACGCGCATGGGCTAAATCCAGAACGGAATAAGCAATATCATTCAGGGACATAAAAGACTCCGACGTACAACTTTCGAGGGGCGCTCAGCATAACGCGCTATTACCAATGCTGGGTAAAAGATTCGTAAAGCGGATGACCTTTTTAGTCACCCGCAAACCGTGGTGGTACATGCATTAGGCTTTGGCTACATGGCTTCAGTGGCGGACAAACTTTACACTTAACCGAGCGCCACTCGTTATGCTTTTTATAGCCTCTTAGCCTTTAGACTTTTTTGACTTAATTCGATCGCCTTTCCAAACCATACGATACAAATCGTGTCGGCGATCTTTTAAGTTTTGCACAGTCCCGCTGTTGCGCGCCATCAAAAGTGACTCGGGGCGTAAGTCGGCAAACGCGACTGTCTCGACATTGGGTGTGGTATCAGCGGCAATACCATCGCGGGCAAAAGCAAAGTCGCAAGGGGTTAGAATACAACTTTGAGCGTACTGTATATCCATGTTGGCCACATTAGGTAAATTGCCAACATTACCCGACATAACCACATAAAATTGGTTTTCTACCGCGCGCGCTTGGCACGAGTAACGCACCCGTAAATAGCTTTGCCGCTCGTCGGTACAAAACGGGACAAACAAAAACTGCACACCTTGGTCTGCCAAGTGGCGTGCCAGCTCGGGGAACTCTGCGTCATAACAAATTAATACACCAATCGGGCCGCAATCGGTATCAATCGCCTCTAAGGTACTACCTCCTTCAATATTCCACCAATACACCTCGTTGGGCGTAGGGTGAATTTTGGGTTGTTCAAAGGTGCGGCCGTCGCGCAAAAATACGTAAGCGATGTTTTCAATGCGGCCGTTCTCTACTCGCGTTGGGTGCGAACCGGCAATAATATTAACGTTGTGATGCAACGCCATATCACGAAACGCTTCTTTTAAGCGCGGTGTGTATTTGGTTAGAGCCTCGATCGACTCGTGGGGCGATAGTTCCTGATCTTCAATCGACAAAAGCTGTAAAGTCATCAGCTCTGGAAATACAACAAAATCACTTTTGTAGTCGGCGACAACATCGACAAAATATTCTACGTATTTAATAAATTCATTAAACGAGCTAACCCGCCGCTGCATGTACTGCACTGTAGCCACACGCACGACATCGGGCATGCGCACGCCAAATTGTTTGGTGGGCAGATCATCGGCACCCGGCACATTAGGGTTTTCCCACTTCATGTGCGCCGCGTAACCCAGCGACTGGAGATCTTCGTCAAGGTAGTTAGGGATCACACCTATCAGCTCAAAACCATTGCGCAGCTGAAACGATAAGACCGGATCTTTGGCCTTTTTTTGCATCACCTGTTCGATGTAGTTTTCGGCTGTTTTAAACTTTTTCAAGCGCCGCCCTAAATTGGGTAAACGGCCAGCGAACACCACGCCTTGTAAGCCCAAAGATTGGCACAGCTTTTTACGCTCGTTATACAAGCGCTGACCAATACGATAACCGCGGTAATCATTGTCGATACACACCTCCATCCCATACAACCAGTCGCCGTTTATATCGTGCCGCGAGGCGTAGCCATTACCG
This sequence comes from Gilvimarinus polysaccharolyticus, assembly GCF_001187555.1. Lineage (GTDB taxonomy): Bacteria > Pseudomonadota > Gammaproteobacteria > Pseudomonadales > Cellvibrionaceae > Gilvimarinus > Gilvimarinus polysaccharolyticus. Next base: position 1,205,254 of record NZ_LFIJ01000002.1, on the reverse strand, counting down.
GTAATCTCGACCCAGGTATGAGGCTTGAGGGCGATCTTGCCAGAGATACGGAACGTTGCGCTATAGCCCACAAGGACATCGCCAACCATGACGACGATCTGCCCCTGAGAGAAGTTGTTTATTTGCCCAACAATCGCCGAGCGAGGGTAAGCCCCCATACCCATTGGCGTATAAACTCGATCAGACAACTCTACGATCGAATCGACATCGGCCAAGGTGGCATTACGCACAGTAAGGTGCGCTTTGGGATCATCCAGTTTATTACTATGAGTGTTCGCCATGATTTACTATTACCTTGAGTGAACAATGCCGTGAATCTACATTGCGACACTTTAGAACAAAGTCCCTGTGTTATGCTACGGCGATTATCGTTTAGGTGTCGTCTTTTACGTATCGTCACTTGAGTCTTGCCAGCCAACCAGCATCACTGTAGCCGGAACCTTGCCATGCTCTCTCGCCGTTTAATTATCCTGACAACCTTATTGGTGGTTGGCTGCGCAACTATCGGCGCCTCTGGGCTGAACAAACACTTTGGCACACCTGAGCCACGCGAGGTCACAGCCGGCGCAGATACCGATCAGTATCAAACTCACATCCGGCCCTTGCTCGAAAAGCGCTGTACGGTTTGTCACGGTTGCTACGATGCGCCTTGCCAGCTAAAACTGGATTCTTACGAGGGCCTGCTACGCGGCGCCAATAAAAGTAAGGTGTACGATGGCACGCGCTTGCTAGGGGCCAATCTAACCCGCCTGTTTGAAGACGCCCAAACCACCAGCGCTTGGCGCAGTAAAGACTTCTTTCCTGTTATTAATGAGCGCATCAACACCCCCGAGGCAAACTTAAGCGCCGGTGTTATGGCGCGCACGCTAAGCCTTAAAAGCGCTCACCCACTACCGCTGACTCAAGTGTTGCCCGACACCTTTGATTTTTCGACCAAACGCAACCAACAGTGCCCCAAAATCGAGAGCTTTGATCGCTTTGCTGCCGACTACCCGCTGTGGGGTATGCCTTACGGCCTGCCAGGATTAGCCCAAAACGAACATAAACAGTTGATGGATTGGCTGGCACACGGCGCCGAGGGTGGGCCTGCGCGAGCAGTATCAGCCGATGTACTAGACGATATTGAGCGCTGGGAGACACTACTAAACGGTAATAGTCCGAAGCTGCGGTTGTTTGCGCGCTATATTTACGAGCATCTATTTATTGCCTCGGTACACCTTGGCGACAATACCGACGATTTATTCCGATTAGTGCGCTCATCGACCGCACCGGGCGAGCCGATCAAGCGTATCAGCACCCGCCGCCCCTTCGATGACCCAGCTGTGGCACGTGTGTACTACCGTTTTTGGCACGACCCTTCCAGCCGGTTAGCCAAAACCTACCTGCCCTATCAACTTGATGACGCCCGAATGCAGCGCTGGCGCGAGTGGTTTATTGCCGCCGACTACCAAGTAACGCAATTGCCAGGTTACAGCCCCGAAGTGTCGGCCAACCCATTTGTCAGTTTCCGGCAGATTCCGGTGCAATCGCGCTACAACTTTTTACTAGATGAAGCGCAATTTACCATCATGAATTTTATTAAAGGGCCGGTTTGCCGTGGGCAGGTGGCTTTAAACGTAATTCAAGATCATTTTTGGGTATTTTTTATTGCGCCAGAAGCCAGTAGTGTCGAGAGTGAAGGTGAATTTTTAGCCGATAACGGTGAGTTTTTACAAATGCCCGCCGAAGCCGGCAACACCTTGCTGCCATTAAATAATTGGTTAAAGTACGCCGGCTTACAGCAAGAATATTTAAAACGACGCGCCGAGCATATCAACGAGGTCATTGACGAGCACGGCACCGTAACGCTCGACAGTGTATGGGACGGCGACGGCCGCAACGACAACGCCGCATTAACCATCTTCCGCCACAATGACAGCGCCTCTGTGGTAAAGGGCTTAGTGGGACAACAACCTAAAACCGCCTGGCTAATTAACTACTCGCTGCTAGAGCGAATACACTATTTACTGGTGGCGGGGTTTGATGTCTATGGCAACGTTTCTCACCAACTATTAAGCCGCTTGTATATGGACTTTTTACGCATTGAAGGCGAAATGAACTTTGTCGCCTTTTTGCCGAAAAACTCGCAAGATGACGTTATCGACTATTGGTATCGTGGCGCCGAAGGTGAGATTAGTCACTTTCTAGATAACTACCTCAACCGCTTGCCGCCAGCTAAAGGGGTCGACTATCACAGCGACCAGCCAAAATCTGAGCTGCTTAGCCTGCTCGCGCAGCGGGTCGCTCCCGCCTACAAAAACAGCACGGCCTACCAACAATTAATGTGGCCTAAAGAGCAAACCCTCGCGTTTAACAAGTTGCAAAATATTACCGGTAAAGCCGCCAGCATTATGCCCGAGGCGAGTATTATTTTAACACCACAGGGCGAGCTTTTTAGCCTGCTACGCAACAGCGCCCACAGCAGCTTGACGTCTTTGTTGCGCGAGGACGCACACCGCCTACCCGGTGAAGATGGCTTAACCGTCACCGCCGGTATTATTGGCGCCTACCCCAATAGCTTTTGGCTGGTCGAGCACGATCAATTAAGCGAGTTTGTCACCGCTATTGGCAAGCTTAACGATATCAACGACTACCAACAGCTAAAAAGCCGTTATGGCATTAGCCGCTCTGACCCTAACTTTTGGCAAATTAGCGACCAAATTCTTGCGCTGTATCATCGTGATCAGCCGCAATCGGCCGGTTTGTTAGATTACAACCGGCTGGAAAACCGCTAACCTCGTGCAGCAATATATAATGCCTCAAGCAGTCACAGTGCATAAGCGTAGCGGAAGCTGGTAGCCGCTAAGCTCAGCCGGTAAAAGCCCCTACAAACACGCCCCCGAACAATGCTAAAGTGCACCCTATGACCTCGACACTACTGCCCGAAAAACCGCTATTGCTCTCGCCCTCTTTAGCCGCCACCATTGGCCTAGAAGAGGCGATTATGTTGTGTGCGCTGGGTGAGCTGGTGCTGCCTGGACAGGCACAAGATACCGTTTGCTTAAACGCCGCTGGTGCCGCCGAACGACTGGGCTTTTGGCGCCCCGAAGACGTACAACGGATTAGCAAAAACCTCCAGGAGCAAGGTTTAATCGAGCTGTTAAGCCCGCCGTTCACCTCAAGCGGTGAATTGCGGGTACGCTTAGCGGCCGGGGTAATCGCCGCACCAAGCGCCGCCGTTAACGCACCGATTGCGGCGCGGCGCCCAGCCCCCAGCCCGGCACTGCGCCAAAGTAATACCATTGGTGCCCAATGGCAGCCCGATTCCGAACTAATGGCACAAATTGCCCAATACAACATTCCCGATTATTTTATTCGGCAACAGCTGCCAGAGTTTGTTACTTATTGGCGTGAGCGCGGCGAATCCCATCACGCTTGGGGAGCCAAGTTTCTTAAGCATGTGGTGCGCCAGTGGCGTGAACACGAAACCGGCTTATTTAAGCGCGACCAAGACGTCGCGCTACAAGACAACTGGCGTCCATCGCCCGATGCCATGCAACTTTTGGTACGCAACGCCAATATCAACCAAGCGTTTGTAGAAGATGCCATACCCGAATTTGTATTGTATTGGCGCGAGCGTGGCGATGTAGGACGCACTTGGAACAGCAAGTTTATTCAACACGTAAAACGCCAATGGGCGCGTTACACCAGCGCACTGGAGCACGATACCGCGCCACAACGGATCGCCCCCGACTGGCAACCCAGCCGCGATGTTTACGATGTGCTCAAGCTGGCCAATATTAATTTAGATTTTGCTCGACAACAGGTCCCCGAGTTTGTTTTATTCTGGCGCGACAGTAACCAGCTTAACGCCTCTTGGAACACCAAATTCTTACAACACGTTAAACATCACTGGGCGCGTCAACACGCACTCAATGCTCAGCCGACACAGGTACATAACCATGCAGGACAGCAACAAACTACTGCAACAAGCGCAACGCGAGATCGAAGCCTCATCCAAGACCTCACCGACCGCAGCTGGGCCAGCTGAGAGCCACGCCGCGCCCAGTGATGCTCACATTGATGCACTCAATGAGGTGTTTGCGCTGTTTCGTATTAATTATCACAACCAGTACTACAAAGCTTACAGCGATGGTGCGGTACTTGGCCAAATCAAAAAACTGTGGCTAGAGTCACTGCAACGCTTTGAGCCAGATACCATCCGCCGTGGCGCACGCGAGGTGATAGAAACCTCCGAGTACCTTCCCACTTTAAATAAAATGATGGTGGCCTGTCAGGGTGACCCGCGTAAGCACGGTTTAAAAGATCCCCACGCCGCTTATGTCGAAGCCTGCCAAGCACCCTCACCCAAAACCACGTTTGCTTGGAGTCACCCAGCGGTGTATTACGCCGGTCGCGCCAGCGATTGGTACTTTCTAAGTAGCAGTACCGAACGGGCTGCCTTTCCGGTTTTTGAACAGCACTATAAACGTCTATGTGAGCGCGTTATTAATGGCGAAGAACTAGCCGCACCCGATACCCCAGCGCTACCCGAGAATATTGAGACACCTCTTAGCCGCGAAGAAAACCAGCTCCGTATGCAAGCTCTACGCGATTCATTAGATCTTTAATTAATAGCAACTAAATCACCTAGCAGCCTCGAGGTCGCGATGCCCCAGCAACGTAAATTTCAGCTACTGGCTGGCGCGCTGGCCCTTTATGCTTTGGCCACACTGTCGCTGGTTATGTTTTTCTCTCACAGCACTTACACCCCCACCGAACTGGGCAGCATTGAGGGCAGTACTTTATTGCCTAACATGCAGGACATTGCCGACATTCCCACTCGCAAGCAAACTTTTATTCAGTTAATTACCCCCATGATTGCACAAAAAAACAGCGCGCTATTAGAGGTGCGCAAGCTTGTGCTTGAGATGCAGGCAAGGCTCGCTCGCGGCGAAACCTTGACCCACGTGCAAAAAGGTCAACTGCAGCGTTTAGTGTTGCACTACAAGATTAAAAACAAAAAAAATGACAGCCAAAATGATTTGCAACAAGCATTAACAACGGCACAAAAAATTGAACAATTACTGTTGCGAATCGATGTAATTCCCGCCTCTATGGTGATCGCCCAAGCAGCGGCGGAATCGGGCTGGGGAACCTCTCGCTTTGCCCAACAGGCACAAAATTTATTTGGTCAGTGGTGCTACACCAAAGGCTGCGGCTTAATCCCCAAGCGCCGCTCAAAAGGTGCCGCACACGAGGTACGGAAATTTTCCAGCCTAGAACAAGCGGTTAACGCCTATTATCGCAATATTAACACCCATCGCACATACCGCGATGTACGCACACGCCGCGCGGCATTACGCCAAGCAGATAAGCGCATTGGCGGTCTGGCATTAATTCCTGGGTTAACGGGTTATTCTAGCCGCGGACAAGTTTACGTAGACGAGATCTCTGAGCTTATTAAATACAATAAACTCGACTCATTGGACACAGACTATTAACAGAAAGACGCTCTATAGACGACTAAAAAGACGAGCCGGGCTGCTGTAAAAAATCCAGCTCCGCTTTACTACTGGTTCGCCCCAGAATATCGTTACGATGCGGGTAGCGACCAAAACGCTTAATAATATCGCGATGCTGATGTTCAAATTTAAGATTATTGGCAAACCCCAATGCCGTAAAAAGTGTCACCGCATCATCGTGCACGGCTAGTTCTTCGCTGTGCATATATGGCATATATAAAAACATCCGTTGCTGGGCGGGCAGTTGTTGATCCCGTCCTTGCGCCACCAACTGCTGCGCCAAACACAATGCTTTAGCATCAAAGGCAAATGCTTGTGCCTTATCACGATATATATTACGTGAGAATTGATCTAACACGATTACCACCGCCAGCGCCTCACTGGTGCTTAACGTCGCCGCATCCAAAGGCTCATTCGCCAAACGTAGATGCAGCGATGCAAACCTTTGCGTAATATCAGCATCAAGCGTAGCACTTTTACGAAACCAATCAGCGGGCTTAAGGGTGTCAAACCAATAGGTTAATACAGAATCTAACTCTCGTGCTGCCATTGCCCTTGCTCTCCAGTAACAAACCACGGCTGCGAAAACCAATAATACCGACCATCGTCTGCCCGCGCCGTGCAATTGTAACGCGAGCGCCCAAACCTTAATACCTGCACCGGCTTAACGGTGACGATTTTATTGGCAACTGTTACAGGTAACTTATCCCCACCGTGATAACAGCTAAGGCGCATTGCCAATGCTGCATCGGCAAGTGTCAACTGCAACTGTGGTCGAGTACCGGCAGCCACGGTTGCCTCTGATAGCCGCTGCCCGTCGTCACCGATAAGCTGACGGCGCTTAATGGGTAATGCGCGCGCTTGCACTTTGGTTATAAAACTATCCATCTCGCCATAGTTGCCGCCCATAGGAAAGCGCGGCAGCGCTAATACATCTGAGTCGGGCCCCACGGCTCCTGAGTGCTGCCCAAAACCAATGTAGCCGAGCTGTTGTACCAAGCGCTCAAGTTTGGCATCGAACTCACCGTAGGGGTAAGCCAGTAATTTAACCGATTGGCCGGTATGGGCCTCAATTGCCTCTTCGGCACCGATGATCTCAGCCGCCATACGCTCACGCCACTCGGCTTCGGTTTCACCCTGCAATAAACGCTGCATAAAAGGATGAGTCACCGTGTGGTTGGCAATGGTAGCGCCCGCCTGTGTCATTTTTTTCAGCTCAGGCCACGTAACAAACTCTTGAAAATCACGATCAATAGGCGCGCTATTCACAAATACGGTAAAAGCAAAGCCGTATTCGCGTAACAACGCAAAGGCCGTGTCATACACCGAGCGATAACCATCATCAAAGGTAATGACAACTGTTTTGTCGTTGAGTGTTTTGCCATTTTTTAATCGAGCAATCAACTCGGGCAGTGCGATAACATCAAACTGATGCTCGGAGAGATAACTTAAATGCTGCTTAAAGCGCTCGACACTGGTCGATGTGGAGCTGGGGGCCTGATCGCTAACATGGTGATACTGTAAAATAACCGCGGCCATTACCGGCACGCTTAGCAGCCAACCGATGTTGGCGAGCAGCATGATGCGAAGTAGCTTTACAAGCATAACAACACCCCAATATTAGATTTAGTGTGCAGCGCCTATAACGATGGGCAGGCCGACATTTTCACATCCACACTGGTTTCGCAGTGCCATTCTATTAAGGTAAAGCCTTTACTAATCTCTGGCGTTAACTCAATAAACTGCCCAGCCGAAAACTTTCCGGCATTTAATTCGGCGTAAATAACACCGGGAGCTTGCATCTGTAACGCCGACAAGTAAGCGCTGCTTTGCACTGTCTCGGAGGTGATTCCGAGTACACTGATCGATGCCGGCATCACTCCGCGCATCTGATAATATTCGGCCACCATCGTTTTCACGATGCTAAGCTCGCTTAATGCTGCAACAAAATTTGTTTGGCGTAATAGCTGCTGTTCTGCCCAGTTCGTCGCTGTTGGCGACGGCTGCGGCGCAGATGATGGCGCATTATTGTCAGCGGGAATTGTATCGCGATTTATCGCCAAAGCTTGACGTAAATGATCGTCATTTAAGGCATTAGCCGCTGCTGCCATAAAGCTCTCTCGCATAACCGACTGTAAATTCACATCCATATTTATTTGGGTCGCCGCAGAGCCTTCGGTAATAATGGAGAATAATGGCTCGCCATTTGGTGTATCACTTAACTGCCAACGCACTTTAAGCCAGCCATTGGCAATTTTAAATTTAGGCATCATCATTTCTTTTAGCTCTGACGAGCTACTACTGGATGCACCATCAGCGCGGCAAGTGGCAATATCAAAATCTATTATTTGTGCGCGCAAATACCGCGCCGCGGTGGCATCAACGTTGGCACCCGTATAGTGTCCTGCACGATACAAGCTCGTGTGCCCTAACCTACGAATTGCACGAAACATATCTACCTGCAGCTGTTCCGGCGTACGTACAACACTTGGCAAACGTGTAAACAAAGCCTCTAAACGCAATGCCGTAGGTGATACACAGTCGCCACCAAAGTAAAACCGAGCGGCCGATTTTGAATTGTTAAGCAGCGCCTCGCTGTACTCAAACTGCGCGACGATTAACGGATAAAGAGGTGGCACAAAAAGTGCCGGTTTGGCTGTCTCGATCATCTTCGGGGCTGGCATTGTGCCAACATCTATCGACTGTAAAACAGCGTTTTTATCTGTAGCTTGATCGGAGTAATGAACTCGGCCATTAGCATCCGTCCAGCTATAGATTTGCGCTTGAGCCACGGAGGCATTCAATAATGCGATCAACAATCCCAAACCAATCCAAATACGCACAGGATCCCCTTATTATTCTGTCACGACAAAACGCAAGCCAATACCCTCAGGTTCGGCGCGTACGACCTCCATCTCAAGGATTGGGGCATCGTCCATCAATCCCTGAACCTGCCCGGTGACGAAAGAGCCAATCGGAGGTGCCTGGGCTGGGTCGAGCAGCACAAAAACCCCGCCATCCGATAGATCGCGAGTTTTTACCAGCATTTCGCCAAGCTCAGCGTGAACAATTTTAATTCTGCAAGCTATTGGCGTACGTAAATGTTCTCGTTTATCACTCACTGTCAGCTCCCAGTGTTTTCTTATTCTTGTTAAGGGTAGTGTTATTCACTACTGCTTTTCACTAACCGCTAAGCGATCTACCTTTTGAAATCCGCGCGGCAATTTATTGCCGCGGCGTCCACGCTCACCTCGGTAATGCTCTAGGTCTGACGGCTTTAAAGTGAGATGTCGTTTGCCCGAGTAAACCGTCAACGACTGCTCTGCCGATAAAGTTACAATCCCCAAAGCAAACTCCTCACGCGCCTGTACACGAGCGGCGGGAATATTAATAATTTTATTACCCTTGCCCCGCGCTAAACGGGGCAGCTCAACAACAGGAAACAACAGTAACCGCCCTTCGTTGCTCACTGCGGCTACCCAATCATTTTCAGGATCAAGCACCACCGATGGCGCTAACACTTCTGCGCCTTTAGGTAAGGTTATCGCGTTTTTACCGGCACGATTTTTACTGTACAGATCGGAAAGTGAAGCAATAAAACCATAACCGCCATCACTGGCCAATAAGATAGACTGATCATCTCCGCCCATCAGCAGGCCTTCAAAAGTTGCACCGTTAGGAGGGTTTAAACGGCCACTAAGTGGATCCCCCTGTCCCCGAGCTGAAGGCAAAGTGTGCGCGGCTATGGCGTAGCTGCGCCCTGTTGAATCCAACAAAATAACTTGCTGATTAGACTTACCTAACACCACTAATTTAAAGTGGTCTCCGGCTTTATAGTTGAGTGATTCGGGGTCAATGTCGTGACCTTTAGCTGCGCGAATCCATCCTTTATCCGACACCACAACAGTGACAGGATCGGCCCCCACCAACTCGGACTCACTAAACGCTTGAGCTTCTTTACGCGTCACAATGGGGGCGCGGCGGTCATCGCCAAACTCATCAGCCACCTGCTTTAACTCTTTGCGAATTAAGGTTTTTAAGCGGGCCGATGACGCCAAGATTTTTTCAAGCTCGGCACGCTCTTTTTCGAGCTTTTGCTGCTCCTCAAGAATCCGCATTTCTTCTAGTCGTGCCAGCTGGCGCAACTTAGTTTCTAGAATATACTCGGCTTGCATCTCGACCAAATTAAAACGCTCGATCAAAACCGCTTTAGGGCGGTCTTCTTCACGAATAATCCGGATCACTTCATCGACGTTAAGATACACGATCATCAATGCCGCCAACCGCAATAGACGCTCTTCGACCTTTTGCAACCGGTACTCTAAACGCCTGCGCACAGTATCCGTACGAAAGGCGAGCCATTCGGATAGAATTTTTTGCAGATTTTTAACTTGTGGTCGACCATCAACACCGATCATATTCATATTAATACGATAGGTTTTTTCGAGATCGGTAGAGGCAAACAAGTGCTGCATTAGCTGCTCACAATCAACTCGATTAGAGCGCGGCGTAATGATTAGTCGAGTCGGGTTTTCGTGATCAGATTCATCGCGCAAATCGGCCACCATAGGCAGTTTTTTAGCCTGCATTTGCGCCGCTATTTGCTCTAAAATTTTTGCTCCGCTGACCTGATGTGGCAAGGCCGTGACGACCACATCACCAGTGTCTTTTTCTCGCGTGTAAATCGCGCGCATACGCAAACTGCCACGCCCGGTGCGATACATCGTTTTAATGTCGTCTCGCGAGGTAATAATTTCTGCCTCGGTAGGCATATCTGGACCGTGTACAAACTCACACAGCTCGGCGACATCGGCCTTCGGATTGTCCAACAAATGAATACAAGCGGCCACCACCTCGCGTAAATTGTGCGGTGGTATATCGGTAGCCATCCCCACAGCTATGCCGGTGGTGCCGTTAAGTAAAATATTGGGCACACGTGCAGGGAAAACCTCGGGCTCTTCCATAGTGCCGTCAAAATTGGGCCGCCAATTTACGGTGCCTTGGCCTAACTCTTCCAGTAAAACATCGGCGTAGCGCGTTAATTTTGATTCTGTGTAACGCATGGCCGCGAATGATTTTGGATCGTCTGGAGCACCCCAGTTGCCCTGCCCGTCAACCAACGGATAGCGGTATGTGAATGGCTGGGCCATAATCACCATCGCCTCGTAGGCGGCCGAGTCACCGTGCGGGTGAAACTTACCAATAACGTCACCGACCGTACGCGCCGATTTTTTATACTTGGCGGTAGACTTAAGACCCAGCTCACTCATGGCATAAATAATACGCCGTTGCACAGGCTTTAAGCCGTCGCCTACATGAGGTAACGCACGGTCGAGAATAACGTACATGGAGTAATCGAGATATGCTTTCTCGGCGTACTCTTTGAGGGAGATAAACTCTTCTGCCTCAGAAAATTGAGTGTGTTCAGACATTTTTTATCCTGATTAATCGCGCATTAAACATTAGTTTAAGGCTGCGCCTACATCGATTCAAACTTCACCTCTCCCGACTCATTAAGACGAATCGAGGGGGTATAATGGCCAGTATCAAGCTTGGCAGAAAACTCATACGCAACGACTTGACCTGCGCCGTTGCGCTGCAGCGAATGAGCTAACCGCACTAGCGCCACAATATTGGCAGACAACTCCAGCTCTAATGGCGTATCACTATATGCTTTAAGTACCGGAACGTTGGCGCTTACGCCATTTAACAAATCATAGCCTTGCAAGGCTAAATTGTACGACATACCGGTAATAATTAAGTCGTCAGGGTTGGGGTTGGTCACCCGTAAACGCAAGCCTAAACGCGGGGCCAACTCACCCGCCGCCGCAGGCAACAAGCGCAATCCGGTGATATTAACCTGCGGCGGGGTAAAGCCCGGCCGCAAACTGGCACAACTGGCCAGTAGCAACAAACTTATAATACTCAGCAGACGAGCAAAGCCAAGGGGGCGAACAATAATGGCCATTCAGTGGCTCCTAGGTGCAGACTAGTCAATATCAGCTAGACTACAGGTATTATTAATACGGCTTAGTCATCGCGCCGCCTGTGGCATTATGATTAAATCGACGCTGGAATCAAGGCAAACCCAATAAGGCGACGGTAGCAGACTAAAGTGCCACTCAAAGCTTTTTGTGACGGGCGTCACACTAGCGAACTACCCACCTATGATGTAATCGAGACTTAATATTTTAACAAAGCCAACGCAGAGAATTTTATGTCGCAACACAACACTCACCATAAAACACTATTGGGCACCCGAGAGTTGCGTTTCCACAACCGACAAGAGTCGATCTACCCTAATTTAATGCGTTTTTGTCTCGATTTTAAATTTAAAGTATTGCAGCTGCTTTTTAGCCCACCCGATAGTAACGCGGCCCCCATAAAAGTCGTTATTATGACTCGCGCCGATTACAGTGGCGACCCCAGCAGCGCCATTACCCCAGCCTTTACCAGCCTCGACCAGCTAGAGCGCTACATGGCCGCCCATCAAGTAGATATTCTGCACGATTACCTGTTTGACGTGGACAATCTCAATGGCAGCCAACAACAGGCAGGCTAACAGCTTACTTTTAACACATTTTAGCCAAGCTCTTGTTCGAACTCTGCTAACAAGTCTAGCGGCTCCCACTCCTCGCCTTCCATCGCCTCGTTCCAGTTGATGCCAACCAAGGTGACATCTTCGTGCATTCCGGGCAACCAATCCTCTAGCAGCTCTTCTAGGGCGATAGGCAGCGCTTGGTAACTTTGCCACTCATCCACGCAGTGCAGCGCGGCCAGCTCTCGTGACGACCACAGTGGCATCACATCAATATCGTCGCGTTTTTCAGAGCCGCACAGAGCCCAACCGTCGGGGCCCTCTAGCCCCCAAACGCACCCTGTTGCGATTGCCTCAACAATAAAGCGATCTGCGTTCTCTTCAAAATCGTCCGATAATGGTTCCATGGTGTTTATCTCTCGTAAGGCGGTAATATCAGGCGGTGACCCTCGTCGCGTAGCCAAGTACGCAAACGTTGGTAATCTGGGCAAATAGTATGAACGTGAAGCCAAAACGCGCGACTATGATTATGGTGACGCAAATGACTAACCTCGTGAGCTACAAGATAATCCACCACAGGCGCAGGAGCCAGCACTATTTGCCAGTTGTACTGGATGCGCCCATCAAAGGTGCAGTGCCCCCACTTTGAACGTGTGGCACGGACACTCACGCTGTGACAAACAAGCCCCGTAGAGTCACATAACTGCTGAGTTTTTGCGGTCAATACGCGCAGCGCCTCGTGCCGATACCACTGATTAACAGCCTGGGCAGCTTGCTCCGCAACGCTTTTATCACTACGTGCCGACCAACACACCTGCAATGTTGCGCCCTCGCGCCTACAACTGGCTCGCACACCTTGCGTCACTTCGAGTATTAACTCTGCGCCCAAGTAAGGTAGGCACTCACCGGCTTGGTACTGGTAGCGCGGACGCGCAGCTATACGTTGTTGCTGTTGGAGTAGCTTGGCGTCTATCCAAGTACGCTTAGCCTGCAGCATCGCCAGTAAATCTCGACGAGCAACGCCTTTAGGAGCGAGCACACGTACCTGCCCCTCGCGCACCTCAATACTCACCGTACGACGCCGTGCACTCAACTGGTAAGCTACAGGCCAAGGCAAGACAGATCGATCAGCCAAAGTTTTTATCCGCCACAAAAGGGTTGTGGGCACGCTCGTGAGCAAAAGTCGACATTGGCCCATGCCCCGGAACAAAACGAATGTCATCACCTAACGGCCAAAGCTTAGTGGTGATCGATCGCACCAACGTAGCGTGATCGCCACGGGGAAAGTCCGAACGCCCTACCGCACCTTTAAACAACACGTCCCCCACAAAGGCCAAACGAGCTTCGCTGTCGACCAAGACAACATGACCAGGAGTGTGACCGGGGCAGTGATGCACCTGAAGCGAGCAGTGCCCGACGCTTATCACATCGTCTTCGGTCAGAAACTGAGTAGGCGTGACTGTTTGCGGCACCTGATCAAAACCCATCATTTGGGCTTGTCTATCCAGTATCTCAAGCCAAAAAGTATCGTCGACGTGAGGGCCGACTATAGGCACCTGATAATACTCTGCCAGAGCTGTTGCCGCGCCTACGTGATCCAGATGACCGTGAGTAAGCAAAATCTTTGTGACTCGAACCCCCGCTTGCGCCACAACCAGCTTAATACGCTCCGGTTCACCGCCTGGGTCAACCAGTGCGGCCTCGCGTGTTTGATCGCACCAGATTAACGAGCAATTTTGCTGATAATGCGTTACGGGAATAATTTGAAACTGAAGCACACAAACCTCAACATTGATAATAAAAGCGATAATAGCCGCGACCAACAAAGGCAGCAGTTTAACAGCCAGTGACCAACGGGAGAACGCCGCAACAGTAAATCTCTGGTAGCATACACCTGCGCGATTTAGCCGCACGTGAGCCCACAGGAAAAACCATATGAATGATAAGTTATTTACCAGCCTGCAATACCTTGTTCCCCAGCACGCCTTATCTCGGCTGGCTGGCAGGCTGGCAAGTTGCCACAATAAAACCATTAAAAATACATTTATTCAGTGGTTTATTAAACGCTATAACGTCGATATGTCACAGGCATTGAATGAAGACCCTGCCAGTTACGCATGTTTTAACGATTTTTTTACCCGCGCCTTAAAAGCCGATGCCCGCCCTATAGATACCGCAGACAACAGCGTGGTATGCCCCGCCGACGGCAGCATTAGCCAGCTGGGCAATATCGAGGACGGCCGTATATTTCAAGCCAAAGGGCAGCTTTACAGCGCCTGCGAGCTACTTGGCGGCGATGAAGCGCTCGCTTCAGAGTTTGCCGGCGGCAGCTTTGCCACCGTTTACTTATCACCTAAAGATTACCATCGCGTGCACATGCCATTGACAGGGCGCTTGCGGCAGATGATCGTTATTCCCGGTGACTTATTTTCTGTTAATAGCGCTACTGCCCGCGAAGTACCGCGGTTATTTGCTCGCAATGAGCGCGCCGTGTGTATTTTTGATACCGATGCAGGCCCCATGGCTGTAGTGTTGGTTGGCGCTATGATCGTAGCGGGCATCGAGACGGTGTGGGCCGGCGAGGTGGCTCCATTTAAACGACGAGTTGCCACCACTCACTACAACGTTAACTCAAGCAATCCCATTACACTGCTAAAGGGTGCTGAAATGGGCCGCTTTAAGCTAGGCTCCACGGCAATAGTGTTATTTGGCAAAGGTCACGTTGAATGGAGTGATAATTTTAGCGCAGAAACCATGACACGCATGGGCGAAGCGATGGGCAAGACGATAACTAGAAAGAATTAAGCAAATCCTCAAGACCCGTAATGGAGGCTAAAACTACAAGCCGAAAGCTTGGGGGCTAACGTTTAAAGCGCCCAAGCAAAGCCAGCAAACCTTTTTTCTCAGTGGCGAGTAGGTAGTTATCACGTATAGCGATAATATCCACATCAAAACTGCCGGGCTCTAAGTCGCGCGCTATCTCAACCTTTTGCACGTCCTCTAGCGATACCTTACCTGAATCAATCAATGATTGTTTGGTGCGATCATCAATCGCCAAGTCCAGCAATTTGGGGGTTTTTAATGGCTGCTTTAGCGCATCAATCACGATCATCACTTTGGGCTTTAAACGCCGGTCAAAGTTTTGCTCAACCACCACCCCAACTTCGCCAGTATTTAGCTCGACTAACGTACCCGTTGGGTATAGGCCAATTGCGCGAATAAACTCGACCACAAGATCTTCTTGAAACTGCACATTGCGCAGCTCGTAAAGCCGTGCAACCGCTTTAGACGGTGCAATAGGCACACTCGCCCCACGAGGCGTAATCACCGTATCGTAAAACGTTACAATACCGGCAATTTTTCCGAGCAATGGAATTTTATCACCCACCAAATGCTGCGGAAAACCGCTGCCGTTTAAACGTTCACAATGGGTGCGCACCACACTAACCACACGTGGCTCCATCCCCTCGGCACTTTTCAGTAGCGCAACACCAAGCTCGACAAAAGATTCATACTGCTCTTGCTCATCGGGACTGCGGTCACTCTTAATAATCAGTTCGTGTGGCAGCTTAGTTTTACCTACATCTTTAAGCAAAACCCCCATGGCCAGAATATCCAGCTCACGTTTTTCTAGCCCAATATGACGACCAAATAATATTGCCCAAACAGACGAGCGCAACGCATGGCTATAGGTATATTCATCCGCCTCCTGCACCCGTGACAACCAAGTAAAAGCATCGGGGTTGCGCAGTACGCTATCGACCATATCACTGGCTAAGCGTCGGGTTTCGGCTACTGGGATATCGTAGAATTTTTCAGCATCTAGTTGGGAAAGTACGTCTGCCACAGCCGAGTAGACTTTTTGATGTAAGTCTCGGGCTTTTTTAACCTCCCCCCCCAGCGGTTTAATATCAGGATGTAGATTGCGCCGAACTTTAATGGGCTTAACGGGCACATTTACTGGCGCGGTAGCAACATGGCGTGCCGATGAGCCCTTACCTCCACCTGTGACACCATCGTAACTTCGCAGCTTAGTAGCCACTGGGGAGCGGCCTTTAACCACATCGATATAAACATGATTGCACAGACTTTTGAGTCTTTTCAGCTCATCGATATCACGAATGTAAAAGCCTTGTAGTGGGAATGGCGTTTGCGTCCACGGACGATCCAACCCCGACACATACATGCCGATAGTTAGCTCGTTTACGCTTAACTTAACCTGTTTTATTCCCACGTTGCACCCTCACAGCCCATTTCGGGGCCTGCTGCTCACCATACACAAATCAAGCGGCGCCAAAGAATTGCTAGGACGCCGCTTGATTAACACCTAATAAACCACCGGTGCTCCTGACATGATACACATGACTGTTACCGATAACGCAGTGTACTCAATAATAACAAGTGGCGCCAGATGCAGCGTATTAAGCGTGATACTGTTGCGATAAATCGTGAACTGCTCGTATAAATGCACCTGCGTGCTCTGGATCCACCTCGGGAGTGATGCCGTGCCCCAAATTAAAGATATGACCGGGGCCTGAACCGTACGACTGCAATATCGCGCCCACCTCCGCACGAATTCGGTCGGGCTTAGCGTATAAGATCGTAGGGTCCATATTGCCCTGCAGCGCCACCTGTGAGCCCACCCGCGCACGCGCAGCGCCTATATCGGTCGTCCAATCCAGCCCCAGAGCATCAGCGCCTGTGTCGGCCATAGCTTCAAGCCACTGGCCGCCTCCTTTGGTAAACAAGATAACTGGCACGCGACGCCCTTCTCGCTCGCGGATCAGGCCTTTTACAATTTTATCCAAATAATTAAGCGAGAACTCTTGATAAGCGCTATGAGACAGCGCACCGCCCCATGTATCAAATATTTGCACAGCTTGCGCGCCCGCCTCAATTTGAGCGTTTAAATAAACGATCACCGACTCGGCGAGCGTATTGAGCAGCTGATGCATCAGTTCGGGCTGGTTATACAACATTTGCTTAGCGCGCCGAAAATCGCGGCTAGAGCCACCCTCAATCATGTAGGTTGCAAGCGTCCAAGGGCTGCCAGAAAAGCCAATTAACGGCACGCGGCCATTAAGCTCTCGACGAATCAGCTTCACCGCATCGGTGACATAAGGTAAGTCTTGCGCCGGATCAATCACCTGCAGAGCGTTAATATCCGCCTCAGTGCGTACCGGTTTTTTAAACTTGGGACCTTCGCCGACCTCAAAATAAAGCCCCAACCCCATGGCGTCGGGAATTGTCAGGATATCCGAGAACAAGATAGCAGCGTCTAGTGGGTAGCGTTCAAGCGGCTGCAGGGTAACCTCACAGGCCATCTCGGGATTACCACACAGCCCCATGAAATTACCGGCACGCTCACGGCTGGCACGGTACTCGGGCAAATAACGACCCGCCTGGCGCATCATCCATACTGGCGTTACATCGACGGGCTCGCGCAGCAGCGCACGCAAAAAACGATCGTTCTTAAGTTGGCTCATGATCTATTGGGTATCCACTGAGGCGTTTATCTTGGTATCTAGCAAGCAGTCTTGGACGAGGCCTCACTTCACTCATCCCGCTACATTCGGCCTAGGGATGATACCCCAATTACAAAAAAGCCGATCCAAAGACCGGCTTTTACACTTAAACGTTAAGGTAGTCCAGTATCCCTTCGGCTGCTTCACGCCCCTCCCAGATGGCGGTAACCACCAAATCAGAGCCTCGCACCATATCGCCACCGGCAAAAATCTTAGAGTTGCTGGTCTGAAACTTAAACGCTTGTTGCTCGGGTGCGACAATGCCTCCCCAGCTATTCACATCGACTTGCTGCTCTGCCAACCACTCAGGTGGACTGGGCCTAAAACCAAAAGCTACCAGTACCACATCGGCCGGTAAAATCTCTTCACTGCCGGCAATAGGTTCTGGGCGACGGCGACCGTTTTCATCGGGCTCACCCAACTGAGTCGTCACCACTTTTACGCCTTCAACTTTACCTTCGCCGACAATCGCTACCGGTTGGCGGTTGAATAAAAACTCAACCCCCTCTTCACGCGCGTTTAACACCTCGCGCTTAGAGCCGGGCATATTTTCTTCGTCGCGCCGATAGGCACAAAATACTGACTGAGCACCCTGACGAATCGAGGTGCGGTTACAATCCATCGCAGTATCACCGCCACCGAGCACAACTACGCGCTTACCGGTTACACTAATAAAGTCATCTGGGCTTTTTTCAAACCCTAGGTTACGATTAACGCTCGACACCAAGAACGGTAGCGCATCGTAAACACCCGGCAAATCTTCACCGGGGAACCCACCTTTCATGTAATTGTATGTGCCCATGCCCATAAATACAGCGTCATATTCCGCCATAAGCTCAGCAATGGTAATGTCGGTACCCACATTCGTATTAAGCCGAAACTCAATACCCATCTCAGTAAATACTTCACGGCGACGCGTCATCACCGATTTTTCTAATTTAAACTCGGGAATGCCAAACGTCAGCAAGCCACCGATTTCGGGATAGCGATCAAACACCACCGGCTTAACACCGTTGCGCACCAAAACATCGGCACAACCTAACCCGGCAGGGCCTGCGCCAATAACCGCAACTTTTTTATCGGTCCACTTCACCTGTGACATGTCTGGGCGCCAGCCCATAGCAAAGGCGGTATCCGTAATATATTTTTCGGCGTTGCCAATTGTTACCGCACCAAAATCATCATTGAGTGTGCAAGCACCCTCGCACAGACGATCTTGCGGGCACACCCGGCCACACACTTCGGGTAAGGTGTTGGTTTGGTGGCTGAGCTCGGCCGCCTCAAAAATATTACCCTCTGAGATTAACTTTAACCAATTAGGAATAAAGTTATGCACGGGGCACTTCCATTCACAGTAAGGGTTACCGCACTCTAGACAGCGGTGTGCTTGGCCCGCCACCTCGTATTTACTGTATGGCTCATAAATTTCAACAAACTGATTTTTACGAGTTTGAATCGCTTTTTTTGCCGGCTCTTGACGGCCCACATACAAAAACTGAAAATCATTACTTAAACGGTCGGCCATCATTAATGCCTCTAAACTGTTAAACCCTACGGGGTTATTCGCCGCGCGTCTTAACGCTTTCTAGCAGATGCCTTACGCTGGCAGCCTTGGGCTTTACTAACCAAAACTTGCCAACGTAATCTTCAAAGTTATCCAGGATTTTCTTACCCCAAGCGCTTCGGGTTTCCTGGACAAACTCTTCAATAACACTCCGCAGGTGGTGTCGATGTGCTTCTAGCTGCTCGGTATTAACGCGGTGAATTTCAACCAACTCGTTGTTGTAGCGATCAACAAACTGGTTGGCTTCATCCAGCACATAAGCAAAACCACCGGTCATACCCGCACCAAAGTTAACGCCGGTTTTACCTAGCACCGTCACAACACCGCCAGTCATATACTCACAGCAATGATCGCCAGCGCCCTCGACAACAACCTGAGCGCCCGAGTTGCGCACCGCAAACCGCTCGCCAGCAGTACCGGCGGCAAACAACTTACCCCCGGTAGCACCGTACAAACATGTGTTACCCATAATACTGGTAACGTTGGATGCAAACTCTGAGCCCGCAGGAGGACGAATAACAATCTTACCGCCCGCCATGCCTTTGCCCACGTAATCATTTGCATCGCCATCAAGATACAATTCAAGACCACCCGCATTCCAGACACCAAAGCTCTGCCCGGCAATACCGGTCAAATTAAGCTTAACGGGTTGCTTTGCCATTCCCTGATTGCCATAACGCTTGGCAATTTCGCCACTTAAACGCGCGCCAATCGAACGATCGCAGTTGGTCAAGTGAAACGCAAATTCACCACCGGTTTTAGCTTCAATGGTGGGCAAGACTTCCTTCACCATGGCCTCGGCCAGCTCGCCTTTATCAAACGGAGTATTACGCTCAACAGCGCACAGCTGAGGCTTTGTCTCTAAGAATTTATCGGTGTGAATAATCGGACTCAAATCCAGCTGTTGCTGCTTAGCTGTAGTACCTTCAATTAAGGCCAGTAAATCTACCCGACCAACTAGCTCAGCTAAGGTTTTAACGCCTAAGTCGGCCATCATTAAACGTACATCTTGGGCCACAAAGCGGAAAAAGTTTTTCGCCATTTCGACTGTGCCGATGTAATGCTCACTGCGCAGCGTTTCATTCTGGGTGGCAACACCTGTGGCACAATTATTTAAGTGACAAATACGTAAGTACTTGCAACCCAGCGCCACCATCGGTGCGGTACCAAAACCAAAGCTCTCGGCACCCAGCATAGCGGCTTTAATAACATCTAAGCCAGTTTTTAGACCGCCGTCTGTTTGCACACGCACCTTGTCGCGCAAATCGTTAGCACGCAAAGTTTGATGCGTTTCAGACAGGCCCAGCTCCCACGGCGATCCGGCATGATGAATGGATGTTAAAGGACTTGCAGCGGTGCCACCGTCGTAACCCGAAATAGTAATAAGATCGGCATAAGCTTTTGCCACACCTGCAGCAATGGTCCCCACGCCGGGGCGAGACACCAACTTAACCGATACCAGCGCATCGGGGTTGACCTGTTTTAAGTCATAAATAAGTTGGGCTAAATCTTCAATCGAATAAATATCGTGATGCGGTGGCGGTGAAATTAACGTCACACCCGGTACCGAGTAACGCAACCGAGCAATCAGTGCATTTACTTTACCACCTGGCAACTGACCGCCCTCACCAGGCTTAGCGCCCTGTGCAACTTTAATTTGCAGCACTTCGGCGTTCACCAAATAATGCGGCGTAACGCCAAAACGGCCCGAGGCAATCTGCTTAATCTTAGACACTTTATTAGTGCCGTAGCGAACAGGGTCTTCACCGCCCTCACCACTATTAGAACGACCGCCCAACGAGTTCATCGCTTCGGCTAACGCCTCGTGCGCCTCGGGCGATAGCGCCCCCAACGACATGCCGGCCGAATCGAAGCGCTTGATAATACTCTCGATAGGCTCAACATCATCCAGCGCAACTGGCTTATTAATATCGTTACGCACTTTTATTAAGTCACGCAATGTGGCGACAGGACGATTATTAACAAGCTCAGAATATTTTTGCCACAGTTTCCAATCGCCCGACTGTACGGCTTGTTGCAGGGCTTGCACCACGTCGGGGTTAAACGCGTGATACTCCTGACCGTGAACGTACTTAAGCAACCCGCCCTGAGAAATTGGCTTGCGATCTAACCAAGCACTTTTTGCTAAGGCTTTTTGATCGTTTTCTATATCTTCAAAGCGCGCGCCTTTGATTCGCGATGGCGTACCAACAAAGCAAGTATCGATAACTTCTTCGGCCAAGCCTACAGATTCAAAAAGTTGCGCACCGCGATACGACGCAACCGTAGAAATTCCCATTTTAGAAAGAATTTTTAGCAAGCCTTTGTCGATGCCTTTACGGTAATTTTTATACGCGTAATCGATATCGGTTAACAGCTCTCCTTTGCTTAGCAAATCGTTTAACACGTAGTAGCTTAAATACGGATACACCGCCGTCGCGCCGTAGCTAATTAACGCGGCAACTTGGTGCGAGTCACGTGCAGTGCCGGTCTCGACAATGATATTAGAGTCGCAGCGCAAACCATTTTTAATTAGGTAATGATGCACCGCTCCGGTTGCCATCAATGCCGGTATCGGCAACTGACCTTGACTGAGCTTGATATCACTCAGCACCACCAACACGGTGCCCGCTCGCACAGCCTGGGCCACTTGCTCACAGACATCATTAATAGCCTGCTGCAACCCCTTCGCTTGCGGATCGTACGCCAGCGAGAAAGTGCTAGACTTATAATCACTGCGATTCAAATTCGTCAGCGACCGAAACTTAGCCGGAGACAATACCGGCGAGGCAAGAATTACACGGTTGGCATGCGCGGCGGTTTCTTCGTACACCGATAATTCACGCCCCACGCAAGTCTCAAGCGACATAACGATTGTTTCACGCAGCGGATCGATTGGTGGATTGGTTACCTGCGCAAACTGCTGCCTAAAATAATCATAGATCGAACGTTGTTTACTAGACAATACCGCCATTGGTGTGTCGTCGCCCATCGAACCTACGGCTTCTTGACCGCCTTCGGCGAGCGGACGCAACACTTGGTCACGCTCCTCAAAACTCACCTGGTACATTTTCATAAACGCCTTCATATTGGCGTCAGATAGCTCGCTCTCAGCCACATCGGCCTCAAGTGTCGACTCGATACGCACAGCACTTTCTCTTAACCAGCGTTTGTAAGGCTGAGTCTTTTTAAGCTGAGCATCAACGTCTTGCGTATGGAACAACTCGCCGGTCAAGGTATCTACCGACAAAATTTGGCCCGGCCCTAAGCGACCTTTAGCCACCACGTCCTCAGGTTTATAGCCGTACACACCAACTTCCGAAGCCACGGTAATCATATCGTCTTTAGTAATTACCCAGCGTGAAGGCCGCAAACCATTTCGATCGAGCGTACAAACCGCGTAGCGGCCATCGGTAATTACCAGCCCCGCTGGACCATCCCAAGGCTCGACATGCATCGAGTTGTATTCGTAAAACGCCCGCAGATCTGGATCCATATGCTCGACATTTTGCCACGCAGGCGGCACCAACATACGCACAGCGCGGTGCAACTCCATACCGCCAACTAACAACACCTCGAGCATATTATCTAAGCTGGATGAGTCAGAGCCGGTACGATTGACCAGTGGCGCCACATCGGCAATATTAGGCAGCAACGGCGTCGAGAATTTATCCGTACGCGCCACAGACCAATTGCGATTGCCCATAACGGTATTAATTTCACCATTGTGCGCCAGCATCCGAAACGGCTGCGCTAGCGGCCACTGAGGGGTAGTGTTAGTAGAAAAGCGCTGGTGAAACACGCAAATAGCCGTTTCTAGACGCTCATCGGCCAAGTCGGTGAAAAACTGCGGTAAATCCACAGGCATCATCAAGCCTTTATAGGACAATACCGTGGTGCTTAGGCTCGCAATATAAAATGCCGGATCATTTTGTAAGGCAATTTCAGTATAGCGGCGTGCCATTAACAACTTAGCGCCCACCTCAGCATTGCTCAGGCCATCAGGACTATTGATAAACACATGATTAAAAACTGGCAGCGATGTCAGAGCGATTGGCCCTAGACAGCTCGGATCCACCGGCACGTCACGCCAACCGGCCACACTCAAACCTTGATCTGTAATTGCCTGGGTAAAAGCACTGCGCGCTGCATCAGCTTGAGTAGCATCTTGGCTTAGCATTACCGAGCCCACACCGTAAATATCTGTTAGCGGGGCAGTAAATGACTCGGCCGCTACCGCGCGCATAAAGGCGTCGGGCTTTTGCAGCAACAGGCCGCAACCGTCACCGGTCTTACCATCGGCGGCAATACCACCTCGGTGAGTCATACACGTCAGAGCTTCGATCGCCGTCTCGAGCAAGCGATGGCTAGTCTTACCTTTTAAGTGGGCAATAAGACCGAAACCACAGTTGTCTTTAAATTCATCTAACCGGTACAGGCCAGTGGTCATAGTCGCCTCTCAATATCAGTAACTGTAACAGCGACTGACATGCCAAAAACACACATAAACAGTACGCCGACAAAAAAGCCCCTACGCAAGAGGGGCTTTTTTTTATTTGGGCGAAGGATACTACTCGCCTAAAAACGACTAGGCAACTAAAAAATGACATATATGCGCCGCAACAGTCATTAGCAAAGCGCTAAAAAAAGACAGATCAATTATCAACGCAAGTGAGAATTTACTCGCAGAACCATCAACAATCGCCTGAAAACAAAAGAATTTTATGAAAATGTGCCATTATTCCTCTTTTTCGCCTAATTGGGCCTTTATCCTGCTCGCGATTTACGCTAATTTAGGCGATACAACTAAATATTAAGGGCCTTATTCTCTATAAAGCCCACGCTTAAGTGTGCAGCACCCCGTCATTGGCGGTATATGCGGCGCTGCAGCGGCCATAAAAACACAACGCCGGCAATCAGGAATTCAACATGCGGATAAAACAACTTGGGTCAACGACACTACAGTTAACCTCAGCGCTTGCCCTTTGCATGGGCCTTGCAGCCTGTGGTGGCGGCAGCAGCGGAACAGCTCTCGATAACGTCGGCGGTGGAGGCTCTGGTGGCGGCACCGGCAACACCGTTGCGCAAATAGGCAACGGCTCAGGCGACTCGTTTGTTGCCGGCGAAATTGGCACAGAGATTGGTGATAGCGCCCTCTCCGCTGGTGGCAGCGCGGTATTGACAGTGAATATCGTTGAGGCCGGCTCACTCATTATCGATAGCGCGCAAGTCACCTTCAACTCCCCCTGCATAGCGTCGGGCGAATCTCTAATCGAGCCGATAAACGGTTTAGACAACACCGACGATACCGCCAGCAATGTCGTTGCGACCAATAACGGCCAAGCAAACGTGCGCTACACAGCCAATGGCTGTATCGGCGAAGACAGCATTACAGCATCAACCACCTTTGGTGGTGGCCTTATTAGTGCCTCCACCAGTCTCAACATCGAAGCCGACACGGTAACAAGTATCTCTTTTACCGACGCATCGCCTAACTACATTGCATTAAAAGGTACCGGCGGTAACGAGATCTCAATCGTTCGCTTTAAAATACTCGGAACCACTGGAGCTGCGGTAAAAGGCGTTGGAGTAAACTTTCAGCTCAACACTACCGCCGGCGGCTTAAAACTAGTAAACGACAGCGATATCTCCGGCAGTGATGGCTACGTAAGCGCCACGGTACAATCGGGCACCGCCCCCACCAGCGTACGGATTACTGCCACTACGGACACTGGGGTAAGCAGCCAATCTAACGAACTTGTGGTGTCAACAGGCCTTCCTGAGCAAAAGGGAATAAGCATCGCAGCAACCGATCTTTACCCTGTCGCTTGGAACACCAATAATATCGAATCAGAAATTACGGTCGATTTATCCGATGCGTTTAGCAATCCCGTACCCAATAGAACCCCCGTTTACTTCACCTCTAAGGGAGGCACAATAGCACCCGTTTGCTTTACCGGCATTGTGATAAATAACGAAGGTGAAGAGGCTTTTGGTACCCCAGGCATGTGCTCAGTTACTTGGAGAAGCTCTGGCCAAATCTACGCCGAGGATCAAGTGACATTTGATGAGGACCTTTGGGCGTTTGTATGCCCCAATGGCGATATCGCAGGCGACGACAGCGACTGCCGCAATGGCCGTGTAATCATTATGGCCTCCACCCTAGGTAACGAATCATTTGTCGACTTAAACCAAAACGGCCTGTACGACCACGACACCGACCTTTTCTACACCGCCGATAGCCCAAATCGTGAAGCAGTCTGTCAATGGGCCACCCCCCTCTCTGGGGCAGCAAGTAGAACGTTCGGCTGTGACGATCTAGGCTCAGCCTATTTTGATCGAAACTTTGACGGACAGCGCGACGTTACCGAAGAGGTTATCTCGATCAACAATACCGGCACTGGCAACTACGAGCCCGGCAATGGTATCTATGATGGCAGCTTATGCCGTGAAGTAGACGCCCAGGCGGGCCTTTGCAGCCGCGACAGCGTGCTTATCAGAACCGACATGCGGTTGATTATGACAAGCTATGCACAATCGCCCTTCACCATGCCAGACGGACGCCTACCAGGCCAACCCAGCGGCAAAGTCAGCATGACAAATATCAAAACACAGTCCTTTACCATGATGCTGGCAGACACCAATGGTAATGGCCTTCCTAGCGGCACCAAAATTAGCACAGGGACAAATAATGACCTAATTACCGCCAGCGTTACCCCTGAAGCAGCTGGTGGCACAAATGAAGGTACCACAGTAACGCTAACCATTACGGTAAGCGACACAAAATCAACTTTTGGCTCAGCTTGGCTCAACGTAGAAATACCTAACTCTGACGCGACGGCCACTGCCACATATACCGTGGGAGCAGTAGAAGTAGAGTCTTTCGTTTACATCCCTTAAACCTAAAAAGGCACCAAAGAGTAATTCTTTGGTGCCTTTTTTACCTCACTCGTCATGCACTCTCTTCTAGCTCACCTTTATTAATTAGCTCGAATCTCTTGCTGCAACGACTCCACCTTTCTTGGCCATGGCCCAGCTTGTATTTGCGCAGCAGGTAAATTTAATACAGCCTGCTTTGCTTTAGCTATTGAATCGTATCGCCCTGCTAGCACAATGTACCAAGGCTTGCCCGAGCGCTGCGTTGCCATAATACGTAAATACGCTTTGTTTTCTTGCCGCTGCACATAAGCTTTAGCGGCATCTCGGTTAGACACACCCAGTATTTGCAATGAGTAAGCCGATGATGGCCACGATAAAATTTCTGCCTCATCATTGGCCCAAACTGGCGCCACAGGGGCTTTACTGCTTGAAGCTGCCCGTGTGGCTGAGCTTGCACCCAAACCGCTGCTATCCGTATTTTTAGCGCTTGCAAGTGGCGTTAAGACAGGAGCTTGCGCCACCGCGTCCGCCTGCCGCTCAACAACTGGCTTAGTTTCGACAGACAATATCTGGGGTACACTGGCGGCAGGCGGTTTTACTGCGGCACTACTGCGGACTGTCTCAAGCCTCTCTGGCGGCACAAGCACCTCATTGTCGCGGGGGGCAAGCGCTGCTGTCACGGGCTGGGGATTAACTGTAGGCGAAGCAACAGATGCCGGCCTTTGCGCAGGCGTAACGAGCCGTTTTGTCACTATCGCCGGAGTATCCGAATCATCACCTTGATACAAAAACACCAACCCCAACGCCGCCAATAGCCCCGCCACAGCAGTAATATGAATAACCGGCAAGCCGCCTTTGTGCACAGGTGCGCTAGCGGTATCCGCATCTTCAGCCCGATCTTGAATATCTATACGCGCCAAATTAAGCATTTTATCTACGTGGCCATCGGCCTCTTGCCACAGGGGCTTAACTTGCCGCTGGCTGAACAACGGCTGACCTAAAAAGCCTGCCGACTCCATTCGGTAATTTAACATGGTCGCGGCATCAGTGGCGGACATAACCGGAAACGCCATATCTTGCACTGCAACATCGGGCATCTGAAACTGATCTAACCGCGTCGCCAATTCTAACTCTGAAAACAACACAAAACTGAAAGGCCGATGATGACCATTCGGCACCTGCAACAAACTGACTAACGCCGCCAAAGTATCGTCAGCCAACAGTTGTGCATTATCTAGCACTACAGTAACGGCAAAAGCTTCATTAACGTTATTAATAATGGTGCGCAATTGCGCTAACAGCTCACCCATGGTCGATTCGGCAGACACTGGCAACGCTAAAAAGTCGGCCAACTGCAACAACAGCGTTTGGGCCGAACTGGCAACCGCCACATCCAATAAAATACATTCTTGAGTGGCAATTAACTGACTATAAAAGAATTTGGCAAAAGCTGTTTTCCCCGTCCCGCGCGGGCCACAGACAACCACAAAGCCCGCACTAAATTGGCTCGCGTGGGTAATCTGGTCGGCCAACTGCTCAAGCTCTGCGGTTATGTAAAAAGCCTGGCTGGCAAACGGGTCTTCATTAAGGCCAAAGCGTTCACAATAATCCGATATCATGCGGGTTCTCCTGCCCGCCTAACGGCAGGCACTAATGGTCTGACTGAGTAGACTTTTATCTATCTCAGAGGTGACAAACGCCTGCCCTAACTGCTGTACAAGCACCAGCCGCAAGCGTCCGTCTTGTACTTTTTTATCCACTGACATTAGCTCAATAAATTGCGCCTCAGTCATATCTTTAGGCGCCGCTACCGGCAAGTTAGCACGCTTAATAAGATCAACCGCCCGGGTTAAATCGGACTTATCAATCAGTCCCATACGCCAGGATAAATCCAGCGCCATTACCATACCCGCACCTACCGCTTCGCCATGCAACCAATTCCCATAACCTTGTGCGGTTTCAATAGCGTGACCAAAAGTATGACCAAGATTCAAGATGGCCCTAACGCCACCTTCGCGCTCATCTTGGGCTACGACTCGGGCTTTGTTATCACAAGAGCGCTCAATACAATACGTTAGCGCTTCGGCATCACCTGCCACTAGACGATCGATATTAGTCTCTAACCACACAAAGAAATCGTAATCACAAATAATGCCGTACTTTATAACCTCGGCCAAACCCGCCGATACCTCACGCGGCGGCAACGTTTGCAGCGCGGCGACATCGGCTAATACGGCCTGTGGCTGATAAAACGCGCCTATCATGTTTTTACCTAACGGGTGATTAACTCCCGTTTTCCCCCCCACCGATGAATCAACCATCGACAACAGCGTGGTTGGTATCTGGATAAAATTAACCCCTCGCTGATAACAGGCGGCAGCAAACCCAGCCATATCACCCACGACCCCACCACCTAAAGCAATGATGGTAACGGTTCGGCTAAAATGCTTTTGCAGCAAGGCATCAAAAATTTGATTGAGCGTCTCTAGGCTTTTATATTGCTCACCATCAGGTAGCACCACCGACTCAATCTCAAGCTTACTATCACTTAGCGCCTGCTTAAGCTTTGGCAAGTAAATCTTAGCCACGGTGGTGTTGGTTACGATGCAAACCTGCTTGCCGACGATATACTCCGCCAGCAATTCGGCGCGATCTATTAGCCCTGCAGCAACAAAAATAGGGTAGCTGCGCTCCCCAAGATTAACGGTTAAGGTCTTCATAATTGGCGTCTTTGATAATCCGGTGAATGATCTAATAAGAGCGTACTTTAGCACACAGATGTTGAGCTGGCAGGAGTTTGGCCGCAACCTAAATCTACCAAAAGGTGGGCTTAAGAGAATTAAAATCAGTAATTAAAGTAAGAGGAATAAGCTTGTAGGTAATAATTTTAACGAACGAACTGCGCAACCAAATACAGCGGCCTAGCTAAGGCAGTTGCGCCAAGATCTCGGCAACGGCCGCCTTAGGAGAAAAGCGATCGGTATTAAGGCTGACGTCGGCCACACCACGATACAATTCGTCGCGTGCGGCAAGAATTTCTATGATTTTTTCACGAGGATTCTCAACCTGCAGCAGTGGACGTTTTTTATCGCGCGAAGTTCGCTCCACCAACTGCTCGACCGAGGCGGTCAGATAGCACACTAATCCTTGCGCCATTAGTTCACAATTTTTCGGCTGAGTCACAATACCGCCACCGGTTGCGATCACGCAAGGAGGCTCGGCTATTAAATCTTGCAGTACACCTGTCTCACGCAACCGGAACCCTGCCTCACCTTCCATATCGAATATCCAAGGAATATCCGCACCGGTGCGGTTTTCAATCACACGGTCGGTATCATAAAAAGGGACATTCAACTCGGAGGCGAGAACTCTACCGATGGTCGACTTGCCGACCCCCATGGGGCCGACAAGAAATACGTGCCGATCTAGCATAGTATTATTCGGTCAAGCTCTCAGCCATGATGCGCGGGGTAATAAAGATCAGCAATTCACTTTTCTCTGAGCTTTTAACATCACGACGGAATAGGCGCCCCAAGAAAGGTATATCGCCCAAGAACGGGACCTTATCCACCCCGTTAAGTTGCTGCATCTCGAATATACCACCTAGAACAATGGTCTGCCCATCGGACACCAGCACCTTAGTGTTTAACCGAGTGATATCAATAATAGGTACACCAAACTCTTGGTTAAACTCGGCCAGCAAGTCCTTCTTGATCGATAATTCCATAATGATATTGTTATCGGGCGTGATTTGTGGCGTTACGTCCAACTCCAACACAACCTCTTTAAACGAAGCCGCTGTCGCACCACTGGCAGAAGCTTCTTGATATGGAATCTCACTACCGGTCGAAATCATCGCGCGCTGTTTATCGCCAGTGATCACTTTAGGTTGCGAAACAATCTCGGCGTAACCGTTATATTCCAATGCTGACAGCTCAAGATCCAAAAAGGCGTTATCAGTCAGCAGACCAAAAGCGATGCTTCCAACCGGGTTAGTAACCCCCAAGTCCACCATCATGTTTTCATTAAGGTCTGCACTACCGCCACCATAGATAAAGTCAGCAGGTGACCCTGGGGATGAGTCTAATGCGCTAGTCGACCCCCCCACCTCTAACAATGAATTGGATGATAGATTGGCGCCAGCACCACCCCATCGTATGCCCAACTCCTCACGGAAATCTTTGTTAGCAATGACCAGACGCGCTTCAATCATTACCTGACGAATAGGTATATCAATTTCTTCAATCAAACGCTTAAAGGCATCAATACGATCCGCTGTATCGGTGACAATAATAGAGTTAGTACGCTCATCGACAACAGCCTGACCACGACCGGACAAGACACTACCGGTCGAGCGACTAGCCGGGCCATCATCGGCACCCGAAGCCCCACCAGCCTCACCGCTAAACAACTCAAAGATCTCTTTAGCGCTGGCGTAACGTATACGCAGGTATTCAGTGCGCAACGGCGCAAGCTCTTCCAATTGACGCTTAGTCGACAGCTCTTGACGTTCACGCTCAGCGATTTCAGCAGCAGGGGCCACCATCAGCACATTGCCCACTTGACGCTTATCAAGACCTTTGGTTTTTAACACCATTTCTAACGCTTGATCCCAAGGAACATTGTCCAGCCGTAGAGTTATACGGCCTTGCACCGTGTCGGAGGCAACCAAGTTTAAATCGGTAAAATCGGCGATGATTTGCAGCACCGCACGCACTTCAATGTCTTGAAAGTTAAAAGATAAACGCGAACCGGTATACTCAAACAGACGCTCTTGCTCGGCTTTTTCAGATGGCGTTAGCGGCTTAACACTAATAACGTATTGAGTGTCGGTCTGATAAGCCAAGTAATCGTAATCGCCATTAGCCGATACGTCTAACACTACGTCATCACCGTCATTGCCAGCTGAGATAACTGCAACAGGGGTGGCAAAATCAAGCACATCTAAACGGCGACGCAGCTCGCTTGGCAAGCTAGTATTGGCAAAAGTTATACGTAAACCATCTGAAGTATCACGCATATCAGCGCTAATACGATCAGTGGATAGATCGACAACTATACGGCCTTCACCGGCATCTCCACGACGAAAATCAATACCGCTGATCTCACGATTAGCCTTGGCACGCGAGTGAGACTCAGAGCTGGCAATCGATGCGGGATTACTGACCGCCACTTGCCGGCCGCCAGTACCTCCCACCTCAATAACGTAAGATTTACCATCGATACGCGAACTATAATCAGTCAGGCTCGCGAGATGCAAAATCAGACGAGTACGCCCGTCCGAACTTAGCACCATAGCGCTCTCGCCGTTATCAAACGCTAACGGAAAATGTCGCTCTTTAAGGCTGCTCTCGACTCCAGGAAAGTCCAGTACAATTCGAGCAGGCTCTTCAATCGTGTAGCCTTGAGGCTCCGGAGGCACATCGTCAAAATTTAAACGCACCTCAAAACGCTGATTAGGCAGCTCCGCAAACCGGATGTCATCTAGGCTTGCCGCCCCCACGAGTGGAGACAGCAAACAAACCAAGAGTAACGCGACTGTTTTTCTCATTTTAAACCCCATTAAGAACAAAGCACGCATGACTGCCTATTCCTTTTCTTCTAATTTAATAATACGTGGACGCTCAACCCAGCCATCGTCACCATCAGAGACGATTTCCATCAGTTCAAGCTGATTGGGTGTAGCAGACATAATTTTGCCGTGATTGCGACCCATATAGTTGCCAACTTTTACCGGCTCGACGCTTCGCTGAGCGCCGGGGCCAGTATCAATAAGTGCCCACATGGTAGTATTGCCAGTGTCTGAGCCTACCGTAAAGGTTCCCACCATCGTCATATTGGCGATATTGAAACCTTCAAGATATTCTTTTGCTCGAGTCATGTCAGGCTTAACTGATTTACCACCTTGAGCTCGGGCCATCTCTTCAATAGGTTTTTCAAACGGACTGCGCAACGTCATCGCCGCATAACTAAAAGGCGGCAATGGACGAAACACCGGCAAAGGCTCTATCTGCTGGCCAGTTTGAGCTTTCGTTTTTTCGATGTAGTCTCTCAAACTGCTCAGATCACCGCCACCACAACCGGTCAAACCAATCATTACACCCAGAAGTCCACCCAATATTAACTTATTACTGTTCATTGGCTTCCCCCTCCGGCTGATAGTGATAGGTCTTAGCGTCAATCTGCATCACCAAGTCGCCACTTTCTTCTATATTTTCGATTGAGAAATCATGCAGCGTAACAATCCGAGGCATACCTGCCACACCGCTGACAAAATTACCAAAGTCATGATAGCTGCCAGTGACATTGATCTTGATCGGTAGTTCGGTGTAATACTCAGCCGCGCGCTGAGCCTCAAGTTCAATACTTTGGATGCTAGAGCCACTCTCGACGCTGCGGGCATCAATGTCTTCTAGTAATCCTGGCACCTGTGTATCGGTAGGGAGGCGCGCAAGCAACGATTCAAAGGAGCGCTGCATCTCTTCCATCTGGGCGCGATAAGCCTCTAAATTTGCTGCTTGAGCACTTTTAGTTTGAAACGATTTTCTTAGTGTTTGCTCTTCGGCTTTTACCCGCACCAAGTCGCTTTCAATATCTTTAATTTTGACATAGTAAGCAGCAGCCAGTAGCGCCGCCACAATTAAGACACATACCAAAATTTTGGTAGGCAATGGCCAAATGCCTATCTTGGAAGAGTCACTGTAGTCGAAGTCTCGAGCCTGCTCGAAGTATTCCTGCAAAGACATTATTGCTCCTCCTGATCTTGTAAGGCTTGTTGCGCCTTAGATACAACTGTTTTTACAGTCATGGAGAATGCATTTGCCTGACCACCCTGACTAGGTGCCGCGTCCACCGATGCTAAATTTGGCTCCGCGTACCACTCAGAAGCATCTAAATTACGCATAAAGCTCGACACCCTGTTGTTTGATTCAGCGAAGCCTTCGATGCTCATCACTGCACCTTCTCGCTTAACCGACACGAGATATACGCCATCAGGCAAAGCCCGCACCAGCTCATCAAAGTGATGCACAATTACCGAGCGTGTTCCCTCTAGATCACGAATCAGCTTCATCAAAGCTAGTAAGTCATCCCGACGCTGCTGTAAATCGTTTAACTCGGACACTTTGCTTTCAAGTGAGGCGATTTCTGTCTTAAGTATTTGATTGCGCTGGGTCTGGTGATCTACCTTACCCTGAGCATGAGAGATCCAAAGATAAGCGACAACCGCAGTAACTATCGCCACACCCACCATAATCGTAATAAAATCTTTCTTTTTCTTCTCTCGGTCTTTAACGCGCCAAGGAAGTAAGTTGATATGCGCCATTAGTCAAAGCTCCTCATTGCCAGGCCGGTTGCCACCATCAATGAGGGTGCATCATTTGCCAGCGCCGCCGCATTAACCCGCGACGCCACAGACATGGAGGCAAACGGGTTAGCCACCATAGCCTGAGTGCCTAGCTTTTCTTCGATAAGCTCTATCAAACCTTCCATAGAAGCAACACCGCCGGCCAACACAATGTAATCCACATCATTGTATTCGCTGGCAGAAAAGAAAAACTGTAATGACCGGGTAATCTGCTGCACCACAGATTCTCTAAAGGGTTGCAAAACCTCAGACTGATAATCATCTGGTAAGCCGCCTTGCTTTTTAGCAAGTCCAGCCTCTTCCATTGATAACCCATAGCGCCGCTGGATTTCTTCCGTTAACTGCCGCCCACCAAACAACTGCTCGCGGGTGTAAACCGTTTTACCGTCTACTAACACACTCAGCGTAGTCATGGTTGCGCCTATATCAAGTACCGCCACCACTTGGTTGTCTTGATCTTCGAGTTGCTCAAGCACTAACTCAAAAGCACGTTCCATCGCATAGGCTTCCACGTCGACTACCTCCTCCATTAACCCTGCCAGTTGCAGGGTCGAAACTCGAGACTCAACGTTTTCAGTGCGACATGCCGCCAACAGCACCTCCACCTGATCTGGGTCATTGGGTGATTCACCCTGAACCTCAAAATCAATGGAGACCTCGTCGATCGGGAAAGGAATGTATTGGTCAGCTTCGATATAAATGCGGTTTTCGAGGTCATCTTCTGACAACCCCGCCGGCATCTCAATAACCTTAGTGATCACAGCAGAGCCTGCAACGGAGACCGCCACATGCTTGATCTTGGTTTTCGATTGCTTGACCAGCGTTCGAATGACCTCGGCCACCGCCGCTTCGTCGTTGATATTTTTCTCAACAACAGCATTGGCAGGCAATGGCCTTACCGCGTAGGTTTCTACTCGGTAACGATCGCCACTACGGCTCAGCTCTAAGAGTTTTACAGACGTGGAACTTATGTCTAACCCTATTACTGGCTGTGTCTTTTTTTCTAAGAATCCGAAAATACCCATTTTTCTATCTATATCCGTGACTTAGACGTTGTTTATGTTATAGCACTTTAACTTAAGCCTGCAACAAGATCATGCATATGTAAATAGGTAAAAACCCCGTATAATACAAGATCCTAACGGCCAAAGCCGCTAACTACCTAATTCGCTTAGAAAAAATGCCTAAAAAATATTCTTATATTATAGTACTTTTCTGGTTGCTCATCGCAGGTGGTGGCGCTACCTGCGTTACCTTTGCCGGACTCTACTTGTATTTAAACCCAAAGCTGCCCGATGTACAGAGCTTGCGGCAGGTAAAATTGCAGACTCCGCTGCGGATTTATTCAAGCGATAATCGATTGATTGGTGAGTTTGGTGAACAACGCCGCACCCCCATTAATTTCGATCAAATTCCGCCGCTATATGTCCAAGCGTTATTATCAGCAGAAGATGCTCAATTCTACGATCATAACGGCGTCTCCATTAGAGGACTTTTGCGAGCCGCATCACAATTATTAAAAACAGGTCAGATTCAGTCGGGCGGCAGCACCATTACGATGCAACTTGCACGTAATTTCTTCCTTACCTTCCAGCAGACTTTTGCCCGTAAATTCAATGAGATCCTGCTGGCACTTCAAATAGAACGTGAACTTAGTAAAGAGGAGATTCTGGCACTTTACAACAATAAAATTTACTTCGGTAACCGTGCTTACGGAATTCAAGCGGCCGCTAACGTTTATTACGGCAAAAACATGGACGAGCTCACATTAGCGCAGTGGGCAATGATCGCCGGCCTGCCCAAAGCCCCTTCGGCTTACAATCCGCTCGCCAACCCCGAGCGCGCCATGATTCGCCGCAACTGGATTTTAGGCCGCATGCTGGAGCTTGGGCATATAGACCAGGCCACCTGGAAAACAGCAACCGAAGCTCCCGCAACCGCAAAATACCACGGTTTAACGCCCGAGCTATACGCGCCTTATGTGGCTGAGATGGCCCGTCAAGAGGCCATATCTCGCTTTGGGTCCGCAGCTTACACCGACGGTTACAGCGTCTACACAACCGTAAACGCTCACCTTCAAGAAGTCGCGCAAAACGCCGTGATAGACGGCCTAATTACTTACGACAGCCGTCATGGGTATCGCGGCCCCGAGCAGCAACTCGCTCCAGATGCGAACACCGAACAATGGCTCGATACGCTCAAGCATATTCCCACCTATGGCGGCCTAACCCCAGCAGTGGTCAGCCAGGTAGACGTGCAATCGGCCACACTCTTGCTGCCCGATGGCTCAGAAGCCCAGCTAGACTGGGAGCAAGGCCTCTCTGACGCCCGCCCCTACTTAAGCGAAAACTATCGCGGTGACAAACCCACCCAAGCCGCCGATATACTCACCCCCGGCGACGTCATTCGATTGCGTCACACCTCCGACGGCATCGTCTTGGCACAACTGCCTAGCGCCGAGGCCGCACTGGTATCACTTGACCCACTAGACGGCGCGATTATCTCGCTGGCGGGCGGATTTGATTTTGAGCAAAGCCACTTTAATCGAGTAACTCAAGCCACGCGCCAACCCGGCTCGTCATTCAAACCGTTTATCTATACCACCGCCCTTGAGCACGGCTACACTCCGGCCACGATAATCAATGACGCCCCCATCGTAATCGAAGACGCCAGCCTAGAAGGCACTTGGCGCCCAGAAAACGACGGCGGCAGTTTTTTAGGCCCCATGCGCATGCGCACCGCCTTATACCGCTCTCGCAACTTAGTCTCGATTCGGATTTTACGTTCGCTAGGGATGGACACCGCCCATCAAAGCTTGGCGCGCTTTGGCTTTGATAAAAACGCTTTGCCGCGCGACTTATCTTTAGCACTTGGCAGCCACGACGTAACGCCTCTCGATTTAGCTCGCGGCTATACCACTTTTGCCAACGGTGGCTTTGCCGTACAACCGTACCTTGTTAAACGAATCGAAGCGGTAGACGGCAGCGCCGTATTTACGGCCACCCCTGACACTGTATGCCGCAATTGCGACAACAAACCCGCCGTCGTCGCCACCGAAGCTCGCACCCTCGAGGAGCTTATGGCAGAGCAAAGCCCACCTCAAGCGACCGATGCCTTGCCACAGGCCAAACGTATTGTCGATGCGCAAACAGCTTTTATCGCTGACTCTATGCTGCGTGATGTTATTGCTCGCGGCACCGGCAAGCGCGCCCGCGTCTTAGAGCGCGACGATATTGCAGGCAAAACCGGCACCACCAACGGCCCTCGAGACGCCTGGTTCGCCGGCTACAACCCCGACATTGTCACCATCACTTGGCTCGGGTTTGACAACAACACCCCGCTCGGCAATCGTGAATACGGCGGCTCTGCCGCGCTGCCAATCTGGATTAACTACATGCGAGCAGCGCTTGAGGGTAAGCCCGAACACCCGGCACAACGTCCAAACGGTATCGTCACTGTGCGGATCGACCCAGAAACAGGTAAACGTGCCGGCCCCCAAGACCCTGACGCTATTTTTGAAATATTCCGTGTCGAGGACGTACCCGAACAAGCCGAGGGCGGTGATAGCGGAAACGGCAGCCAAGGCGCACCCAACGTGCTGCCAGAAGAGTTATTTTAATCAGCTAAACTCGGCGCGCCCTCCCCAGAGAGCGACTTACCAGACACAAAAAAGCCCGCTCAGCTTGCTGGCGGGCTTTTAGTGCTAGAGGGCTAGCCCTCTGCAGGGCAGCAAAAATTTACTTTTTAGGGCTGATACGGCCGCCAAAACGCTTGTTGAAGCGATCGATACGACCACCGGTATCAACAGTTTTCTGCTTGCCGGTATAAAATGGGTGACACTCAGAGCAGACGTCGATATGGAAATCTTCGCTCAAAGTAGACCGGGTTTTAATGCTGTTGCCGCAGCTGCAAGTTGCAGTTACGTCGTTATACTGGGGATGGATTTCTGCTTGCATGGTATTCGCCTATGTTGTGTGTACCGCCACCCGATCACTTGCCGAGCACGGAACCTCAGGGTTAAAGCAACTAATTTTTAAGAGCGGCGATACTAACAGAACAAATAACGAAAGCAAGTAAAAAAGTGCAATTTGCTCTGCGCCACAGACTTAACACTATACGCTCATCACAAGCGCCCACAACAAAGCGTAAATCCAGTAAGCTATGGGGATATTAATTTTCATACGCAGGCTCGCTTTCCCCCACATGACCACCGTACCCTTTGTACTTGTTGCGCTACCCGTGCCGCTGCGCACACTGTTTCACTACCTAGCGCCCGTGCCACTGCCCGCACCAGGCACTCGGGTTAGTGTCACATTTGGTGGCCGCCAACTGGTGGGGATCGTGATTGCCGGCACGGACCAGTGCGACTTTGACACCAATAAGATTAAACCTCTCGATAACGTCATCGATTCCCAACCACTCATTAGCGGCCAGCTCTTAAAATTTATTCGCTGGGCGGCCAATTATTATCACGCCCCTCTGGGCGAGGCCCTACAAGCGGCGTTGCCTGCAGCGCTGCGCCAAGGTGATGCTGCGCAATATAAAGCCGACACCGGCACGCAACTGTGGGAGCTTACCGAGGAGGGCCGCGGCCTGCCAGCCGGCGCCCTTGGCCGCGCACGTCAACAAGCGAGCATTATTAAACAGTTACAGCAACACGGCGCCTGCCGCTGGGCCGAGCTAAAAAACGCAGGTTGCAGCCGCGAGGCCTTACGCGCCTTAAGCGAGAAAAAACTTATCCGCCCCACAAGTAATTTAGCCGCCCCCTTTAACGCGCAATCACCGCTAAACTTAAATCCCGAGCAACAGGCTGCACTGGGTGCCATTGCCCCTCACGGGTTTGGCGTCTACCTGCTGGACGGCACCACTGGCAGTGGCAAAACCGAAGTATACCTACAGGCGATTGCCCAAGCGCTGGCCGCCAACCCACAAGCTCAGGCGCTGGTTTTAGTGCCCGAAATTGGCTTAACCCCGCAAACCTTAGCGCGCTTTCGACACCGTTTTGGCCCCAGCGTGTGTGCTGTACATTCAGGCCTAAACGATACCGAGCGCCTTAATAGTTGGGTGCGTGCCGCAGAGGGCGATGCGCGTATTATCATCGGCACCCGCTCAGCTATTTTTACCCCAATGGCAAACCCTGCGCTGATCATCATCGATGAAGAACACGATGGCTCATTTAAGCAACAAGATGGCTTTCGCTACTCGGCGCGCGATTTAGCCGCAGTGCGCGCACGCATGCTTAATATCCCTCTAATTTTGGGGTCAGCAACACCCTCTCTGGAAGTGCTGCAAAACGCCCATGATGGACGCTATCGACACCTGCGCTTAACGCAGCGCGCCACGGCCAACCAAGCCACACCTATCGAAGTTATCAACAGCCAACCGGCCGCAGAGCAGCACGGCATTACCAGTGAAGCGCTCACCGCACTGGCGCAACATACCGGCGCGGGCAACCAAGCACTGGTTTTTTTA
Organism: Gilvimarinus polysaccharolyticus; assembly: GCF_001187555.1. Classification (GTDB taxonomy): domain Bacteria; phylum Pseudomonadota; class Gammaproteobacteria; order Pseudomonadales; family Cellvibrionaceae; genus Gilvimarinus; species Gilvimarinus polysaccharolyticus. The sequence goes on along the minus strand of NZ_LFIJ01000002.1, from coordinate 1,166,406 downwards.
AACCGCCGAGGCTTTGCGCCAGTTCTGCAATGCCGTGATTGCGGTCATCAGCTAAGCTGCCCTCATTGTGATGCACGCCTTACTCTGCACCGCAGCCCTTATCATCTGCACTGCCACCACTGTGATTACCAGCGCCCGCCGGCCAAGCATTGTGAGTCTTGCCAAGGCCACCGGCTTGAGCCCTTGGGTGCCGGCACAGAGCGCAGCGAGGAGTATTTAAATCAAGTATTTCCCGACACCCCGGTAATTCGCATCGACCGCGATTCAACCCGCAACAAAGGTGCACTGGACGCTCTGATCAATAAAGTCCACGAGGGCGAACCGTGTATTTTGGTGGGCACGCAAATGCTCGCCAAAGGGCACCACTTTCCCAAAGTAACACTGGTTATTATTTTGGATGTCGATAGCGGCTTGTTTAGTGCTGATTTTCGAGGCCCCGAACGCATGGGTCAACTCATCACCCAAGTAGCCGGACGCGCTGGGCGCGCCGACCAACCCGGACAAGTATTACTACAAAGCCAACACGGCGATCACCCGCTGCTGCAATTACTGCTAAACCAAGGTTACGGCCAATTTGCCCAAGCCTTGCTCGATGAGCGCGCACTCACGTTAATGCCGCCATCAGCGTTTTTAGTGTTACTGCGTGCCGATGCCCCCAACCCCGCTGCCGCCATGCAGTTCTTACAACAAGCACGGCTACTCGCCGAGTCAATTCAAACCGACCAACAAGTTCAAATACTAGGCCCCATGCCCGCACTGATGGAAAAACGTGGACAGCGGTTTCGTTATTTATTGCAATTTAAAGCCCTCAATCGCCGTACACTTAATGCCTATGCAGGCAAACTGATCACTCTTATTGACGCTCAAAAAACTGCTCGCACGATTCGCTGGTCGATCGATATTGACCCGCAAGAGATGGGCTAACACAACTCATTCGCGCTTATTACGTACAAGCAATTGCAGCGGTGGCACTTGCCCCCGTAAAATAGCGGTTTTTATCGGTAAACAAACAGCCATGACCCGCGATTACGCCCGCAAAAAACGTCCTACTCCTAAGCGCCAAGCGCCGCGCAGCCAAATACCCTGGTGGGTCTGGTTGTTTATCGGCTCGATGCTGGGCGCTTTTATCATGTTTTTGGTGTATTTGTGGAATGTAGCCCCTAACCAACAGCCGCCAAAGGCCGCCGCTACAACACAAACCCCAACAGAGCCAAAACCCAAAGCCGAAAAAGAGCCCGATGCCCAAGCAGAACTACCCAAGCCGCGCTTTGATTTTTATAAGCTACTGCAAGAAGAGGAAGTCATCGTCCCGGCAACCGAGCCAAACCGGCGTGATAACGATACGCCGCCGGCCACGCCAGTTAAATATTTATTACAGGTGGGCTCGTTTCGCAACCCGGACGATGCTGACAAATTACGTGCACAATTGATCCTGCTCAACTTAGGTGCTCGCACCGAAAGCGTAACCATTAATAATAATGAACGCTGGCATCGAGTCGTGGTGGGCCCGTTCGACAATCAACGTAAGCTATCCAAAGCTCGCTCTACGCTGGTCACCAATCAGTACAATGCGTTGGTATTACAACGTAAGCCAGGCGGCTAACAACACTCGGCGCCACGCTTGAAATCATCAGGCGCGCCCCCATTTAACCTGTTCAAGGCCGCCGCAAATATATTTGCGGCGGCGCCTAGCATTTTAGTGCGTGCTTAACTGCACCCTTAACAACACAAGGACTTTCTGTGGAACAGTATCGAGGCACCACCATACTCTCCGTGCGCCGTGGCAACACCGTCGTCATCGGCGGCGACGGCCAAGTATCACTGGGCAACACCATTATGAAAGGCAACGCCCGCAAAGTTCGGCGTTTGTATAAAGACCAAGTACTAGCCGGATTTGCCGGCGGCACCGCCGACGCCTTCACCTTGTTTGAGCGCTTTGAGGCAAAACTTGAAGCCTATAATGGCCAACTGACCCGCGCCGCCGTAGAGCTGGCCAAAGACTGGCGCACCGAGCGCTCGCTGCGCAAGCTAGAAGCGTTATTAGCGGTTGCCGATAAAGAAGCATCGTTAATCATTACCGGTAATGGCGATGTCATTCAGCCCGAAGATGATTTGATTGCCATCGGTTCCGGCGGGGCTTTTGCGCAATCGGCCGCCCGCGCTCTACTCGACAACACCGATTTAGACCCCGGCAGCATCGTCAACAAAAGCCTCAACATTGCTGGTGACATTTGTATCTACACCAATCACAACCAGACCATCGAAACACTGGAATACTAACCCGCGAGTAATAGCGATATGTCTAGCATGACTCCCCGTGAAATTGTTCACGAGCTCGACCGTTTTATTGTCGGCCAACACCAAGCCAAGCGTTCAGTGGCCATTGCCCTGCGTAACCGCTGGCGCCGCATGCAAGTCGATGCCGACTTAAGAGCTGAGATCACCCCTAAGAATATTTTAATGATTGGCCCTACCGGCGTAGGTAAAACCGAGATCGCTCGGCGCCTAGCCAAGCTGGCCAACGCGCCATTTATCAAAGTTGAAGCGACTAAATTTACCGAGGTTGGTTACGTCGGCCGCGACGTGGAATCGATCATTCGCGACCTCGTTGAAAGCGCCATTAAAATGCAGCGCGAACAGGCCATGAAGCGTGTCGAACTGCGCGCGGCCGAAGCCGCCGAAGATCGAGTACTCGATGTACTACTACCCAAAGCGCGCGGCGAGAGCAACACTGACAGCGGTGAAAATACTCGCCAAATCTTTCGTAAAAAATTACGCGAAGGTGAGTTAGATGAGCGCGAGATTGAAATCGAAGTCTCGGCCACACCCGTAGGTGTAGAAATTATGGCACCGCCCGGCATGGAAGAAATGACCAGCCAGCTGCAAAACATGTTCTCATCTATGTCGAACGACAAAAAACAAAACAGCAAGATGACCGTTAAGCAGGCGCTTAAAACCCTGCAAGAAGAAGAGGCCGCTAAGCTCGTCAACAACGAAGACCTAAAGGCACAAGCCATTGAATCTGTGGAGCAAAATGGTATCGTCTTTATTGACGAAATCGACAAAGTCGCCAAACGCGGCGAAACCAGTGGCACCGATGTATCACGTGAAGGTGTACAACGCGACTTACTGCCATTGATTGAAGGCTGCACCGTGAGCACCAAACACGGCATGGTTAAAACCGACCATATTCTATTTATCACCTCCGGTGCGTTTCATTTAAGCAAGCCTTCGGACTTGATTCCAGAACTACAGGGACGCCTGCCTATTCGGGTTGAGCTGCAAGCGCTGACCCCCGATGATTTTGAGCGCATTCTTACTGAGCCCTCAGCGTCATTAACAGAACAGCATCAAGCGCTATTGCAAACCGAAGGCGTTAACATTCAATTTGCCGCCGGCGGTATTCGTCGCATTGCAGAAATGGCCTATGATGTTAACGAGCGCACCGAAAATATTGGGGCTCGACGCCTGCACACTCTCCTTGAGCGATTACTAGAAAGTATCTCGTTCGACTCTGGCAGTGGTGATACCGAAATATCAATTGATGCGGCTTATGTCGACAAACAGTTGGGCGAGCTGGCGCAAAACGAAGACTTGAGCCGATACATTCTTTAATAGCAAGCTGTCATGGACACCGTTAATGAGTAAAGCCCCAGACCGCATCACCTTGCACCGCAAAAGCGCCGAACTGGAGCTCCAGTTCGGCGCCGACCACTACCGGCTAACCGCCGAGTTTTTACGGGTACACTCACCCAGTGCCGAGGTGAAAGGCCATGGGCCAGGACAAGCGGTACTGCAAACGGGCAAACAAGAGGTCAATATCAAACGCATAGAGGCCGTTGGCAACTATGCTATTAAGCTGGTGTTTGACGACGGCCACGACACGGGTATTTACACTTGGGAGCAACTGCACGAGTTTTGTCAAAATCGCGAACACTTCTGGCAAAGCTATCTAGACGCAATACAAAGCGCAGGGGCAAGTCGGCTGCCCGATGATATTCAGGTAATTAAACTGATGTAGTGGCGCAACTTTCGCGTTTTTTTTAGATTATCGCTACAATAGCCAGCCTTTACTTAACCGGCCTTTTACCATGACCACCGTTCCCGCCTTTTATCCGCAACGTTACTTTTGGCTGCAAAGCTTATTATTACTTTCGTTGCTGGCAATCATTGCCTATTACTGGCAAGTCGACGACGTTATTACCGAGCACGCGGCACGCGAAGGCGGATTGATTGATTTAACCTCGGCACTCGGATACTTTTTGTGCTCGGGTTTAATGGTGGTACTGGGCGGCAAGTACATGGTCAAACACCACTACCCGCTGATTATCTCGGTGGTATTACTTGGATTGCGCGAACTGGACTTTGACAAACGCTACTCTAGTCTCGGGCTATTCAAGTCAGCGACCTTCCGCTCACAGGATGTATCAATACTAGAAAAAGTGGTAACTCTTGGTATTATTCTAATGGTGATTTGGCTTGTCATCATCCTCATCACCAAATATTTACGACCACTGCTGGCACGTGCTTTAGAGTTTAATATGCTCGCATTGAGTATTGCTTGTGCCGGCGGCTTATTGGTCGTAGCCCGAACCCTAGACGGTATCGCACGTAAATTGGCAACTTTTGACATCAATATCAGCCTGCACACCGGCATTCACACCACAATTATTGAGGAGGTGTTTGAACTAGGTGCGCCTTACTCACTGATTATTGCGCTGTTTTGTTATCTCCACGTGTATCGCCGCACCCGCTGATTTGCACGACCTACCTATAAACATCACAGCACTTTAAAAAAACAGCGCTAAGCCGAAACTGAGCCTACCGCTGTTTTTTAGTGATCGTCTCAATAATATTTGTGGTGGAACAGTCGTCATAGAAGCGCAACACAGCCACCTCACCGCCATACTCTTTAACAATTGGCCAGCCGACCACATCATCCTCTCCGTAATCGCCGCCTTTAACTAATACATCAGGGCGCAGCTGACGCAGCAAATTCTCAGGCGTATCTTCACTGAAACTAACCACCCAATCCACGGACTCAAGCCCGGCAAGTACCGCCATCCGCCGATCAACTGGATTAATAGGACGCGAAGGGCCTTTCAGTCGCGTCACCGACTCATCGGCATTAATCGCCACCACTAACCGATCACCCAAAGTGCGGGCTTGCTCAAGGTAACCTACGTGACCGGCATGGATAATATCGAAACAGCCATTAGTAAAAACAATCTTCTCGCCCTGAGCGCGCGCTTCAACCAACGCCAAAGACAACTGCTCGGCACTGACGACGCCACGCTCAACGCCTTGCTCTGCACCCACAGCTCGGCGTAACTCGGGGCCGCTAATAGTCGCCGTACCTAACTTTGCCACCACCAAACTAGCCGCCAAATTGGCAAGCCCTGTGGCCTCGGCAAGTGAATAGCCTGAGGCAATCGATGCCGACAACACTGCAATCACGGTATCGCCAGCACCTGTTACATCAAACACTTCGCGCGCACGCGCCGGTAAATGCAGCTCGCCCATTCCGGGGCGCAGGAGCGTCATCCCCTGCTCTCCTCGCGTTACCAGCAATGCCTGTAAATCCAGCTCGGCCATTAGCGCCGAAGCCTTATCAATTAGCACTTGCTCGGTGGGACACGCCCCTACAACAGCTTCCAGCTCGTGTAAGTTTGGCGTTAGTAAGGTTGCGCCGCGATAACGACTAAAATCGGTACCTTTAGGGTCTACCAGCACCGGCACTTGCTGCGCTCGTGCTAAACGAATCAAGGTTTGGCAATCGGCCAATGTACCTTTGGCGTAATCCGATAGCACCAGAGCACCGACACTCGACAACATAGCTTCAGTTTTACTGGGTAACTGGGCAGCATCATCAGCGCTAAATGCCTGTTCAAAATCCATTCGTAATAACTGCTGGTGGCGACTCATTACTCGTAGCTTAGTAATGGTCGGCTTACCGTTAGCCACCTGAAAGTCCGTGCGGATATTAGCCGCTGCTAACTGACCACGTAACACCTCAGCCGCCTCATCGGCGCCCACCACACTAATTAACGCAGCGCCGGCCCCCAGTGCCGCAATATTAAGCGCGACATTGCCAGCACCACCTGCGCGGTCATCTGTCTCATCAACGCGAACAACGGGCACTGGCGCCTCGGGTGAAATTCTCGAAGTGTCACCATGCCAATAGCGGTCGAGCATCACATCGCCAACCACTAAAATTTGCGCCCGATCAAAACGCGCTGCAGGAAGTTGCATAGTTTGAAACCTTTATAACTTAAACAATAAATCTTAGTGGGCAAGCACATCACTCGATGATGCATTGTGCAAGCGCGCATAATGACCATTCAATGCCATTAATTCGTGATGATTACCCTGCTCAACAATTTCACCGGCATCCATGACCACAATCTTATCGGCCTGCTCAATCGTCGATAGCCGGTGCGCAATCACAAACGTGGTGCGCCCTTTAGAAACTGTCTCTAAGGCCTGCTGAATATAACGCTCCGATTCATTATCAAGCGCCGAGGTGGCCTCATCGAGCATTAAAATAGGGGCGTCTTTTAAGATCGCTCGGGCAATAGCCAAACGCTGGCGCTGCCCTCCCGAAAGTCGGGTGCCACCTTCGCCAATAATGGTATTAAAGCCATCGGGTAACTCTTCGATAAACTCCAGCGCATAAGCTAACTCTGCCGCTTTACGGATTTTTTCTTCGCCAATATTTTGTAGCGCACCGTAGGCAATATTATTGGCAACCGTATCGTTAAATAACACCACGTTCTGTGTCACTAACGATATTTGTGCGCGCAAATTAGCCAAGCGGTAATCGCGGATATTAACGCCGTCGATATCAAGCGCACCATCAAACTGATGATAGAAGCGGGACAGCACGCTCACTAAAGTAGATTTTCCGCTACCCGAACGCCCTACTAATGCCACCGTCTCACCAGGGTTAACCTCCAGCGACAGGCCTTTAAGCACGGGTTTATTATCATCGTAGGCAAAACTTAAATCCCGAATCGATACTTTGCCACTTACGCGATCAACACTATAAGTACCGGCATCTTGTTCAGGCTGTTCATCCAACACCTGAAACACACTGTCGGCCGCTGCCACGCCTTTTTGAATAATCGGCACAATCTCGCTCAACTGGCGCATAGGCTTTAACACCATGCCGACAGCGACAAAGTAGGCAATAAAAGCACTGGCGTCGTGAATTTCGATATAACCTAGGGCTACCCACAACAGCGCTCCCATCGACAGCGCTACTAACGTCTGAATCAAGGGCGTATTAATCGTGGTGGTCATAACGATTTTTAAATTCTGTAGATAGTTGCGCCAGCTGGCGGCGGCAAAGCGACGGACTTCGTAATCTTCTCCGCCAAAACTGCGCATCACACGATAGCCATTGATCATCTCCGAGCTGACTTGTGTAATCTCTCCCATGCTGTGTTGTACTTTGGTACTTAGGCGACGCAAACGCTTTCCGACAAATCCCACTAATGCCGCAATGACCGGCACTACGGTCATCATTAATAAAGTTAACGCCCAATTTTTGTAAAACAAATACGCCAGCAGAGCAATTACTGTCGTACCCTCTCTTATCAATGTTTTTAAGGCTTCTGTCGATGCAGTCGTAACATTATTAACGTTAAAAGTAATAACCGACATCAGCTGACCCGAGTCGTTGCGATCAAAGTATTCGCCGGGCAAATAGACCATATGACTAAACAACTGTACCCGCAGCGTATCGACTATTCGGAACGACACCTTAGCGATTAAATAATTACCGACAAAACCAAAAAAACCACGCACCACAATAATGCCAAGAATAATTAACGAGGGCACCCACGCCGGCCCGCGCTCTTCGGCTTCAATAAATGTCAGCAAGTAATCCAAAAACTGAGCCATCGCCGGCTGTGCAGAGGAATACACCAAAAAGCCTAAAATACTAAAGACAAATAACATTCTGTGCGGCTTAAGGTACGCCAGCAATCTTAAATAAACAGCCAAGGAGGCCGTCTCGGATGCAGGGTTTGAGGTGTTAACTTTATTGCGAATCATAAGCCCTTCAGGTTCAGGGTGAATTAGTATTGGGACGTGTGCGCACCCAAAGATCGGCATATTTTACAAAAGTCGAATGAGACATGACTACCGCAATCAAAAAACCCTGCCCGCCATCGAGAAATCCACGACGTAAAATATACATCCGAATAAAACAAGATAAACCATGAGTGACAGCTGACAGTAACGAGCAACGTTTCCCGGCTTCGGCGCGAGCAATCGCCCACTGCTCGGCGTAAAGTGCCGACTTATTCACTAAATGGCGAACATCATCATACACAAAATGCAGTAAATCGCCGCTAAGACGTTGTTGCGGTAAACTCTGGGGGTTACTCAAACGCTCATGTACACGGGTATCATCAAAACCCGCCTGAGTGCGCGGATATAGACGCGGAATCCAATCGGGGTACATCGCTGTGTGCCGCATAAAGCGGCCAAAGCACCAACTTAAACGGTTCACATAATAAATTGTGGGTGAATTACAAATAGCCAATTCGATACTCGCGCGCAACTCAGGGGTAACACGCTCATCGGCGTCAATCATTAACACCCAGTCGCCAGTCGCCAATGCTTGTGCTCGCTGGCGCTGTACCCCAAAACCCTGCCAATCACTATTGCTCTCGACCCGCGCGCCATACTCATGCGCGATCTCGGTGGTGCGATCACAACTGCCTGAATCAAGCACCACAATTTCATCGACAAATTGTAAGCTCGCCAAACAATCGGCCAGCTTAGCAGCCTCATCTTTTACAATTAAAACAGCCGACAAACGCACAGCGGGAGTCTGCTGATCAACCTCACTCAACACGATGCTCCTCTATTTCTTGTACCACAACATCGGCGATCGTCTCGTCATTATCAGATTTGAACCTGCCTCGCTCCGCAGCCCGGACATACGCCCATAACACCACCATATAAAATAGGTACACGGTGACGCCGCTGTTATGACGAAAAAAAGCTTGGGTCAAACCAAAGGTCGCTATTGAGGCCACCAAAATCAGACCTGCGATGGCGTAAGGATCGCCCGCGCCACCACGCACAAATTTACGTGCAAACAGCGCAAAAGGCACCGCATACACTAGCAGCAGTGCAAACAACCCCAACAGCCCACGCCGTAAAAAAGCATCCAGTGAATCGCTGTGCACATGATCGTACTGATTAATAATAACCCGCGAGCGATCATCTTCAATCATGCCGGTGAGCTTTTCACCATAAGCTGATTCCCCCCAACCTAACAGAGGTTGCTTGGTTGCCAGGGCAATGCCTGCGCTCCACATCTCAAGCCGCATTCCTACCGAACTGCTCATGTGCACGCCACTACTGTATTCTTGATAATCACTGATTGCGCGATCAATACGTGCCTGAACCCCAGTCTGGGGAATGATATACAGTGCGATCAACCCGCTAGCGAACACCGCCAATGTCAGTGCCAACGTGCGTTTTGGTAAATAGCGCCGGTAGGCCCAATAAAGCAACGCCAGCATCACCGGTAACGCCAACCAACCGCCGCGAGCACCGGACAATAAAGACGCAGTGGCCCCCGCTAATGCGGCCACACAAAGCGCAGCCCACCACAATGTTGCGTGACGTTGTTCGCGCGCCCAACCAATACCGGTCAAACACAATACGCCCATCAACAACGATAAATTACCAAATTGAATCGGGTTCATAAAACCACCCGCGCGAACACGATTCTCGACCAGTATTTGCCACAACGCTAAAATGCCGCCGGCTAATGTGCCAATAATTAACGCACTCCACCAGTAGCTCTGACGTGGAGGGTAAGCCAGCAAAAGTAACAGTACCGGAATCGTCAATAAAAAACGGCTAGGCTCTTCATATGAGCTGCTAGGCAATTGGTGATAAAGGCTAATCGCCGCAGATATCATAAAATAAAATAACAAAGTGCCAATAAGCACCCAATCCGAGCGCCCTAAACACAGGCGAGGACGCTTAATAAATAAAATAGGTAGGCTGCACAAGATCAGCAAAGCTGGCGCATAAGAATAGCCAGAGGGAATAGCCAGGCACAAGGCCACCGCCGCCGCAACAGTATACGAGGCATAGCGACGCAATGGGGTTAACGGGGTTAAAGAGTCAGCGATGGCTGTCGGTTTCATTAATACACTCACCTACGCCTTCGCGCTCATGCTTGTTACTGCGTTCAATTCATCAACGCCTGTACATATAACAATGATGGTTACCGGTCTCAGCGCATTACTCTAGTGCTGCAAGCGCCGGCGTATTGAAGCATAAAACTCTACAGCCCGATACCGAGTGGCTCTACCAAGCTGTGAAAAACTGTAACATCAACCGCTAATGGCGCCATCGGTTAAACTCGCCAACGCCGCCACTACGCGAGCGGGCTCAAGCTCGCGCAAACACCGTAGGTGCTCAAGCGGACACTCGCGCTTAAAGCATGGCTGACAATCCAGCGCCTGCGACACAACGGCAACACGATCACTCAATGGCGGCGTGAAACCGGGAGAGGTCGATCCGTAAACCGCCACTAGTGGACGCCCTAATGCGGCTGCGATATGCATCAAACCCGAATCGTTACTCACGACAGCCGCAGTTACAGACATAAGATCAATCGCGTCTGCCAAGCTGGTACGCCCGGCCAACGAGACACAGTAAGCTCGATCACTCTTGGCAAGCGCGGTAATAATACTGTCGGCTACCGCGCGATCTTTTTCAGAGCCAAACAGCCACACCTGCCAACCTGCGGCAATAGCGCTTGCCGCTACCGCCGCATAGTGCTCGGCAGGCCACTGTTTAGCCGGACCAAACTCGGCACCGGGACACAAAGCCAGAACCGACTGCTGTAACGTTAAGCCGTATTGCACGCATAATGCTGGCAGCGTCTCACTTTGAACGTGTAATTCAGGGCGCGGCAAAACATCCGGCAATGATGCCCCCGGCTCAAAAGCCAGCGCGGCAAAACGTTCAACCATTAATGGATAGCGTTTAGGATCGAGCTTACGAATGTCATTCAGCAAGCCAAAACGCATCTCACCCCGCCAACCAATACGCGTTTCGATACCGGCAAAAACAGGCACTAAAGCCGACTTAAGAGAATTAGGTAAAACGTAGGCACGACTGTAATCGCGCTTGGCCAGTGCGCGCCCCAAGCGATAGCGCTCAGCCAACAACACTTGACCATGCCCCAAAGGCATATCGATGCTATCTGCTACCTCGGGCATGCGCTCAGTCAACGGCCGACTCCAAGCCGGCGCCAACACATCGATCTCGCTATTAGGGTACAGCTGACGCAACAGCTTAAATAAACTTTGCGCCATGACCATATCGCCGACCCACGAGGGGCCGACAATCAAGGTACGTCGAGACGAGTTGGGCTTACTCACAAAGACAATTAACCGGCAACTGGAGCCAACCAGCCTTTGTGTTGCGGCAAGCGGCCTTTAACGGCATCAAAATACAAGCCTTGCAGCTGGGTGGTGATAGGTCCGCGCTTACCTTCGCCGATCACCCGACCATCGAGTTCACGAATAGGTAAAACCTCGGCAGCCGTACCGGTAAAGAACACCTCATCGGCAATGTAAACTTCGTCGCGGGTAATACGTTTTTCACGCACTTCATAACCGCACTCTGCTGCCAAAGCAAAAATAGTATTACGGGTAATACCATCTAAACATGAGGTGAGCTCGGGCGTGTAGATGATGTTGTCACGAATCACAAAAACGTTTTCGCCACTGCCCTCTGCCACGTAACCTTCGTTATCCAGCAACAAAGCTTCTTCACAGCCGCTATCGAGCGCCTCTTGCAAAGCCAGTAACGAGTTAATGTAGTTACCGTTGGCTTTTGCTTTACACATAGTGATGTTTACGTGGTGACGCGTGTAGCTTGAGGTGCGAACTTTAATGCCGACATCGCGCGCCTCAGGTGACATGTATGAAGGCCAATTCCAGGCGGCCACCATCACATGCACTTTTAGATTATCGGCCCGTAAACCCATACCCTCTGAGCCGTAAAAAGCCATCGGCCGCAGGTAGCTCTCGTCTAGGTTGTTTTCACGCACCACTAATTTTTGCGCCTCGTTAAGCTGCTCTTTTTCAAAGGGCAGCTTCATGCGCATAATATGAGCCGAACGGAACAACCGATCAGTGTGCTCTTGCAGGCGAAAAATACAGGTGCCGTCTTCGGCAGTTTGGTACGCACGAACCCCTTCAAACACACCCATACCGTAATGCAATGTGTGTGTCAGTACATGTACCCGCGCATCGCGCCAAGGCACCAGTTCGCCGTCCAGCCAAATTACGCCGTCGCGATCGGCAAATGACATAGCCAACTCCTAAAAAATTAAAATAAAAGTAAGGGAGGGGCGCAATGCCCCCAACGAACAGTGCAATTATTCAGCACTGCCTGTAACTGTTCAGATTGCATTAAAAATTGCACCGAGCAAGGCAAAAAATATGAGTTTACGCGTGTAAATAATCATTTTTAAACGATGCACTGCTCGATTTAGGCTGTGAACTTAAGCTGCCGAGCGTTATGTTTGATCTGGGCTTAACATTAACTGCTGCCACAGCTCGTTCACTTGCTGACGCTCGGTGGTAAACACATCCTCACCTTGCAGTACCGCCTCCTGGCGCTGTAACGCTAGGCGGTGTCCGGTGGACCGATAAGCCTTGTAGGCTGCAATCAGTTGGGCTACTGTTTCTGCGGTCATCAGACCAACTTGCTCCAGCGTCTCCAGTATCCGGATGTTATCCGTGTACTGGGTTAGCGCAGGCGCTTTTTGGGCCCATGCTAAAACGCCATATTGAACCATAAATTCAATATCGACGATACCTCCAGCATCCTGCTTAAGGTGAAATAATTGCGAGTTTTTATCCGCCTGCCCTAGGTGTGCACGCATTTTCTCGCGCATTTCGATCACATCGTGACGCAGAGCCGCAGTATCACGTTTTTGCCTTAACGTCGCTTCGCGCACCTTTTCAAATCGCTCGGCTAATAATTGATCGCCGGCCACCGGTCGCGCCCGCACCGCTGCCTGATGCTCCCAAGTCCACGCCTCTGTGGATTGATATTTTTGGTACGCGGCCAGCGAAGCAACCAACATCCCAGAATTACCCGACGGCCGCAGCCGCATATCGACTTCGTACAATTGTCCAGACGCCATTTGCGTGGTGATAATATGAATCATGCGCTGACATAGACGCGTGTAAAATGTTTGATTATCGACCGATTTTTCGCCATCGGTGCTGCACTGGGTATCGATGTCGTGAATAAATACGAGATCTAAATCCGAGCCGTGCCCCAACTCGATACCACCGAGCTTGCCGTAGCCGACGATAATAAGGTTTGGCTCGCGCTCCACCGAGCCATCTTGGCGACGGGGATAACCATTGCGCGCGACCATATTCTCCCAAGCCAACGCCAACACATGCTCTAAGATCACCTCCGCAATATAGGTGAGGTAATCACTGACCTTCATCAGTGGTAACGCGCCGGTTACCTCACTGGCGGCAACACGCAGTGCGTGCGCCGAGCGAAAATAGCGCAGCGACTCCATGTGCCCTTCTAGATCATCCCACCCCATACGCAGCACTTCACGGCGCAACTCGTCACGCAGCTCATCCTTGCCCGGCGGCGCGTACAAGCTCTCGGGAGTGAGCAGCTCATCCAGCAAAATCGGATGGTTGGCAAGCTGATCGGCAATCCAGGGACTCGCCGCACTCAAGCGCACCAGTTGCTGCATAGCTGTGGGGTTTTCGACCAGCAGCACCAAGTAAGCACTGCGCCGAGCCACCGCCTGAATAAAGGGCAACACTCGCTTTAGCCCCTCCGATGCCTCGATCTCAGGGGCCTGATCTAGGGCGTGCAACAAGCGGGGCATAAACATATCTAAACGGGTGCGACTCGACGCCTGCATCGACAACACTGGCCGGCTTTGGCGCAAGTCCTCTAGCAGAGCAAGCACGCGCTCGGCATTTACCCAATTGGCCTCGGTGAGCACTTCAAGCGCTTGAGCGTCAGAGTCCGCCACCTCCCACACACTAAACCAAGCGTCCAGCGCTTCGGCAGCTACCTCGTGCTCGGCGTCGGGATCGGCGATCACTTGCTGAAACTCACGATCAACAAGCGTACGACGTGTCTCGAGCGCCGCTAAAAATGTTGCCCAATCGGGGTAACCCATCACCATCGCCAAGCGCAAGCAGTCAAGCTCATCAATGGGCAACGATTGCGTCTGACGATCTTGATAGCCTTGGATCGCGTGTTCGGTGTTACGCAAAAATATATAGGCCTCAAGCAACTCGGCCCCCGAGCCCTCGGGCAAGTATTTTTGTTGTTCTAGCAACGGCAATAATTTACACACTTGGCGCTCGCGCAAAGCCGTCTCTCGGCCACCGCGAATCAACTGAAACAATTGCACCACAAACTCAACTTCGCGAATGCCACCCACGCCAAGCTTAACGTCTAGATCCATGCCTTTGCGCTGCACCTGACGGTTGATCAACCCCTTCATGGAGCGCAAAGAGTCGATCACGCCAAAGTCGACGTACTGACGGTACGTAAACGGCGCCAACAGCTGCATTAAGTCATCACCGGCAGCCTCGCCTCCCGTCACCCAGGCCACTGGGCGCGCCTTGATCATGGCGTAGCGTTCCCAGTCACGCCCTTGCGATTGATAATAACGCTCCATCGCATCAAAATTTTGTACCAACGCGCCGCTTTGCCCATGGGGCCGCAAGCGCATATCAACCCGAAACACAAAACCGTCGGCACTATTAGTGTCGAGACTCTGAATCAACTTTTGTCCGAGCCGCACAAAAAATTCTTGATTGCTTAAGGTTTTGCGCTCACCGTTCGTCTCGCCCGCCTCGGGGTAAACAAAAATCAAATCAATATCGGAGGAAACATTTAGCTCGCAGGCACCCAGTTTGCCCATCCCCAATACAACTAACGGCTGCACTAAGCCCGAGGCGTGTCCTACAGGCTCACCGAAACGCTTAATCAGCGCGGCATAGTGCCAGTTAAGCGTCGCATTAATAATGGTGTCAGCCAGTGCCGATAGCTCGGCGGTGGTCTCAACCATACTCGTGGCGCGGGTAAAGTCGCGCCAAATAATACGCACCATGGCGCGGTTGCGCTCAAGCCGTAAGGCACGGTCCAGCGCGGGCTGATCGGGGCAGGCAGCAAGTTGCTCGGTCAGCGCTTGTAAGTCGCGAGGAGTTTGTGCGCGAAACAAGCTATCACGAGCCAAAGTCACCAAATGTGCAGGGTTAACACTTAGTGTTTTTGCCACAAATTCACTGGCAGCCAACACATAACGTAGCTGCGCCAAAAACTCGTCCGCCGCCGGTGCCTCCGGCACCTCATCAACCAATGCCGCAGGGTCGCCTACACCTTCGTCAGCAAGCGCTTGCTGCAGGGCTTTTAACCATTTATCGGCGGTATCGGCTAACGGCGCGGGCAGGTTCCAGCGGTCGGTCATGGTAGCTCCAAGGCTTACAAGTTACTGCGGCGGTGCGACGCGCAGCACTTCTTCTAGGGTGGTAAGGCCGGCGGCAATTTTTTGCGCACCCGATAACCGCAGCGTACGCATTCCTTCACGCATGGCCTGTTTGCGCAATGCCTGTAAGTCGCAGCCTTCGGTAATCAACTGTTTCAAACTATCGGACAACACTAAAATTTCAAAAATACCTTGGCGCCCTAAATAGCCCGTGTTGCGGCACTCTAAGCAACCTACTGGGCGATACACGGTCTCGGGCATGGTAACTTTCCAAGGCTTCACCAGCGCACCCCACTCTTCACGCGGTAAGCTACCAGCCTCTTTACAATGCGGACACAAAGTTCGCACCAATCGCTGCGCCATAACACCCAGCAAGGTGGCATTAATAAGGTACGCAGGAATACCCAAATCTAACAATCGCGCAATGGTCGCGGGGGCATCGTTAGTGTGCAGCGTAGACAATACCAAGTGGCCGGTAAGCGCCGCCTGCACCGCCATTTGAGAGGTCTCTAAGTCACGCATTTCGCCCACCATAATAATGTCTGGGTCTTGGCGCATAAGTGTGCGAATGCCAGCGGCAAAGTCCAACTCAATTTTGTGATGAACCTGAGTCTGATTGAAACTCTCTTCTACCATTTCGATAGGGTCTTCAACGGTGCTGACGTTCACCTCACTGGTGGCCAGCTTACGCAACGA
This sequence comes from Gilvimarinus polysaccharolyticus, assembly GCF_001187555.1. GTDB lineage: Bacteria > Pseudomonadota > Gammaproteobacteria > Pseudomonadales > Cellvibrionaceae > Gilvimarinus > Gilvimarinus polysaccharolyticus. The sequence continues at coordinate 1,150,175 of NZ_LFIJ01000002.1, read as the reverse complement.
AGAATACAAAGTAGTGGTTTTACCCGAGCCGGTAGGGCCGGTCACCAACACGATACCGTTGGGCTTGCTGGTCATGCCTTCCCAGCGAGCAAAATCTTCGCCGACCAACCCCAAGTCGTGAAAGCTTCTGAGCAACACCTCGGGGTCAAAAATACGCATCACTAATTTTTCACCAAAGGCGGTGGGCAACGTGGAAAGCCGTAGCTCCACTTCGCTTTCATCACTGCGGCGGGTCTTGATCCGGCCGTCTTGCGGCTTGCGTTTTTCGGCGATATTCATGCGCCCCAACACTTTAAAACGGCTGACAACCGCCATTGCCACCGAGGCGGGCAGCTCGTAAACATCGTGCAGCACGCCATCTATGCGAAATCGGATGCGCGCCACCTCGCGGCGCGGTTCGATATGAATATCGCTGGCGCGCTGATCGTAGGCATATTGCAGCAACCAATCGACAATATTAATAACGTGCTTATCATCGGCATCTGGATCGCCCAGGGTCTTTAACTCAACCAGCTGCTCAAAATTAGTAGCCCCCGATCCAGCCGATCCACCGCTGGCACCAGAAACCGAGCGCGCGAGGGTATAAAACTCTATACTGAAGCGATCTATATCGGCCGGATTGGCAAACACCCGCCGCACCCGGCGGCGTGCCACATGCTCTACCTGCGGTTCCCAACCGGCCATAAACGGCTGGGCGCAAGCGATAACTACTTCGTCAGGGGTCACCTCAACACACAATATACTGTGGCGCCTGGCAAATGCGTAAGAGACCACAGCGGTAACTTGGGAGACGTTAATTTTGAGCGGATCGATATGCACTACGTCCAATCCAGCGCGCTCGGCCAACCAATGGGTTAGAGTTTCGGCATCCAGTAGTTTGCCGGGCCGAGTTAAGTCATCAACCGCTTGGCTGGCGATATACGCCAAAGGGTGCATGGCTGTTTGCTGGCGATTACGGTTAGCGCCCTGCAGCAAGTTGGCGTCTGCCTGACTCATGCGCCCATCGGCCACCAACTCATTCAACAGTGAGCGTAAATCCAACACTCGATCCGTCGCAACCTTTTGCGTCATACCATACTCCGTCAAGCTTTATGTCAGCTGCGATTGTAGCGCGCATCGACGGCAGCCGTCACGGCGCCGATTGCCATCTACTGCAAACAAATATGCCTTAACGGGTGACCTGACGCACAGATATTTTTATACTGCCCGCTCATTTTACGTAAGGAATACATTTTATGGCCCTTGGTAACCCTTTTTCCAACATGTTTGGACGCTCGCCCATTAAGCCTATGCAAGAGCATATGGCCGTGGTCGTTAACGCCTCAAGCAAGCTGGTGAGCTTCTTCGAGGCTGTCATCAACGATGACTGGGAACAGGCTCATGCCACCCAACAAGCCATTGTTGAGCTTGAGCACCAAGCCGATGACATGAAGAAACAACTGCGCTTGCACCTACCAAAAAGCTTATTTTTACCCGTACCGCGCACCGATTTACTCGAACTATTAAGCATGCAGGACAAGATTGCCAATAAAGCGCAAGATATTGCCGGTATTATGCTGGGTCGTAAAATGCGTATTCCCGCGTCACTGCAGCAGCTGTTTATCGAGTTTGTGCAATCGGGCCAGCGCACCGCAGAGCAAGCCCTCACCGCCATTAACGAGCTCGATGAATTACTCGAAACCGGGTTTAGTGGCCGCGAGCTTACTCTGGTAGAAGACATGATTGAAAAGCTCGATCAATACGAGCGTAAAAATGACGACCTACAAGTCGAGATTCGTTCAGAGCTGTATAAGCTCGAGTCCGAATGGCCGCCTGTAGATGTTATTTTTCTTTACAAGGTTATCGACTGGGTGGGGGATTTGGCCGACCGATCTCAGGCCGTTGGCAGTCGCCTACAGCTTTTACTTGCTCGCTGATACACGGCAGAACACTGCCTGATTTGCACCAACAATATTACTGGGGATACCTACATGACCGTTATCGCAGAATACGGCCAGATTCTTTTAATACTCGCCTGCGTATTTGGGCTTTTTATGGCCTGGGGGGTTGGTGCCAACGATGTTGCCAATGCCATGGGCACATCTGTTGGCTCTAAAGCGCTAACTATTAAACAGGCGATAATCATCGCCATGATTTTTGAATTCTTAGGTGCCTATCTCGCCGGCGGCGCCGTTACCGCGACCATCCGCAAAGGGATTATCGACCCCGCCATTATGGCCGGAACTCCCGAGCTACTGGTGTACGGGATGCTCTCGGCGCTACTGGCCGCTGGCACTTGGCTGATGATCGCCAGCATCCTCGGCTGGCCGGTATCCACCACCCACTCCATCGTCGGCGCCATCGTCGGGTTTGCCGCCGTGGGTATTTCGGTAGAAGCCGTCGCCTGGAGCAAAGTGCTGTCCATCGTCGCCAGCTGGGTAGTGTCGCCCATGTTAGCGGGAACCATGGCGTTTTGGATATTTCGCTCTGTCCAGCGGCTGATCTTAAATACCGAAGATCCGTTCTCTTCCGCCCAACGCTACATTCCTTTTTACATGTTCGCCGTGGGCTTTTTAATAGCCATGGTAACCATCCTTAAAGGCCTCAAACATGTCTTTAAAGATTCTGGTTTTTCCTTGAGCTTTCTCCAAAGCGCCGGAGTCTCCACCATTTTGGGTTTGGTAGTCGCTATCATCGGGGTGTATTTTTTACGTAACATCAAACGTGATGAAGCGAATGACTCTGGCAACCGCTTTGCTAATGTTGAACGTCTGTTTGCCATCCTTATGGTATTTACCGCATGTGCCATGGCATTTGCTCACGGCTCAAACGATGTTGCCAATGCTGTTGGCCCACTGGCCGCCATTATCAGTGTCATCAAAACCGGCAGTGTCACAACCACATCGGCTATGCCCAGCTGGGTGCTACTCATTGGTGGCGCGGGTATTGTTATTGGCCTTGCTACCTACGGCTTTAAAGTCATGGCAACCATCGGTAAAAAAATCACCGAGCTTACCCCCAGTCGCGGCTTTGCCGCCGAACTAGCCGCCGCCGCCACAGTAGTATTTGCCTCGGGTACCGGCCTGCCGATCTCCACCACTCACACCTTGGTAGGCGCCGTTCTTGGGGTTGGTCTGGCGCGCGGTATTGGCGCACTTAACCTGCGAGTTGTCGGCTCTATCTTCATGTCCTGGATCGTCACCTTACCAGCCGGTGCCGGACTCGCCATTTTATTCTTCTTTATGTTTAAAGGGATTTTTGGCTAACACCTCAACTCCACGTAAACATCTGTAAAAAGCCCGCATACGCGGGCTTTTTACTTTTAGCGGCAGAGTTAAAGTAATCCACAAATAGTGCCAAGCAATATTAGCTGTATTACACTCTCAAAACGATTTCTGAGACAAGCTGTTATGACCCTCAACCTAAAGCGCTACACCCACCACTTAAGCCGCTTGGTCGCCCAGCGTTCGGTCAGCTGTGCGCTGCCCGAGTGGGACACCAGCAATAAAGGTGTCATTGATCAACTCGCGGAAGACTTCAGCGAGTTGGGGTTTCAGGTTGAGGTTATCGCCGTGCCGGAGCATCCTGGCAAGTACAATTTACTCGCCACACTCGGCCGTGGCGAAGGCGGTTTAGTGTTTGCTGGACACAGCGATACCGTACCGTTTGACGCTAAACACTGGAGCTCCGACCCGTTCACCCTCACCGAGCGCGACGGCAAACTGTATGGCTTAGGAGCCACCGACATGAAAGGGTTTTTCCCTGCGGTTATGGAGGCGGTGCGCGATATTGACCCCACCAAACTACAGGCGCCGATTATTGTGCTTGCCACCGCCGATGAAGAGAGCAGCATGAGCGGTGCTCGAGCACTATTAAACACTGGCATCGCCCCCGGCCGCTATGCCGTAGTGGGCGAGCCCACCGGTATGCGCCCGATCAATATGCATAAAGGCATTTTGATGGAGTCTATCCGGGTGCTGGGTAAAAGTGGGCACTCATCCAACCCCGCTTTAGGCAATAGCGCGTTAGAGGCTATGCACGAAGTCACAGGCGAGCTTATACACTATCGCCAAGAGCTACAGACACGTTTTCACAACCCAGGCTTTACGGTAGCTGTACCCACGCTTAATTTAGGCTGTATTCATGGCGGCGATGGCGCCAATCGTATTTGCGGCGAGTGCGAGCTACACTTTGATTTACGCTCTGTGCCCGGCATGCACAACGATGAGCTGCGCGCCGAGATTAATCACAGGCTTGCGCCAATTGCCGAGCGGCGTCAGATTGATATTGTTTTTTCGACCCTATTTGAAGGTGTTGACCCGTTACTGCAACCACGCGACAGCGATCTTATTCGCGCCTGTGAAATGCTAACGGGAGTCACGGCGGAGGCCGTCGGCTTTGCCACCGAGGCTCCTTTTTATCGGCAGCTAGACATGCAAGCGGTTGTCATGGGGCCTGGCTCCATTGATCAAGCTCACCAACCCGATGAGTTTATCGCTATCGACCAACTGGCACCGGCAATTAAGGTATTAAAATCGCTTATTCATCATTTTTGTCAGCGCCAAACATCTGCGCCTCCACACCACAAGGGCCAAGCATGAGTGTGAGCAATATCCAAGATTACGCAAAATGGTTTCGCCATTCATCGCCCTATATTAATGCCCACCGCGGTAAAACCTTTGTGGTTATGCTGCCCGGAGAAGCACTCACGCACACCAACTTTAGCCATATCATTCACGACTTGGCGCTACTGGCAAGCTTAGGAGTCAAGCTGGTACTGGTGCATGGCGCACGCCCGCAAATCGATTTGCGCTTACATACCGATCAACGTACACCGGTGTTTCATGGCAACTTACGCATCACTGACAGCGAATCACTGCAAGGAGTCGTACAGGCTATTGGGGAAGCACGCATCACCTTAGAGGCGGCGCTGTCTACCGGGTTGCCCAACTCGCCCATGCACGGCGCACGCATCGAGGTGGCCAGCGGCAACTATGTCGCAGCCATGCCTCATGGGGTCATCGATGGTGTCGATTTACAGCACACAGGCAAAGTGCGCCGCATTAATGCCACCCAACTCACCCGCGCCCTAGATGCTGGCGCGATGGTGCTTCTATCTCCACTGGGATACTCCGCCACCGGCGAGGTGTTTAACCTCACGTACGCCGATGTTGCCACTCAAACGGCCATCGCGCTTAAAGCCGACAAACTCTTGGCCTATTGTGACACCGACGGCGTAACCGATGCCTCGGGCCGGCTGGTACGGCAATTTACCCTCGCTCAATGCAAACAGCATTTAAATGAGAATATCGACCAAGCCAGTGAGCTGGCACAGCTCGCCCTAGAAAGCGCCTACCTCAGCTGCTTACAAGGCGTACAACGTGCCCAGCTAATTAACTACACCACAGACGGCGCCCTACTGGCCGAATTGTTCACTCGCGACGGCCAAGGGACGATGGTTTACTCTGGCCACTACGAGCAATTACGCGGCGCCACGATCGACGATGTGGGTGGAATTTTAAGCCTAATAGAGCCGCTAGAGTCAGAGGGCATACTGGTTCGTCGCTCCCGCGAACTACTCGAAACCGAGATTTCAAAATTTAATGTATTGGAGAAAGACGGCACCATTATCGCCTGCGCCGCCGTCTACCCGTACGGCCAAGTAGCAGAGTTAGCATGTGTTGCCACACACCCTGAATACCGTAAAGGCGGGCGCGCCAGCCAGCTGTTAGAACAACTGGAGCGGCGCGCTCAAGATACCGGTATCAACACGTTATTTGTACTCACTACCCAGACTGCTCATTGGTTTTTAGAGCACGGCTTTGTTCCCGGCGCCATCAGCGATTTACCATTAGAGCGCCAGTCGCTGTACAACTACCAACGCGGCTCTAAGGTATTTATTAAAGATATTCGCTAAACCCACCCACCAGTGTCCAGCTACGCCGCCTGACCTTGCCGCGCCGATCTGATATTATCGGCGGTTAAAATTTTCCGACGTTTAGCTTTTGTGCTGAATGTTTTATTTGATAGTGCCAACGGGGTATTTATGCCAACCTATCGCTCCAGAACCACCACCGCCGGCCGTAACATGGCCGGCGCCCGCGCCTTGTGGCGCGCCACCGGTATGAAAGACGATGACTTTCAAAAGCCGATAATTGCCATCGCCAACTCGTTTACGCAATTTGTGCCAGGTCATGTGCACTTAAAAGACATGGGTCAACTGGTTGCTCGCGAAGTTGAAAAAGCCGGCGGTGTAGCCAAAGAATTCAACACCATCGCGGTGGATGACGGCATTGCCATGGGCCATGACGGTATGCTTTATTCGCTGCCTTCACGCGATATTATTGCCGACTCCGTCGAGTACATGGTTAACGCCCACTGTGCCGACGCAATCGTCTGCATCTCTAACTGCGACAAAATCACTCCAGGAATGTTAATGGCCGCCATGCGCCTTAACGTGCCCGTTATTTTTGTCTCGGGCGGCCCTATGGAGGCCGGCAAAACAAAATTGCTCGATCATGGCCTCGACTTGATCGATGCCATGGTGATGGCCGCTGACGACAGCGTCGACGATGAGACTCTCACCGAAGTTGAGCGTAGCGCCTGCCCTACCTGTGGCTCTTGTTCGGGTATGTTTACCGCGAATTCGATGAACTGCTTAACTGAAGCACTGGGTTTGTCTCTACCCGGTAACGGCACCATCGTCGCGACCCATGCCGACCGTGAAAAACTGTTTAAAAATGCCGGACATCGGATTGTCGAATTAGCCAAACGTTACTACGAAGGTAACGAGAAACACTTGCTGCCTCGCGCAATTGCCTCGAAGGCCGCTTTTGCCAATGCCATGGCGCTAGACATCGCCATGGGCGGCTCCACCAATACTATTTTGCACTTGTTAGCTGCAGCGCAAGAAGCCGAGTTAGATTTTAGTATGAGCGATATCGATCGTATATCGCGCGAAGTACCCCAGCTGTGTAAAGTCGCGCCCAACAGCCCGCAATATCATGTCGAAGATGTTCACCGCGCCGGCGGTGTAATGGCCATCTTAGGTGAGCTGGATCGCGCTGGCGTACTGGATACCAGCGTACCAACCGTTTACGGCGACACCTTAAAAGAAGCGTTGGATGAATGGGATATTATGCGTAACCCATCTGCTGAGGTAGTCGAGTTTTTTAAAGCCGGCCCCGGCGGTATACCCACTCAAGTTGCATTCTCGCAAGCGGCGCGCTGGCCCAGCCTTGACGGCGACCGCGCCACTGGCTGTATTCGCTCACTCGAACACGCATTCTCCACCGAAGGCGGTTTAGCCGTTCTATACGGTAACATTGCCGAAGATGGCTGCGTGGTAAAAACTGCAGGCGTAGATGACTCTATCTTGGTGTTTGAAGGCCCTGCGCACGTAGTGGAAAGCCAAGAGCAAGCAGTCGAACATGTACTAAACGATAAAGTATTAGCTGGCGAAGTGGTGATTATTCGCTACGAAGGCCCTCGCGGCGGACCGGGCATGCAAGAAATGCTCTACCCAACCAGCTACCTTAAATCAAAAGGTTTAGGTAAAGCGTGTGCCCTGCTAACAGATGGGCGCTTTTCTGGCGGCACCTCTGGCTTGTCCATCGGCCACGCCTCACCCGAAGCCGCTGCTGGCGGTGCTATTGGTTTGGTCGAACATGGCGACATTATTCGTATCGATATTCCTGCGCGGACCATCAATGTACAAATCAGCGCCCAAGAGCTAAATGAACGCCGCGAACGCATGGAGCAACGGGAAAAACCCTGGAAGCCTGAGCAACCGCGCCCGCGTAAAGTAAGCGCATCGCTTAAGGCTTATGCCATGCTGGTCACCAGCGCCGATAAAGGCGCTGTACGAGATTTAAGCCTGCTCGATTAAACACCGGCAGCCAAAGCAATCTAAAAAGCCTGTGCCATTCATTTGTGTCACAGGCTTTTTTTGTATCAAATAACAAACCTTATTAGATATGTCTTGATTTAACTAAAGCGGTTATGCCACTCAAACACCAAGCACAAAAAAACCGGCATAAGCCGGTTTTTTTGTGCTGATCAACAACTAATTACTTAGCCGTCTTTCAATGCTTCTTGACGTTTTTTCTCGCTTTCAGCGTATTTTGTCCACTGAGTGGCAAACTTACGACTGCGATCATCTTTTGCAGCTTGCTTAAAAGAAGCTACAGCAGCGTCAAAGTTATTACGCGATAGCTCTGCTTGACCAATGGTCAAATGAACTGAATCTGGGCGACTTAAACCGCCTTTTTTCAGAGCATTTTTACCAGCGGCAACAGCTTCGTTAAATTGATCTAACGAAAACAACAAACGCGCCAAATTAAAATACAAGTCGCCATCTTCAGCTTTAGCGGCTGCTCGTTTCATTTCGACCAAAGCTTTGTCCGTCTCTTGCGCTAAACGCCAAGAGTTAGCCAGCAACTCTAAGTTTTTAGACGTAGGCTCAATAATTTTATCTACATTGATGCCTTTATCTAAAACTTTAGCCGCCTTGTAAGGCGCATCCTGATCAATAAAACCGCCAGCTAGAGTACGCAACTGACCATCTTTATTTAAACCACCCATTACGTACATAGAGTCTAACGCACGATAGTAGTCATCAGTACGACCCAACTCGTAATACAAGCCCACCAGCTGACGCCAGTAACTCATCTTAGGGTATTGACGCACCAACTGCTCGACCACTTTCAAAGTAGCCGGATAGTCTTCACGCGTGTAATAAACTGCGCGAGCGAAGCCTAACCACTCTTCTTTAGGGATTTTGCCTGCGTCTTCATACTGACGAATAGCTTCCAGCATGTTTGCCAGTGCCGCATCTGAATTTTCGTTGGCATAAAACACCTGAGCGATCACAGCATACTGATCGGCCGAGATGTTGGTTACCATCTTGCTCCAACGCTTTAGATAATCTAGTGCTTTTTTCGGCTGATCTTCTTGGCTATACAGCTGCGCCAAGGTATACAGATACTGAGCTTCAGTACCCACTGGAAGGTTCGGAGTTTGCTTTACTACGTTCTCAAAACTTTCGATTGTTTTTTCGGTATTTTCGAGATTGTAATAAATAGAACCAAAGTAGGTGTAAACCATAACCTTTTCATACGGGTTGTAATCACCCATATCTTTGGCCATTTCGTTTACGATCTGCAACGCTTTACGCGGGTCAGACTTAGCACCCTCGGCAATAGCTTCTTCTGTCGGGTCTAACGCTTCGCTGACCTCTTGCAGATCTTTAATGAAGTTCTGCGACAAACCAGGCAAGCGACGCGGACTCAGCTTTTCCTCCGCCGGACGCATAATTTCTGAACTTTGAGCCTGTACACTACCGGCAACAAATAGCGATTGCTCGGGCACCAGTTGATACGCAGCAAAGCCAGTAAGTGCTGGCGCTGCAAGCAGCGCCGATGCTAATAATGACTTTTTAAAGGTGCCTGAAATTATCGATTTTACATTCTTCATTTTCATCACCCTTATTGCGCAAGCTCAAAGACAAAGCGGTTACGAACACCCACTACTTCCATAGGCGTACCGTCAACAACTCGTGGCTTATACTTGAACTTCTCGGCTGCTTTAATGGCTGCACGGTCAAAGATGCTGGTTTCCTTACCGGCTTTATCGATACCTTCGATAACAACTACATCTTTGGTAGAACCATTAATGGTTACCGTAAACTCTACTGTCACAAAACCTTCGATACCACGTTGCGCCGCACGACGCGGGTACTGAGGCGCCACTTTAACGATAGGCAGATATTCACCATCACCACCAATGCCACCGGCACTAATATTGATATCAGAGCTTAACGTCGGTGCCGTCATATTTAACCCTTCAGGGTTAATATCAGGCGTATCGAAATCAGGCTCTGGAATATCCGGCGGCGGAGTTTCAGGCGTTTCAGGCTTATCAGGCTTAGCCGTCTCGTAACGGACTTCGATCTCGGTATCCGGCATGCGAATATCTTCGATACGTACCTGCTCTTCTTGCTCATCAGCCTTCAGATCAGAGTTGATCAGTGAGTGCATCAGAAAAAGAAGGCCGAGGGTCACGACCACCGCCAAAACGGCAGCAATAATTACTCTTACAAGATTCATAGCGGCCTATTTCTTAGCTGTAGAGACAGCGACGTTACTCACATTCAACTGACGAGCAGTATCGGCAACTTCGGCTAGCAGTTCAACGCTAGATTCAGCATCAGCCTGAATAACAACGGAGCCTCTTGGGTTGTCGGCAAGCAAGCGCTCTATTTGCGCTCGCACCCCACGGGGATCGATCTGGTTTTTATCAATCCAGATTTCATCCTCGTCTGTGATAGCAATCAGGATACTGGCGTTTTTCTTTTCGTCAGCCATGGTTGCTTCAGGACGAGTCACTTCGACCCCGGCCTCTTTAATAAATGTGGCAGTCACAATGAAGAAGATCAACATGATGAAAACCACATCGAGCATAGGGGTTAAATCGATCGCCCCGGTCTGATCGTCTTCAGATTCGTTTTTCCTGCTCATGACAAATCTCTTATTACTGGTTGATACGACGTGCCAGCCTTAGTGATCCATTGTCAGGTGATCGGCAAACAACTGATTTTCACGCTCGGCAATACGATTGAGGTAGGTGTTGGCAAACAAGCCAGACAGCGCAGCAACCATGCCCGCCATTGTCGGGATTGTCGCTTTAGATACACCGCCTGCCATTTCCTTGGCATCACCACCACCGGTCATCGCGAGAACGTTAAACACTTCAATCATACCGGTAACCGTACCCAGTAGACCAAGCAGAGGACATAAGCTCACCATAGTGGCGATCATGTCCATATTGGTATTCACCTTCTGCTCAATCTTAGAAATCAGTGCCGTACGGATCTGGCGGGCGTTCCAAGATTTGCGCTCACTGCGCGCTTCCCACATATCCAAAGACTGTTGAAGATCACCTTTTAGACCGCCTTTGAAATACCACACCCGCTCAAAAATCAGGGTCCACATGACAAAGGTAAGGGCGGCAATGAATAACAATACCATACCGCCCTGATCCAAAAAGGCTCTAATGGCTGCGATAGCTTCCATTAATGCCAGCATGCTTCTATCTCCTACTTGCGTTCTGCGTTTTCGGCGATGATACCAGCCGACTGTTCTTCAAGAACATGAATAACACGCTTGGCTCGGCCATTAACCACGGTGTGGATCAATACCACAGGAATCGCTACTAACAGACCCCAAACCGTTGTGATCAATGCAGAGGAGATACCGCCTGCCATGTTTTTCGGATCACCTGCACCGAAAATTGTAATCGCTTGGAAGGTCAAGATCATACCGGTAACGGTACCCAACAGACCCATCAGCGGTGCAACAGCGGCGATAATTTTTAGAATCGCCAAGCCACTTTCGATAGCCGGACGCTCTTTCAATACCGCTTCTTCGAGTTTTAGCTCCAAAGTTTCGGTATCGGCGCTTGAATTTTCTTCAGCCGCTTTCAATACACGACCCAGAGGGTTGTTAGTATTGGCCTTCTTAGACTTCAACTGACTGCTAACCTTCGCGCTTACAGTAAACAGGTAAACGATGCGCCACAGACCAATCAACAGACCCAGTGCACCCACAGCCATAATGGCATAACCAACCACACCACCTTGAGTCAACAAGCGCTCTTTCCAGGTTGGGCTGTTAATCAGCGCACCTAGCAAAGTGCCGCCAGCGGGACCGGTGGGGTCAAGACCAACACCAACCAAACCAGAGGTGGCCGATTGCAACTCAGACGCCGAGTTCAAGTAGTTACTGTCAGGCTGACGAATCAGCTCTTCCATTTTGTAACCGTCTTGCACGTAGTTTAAGTATTTGCCTTCAGACACTAAGTTGTAAGAACCGATACGCACAACTTGTTGCTCAGCATTTTCGCCATTAGGCTTGATCACAGTACCGGTAAAGGTAACAACGCGACCGCTCTCAACCATTTGACGCTGCTGCTCGTACCACAGACGCTCGATTTCATCGAGGCTAGGCAAGCGAGTGCTTGAGTTCATTTTATCGATCAGCTCTACCAAGAACTCACCGCGGTTTGGATACTGCGCCGAGATTAGAGAGGTGTTCAAGGTTGAACGTAAGTCACCGGCAGTAGAAGTTAAATGACCGAACAGTTCACGCAGTGAACCGAGACGCTCATTAAACTGCTGACGCTTGGCATCCACATCAAGCTCTTGCTTGGCATGGGTATCTTCTAAACGCTCAGAACGACGCTCTTCAGCAGCCAAAGTATCTTGGGACTGCTTTAACAAGCTCGCCTGATTGCCTTTTTGGCGGGTAAATTGTTGCTCACGCTTACGATGCTCTGCAGTTTCAGAGATGCGTGAGTCTTTTACCATGTTTAACAGCTCATCAAGGCTTGCAGCCTTGTCGCTTTCTTGTGCCATTACAGCACTGGTGCTCAGTAAGCCGGCAGCCACAACTACCAGACAGCGTTTTGCAAACTTCATTTTCATTTTGCTGCCTCCGGCGCTTGGACAGGTACAAACATAATGTCTTTAGAGGCTTCGTTACGCGCAATGCGCAAGCCTTTCAGGATAGTGCTGCGGTATGAGTCATCTAACTCAACCCATGCACCCTGAGTAGGATCCCAGGCACCTGAAGATTCGGTGTCGGTTGTTTGGTACATCAGAGAAACGCGGCCGATACGCAGAATGTTAACTTCGCGCTCTTGTCCACCCACTTCTAATGTGTCGCGGTACGCCTCGATGAAACGACCGTAATCGCTCTCGATTTTGTAGGCTTCCAACACTTGACGGAATTTTTCAGCAACTGAGATATCGGCGCGATCTTGGTTGTTACGCAGCATCTCGATACGAGCCAGACGATCATCTATTTTAAATGGCTTGTCTAACTTCACGAACTGTTCCAGCCCGTCGAGCATACGCATAACCAACGGCTGGATGCGACGTTCGATAACGGTAACGTTTTCGATGGATTCGTCCAGATCTTTGATTACGGCCAACTGAGCAGCGATTTGCTTTTCAAGCTGACTGTTGTAAACGCGCATATCTTCGACCTGCTTATTAACCTGCTTAAATTGCACTAGCAGATCCTCAGTCTCCTGAGATAAACGGTCAATACGTTTTTGAGAGTCTCGCGCCAAAGTAGTTTTGGCCTGACTTACCTGAAGAATTTCGTCCAGGGTTTGATCTGCCAAAGCCACACTACCTACTAGTGCGCTGGCAGAAAGCACAGTGGTCAGAGCCACGGCTTTCAATCGCTGTTTTTTCATAATTCCCCCAACTCGGGTGCTTGCAATCAGGTTATATGCGACAGAATTCTGCCACAGACACATAATCCACGAATACCTCTTTCGAGGCTGCTTAAGAACGCAGCATTGTAATAAGAGGGTTCCTCTACATTCAATGCTTTATCCAAATGGTATTGCGCATGTGTACATCGGTATCAGAAAGGTAACACTTTTTGGCGTCACACCCGAACACGAGTAACACTTGGTCAATCATTAACCTGCACATTGTTGCTAAATCGGCCTGCCTTATACGGTTTAATTATTAAGACTCGGCGACTCTGCACGACTCCAGTATCAAAAACTGATGACGCAGCGGAGCCTCTGCATCACCCTCTTGGCGAGATACTTCCCGCCAAATCTCGCTCGACAGCTCAGGGAAAAATGCATCCGCCCCTTCCACTGTTACCGCTATTTCCGTTTTGTAAATTCGATCGACGTAAGGCAGGGCGGCACGATATATCTGCTCGCCACCAATAATTACCACCTCGTCACCTTCGGCCTCAGCTCGTGCCAGCGCAATTGCCTCTGGCACACTGGCAACACACCGCACACCCTCGGGGGCGGGCCACTCTCGATCACGACTAATAACGATATTTAACCGGCCCGGTAGCGGCCGACCAATTGACTCGTAAGTTTTGCGGCCCATCATAATAGGCTTACCTAAGGTCACGCACTTAAAGTATTGTAAATCGGCCGGCAAGTGCCAAGGCATTGCATTGCCTTTACCAATCGCATTGTCCTGCCCGCAGGCGACAATCATTGCTACCTTCATAATATTCTCGGCTTTTTATATGCCCGCAATTAAACGGCAATAGGAGCCCTGATCCGCGGATCGGGGTTATAGCCCTCAAAGCTAAAATCTTCTAGCTGATAATCAAATACCGATGCCGGCCGGCGCGCAATAACCAAGCGCGGCAAAGCTTTAGGCGTGCGCGCCAACTGCTGATAAACAATGTCATCGGTCAGATGGTTATGATACAGATGGCAATCACCAAAGGTATGCACAAAATCGCCCACCTCTAGATCACACTGCTGGGCGATCATATGAGTTAATAGCGCATAGCTGGCAATATTAAACGGCACCCCCAAAAACAAATCGGCACTGCGCTGGTACAGCTGGCACGACAACTTGCCATCGGCGACATAAAACTGAAACAGCGTATGGCAGGCCGCCAACGCCATTCGACCCGCTGCCACATTGGCTTGCGGCGCCATCGATTCGTCGGGAAGGTCGGCCGGATTCCAAGCGCTGACAATTAAGCGACGCGAGCTGGGCTTAGTTTTAATTTGCTCTATAACATCACTGATTTGGTCAATTGTGCTGCCGTCGGGGCAGGCCCAGCTGCGCCATTGCTTACCATACACGGGACCCAGGTCCCCCGCATCGCTGGCCCACTCGTTCCAAATATTACAGCCACGCTCTTGCAGCCAGGTAACATCGGTTCGGCCCTGCAAAAACCACAGCAGCTCGACAATAATGCTTTTTAAATGCACTGCCTTGGTGGTGACCAACGGAAACCCTTGGCTTAAATCAAAACGTAACTGACGACCAAACACCGAGCGGGTGCCAGTGCCGGTGCGATCGCCGCGATCTGTGCCGGAGTCGACCACATCGCGCATCAAATTTAAATATTGTTTCACGAGACATCCTTAGTGACGGCTTGTGGTTTAGTGCGGCCGCTAAACTTGTAGGCGTAAATTAACAAACCGACACCCAAGATAGCCATAGGTAAGCACAGCAACTGGCCACGAGTAACCCAGCCGAGCAAATCAAACTGAATGTGCTGATCCGGCTCACGGGCAAACTCGGCCAAACTGCGAAAGCAAGCATAGCCAATTAAAAACACACCACTTACCGCCGCCGTGGGGCGTGGCTTACGTGAAATCCAATACACTAAAACAAACAGCAGCAGCCCCTCAAGAACCAACTGGTATAACTGCGATGGATGGCGCGGCAGCAACTCGGGATCTTTGGGAAACACCATCGCCCAAGGCAAATCGGTAGGGCGCCCCCACAACTCTTGGCCGATAAAGTTGCCCAGCCGACCAAAGCCAAGCCCTAACGGCACAATAGGCGCGACGAAATCTGTCAGACGCAAAAAAGGGATATGAATACGGTGAGCATAAAACAGCATGGCCAGTGTTACGCCGATAAGCCCGCCATGAAACGACATACCGCCTTCCCATATACGGAACAACCAAAGCGGATCGCGCATCCAGGCATCAAAATTGTAAAACACGACATAGCCAACACGCCCCCCCAGCACGACACCAAACGCGCCGTAGGTGATGAGGTTTTCGACCTGTGCAGGCGTTACTGGAGAACCCGGCAACTTGGCGCGACGCATTGCAATGTACCAAGCCGATGCAAACGCCAGCAGGTACATAAGGCCATACCAGTGAACATCCAGAGGACCAATAGATACAGCGATGGGATCGATATTGGGATGGGTGAGCATAAAACAGCGCCAGCAATAAAAAGAGCGGCAATCATAACACCGCAAATGAGTCAGTTAAAACCACGACACCGCTTAAGCGCGCAATTTAAAAAATCCGATAAAACATCCAAACCAAACCGCTAGGCGTCAAGCTCTAGCGGTCGCACCACACGGTTAACACCGATATCTTGCAACATTTGGTCGATTCGCGCGCGCACCTGCTCGGCCTCGACCAAGTGCATAACATCCTCTAATAACGCCTCAGCTTGAGCCAGATTGATGGCGCGAATCACCGACTTAACTTTAGGCAGGTTAGTGGCGTTCATTGACAGTACATCGTAGCCCATCGCCATAAGCAAAATCGCCGCGCCAGGATCGCCCGCCAACTCGCCACAAATACCCACGCTAACACCTTGAGTGTGGCCGTCGCTTACCACCTGCTGCAAGGCGCGAAGCACGGCCGGGTGAAAGGCTTGATACTGATCGGCAACTCGGGCGTTATTGCGATCGACCGCCAGCAAGTACTGGGTTAAATCGTTACTGCCGACCGACAAAAAGTCCACCCTTGCGGCCAATTCGCGAGCCTGATAAACCGCTGCGGGCACCTCAATCATCACCCCAAGCGGCGGCAAATTAACCTCATAGCCCTCTTCTAGCAATTCATTGTAAGCGCGATAAATAAGCGCCTTAGATTGCTCCAGCTCCGACACACTAGAAATCATGGGCAGCAAAATGCGCAAGTTATCCAGTCCGCTACTCGCCTTTATCATTGCCCGAATTTGGGCAAGAAAGATTTCGGGATGATCAAGGGTTACCCGGATGCCGCGCCACCCCAAGAACGGATTGTCTTCCTGGATGGGGAAATACGGCAAGGCTTTGTCGCCGCCAATATCCAAGGTACGCATGGTAACTGTGTGAGGTGCAAAAGCCTCTAATTGTTCACGGTAAATAACTCGCTGCTCTTCTTCCGAAGGAAAACGATCACGCAACAAAAACGGCACCTCAGTCCGATACAGGCCCACGCCTTCGGCACCACGCTCGAGCGAACGCACCACATCGGCCATCAAACCGGTGTTTACCCACAGAGGTAAACGGTAGTGATCTAATGTCTCACAAGGAAGATCTTTAAGCGCCTCCAGCCCCTTTACCAGCTCTAGCTCTTCTTTGGCGATAGCTTGGTAATGTTTACGTAATTGCTTGCCCGGATCGCTGTAGACCACTCCCTTGTAACCGTCGACAATAACCGGCCGACCATCCATTCGGGTATAGGGCAAATCAATCGCCCCCATCACTGTAGGAATCCCCATGGCGCGAGCCAAAATAGCGACGTGCGAGTTACCCGAGCCCTGCACCGACACCAAACCCGCCAATTTACTCTCGGGCACTTCGCCCAACATTGAAGCGGTTAGCTCATCGCCAATTAAAATAGTGTTTTCAGGGTAGATTTTACAGCTTTGATTGGACTCTTGCAGGTAAGCCAGCACTCGACGCCCGAGATCGCGTACATCGGTGGCGCGTTCGCGTAGATACGCGTCATCCATATCGGCAAAATTATTTTCGTGCTCGAGGATCACCTCACTCCAGGCATAGGGGGCACAGGTGCCCTCGCGAATCCTGTTGGTCACCTCGCCGCCCAGAGCAGCATCATCGAGCATCGCCAAGTAAGCATCAAACAGCGCTCGCTCTTCGCGATTCAAGCGCCCCTCCAACTGCTCTCCCAGCGCTTTAATATCGTCCCGCACAGCATTGAGGCAGCGCTTAAAGAATGCCAGCTCTGCATCAATATCCTCGCATCGCTGGTATGGCACGCCTTTTAAATCGGCCAGCGGAGCCACTACCACCGACTCGCCAATAGCGATGCCAGGCGCGCCCGAGACACCGACAAAGCGTGTCTGTGCGGCCGCAGCACCCACGGCCACCATAGTGCCAGTCGCCTCGGCATGGGCAATAACACCGGCCAACTGAGCCGACATAGTCACCAAGAAGGCCTCATCGCCTTCGTCAAAACGGCGACGTTCGGATTGCTGTACGACCAACACCCCCAGCACCTGGCGATGATGAATAATAGGCACACCCAAAAACGAGCTAAAGTGCTCTTCACCCGTCTCTGGAAAGTATTGATAAGCAGGGTGAGCTTCGGCATCTTCTAAATTAACCGGCTCTTCGCGCGTTGCCACTCGCCCCACCAAGCCCTGGCCGAGCATCATCCGCACCCGCCCTACCGCTTGTTGCTGCAGACCGTCAGTGGCCATTAACACATAGTCGTTGCTCGGGCCGCGTAAATACACCGAGCACACCTGGGTTTGCATAGCTCGTTTGACACGCGTGACGATAATCGCCAGCGCTTTGGGCAAATCGCGAGCGGCATTCACCTCCTGAACAATACTACGCAATGAGTTGAGCATGGATTCCATTAATTTCTCAGTTCTTAATCACTCATTTAAACTGCACTCAGCCGGCAGCGGTACGCTCAAGCTGACAGAGCACTGGCGACAATTCTTTTAAGGCTCGACGATAGACGTCGCGCTTAAACGCAACTACTTCGCCCAGCGGGTACCAATAACTTACCCAGCGCCAGTCATCAAACTCGGCACGACCGCCATTTTCTAAGCAGATACGGGCATCACCCGCTTTAATTTTTAATAAAAACCACTTTTGCTTTTGACCAATACACAACGGCTGCGTATTTTGGCGAATTAAGCGGTGTGGCAAGCGGTAACGCAGCCAGCCTCGGGTGCAAGCGAGCACCTCGACATCGGCCTCGGTGAGTCCCACCTCTTCTCCCAGTTCTCGAAACAGCGCCTGCTCTGGGGTTTCATCCTGGTGGATACCACCTTGAGGAAACTGCCAAGCATCTTGGCCGCCCACGCGCCGCGCCCAGAGAACCTGCCCCTGATCGTTGCTTAAAATAATCCCAACATTGGGGCGAAAGCCATCGGCGTCTATCACATTAAATTCCCGTTGTGTCCGTCTTTTTATTACGTGGCGGTGAAACTCTTGTATTGTTCCACAAAAAGGCCTGCTGCAGCAATTGAGGTTACACAACCCGGGCGCGAACACCAAGTCAATAACTCGCAAGGCTTGAGAGCTAATGCCGCCGGCGCTATGCTAGCGCGCTTATCACACAGAATTTAAGGAAATCATGTGGCACTGGCCATTTTTGACCTAGACAACACCCTGATTAACGGTGACAGCGACCATAGCTGGGGCGAATTTTTACTGGCGCGTAAACTGGTGGACGAACAGCAGTATCGCCGCCAAAACGATCAGTTTTATCAAGATTACCAGCGCGCCTGCCTTGATATTGATGCCTATTTGCGGTTTGCTCTAGAGCCTTTAACCCAGCACAGCCCTACCGAGCTGGCCCAATGGCAGCAAGACTTTATGCGCGAATGCATAGAGCCGATTATGCTACCAAAAGCGCAACAACTGCTAGCAAAGCATCGTGAACGAGGTGATTACTTACTCATTATCACCGCCACCAACGGTTTTATTACCCGCCCAATAGCCAAACGCCTCGGAGTCGATGAAATCCTAGCCACCGACCCCGAACTTAAAAACGGCCGCTACACCGGCCGCTACCTAGGTACGCCATGCTTTGGCGCCGGTAAAGTTACCAACCTCAACGTGTGGCTTAAGCAACACAATAAAAACCTAGAAGACAGCTATTTTTACAGCGATTCTATTAACGATTTACCATTACTCGAACAGGTATCACACCCGGTTGCCGTCAACCCTGACGAGCGCTTAGCCGCCATTGCCCGCGAGCGTCATTGGCCGATTATGGATTTACACTAACCATCATGAAAATTATTTGGGGGGTTTTTGCCTTAACTCTGCTGACCAGCTGCGAGCGCAATACGGCGCCGCCCCAGCCATCAACCCAATTACCAACGGCCAATAGCACAACAAGCACCGCCGGAGCCGACCAAACTGCTATTCAACGCAAGAGCGTGCAGCTGTGGGATGATACCGGCCGGCAATTGCAGCAATTTACTGCCAGCTGCGAAACATTACAGACAACGGTAGCACAACTGCTGCTAACCCCCGATGACTCTCACCTGCAGGCCGCTCAACACCAGTGGCGTCAAACCCACGGCCAGTTGCGTCAACTGGCGATACCCATGGCCCTTGCAACGCATAACCCCGGGTTATTTACGCCGCTGGCACAGGCGCTCAGCAGTATCGACCAACAGCCCATTGCCGCCGGCTACCTAGACAGCGTCACGGGCTATCCCCACAGCGGTCTGATCAATGACATTAGCCTCGACATCAACCACACCCATTTGCGCCAGCAACACGGCTTAACCGCCGCCAACGAGGCCAGCCTAGGCTTACACCCGTTAGAATTTATATTGTTTGGTGAAACCGGACAGCGCCGCGCCGCAGATTTTGTCCAGGCAACTGCGGGCACAGCAACATTGCTTGACCCGCACAATCGGCGGCGTGACTACCTTACTGTTGCCAGCACACTCTTGTGCGATGACAGCGCCGCGTTAACACGCCAATGGATCGATCCGCAATCGCCCATCGCCGCACCCTATTTTGCCTTAACACCAGCCGAGCGATTGCAATTGTGGCAGCAAATGCTCAGCCATGAATTAGCATCTCTAAGCTCACCGCAGGCAACGCAACACTGTGAGTTTGCCGCAAACGGTTGCAGCGTAAGGTGGCGCCAGCAAGGGCTAAACCACTTTATTATCGAAGCCGAAGACTTGCTGCCCATTCTGACAAAACAGCAAAAGACTCAATGGCTAAGCGCTGCGGCAGCTCTGCGCACCGCACTCAGCACCGAGCCGAGCAACGATGCCGCCGCGCGGCAAGCGGTATCAGCATTAGCCCAAGCCCTTAATGATCGCGATTAAATACTCGGGTAAACACGGCTTTTAAGTAATTTGTTTCGATAATCGCGGGGTGTACTGGGTGATCTGGTCCCTGCCCGCTAAAATGAACCAAGCGCGCATCGCGTCCGGCTTTTTGAGCACTGGCCCGGACGATGTCAGTTAACGTCTCGGCGGCCAAATGCATCGAGCAAGAGGCTGACACTAGCAAGCCGCCCTCTGCCAACAACTTTAACCCCAGCTCATTAATATGTCGGTACGCCGCCTCACCCGCTTTTTGATCTTTACGACGCTTAATAAACGCCGGCGGGTCGAGTACGACTACATCAAATTTTTCGCCCTCGGCCAACAGCGCTTTCATCACTTCGATCGCTTTGCCCTGCCGCCCACTAACACGATCCTGCACGCCATTTAACTCGGCATTAGCCACCACTCCGGCAATCGCACGGGCCGACGCATCGACACATACCACCCGCTCGGCACCCGCGGTTGCCGCCTGAATACCCCAGCCGCCAATGTAGGAAAAAACATCTAACACGCGCTTGCCGTTGACCCACTGGCGCAGCTGTGCCCGACCCATTCGGTGATCGTAAAACCAGCCCGTTTTTTGTCCCGAGGCGATCGGCGCGACAAATCGTGTATCGTTCTCGATCAGCTCGACCTCGTCGGGCACCTCGCCGTAAGCCACCTCGGTATAACGGGTCAAGCCCTCCAGCTCGCGGGCGCTGTGATCATTAGCAAGCAACACTCCTGTGGGCTGTAATAACGTCACCAGCTGTTCAACCACCAGCTCGCGCACCGCCTCCATTCCCGCCGAGGCGATCTGTACGACAAGGTAATCACCAAACCGGTCGACCACCAAGCCAGGCAGCAAATCACTATCGCCAAAAATCAAACGATAATAAGGCTGACTAAAGGCTTGTTCACGCAGAAAAAGAGCATTAGTAATTCGCGACTGCAGTAACTTAGCGTCAAGCTGGGCTTCATCGCGACTGATAAGCCGAGCGCAAATAAGGCTGGCGGGATTAATCAGCGCCACGCCTAGTAATTCATCGCGGTTATTCACAACCCGCACCTGTTGACCGGGGCTGAAAGCTTTCAGTGGACTGCGGTTAACGTCTACTTCGTTGCTGTAGATCCACAAATGACCACGACGCAAACGGCGATCAGTTTGTGGCTTGAGGTAAAGGCTGGGCAGGTTCATCGGCGATCTCCGCGATCTAAAGGGGCTAAACCGCGCCAGTATACTGAAAAACTACTCAGTCAGTGTATTTAATGGCACCTGCGTTTGATCACCAAAGGTTTTTATGTCGACCTCAGTCGCACTTTCTTTGCACTCACCACGCAACCATTGCTGTTGCATATTAAGACGAAAATCCAGCTCCATATATCCGTCTCGGCAATAACCTGTTGCCGCCACAACGTATGCCGTACGACGCTGCAGTTTTTCGTAATCACGCCGGTCCGGAACGTAGCGTGGCGCTTGCACCAGTGCACGTGCGGACAGCTCGGTCGCCCGCCCTAATAAATAGGTAAATTGCTTACTATTATTGGGCGAGATATGAACCGTGAGTGACTGCGGGGTATTGCCGTAAGAAGGCACGGATGAGCAGCCCACTAAACCTGCCAGCAATAAAATGCTGCCCAGCGGCCAAAACAATGCCAACCGGCAACGAGCAGTTAAAACTGGACTGATTAAAAAGAAGTTGATCATAAATGGCTTAGGTTGAATAAATCAGACGTTACCCTAAGCCATTTTTTGCGTCGCAACAAGAGCGCCGGCAAAGCTACGGCAGCACTACCTGCACCATATTAGAAGGCGCCGACTCGCCGCTCTCGTTAATGGCAATCACTCGGTAGTAATACATCTGGCCCGGCACTAAGGTATCGGGGTCACGAAACAACGCTTGTTGATAGGGTCGATACTCTTGCAAGCCATCTGAGATATTGTCACCAATCACCCGCCAAGGGCCGGCAGCATTAATAGCCCGCTCGATACGATAAGTACGCCCCAGCGGTGCGCCCATAAAGTCTATTCGCACGCGTGGATCGGCAATGGCCCGCAACTTAGGAGCCTCGGGTGCGGGCAATGGCGGTGCGGCATTTAAACCAATCATTTGCGCTTGCGCTTTACGCACTAAATTCACCACTTGCAACTCCTCGTTCGCAGCGCCCTCAGAGAAACCTGGAATATGGTAACTGTAGTGACCGGTATACTCTTTATGCCAATAAAAGCCACCGTTATGACGATGCCCGCGAAAGCCCCAAATAAAAGCACCCGCAGCACGCGCGCCTTGATACTCGGTGTGTACCGCCGCCTGCATAATGTCATTCAGCCCTGCGGCATCGCGCAGGCCAAACTCACCGATTAAGTAAACCTTTTTACCCGCTATCGATTTCAAATCCGCCAAAATTTGCTCGGGGTTATTATTGTTATTTGTGGTGTAAAAATGATTAGAAATAATATCCACATTGGGATCATCAAGAGCAAACTTATTAATTTTTAAATAAGTCCCATCTATGACCAAATGATTGCTATCGAGCTCTTTAATAAGCGCCGCTGTCTGGGTCACAAACGCCTCGCCGGAGTCTTTTAACTCGTTGCCAGTCTCCCAAGCCATAATGGCTTTTTCATCTTTGTAACGACGATTAGTCAGAGTGTTAGTGCGATTGATAACTTGACGAATAATAGCTTGATAAGCCGCATAAGTTTTACTATTAGTGTCGTAAAAATCGTCGGCTGATTCACCGTAAAAAGCGGCCAGCTGCTCGCGTCCACCCCACCATTTCCAGTGATCAATAAAAGGTAAAATCAAACGCAGGCCATACTGATCTGCCAGTGCAATCATGCGATCATAATGCACCATCGCGGCCTCATTTAAGCGCGGCATATCACCGGCTTGTAGCGGGGCCAAAATATGCGTTTCTCGACCACACTCAACATCTGCCGGAGTCGCCACAGACAATACGTAAACACGCATTGCACGGTGGCCACTTTTTACCAACGCTTTAATCCAGTTTTCTTGTTCATCAGCGGTAGGCCAACGAAAGTACTGCCCCCAGCCACGTGGATCTGCAACGCAAGTGCCGCGTGCATCATCTTCTATGCGGTGTAGCTCGGGGGCGTGAATGCCGGCAAAGCGAAACTCTTGCTCCCCCTCCATCAAGCGGTGCCCGTCGCGACTAATAAACTCATCCAAAGCCTGGGACGGCAAAGCGACCAACAATAAAGACATAAATAAAACAAAAAGCATTAAAGCTCGAGGGGAAATCGCCATGACTGCTCCGGAAAATGATATTTCCCGCAAGCTTAGCAGCTTAACGGCAAAATGTAACCCGTTACACGCATTGCTTCTTGGTCGACGAACAACGCCTAAGCTTGCACGCAGACCCGATTGCGACCTTCGTCTTTTGCGCGATACAAGGCGCTATCGACGCGATCAAGTATTGCATTAAAAGGCTCGCCTGGATGACATACGGTGACACCAAAGCTCATTGTCATATGGATCGAATCGTCACCAAAGCGAAATTCGTGAGCCTCGACCGCGGCGCGAATAGCCTCGGCCGCCGCCTCTGCTTGCGCCAAATCACAATTTTCCAACAACAGTAAAAACTCTTCGCCGCCCCAGCGGCACAATGTGTCTGAATCACGAACACAACTAGCAATAACCGCCGACACTGTGCGTAACACCTCGTCACCACGCTGATGGCCATAGCTGTCGTTGATTTCTTTAAAGTGATCCAAGTCCATACTCGCCAAAGCCAGCGGAGTATTCCGGCGTCGGGTGTTTTTAACGGCGCGGGCAAAGACCCAATCGAATGCTTGCCGATTAGCGGCTCCGGTAAGCTTGTCTTGGGTGGCCATTTTTTCAAGCCGGCGCTGATAACCTCGCACAGTTAAGTGTGCCAGCAGTACAACAATCACGGTAATCGCGAGTGACACTAAAATGTTAAGCACCAGAGCGCGCTCGATCCTCTGGGCAGCTGGGTCGTTGATCTGCTCCACCACCAAATACCAGTCAAACTCCGGCACTAAACGACTGTTAAGGTAAACCTTATTACCATCTTCCCTATTGTAAGTTAGCGAGGCAGTCTGACTGGTGAGCACTTGAGTAAGAAGTCGATCCTGGCCAACTTTATCTTTTAAATACATGGCACTGTTAAAGCCACTGCCATGTAAGGCGAGCTGACCGTTGCGGTCAACAAAATAAATTATCCGACCATAGCGCTTCTGGTAGTCTTCGATTAATGCCATCACCGACGCAACAGACAAACCAACACCCGTGATGCCGACTAAGTCACCGCGCTCATCCAGTACTCGGTAATTAACAAAAATACTCAACCGGGTCGGATCAGCAGTGTCATGATCGACATTAATCTCGTGCTCGCCGGTCAACTGACGCGCATGAAAGTACCAACTGTCAGCGGGGTCCGTCGAGTCAACTTTTTTAATAATTCCGCTAGGGTGGTAGTAATTACGGGTTTTCTCAGAGACAAAAAAAGCGGTGATGGTATCGTACTTATTTTGAATACGTGTCAGATACTCTGCGATTCTAGCTGGCTCCTGCTCGCCGCTAATGACCCACTCAGTAACAAAAGTGTCGTGCGCCATCAGCGATGAGATCAGTAACGGCTGCAGTAAGTCTCGCTGAATTTCGGAATAAATATTATCACTCGTCAAGGGCAACATTTGCTCTTGCAGCTGAGCTGCCACCGAGTCTTTAGCGACAAAGTAGCTGACCAAACTGGTGGCGAGAAACCCCACCAGCAACAGCAAACAAAGTGCTGATACAAAAAATAACTTGCGCTGTATCATAAAACGGGGCTCGTGTAGAAAAATGCGACATTGGCGTCAAAAACAACACATGATAGCACAACATCACAAGGACAAAAGCCCGCTTGTCTCTAGGCGATCCATACCTGTTTCGCATTAACAAATTCACGAATCCCGTGCGGGCCGAGTTCGCGACCATAACCCGAGCGCTTAATGCCGCCACTGGGCAAACGTGGATCAGTTTTTACGATGCCATTAATAGCCACTTGGCCGGCATTTAGTCGCCCCGCAGCCTGCTGTGCGGCGTCCGTATCCGCCATCCAAAGAGCGGCGCCTAAGCCGTACTCAGTGTCGTTAGCGATACCGATGGCCTGCTCTAAATCGGTCACAGGTGCCACCGCCATGATCGGGCCAAAGGTCTCCTCCTGAAACGCACACATATCGGTGGTGACATCGGCCAGTAGCGTTACCGGATAAAAATACCCTTTACCAACAGGCAACTCCCCCCCTAATAAACAGCGTGCGCCGGCGTTGACCGTTTCGGTCACCTGCCGGTGTAGGTTTTGACGTAAATCGTCCCGCGCAATAGGGCCAAGGTCGGTACTCTCAAGCGTCGGGTCGCCAAGAGTTAAGGCCGCCAATCGCGTGCGCAACATTTCGGTAAACTCAGGGTAAATACTTTGCTCAACCAGAATGCGCTTAGCAGCAATACACGATTGTCCGGCATTGATAATCCGAGACAAAACGGCAATATCGGCGGCCCGCTCCAGATCGGCATCTGCCAAAACAATAAAAGGGTCAGAGCCGCCCAGCTCTAATACCGCAGGCTTTATCTCGCTGCCGGCCACCGCCGCCACTTTGGCGCCGGCGCCGGCCGATCCGGTAAACGAAACAGCCATAATGCGTGGATCGCGAATGGCCTGCTCTACCTGCGATGTTTCGATCGCTAAATTAACCACCACATTAGCGGGCGCCCCAGCCGTGACAAATGCATCGGCGATAGCCTGGGCGCAAGCAGGCACATTCGGGTCGTGCTTCATCACGCAAGTGTTGCCGGCCATCAGCGCTGGAGCCAAATAACGAAACGCTAACCACAGCGGTGCGTTCCACGGCAAAATACCCAGCAACGTCCCCAGTGGTTGATAACGCACGTAGCTAAGACTCGCGTCAGAGGACAGCACATCGGCCGTTAAAAAGTGTTCGGCGTTATCGGCATAAAACTCGGCGCAACTTGCCGCTTTTTCTACCTCGGGGCCACCCTCCTTAATAGGTTTACCCATTTCATCGGCCATTAATTTTGCAAGAGCCGGCTTCTGGTGACGCAATTCTTTCGCCACTGCGCGCAACACATCAGCACGTTGAGTAAAGCTTTTGGCCTGCCAAGATTCAAACGCTTTATTGGCATCACCAATTCGCTCACTCATTGCGGCATTGCTTAGTGCCGGATAATCGGCAATTTTTTCTCCCAGATAAGGGTTCGTTGCTGTCAGCATAAATTCCTCTCTAGCTTGCGCTTTGGGTATTATCAGAGACTGTATCCTGGGGTTTAGCTGTGGCATTAGCAGCATTTTTATCGTGTTGGTTGTTCGAGTTTTTTTTGTTTTTTCGTGAGTTAGAAAGCTGTGCCATAGAGCCTGCATTGGTATCGGGCTTGACGGTAAAGTCTTGCTCCATACTAAAAAAGGATTCACAGCCTTCTGCCGTGATATGAATAGTATCGGAGATACCGCAGGTTTTATCGCCATCAACCCCCCACATCCAAGGGATAATATGAAACGTCATACCCTCTTGCAAAATGGCCGACTCGCCCTGCTTTAAACTCACTATATAACCTTCATCCCAACTGGGTGGAAAAGCAATGCCGATGGAGTAGCCCGAACGGGTAATCAAGCGTGCACCGACATCGTTATCGGAGATAATATTGCGCACCAGATTATCCGCATCGGATACTGTCATGCCGGGCTGGAAACTTTTATGCACGGCAGTCAATGCCTGCTTCATTTTCTCTTGAGCTTTATACATAGAGTCGGATAAATCACCCAACACGATAGTTCGCATCATGGCGGTGTGATAACGTCGATAACAGCCACCCACCTCTAAAAACACATGCTCGCCAGATTGCACAGTACGCCCCTCCCACGTGGCGTGACCAATCATGGTACGCGGCCCCGAGGTAACGTACGGCATCACCGCCGGTGGCTCGCCGCCTGCGCGAAACATTCCAGCGCTAATAGCCGCGCCAATTTCGTTCTCAGTGGCGCCGGCCTCACACGCGGCAATACCCGCCTGCATTCCCGCCTCGGTCGCCGTTGCCGCACGTCGCATAATATCGATCTCGACAGGCGATTTGCAGATCCGTCCCTGCTCGACAATACCAAAACAATCTAGCAACTTGCCGCCCGTTAAGGTGGTGTGAATACAGTCTTGATGATAAGCCGGAAAAAAATAACTATTGCGCTCGTAACCAATACGCTTGTTAGCCAAACCAAAGGCGCGCAACGCATCTACCAACATTTGAATCGCGTCCCCTGTATCTGGATAGGGCCGTGTGTGTTCGACCCAAGTGCGGGCGATAACATTGGACTCCTCCAATGTCCGAGTAATCATAAAAGGCTCATCGTCTAGCGGTACGACCAGCGCCTGAAAAAATGAATAACCGGTAGTTTGGTAATCGGTCAGGTACATAATGTTTTCTGGATCAGAGATCACCACCGCATCTAGGTGCCGTTGCGCAATACGAGTGCGCAGCTCGCTGATGCGGCGCTCGTACTCAGCAAACGGAAAAGTCATATCATCTCGCTGTCTCATAACTTCACCTCCATCACTTTTTGCGTGTGTGCGACTACCGTCTTTAAACCTTGCAACAAATCCGCGTCTGGTATTGTCAGCGGTGGTATTAACTTAATCACTCGGCCGCCAGAGCCGCAAGCCGACACCAACAAACCATCGGCAAAACACGCCGAAACAATCGCTTTAGCGCGCTCACCGTCACCTACATCTATACCGTAGATCATACCGGTTCCACGCACCTGTACTGCATCAAATTTATCTTCAAGTGGACTGATGGCATCGAGCATCTGCTTACCTTTAACGAGGACCTCTTGCATAAAACTTGCGTCCTCAAAATAACTAAGTGCTTCCGCGCCGGCCACAAAACTGAGCCCTTGCCCTCTAAATGTGCCAGTGTGCTCACCGGGATTCCAATGTTTATCGACCTCGGGCTTAACTAAATTCATAGCCATTGGAGTACCCCAGCCGCCCAAACCTTTGGCCAGACACACGACATCTGGATCTAACCCCAAAGTATCAAAACTAAAGTAACTACCGGTGCGCCCGCAGCCGACTTGAATATCGTCGATAATAAACAGCGCGCCCACCTCTTGCGCAAGAGCTTGTAAATCTTGCAGCCACTTTTTATCGGCGACGTTCACACCACCTTCGGCCTGAATTGTCTCAACCAAAAAAGCCGCCGGTGGCAATACGCCACTGGAACCGTCTCGGTATAACGCGCGCAGCTCGTCAACCACACCCGCACCACCGCTTAATGGATTGTCGGCGGTATGTTTATCGGCACCAAATGGGTAGTGCGAAACGTGGTTAAGCGGGACCCCCGCAGCACCGCGAAACGCTTGGTTGGCGGTACAGGCCAGCGCCCCCAAAGTCATGCCGTGAAAGCCGTGGGTAAACGCGACAATTTCTGTGCGCCCAGTTGCACGGCGTGCAATTTTTAGCGCAGCCTCTACCGAGTTAGTACCGGTGGGGCCCATAAATTGCATTTTATGCGGCATACCTCGGGGCTCTAAAATCGTTTTGGTAAAACGCTCCATAAAACGGCGCTTAGCCGTACTGTGCATATCCAAACTGTGGGTCACGCCATCGGCATTGATATAATCGATGACGGCTTTTTTCATACGCTCATTGTTATGACCAAAATTCAGCACCCCAGCCCCAGCAAAAAAATCAATATAGTCATTGCCTTGATCATCTGTTTGTCGCGCATTACTCGCCGTATCAAAAACAACAGGATAAACGCGGCAGTAGCCTCTTATCTCGGATTCGCGCTGTTCAAATATGCTCATACTCGTCTCCTTAAAAGTGCCGTGGCACAACATGCCGGCGGGGCCGGCTGTGATATTAAAAATTAGGGCAGCGGCGCACCCACCAACTGGGCGTATAAACGCACTACAGGCTCTAACAAGCGATCATTAAAATCGTAATATGAGCTGTGACAGGGCGAGTCATGACCGGCGCCATCGTCGGCGCCGATTAACGCAAAAGCGCCCGGAATTTCTTGCAGGTAATAACTGAAATCTTCAGAGGCCATAATCGGGAGGCGTGTCGACGTGTCGAGCGCCGCATCACCATACAGCTTCCGCCAACTGTCACGCACTGCGCTAGCTTCTGCATGATGATTAATAGTCGGGTTATAGCGCGGTATAATCTCAACATCGCACTCAACGCCGTAACTCCGCGCCGTATGCTGTGCGATCTCGGTAATAAGTTGATTAACGGTATCGCGAGCGACAACATCTGAAACACGAATACTGCCGCCGATCACAGCCTGTTCTGGAATCACGGTGGCCGCAGCGCGAGCGTCGATAGAGGTGACACTCACCACGCAGGTTTGCTGTGGCGCCAAACGGCGACTAACCACTTGCTGTAAAGCTAAAGTAATAGCGCTGGCCGCCAACACCGGATCGCGACACAGCTCCGGTTGGCTGGCGTGCCCACCCTTGCCCTTAACCGTGATTTGGAAAGTACCGTTGCCACACATCACAATACCGTCGGGGCACACCAACTTGCCATACTCAATGGCAGGCCAGTTGTGCCACCCATAAATGCAATCGACCCCCTCCAGTGCACCATCATCGATCATTTTACGGGCGCCGTGGCCTCCCTCTTCGGCCGGCTGAAACAATAAGGTGACAGGGCCCGACAGCTGCGACTCGACATGCTTAAGCCAAGCCGCCGTTGCCATCAGTGCCGCGGTGTGTCCGTCGTGACCACAAGCGTGCATGCAACCGGGCACTTGCGATTGCCACGCAACCGCCGACTGTTCGTGAATGGGTAAGGCGTCTATGTCACCGCGCAGAGCCACAGACCGCGCAGCGCTGCCTTTAGCACCAAGGTTTAACCAGGCAACCGTACCGGTACCAGCGCACTCGCGCCAGGCAATACCTAGCCGATCAAGCTCGGTGCGAATACGCTGCGCCGTGCGGTGCTCTTGCCAGCCAAGCTCAGGCTGGGTGTGTAACTCATGGCGCAATTGCTGCGCAAACACCAGGGTCTGTTGCCAATAAGTCGACATACTCCTCCTTGCAGATCTACTCAGTCAAAATAACCAAGTGATAGAACGCACAGATCTGTGCGTGTAAGCGCGGCGGCGGGAAATGATATTGCAGCGCTATATTCATAGTAGTTGTGTTGCAAAGGTTGTTCCAACCGAAACTCGTACTCTCAGTTCGCTCTTGCCATTACTTACAACCTACAACAACGTGCCAATATAACAACCTTTGTCAGGGGTGACTTTTTCGCACTCTGTGCAGTTGGGCACAACATCGACTAAAAAAGCCGCACAACATCGGCGGACAAACAAAGTCATTACGCACCTGGCCCAATGAAATAGACGCTCAAAGCTGCCAACAGCCACCCTTTATACCGTTCACCAGATTAATAACGTTATTAAGAAGACCCGTTCCCCCTAGGCAGAAATACTCAACTGGCCTAAGTCGCCCCTTAATAATCTAAAACAATCTAAGTACGCACCAACCGAGCTACAAAAATCACTCACAACATCAAGTGACCCTATAGGTGTAAATCGAGGAAAGGAGGAAAGGAGAAAAGTAAAAAAGAAAGGAAAAATTACAGAAAAAACACATCTTTTTATTAAAAAAAAGCCCAGCAATGCTGGGCAAAAAGTCAGCTTAACGGAATTCTAAACTATTTCCAGCGAGTGATTTTATGGCCTTTAACGGCATAAAACAGAATAAACAAATAAGCCGGAATAGAAACAGCATAAGCTAATTGACCATCACCGGTATCGGCAAAATGACCGTAAATTGGAGGCAAAATTGCACCGCCGGCGATACCCATAATCAGCAAGGCAGCGCCTTTACTGGTGTATCGGCCAAGGCCCTGTAGCGACAGCGGCCAAATAGCCGGCCAACACATAGAGTTGGCAAAGCCAAGCAATGCAACAAAATAAATCGCGTTGGGAATCTCAGGCATACCCAGCAAGCTGAGGGTGGATGCCGACATCACTGTGTTTTGCAACGAACCGGTCATCACACAAACAGTAAAAATAATACCCAAAATGGCAGAGCTCATTAATGCCGTTTGCTGACTAATAAAACGTGGGATCACAACAACACCGACTAAGTATCCAATCACCATAAAGATCATAGTGTAGGAAGTCAGCATGGAGCTTATCGAGCCATCGAGTCCGGCCTGTTTACCCAGTAAGCCAATAGCGTCACCCGCAATCACCTCGACACCGACGTAAAAAAACAACGCCAGAGCACCCAGCACTAAATGAGGAAACTGGAACACACCGGACAAACGAATATCGCCATCTTCTTGGCCGTCCAAAACCTCATCTTCAATATTCGGGATGGGGGCAAATATCATTGCCACACCTAAAACGGCCAAAACAATTGCCATACCCACATAAGGGTTCACCAGCTGGGCTGCCAATTCATGCAACTTGGCGTCGCGAGCAACCTCGGTCAATGCCGCAAGCTCAACTTCCGAAACACCAGTAATGCCAGAAAGCACCAACGCCGTAAACACAATAGGTGCCACCACCCCCGCACCCTTATTAAGTAAACCCATCACACAGATACGCACAGCGGCAGACTCTGGCGGGCCAAGCTTAACCACGTAGGGGTTAGAGGCGGTTTGCAAAATTGTTAAGCCGGTGCCGACAACGAACTGCGCCAACAAGAAAATACTAAAATGCCGGCCATAAGCGGCGGGTATAAAGATCAAAGCACCCGCGGCAACAATAAACAAACCAATCGCCATACCATTTTTATAGCCGGTGCGCTCAATAATGTAGGCCATCGGCAGCGCCATAACCGTATACGCAATATAAAAAGCCGAGGTAACCAACATCGCCTCAAAGGCGCTTAAGTTACAAATTGTTTGCAAAAATGGAATCAAGGCGCCATTGAGCCAAGTAACAAAACCAAAGATAAAAAACAGGCCTGCGACAATAGCCATAGGCACAATTACGCTGTGCTTTACTTGGGGGGCTGCGCCAGCAGCTGCGGTAGCTTCATTACTCATAAGGATTACCTACGCCTTCCTTTACCGTCGTATTAAACGCCGGATGCTTTAGTTTTTTTAATTATGACCTAGCCTGACTAGCCCCTTCAGTATAGCGACTAGCGGCCTTACTAGAGTGACAATATCCGCTAAAGACAACGTTGTCAAATATTTATAAAGATTGCACAATAACCGCTACTTAAAGCCGACCCGTTGCGCCGAGCTAGCCTCGGACACCTATCACACTAAATTTTAAGCAAAAAAAAGCCGCCTCTATTGAGGCGGCTTTTTCGGCAGAGGAAGTGTCTTACGACTCTTCGCCTTGCTCGCTAGCAGCAGGAACTTCTTCGCCCGACTCTGCTTTTTGGTCGGCTATAGCCTCTTTAATGGACAGCTTAATACGACCGCGCTGATCCACATCCAGACACTTAACCTTAACCACTTGGCCTTCTTTCAGGTAATCGCTAACGGCATTAACGCGCTCGTCGGCAATTTGCGAGATGTGCACAAGGCCATCTTTACCAGGTAAGAAGTTAACAAAAGCACCAAAGTCGACGATCCGAACCACGATACCTTCGTAGGTAGCGCCGATTTCGGCTTCGGCGATAATGCCTCCGATCATGTTAACAGCCGCTTGCAGCGCCGTGTTATCAACCGCGTAGATCTTAACAGTACCATCGTCGTCAATGTCTACCGACGCACCGGTCTCTTCGGTGATAGAGCGGATAGTAGCGCCGCCTTTACCGATAATATCGCGGATTTTATCTGGGTTAACTTTGATGGTTTCAAAACGTGGTGCGTTGTCGCTAACCGTATCACGCGACACAGATAAGACTTTGTTCATCTCGCCAAGAATGTGCAAACGTGCGTGCAATGCCTGCTCGAGTGCGATCTCCATGATCTGCTCAGTGATACCTTCAATTTTGATATCCATTTGCAGAGCGGTAATACCGCTAGAAGTACCGGCAACTTTAAAGTCCATATCGCCCAAGTGATCTTCATCACCCAGAATATCGGTCAAAACAGCGAATTTATCGTCGTCTTTAACCAAACCCATGGCAATACCTGCAACAGGCGCCTTAAGCGGTACACCGGCATCCATCAGCGCCAAAGAGGCACCACATACAGAGGCCATAGAGCTTGAACCGTTAGATTCAGTAATCTCACTCACAACACGCAAGGTGTAAGGGAAAGATTCCAGCGGTGGCAACACAGCAGCAATACCGCGACGCGCCAAGCGACCGTGACCCACTTCGCGACGGCCAGTGCCGCCCATGCGACCACACTCACCTACCGAGTAAGGAGGGAAGTTGTAGTGCAGCATAAAGGGATCTTTACGCTCGCCTTCTAAGGCATCGATGATCTGTGCATCACGCGCATTGCCCAAAGTGGCAACGACGATAGCCTGAGTTTCACCACGGGTGAACAGAGCAGAACCGTGAGATTTGCCCAGCACGCCAACCTCAACATCAATAGCCCGTACTGTTTTAGCGTCACGACCATCAATACGAGGCTCGCCGGCCACGATGCGGCTGCGAACAATAGATTTTTCAACTTTAGCGAAGACCTTTTTAACATCATCGCTGTTGTACTCAGAACCTTCTTTGGCTAGTTCGGCAACTGCTTGGTTGCGTAACTCACCTAAACGATCATAACGCTTGGCTTTATCGGTGATGCGGTAAGCAACCCCAATAGAGTCAGCAAAATCGCGCTCAAGAGCCGTGCGTAATTCGGTTTTTTCTGCGGCGGGTGACCATTCCCACTGCGGCTTACCGGCATCACGAGCGAGCTCGGCACAGGCTTGCACAACCGCTTGCATTTCTTGGTGAGCGTAAAGTACAGCGCCCAACATAGTGTCTTCTGGCAGCTCACTGGCTTCCGATTCCACCATCAATACGGCGTCTTTAGTGCCGGCCACAACCATATCTAACTCAGAAGTTTTTTGCGCTTCGTAGTTAGGGTTTAACAGATAGCCACCCTCGGTGGTGTAACCCACGCGTGCAGCGCCAATTGGACCACTAAACGGAATACCAGAAACCGCCAATGCCGCTGAGGTACCGATCAATGCGGCAATATCAGGATCAGTGGTTTTACAGGTGGACATAACGGTACAAACCACCTGAATTTCGTTCATAAAGCCGTTTGGAAACAGCGGACGAATCGGGCGGTCGATCAGACGTGAGGTCAAGGTCTCTTTTTCAGTCGGACGGCCTTCACGCTTAAAGAAACCACCGGGGATTTTACCGGCAGCGTAAGCTTTTTCGATGTAATGCACAGACAACGGGAAGAACGGCTGGTCTGGCTTAGCTTCTTTGGCGCCAACAACAGTAACCAATACTGCGGTTTCGCCCATAGTCACCATAACCGCACCAGTAGCCTGACGCGCGATGCGTCCGGTTTCTAGAGTTACGGTTTGATCACCATACTGAAATTTCTTAATAATCGGATTCACTCTTTTATCCTTTTTTGCGTTTGTTTGCTCTACGCAGCTTGTCGGTCAAATATGGTGTACAACAAAAAAGTGCCCGCATAAAGCGGGCACAGTGCAATTAGCGACGCAGACCCAATTTTTGAATCAGTGCAGCATAACGGCTGAGATCTTTACCCTTCAGGTAGTCCAGCAATTTACGACGCTGGTTTACCATGCGGATCAAACCGCGGCGGGAGTGGTGATCTTGTTTGTGGCCGGCGAAGTGACCTTGCAGCTTGTTGATGTTGTGCGTCAACAAGGCAACTTGTACTTCAGGAGAACCGGTATCACCTTCAGCTTGTTGATACTCTTTAACAATTTCAGCTTTATCAGCAGCACTTAGTGCCATAATCATATCCTCATTCAATATGCATGATTTACAGCCGTACCCGTGCATATTTACAGGTAGGCCAAAGTTAATGCCCGCAACGCTAGGCAGGTATTGCCCTCAGCCCGCAGGCTAAGGATTTACCGACGTATCGATAAATTTTAGAATTTGTGGCATATGGGTAACAAATAGACCGCTTAGCTAGCGCTAGCGGGGCTTGCAACCAATCGCTTGGGAGCGACTCGGCCCTCGTCTATGCTAGCAACGCCTAAAAATTGGCCACTTTCACAAAAGACTCGCACCATATCACCTTCTTCGCCTGCGCGGTAGACCTGAGCATCCATTACCGGGTTGCCCAAACGAAAATAATAGGCACTAGATTCAGCTAAGGTGATGGCAGCCAAGGCCGCTACAGGAGTATCTGTAGGCAGTAAATGATGGTCCAGCAACTCCGACAAACCATCGCCGCGCTCGGCGTTTAGCTCGTCGATGCTCACGCACTGGGATTCATCAAACGGCCCTGTGGCGGTACGGCGCAAAGCACTCACATGCCCGCCACAACCAAGAGCTTCACCTAAATCTTCGGCCAGTGAGCGAATATAAGTGCCTTTACTGCACTTAATATCGACTTCGACCTCAGCGCGCTCGCCCGGTCGAAATGTCAGCAGTTCAAATTCATAGATCGTCACTTGGCGAGCTTTACGCTCAACCTCTATACCCTGGCGCGCCAACTTATACAAAGGCTGGCCATTTTGCTTTAGCGCCGAATACATAGGCGGGACCTGATCGATCTCGCCACTTAGCGTTTGTATTGCCTTAAGTACAGCAGCCTCGGTAACCTGAGCGGCACTGAGGGTTTCTAGCACTTCGCCTTCGGCATCACCGGTGGCAGTTTTCTCACCCAACACAAAGGTCGAGCGATAGCGCTTATCGGCATCCAATAAAAACTGGCTAAACTTGGTTGCCTCACCAAAGCACACGGGCAGCACACCGGTTGCCAATGGATCTAAGCTACCGGTATGACCAGCTTTAGCAGCAAAAAATAAACGCTTAGCACGCTGCAACGCGTGGTTAGAGCTCAAACCTAGGGGTTTATCCAACAACAGTACGCCATCAACGGCGCGACCTTTACGTCGACGCGCCATTATTCGTCCTCGTCGCTCGGCCTAGCTTTATCGGCGGCTACCGCACGATCAATCAGAGATGACAGCTCTTGACCACGCACGGAAGTATGATCGTAATGAAACTGCAGCTTAGGCACAGTGCGCATGTTTAACTCTTTGGCCAACATAGTGCGTAAAAAGCCCGAGGCCTTATTAAGCACACCAACACTGATACGGCTCTCGTCTTCATCAGCACCTACCAAGGTGACATAAACTTTAGCGTAAGCCATATCACGAGTAACTTTTACCTCGTTAATATTGACCATTCCCACGCGGGGGTCGCGAATTTCTTGCTGGATCATATTAGCCAAGTAACGCTGAATAGCATCACCGACGCGGTCGGAACGAGTAAATTCTCTAGGCATGGATACACCTGCTCAATGAGTGCGACAGATGCGTCGCCATAAAACAATAAAGCCCCGGCACCTCACGATGCCGGGGCGAGAGGATCACGCAACCATTACAGTTCGCGAGCCACCTCTTTAACGTCAAAGACTTCGATCTGATCGCCGACTTTTACGTCGTAGTTCTTCACGCCGATACCACACTCTACACCGTTGCGGACATCGTTAACGTCGTCTTTAAAGCGGCGCAATGACTCGAGCTCGCCTTCAAAAATAACCACGTTATCGCGCAGAACACGAATAGGCTTGTTACGGTACACGGTGCCTTCGGTCACCATACAGCCGGCCACTTGGCCAAACTTAGGCGAACTAAACACTTCACGTACGTCAGCAATACCAATAATCTCTTCGACACGCTCAGGATCAAGCATACCCGACAATGCGCTTTTCACTTCATCCAGCAACTGATAAATAATGCTGTAGTAGCGAATTTCAACGCTTTCTTGTTCGGCCATGCGGCGCGTAGCACTACCTGCACGAACATTAAAGCCAAGCACAATCGCGTTAGCGGTTAACGCCAAGTTGATATCGCTGTCGGTAATACCACCAACACCAGATGACACCACTCGAACTTCAACTTCTTCGTTGCCGATATCGGCCAATGAAGCCAAAATTGCTTCGAGCGAACCGCGCACGTCGGTTTTAACAACCACCGGCAAGACTTTTGTCTCGGCGCCGTCCATACCGGCAAACATGTTTTCAAGCTTGGCAGCTTGCTGACGCTTCATTCGGTCAGAGCGCTCTTTCTCTTGGCGGTACTCAGCCATTTCACGCGCTTTACGCTCATCATCCAAGACGACAAAATCGTCACCGGCGCTTGGCGCTGCGTCCAAACCAAGAATCTCTACCGGCGATGATGGCCCGACGTTTTTAACTTGTTGGCCCAGCTCATTGGTAGCGGCGCGTACACGGCCGTAGCTTTGACCCGCCAACACTAAATCGCCGTGCTTAAGCGTGCCTTGCTGTACCAATAAGGTCGCCACAACACCGCGGCCCTTATCAATTCGCGACTCGACCACAACACCACGCGCTGGAGCATCAACAACCGCTTTTAGCTCAAGCAGTTCAGCTTGCAATGAAATCGCTTCAAGCAACTCATCAACGCCCGCACCTGTGTGCGCAGAAACTTGTACAAACTGAGTGTCACCACCCCAATCTTCTGGCACAACGCCTTTGGCAACCAACTCGTTTTTAACGCGATCTGGATCGGCACTTTCTTTGTCGCATTTGTTAATCGCAACAACCATTGGTACACCAGCGGCCTTGGCGTGGTTAATAGCTTCTTCCGTTTGCGGCATTACACCGTCATCGGCTGCAACTACTAAGATCACCACATCGGTACACTGAGCACCGCGAGCACGCATTGCGGTAAAGGCAGCGTGACCGGGAGTATCCAAGAAGGCAATTTCGCCCTGGCTGGTTTTAACCCGGTAAGCACCAATATGCTGAGTAATACCACCGGCTTCGCCAGAGGCAACTTTCGCTTTACGAATATAATCGAGTAACGAGGTCTTACCGTGATCGACGTGACCCATAACGGTCACAACAGGAGCACGTGATACCTCTTCACCCTCTACCTTGATTTGCTCTTCAAGATGAATTTCGATGTCATTTTCAGTCACCAGCTTAACGCTGTGACCCATTTCTTCGACCACTAGCTGAGCGGTTTCTTGATCGAGCGGCTGATTAATGTTGGCCATAACGCCAAGCTTCATCAACTGCTTAATCACATCGCCCGCCTTAACGTTCATACGCTGAGCAAGCTCAGACACAAGAATCGTTTCAGGCACTTCCACCTCGTGAGTTATTTTCTGCGAGGGTCTCTTAAAACCGTGCTGGTTAGATGCTTTGTGGGCCGCGCGTGCGGCTTTACGACGAGCCAAAAACGCTTGATCGACATCATCATTTGCCAGCTCGTACAAGTCGGCTTTAGATGATTTTTTAGGACCCATGCCTTTTTTACCGGCTTTGCCCGCACGTTTTGCGCGTGGGTTATCCTCATCATCCGGGCCACCGCTGCGACGATCTTTCTTACGACCGTGCTTAGTGTCTGGCTTATCGGCGGCAGGAGCCACTTGCGGAGCCGGTGCTGCAGGCTTAGCGGCTGCAGGCTTGCTTACTTTTGCGGCAGGCTTAGCTTCAGCGGCGACCTTCTCGGCAGCTTTGGCTTCCTCTTGTTCACGCAACTGGGCTTCACGCGCCGCCTCTTCGGCTTTGCGACGGCCTTGTGCGGCTTGACGTTTTTCTTCTATGTCATCCACAAATGAGCTGCGCTGTGGCGGCGTTACCGCCTCTTCTGCGGCTGGCACTTCAACCACCGGTGCTTCCGGCTCAACGATAGGCTCAGGCTCAACGATAGGCTCGGGCGCTACCACTACTTCGGGCACCTCTAGCGGAGCATCCACCACATCCTCTACCACTTCATCTTCTGGCAGTTCGGTGGGCGTACGCTTGACGTAGGTGCGCTTTTTACGCACTTCAACATTTACCGTCTTGCGTCCACTGCCACTACCCGTTTTTAGGGTCGTAGTGGTTTTACGCTTGAGAGTAATTTTGCTCGGCTCTTCTGACGCCGACTCGCCGTGGCTAGTCTTTAAATAAGCCAACAGCTGCTGCTTTTCTTCATCAGAGACCAATGCATCCTCAGCGGTATGCTTCAGCCCAGCTTCCTGCATTTGCTTCAGCAGTCGCTCAACGGGAGTACCCACTGATTTGGCGAGTTCGCTAACTTTTACTTCTGCCATTTCATATCCTCAGTTTCGTATATTGCCCACAACACCAATCATTGCTACTGGCGCTTAGGCAAACCAGGGCTCTCGGGCTTTCATAATCAATGCCGCGGCGCGCTCTTCATCCAAGCCGTCAATCCCTACAAGATCATCCATCGCCTGTTCGGCAAGATCTTCCATGGTGACGATGCCACGGCCGGCCAACACAACAGCCAGTTCTTTGTCCATGCCTTCCATATTCAGTAGGTCATCTGCCGGAGCCGCTCCTTCAAGCTGCTCCTCTGATGCCAATGCTTGAGTCAGAAGCGCATCTTTAGCGCGCGCACGTAGCTGCTCTGCTACGTCTTCATCAAAGCCTTCAATAGAGGCGATTTCTTCTAATGGCACGTAGGCCACTTCTTCGATGGTGGTGAAACCTTCTTCAACCAACACCTCAGCAATATCTTCATCCACATCCAGCGCGTTCATAAACACCTGAATGTAACCGCCGGTTTCGGCTTGCTGTTTCTCTTGCCAGTCAGCAACGCTCATCACGTTGATGTTCCAGCCGGTCAGTTCACAGGCCAAACGTACGTTCTGACCGCCACGACCAATAGCCATCGCGAGATTCTCTTCGGCTACCGCAACGTCCATCGTGTTGCTTTCTTCGTCGACAACAATAGATTCTATTTCGGCCGGAGACATAGCATTGATAACAAACTGCGCAGGGTTATCGTCCCACAACACAATATCAACGCGCTCATTACCCAGTTCATTAGATACTGCTTGCACTCGCGAACCGCGCATACCAACACAGGCACCTACGGGATCGATACGACCATCATTAGTGTTTACCGCAATTTTAGCGCGCAACCCAGGGTCGCGTGCAGCGCCTTTCATTTCGATAATGCCTTCAGATATTTCTGGCACTTCGATTTTAAACAGCTCAACCAACATCTCAGAGCTTGCGCGGCTCAAAAACAATTGCGGGCCACGCGCTTCCGAGCGAACATCCTGCAACAACGCACGCACACGGTCGCCCATGCGAAAAATCTCACGCCCGACCAACTGATCGCGCGGCAACAACGCCTCGGCATTATTACCCAAATCAACAATAACGCTATCGCGGGTTACCTTTTTAACGGTACCGCTTACCAGCTCGCCAACACGGTCCAAATACTCGTCGACCATTTGCGCACGTTCGGCTTCACGAACTTTTTGCACAATAACTTGCTTGGCGGTTTGTGCCGCAATGCGACCAAATTCTACGTTTTCAATTTTTTCACGGTGAATATCGCCGACCTTTAAGTTAGGGTCTGCCTCTTCGGCTTCTTGAGTGGTTAGTTGCGTACCCAGCTCAGCCAACACATCATCGGCAACCACTTCCCAACTACGATATGTATCGTAATCACCAGTGGCGCGATCAATGGTCACCTCAATAGTTGAGTCTTCATCAAAACGCTTTTTACTGGCCATCGCCAAAGCACTTTCAATCGCCTCAAAAATTACGTCTTTTTCTACGCCTTTTTCGTGGGATACCGCGTCGGCGACAAGCAAAATTTCTTTGTTCATGAGTTTGCCTCGTTCAACTCCTGGGCCAATCAAATCGTCTGATTAAAACTGGGGGACAATATTCGCTTTCTCAATCGAGTCTACCGGCAGCAGATATTCTTCATTATCTACCACCACCACGACATCTCCATCTTCGATGCCGATCATTTTTCCTTTAAAGTTACGCCGCCCATCAAAGGGGACTCGCAACTTAACTGTAATAACATTGCCGATATAGCGCTGGAACTGCTCAAGCGTATAAAGCGGACGATCCATGCCGGGTGATGACACCTCTAGGCTGTACTCGCCTGCGATAGGATCTTCAACGTCCATCAAGCTGCTAAGCTGGCGACTGACTTTTTCGCAATCTTCCAGCGCCACACCATCGGCTTTATCGATATAAACACGCAATACCTTGCTCGGGCCACTGGTGACGTATTCAAGCCCCCAAAGTTCGCACTCCAATGCAGTAACCGCAGGGGCAAACATCGCAACCAACTGCTCTTCTTTCGACGCCATACATTGCCCCCGACAAACTGATTACACAAAACGGTTTAAACGAACAAGGAGCCGCACCAATGTACAGCTCCAAAATGACAGCGGATCAACCCGCAAGCCGAATGATGCAGATAAACTCAATCGTTGCGCGTCCAGCCTTTGCACTTGACGCACGATTCAGCCCAAAAACAAAAAATGGGCCCTAGGCCCATCTTTACATCTGCACCACCGATAAGTGGCAGCGGCGAACCACTGATTTTCAGATACAAAAAAGCCCCTAACAGGGGCTTTAAAGATTGCGCACGTTCACGCAACAATCATTAGAGACTTGCACACACACCTGCAAAAACCCAATGACCTGTGTAACTAGCAGCCCCGGTAAGCTGCCTGCACGCACAAACTATGCGCACCGACGGACACTTAAAGTATCCATATTAGCTTAACTGTCTTTAATGAGCCGAAGCTCAAATCAAAACATTAAACTGTAATTTGGTAGCGGGGGCTGGATTCGAACCAACGACCTTCGGGTTATGAGCCCGACGAGCTACCAGGCTGCTCCACCCCGCATCATCAACTCGCTTCTGGGATTTCCCTGAACCGAGGTGGCGCATTATAGGGAGCACTTGAGTATCGGTCAACCCCGTTTACGAAATACTTTTAAATTACCGCAACTTAGATGCCTGGGCGCTCAGATACAAACCAATACGACTGCAAAACAACCTACAACACCAAATTGCAGCTCGGCAAGGCGGGTAACAATGCAAATTACCGAGCAAAGACGTTAACTAAAGAGGATATAGTAAGTGGTACGCGGGTGAATAATCACTTTTTAACAGTCATCGGCGCAGGCCAAACACAAAACTAAACCACTCCGGCAGCCTAGCTAACACCACAATATGACATAACGCCTTAGCCCCCCTATAATCGAGGCCAAATCGGTGCCAATCAAGCTGCGCCGCTAATTTACAAACAACGGTTCGCATAGGGCGACTAGCATTGCACTCTGCGCGCCATCATTTGACGCAACTGACAAAAGGTACGCCTATGAAACTTCCAAACCTAAAAACCCAACTGATCGGACTCTCACTGGCCAGCACTTTACTCTGCAGCACTGTTTTAGCGGCCGAGCCCAGCGTCTATATTATTGCGCCCGCCGATGGCGCCAGCGTATCTAACCCTGTGACCGTGAAGTTTGGGCTTAGCGGTATGGGAGTCGCACCCGCAGGCGTCGAGCGCGACAACACAGGACACCATCACC
Source organism: Gilvimarinus polysaccharolyticus (assembly GCF_001187555.1). Classification (GTDB taxonomy): domain Bacteria; phylum Pseudomonadota; class Gammaproteobacteria; order Pseudomonadales; family Cellvibrionaceae; genus Gilvimarinus; species Gilvimarinus polysaccharolyticus. Next base: position 1,107,219 of record NZ_LFIJ01000002.1, on the reverse strand, counting down.
TGCTGATCGACGTAAAAGAAATGCCCGACCTAACGCAACCGATTGCCGCCGACCAGAACCACATACACTTTGGTGGCGGCCAAACCGAAACCACCCTAGAGTTGGCTCCCGGCGAACATACCCTGCAACTGTTGCTAGGCGATTACCTACACCGCCCGCACAGCTCACCGGTCATGTCAGACAAAATCACCATTACCGTCAAGTAAACCGTGCCACGGGGTCGGTTAGACGACCCCGTGATACCAGGCAATGACGTAGCTCAACAGGCTTAGCGCGGTCAAAAATATAATCAACCCAAAGAAAAGTGTTTTGAGCTTAAAGGGGCGACGCTCAACACTGTGAACGCCGCGGTTAATAACCCGGTCTACACGCGCTTGATCTTCGGGCGACAACTTACTCGGCATACTTAAATCCCTCACTGTGATATTGCAGCAGAGAATAGCAAGCTGCCGTCGCTTGGCCAACCTTGTCGTAGTCCAGCGGCAAGCAATATAAAAGTAAAAGCGAGTAACTAAGCGGGTAATTCAGAACGGACGGGGTTACACCGGGAAATAGTGGGCAGCTTAGGCGCGCAGATCTACCGCACTGTAAAGCCCTGCGGCTGGCTCGGCGGCATTGTTAGCACCACTACTGTAAAGAAATAACTCTGGGTTAATAGGCAGTGGCGCTTTAGGCGCGGCGGTGTCGTCATCGCTACCGGCCGCGGCCGCTTGCGGTGACGCCTCGTCTTGCTCTTCATCGCCAGCGGGCGCCTGACTTTGCGCTAAGTCTTCACGCACCAATTGCGCCAGCTCAGCACGGGCGTCAGCCGCCATGCGGGACGCATCGGCCGCCACCAATCGATCTTGAGACGAAGGCTCTGCGGGGGCCATGGCCGCCGCATGCACCTGCAACGCTTTTTCTAACGTAGCCTGAGGATCCCCGGCCACTGGGCTGGTATCAATCTTAACCTCGCCCGCCACTGCGTAATTAACGCCATCGGGGCCGCGGGTTGTTTCGTAACTGGGGGCGCCGGCAAACTGGCCACCAGCCGCCGCATGGGCGCGTTCGTGGGCGCGCACTTCGCGATCGCGCTTAGCCAACTCGGCTATTTGCCCTTGGCGCTCTTTTAATTCTTGGGCTTCGACCGCTTTGGCCGCCGCGTCAGCACGGGTGCGCTCACGCTCTTCAACCTCACTAGGGCGATCTTCTGTGGCCCGGCGGTTTTCACCTCGGGCAGACTCGGCCCCCTCCTCTAACGGCTTAAAGCTTGAAGCTTTTAGCTCCGCGCTCTCTTGCCCTACAGGCGCGCGCCCCAAAGGTGCAAAAGGGGTTACCGCGCTGGCAAAGTTAGAGGGCAGTGTATTTAACATGGCAACAGTTAAGCTTTAACGTCCAGCAATGCGCCAATAGCTTGATCCGCCACTTCCAAGACACGGGCCGAGCTATCAAACACTTGCTGTTGCTGTTGCTGTTTTATATTAATCAGTGGGGTGGCTAAATCGACCGGCTCGCTGCTGGTAGTTGCTGTAGCAATCTGCTGTGCCGACTGGGTGATTTCTGCACGCGAATTTTGCATCCCGATCAAACTTTGGTTGACGACAGATCCGATATCCACAGTGACTCTCCTAATTTACATACGCCTATTTGCATATGTTGATTCGCAGTTGCCGATGATAACGCTAAACCAACAACAATAACACTCGCCGCGCGTGACAAACTGCCAACAAAACACGATTAACATTGCCCATTTTAACGCCAAGGGCGAACAAAAAACAGTCAAACGAGCTATTATTTACGACTTACTAAGATTAGTTAGGGCTAAAAAGATCGGAGTTATAGCCAAATCAATCGGCTAGACACGCGGCTCCAGAGACTCAAGCCTAAGATACGCACTCAGCGCCGCAGGGCTCGGCTCCGTCAAATAAGGCACCACCCCCACACAAGGTGCTGCAATCTGGCGTTGCAGGGTATCGATATTGGCATCGAGTCTCGCGGTGTCAGGGTCGACCACATTGGCCACCCAGCCGGCAAGGTGCAAGCCGTCGCGCCGAATCGCCTCGACACTTAACAATGCGTGATTAATACAACCCAGACGCATCCCCACCACCAAAATCACCGGCAGTGCCAAGACTTGGGCTAGCTCGGCCAAGGTTTCGGTATCGCTTAAAGGCACCCGCCAACCACCGGCGCCCTCCACCACGGCAAAGTCAGCTCCTTGCGCTAACACTGCGCGACTTGCCTGGGCCAATGCGGTAACACTCAAGCTAACCCCCTGCTCGGCCGCTGCAATGTGCGGCGCAATTGGCGCCTCAAACGCCACAGGGTTAACCGCCGCATACTCCAGCGGCGGCCAGCACTGCGCCTGCAAGCACAACGCATCATCATTAACCCAGCGCCCGGTGACAAATTGACAACCCGCCGCCACCGGCTTAACCGCTGCCGTCGTTAAACCCGCCTGCCGCGCTAAAGATAACAGCGCCGCCGCGACACAAGTTTTACCAACATCGGTATCCGTGCCGGTGACAAAATAATGAGCCATTACACGCCCTCCGGTTTGCGGGCAGACAAATACACCACCTCATAGCTCGCGGGCAGCCCACGCGCCTCTCGACACTGCTCGTAAGCGGCCTCCAAAAGCTGTAGCTGCTTGCGCCCCGTCAGCCCCTGAGGTCGACCACGGTTCACATTATGAGCCCCCAAGCCTTTTAGCTCGCGCGTGAGCTCACGCACATTAGCGCTAAACAATGTTTCGGTATGCACGCGCAGACTCGCATCAACAAACCCTGCCGCTTGCGCTGCCGCCAACAATAACTCGGGCGGCATAAAATGATTAACGTGCACATACTCATCAACTGCACGCCACGCACTTTGCAGCTCGTTTAAGGTGCCGGGCCCCAAGGTCGCAATATAAATACAGCCGCCGGGGGCCAATACTCGGTACAACTCAGAAAATAGCGCCGTAAGATTTTCGCACCATTGAATCGCAAGGCTCGAAAACACTAAATCGATACTCTCAGACGCCAGCGGTAAAGCCTCGGCGTCGGCGCACAGCCAAGCATCGGGCTCCGGGTGATGCTCGCGGCCATAGCGCAACATACCCTCGGCCAAATCCAGCGCCCAGTGATTCTCGGCACCCGTCACGCGGCGCAAGCCTGCGCCAAACAACCCAGTGCCCGAGCCTAGGTCGAGCACTCGCGAGGCCGGCCCCGCAATGCTAGAGAGTAACTGCTCACCTACCGCGCGTTGCAAGCGGGCGGCAGATTCATAAGTGGTGGCGGCGCGACTAAACGATCGAGCAACTTGCTGTTTATTTAACTGTTGTTTATCGCGCTGAGCAGCACCGATAAGATCCGCCGTTAAAAAATCGGTTATCGCCTGCGCCACCGCGTGCGGCTGATCTAAATGCATAGCGTGGCTCGCATCGGCAATCACAGTCACCTTATGGCCCGCATTAAGCGCCGTTAACGCTGGAGCCACACCTACCGGCAGCAACGCATCCCGCTCGCCCAGCAAATGCAACGCGGGGCACGCCAGTTGCGCCAACGCGGCGCGATTGTCACTCGCGGCTAAGTAATCAAGCGCGGCGCGCCAATTATTGACACTCTCGTCACTTTCCAGCGGGTTGCTCAGCCACAGGCGCAATTGCTTTAAACGCTCGCGCTCGGCACTACTGCCCGCCGCTACCAGCGCCGCAAAACGTCGCGCAGTTGCCAGCGGCTGCGCCGTAAAAGCCGTATTAAATTGTCGGTTAACCGCTGAGGTCATGGCATCGGGCCAGTCTCGCTGAGCGACAAAACAAGCATTGCTCGCAAGCGTCACTAAGCGACTGACGCGCGCGGGATAAGCGTGGGCAAACTGTGTCGCCAGCATTCCACCCAACGACCAACCCACTAACTGACAGCGCTTAGGCAAGGATGCCGCAAGCTGCTCTAGCACTTGCTCACAACGCCACGCGGGCAGTGACGCAGAACCGCCAAAGCTGGGTAAATCGACCAGCCACACATCCGCCAACGGTTGTAACGCCCAAGCTAAAGGAGCCATCGCACGCGAATCAAAACCCCAGCCGTGCAACAGGACGATAGGGTCGCGTCCGCGATTAGCGCCAGAGGATAAACGTTCAACAGAGAGGGACATGTTACTGACGCACATCCTTTAAAGCGGCCAACAGCCCATCGAGCTGGGCGTGGCTATGAGCGGCGGTTAAGGTGACGCGCAACCGAGCACTGCCGGCGGGAACAGTGGGTGGACGAATCGCGCTCACCCAATAACCGCGTTGATACAGCGCCTCGGACAAGGCCATTGCATCAGCATCGGCGCCAATCATTATCGGTTGGATGGCCGTGGGCGAATCCATCAACTGGTAGCCCAGTTCACTCGCACCCTGGCGAAAGCGCACAATCAGCTCCTCCAAATGGGTCCGGCGCCAAGACTCGGCCTGCGCCAAGCGCAAGCTGACGCGGGTAGCCGCGGCAACGGCGGGCGGCATAGCGGTGGTATAAATATAACTGCGCGATAACTGAATAAGCGCCTCGATCAAACGCTCGGAGCCGGCAATAAACGCCCCAAAGCTGCCCATCGCTTTACCCAATGTACCCATCAGTACCGGCACATCAAGCTGGCTTAAACCAAAGTGCTCGCAAATTCCGGCACCGGTCTTACCCAGGCAACCAAAACCGTGGGCGTCATCGACCATCAGCCAACCACTGTGTTCGCGCACGGTGCTGGCAAGCTCGGGCAGTGGCGCTAAATCACCATCCATACTAAACACACCATCTACCGCCACCAACTGACGGGCGCCAGAAAAACCAGCTAATTTGGCCTTTAAGCTGGCTGGGCTATTATGTAAAAAACGACCAAAGCGCGCGCCCGAGAGAGCACCGGCATCCAGCATAGAGGCATGGTTAAGGCGGTCCTGCCAAATAGCGTCGCCCTTGCCTACCAGCGCCGTAATAGCCCCTAGATTTGCCATATAACCGGTAGAGAACAACAAGGCTCGCTCGCGGCCGGTGTACTCGGCAATTTCACGCTCAAGCTCATGATGCTCGCGCGAGTGGCCGCACACCAAATGCGAGGCGCCACTGCCTACGCCCAGCTCGCGGGCGGCTTGGCTCATGGCATCAATTAACTCGGGGTGCGCCGCCAGGCCTAGGTAGTCGTTACTGCAAAAGCCGATAACCTTGCGGCCATCAACGTTTAACACGGGCCCTTGGGCCGAGCCAATTTCGCGGCGCTGACGATAGCGGTGCTGCAGGCGGCGCTCATCGAGCACCGCCTGCAGGTGTTGATCAAAGGGATTCATGGGGTTCGCTTAAGCTGCGTAGCTAGGTTGCGTTATTGCGCCGCATCGTAAAAGAACTGGTCGTTGTGCACCGCTTCTAGCGAGGCGGCAATCGACGCTTCGGCCTCACCGTCGTCTTCGTGCACTTCGCGCGACTCGGGCTTAATGCCCAAACGCTTAAACAGCTGCATATCTTTGTTCGATTCAGGGTTGGCCGTAGTCAGCAGCTTCTCGCCGTAAAAAATCGAATTGGCACCGGCAAAAAATGTCATCGCCTGCATTTCATCGCTCATTTCTTCACGCCCCGCCGACAAGCGCACGTGAGAGTGCGGCATCAAAATACGCGCCACCGCGATGGTGCGGATAAACTCCAGCGGGTCGAGGTCAGCCTCTTGCTCAAGCGGCGTACCGGCCACTTTTACCAACATATTGATGGGTACAGACTCGGGGTGCTCAGGCATATTGGCCAACTGTTGCAGCAGGCCCGCGCGGTCTTCGGCCTCTTCACCCATACCGACAATACCGCCACAGCAGACTTTCATACCCGCTGCACGAACATTACCCAACGTTTCTAAACGGTCTTGGTAAGTCCGCGTAGTAATCACCTCGCCGTAATACTCAGGCGATGTATCCAAATTGTGGTTGTAATAATCCAACCCTGCGGCGGCTAAATCGTCGGCTTGCTTCTCATCCAGCATGCCCAAAGTCATGCAGGTTTCTAAACCCAGCGACTTAACCTCTTGCACCATTTTGGTGACATAAGGCATATCTTTACCCTTGGGCGAGCGCCAAGCGGCGCCCATACAAAAGCGGGTTGCGCCAGAGGCTTTAGCCGCGCGAGCTTCCTCGACTACCTTTTCTACCGCCATCAAGCGCTCGCGCTCAAGGCCGGTATCGTAGCGGGCGCTTTGCGGGCAGTAAGCGCAATCTTCTGGGCAAGCGCCTGTTTTGATCGAGCACAAGGTGCTTACCTGAACCTCATTGGGATTAAAGTGCGCACGATGCACCGTTTGCGCCTGAAACAACAGATCGTTAAACGGCTGAGTAAACAGCGCCATAATTTCAGCGCGGGTCCAATCGTGACGTACAGCAGTAGCAATAACAGAGGCGTTCATAGGAGCATCCGAGTGTTTTTTGATTGATCCGCAAAGTGCCTCACAGGCACTGGCCGATCTCGATTAAGCGCCTATAGTAATCTGTGCGATGGAACTGTCAACCCAAAAGACGCGCGGGGGTTAACAACTCAAGCAACCCAGCTGGCGGCCAGAGACTCCGCGTTGCGCCCACTCAGGACAACCGCCCGACCGTTACGTTTTATTTTAATGCGGCCGCTAAGATACGGCGTTAATATATAAAGCTAAAACAGATAACAGCAGGTATGCGAGGGAAACGGCAATGACCGGCGACAACGATAAAACGCAAATTAACAATACGCCCAGCAAAGAGCCCTCCGAGCGGCGTAAGATTGGCCATTACGAGGTTGTCTCTGAGCTGGGCCGTGGCGGTATGGGAACCGTCTACCGCGCTTACGAAAGCTCGCTTAATCGTTACGTCGCCATCAAAGTATTAGCCCCCCATTTAGCCGACGACCAAGAGCTGGTATTGCGCTTTGCCCGCGAGGCTAAAAGCGTTGCTGCGCTCAACCACCCAAACATTGTGCATATTTACTATACCGGCGACGATAACCGCATACCCTTTTTTGTTATGGAGTGCGTTGAAGGCGACACCATCACCGACCTACTGGCCGAGCGCGGCGTGTTTAGCCCAGACAAGGCCGCTAAAATGATACTGCAAGCGGCCAAAGGGCTGGCCGCCGCCCACCAAAGCGGCATTATTCACCGCGACATTAAACCGTCCAACTTAATGGTCGATAGCACCGGCACTCTTAAAATTGCCGATTTTGGCATTGCCCTCGCCCGAGACTCAAGCGACAACCTCACCGCCACCGGGCACTTTGTGGGCACCACCGGTTACGTTAGCCCGGAAATTTTTAAGGGCCACACGGTTGATGCGCGCTCGGATATTTTTTCGTTGGGGGTAGTACTGTTTGAAATGCTAGCGGGCCGTAAACCCTTTGACGATGACAGCCCCATGGGGCAAATGCTGCAAGTCGTCGAGCACCCGGCACCAAACATTCACGACCTTAACCCCGCCGTTGATGCCGAGCTGCAAAAAATACTGGCAAAGATGATTGCCAAAGACCCCGAAGAGCGCTACCAAAACTGCGATCAACTGGCCGCAGATATACGCCTATATCTAGCGGGCACCGCAACGAGCAATACCGTGCCCCCCGTATCCCCCGCTAGCACCCAAACATCACCTTCGCGGCGACGGGCATGGCTGGCATTACCGTTATTATTGCTGGCCGTGGGAGCGGCGGGTTACTGGTGGCGCGCCCCCTTAAGCGAAGCACTAAACGGCACCGCGCCCGCCCCCAAGCTTTTGCCAGAAGAGGCCGCAGCGGCACCCAAAGCAGCGGTGGTAATAACGACTAAAACAACAGAAGCCGCCACCACAAACGCCGTAAATACCGCAGAAAACGCAGCCGCTAACACACCTAAAAGCACAAACATCGCAGACGCAACCGAACCACAACTCACCACCGATCAAGATCACACGGCCAGCCAATCATACTCGGCCGCAGCGGCAGCCGACACACCCGTAACCGCCACCGGCAACAACACAACAGCCGCCACTTTAGCGCCAGCCACTGTCGATACCACCGCTGCAGAAACGCCTGTTGCGACTAATAACACGACAGCCCAGCATAGCCACAAAACAACTCCAGCTGTTGCCCCCACCGATACCGTAGTCGTCGTACGTGGAGACCCAGTGCTGGCCCACGAACTGCGGCAAATGCTGAACCAAGCTGCTCGCAACAACGGTTTAACGCTATTAGACAGCGCTTTTATCGCGGGGCTTGGCGGCGACACTAGCGCTCCACTACCGGCACTTGCCGATGTACGCACACCAATCATGGAAGCCGGCGGACGCTTCTTGGTTGTCGTAAACGCCGTAACACTCGACTCAGAACCATTAAGTTATTACGGCCAGCAAGACACGCTATACACCGGCCAAATAAACCTAACCGGCTACGACTTAGTCGCACGCACGCAATTAGGCACCTGGGGCGAGCCGGTGCGCTACACCAACCTCAACGCCAAAACACAAACCAACACGGCGGCCCAAGCAATGGTTGATGAATTGTCTAGAAACTTAAGGGATGCGGCTCAATAGCCACAATGTGGCGGCTTAGCTGCCGCCATAAAAATGAGAATGGCATTACCGAATCAACACAAGACATGGCCTTAACAAGGGCGGCCTTTAATACCATCTAAAGGCAAGTTTTAACTTGCCTCCTAGGTTTTTTTATTAAAAGCCTACAAAGCTAATGCTTACTCGCACCCGTTATTTCAACAAGCCCGCCGCCAGTATCCGAAAAGCCTCTATGGCTTTTGGCAACACCTTTTTCGGCGTGTCGCTGGCTGCAACCCACAGCGCTGCATTCAAGGCCGCGCCATTTAGCAGCCTTGCCGCCGCTTCGGTGTCCACCGGCTTAAGGGCTTGCTCGTTAATCAACTTTTCGACAATCGCAATAGTTGCCTGCAAACAACTGCTCTGGCTTGGCCATTGAGAGGGGTCACCCAGTACCGCAGGGCCATCCAGCAAAACGATACGCTGAAATTCAGGGTCGAGGGCTTTCTCGATATACGCAGTCCCCTCGGCCAATAAACCCTCCCAATCGCCTGCGGATTTATCGCCTACAGCTTGTGCATATTGCGCCATCTCTGAATCCATTTGCTCTACAACCGCTGCAAACAACCCGCGCTTATTGCCAAAGCTGTGGTAAAGAGCGCCGCGAGTAAGCCCCGCTGCTGCCGTTAATTCATCCATGGATGCAGCAGCATAACCATGCTCGGCAAAAGCTTGGCGAGCGGTCGCAATCAATTTGGTTTTATTTTCCCGGGCACTTTCATCACGTTTATTCATCGTTTTTCGTTATCTCACAAAGCAATTGACATACGCGCCGTATGTAGAGTAATTTGACATACATCTCGTATGTGGAGTTGGCCGACACCTCAAATGCGTAGTCGATTCTGCAACATTACTCTTAACAGCGATTTAACGGATACAAAAGGTAAATTATGATGCAACGCGAAGCCATATTCCCAACCAACAGACACGCCTTATACGATGCCCACGGCTATTCGGCTGCCATAAAGTCCGGCGACTTGCTGTTTGTCTCGGGCCAAGTAGGGAGCCGCGAAGATGGCACCCCAGAGCCGGACTTTAAACGACAAGTAGCACTCGCCTTTGAAAATTTAAAAGCCGTATTGGCCGCCGCCGATTGCAGCTTGGACGATATTATCGACGTTACCTCTTTTCATACCGATCCCGAAAATCAGTTTGCCGCGATAATGGACGTGAAAGCACAGACATTCAATACCCGCCCCTACCCAAACTGGACAGCAGTCGGCGTAACCTGGCTGGCGGGGTTTGATTTTGAAATTAAAGTTATCGCGAGAATTCCAGCAACGCCATAAAAGTACAGAAGCATAAGGTCAGCAATGAGATCAGAGCGGCTAACACTTGGGGCTCTGATCCTATTCAGCTTAATAGCTTGATGTAAACGAGGATTGTCAGATACCTAAATCTTTTAGATGGTTCATAGACTCAAGCTCTAACGTATCAAGCGTGACCTCTGCAAACCGTTTCAGCATGAGCTGTTCGGCCTCACCCATCACATCTTGTAGTGCCTTATTAACCGCAATCTCTATCGGGCAGCTATTATGCTCATCGGTTAAGCCAATGGTAAAAACAGAGCCCTCCCCTAACGAGCTATGAATATCCAATAAAGAGATTTCGGCTAGGGGCTTTGCAAGTGTCCAACCGCCGTTATGCCCCTTGGCAGAATGCACATAACCCTGAGCACGCAACAACGCCATCGTGCGCCTTACAACAACGGCGTTGGTCGATAACATTTTTGCCAAAGTATCCGAAGTAACAGGGGAGTCGAACCTGTTGAGATGTACCAGTACATGTAGGACTCGCGAGAGCCGGCTATCTTTGCGCATGTGTCACCTTGGAGCTTAAAGCCTCAATATATCACGAAACATTATAGGTTACGTGGGTTGCCACAAGCCCACCCTTCATGTAACTATTGATGTTCTTTAAGTGAGGCGATACACATGAAAACAGAAATAGTAATTATAGGTGGCAGCTTTGCAGGCTTATCGGCGGCCATGCAGTTGGTTCGCGGCAGACGCAATGTTGTCGTGGTGGACGCTAACTCACCGCGAAATCGTTTTTCAAAAGAATCTCACGGCATTTTTTGTCTCGATGGAAAAACACCGGCCGAGATTCGCGCAACGGCATTAGCGCAACTACAGTCTTACCCAACGTTCCGGTTGGTTGAAGATAGCGCCGTCGACGTAGCGCAAACCACAGACGGGTTTTTGGTCACTCTGGCAAGCGGTAACCAACACCACGCACAAAAACTGATTCTCGCCACCGGTATCACCGATCAGCTGCCGGATATTCCCGGCGTAAAAGAACACTGGGGCAAGAGCGTTATCCATTGCCCTTACTGCCACGGTTACGAACTGCAAGATCGCGTCCTTGGCGACGAGCGAAATGTCTTTTCATCAAGCCGCCATGATCCCAGATTGGGGCGCGACAACCCTGTTTACCCAAGGGCAATACAAACCTGAAGGAGAAGTGCTCGATCACCTTCACCAAAGAGGCGTCAGCTTAGAAGAATCGGCCATAGTCCGTGTGGTCGGCGACGGAGAACACATTCAGCATGTTGAGCTGGCAGATGGCCGCCAGACAGCCATTCAAGGCCTGTACGTTGCGCCCCAGGTAACCATAACCTCGCCCATTGTCGCCAAGTTGAAGCTTGAAACTGTAGAGACACCCATGGGCACTCATATCAAAGTTGATGAATTTAAAGAAAGCTCTACAGCGGGTGTATTTGTTGCCGGAGATTTATCCAACCCAATGCAAAACGGCACCTTCGCTATTGCATCGGGCACCATGGCCGGTGTCGCGGCCCATCGTGCATTAATGTTTAATCATTAAGATTTACCGACATTAGATCTCAAGGGTTCTGCACCGACCAACCAAAAGCGAGAACATAATGCAGCAGGATGAAATAACGGCTCTGTTTGATCAACAGGCCCCCCATTACGACACCCATTGGGCCAAAACCGCAGCGATTCGTGACTGTTTAAATTTATTGGTCGACGGTTTATTTGCGTCGCTACCAAACGATGCGCACATTCTGTGCGTTGGTGTTGGTACGGGCGATGAACTACTCCACCTTGCTCGGAAAAATCCTGGCTGGTGTTTCACTGCGGTCGAGCCCTCAGGCGCTATGCTGGCTATTTGCCGAAAAAGAGCAGAACATTCTGACGTAATCTTGCGCTGCGAGTTTTACCAAGGCTTTTTAAACGAGGTGTCCAGTATCGCTCAATACGATGCCGCCACGTGTTTTTTAGTGTCGCAATTTATTCTAGAACGCGCAGATCGCATACAGTTTTTTCGCAGTATCGCCGACAGGCTAAAACCTAATGGCTTATTGGCCAGCGCCGATCTTGCCGCACAAGTCACCTCGCCCGAGTTCGATGTGTTACTGCGCGCTTGGATGAAGATGACCTCGGGCCAAACAACAGAAGAAGGGTTGGCCCGCATGCGCAACACCTACACTAACGATGTCGGCGTATTACCACCAAGCGAGGTGTCCACCTTAATCAAAGCTGGCGGCTTTGATGTACCCATACCGTTTTTTCAAGCGGGCTTAATACACGGCTGGCTGGCGAGTCGGGCAGGCTTTTAATGGGCAATGACAAGTAGTGTTGATATTTAAGCACTAGCCAAAGCCGCCACGGCATTAGGCACACGGCGGCCAAGCCCAACGCTATTGATTACTATATTGCACCCACGCTTTGGACGAGGCCACATACACAAAATCCGAGTTAATACATTGCATCAAACGTAAATCACCATGCTGCGGCGGGTCATAATCTTCCAGCCCCTCCAGCGACAAACTGTTCGCCATTGGCGCTTTACGGGCCAATTGTGCGGGGATATCGTTCAAATGCAGCTCTGCGGCCGACCACGTCAAACCATCGCGCTCTTGGGCCGAACTGCTCGGGTTGTTTTCATCCACAAACACCGCCGATGTACCCGCCATTTTTTTATAAGCCATTTGAGCTCCTATGTGAGAGGTTAAGTTTAGGTTTTACCTATAGCCGGACTTAATCTATATCATGTGTGACTGATTTTCTATGGAAATCATGAGGTGCGGCTGAGTCAATCAGCGGGATTTTTGAATGGCATGTAACCAGAAATTTAGTTGGTGATTCTTAAAAAACCTCGATACCCAAAGTGCTAAACGATTTACACTGGCACCGCCTTCACTTTTCTTGCCCCCTGTCGTGGACCGGCGAATGGCTTTTCTGCTTGGCCAGAAAATCCATCGAAAGGCCGCTCCTGCACATCCAAGCACCTCAACTCTAGCGCCCAAAGCCTCGCTACGTAAAGTAAACATAGGCGATTAAGCCAGACAAAAACGGTAGATTATAGATAGCGACAAAACCGACAAAAAGAATTACCCCTTCAAAACCACGAGTTTTTACTAGGTGATTCAACAGAAGAATCGGCCACGCAAAGAACACCAACGCACCAAAAGTGAAATCTGGTATTTGACTTGATTTATGCGGCTCTTTGATTACCCATAGCGATATCAGCAAGGCGAAGACAAACATCCAAAGAAACTCGGTTCGATCTGGGGTATCCATTTCCGAGAGACCATACTGTATATTCACATACGTGCATGCCGCAGCAACAACAGTAATTGTTAGAAGAATTAAATTATGGATTCCTTTCATGAAACAAATTCCTTATGTATTTAAACACTTGCAACAAATAGGCAGACAAATGAGCGACAACAGGCGTTATTTTAATCGCTGTTCTTATAAAGAGTTCTTATCCGTCTAATTACACTATAAAAAGCCCAATAAAATATACTATAGATTATTGCTGTAGCAACCCATCTATCTCTGGTAGAGATTGGATTAGGAAAAAACAGAAGATCTTTGAGTAAAAACAGAAAGATAACACTTACTGACAGTTCCTTGTCGGAGAAAAACGCACTGAAGGCGTATGTTAGCCGTAGAATATTATGCCACCGCAATAAACGCAACCACCAAAAAAACGCTACGAAGCGCCGCTTTTAGGTCCCCAGCGGCCAGCCGAGCACAATTCTATTTTAGGGGGTAAGCACGCATGAATGCGTGCCATCTAAAATCGGCTAGGGCGAGGGAACCCGAATCACTACATGGATGTAGCTAAATAGAGCAGCGCAGGAGCAGTTGCCGTGGGCTGGATGGGCGGAGCCTTTATCCTGTAAAAAATCTATCCGTTAGCCCTTAACCGCCAAATAAATCGTATGCTTACTGCCCTTGCCTTTATGCGCCCGCACAGTCTTTACATCTACCTTAAACTTCGCCTTTTTAATCTGTGTGGTAAAGCTCGGGTCATGCCAAGCCGACCACACCGCCAACACTCCGCCTTTATGTAGTGTATTGCGTATCGCCTGCAAGCTATCTAGCGAGTACAAGCTGTTATTGTCAGCGTGAGTAAAACCCTCTGGGCCATTATCGACATCGAGCAGTATTGCGTTAAAAGTGGGTTGCTGCGCTACAAAAAACTCCGCCACATCGCCCACATGCACAACTGTGCGCGGATTATTTAACGGGTAACCGGCGCATTCGCCTAGCGGGCCTTTATTCCACTCAATAACATCTGGCACAAGCTCGGCAACGGTAACTTTAGTGGTCGCGGTTGTGGCATTAAGTGCCGCCGCTAAGGTAAAGCCCATACCCATGCCGCCCACCAAAACCGCAGCGTTTGGTACTGCCTCTAGATGCGCGCAGCCTAAATCGGCTAATGCTAACTCCGAGCAGTGTACGCGGCTATTCATTAGTTCGCCGCGCACGCCTTTAAGCGCAATAGAAAATTCTTTATCGCGCTGCGCAAGGCGTAGCTCGCCGCCATTATTGGGGATCGTTGCCGTGCCTAGTAGGTTCCAAGGGATCATATCAATACGCATTAACAGGGAATGAGGCGGCTACTTTAGCAGATTCGGCGCGCCGCTATCAGCAGAAACTAAGCTATCGCGACAACACCTTTAGCAATAACGTCGGTATTATCTGAGTTTTATAAAATTTTGCTGCACGATTACTTATAAAAAATAATACATCGGTATAAAAATAGGCGTTAAGCAAAGGCTAAAGAGTTCTAAGCAAAAACATGCGGCACCATTGCAACGACAGATTATAACGTCTATGGTTCTGGTTTTCGTTTATCGGGAGAAAAAGATGTTTAACAAGCTAGTGGGAATTGAACCGTTGAGTTTAGTTCCAGCGGTAGAAGAACAACTTTATACACTTGCCAAAGAGGTGGTGTTATATCAAGACATCCCTAGCAACCCCGCCGCCATAGCGGCGCGCATTGGTGACGCCGATGCTGTTTTACTGAGCCACACCACACATTTAGGCCGCGAGGCCTTAGAGCTGTGCCCCAACATTAAATACATTGGCATGTGCTGCTCGCTGTACTCACCCGAGTCGGCCAACGTTGATATTCATTACGCTAACGCGCAGGGCATTACCGTAACCGGCGTGCGCGATTATGGCGATGAAGGGGTTGTCGAGTACGTTGTCAGCGAGCTTGTGCGCTGCCTGCACGGCTTTGGGAACAACCCCGACGGCAGCCCAGCAAAACCTTGGGATGGCGTAGCCCGTGAAATTACCGGACTTAACGTGGGAATTGTTGGCTTGGGCACGCTGGGCGGCATGATCGCCGATGCCTTAGCAATGTTTGGCGCTAACATCACCTACTTTGCCCGCAGCGAGAAACAAGCCGCCCGCGAAAAAGGTTACCAATTTTTACCTTTAGGTGAACTTTTGGCCAAAAGCGAAGTGGTTATTTGCAGCCTAAACAGAAACGTTGTGCTGTTGCACGAAGAAGAGTTTAAACAACTGGGCAACAACAAAATCTTGTTTAACACGGGTTTATCTCCCGCTTGGGATGAAGCACCATTCTTAAAATGGCTGGACGGCGACAACCTGTGCTATTGCGATTCGCTGGGCGCACTCGGCGGCGAGAAACACTTGAGCCACCCCAACGTCCGAAGCGTGAATGCTTCTACCGGTCGGACGCGTCAAGCGTTTCAGCGCCTTAGCGATAAAGTGCTGCAGAATATTTTAAAATACAATGGCCGAGGTGATATTACGTAAGGTGTTTACCACGCTCCAGCCCGCTATTTGAGCTGTTTTACTGTAAACATCAATCACGGCATGGACCTGTTCACTTTTGATTTCTATCCGGTGATCATCCCCGACATAACCGGGCACTGAGGTCATGGATACTTGCATTTGTTCAGGTCCAACCGATGCCAATGAGGCGGCTACCGCCACGTTAACTCGGGTGGGAAACAACGCAATCGCCTCTACCGCGTTACCTTCAAATACTTGGCGTTTTTCTGTCTGTAAAGATTCATCGTAAACCGAGATGCCACGCAAAGAGTTTGGGCCTTTCTCGGTTTTAAATGATGCCTCGCATGGCCCCATTAAAGATGCCGTTCGCAACACATCAAAGCCGCCTATCGCGCCCGGCACAAGGTGTACACGCGTGCCGTGTTCACGGGCTACTTGCTCCACTTCTTGGTAAAAAGCAGTATCGGCCAAAGCGCCAATAGATAAGGTAACAATGGATGCACCACTTTTAAGTGCTGGCAAAGCCAGATCTTTCATGGCGGCCGGAGAGGCCGTCTCGACAATATAATCGGGCTTTAGCTCTAGCAACTGCTCAAGACTATCGCACGCGACGCAGTCGTGAACCTTATTAGAAATACTCCGAGTTTTTTCTTTGGTGCGAGAAAACGCCCCCACCAGTTTATAATCGGGGAGCAATCCATCTAAAAGAGCACTTACAACAATATCGGCGAGCTTGCCGCAACCCACAATAGCTAATGTCTTCATTTTTACACCCCACACTCATGATTTTTGAAGCGTCATAAATGAACGCCACTAAAAGCATCGGGCAGCCTATCAATACCCTATAGAGATATCAACACACTAAACACATAGTCGCGCTGACGCCATTTAGGCGTAAGCTTATGGGGAGCAATATATCAATGGAACTTATATCACTTTAGAGTACAAAGCCGTAGACGAGCTTTTTAGGTACTGATCAAACACCATGCAGATTCTTCTAATTAGCAGGCGGCCAGCGCTATTAACCTGAATGCCCGTTGGCGTCAGTGTGACTAACCCGTCTGCTACCATCGGGGTTAATGCCTGTAGCTCTGGGGCAAAATGTTGCGCCATATCAATATCAAACTGTTGGTTAAACGTTGCAAAATTTAGCTCAAAGTGACAAATAAGTTGGCTAATTAATTCTTTGCGGATGAGATCTTCGCGAGTTAGCGATACGCCACTGACAAATGCCGGAGTATTGGCGTTTATCAGGTTTTGGTATTCATTAATGTCTTTACTGTTTTTAATATAGGTATCGCCAAAATAGCTAATCGCCGACACACCAAAGGCTAATAGCTCACAGCCCTTGTGGGTCGAATAACCCTGAAAATTGCGATACAGCGCTTGCTCGTTTTGCGCTTTCACTAAAGAGTCACTGGTTTTAGCAAAATGATCCATCCCCACATACACGTAGCCGGCCGCTTGTAACCGCTCGATAATAAGTTGCAGCATGTCGAGCTTTTGCTGCGCTGCGGGTAATTGATCATCATCAATTAAGCCTTGGCTTTTAAACAAGTGCGGTAAATGCGCATAACCAAACGCCGAGATCCGGTCGGGCGACAGCGCGATCACCTCATCCAGCGTTTTACTTAGCGATGCCACCGACTGCAGCGGTAAGCCGTAGATAATATCCATGCTAATCGACTGGAAGCCACATTCGTTGGCTGCCGCCATAATGGCATTAACTTGCTCGACGCTGTTATAGCGATTCACCGCCTTTTGCACGTCGGGGTCAAAATCTTGCACACCCATGCTCAAACGATTAAAGCCAATATCACGCAGGCAATAAATTTTATCGACCGACATTCGACCGGGATGAACCTCTACCGAAGCTTCTAGAGCATCGCCAGGCAGCAGGTTAAAGTGACGCCGTGTGGCGGCCATCAGCCAGCGCATTTCTGATTCGCTAATATAAGTAGGTGTGCCGCCGCCCCAATGGAGCTGAGCTACCGGCTTGGTCGTATCCAGTTGTGTCGCTATCGCCGACATTTCACGCTCTAACGCTTCAAGGTACGGCATTGCGCGCTCTTTATGATGAGTCACAATTTTGTTACAGCCGCAGTAGTAACACAGAGTTTCGCAAAACGGGATATGAAAATAGAGCGATAAGTCGCGCTCTGAGGCATTACATTTGGCAATCGCTTGGGCAAAATCTTGCGCGTCAAAGCTCTCAAGAAATTGGGGCGCGGTGGGATACGAGGTGTAGCGCGGCCCCTGTAGATCGTAGCGTTTTAATAGCTCTGGATCCCAGGGGACATTGACTGAACTCATGACGGTAAAACCTTAACTGTATCAAGGGGGCTTAATTGACGGTTAATTATTGCAGCAACGGCGAGCCGCTGACGTCGAAATCGTACCCTTTAATATCGGCCTCGGCAATAAGCACTTGGATATACTGCGCCACGGCTTTACGCTGTACTTTTTCGGTTAAATATTCCACTATTTTATCTTTAACTGACTCGTACGGCATGGCTTCTCCGGCTATTTTCCGCTCGATATAGACCAAATGAAATCCATAACGGGTCTCGACTGGGCGCGGCATTAAGCCCAGATCGGCTACAAAGACTTGGCGTTCAAATTCGGCAACTGTTTGCCCTCGGCTAATTTGCCCCAAACTACCGCCGGTTTCTTTCGATGGGCAAGCAGACTCACGTCTTGCCAGAGTGGTAAAGTCGGCGCCGCCTTTTAGCATCTCGAGCAGTGCATCGGCGCGGGTTTTGGTTTCGGCGCGGCCGGCATCGTCGTCTTTATTAACCGCCAATAAAATATGCTTAACTTCTAATAATGGCGAGGTTAAAAATCGCTCTGGGTTGGCAGAAAAATAGGTTTTACAATCTTCCTCGGTCGCCTCTGGCGTAGCAACTTCTCGCTCGATTAGCGCTTCGATAAAACCTTCATCCGAACTCTCTAGCGAATCATCGGTAACGGTTATGCCTAACGCTTTAGCGCGCTGGCGAAACAGCTCGGCAATGACTAAAGATTCGGCCGCTTTACACATAGCTTCGCGCTTAGAATCGGCGCGGTGGTATTGCACTTCTTGCGAAATAGTATTTTCGTCGATAACAACATCATTGACGGTAATCATAGTGGCGATGGCCTCGCAAACAACTCATTTTTATAGCGACGACACTGGTCGTCGGGAATGGTAATGCTTAAGCGTTGGTTAATGCGCGGCGCCTTAGCGCCGCGCAACAATTACATAGATGCTCGACTACGGCGGCGTACAACTTGGTAGTTTCTGCCAAGGTACTTAACCGGCACACTCAGCATGTGAACCAAACGGGTGAACGGAAATACCAAGAATATTGTCATGCCAAGAATAATGTGTGCTTTAAACACCCACGATACATTAACAATCGCCTCGGCACCGCTAAACCCGCGTAATAAAAATACGCTTTGGGCCCAATGCATTAACTGGAGCATTACCTTGCCATCTAAGTGACCTACCGAGATAAAAATCGAGCAAAGCCCAAGCATTAGTTGCGCTAAAATAAGTAGCAGCACCAGCACATCCGAGCCATTACTGGTGGCGCGAATACGCGGGTGAAACAAGCGGCGAATTGTCAACACCACTAAACCAAACAGGCATAATAGGCCAAAAAAACCACCGGCAATAATTGCCAACAGTTGTTTTGCCTCGGCGGTGACACCTAAAAAATGCCAAACGGCTAATGGCGTTAGTAAGCCGACAAAATGCCCCATGAAAATGCCAATAATGCCCACATGAAAAGGAATGCTGCCAATGCGCAGCCACTTTTTTTCTAACAGTTGGCTAGAGCCGGCCTTCCAGGTGTACTGCTCCCTGTCGTAACGAATCCATGTGCCGATAAACATCACAGCAATCGCGATATACGGATAGATACCAAAGGCAAACAAATGAAAAGTAGACATCGTTGCTCCTAATGTTTTTGCGCGCGTTGTGGATCGACAATATTAAGTATTTGCTCTTGATCTCTGCGCTGACCGGATTCTGGCTTGTAGTTAGTGTTACAGGCATCTGACTTAGAGTCGGGGCCAAAGGTCACCATCTCCTCCTCCCATACTTTATCCAGTGCCTCGGGGGTATCATCGCGCGCCTCTGTTGCAACTTTTTGGCGCATCTCGTCTAAATTAACGCGTGCCCCACACCAATATAACAACGCCTCAAATAAAGCCGCATAATTGCATTCGCGCTCTTTTAACCGGGCGGCCAACAGCGCCAAAATATGCTCTACCTCTTGCAGACCGGCGCGGGCGTTATCGGCCCCTTGAGTCGATAAAAACTCTAGGTACAGGGGCAAATAATCGGGCAGCTCTTTGGCGTCTATCTCCAGCCCCGCTTGACGATACTGATCCATCAAATCGACCATCGCCTGACCACGATCGCGCGATTCACCGTGCACGTGCTCAAACAACAACAGCGATAAAGACCGGCCGCGCTCGAACAAAGAGTCGTACTCGGACTGCCAATCCATTAAATCGCCGCCGGTGCGCTGCGCTACAAACTCTGTTAACTCGCCACGCAACTTAGACTTAAGATTAATGCTGGCCACCAACGCCAACAGCTCGTCTCGCCCATCCATTAACTCTTGGGTTGGGTACTCCATAAGCAGCGATACTAAACGCAAACTTTCCATGCTTTACTCCTAATCTTCTTGCAAGACGGCGGGGATAATTTGCCTAACACCAGCACGATTGCCACCAAAAAGACTGGTTTCATCATTACCACCACCGCAACCATTACCAAAGGTAAAGCCGCACTCGCCTTTCATATCGTAGGCGTCTTCGGCATAGGCCCGATGGCTGGTCGGAATCACAAAGCGATCTTCGTAATTGGCGATCGCCATATACCGGTACATCTCCTCTACCTGCGCCACGCTCAGGCCGACTTGTTTTAGTACGTCTAAATCTTGTACCCCATCGACGTATTTAGAGCGGTTGTAAGCACGCATCGCGATCATTTTTTCTAACGCATCAATCACCGGTTGCTCTTCACCTGCCGTTAATAAATTGGCCAAGTAACGCAGCGGTATACGCAGTGACTTAAGATCAGGAATTTCGCCATTCATGCCTACATGGCCGGCCTCTGCGGCACCTTGAATGGGCGACAGCGGCGGCACGTACCAAACCATCGGCAAGGTGCGATACTCTGGGTGCAGCGGCAATGCAACCTTCCACTCTACCGCCATTTTATAAGTGGGTGAGCGCTGCGCGGCTTTAATCCAGCCCTGGGATATACCTTCTTTTTCGGCGGCGGCAATAACTTCTGGATCGTTAGGATCCAAGAAGATATCCAACTGCGCCTGATACAAATCGGCTTCATTGGGTACGCTGGCGGCCTCTTCAATACGGTCGGCATCGTACAACAGCACGCCTAAGTAGCGAATGCGGCCGACACAGGTCTCGGAGCAAACCGTTGGCTGGCCGGCTTCGATGCGCGGGTAACAAAAGGTACACTTCTCGGACTTACCGCTCTTCCAGTTGTAGTAGATTTTTTTGTACGGGCAGGCCGACACACACATACGCCAACCGCGACACTTATCTTGGTCGATCAGGACAATGCCGTCTTCTTCACGTTTGTAGATGGCACCCGACGGACACGCAGAAACACAGGCTGGGTTTAAGCAGTGCTCGCAAAGACGCGGCAAATACATCATAAATGTATTTTCAAACTGGCCATAAATATCGGCTTGAACTTTGTCAAAGTTAATATCTTTACGACGTTTTTCAAACTCGGTGCCTAAGATTTCCTCCCAGTTAGGGCCCCACTCGATTTTCTCCATGCGCTGCCCGGTAATTAACGAGCGCGGCCGTGCCGTGGGCTGATGCTTGGTATCGCCAACCGTGTGTAAGTGCTGATAGTCAAATTCAAACGGCTCGTAGTAGTCGTCAATTTCGGGCAAGTCGGGGTTGGCAAACAAGTTGGCCAATACCCGCAGCTTGCCGCCGATGCGAGGTTTTATTTTGCCTTTCTTATTAAGCGTCCAACCGCCGTTCCAAACTTTTTGATTTTCCCATTCTTTGGGGTAACCAATGCCCGGCTTTGTTTCTACATTGTTAAACCACGCGTACTCGACACCTTCGCGAGATGTCCAAACGTTTTTGCAGGTAATCGAGCAAGTGTGACAACCAATACACTTGTCTAGATTTAATACCATGCCTATTTGTGCTCTTACTTTCATGCGTAAACCTCCGGGCCTTACTCGGTATCGAGCCAATCGACTTTATCCATTTTGCGGATAATGACGAACTCATCGCGGTTACAGCCCACTGTGCCGTAATAGTTGAAGCCGTATGCTTGCTGCGCGTAACCACCGATCATATGGGTGGGTTTCATCACCACTCTGGTAACGGAGTTATGAATGCCTCCGCGCGTTTTGGTTAGGTTTGAGCCCGGGGTGTTGATGATGCGCTCTTGAGCGTGATACATCATGCTTAAGCCTTGCGGCACCCGTTGCGACACAACCGCCCGACAAGCCAGTGCACCGTTCACGTTAAACACATCAATCCAGTCGTTATCGACAATGCCAGCGGCTTTGGCATCGGTTTCGCTGAGCCACACAATGGGCCCACCGCGCGATAGCGTTTGCATTAATAAGTTATCGGAGTAAGTACTGTGAATACCCCACTTTTGGTGTGGTGTTACCCAATTAAGCACCAACTCTTTATGGCCGTTTTCTCTTTTGCCCAAGAGCGGTTCTACGGCTTTTAGGTTAACCGGTGGTTTATACAAACAGTGCTGCTCACCAAAATCGAGCATCCATTCGTGATCTTGATAAAATTGTTGCCGGCCGGTAATAGTGCGCCAAGGTATTAGCTCATGCACATTGGTGTAACCGGCGTTGTAGGACACGTGTTCGTCCTCCAGCCCCGACCAAGTAGGAGATGAAATGATTTTACGCGGCTGGGCGACAATATCGCGAAAGCGAATTTTTTCGTCTTGTTTAGGTCGCGCCAAATGCGTGTGATCGCGCCCGGTATGTTTGCCCAACGCCTGCCAGGCTTTAACCGCCACTTGACCATTAGTTTCTGGCGCCAGCGATAAAATAACCTCGCAAGCATCAATCGCCGATTCGATTTTAGGCCGACCTTGATTGGCGCCCTCTTCGTGGTGCACTTGGTTAAGTTTACCTAAAAACTCAACCTCTTCTTTGGTGTCCCAGCTAATACCTTTGCCACCGTTGCCCAAGGTTTCTAGCAGTGGTCCAACCGAGGTAAAGCGATGATAAGTGTTGGGGTAATCACGCTCTACTAGGTTGATGTTAGGCATAGTAACGCCAGGCACGGCATCGCATTCGCCCTTCCACCAAGCTTTAACGCCGTAAGGTTGTGCCAGCTCGCCGGGGGAGTCATGCATAATAGGTGTAGTGACTACATCGGTCTCTACCCCTAAATGCCCCACCGATACTTCGGAGAATTTTTTGGCAATGCCTTTAAAAATTTCCCAATCGCTGCGCGACTCCCATACCGGATCAATCGCCTCGGTTAACGGGTGAATAAACGGATGCATATCCGAGGTATTCATATCGTCTTTTTCATACCAAGTAGCGGTAGGCAATACAATATCGGAGTACAAACAAGTGGTCGACATGCGGAAATCTAAAGTCACCCACAGGTCTACTTTGCCCTCGGGGGCGTCTTCGTGCCACACCACATCTTCGGGTTTGGTCTCGTCCGACTCACCCAGATCTTTGTTCATCAGGCCGTGTTTGGTGCCCAAAAAGTGACGCAGCATATACTCGTGGCCTTTACCGCTAGAGCCTAACAAGTTGGAGCGCCAAACAAACATATTGCGCGGAAAGTTTTTAGGACTGTCTGGGTCTTGGCAGGCAAACGTTAACTCGCCGTTAACCAGCTGTTGCTGAACATAATCTTTAACATCTTTACCGGCAGCTTTAGCTTGTGCGGCGATATTAAGCGGGTTTTCACCTAACTGCGGCGCCGATGGCAACCACCCCATACGCTCGGCGCGGGTGTTGTAATCTAGAATGCTCGATTGCCATTTAGCTTTATTGGCCAGCGGCGAAACCAGATCGCTCATGCTCAGTTTTTCATAGCGCCACTGATCGGAGTGCGCGTAAAAAAATGAGGTTCCGTTCATATGTCGTGGTGGACGCTGCCAATCAAGACCAAAGGCTAAGGGTGTCCAACCGGTTTGCGGGCGCAGCTTTTCTTGCCCCACATAATGCGCCCAACCGCCGCCGCTTTGGCCAACACAACCGCACATCATCAGCATGTTAATTAGGCCACGGTAATTCATATCCATGTTGAACCAGTGGTTCATACCGGCACCGACAATAATCATCGACCGGCCATGGGTTTTATCTGCTGTGCGCGCAAACTCGCGGGCAACGTTAATGACGTGCTCGGGCTTGACGCCGGTTATACGCTCTTGCCATTTAGGCGTGTAGGGTTTGTCATCGTCAAAGCTTTGCGCACAATTAACGTCGTTTAAGCCGTTGTCGACCCCGTAGTTGGCTAGAGTTAAATCAAACACCGTCGCCACTAACACTTGTTCGCCATTGGCCAAAGTAACGCGTTTTACCGGAACTTTATGCACTTGCACGTCGGTGTGATTGGTGTGCTGAAAGTAACCGTGGTCGTGCTCTTTACAACCAAAATAAGGGAACGAGACATCGGCGATTTCATCGCTGTTGCCTTTCAACGACAGCTGTAAATCAACCTCATCGCCTTTGCCACCTTCGCACGCCTCTAAGTTCCATTTACCATGCTCGCCCCAGCGATAACCAATAGAGCCGTTAGGGCTAACCAAGCGCTGATCCGCGCTATTAATAGCCACAGTTTTCCAATCGGAGTTATTGGTTTCACCCAAGTTATCCACTAAATCGGCGGCGCGTAAAAAACGTCCTTGCTGTAGTACGTCACCACTTTTTTCCAGCATCACTAAATGCGGAAAATCGGTATAGCGCTTAACGTAGGGGATAAAGTAATCACTTTGCGAGTCGACATAAAACTCTTTTAAAATTACGTGGCCAAAGGCCATCGCCAGAGCGGCATCGGTGCCTTGGCGCGGTGCCAGCCATTGATCGGTAAGCTTGGCCACCTCCGAATAGTCGGGAGTAATGCTGATAACCTTGGTGCCTTTGTAGCGTACCTCAGTCAAAAAGTGAGCGTCGGGGGTACGCGTTTGCGGCACATTAGAACCCCAACAAATAATATACGACGAGTTATACCAATCGGCCGATTCGGGCACATCGGTTTGCTCGCCCCACACTTGTGGCGATGCCGGTGGCAAGTCGCAATACCAATCATAAAAGCTTAAGCAGTTACCGCCAATTAACGATAAATAACGCGCACCCGCCGCGTAAGACACCATCGACATAGCAGGAATAGGCGAAAAGCCAGAGATGCGGTCGGGGCCATAACTTTTGGTGGTATACACATTGGAGGCGGCGATAATTTCATTCACCTCATCCCAATGAGCGCGAATAAAACCACCCAAGCCGCGACGCTCTTTATAGCTTTTGGCTTTTACTGGATTTTCTACAATAGATGCCCAGGCATCTACCGGGTCGGCGTACTGCGCGCGCGCTTCGCGCCACAGCTTCATTAAAGACTGGCGAACTTTAGGATACTTTAAGCGGTTAGCACTGTAGATATACCACGAGTAACTTGCACCACGAGGACAACCCCGTGGTTCGTGGTTCGGCAAATCGGGGCGGGTGCGGGGGTAATCCGTTTGCTGCGTCTCCCAGGTAACCAAACCGTTTTTAACATAGATTTTCCAGCTGCAAGAGCCGGTACAGTTAACCCCGTGGGTCGAGCGGACAATTTTATCGTGCTGCCAGCGCTGGCGGTAACCGCGCTCCCATTGACGATCCTCAGTGGTGGTAACGCCGTGGCCTTCGGAAAAAGGTTCTCGCTGCGCCTGAAAATAACGCAACTTATCGAGCAGATGACTCATTCGCGGACTCCTGAACAGAGGCTATAGCAATAAGCACTTAGGGCTCTTGCCGGTAATAAATTCACCCGCTAATGGTGCGCCTCCTAAGCTTTTTTCGCCACGTGCCAAAACCGCCTACTCATGCCCCCTGCTACCACCAAAGTGGTAGTAAGAAAAAATATAAGCTACTGATTTATAAGGCCATAACTTAGCAACCCGCTCATTAAATACTATTTTTTACGTCAAACAGTTCATCGGTGGTATTCCTCAATGGTTCGCCAAAAAACACAACTTAAAGCGCGCAATCACATCGCGAGTAAACCCAACCGGCAGACTGTGGCAGAATAACGTTTTACCAGTCCGCTTTCGGGCATCATATTCGCCAAAAAAGATAATCTCTTATGCGCCAAAGCTCACTCGTTATCAGCATCAAACTGACCTTAGCTGGCATTGTCGCGCTGGCCGCGATGACCATGGCGGTCTCTTACTGGATTTCCGATCGCTCGGACAATGACGCCTACGCCATCAACTTGGCCGGCTCACTGCGCATGCAAACATATCGGCTGGCGCTGTTAACACACACCGATTCGGTCAGCCCCGAGGCCATAACTCAAGCACGCAAGAGCCTAGAGCAAACTTGGAATCACCCGCTGATACAATCGTTGCAACAACAAAGCTCGACACAAAATACGGCCTGGACTGAAGCGAGAGATTTTTGGCTGCAACACCGCCAACAGCCCAATGCACAAGCGTTAACAGCTGGCTTACCCATCCTTGAGCAGCAGGTAGAAAAATTAGATAAATTAGTACAGGGTATTCAGTCACACACCGAGGCCAATGCACAAAAACTTAGATTGGTACAGGTGATTTCATTATTTTCTATACTGACGTTAGCTGCGGTGGTTATTTACTGGCTGCGTATTCGTATGGAGTTGCCACTACTGCAATTGGGGCAAATGAGCCGACGGATTAGCCAAGGGGATTTTGATTACCGAATTACCTCTATGCAAACTGATGAGCTTGGCTCACTGGCAAAAACGTTTAATAAAATGAGTGACTCCATCTCTCATATGCACAAAGAGATGGAACAAAAAATACAACAGCAAACCTTTGCCTTAAAGCGCAGTAATACCGCCTTACAGTTTTTGTATGACACCGCTAAAGCGATTATCGAGCAAGAGCCCAACAATATTGATTACCAGCCCATTTTGCAGCGGCTACAAGGTTTAGTGGAAGTAGATGATATTGAGCTGTGCTTAATTACCGAGGCAGGCGACAGCCCCTATCGACAAGTTAAACCCGAAAGCAGCCCTCCCGAGCTGTGCATGATTCGCAACTGCGAACACTGTCTTGCCGGTAATCCCGTCAACGAGCCTAACGCTGAAACAACGGTGTATCGTTACAGCTTTCCGATGAACCGCGACCAGAATCATTACGGCGTGCTAGTGGCACGAACCGAGCACGGCCAAATTCCAGAACCTTGGCAACAACAACTGATGCAGTCAGTCGCCGATCAAATAGCCATGGCGTTAAGCTTACAAATCCAAGAGGACGACGCTCGGCGCTTGTCTCTGGCGCATGAACGTACCGTTATTGCTCGCGAACTACACGACTCATTGGCACAAGCATTATCTTACTTAAAAATTCAGGTAACACGCCTTAAACGCGCACTGGTAAAGGACGATAAAAAAACACTTGAGGATGTATCGTTTGAACTGCATCAAGGATTAACTTCCGCCTACCAACAATTGCGCGAGCTACTCACTACCTTTCGTTTAAAAATCGATGCCCCTGGGTTACTAGGCGCACTGCAAGGCAGCGTGAAGCAGTTAAGCGAACAAACCGAGATGAATATTGAGCTGGATTACCAGTTAGAAAATCTACCGTTAACCCCCAACGAAGAGATTCATTTATTACAGATAGTGCGTGAAGCGGTGCAAAACTCTATTCATCATAGCCGAGGCAAAAACATAGAGATTTTTATAAAGCAGGCAGAAAAACAAGTAATCGCCCAAATCTTAGACGACGGTATAGGTATTAACGAGAACCCTCACAAGCTAAACCATTACGGCTTAACCATTATGCAAGAGCGCGGAAAAAATCTAAACGGTGAGCTAACAATCGTCGGGCGTGACACCGGCGGCACCTGTGTCACGTTTGTATTTACTCCAGTGTGTTTAAGCTTGGCCAATGTGTTTGCGCGGGAGTAATAACAATCGCCTTTGCTTTGACTGTTACCACCACTAGCACGGAACCTCGGCCCCCTTGCGCGCGTAATACCACCACGTTACCAATAGGCAGCTGACATAAAACAGCACAAAACTGATAAGTGCCGCCTCGACACCGCCGGTAAACTCAAACGATGAACCGTAGGCTTTGGGGATAAAAAAACCACCGTAAGCGGCAATCGCCGATATAAAACCCAACACCGCCGCCGCTTCGCGGTTGCCCTCAACCTCGGCTTGCGGCACGCTGCCTAACGCCCGCTGCCGCAACGTCATAAAAATAACAGGAACCATCCGGAAGGTAGAACCATTTAGCACTCCAGAGGCAATAAAGAGCACTAAAAACATACCAAAAAAGCCCCAAAAATTACCTGAACTATTGCTGTCGGGTAAAAAGTGAATCACACCCAGTACACCTGCTATCATCGCCGCAAAAACCCACAAACTGACTCGCGCACCACCGAGCTTGTCGGCGATAACACCGCCAGCAGGGCGCGCCAAGGCACCCAATAAAGGCCCAATAAATGCGTACTTAGTTGGGTCGACATCGGTAAACAACATTTTTGACAACAGCGGAAAACCTGCGGCAAAACCAATAAAACTACCAAAAGCGCCTAAATACAACCAACACATAAGCCATGTGTGCTGACGCTTGAAGATGACCGCTTGATCACTGAACGATGATTTTGCCGAGGCGATATCATTCATACCAAACCAAGCGACAATCGCACCTATGGCAATAAAGGGCACCCAAATTAACGCCGCATTTTGAATCCAAACTGCTTGCCCTGCGGCCGCGCCTTGTTGCACGATTAATGGATCGCCAGAAAAAACACTCAAAGCTGATGAGGCAATAATCAACGGGCCAATCAGCTGCATCGCCGAAACCCCCAAATTACCTAAACCGGCATTTAAACCCATGGCACCGCCTTTTTCGGCTTTTGGGTAAAAGAAGCTAATATTAGCCATGCTAGAGGCAAAGTTGCCACCGCCAAAACCACACAGCAGCGCCAAGATTAACATCACCAAATATGATGTCTCGGTATTTTGCAGCGCAACCCCCAACCACAAGCACGGTAATATTAACGATGCAGTTGAAATTGCCGTCCAGCGTCGGCCGCCAAAAATGGGCACCATAAAGCTGTAAAAAATACGAAAAGTTGCCCCAGAAAGTGAGGGCAAAGCCGCCAACCAAAACAGCTGATTAGCAGTATACGAGAACCCCATTTGCGGCATCTTTACGACTAAAATGGACCATATTGACCACACCGCAAATGCTAAAAACAAATTCGGTATCGATATCCAGAGGTTTTTACGGGCAATTTTTTTACCTGTATTTTGCCAAAAATCTGCGTCTTCTGGACGCCAATCATCCAACACAAAAGCATCTGGGGTAGAAAGCTCAGGAAGATCGCGAACGCTGTACTCGCCCGCCCCCCACTCGCGCCGCTCGGCTAAACGAATAGCGTAATGCATCCACGCCAATGCGGCCGCAGCAACCAAAAACAACAGCATAAACGCGCTTTGCCAAATACCTACCACGTCGTTAAGCATGCCGAATGTTAGGGGCAAGAAGAACCCACCTAAACCACCAATCATACCCACGGCGCCACCCACTACGCCCACATGATTGGGGTAGTAAACGGGAATATGTTTGAACACCGCCGCCTTGCCCAGCGACATAAAAAAGCCCAGCACAAAGGTCAAAACAATAAAAATGGGAAGGCTCAAAGAAAAACTAAACTCTAGGGTATGATCAACCCCTAATATGCGGTATTCGGTGGGCGGATAGCTGAGGAAAAAGCAGCAAATTACCGATGCCATAAGCGTCCAATACATCACGCGGCGGGCACCGTAACGATCGGACAACCAACCGCCTAAAATTCTAAATAGTGATGCCGGAATAGTATACAGCGCCGTCAAAACGCCGGCTGCCGCAATGCCTAAGCCGTACACCTCCATTAAGTAATGGGGCAACCACAACGCCAGTGCAACAAAACCACCAAATACAAAAAAGTAATACAACGCAAAGCGCCATACTCTGATATCACCCAGCGGCTCTAATTGCTGACTTAACGATACCCCTTGTGCTCTGCGTTTTGTTAACCCAGGGTCGGCCTTGGCAAAAACCATGAATGCCACGCCCATCAACGCGATAACCACGGCGTATATTTGCGCTGTGGCCTGCCAACCCATCGCCAATAATAAAAAAGGAGCGCCAAAGTTAGTCACCGCCGCACCGACATTACCAGCGCCAAAAATCCCCAGAGCTAAGCCTTGTTTTTTAGGTGGATACCAGGCCGAGGTATAAGCCACACCCACAATAAACGCACCACCGGCTAAACCTAAACCGAGAGCCGCTAACAATAATATGTAGTAATCGGTGGCGATACTCACCAATAGCACAGCAGCGCCGGTGGCGATCATCAATAAGCCAAACACCCAGCGGCCGTCAAAGCGATCAGTTAACACCCCTAAAAATAAACGGCTTATCGACCCCGATAAAATAGGCGTTGCCATCAACAAGCCCAACTGGGTATCGCTTAATCCGAGCTCTTGTTTAATACGAATACCCAAGATTGAGAAAATCGTCCACACGGCAAAACATAGGGTAAAAGCAAAGGTCGATAGAAACAGCGCACGGCGCTGATCGCGCGGGTGAAGAGTGCTGGCATCGAGCATGAGATATCTCCAGTAGTAGCAATAGGCACGGCACGTAACAATAGCCATACCAATAGTAAGTCCTAAGTAAAAAACTAACTATTGGGCCCTATAGGCACCACCTTCTACCCACAAAAGGGTAATTGAGTCATCCCGAAAATTAACAAACTATATTATGGCTGATAAATAAATGAGCGACGACGCAGATAAAACAAACCGTTTAAGAGTGCACAAATGGCATAAAAAACGGCAAAGCCAATAAAAGCGGATGCCATATTCGCCTCGCTATAATAGGCCAACATAAGTGGTATATAAGCCATTCCCACAGTTGCCATAGCCATTAACCAAACGTTTGCTCCCAAGCGTAAACAGGGTGGGAAAATAGCTGGCTGAGCTTGCACTAATGCGGCATGTGCTAATCCCGCGGCAGTAAACATCATGCCAAAACTTACTAAGTAACCGGTAAAATAACGCGACGAATAAACGGAGCCTAGTGCCAAGTCTATATACCGAGCGGTAACGACAGCGGCCAGCCCCAATAAGATAAAACACACCTGCGCGACCCACACACCGCCCCAGCGCTGAGCCGCCCAACGCCCCAGAGGGCGCATTAGTAATGCCGCCAATGGCAACATCCAGGCGTACAAAAACACTCTAGAGTCTGCAGAGTTATTTAATAGCGGTGTAGGTGAGCGAAACAAAACAGCCGTTAACAACGGAAACACCAACGTAAAACCCAAAAAACTCCCCAGAGATGCAACCCATGAGGCACTCATTACCCACAAATGTCGGTGCGACCAAAGCGCCACTAAAGGTTGCCAGCGAGCGGCAGGTAAAAACAACCTTAATATCGCGACACTCAATACCAGTACTAATAACACCGGTACAAGCCACAACCATAAGCTCCAGTTTTGCTTTACCGCATGCAACAAGAAAACAGCCCCCACCACCGATACGACCAACCCCACAGCGAAAACGCCCAGAACGTTAACCGCTTGACGCCAGCTGCCGGCCCGGTACCAGCTGGGACGCAACATCCAAAAAAGCAATGTGACGGCACAGGCTAGGCCCCAAAAAACACCCACCCAGCTTAACCAAATCGATGTGTCAGCCCTGACCTTTCCTAAAAAATGACTGGCATTAAATAATAAAACTTGCCCCGACTGTCCCGGAAAACTAACCGTTACCAATAACGGCAAAACCAATAGCCCGACAATAATCCCCAAATGGCCAACCGCGGTGGTGGCCTCTAAGCTATATGCTGAAACCCGTGCAGAGGTAATAGCCGCGCCGCTGTGTACCATATGACAACCGCCCCCCACACCGGCCAATAATGCCAGCCAAGGCAGGGCCGCGCCGGCCGCAAAATCTGCCAGAAAAAAAAGCAATACACTCAGCCCAAACAACACCAACAACAGAGCCAACAACAACCCCGGCTCTGCGCGCAAGGCCGGCAAACAACCCAACAACAAACGCAAGCTCATGGCGTATAGGCCGGTTAATGCCATAGCCACAAACAAGGTTTTAGTGCTTAAAGCATCGTTGATCAGTCCCATGTAGGTAAGTAATAACGCCGGCGCCGACCACAAACCAAAAGCACACAAAAGCCCCACCATCACCAAGCTCAAAGGCAATGGTGCCGGTGCTTTTGCAGCGGCATTGTATGATGTTATTTTTTTAATGGTGGCGCCAAAGCCAAACATAATGACTACCGATTAAAATGTGGCTAGCGACGATACGGGCTAAAAATGCAGCTAAAAACAGAAGGTTTTTATTAAATAGCATATGCCTGCGGTTAAAACTCTTAGCACCTAAAACAAAATCACGAGCACACTATGGCCTGTTAAGATCAGCGCCTCAATTAACCATTATGGTTAAGACCGCCTCGTTAACTGCCCACTTAGGGTTACCCACAAAGCCCAAGCTACGCTATTAACTAAGACACGCGATAACTTAGCCCTCTTGCGCAAAAGCCCACCTACCCCGACAATGGTTAAATCAGATTTCTGCTGCGCCACCGGACTTAACACTTATCCACTCGGCTGTATGTCTAGTTCAGCGCAAGTAACGTAAAGCACAACCGCGATACAAGGACTTTTTCATGAACCAAGACAAATCCAGCATTATGTTGGTTGACGATCACCCTTTGTTACGCAAGGGTCTGCAACAGCTTATCGAGCTGTCGGACGACCTAGTACTAGTTGCACAGGCCAGCAGCGGTGCCGAGGCGTTAGAGCTTGGCAGCCAATTAGACCCCGACTTGATCTTGCTGGACTTAAATATGCAAGGTATGGACGGCCTAGAAACCTTAGAAAAACTCCGGACTGCGGGAGTGACTTCGCGTATCGTTATGCTGACGGTATCTGACTCTGACTCGGATGTTATTGGCGCTATATCACGCGGTGCCGATGGTTACCTACTAAAAGACATGGAGCCGGAGGAGTTACTCACCCAAATCGAGCGAGCGTTACAGGGCAAGATGGTCATGAGCGAGGCCGTCACTCAAGCACTGGCCACCGCGATACGCCGGCCACAACATAGTCATCAGGCAAAGCTTGAGAACTTGACCGGTCGCGAGCTTGAGATTTTAAAGCTCATCGCTAAAGGCCTAAGCAATAAACTGATCGCCCGCGAGCTAGACATATCGGATGGCACCGTTAAGGTGCACGTTAAGCATCTATTAAAAAAACTGGGA
Organism: Gilvimarinus polysaccharolyticus; assembly: GCF_001187555.1. Lineage (GTDB taxonomy): Bacteria > Pseudomonadota > Gammaproteobacteria > Pseudomonadales > Cellvibrionaceae > Gilvimarinus > Gilvimarinus polysaccharolyticus. Next base: position 1,074,170 of record NZ_LFIJ01000002.1, on the reverse strand, counting down.
TTACGCTCGCGAGTAGAAGCGGCGGTGTGGATGATTAACCAAGAAAAAAGCGAGTAACCCATCATGGCCTGTTGTGACGAACCTAAACTGTTACCGGTGGCTCACGCCATCGCCCAGATGCAAACAGCGGTGAACGCTGTTACCCAGACCGAAACACTACCCCTGACGCAGCTGCTTGACCGGATTAATGCCGCGCCTTTATACGCCAACTTTAACGTCCCCGGCTACGACAACTCGGCCATGGATGGATACGCTTTGTATGCCGATGGCGTCAGCCGTAATTTTACGCTGGTGGGGCAATCTTTAGCCGGACACAAATTTACCGACACACTAAAGCCCGGCGAGTGCGTACGCATTACCACCGGCGCCACCATACCCCAAGGCGCCAACTCGGTAATCATGCAAGAAAACACTCAAGTACAGGGCACTCAGGTGCAACTGTTAAGCAGCCCCAAACCCTCGGACAATATTCGTCGCGCCGGCGAGGATTTAAGCAAAGGACAAATGGTGTTTGCGGCCGGCCACCGATTTGGCCCGGTAGATATTGCGTTACTCGCCTCGCTAGGCTTAGCCCAGGTCGAGGTAAAGCGTCGTTTAAAAATCGCCGTGCTCTCGACCGGCGACGAGCTGACACCGCCAGGTGAGACGCTTGCAGAAGGTCATATTTATGACAGTAACCGCTACGGTATTATTGCCATGCTTAATCGGCTAAACGTCGAGGTGATAGATATAGGGCTAATAGCCGACCAACCCGATTTAATACGCAGCGCCTTTACCCGCGCTGCCACAGAAGCCGACGCCATTATCTCTAGTGGTGGCGTATCGGTAGGCGACGCCGATTATGTAAAAGATATCTTAACCGAGCTGGGAGAGATATCTTTTTGGAAAGTCGCCATCAAGCCGGGCAAACCGTTTGCGTTTGGCCGCATTGGCTCGGCAATGTTTTTTGGCTTGCCCGGCAATCCGGTCTCAGCCATGGTGACCTTGCATCAACTCGCCTTACCCGTCTTGCAAGTAATGAGCGGCGCACAACCCGAGCCCGTTTTGCAACTTACAGCCAGCGCCGTAAATGGCTACAAAAAACGCCCCGGGCGCTGCGATTTTCAACGTGCGCGACTTTATAGCGACGGCCAACAAAATTACATTACCAGCACCGGCGCACAAGGCTCGGGAGTGCTCACCTCGTTTGTCGGTGCTAACGCCTACGCCGTGCTCGAGGCCGAGCGCGGCTCGGTGGCAACCGGCGAGCTGATAACAGCCATCGCTTTTGATCGCTTTTTACAGTGACGCTGCACACTCGAGGCCGGTGCTAGCCTTGAGCTAAACGTTGCCTGTTATCACTCAAGCTTTTAACGAGTAACGCCGTTGTTAGCTCGCATTCGACAGGCAACTTTAAACGCACTAAATGCCCCGAACCCGGCGCCCGAGCAATGCTCATATCGTGCTTATCCCGCAACTCTGGCAGTACAAAAGTATAGTTTTTCTCGGGCGTCAGCAGGGTTAGCTCATCGCCCACCGCAAAGGCATTTTTAACATCTACCTCACACCATTCACCGTATTTGGCGACCGGCTCGGCCACCCATTGCTGCTCACCACTACCGTGAGCCCGCGCTAGGTTTTGTAGTTGCTCGGGCTTTGCATGACGATCCAGCAAGCCTGCCGTATAGCCACGGTTAGCCAGTCCCTCTAAATCTTGCAACAAAGCTAAATCGAACGGCCGGCCGGCGCTGGCATCGTCTATCGCGCGACGGTACACCTGCGCGGTGCGGGCGACGTAATAAGGCGATTTAGTACGTCCTTCTATTTTTAATGAATGCACACCCATCTGCGTTAGCTGTTCGACATACTCGAGTGCACGCAAGTCTTTAGAGTTAAGAATATAGCTGCCGTGTTCGTCCTCATCGATGGGCATTAACTCACCGGGCCGAGTTTTATCCTCTAGCAGTACCGGTTGCCACTGACCGACTTCATCCTCGAGCGCAGGTTGCGCTTGGTACTTCCAACGGCAAGCATTAGTGCAGGCACCTTGATTAGGATCGCGGTGGTTAATATAGCCCGACAACATACAGCGCCCAGAGTAAGCCATGCACAAAGCGCCGTGAACAAACACCTCGATTTCCATATCAGGTACCTGTTGACGAATCTCGGCGATCTCCTCTATGCCCAGTTCACGCGATAAAATAACTCGCGTAATACCCTGTTCTTGCCAAAACCGCACAGCGGCCCAATTAACCGTATTTGCCTGTACCGACAAATGCAACGTCATATTCGGAAAGTGTTGGCGTAACAACCACACGACACCTGGGTCCGAAACAATTAAGGCGTCCGGCTCCAATGCCACAATAGGAGCCAAGCGCTCTATTATGGTGCGAACTTTATTATTGTGCGGCGCCACATTAACCACCACATAAAAAGCTTTGCCTAATTTATGTGCTTCGGCAATTCCTAGCGCTAAAGTAGGCACATCAAAACTGTTGTTGCGCACCCGTAAACTAAACCGTGGCAAACCGGCGTAAACGGCATCGGCACCGTATGCAAAAGCCAATCGCATAGCGCGCAAGCTGCCCGCCGGAGACAACAACTCTGGGGCAATTATCGGTGTATTCATTATGAACCTCACGTAAAAAGGCAGGACATTACCAAATTTTTAATCGTTGCTTGAGCGCCTGCCACTAAAGGCCAGTGATTATATCTAATTTGCTTATTTCCGGGCAAAAAACTACCTACTACGAGGTATTACGAGTGCTACGATCAAGCCATAACATCTCAACCTAAAATACGATAAACTACCTTTACGTTAAGCGCCCACAGCAACATCTACGCGCTTACTTAATTCACACCGAGCCTACCCGCCTAACACCTTCTGGTTATGGCGCGCTGGCCGCGCATTTACGGATACCCTGCAAATGCGCCAGGGCAATACGGGAAACCGGCTTGCCTCCCTTATTTGGAAAGGTGTTATATGCTGACCGACTCGTTTGACCGGCGCTTTAGTTATTTGCGCCTGTCGGTTACCGAGGTATGCAATTTTCGCTGCGATTATTGCTTGCCAGATGGTACCGATTGCGGCGCCGAAGCCCGCGCCCAAGATTTAACTCTCGATGAAATTCGTCGCCTCGTCGCCGCTTTTGCCAAGCTCGGCACACGCAAAGTGCGAATCACTGGCGGCGAACCATCGCTGCGCAAAGATTTAGTGGATATCATCCGCATTTGCAAAGCGACTCCCGGCATCGAGACCGTCGCGCTAACCACCAATGGTTACCGTTTGGCTAAAGATATAGATGCTTGGCACGAAGCAGGACTAGATGCGCTTAACGTGAGCATTGATAGCCTCGACCACGCCAAGTTTGAATTAATTACCGGCCACAACAAACTGCAACAAATACTGCAAGGTTTAGCGCGTGCCGCCGAGTTAGGCATTAACAACATTAAAGTCAACGCCGTACTTATGAAGCATTATAACGACGATGCCATGGATGACTTTTTTGACTTTGTTAAAGCACGGCCTATTACTTTGCGCCTGATTGAGCTGATGCGGACCGGCGATAACGAAGCTTTTTTTAATCGTCACCATTTAAGTGGCCAGGCGATTATTAACCAGCTTAAAGCCAATCACTGGCAAGAGCGCTTACCCGGCACCCATGCGGGCCCGGCTCGAGAATTTTGGCATCCAGATTACAGCGGTGGCATTGGCTTGATTATGCCTTACAGTAAAGATTTCTGTAACACCTGCAATCGCTTGCGAGTCTCGAGCCAAGGGGCATTGTTTTTGTGTTTGTTTGTCGACCAGCATCAAAGTCTACGGCACTTATTGCAATCGGATGATTCGCAACCGGTCATGGATTTTTTACAGCAAGCGATAAAAGGCAAAACCATTAGCCACAACTTACATCAACAAAATCCGGGCTCTACTCGGCAGCTAGCCATGATTGGCGGCTAAGTGACAACACACCTTTTTTACGAGAACCGTTATGGCACACACACTACCTACAGAAAAACAGCCGCTTAATATTGCGGTATTAACTGTATCGGACACCCGCGATTACGCCACTGACACTTCTGGCCAATACCTCGTTGACGCATTGACCGAGGAAGGCCACCTACTGGCCGATCGCGCACTGCTAAAAGATGACGTTTATGATATTCGCGCGCAAGTATCAAGCTGGATCGCGCGCGCTGACGTGCAGGTTATTTTGATTACCGGCGGCACCGGCTTTACCGACCGAGACTCTACACCCGAGGCAATCAAGCCATTATTGGACAAAGATGTCGAAGGTTTTGGCGAGTTGTTTAGACATATATCGTGGCAAGAGATCGGCACATCGACCATACAATCTAGGGCGCTTGCAGGCTTTGCCAACAAAACCTTGATCGCCTGTTTACCCGGATCTACTGGCGCTTGCCGTACCGGATGGAGCAAGATACTGCAACCGCAGCTCGATGCTCGCCAAGGACCGTGTAATTTTGTTGGCCATTTAACGCGTTAAACGCACTTTACAGCAAACTCTAATGGCCGCACCAGGCGGCCATTATTATCGAGCCCTTGGTACTAGCAGCAACATTTAAAAACTAACCACACTTAGAGGCGCCACAACTTAAACACGTTTTACAGCCATCTAAAATAATCACGGCTTTAGTATGGCACTTAAGACATAAAGTTGCCGTGGGTGGAAAATCACCCGAGCCGGGTTTTATTTTATGTTTCTTTTCAAATTCTTCCTGTTTTTCTGCCAGAATTTCTTTTTGTATATCCGATAAAGACTCGCCCTCTATCAAACCGATGCGTTTCATGTGGGTTTCAATAGCATCGCCTATCTCAGCCACTAACGATGGCATAAAGCGTCCGCCCGACTTAAAGTAACCGCCTTGCGGATCGAACACCGCCTTTAGCTCTTCGACCAAAAACGTCACATCGCCGCCTTTTCTAAAAACCGCCGAGATTACACGGGTAAGTGCTACCACCCACTGAAAATGCTCTAGGTTTTTTGAGTTGATAAATACCTCAAATGGTCGGCGCATCTCGTGATCGGTGCCGGGGTTTAACACCACATCGTTAATTGTGATGTAAAGCGCATGGTCGGACAGCGGCGTTTTTATTTTATACGTACTGCCCTCTAATGATTCTGGCCGATCAAACTTCTCGTTCATTTTCTCTATATCTGGAACTTTTGACTCTTCTTCGGCTTTAATTGAAACAGCCACAATTTTTTTATCAATCACAATAGCGTTCATACTAAACACCCTAATGAATCATCTGGTTAATTTTTCATAAGCCTTAAAACTTACCGTAGTAGCCTTCTTTTATGGCATCAAAAAGGTTGGCGGCCGTGTGTGTCTCACCGTCGTACACTATTTCTTCGTTGCCTTTGCAGGCAATACGTGAGCCGTCTTCTAGCTCAAACTCATACACTGTGCTTTCAAGGTCTTGCTCTTTGACGAGAACCCCTTGAAAAGCTTCGGGATTAAAGCGAAAGGTAGTGCAACCTTTTAAGCCTTTCTCATAGGCATACATATAAATATCTTTAAAACGATCGTAGGCAATATCGGTAGGTACATTAATGGTTTTGGAGATTGATGAGTCAACCCACTTTTGCGCCGCCGCCTGTACATCCACATGTTGCTCTGGTGTTATTTGATCAGACACCACAAAATACTCGGGCAGCCCTGTCTCGCCATCTTCTGGGTAGGGCTTGGCGCTGGGATCGATCAACTGCCGATAGCGCAATAGCTCATAAGAGAAAACATCGACCTTTTCTTTACTTTTACGACCCGCGCGAATTACATTGCGCGCATAGTGATGAGCAAAACTAGGCTCAATGCCATTGCTGGCGTTATTGGCCAACGATAAAGAGATGGTTCCGGTTGGGGCAATCGAGCTGTGGTGAGTAAAGCGCGCGCCAGTCTCTAGCAGCTGCGCTATTAGCTCTGGGTCTTCATCGGCCAACTGTTGCATATAACGGCTGTATTTAATCAGCAAGACCTTACCCGGCACTTTATCGCCCAGCGCGTACTCGTCCCCCAGCGTAGGCTGTTTAGCAAGTAGCTCGGGGGTGATTTCAAACAACTCATCCATAATGGGAGCCGAGCCTTTCTCTTTGGCCAGTGCCAGCCCCTCTCGCCAGCCAGCCAACGCCAACTCTTTGCTCACCTGCTCGGTAAAAGCCACCGATGCTGGACTACCATAGGCAATCGTTAACATAGATAACGCCGATCCTAAACCAAGAAATCCCATGCCGTGACGGCGTTTGCGTACGATTTCATTGCGTTGCCCCTCAAGTGCCAAACCATTCATCTCGACGACGTTATCTAGCATTCGGGTAAATACTTGTACCAATTTGCGAAATTTCTGCCAATCAAATTCGGCCTGCTCAGTAAATGGGTTGTTGACACACTGGGTTAAATTAACAGAGCCCAACAAACAGCTACCGTAGGGGGGCAAAGGTTGTTCGCCGCAAGGGTTGGTTGCCCGTATTTCTTCACAAAACCAGTTGTTGTTATATTTATTAACGCGGTCAATTAAAATAAAACCGGGCTCGGCAAAATCGTAAGTCGAGCTCATTATTTGATTCCACAACTGGCGTGCTGGTATTTTTTTAACGATCTTACAGGCAACCTCACCACGTTCATTACGCAAATAATGTGACGCCAAGTGATCAAGCCGACGCCAAACAAGTTGCTCGGGGTTATCGGCAGCTAAACCTTCACGCTGTTTGTCTTTATCGGTAACAGGAAAGCTCAGCGACCAAATAGCATCGGCTTTTACCGCCTGAATAAAATCATCGGTAATCAGCAATGATAAGTTAAATTGACGCAGTCGACCGGCCTCGCGCTTGGCACGAATAAACTCGCTAACATCCGGGTGATGCACATCAAAGGTCGCCATCTGAGCGCCGCGCCGACCACCGGCCGATGAAATGGTAAAACACATCTTGTCGAATATATCCATAAAGGACAAAGGCCCCGAGGTATTAGCACCGGCGCCGGCCACATACGCACCTTTGGGCCTTAAAGTAGAAAACTCATAACCAATGCCACAGCCGGCTTTTAGAGTTAACCCCGCTTCAAGATTTTTTTGTAAAATATCTTCCATCGAGTCGCTGATGGTGCCCGACACGGTACAGTTGATGGTCGAGGTGGCAGGTTTATAAGCTTCGGCGCCAGCGTTGGATATGATGCGCCCGGCAGGTATTGCGCCATTTTTTAGAGCCCAAATAAACTCTTTATGCCAATAGTCACGACGCTTAGGCTCTACCTTGGCGAGTGCAGTCGCCACCCGCGCCCAAGTATCATTTATGCTTTGATCTAGCGGATTCTCATTGTGATCTTTAAGTCGGTACTTTTGATCCCAGATATCCTCCGAGGCTGGTTGCAAATTAAATTGGTCTGATAGTGCTGTAGCTGATGACTCTGTATCTTGCGACATAAATGATTCCTTTGTGCGGGGAAATGCTTTGTTGCTGAACGCCATTGGCGCTTAGATCACAAAATTTAAAAGGAAAAAATAATAAGGCCTAGACCGATAAAGTTTTAATACCCGCCAAACGGTGCCAATAACCGTTGCTATCGTCGGGCTCGCGGGAGCGATACGTGTTGCTAGAGCGCGCGGCGTGGAACTCATAAATCCAATTAGGGGTTTCCTGTGCCTGCGGACTAAGCCGCACGGCGTCTATCAGACCCGCCATACTGGGAAGATCATCAATCAAATTGTAACGTTGCCCGGACTGCGTCTGAATACCGTTAAGGGTAAACAGCTTATCCCGCTCTTGACTGTAAACGGGTCGGCCATCTGGGTATTTAATGCAACACAAATCACATTCATCTTTGGCCCGGTTTTCCGAGCGCGCCGTAAAACACCGCGCCGACCAAGCCAACGGTAAATGGCCAAACGCAAACAGCTCTACAGCAAAGGCGCTGCGAATATCGGCCACCTCTGGCTGACTCAGTAGTTGCTGTAACCACTCGCGTGATAGCTCGACCGGCACTAGCCAACGGGTCATACCAAACTGTACTAATTGATGGAGAGTTTGAGCGTTATAACAATTAATAGCGGCGCCTACGGTAAACGGTAATCCCTGCTCGCGCAGCAAACCGACTGCGCCTATATCATTGGCCTCGATGGTAAACTCGCCGTTATCGCAATAACGCCGTAACATACGCAAATCCGCCGGCGACTCCAGCAGCGTCATGGTAGACAACACCACCTCTTTGCCTGCCTCGCGTAATTGATGGGCTAACTGCAGATAATCTGGCAGGTCCAGCTCACGTCTTTTAGGGCAAACTGTCTCTCCTAGATAAACAATATCGGCGGGCGAACCTGCCACGCGATGATAAAACTCACGCACGTATTCTGCCGGCCAATAATACAATATTGGCCCAACCGAAAGCTTAATATGAGACATAGAATCTTTTACTTTAGCAAACATTATCGCCAGCTCCGGTGATAAGCGCCTAGGGTTGTTTGCGCGCCCTCGGATAAGCGCGCCAGTTGTGCATTCCACGCACCACTAACGTTATAACCTTCGGGGTTATCCAACAGCTGATCAATCGCCGCTCGCCACACGCGGGTAATTTGTGCAACGTAAGCGGGACTGCGTTGTCGCCCCTCAATCTTTACCGCTTTTATGCCATCGCGCTGCAATGCAGGTAGCAAGCTTAAAGTATTCAAACTTGTGGGTTCCTCTAACGCGTGAAACGGTTCGCCATCAACCTCAAAGCGTCCCTTGCACAAGGTGGGGTAACCGGCGTTTTCTTGCGGCTCAAACCGGTCGATTAAATAACCATTGAGTCGCGCTTCAAGTACACCCTCTTGCTCTTGCCAGCGCACGAACGGCGCAGGCGAGCAAGCGCCAGAATTATTAGGCGATTCTCCCGTCATATACGAACTTAAATAACATCGCCCCTCAGCCATAATGCACAAACTGCCAAAGGCAAACACTTCAAGCTCGGCACTCACGGTATGAGCCAGCGCACTAACTTGCTTTAGCGATAAAACCCGAGGCAATATCACACGCGTCACACCATAGGTTTTTTGATAAAACTCAACGGCGGCGGCATTGGTGGCCGACGCCTGCACCGACAAATGACGCTCTACCGAGGGGTAACGCTCGGCGGCATAGGCCAACACCGCCATATCGGCAAGAATAAGTACATCAGTGCCGGCTTTTACAGCATCGTCGACTGCGCGTTGCCACACAGCATAATCACACGGGTGGGCAAATGTGTTAATCGCCACATGCAAACGTCGGCCCTGTCGATGCACTAGTGCTGCCACCTCGGCCAAGCCCTCGGCATCAAAGTTAAGGCCGGCAAAATGCCGCGCATTGGTGTCGCCACGCAACCCCACATAAATCGCATCAGCACCGGCTTTTAGTGCTGCTTTTACCGCTGGCCGGCTGCCAGCTGGGCATAGTAATTCCATCGCTTATACCTATTTAGTGTAGATGGCGAGAGCTGTAAGTTTTGTTAGTATCCCCGCTGGAGGTAACTACCATGACTGCTATTTTTAACTTATTACGACTTTGCCCCGACCCGCGTATTGCCATTCGCCTTGCGCCTAACATTATTCCTGCAGCTGCCCTTAATAAAATCGCTCAAGCAGCCCTTAACCGGCTGTTTAATACGGCCCTTAAAGCCGGCGATCTGGAGTTTTTACAGGGCCGCACAGTGCGAATTACAGTGAGCGATATTGCCGTGGACTTGTCACTAACCGCAGCAGACCATCAGTTACAGATCACCACGGCCAACGACTCCGAGGACGTAACCTTACGCGCGCAATCGGCAGCTTTGCTCGAGATCATCATGGGCCAAACAGATCCAGATACTTTGTTCTTTCGGCGTCAATTAGCTATTAGCGGCAACACCGAACTGGGCGTACAGCTGAAAAACTTTTTAGACACCTGCGAACCACAAGAGGTTATTCCTAAGCCGTTGTACCAAGCATTGGCGCGCTACCTAGAGGTGCAGTCCTTGGCGGCTCAGCCTTAATGAACAGCCACCAGCCTAATGGCAAGGCAAAGTTTTTGACATTCCTCCGAAGGCATACCTCCTATGGGGCAATGCCGGCGTTTACACATCGCCACCCCAATCATTAACTACCGAGTGCTACCTATGAATGAATTTACGTTAGAACATTTTGATGACTTCTTAGCCATCGCCAAGCAACAACCTAAACCTCAAACACTGCTATTGGTACTCGCCCAACGAGAGCTTCCACACGGCCATACAGCCGAGCAAGAAAAACAATATCAAGCAGGTAACGGCGGACACCTAGCACCATTAGGTAGCATTGCCAAACAAGCACAAACTTTAAATAGCTTTGCCGACTTAGCCCACGAAGCCACTCAAGTAACCGAGCAATGGGACGCTGTGTTTGTAGCGGCGCTGGATCAGCCTGAGGATGACGCAATCGTTAAGAAGATTGACAAGCTATTAGAAAAGATGGTCGATGATATACGCATAGGTCTGGTGGGAAAATTTCTTACTTTTGATAAAAAAGGCACTCCACTGACTCTTGAGCACGGCTGACATATTTTTACTGAGTTGTTTGATCATTCGCGGACAAAATATTTAGTGCCATTTATGTATCGAATGCCGAAATGAAAGCCGAGAATTTAACAGCGTATCTTTAGCTTTAAACACATCTACTACCATACACTTACGCCAACTCCTCAGTCATTACCTATACTGAGGTAGCTACGGACACATAAGAGTTAATGGCGGATTATGAGTATTTTTTTAAGGTAGGATGATAAGACGCCTCGCTATTAGCGATAGCAAAAGCCATGCGAATCTCGTCCATAAAAAAATACCGATCAACCATTTTCTATAAATCTGGCATCGATATTTCTGGTGACGATATGGTTTTTACGGCGACTTTTTTACGCTCACGACTCTTTTGGAGGCCGGTCATATGTGCGACAAAAAAACCACAGACGACTTTATCGATCATAACAATCTACTCACGCACCCACTCGAAACATTTGACGATATGCGCCAGCGCTGCCCGATAGCTCATAGCCCCGACAATAACCTCAATAAAGGCTGGTGGGCATTTAGTCACGCCGAGGTTAAGCAGGTGATTAGCGATGAGAAAACCTTTAGTAATATTGTATCAACTCACCGCAGTGTACCTAATGGACTAGACCACCCGGAGCACAGCCGCTATCGAAAACTCATAGAGCCTTTTTTTAATAAAGCACATATAAAAGCTTTTACCCCACAGTGCCAACGCATTGCCAAGCGCTTAGCGTTAACCGTAAAGAATCAAAAAAACGTAAATGTTATAGCTAATATGGCGGAGCAGTTCTCGGTACAAGTGCAATGTGAGTTTTTAGGTTGGCCAGACGATCTGCATGAGCCATTGCGCCGCTGGGCACACGACAACCATGCAGCTACCTTGGCAGGAAACCGCCCCGCCATGGACGAAATAGCACAGCGTTTTAGCGGTTATATTGATACATTATTAACCGCGCGACGCGCCAATTTAGCACAAGTCGAAGATGATGTTACCAATGAAATATTAAGCGCTACGGTTAATATTGAGGGTCGCCAACAACCCATTAGCGATGCTGATATCGTTAGTATTATGCGCAATTGGACCATGGGCGAGATTGGCACTATAGCCGCGGCTATGGGTATTATGTTGCACTTTTTAGCTATTAATCCGGCCCTACAGCAACACTTGCGAGACAACCGCCAAGATGTACCCGAAGCGATTGAAGAAATGCTAAGACGCCATGGGCCACTCGTAACCAACCGCCGTAAAGCAACCCGCGACGTAACGTTAGGTGGGCGCACAATTAAAGCCGGTGAGCTAATAACGGTAAACTGGGTGGCAGCCAACCGCGATGACGGTGTCTTTGCCGATGCTAACGAATTTAAATGGGGCCGGGATCAACATCAAAGCTTACTGTATGGCGCAGGAGTACATGTTTGTCCAGGCGCGCCATTGGCGCGACTCGAGCTGCAAACCATGCTTCAGGCAGTGTTAGATCACAGTGGTAGATTTACGCTGACCAAACACAAAAAACCAATAAGCGCACATTATCCCGCCAGCGGATACAGTGCTTTATGGTTGGATTTTAACGATTAATGTGAGCGTTTAAGGGTTAAAAAGGACACTAAAAAAACATACCTGTTTCCAACTGCGCCTCTTCGCTCATCATGTTGTAATGCCACGGAGGGTTAAACACCATATTAACGTTACTCGAGCGCACAAAAGGCACCTCGGCTAAGCGACGCTTAACATCATCGACCAGTACATCACCCATACCACAACCGGGCGCGGTCAGTGTCATATCTACGTTAACCGATCCGGCATCATTATCAACTGTCACCTCGTACACAAGCCCTAAACTAACAATATTGGTCGGAATTTCAGGGTCGTACACCATCGACAGCGCATGCCAAACTTGATCGACCGAAATATTCCCATCGGCCGGCGCATCAAAACTTAAGCCATTAGACACCAAGCCGATCGCATCCGCATCTTTACCGTCTATGCGGATTAAATTGCCGTGATATAACAATGTGTAGCTGGCGCCTAACGCTTGCGTCACGGTTGCCTCGGCGCCCTTGGGTATCAGTAAATCCTCGCCCGACGGCACCATTTTAGAGGGACATTCACGGGTAAACTCTACCTCACTGCCTTGTGCACTGTGCGGTACTTTGGCATTGGGTGCACGAATGGTTAATAGCTTTTGTTCACTTAGCCCCACCTCTAAATTTTTTAGATAGGGCAAGCTGGCTTTATCAATGTAAAATTTTAAACCTTCTTCAAATACAGTTAAATCAGACTCTTTTGCATCACTCGGCTGGCAATAACCCAAACACGTTTCTGCGCGTGGGGTACCAGCTTCGACCACAAATATTCGTACCGCCGCCACCTCTTTTTCTTGCAGAAGCTTTTTCAAATGTTGTAGCGCGGCGCTAGAGACGGTAATGCCAGAAATCATAGTAACCCTTACCTAAACGTTATGAGCGGCTATCATCCATGATCTTTTGAGTATTTAGACACGCTCGCAAACCATTTGCGCTTGAGCCTTAAAGCGCATTCCCTGTGCTTTTTACATGCTTATCTGTCGGACAGTTTAATGGTATTGGCTGTTAATCAGCAATATCACCAGTGCTGCTGGAGCCAAATTTACTTCGACTTACACCAAGCAGATCAAGCTGGCCGCCGTTAACACGGCCAGCGTAGCCAAATTATACGGGTGTATTGGGATCAGCCGCAGGGGGATTGCTTTGGCCATAGCCGCTAAATACGCCTTTTACGACCTGCCAAGCAACGGCGAGCGCACCGACAATAAAGACCACATCGCCAATAGTGCGTACCCAGCGCAATGTTTCCAGCAATGGTTGCTGCATAAAGCCCTCACTGCGGGCGTACCATAACCCTTCAGAGGCACTGGCGACAAACTGAATAAAGCCAATGGGCAATAAACTGGTAAACAGCATTAACACCAAGCCCCCATTCAGCGTCCAAAATGCTGTTCTCATTAAACGTTCGCTAAACACTAACTGCGGCCGAATATAACGCAACACCAACAGACTAAAACCTAGCGCTAAAAATCCGTAAACCCCAAACAGTGCCGCATGAGCATGGCTTGCTGTGGTATTAAGCCCCTGAATATAATACAGCGAGATCGGAGGATTGATCATAAAGCCCATTACCCCTGCGCCCAGCATGTTCCAAAACGCTACCGCCACAAAAAAGTACAGGGGCCATTTAATGTTGCGCATCCAAGGTGCTTTGAATTTAAGTCTCCAGTTCTCCCACGCCTCATAGCCCAGTACCACCAGTGGCACCACCTCAAGGGCACTAAACGTTGCACCCACCGCCATAACCGGTGTGGTAGTACCTGAAAAGTACAGGTGATGAAACGTACCAGGTACACCGCCAAGCATAAACAACGATGCCGAAGCGAGCGAGGCGGCAGTTGCAGTTGTGCGTGAAGTTAAGCCCATATTAAAAAATATAAACGCCAAGGCCGTGGTGGCAAACACCTCAAAAAAGCCTTCAACCCATAAATGCACAACCCACCAGCGCCAGTATTCCATCACCGATAAGTTGGTTCTTTCACCATAAGCCAGGCCCGCGCCGTAAAACAAACCAATGGCGATCACCGATGCGGTAAACAACGCTAATAAGTTTTTATCACCGTCTTGGCGCAGTGCCGGAGCAATAGCACGCAACATTAACAGCAACCAAAACACGATCCCCAGAAATTTAAGAATATGCCACAGGCGACCTAGATCGACGTATTCGTAGCCTTGATGCCCAAGCCAAAAGCTCCACTGGTGTGGCATAAGCTGGTTAATAGCAAAGTAATTGCCGGTAAATGAGCCGACCACTACTAAGATCAACGCCCAAAACAGAATATCTACTCCAAGCTTTTGAAATTTAGGGTCTTTACCGCCGTTAATGATAGGCGCTAAAAATAGACCAGCAGCCAGAAAACCTGTGGCAATCCAAAACATCGCGGCTTGAATATGCCAAGTTCTTAATAACGAATAAGGAAACCAGTTGGACAGCTCGATACCGTAAAAGCTTTGACCTTCAATGGTGTAGTGCGCCACTGCACCGCCCAAAAATACTTGGGCCACAAACAACCCAACAACTACCAGTAAATATTTTGCCAGCGATTTTTGCGAAGGCGTCAGAACAAAGCTGACAATAGGATCGTGTGTAGGAGGGGCAACCTCTTCCTCCTCTTTACGTAAAAAAGCCCACGCCCAAACCAAACTGCCCACACCGGCAATTAACAAAATAACGCTCACTACCGACCATACAATATTCTCGGCCGTTGGCACGTTGTTAATCAGCGGTTCGTGAGGCCAGTTGTTGGTGTAAGTTGCGCCATCGGGGTAACGCTCAGTACTGGCCGCCCACGCGGTCCAAAAGAAAAATTGAGTAAGCTTAGCGCGACGCTCATCATCGGGCAGCGTTACTTCTTTCATCGCATAGCTTTCACGGGTCGGCTGCAGTGATGCCTCGCCACCAAACAAACGATTGTAATAATCAGCGGTGTGCGCAATCGCCTGTGCCCGCCGCTGGCTAACAACCAGAGAGTCGGCTTCTGCATTGTATGTATTAACACGGTAAGCTTGGGTTAAATCGTACTTCAAGGCATTTTGCTGACGCCCATCTAACGCACTATACGCTCGGCCAAACTGCTCTTGCGCGGCAATCTCAAGCCAGGCTAACAGCTCCCGATGCAACCAATCGGCGGTCCAATCGGGTGCCTGATACGCACCGTGCCCCCAAATAGAACCCAACTGCATCCCACCTACCGATTGCCAGGCTGTCTGGCCGTCGAGGATACTCTCCTCGGTCATCAACACTTCACCCTGATCGGTTACCACCCACCCAGGTATTGGTGGAGCTTTGCGGTATACCTCGGCACCAAAGTAACCTAGCAGCCCAAAAGTAATAGCGACTACAGCAATTAAACCCCACCACAATTTGCGATACTGTCCCATACCTATTTAGCCTCTGTTATCGATACGATCGAATAAAACATTGTTTTCAAGATGAATATGCTCAACCATATCGATCTCAAACTCTTCTAACCCACGGTACAACGCTTGCCAGGTGTTACATGCCTGCTCGGGCAGTGTTAGATCATGAGTTAACGTCCGGACCATCTCTAACGCTTTGCCGTGGTCGTTATGCTCGTGTCGCATTACTTGCACAGGGCCTGCAGCTACGCCATGCATTCCGCGGCTAATCATTGGAAACAGTACTTGCTCTTCTTTGCCCATGTGAGCTTCTAGCTCAGCTTGTATCTGCTCTAAATGTGCGGTTAAGGTAACTGGACAGTTGGGGTGCCCACCGTGCACCAACTCTACCCGTCCGCTTAAACGTATTAACTCGGGTAATTGGCGTCGGTGAACATCGTGGTAACGGGTCAAAATATGCTCAATTAACTCGATATCGTTTTTTTCTGTCCACACGCTGCTATCTGCCCTAGGATGATGGTTAAGTGCCAACAACGCCTGCTCTAAATCCTCTTGCGCCAACTGCTTATCATCTGCGGCTTGCCATAAAGGCCTATCACCGGCGCAACAAAAATTAATGCCGTAGCGCCTAAACACCTCGGTAGCCCCTGGAATATCACGAGCAACCTCCCCAACCGCTTGCGTTAACAGGCTCATAAGCCCTCCTTATGTATGGTTGTACTATGCAACGCACAAAAGATTCATAATTTATGCATCTTAATCGTGATGCTACACCCACGCGAAATAGATGTAAATATAATGCATCTTATATTTCAGCAAAAACTTACGGCCGGTACCGACCGCCGGTAAAGCTCAAAATACACAAATAAGAAGCCTACTTGGCGCTAGGCATAAGAAACCGTATAAAGAACAGCAAATAATACCGGGGGGGGAGGAGATGTGATTGCTCAGCGCAGGCCAAATCGCTTAAGGCCTACGCACTTGGGTTGTACCGCGCTAACTAAAGCGCTGCTCTAAATACTGAATGATATCGCCAGACTCATACATCCACGTTGTTGCGCCGTTTTCATCAATCCGTAAGCAGGGCACTTTTATACGGCCACCACCTTGCTCTAATTCGTCGCGATAAGGGCTACCGAGCTGAGCATTACGCAACTCAATGGGCAAATTTAAACGCCGCATTGCGCGCCGAGTTTTGATGCAAAAGGGACAAGCCGAAAACTGATATAACGCCAGATTTTTTAGCTCGTGCTCGACCCGAGATTGGGCATCGGGGCTGCGTTTGACTTTTTTGGGTGGCAGTATCCAGCTGACAAAAGCAATAAGGCGACCAAGGCCTTCGCGTAAAACTTTAAGCAATAACTTCATAGATTCTCCTGCGCTAACCGGTACTAATATAATCTCCCAAAAGGGAGTGCGTCTATATGGGTTGGGCAGACTAACCATCACACGCCCCAATGTACAGACTAGTAGCTCAGTTTTTACCGTTATCGCGTAAAAGACAAGAATCTAAACAGGCCATTGATCTAAATTTAGCCCCAAACCAAATTCGGCGACCAGCCCCTTGGGACCGTCGCACTTAACCGTCAGCACCCCAAGCAATTCTGCATTCCTATTGCAAAATAGCATCGATCGTCTTTAGGCCAAAGGGCTTGATTGCCTTTTATATTCGAGCGAGATCACAGCTCGGTCCCGAAGAGAAGCACTCATTAAAAATCTCGTACTTAGTTGCACCAGATAACACCTAACACAATCTATTCTTTAACACTGAAAATAAAAACAGTCAAAAACAAAAAGCCCCACACTGCAGCTGAGTGCGGTGTGGGGCCTATTAGGCAATGTTAAAGTTATTCTTTTTTAGCGATTTCACGCTTTTCTTTTTTATCCGCACGTTTTTCTTTTAATGATCGTTTTGCCGCTTTTTTCTCAAGTTTAGCCATGATATTCACCTTTAATTAATAAAAAATTAATATTACAACCAAAGCCCTACATTTATGTAGAGCGACCTTTCTTCATTAATGCACCTCCACTACTTGAAATTGCATATGAGCACCTAAAAAATCCACATTAACCACATCACCTTTTTTAGTGTCTATCAGCTGTGCACCCAGCGGAGACAAATATGACACTAAGCCCGCTTCGGGGTTACTTAAAGCTGGGGATACTATTTGCAACTTAACCAACTGGTTCTCTTGGTAATCCATTAACGTTACGCTGCTATTAATAGATACTCGGTTATATTTTTGACTAATATCGCCATTATGCAGCTCAATTCGCTCAAATATTTTAGATAACATAAGTGGTTCAATACCTAGGCCCCAAGGTCGGGTAAGGTAATAACTTTGGGCGCGACGAAGCACCGATCGTTTAGATTCGACCTGTTGAACGGAACACATAGGTTTATCCTATCTGCAATGTTTACATTAAATTTTTTAAGTAATTAATTTTTGCACACGAGGTGCTAAGTGCGAATGCACTTTTAGAAGGGGAAGGTAAGAGAAATTCTCCATGTGATAAAACGAATTAAGTTATGCACTTTTTAGCTCTCTTTTTAAAACTTAAAGTAAGACCAATGGCTATAGACTACCTAGTTAAAAATTAAAGTCAACATGGGTTGCACAACGAATGTTGGCCGGTCAAGAAGTGCCGTCATTTATGCTGAAATAAACCGGTGTATTACACAGAAATGCTCGAGCACGGAGTGTCAATACAGCTAAAAAATACCGAAACCCATCGAATTAGATGGTAATAATAAAAAAGCCCACCGCACTGTCATTGTGTGGTGGGCTTTTTGTGTATGGCACGTGCTTTATACGCCAAAAGCTCTGGAAAAACATAACCGGCGTTAAACGTGCCGGTTATGTTAATAAGCCTTAGCTTATAAGCTAAGGCTTATTAAATAACACCAAATGCCATAACCGCATCGGCTACTTGACGGAAGCTAACAATATTAGCGCCAGCCACGTAGTTACCAGGCATGCCAAACTCTTCGGCTGTGCGATGACAATTTTTATGGATGTTAACCATAATTTCACGTAAACGGTTTTCTGTGTACTCAAAACTCCAAGTGTCACGGCTGGCATTTTGTTGCATCTCTAAGGCAGAGGTAGCAACACCACCAGCATTAGCGGCTTTACCCGGTGCGTAAGCAATACCGTGCTCATGGAACAGATCAACAGCTTCTGGCGTACAGGGCATGTTGGCGCCTTCTGTCACGGCAAAACAACCATTGGCGATTAGCTTTTTCGCATGGCTTTCGTTTAGCTCGTTTTGAGTCGCGCACGGGAAAGCCAAATCACAGGCGATATCCCAAATATCGCCACCGTGACGATACTCGGCGTTAGGACGATGATTGGTGTATTCTTTTAAGCGACCGCGCTCTACTTCTTTAATCTGACGGACGGTATCTAAGCAAATACCTTGTTCGTCGTAGATTACGCCGTTAGAGTCCGAGCACGCCACAACAATGGCGCCCAACTGCTGAAGCTTTTGCGTGGCGTAAATAGCGACGTTACCCGAGCCCGACACCACACATCGCTTGCCAGCCAACTCTTGGCCACGCACTTTTAGCATTTCCTCGGCAAAGTAAACAGCACCATAACCGGTCGACTCTTTACGAACCAATGCGCCGCTCCAGCTAGGGTTTTTACCCGTTAGCACACCGGCTTCGTAACGGTTAACAATACGTTTGTACTGACCAAACAAATAGCCGATCTCACGACCACCAACACCGATATCACCGGCGGGCACATCGGTCATATCGCCGATATGACGATAAAGCTCAGTCATAAAGCTCTGACAAAAACGCATTATTTCGTTGTCAGATTTACCCTTAGGGTCAAAGTCTGCGCCGCCTTTACCGCTGCCGATAGGCAAGCCAGTTAGGGCATTTTTAAAGGTTTGCTCAAACGCTAAGAACTTAATGGTGCCCAGCAGAACCGACGGGTGAAAACGCAACCCGCCTTTATAAGGCCCAAGTGCACTGTTAAAACCCACCCGAAAACCACGGTTGATTTGCACTTCGCCCTTATCATCTTGCCAAGGCACGCGAAAAATAATTTGGCGCTCTGGCTCACAGAGGCGCTCAATAATTTTGTGCTCGGTGTACTCGGGGTGACGCTGCAATACCGGCGCTAAGGTCGAGATCACCTCCCAAACAGCTTGGTGAAATTCTACTTCGCCCGGATTGCGTGCTTTGACCCCTTCATAGATGGCCTGAATGCGTTGCTCAGCTTCTTTCATAAACATCCTTAGGTGTCTCCACCCTATCTACTCATTAAAATTACACATTATTTAGACGACACAAGCAGCCACCATTCACACACTGAGTTTGGTGGCTGCTTGTCCTCACGGCGACTTTTGGGCGGCAAAAAATGCCACCGCAGCGCAAGTGGACTGACATTAAATCTACACTTAATCAAACAAAATCAGTGGGTTAAGGCAAAGGAGCCGTAGATTCTAGTCCCTCTATACGGCGGCAGCGCCCTCAGGAGCATACTCACTGCAAAACCGGCCTAATCGGGCCCAGAAAATAAAAGAGGCCAATGCCCTTGGCCCATCACTGACACAAAAATGACTGACGCGAGCGCTGTTCGCTCTACCGTCCTGATCCAATTATGCACCATAATGCGGCCTCGCACCATAATGCGGCACTTATGCGCCCTAAATGCACTAAAATCTGGCATCCTTAAGGTGCAGGTCGCAGCCCGCTTATTTGAGCAGAATCAATATAGCCGGCTCAAAATCACCAGTTGCTAGACTTTTACCTCAACCCTTACTAAAACTAACTAACAGCTATACTTGTTAAGCCGCCGCTAACGGCCTGCTATACCGCTGCTTTCTTTTAACTCGTCAAACCTAACTAGTAGGATTTGCTTTGCCCTTATTTAGCGCCAACTTGTGTCTTTTATGCCGTCAAAGCACTCCGTTAATAGTCTGTGCAGGCTGCGCCGAGCAACTAGAGACTCTCCTCATTGGCCAGCACCAGTGTCGGCAGTGCGCATTACCACTCAATGCCGAGGCCGAGTATTGCGGCGAGTGCTTAGCCACGCCGCCGGCTTTTGACCGAGTCATTGCGCCTTACTTGTATGCTCATCCGCTGGATTATGTGATTGGACGCGCAAAACACCACCACTGTTTACGCAGTGCGCGGGCATTAAGTCAGTTGATGGCGCGCAATATAGAGCTTTACTATCGTGCATTACCGCAACGGGAGCGCCCCACGCAAGTGGTCGCGGTGCCGCTACACTGGCGACGCCAAATAAGTCGCGGCTTTAATCAAACGCAAATTTTAGCCCGTGCCGGGGCGCAAGCTATCGACTTACAAGCAAATACACGGCTGCTTAAGCGCGTCCGCGACACGCAACCGCAACAAGGGCTTAACCGACAGCAAAGGCTGGCTAACTTGCATGGCGCGTTTACCGCTTGCGAGCTTAAAGGCCAACGAGTGGCACTGGTGGACGACGTGGTGACCACCACATCGACGGCGCGCGAGATCAGCAAGGTGTTACGCCGCGCCGGCGCTTCCGAGGTACACATCTGGGCACTGGCACGCACACCTGACGCTCACCTTTAAAAGCAAGCTTGCCTCGGCGCGTGTTAAGCCCCATCAAACCCCGTACAATATGCCCCCACAACCACCCACACCCGAGGGGGACTGTATGAGTAGTCAATCACCCGAGCAATCTGTACATCCGTACGAGACCTTAACTCCCGATGTGGTCATGGATGCCATAGAGAGCCTTGGTTATCTTTGCGATGCACGAGTGTTTGCGCTTAACAGCTACGAAAACCGCGTGTACCAAGTGGGTATCGACGAGGGCGCTCCGATTATCGCCAAGTTTTACCGCCCCGCGCGCTGGAGCGACACACAAATCCTTGAAGAGCACAGCTTTTCGAGCAGCTTGCACGATTTAGGAGTATCGGTAGTGCCGCCGATTGTCGGCGCCGATGACCGCAGCTTATTTGAATATCAAGGGTTTCGTTTTTCGCTCTACCCACGCCAAGGTGGCCACGCACCAACGCTCGACAACTTTGACCATCTGTTAAGTCTAGGCCGTGCACTAGGGCGCATTCATGCCCTTGGACAAGTCACGCCTTTTGAGCATCGCCCAACGCACAATACTGCGACCTTTGCCGAGGCGAGCTTTGAGTTTTTACTCGAACATGAGTTTATTCCGCGCTCGCTGCTCGAAGCCTACACGACCCTAGGCCGAGATTTAATCGCGCGCTGTCAGGATATTTTTGCTCAGGTTAATTACCGCAATATTCGTCTGCACGGTGACTGCCATCCGGGCAATATTCTTTGGCGTGACGAGGTACCCCACTTTGTCGATTTTGACGATGCCCGTAACGGCCCAGCCATCCAAGATTTGTGGATGCTACTGTCCGGTGATCGCGCTCAGCAAACCGCGCAACTCTCCGAGGTATTGGAGGGCTACCGTGAGTTTTGTGACTTCAACAGCGCCGAGTTGTTACTGATTGAGGCGCTGCGCACGCTACGAATCATGCACTACAGCGGCTGGCTGGCTAAGCGCTGGCAAGACCCTGCGTTCCCCCACAGCTTTCCCTGGTTTAATACCGAGCGCTATTGGGCCGAGCATATATTAGAACTGCGCGAACAATTAGCGGCTATTAATGAGCCAGCGCTAGAGATTTACTAGCGTATTGCCGCATAATAGCGCTATTGACCGCACCACAAGGAGCCACCATGTCGATCGAGCCTGCAACCTCAAGTGCCGATCCCGTCTGGGACGAAATCCGTCAACGTGCTTTCGAGCAAGCAAACCGCGAGCCCATGCTCGCCAGCTTCTTGTACGCCACGATCTTAAATCACGACTCGCTGGAAGACTCCCTGAGTTTTCACTTAGCCAATAAACTCGACAGCCCTGCCCTAGCGGCCATTTCGGTGCGCGAGGTGATCGATCAAGCGCTGGCAGACGACCCAGCTATCGGCGCCGCCGTCAGAGCCGACATCCAAGCGATTAACGAGCGCGACTCGGCCTGCTGCTCACTGACCACCCCCTTTTTGTTTTTTAAAGGCTTTCACGCCTTGCAAGCGTATCGCGTGGCCCATTGGCTTTGGCTGCACGAGCGGCACGCTATGGCGCTGTTTTTGCAAAACCGTATCTCGGTGGTGTTTGCAGTGGACATCCACCCGGCCGCGATCATTGGTCGTGGCATTATGCTCGACCACGGTACCGGCATTGTGATTGGTGAAACCGCCATTGTTGAAGATGACGTATCCATTATGCAATCGGTCACCTTGGGCGGTACAGGTAAAGAAAGTGGCGACCGTCATCCTAAAGTGCGCAGCGGTGTATTGATTAGTGCTGGCGCTAAAATCTTAGGTAATATAGAAATCGGCCACTGTGCAAAAGTGGGGGCCGGCAGCGTTGTTCTTAAACCTGTAGCGCCGCGTACCACCGTTGCCGGAGTGCCAGCAAAAGTTGTCGGCAGCGCCGATTGCGACCACCCGTCGCGCGCCATGGATCACTCTCTGGAAGGGTAAAATTGGCCGCGCGGCTTTGCAATTGTTGACCCTTTGGCTGGCAAATGTGGTGTATATTTGATGTCGCTTATTACCTATAAATAAAGCAACACCAATAAATAAGTACACCAACAATAAGGAACCTCATTATGCCCGCGCCATTACTCCGTACACCATTAGCCCTCGCGTTAGTATCTCTGCTTAGCGGCACCGCCTGCGTCAGCAGCAACACATCCGACAGCGAGCAATGGATCGACCTATTTAACGGTAAGGATTTAGATGCTTGGGCCATTAAAATTCAAGGTTCGGCGCTGGGTGAAAACCCTTTAGACACCTTTCGCGTAGAAGATGGGCTGCTTAAAGCGCGCTACGATAACTACGAATCTTTTCCGCAAAAAAACGCTGGTTTTGGCCATATTTTTTACGCCGAGCGCGCATTCTCGCATTACATTTTAGAGGTTGAGTATCGTTTTGTTGGCGAGCAAGTAAAAGGCGGCCCTGGGTGGGCGTACCGCAACAACGGCATGATGTACCACACTCCAGCACCAACAATGATGGAATTAAATCAAGATTTTCCCGTTAGCATCGAGTTCCAACTGTTAGGTGGTAATGGCACCGATGAACGCACCACGGCCAACCTTTGTACGCCAGCAACTCAGGTTGTTATAGACGGCGAGCTGCGCAAAGATCACTGCATTAACTCAGCCAGTAAAACCTATCACGGCGATCAGTGGGTAACCGCTCGACTAGAAGTGCACGGCAGTGAAGTTGCCATACACAGCGTCAACGGCGAACAGGTCATGACTTATACCGACTTACAACTGGACGATGGCACGCCCCAGGGCAGCGGTTATATCGCCCTACAAGCCGAGACCGGCCCAACAGATTTTCGTCGTGTCCGCCTGCTTAATTTGGAAGGCTGTATGGACGACAAGGCCAGTAACTACCGCTCTTATTTTATTAAAAATGACAGCGCCGCCTGCCAATACACTCAATAGTTAACGGCTTTGTTGCCGTCAATTTAAGCCATTATTTTTAGTCTAATGCGTTAAAAATTTGGCAAAAAAAAGCCGCCCACAATGGGCGGCTTTTTTGTTTAACGATTGACCTTAATGCCCTTCATAGGCCTCAGAACCATCCAGCTGACTTAGATAAGCCACCAAATCCCGCAGCTGGGTTTTATCCAGCAACAACCCCATAGGCGGCATGCCCGAGGGCGAGTTGGTTTGTGCGACAATATCGGCGCGAGCCACTTGGTGCGATTGACCATCGTTGGTTTCGATGGTCAGGTCGGTGTCAGACTCTGCGGTAAATAAACCTTCCACTTTAGTGCCATCGGTTAAGGTTACGCTAATACGCCCAAACCCTGGAGCGATACGCCCAGCTGGATCGACCATCGCTTGCAGCAACTGCTCATCCGTTAACTGCTGACCAATATGCGTCAATTCAGGGCCAACGCGACTGCCACGAGTACCAACAACGTGGCAACGAACACACTGCGCCGTACTGTTGTGACGGAACAAGTTAAGCCCAGCTTCGACGTCGCCACCGGCGAGAGACTCGGCATAGACTTGCATCGGATCATCGCGATCTTTGCTCGCCTCGTACTCTTGCACTAATTGTTGCAGGACATCGTTTCCGGAGTTTTCTGCAGCGGTAATCAGCTCTAACTTAACAGCTGGGGCAATAGCGCCGGCGATCAATTGATGCATCTGTTCGGTCAATACCTCTTCAGCCTCAGGCGCTTTAATTTGCGCTAACGATTTTAGTGCTGCCTGTTGCTCGGTCACCGAGCCTTGCGCCAATAAAATCGTATGCATATCAACCTTGGTCGACACCGGAATATCCAGTGACGGCACCATGGCCAATGCCGCCATGCGCACTTTTACCGCGTCGTCTTCCAGCGCTTGATAAATAGCCTTTTGCATATCGCTGTAATCGAGCACCTGCAAATTCTGCAGTGCGGCTAAGCGCACATCAGTCGAGTCGTCAGTCGTTAAAATTTCGTTTAGACGCGAGGCCGCATCGGCATACACCAGTGCACCCAGCGCGTTAACACTGGCTTTACGTACATTGGCGTCAGCGTCTTTTAACAATTGAGGATAGACATCGGCCAGTGCTGCTTTGGCGTCATCACCGCTGCCGGTGCGCTCGCCACGGTAACGTCCGCTCACGCGATCAAATACCGACGGCTCGATCCAATTGGCCAAAGTATCGACCGCCTCGGCGCGCAGCGGCGCTGGAGCTTTAGTATCAGCGGCGTAAGCGGCTAAACGTTTTGCCGCTGCCCCATCGGCGACAAAGGCGTTGGCGTTAATCACCCGACGCAGCAATGGCTCATTGCTAAAGCCAGTGGTGCCCAATAGTTTTGCCAGCGCAGGCAGAGCATCATCGATAAACAGATCATCGTTGATCGCGCGCGCTGCGTTAGTCACCACAAACTGGCTGTCATCATTCAAAAAACTTGCCAAGGCGGGACTTTTCAACTGCCGCAAGGCCACTACCGCAGCAATACGTACCGCCTCTGAGGCGTGCTTGGATAATGCCGTTAGAGCGTCAACATCACCAATACGAGCCAAGGCGATGGCCCCCCCTTGGCGCAAGTAAACATCCTCGTCGTTGTTCGACTCGAGCATGCTAATAATTGGGGCGGTCGCTTCGCTGTTGCCTAATCGGCCCAGAGCTTGCGTCGCAAAAAACCGTACCCGCGCGTTGCTATTGCTAACATTGGCAAGCAACGGCTTAAGTGCTGGTTGATAAGCTGCGTCACCTATAACTTTGGCAGCCTGCGCGCGAATCTCCGGATCGGCATCATCGAGCAATGCCAGTAAAGGTTCAGCGGCATCGGCGCTATCGCGAGCGATCTGGCCCAAGCCCCAAATAGCGTGAATCCGCGCTAACTGATCATCGCTATCGAGCGCAGCGATAAGAGTCGCCCGCTCATTGCGGTCTACCAATTCAAACTGCGCCTCAGAGCGCACCCGCATGTCGGCGTGAGCAAGTAACGAGGTCAATGTCGCGAGGTCGAGCTGAGCAAAATCGGTCGTTAACCATTTTTGGGTATCAGCCCGAGCATCGGAAGCGGCTGCAGCAGGAGTATCCAATCGCCAGATCCGGCCTTTGCCATTACGTCCCCAGCCTTCAATCCAATCACTGGCGTACAACGCGCCCTCTGGGCCAACATCTAAACCTGTGGTTTGTACACCGCGCATTACAGATTGGTCGGTTGCCAGTTCAAAGCCGGCACCATTGGGCTCAAGAGTAAAAGCGTTAATGCCCGAGCGTGGTGCAGAACCGGTGTACTGCACAATAAAGAAATGATCGACCCAGCGCTCGCTCAATGCGGTACCGGGGTTGTAGACCATGCCAGTAGGGCCGGCGTGGTAAGCGGCAATAGGTGGCAGAATATGCGCCGCCTGACCGTCAAAGCGCGGCTTGTACAACTCTTCGTCCATCCAAACTTTATAGGTGTTGTTTTTTGGATCGGTGTATTTACCAAACTGCCAGTTAATACGCCAGCCAGAATCGGAGCCATCAACCAAATACACTAGCCGCTCGGATTCACCCGGATGGTCACCGTCGTTATCAACGCTGATTAAGTTGCCGTATTTATCAAAAGTAAATTCATGAGTATTGCGCACGCCGTGAGCAAACACTTCAAAGTTACTGCCATCTGAGTCGCTGCGCACCACAACGCCCTGGTTGGGATAAGGGTATTGATTGCCGTCAACATCGACGATATGTGCACCGATATCACCGATACCATAATAAATCCGACCATCGGGACCTTTAGTCACACCCGACATGCCGTGACCACTAAAGCCGATATGCACGGCGAAACCATCGGAAATGGCAAGTTTCTCATCGGCCATACCATCACCATTGGTATCTTTTACTCGCCAAGCGCTGGGCGCCACGCCTAAAAATAATTCATCACTGCGGTTATCGTAGTAAATCCCACCGAGCACATCGGTGATCTCGGAATTAAAGTCTTCTAAAAAGGTTTGCGCACGGTTGGCTCGGCCATCGCCAGTGGTATCGCTCACTTGCAACACCTGCTCGTTCCGTATCGCTAAATCCTGCCAATCGTGTATGCCATCTTTGTTGTGATCGGGCACATCTTGCTCAGTCAGGTTTTTATCGGCAGCGAAGGTTTTGTGCAAAAATTCACGACGATCTTCATTCGTTTGCATCGCCATCGAGTCGGTTAACCAGTGCGGGTAAGGCCGAATATCAAACTCAGAATCATTGCTGCGGTGGGTGATTGCTACCCATGCTCGGCCTTGGTTATCCATACTTAAAGCGACAGGATCAGCCATCAGCTCTTCCGATGCCCACAACGTCATGTCGATGCCTTCGGTCAAATCTAAACTGACCTGCGAATTAATACGCTCGGCGCTTGCCGCCATTTCGGCGTCGGTCATTGTTACTGCTTTAACCGGAGCAGCTGCACTCTCGGTAGCTGGCAGGTTAGCATCGACAACGCCTGCAGCGGCAGCTGGGTCATCCTGAGTGCAGCCGGCCAGAGCAATCGCAACAGCGAGGGCGGTCAAACGAAAGGTAAAAGTAGCGCAGCGGATTTTTTTATGAGTTATCGACATAGTGCTCACTGTTATTGTATGAAGTGTTAAATTCTATATGACTAGATCTATGAGTTTGGAGTATAAGCCAGCAAAAGTGGCATTCAAGTTAAGTATTGTTTGCCTAGCAAACCCCACTATGCACCACAAGTTAGCCCCTGTATGCCTCTGCGCCCTAAAAGCAGGCGCGAATTTAGGTCTCTAAGCACGAATTAGCGGTGTCTGAGCTATTGGCGGATATCTTGCTTAATAATGTAAGTCTCTGGGCAATTAACTTCTACTTCCCGGCACTGAAGGTTTAAAGCTATGCATTACACTAAACCAATGATTGAACTTGTCATGGAGGTTCGCCGCCGCACCCCGGCAGAGCTAAAACCAAGCATCAAACTTGCCAATCCTGAACTACTAACGGAGCTGTTGAAGCATTACTTAGACTCCAGCGATACCATCACACGCACCCTGATTAAAGAGTTAATGAAACTCGCCGGCGAGCCATGGGTCAGCCAACTCAAAAACCCTGACAGCAGCGCAGTATCCAACCTACAAACCAAAGTCTATCGCGGCCAAACCAGCTTGGAGCAAAGCCCAACTAAATCAGCTCCCGAGCCCGCCGCCAAACGTCCAGTGAAAGTCTACCGCGGCCAAGTGGTTTACACCTAAGCGCACGCGCTGCAGTTATCGTGAGTCACCAGCGGTTACATTTAAAGAACTACTAAGCTGCACCGTTTAACCAACCACTTGCACTTTGGCCTACTTTTATACGCAGTTCAGCGCGCTTATCTTAACGAGTATTGACAAGCTATATCGGCCGGCGATACGGAAGAGCAATCACGCCATGACACGAGCGATCTCAACAAGAAAGTCGGCAACGCAGATACAACACTATGCCAACTCTGTACGAACTCGCTCTAACAACGCTTTGGTTGCACGAATACCTTCCGCCGCGGGAAGATCATGTCCTTCGTACTCAATCCCCGCATAACCGCGATAACCAGCCGCTTTTACCAGTTTAAAAATACGTAAAAAATCGATATTCGGCTCGTTACCTGCCGCATCAAACGTAAACGTTTTAGCGCTAACAGCGCCGGCATAGGGCATCAACTCGGCCACACCCTGATATAAATCGTACTGTTTAACGCAGGGCGAATCCCACAAATCACCCGCCTCACGCTCATAACAAAAATTACCAAAATCGGGCATGGCGCCGCAGTAAGGACTGCCGGTAGCTTTTAAAACAGCGGCGAGTTTAGCGCCGTGAGATGAGAATCCCCCGTGATTCTCGACCAAAATGTTAATGCCCATCGGCTTTGAAAACTCGACCAGCTCAACCAAACTTGCTACCGAAGCCCGATGCCAATCGTCGGCCTGAGCACTGCCGTGTAAGTTAACGCGAATGCTGTGACAACCCAGCTCGGCTGCCATTGCCACCCACTTGTGATGATTGCCAACCGACTGTTTGCGGCGTTTTTCATCTGCAGTGGCTAAATCGCCTTCGCCATCAACCATAATCAACAAACTTTTAACACCGTGATCGTCGGCTCGCTGTTTTAGGCCACGAATAAAAACAGGGTCGCGGGATTTATCCATAAAAAATTGGTTTACGTACTCGACCGCGCCAATATCAAAACTGGTACGAGCCACCGCAGGAAAATCTAGAGGATTTAATGATTGATCAAAAAAAGCTTTATTAAGCGACCACTGCGCCAGCGAGATATCAAAATGATAAGGCGCGGCGGTGGTTAACGCTTCGGCGCGTACCCCCAAAGCGGAACTGCCAGCCAAAGCACCGGCCCACTGCAAACAATGGCGACGAGATAAATCAGTCATACTAACCTCACTAAGACGACTCTTTTGCAGATGCAAAAGCAAAAACGGCAAAAATGATTACCTTACAAGAATTCTAGCGCCCGCGCACCTCAATGCTTAGCCTGCAAACTGATTACTTCAGCTCGGCAAACGCATTAACTTACATTCGATTCGTGTTTTAAGGCCTGAATTTGAAAGTCCGAATTAAGCTGCGGGCAAATTAACACGCGCCGCCCCGGAGGTGAGCTCTCCAAGTTCGGCAACCAAATCGGTCACGGCCGATTCCGGCACATCAACCGCAAGAGTAACATCGGCAAGGTACTCGGCGGCGTTAACTTGTATATTGTGCAGTGCTAGGCAGTGGCGGACACGCTCCTCATGGGCAAAGCTTATCGCTATGGTTATCGCTACAGACGGGGTCACCAAGCGCCAGCGCGCAATATCTAATGCACCCGAAATCGCAGCACCATAGGCACGCACTAACCCTCCAGCGCCCAGTTTGGTGCCGCCAAAAGTACGTACCACTACCGCCATACAATCACCTGCGTCTCGATGCTCTAAAACATTAAGAATAGGTTTGCCCGCCGTACCACTCGGTTCGCCATCGTCACTAAACGCCATACTTTTAGGCTGCAAGGCAGCGCCCAAAATGTACGCCCAGCAATAATGACTAGCGCCGGGGCGCTCATGTCGCAGCGCATCTAGTTGCGCCAATGCCGTTTCGCGCTCGGCAGCGGGGCTCAATACCGCCGTAAAGGTACTGCGCTTTTCTTCGAGCATAAATTCACAAGGCTCTGCCAACACTTGATAAGGCCGACTCATATCACACCACTTAAACCTTAACGTTAATAACCATCTTTAAGCTTTAAACAACCCAAGCGTGTCGAGCTGTTGCCGCTGCGAGGCTGTACTAAAATCGACATTGTGCAGACTAGCAATACTATTAAAGCAATCTGTTACTTGGGCAACATGGCCGCGTGTGTCCGACCCCGCAGCAACGACAGAACCGTAGCTAATACTAAAAAGCCCATTGCCAAGTTTATTGCCTGATGAAACGTTAACAGTAAAGGCTCGGCAAGCGCACTGCTCATAGGGCGCTCGCCCAAATGCCAGTGCACAAACAAGTTCACCATACTCATGCCGACCAAGTTACCCATCACCCGCGCCAAGTTAAGCGTTGCCGCCGCCACCCCCACCTCGTGAGCTGCGGCCGAGTGCATAACAACATGATTGTTGGGGCTTGAGAAAAAGCCAAAGCCAAAACCCACCAGCAGCAATGCCAACATAATATCCAGCCGCTCGGTGGTAGCATCTAACGTGCTAAGCAACGCAAAGCCTACCAAAGTGCAAGCGCAGCCGGCACTGGCCAGCCAGCGCGCAGGAAAGAAGTCTGACAAACGTCCGGCTACCGGTGCCACACAAGCCATCGTCAAAGCCTGTACCAACATAATCTGGCCCGCCTCACCGGCGCTGTAGCCACGTACATATTGCAAATACAAACTGAGCATAAAGCCCAGTGGGTAACTACTGGCATACATAAGCGATGCGGTAGTCAGCGACATAGAAAATAACTTTGATTCGCGAAACATCTGCACCCGAATCAACGGCGTTTGGGCGCGCGCTTGCATGCGTACAAACAGCGCAAGCAAAACCAAGGCAAGCGCCACCAAGGCTACATGCCCCAGCCCTGGGATTCCGGCTAAGCCCAACGCCAAACTCACGGCGACCGCGGCAAATAATATCGCCCCACGCCAATCAAATCGATCTTTACTGTGGCCGCGCCACTCACCGGGCACTCGCGTTAAGATAGCAAGCACCACCACAGCAATAGGTAGCGGCAATAAAAACACATGGCGCCAGCCCCAAGCCTCTGTCACCCATCCCCCCAGAGCCGGCGCTAAGGTTAACCCCAAATAAATACACGCGGCATTAAGCCCCAGTGGCAGGCCGCGCTTGTCGGCGGGAAACACCGAGATAAGCAGTGCCATACTGGTGGCAAACATCATTGCCGAGCCAATACCCTGAATAAACCGTAATACCAGCAGCGCCTCGATAGACTGGGCAAAAAAAGCCACGGCGCTGGCACCGGCATTGATACACACACCGAAAAAGAACAGCCGTTTACGCCCCCATAAATCGGCACACTTACCTGCAGGCAACATAAACATAATGTTGCTAATAAGCACCACAGTGGGAATCCAGCTAACCAACACCGCGTTCGCGCCTAGATCTTCGGCCAGCGCCGGGATCGCCACATTCACCGATGCCATACCCAATGGCGCCACAAAGGCACCAAGGCATACCATCACCAACACTCGCCAAGGAGGTGCGAGCTGAGCGACTGCGGGAGAGTTTGTGTTCAATTAGAGGCCTATTTACAAAAAACAACCGTATCGCGCACGAGTACGCGATAACAAAAAGCCGTGGTAAAACATCGGGAGTCATCGTATTAAAACACAATGGCTGACAATTAAGCCCGGCTTTACCCGTCTTTTCTCGATACACATTAAACCGCTTAAGATGCACGACTAATCGAGATGAAAACATAATCACAAAAATAGCGGGGATGGCAGACGGCTTAAATATCTGAGTAAAAAGAGTAGGCTTAACTGGAGACTAAGCGAAGAGCTGATGCTCCCCGTCAAAACGAAAAAAAACCGCAGCAAGGGGGCTTGCTGCGGTTTTTACAGGATGGAGACCAGCCTTGGGCTCAGTAATTGGCGAGATCCGTCTATTCCTTGCCTCACAATCCGTGTGGATATCCTTGTTAGGCCATAATCCCTATGACATTCCGTATACTGCCTCTGAACCGCCATAGTCCCTATGCTCGTGTTCAGTGTTGTATTATGAGCCTCTTCACCCAGCGGCAATAGTCGTCTTTGTCACATATTCTTGTAAGAGATGTCGTACAAAAGTTTTAAAAAACCTCTTCTGGCTCTAAATCAAACAAGTACTGTGGCGCAACATCTAACTTACGACTGATATCGTCACCCTGAGTTTTTAATAAATCTATATCAGCTTGATCGAGATCTTCCCCTAAGCCCTGTCGAATCACAATCTCAACCCGACGGTTACGTGCACGGTTGTCGCCGGTACTGTTATTAACCAATGGTCGGGTATCAGCAAAGCCCGACACCTCAAAACGACGCGGGTCGAGATAATCTCCCAGCAACAGCTGCGATGCCACCGAAGCGGCGCGCATAGCGGATAGATCCCAGTTAGAGCGGAAGCGCGCCGAGCTTATCGGGATATTGTCGGTGTGCCCTTGCACCTCGATACGTCCGGGTTTAAGCATTAATACCGCACGGATCTCATCAATAACATCGTAGTAATCTGGCGCTAAGGTGGCGGTACCTGACTCAAACGAGCCTTTCTCGCGAATACGAATAATAATCTGCCGCCCCCGAGTTTCGACCTCGAGTTCGCCATTGGCAATGCGCTCTTTGAGCTTATCTGCCAGCTCGGCCGCATCAGCGCGGGTTTGCGCCACCAGCTCTTGCATGATCTGCTCCAGCCGTTCGCGCGCACTATCGTCCATATCTGGCTCGCCGCGCTCAATATCGTACTCTTGCGAGTCGCGCACCTCCAGACTCATTTGGGTAATGTCCTGGGTACTCTGAAAGATCTCGTTGATCGGGGTTGGCTCGGGCTTACCGGGGCTAAACTCTTGGGCAATTATG
Organism: Gilvimarinus polysaccharolyticus; assembly: GCF_001187555.1. Lineage (GTDB taxonomy): Bacteria > Pseudomonadota > Gammaproteobacteria > Pseudomonadales > Cellvibrionaceae > Gilvimarinus > Gilvimarinus polysaccharolyticus. Next base: position 1,041,156 of record NZ_LFIJ01000002.1, on the reverse strand, counting down.
CTGGTGCCCTTGGGGACTTCATTCACCGATATCTCAGCTTGCACACCAAACGCTTGCGCCAACGAGCCGGCCAAACGCTTAAATTTCATGGCGTCCATTTCTGAAAACGACAAGAGCAACACAAAAAAGCACATCAACAGCGCCATCAAGTCGGCAAAAGTCGCCATCCATGCCGGCAGCCCAGGGGCGCAGTCGCAGCCCTCACCGATATCTTCGTCATCAGTATTCATAGGTATTAACTATCCGCCGTATCGGCGACATCACGCTTACGCTCGGGCAAATAGGTGCGCAACATGCTGTCAATAACCCGCGGGTTTTGCCCTGCTTGAATCGCCAACAAGCCATCGATAATCATGCTTTTAATCATATGCTCTTCGGACGCACGCAGTTTAAGCTTGTCGGCAATAGGCAGGCACACCGCATTAGCCAGCATCGCCCCGTACAAGGTTGTCAAAAGAGCCACTGCCATCGCCGGGCCAATCGCTTTCGGGTCATCCATATTTGCCAGCATCGCCACCAAACCAATCAGTGTGCCTATCATACCCATGGCTGGTGCGACATCGCCTAATGCGGCAAAAATAGACGAGCCACTATTATGTCGCCGCTCGGCTAACGAGCGATCTTTAGACAGCATCACCCGCACCACGTCAGGATCGTGCCCGTCGACTAACAGCTGAATGCCTTTTTGCAAAAAATTATTGGTGACCTCCTTGCCCTCTAACGACAGCAATCCGCCTTTGCGTGCGGCATCCGCTAGGTCTACTATTTCGTCGATCAGATCTAGCGGCTCGTCTATTTTGTTGACAAAGCTTTTTCCTGCCACTTTAAACGCACTTAGAAAATGGCTTAAACCAAATTTAGCCATTACCGCAAATACGCTCCCCCCCAGCACGATGACCAGTGACGGGCCATTGACAAACATGCCTATCTCGCCCGACATGAACATCGAAACAATAATCAGGCCTACCGCCCCAATTAGCCCGATCAGCGTTGCTAAATCCACACACATCTCCTTACTTCTGCACGACTTTATCGGTTGCGACGAACCGCCAAAGCACCCAAGCCCACTGCAATTAAGCCTATTGTAATCATAATAGTACCCCTAACGCGGAAAAAGCGCGTTAGGTACTGCCATCTACCCGCCATCAAACGGTATAATGGCCACCAATCATTGCCCGCAGTCGGCTGTAGTATTTTTAGCTATCGGCCACCAGTGCAGGAACATAACCCTAAATTCAATGCCTTGCAGACAATACAGGTTGCCGTATGCCCGCCAAGAAAAAAAGCCTCGATCTAGAATCATCACTGTCCGAGCTAGAATCAATTGTCGCGCAAATGGAAACCGGCGAGCTAACCCTGGAACAATCGTTAGCGGCCTTCGAGCAAGGCATTAAGCTTACCCGCAACTGCCAAACACGCCTACAGCAAGCCGAACAGCAAGTACAAATGCTCATAGAACAAAACGGCGAAGCAACCCTGACCGAGTTTGATACCCCAGACAGCACACAAGATAACGGCGCGGTTTAATGACCGACTTTACCGAGTACGCCAAAGCCTTGCGGGCGCGGATTGATATCGCGTTAAACCAAGTTATCCCCGAGACCCCCAATAGTCAGTTGGCCGAGGCCATGCGCTACAGCTTAGCCAGTGGCGGCAAGCGTATTCGACCGCTGCTGCTGTTTGCCGGTTATCGTGCCACTGCGGGCCAACAAGAACACCCAGCACTCGAGATTGCCGCCTGCGCACTCGAGGCGATTCACGCATACAGCTTGATCCATGACGACCTCCCCGCCATGGATGACGACGCCTTGCGCCGTGGGCGCCCCACCTGTCATTTAGCCTTTGACGAAGCGTTAGCCATATTAGCTGGCGATGCACTGCAAACCCTAGCGTTTGAGTTATTAGCCGACACCCCTGGGTTGACCGACAGCACCCGCGTGCAATTGATTCGCAGCCTCAGTCGCGCCGCCGGTATGCGGGGCATGGTGGTAGGCCAAGCGATTGATCTAGCCGCGGTCGATACCGAGCTAAACATCACCCGCTTAGAACACATGCACCGCTGTAAAACCGGCGCGCTAATTGATGCCAGCGTTACCATGGGTGCTTTGATAGGGGGTGCCAGCGACCAACAGCTCAATATTTTAGCTCGTTACAGCCGCTCGTTAGGGCTAGCGTTTCAAGTGCATGACGACATTCTTGACGTAACCGCCGACACCGCAACCTTGGGCAAACAACAAGGTGCCGACCTCGCTCGCAATAAGCCCACCTATGTATCGTTATTAGGCTTAAGTTCGGCCCAGGCAAGAGCTTACGAGCTATACCAAGAAGCGCTGACCGCCCTTGCCGAGCTCGACGGCGATACCGAGCTGCTGCAACGTATTGCCCACTACGTGATTGAGCGACGCCACTAATCGGTAGCCAGTGTGCCGTTAAATACCTACAATAGCGGGTTTCCGCAAGCGATAAAACGTTCATGTTTAACGAAATTCCCACACAGCGTCCCGTGACCCCGCTACTCGACACTATCGAGTCGCCGGCGGATCTGCGTGAGCTAAACGAAAAGCAACTGACCACCGTAGCCGAAGAGCTGCGAGCGTTCTTGCTTTACAGTGTGGGACAAACCGGCGGCCATTTTGGCGCAGGGTTAGGCGTGGTCGAGCTGACCATTGCGCTGCACTATATTTATCAGACCCCGGATGATCGTTTAGTTTGGGACGTAGGCCACCAAACCTACCCCCACAAAATACTCACAGGCCGCCGTGAGCGATTACTCACCATGCGCCAAGCCCAAGGCTTATCTGGGTTTCCTAAACGTGAAGAGAGCATCTACGACACGTTTGGCGTAGGCCACTCGAGCACCTCCATCAGCGCCGCACTGGGCATGGCGCTGGCCGGTGGCGAGCGCAAGTGCGCGGCCATTATTGGCGATGGCGCCATGACAGCCGGCATGGCATTCGAAGCGCTCAATCATGTCGCGCACACCGATGCCGACTTGCTCGTGATTCTTAACGACAACAATATGTCGATCTCACCCAACGTTGGGGGGCTGGCCACTTACCTCTCTAAAATCTGGGGCAGCAAGTTTTATAATTCTTTGCGTGAAGGCAGCAAACAAGTACTGACCAAAATCCCGGCCGCGTGGGAATTTGCCAAACGCACCGAGGAGCACTTTAAAGGGTTTGTCTCGCCCGGCACCTTATTTGAAGAAATGGGTTTTAACTATATCGGCCCTATCGATGGTCATGATCTGCCATCACTGGTGCGCTATCTACGCAACTTGCGCAGCATAAAAGGCCCCAAATTACTGCATATCATCACCCAGAAAGGCAAGGGCTTTGAACCGGCCGAACAAGATCCAGTGGGCTACCATGCACTGAATAAGCTTGAGCCTACGCCCAAAAAACCAGTGTCTAACCGCCCCAAGTTTCAGACCGTTTTTGGTCAATGGCTGTGCGATATGGCCGCGCTTGAGCCCCGACTTACTGCAATTACCCCCGCCATGTGTGAAGGTTCGGGGATGGTCGATTTTGCCCGCGAGTACCCCGATCGCTTTTTTGATGTTGCTATTGCCGAGCAACACGCCGTAACGCTGGCCGCAGGTATGGCTTGCGAAGGACTAAAGCCGGTAGTCGCCATTTACTCGACTTTTTTACAGCGCGCGTATGATCAATTAATTCACGATGTCGCGCTGCAAAACCTCGATGTCACCTTCGCCATCGACCGTGCCGGCCTAGTGGGTGAAGACGGCGCGACCCACGCTGGCAGCTTTGATATTAGCTACTTGCGCTGCATCCCCAATATGGTGATCGCCGCCCCCAGCGATGAAAACGAGTGCCGCCAACTACTCTACACCTGCTTTTCTCACAAAGGCCCAAGCGCGGTGCGCTACCCCCGCGGTACAGGCACTGGCGTAAGTATTGACTCCGCCATGAATGCCTTGCCCTTGGGTAAAGGCGTGGTGAAGCGCGAGGGAGTTGAAGTCGTCATTTTGTGCTTTGGCACGCTGTGCAAAACCGCTCGCCAGGTAGCCGATAAAATAGGCGCTACGCTGTGTGATATGCGCTTTGTTAAACCGCTCGACACCGACTTAATCGACGTTATGGCCGCCCGCCACAGGCTGGTCGTCACCTTAGAAGAGAACGTCATCGCCGGCGGCGCAGGCTCGGCGGTTGCCGAGCACCTCGCCGCAAGCGCGCAAATTACACCACTGCTGCAATTGGGGCTGGCCGATGTGTTTATTAATCACGCCAGCCAAGCCGATCAACTCAGCGGCCAAGGCCTTAATGCCGAAGGCATAGCCGATGCCATCAGTACCCGCCTTGCACTATTAGCGCAACCTAGCACCGGCCGGCTAGCGCCTTAAGCGCGGCAAACTCGCGCGGCCAAACTGACGATAGATTCATTGCCCCCGCACGACAAAGCGAGTATCCTAATTAGTAATTACTCTCATTACCAACCAAGAAACATTCCACGCTATGACACCCAGCCCTATCTCGACCGCTAGCGCTCCACAGCAGCGCCCTCGCTCACTCGATCAATGCCGCAAAGGAGAAACCTTGCGCATTACCGAGCTGCTCAGCCAGCCTGCGTTTGGCGCCCAAGATGAGCAGGTAACCTTGCGGCTAAAAGAGCTTGGCTTTTTACCCGGCGTTAGCATGACGGTGCTTGGTTACGGATTTTTAGGACGCGACCCATTGGCGGTAAAAATTGCCGGAACCAAATTTGCTTTGCGCCGCAGTGAGGCGAGCAAAGTGGCAGTGGCAACGGAGGATCAGCCATGAGTGTCCAAGCGTTACGCTTTGCCCTTGTAGGCAACCCAAACTGCGGTAAAACCTCCATTTTTAACCGTTTAACCGGCGCCCGCGCAAAAGTTGCCAACTACCCCGGGGTAACGGTCGAGCGGCGCACTGGGCCGGTGTCTGGCACAGCAAGTCCGGCTCAGTTAATCGACCTGCCCGGCACTTACAGCCTGCATGTATCGTCGCTAGACGAGAAGGTTGCGCGAGATATTATTTTGGGACAAATGGCTGGCGAAGCGCCTCCAGATGTCTTAATTGCTGTGGTCGACGCCACCAACTTACGCCTGGGCCTACGTTTAGTGCTAGAGCTAAAAAAGCTCGGCCGGCCGATGATTTTAGCGTTGAACCAAGCAGATGCCGCCACCCACCGCGGTATCAAAATTGATACCGACGGTCTAGCCGCCGCCATCGGTGTACCCGTCGTCGAGACTGTCGCGATTAAACGTCACGGTTTAAATGCCTTGTGCGACGCGATGGATCAGATTACCGCGCAACAACAAAACACCCAAGCTAATGTGATCAGCGATGCCGATGCCAGCCGTCAAGAATCGGTCGAGTCGCTCTACCAACACATCGAACAGCTCACTGCAGCCTACGTAACAGCCCCGCCCGACACCATAACCTGGCAAGATAAGCTCGACCGCTTTGTGATGCACCCTGTGGCCGGTCTTATCACGCTATTTGTGGTACTGCTGCTGATATTCCAGGCTGTATTTGCCTGGGCCGCGCCTATTATGGACTTGATTGACGGCAGTTTTGGCGCCTTAAGTGAATGGGTGGCCGCGACACTCCCAGATGGTATTCTTAAAGATTTTCTAGCCGACGGCTTAATCGCTGGGGTTGGTGGCGTCTTGGTGTTTTTGCCGCAAATTATTATTTTATTCTTCTTTATTCTATTGCTCGAAGATTCGGGTTATTTAACCCGCGCCGCGTTTTTGCTCGATCGCCCCATGCGCGGCGTCGGGCTATCGGGCCGCTCATTTATTCCGTTACTGTCGAGCTTTGCCTGTGCCATACCGGGCATTATGGCGACCCGCACGGTACCCGATCCACGCGAGCGTATTATCGCCATTATGGTGGCGCCACTCATGACCTGCTCGGCGCGCTTACCCGTGTATACCCTCATCATCGCCGCGTTTATTCCCAGTCAAAAAGTCTGGGGAATCTTTAACCTGCAAGGGCTTACACTATTTGTGCTGTATATGGCGGGAATTGTCAGTGCCGCCCTAATGGCTTGGTTGATGCGTCTGCGCCGCACTCGTGAGGAGTTTCCACTGTTGCTCGAACTGCCCGCGTATCGCTGGCCGTCGGCCTACCATTTACTGCTGGGATTACGTGAACGTACCTGGGTATTTTTACGTCGAGTGGGCACCATTATTCTCGCACTCTCCATCGTGCTCTGGGCGCTATCGAGCTTTCCGGGACCACCCGCTGGCGCGGTTGGCCCGGCCATCGAATACAGCTTAGCGGGCCAGCTTGGGCGCTTTATGCAGCCGATATTTGAGCCAATGGGTTTTACTTGGCAAATGTGTATCGCGTTGATTCCAGCGATGGCGGCACGCGAAGTTGCCGTAAGTGCGCTGGCAACCGTGTACGCGGTTGGCGGTGATACCTTTGAGCAAGCCTTAGGTCAAACTTTAGGTCAAAGCTGGGGGCTACCTACAGCTTTGGCTTACTTGGCTTGGTTTGTTTACGCACCTCAGTGTTTAGCCACTATTGCCGTGGTGCGCCGCGAAACTAACTCGCGCTCGGCGACAGCCTTTTTTACCATTTACTTATTTGCCTTAGCTTACTTTTTTGCGGTTGCCACCTATCAAATAGCAACCGCCGTTTTAAGTTAAAAAACGTTTAAAGACCCGTAACCAAGTAAATAGATCTGCGTTAAATAACCGCGCGGCTCAACAGGAGAAACACCATGTGGCAAGAGTTAATCGTCGCCGTCTGTGTTGTGCTGGCCACTATTGCTGTGGTGCGCCGCATGCTACCTGGGCGGCGCTCAAGCTGCTCCAGCGGTTGCAGCGGCTGCAGCGCACAGTCGGCGTGCTCAACCGTTAGCCGCCGCGATGCTAACATCGAAGTTCACACCATAGAGGTTCAACCTAGCCGCGGCGCCTGACAGTACTGACGCAAAAAATCATCGTGGTTCGGTTGCGCCGCAACTACCTTATCAATGGCATTGACACCACTGGCCAGCGAACGCTTCAGTGCCTCGTAATCAAGCGCATCAACCGTCCGGTTATAATCATCAGGTAGCTGCCCCATACCCGTTAACACCATCTGCCAGCTAGACGGCTGAAAAAAGTCCTCTACGCCCGCAAATAATCCGCCCTGCTGACGAAACAAGGTTAATTTTTCCTGCAAACTTTCAGGCAGTGTTAACGCGCGACAATATTGCCAAAACTCGGTATCTGTTCGCTCGCTGGTACAATAGTGGACAACTAAAAAATCTCGAATCTCTTCATAATCGGCTTTGATGCGCCGGTTAAATTCATCCTGTAAAACTGTTGCACAGTCGGCCTTTGGATAAAGCCTTATAAAGTGTGCCAGCGATTTTGACACCAGGTGGATCGCGGTAGACTCTAACGGCTCCAGAAAACCTTGCGCCAAACCAAGAGCGAGGCAGTTTTTGTACCACACCTTACGCCGAATTCCCGCGCTAAAAGGAATCACTCGTGGCTCGTTTATCGCCTCGGTATCGAGTCCATTAAGCAGGGTGTTACAGGCTTGTTGGTCGCTGCTAAATTGACTGGAATAAACATAACCATTACCGGTGCGCGATTGTAATGGGATACGCCAGGTCCAGCCCGACTCACGCGCGGTCACAAGAGTAAAAGGGGTTGTTTCGGGTGGCTTTTTACTTTGTACGGTAACCGCCCGGTCGCAAGGCAGCCAGTTCGACCAATCGTCGTAACCGGCCTGTAAAGTTTGCTCGATCAACAAGCCAGTAAAACCGCTGCAATCAATAAAAAAGTCGGCACTCACACTCGCGCCATCGTCACATTGCAGGCTCGCAATAAAACCACGCTCATCTAGCACCGCATTTTGTACGTGCCCCTCCCGCCGCTTTACACCCAACGATTGAGCGTAATCCGCAAGGTATCGCCCCACTAAAGTGGCATCAAGGTGCAACGCATAACGTGCATTGGCAAGCGGGGTCTTAGCTGCATTAAAAGGCAGGTAAAATTTTCCGTGCTTGGCCAACTGCGCCTCGGGCGAGTGCGCCAACAAGGGGGTAAGGTCACCCATCGCTCTAGACTTTAACCAAATCTGGTAAAAATCATGGCCATCAATAGTGCGGCCGATATCACCAAAAGAATGGAAGTAATCTTCGCCTTTTACTCGCCAGTCAGAGAACTGTATACCCCACTTAAATGTCGCTTGAGTTTTTTGGATAAAGTCGACTTCATTGATACCGGCGCGTCGAATAAAATCAATAAATAATGGCACGGTCGCCTCACCCACGCCCACAATCCCAACATTAGGCGACTCGATCACCTCAATGGTGACATCAGTGCCTTTAAAGATATTTCCGAGGGTCGTGGCCGCCATCCAGCCTGCGGTGCCCCCGCCTAATATCACAAACTTCTTTATTGCGGTTAACTCTGCCACCCGCGCTCCTCATCGGTACGATTAGGTTTATTTTTTATGGTTAACTTTAAAGTTATGTAAGAATATCGACTCAACCTGCAAACAATGTTGCTATGTGGGTTGATATTATTTATCTTTGATTAGCAGTGCAGCCTGTGCGGCGCAACTAGTAGATAATATAAACGCCTAGGGCGATTAAACTTCTCGGTAGTATAATCTACAGCCGTGTATTTTACTCGCAACAATATTTGGCTAAAAATGCCCGCCATCGACTGCCTGCCCATGATGCTCGCCATAGAATGCCCAGCCAAGAGAGTCCTTATTTCTGAGATCACCGAATGAGGCTTGACACTTTATAACCATTTTATAGCTACCTTTTTATAGCTGCCCTTATCATTGCCTTGCCGGTAATCCGACCGCTATAGCGACTAGGATTAACGGCCCGCTCGATCGGCAACAAATAAGAAGCCAAGCTAGCAAAACAGTACTCAGCGGAGCACCACATGAAAAAAATACTGACTACACTCACAATTTTCCTGCTCGCCGGCTGCGGCAGCCATATAGATCGAGGCGCCGCCAATGGGGCAAGTAAGCTCGCAGCCACAAGCACCGAGCAGCTAGCGCTAATTCCCTATCCAGAATCCGTAACACGCTTACCCGGCACCTTGGTGCTGCACAATGTCGTCCATGTCGAAGCCGCCGACGGCACGGCAACATCAACCTTAGCACTTAAGAATTTACTTAAGACTTTGGATATTACTCGCGACACATCGGCCAGCACTCAAATCCAATTGTATTTAGTCGATGAACCCGCGCTTGGCAGTGAAGGCTATCGGCTCGATATCGATCAGCAAATTATACTCAGTGCCAACACCGATACCGGCCTGTTCTACGCCGTGCAAACCCTGAGCCAGCTGTTGCCAAGTCAAGTACAAGCCCACTACGAGCTGCCCAATACCAGCATCATCGACAGCCCAACGTTTAGTTGGCGCGGTAATATGCTGGATGTTGCTCGTAGCTTTTTATCGGTAGAGTACATCAAGGCGCACATTGATCGGATGGCACGCTTTAAGCTCAACCGCTTACATCTACACTTAAGTGACGACCAAGGATGGCGTATCGAAATCACAGACTACCCTAAGCTTACCCAGATTGGAGGGGCCAGCGCAGTCGACGGTGGCCGCAGTGGTTTTTATACACAGGCCGAGATTCGCGACTTAGTAAAATACGCGCAAGACCGTCATGTAACTCTAGTGCCAGAGATCGACTTACCCGGTCACACTCAGGCGGCCATTGCCTCTTACAATGAACTGGCCTGTGATGATGTTACTAACCTCGCCCCCTACAGTGGTTTAGAGGTTGGCTTTAGCAAATTGTGCTTAACCGACCCAGATACAACCTACACATTTGTAACCGACGTACTAACCGATATCGTAAAACTATTTCCATCGCAGTACATTCACATCGGTGGCGATGAAATTAAAGACCCGCTCTACCCAGAGTTTATCGCTCGTGCCACTCGGATTGTCGCCGATTTAGGTCGCACGGCCATCGCTTGGGAAGAGGGCTCGGTGGCCGACAACGATCCGGACGTACTGCTGCAACTATGGAACGATAAATACGACATACAGCCGGCGCTTGATCGTGGCCATCAACTGATTTTGTCGCCCTGTAGCTACAGCTACTTTGACCACGGCAATTATCAGGGACAACCCAATACTTACGATTGGTGCCGCAAGGAAGGCGTACCACTTGAGCGTGCATACCAATTAAATCCGCAAGCTTACACGCAAATTTTAGGCGTGGAATCGGCCATGTGGTCAGAGCTGATTCATACCGACCACACCGCCGACAACCGACTTTGGCCACGCGTGACAGCGACTGCCGAACTCGGCTGGAGCCGCGCCGAAAATCGTGACTACCAAGAGTTTTTAACGCGTCTTAACGCTCTGCGCCCGATGCTCGACGCTATGGGTATCCAGTACTACCGCGAGCCTGCGTTAAACTGGTAGCCGGCAACAAGCCCGGCGCGATAAACGCGCCGGCTATTTTAGCGTTACTGTAGCGGGAGCAATGCCCCGCTACCTCGTCAAACCATCGGCTCTCGACGACACTTCACGATCCTCCGTGTTAAACTCGCTGCATCTTTAAATAATCGCCACTGCGGCCACACAGCGAGGCACATTTATGCCTGAATTTAGACAATCTCTCGAACTAAAATCATTTCTCGGATTACTGTTATTGGTGTCCGTCGCATTTTTAGGTATTTTACAACCGTTCTTTGGGCCAATTTTTTGGGCCTGCGCTCTGGCCATTATTTTTTATCCAGCGCAAATTCGCTTTTTAAGTAAATTTGAAAACCGACCCAATATTCGCGCATTAATCACTCTGCTGTTTTGTTTGATCATTGTCATTATTCCGGTCATCTTGCTAGTCAGCTCGGTTATCGGTCAGGCGGCAACGTTATACCAACAAATCGATTCCGGGGAGATCGACCCTGCCAAAAAAATTGAACAGTTTCAGGGCGGCTTTCCTATTGTGCAAGACACCCTAGAACATTTTGGTGTAAACCTTAATGATCTAAAAGATCAAGCGGTAAACTTTGCCATGAACAGCGGTAAGTTTATTGCCCAGTACACCTTTAACATTGGTCAAAATGCATTTAAGTTTGTACTCGATTTTTTCTTAATGCTCTATCTTACTTTCTTCTTTTTGCGCGACGGTAACAACCTGCTAGAGCTAATGATTCGCGCCCTCCCCATGGGTGATACCCGCGAGCGCTTACTGTTTTCCAAATTCGCTGAGGTAACCCGTGCAACCGTTAAGGGTAATTTAGTGGTGGCAATTGTACAGGGCGCACTGGGCGGGTTTATTTTTTGGGCGCTAGGGGTTCCGGCGGCATTGCTATGGGCGGTTGTTATGGCGTTTGCTTCACTACTGCCAGCGGTGGGCGCGGCTATTATTTGGGCGCCGGTTGCGGTGTATTTTTTGGCGGTGGGAAATTATACCCATGGCATTATTCTAATTGTCTTTGGCGGCGGTGTAATTGGCTTAGTTGACAACTTTTTACGTCCAGTACTAGTGGGCCGTGACACCAAACTGCCCGACTATCTAGTGCTGCTATCGACCTTAGGCGGCATGGCATTATTTGGCATAAACGGCTTTGTCATCGGGCCTTTAATCGCCGCGTTGTTTATAGCATTTTGGGGAATCTTTATGCGTGAAATCAATATCGAAGAGCCAAAAGAAGATAGCTCGCCGGAAGTTTTAGAGGACATCTTAGATGACGATTCAAGTCCTGCCGAACCGACCAGCTAACGCCTTCACTTTGCGCCAAGGCTGCAGCCTTGGCGCAAAGATGCTTCACCCACAACCCGCCAGAAGCCTTATGTTACGCTCAATCTTGCGGCATCGATGATATCCATTAGGCGGGCCAAATAGGCATCTTTAGGCCTAAAGCTCCCTTGGGTTTGCCGTTTAAAGTCTCGCTCTACACTATCGAGCATATGCCTAAGACGGCGCTGATGAATGCCCAGACAACCTTGTAGCGGGTCTGATATCAAGCCAGAAAAGCAAGCAAAAACGGCCATTAACGCCATCACACCGGTCGCCGACAACACAACCAAGCTAGCACCCGGCTCAACCGGAAAGAGCGTGTAATACCATCCCCCCAACGTTGGGCCCAAAATAAAATCCCACGCGGCGGCTCGATTGGCAAAAGCACCCGCTAATACCACGCCGATTGCGAGTCCACCGGGGGTAAATTTTTGCAGCGTAAAAGCCCCAGCTAAGGTTGCCACCAGGGTGTTACTAATATCAGCCGTTGCTGTACGGGTTAATGTGTACTGAGTTAACGCATTAGCCAAATTACGCCCTAAACGCTGCTCGTGCTCCGCGTCTAATTGGGTGAGTGATTCGTGCCCGACAATAGCGGCGACTATGCACTCACGCAGTCGATTTTTATTCTCAGAGCGCATTAATAACTCGCGCTCCGCGCATGTCATTAAATACCGCTGCACATCAGTTTGCATACCGCTGGGAATACGCATCAACTGATGCGCTAATTTAGCTCCGCCACAGGTATGGCTTAACCACGCAAGGCTGCGAAAAACAATGTAAAAAGGCACCCACAACAAATTAAACGGTGCCCGTAATATATCCCAGCCCAACGCTCGCCGATTAGTATGCCAAGCGCCAGGATAGAAAAAATGCTGCTTTACAAAACTAGGGATGCGAGCGCGACACTCGTTAAAGTAATCTTCAATACCTTGCTCGATTATTGCCATTAAAACCGAATTATTGGCAGGGAGGCTTGCTTTGTTTGTCATACGGCAACGACTTCTAGTAAGGAGGCGCTCTTTTGCCTTAAGCAAACATGACACCTTAGCGGCGATCTAACACCAAAGGCGGCCATTATACCGCTACTCTTGCGCCACATAGGAAGCCTTTTTAGACTTGATTATTTTTACAGTTACCAGCAAAGGGTTATGATCAGAGCTTTCGTAGATTGGCACTTCGGCGGCGTTAATGGTGACACCGCGCGACCACACATAATCCAATGCCAGACCAAAGGTAAGCGTTCTGTTATCAACTGGAAATTCGGTCGCCACTAAACCAAGCGGCGTCAGCACATCGGTTAATACCTTACGTCGTGAGTAGCTCCAGCTGTTCAAGTCGCCCGCAAAAATAATCGGGCCTCGATGAGCGCGCATAATGGCTGCAGCCGTATTTAGTTGCGCATGGTAAGCCTTAGTACCCCACGTAAAATTAATAGCGTGTAAGTTTATCGCCAATAAGCGCTCACCATTTTGTAGCACATACTCGACTACATTGGTGGCTTTTGGGGTATTTAGCCAAGGTTCTTGATGGCTAAATTGGCAGTGTACCGAGGCTGGCCAATGGCTTAATGTCATCACTCCAGACTGCATATTATCTGAACGATACCCAGGCGAAAAACGCCAATATGGTTTTAATGATTCAAGGTTTTTATCTTTAAACGCCTCTTGCAGCAAGACGATATCTACCTTATGACTTAAAGCTGTTAAATCTTCTAATAAATTCTTATTTTGCGCTTTATAGATATTCCAACTTAATATCGAAAAAACATTGGGCAGCTGATATTCCAAACCATAGGTTTTTGCTCGACTACGGCGAAGCTTTGCCTGACACTGATCGGCACTTTTTGCGCTGCCGGTTAAGGCTTTTTCGACATCGTTTAAAGTGGCCTTGGGCTCGGGCAAACTTACATCATTAACGCTTTGTGCAGTGCCGCTTAATACCGTTACCGGCAATATGCACAAAGCCATCGAGCACCGTATTATTTTTTTAATCTTACAGTAGCTCAACACTTTGGGTGCCGATGTATATTTTTATCAGATGGATGTCTAAGCGAGCAAAGCATGATCGGGCGTATATTAAAGGCTGACCACTTTAGCCCTGCGCTTAGGGCTCGATCTAAAAACAGTACATTCTGGATATTTAAAAACAACATTGAATTCCGCTAGCAATATCGCCACTGTGTCATGTGAACTTGGGATTATATGAATTTTGGGTTATGCCTATCTCACCTAGACTATAACACTTCACTCGCCCGCTGGGCTTTTTGCAATTTTCGCGTAAGCCCCATCGTCTCGTAGATATCTACCGCAAGCTTATAAAACAACTGTTCTCCTGGGTGCTTTTTAATGGCAATCTCAATTTTTTCTGCGGCCAACTGATATTCAGCATTGCGATAATACTGAGATGCCAAACGATATTGATAGTAAGGGTTACTCTCGCGATACTTATACGCCAGTGCATCGAGCTGTTCGGCCAGAACAAGCCTGCCGGTATAACGATAGTGCTGGCTTAAATTACGTATCGCCGTTAAATCTTGCGGATTGCGTGTGAGCGCTTCGGCATAAAGCGCCTCGGATAACTCATGCAAACCTTGTTGACGGTACAAGGTAGCTAAATTATTCCATAAAAAACTCTGACGATCATCCAACGCCAAAGCTTGCTTTAAATTATAAAATCGGCTGTCAAGTGTATCACTTTGCGGGTTGGTGGGAGCAATGGCGAGATTGTTATAAAACTGGCTTTTTGCCGTGCGGTCACTAATCGTTTGTTGCGAGTAATATGCTCGGTAATTACGCATATCTAAGTCGATCACAAGCGTATCAATATTATGCCGCAATTTAACTTTGACGTTAACGTGTCGCATAAACTGCAATCGGTCGTCAATTCTATCCCACGTGGGCGGAATCGCCACATCGTTGATATGCGCTTCCAGCCCAATGTGGCGAGCCATAGCCACAAACAACAATGAAAAACTCAGGCAGTTGGCTCGCTGTAGCCGATAAGCTTGGGCTGGAGTATAAGTTGCGCTGGCCTCGTACTGTATACCTCGGCCACCGCCAGACTCGGGTAACAACAGCGCGTCATGCAACGCTTGAACCCTATCAGCGTCGTTGCGTGCAGCACTTACAGCTTGTTCGGCAAAGTGTGCCATTTGGGGAGTTATAGCAAGAAGCTCGTCGGGGGCAATACGCTGGGCGGGTATTTGCTGCAAAATATCCAGCTCCGCCCCCGATAACGCACGATCAATCAAGGCTTTGTCGGGCGCCGAGACAAATTGACTCACACTCGTGTTGCTGCAAGCGCAGACAGAGGCCAACAACAGGCACGTAACGACGCTTTTTAACTGTCGTTTTAAAGCTACCCCAACCATAGCCCGCCCTCTTGTCTTAATTAACACCTTATGAGTATAGGCGATCCTCAAGCACAGGGCCGAATTAGTCGCAACAGGCTTCACCCCATATGGCACAATAACGACTTTAAGCGTACAGACCTTGGGCGCTATCACTACCGGTAAAACGTATGAGAGCTGTCACCGCCGCTTTATTATTGATCTTCGTCTGCCATACTCAGGCCGCCGAGACATTGCGCATTGCCGTGGCGAGTAACTTTAAGCCGACACTCGAGGCCTTATTACCTGTCTGGCAAGCTCAAAGCGATATTGCCATCAGCCTCTCTAGCGGCCCCTCTGGCGCACTTACGCAACAAATTTTAGCCGGCGCACCCTTTGGTTTATTTTTATCGGCCGATGCAGATTTTCCTCAGCTACTTTTTAACCAAGGTAAAAGCGCCCAGCCGCAGGTATACGCCCGCGGCCAGCTGATTCTCGCCTGCAACCAAAATGTCCAATCCAGTACCCAGGCACTGCAACAAGCCAACACTTTAGCGCTGGCCAACACCCGTACCGCACCTTACGGACGCGCCGCCATCATCTGGTTAAGCGAACACGGCCAGGGTATTAGCGCCAAACAAGTTCAAGCCGGATCAGTTGCGGGAGCGCTGCAATTTGTCGTCACTGGCAACGCTGACTGCGCACTCGTGGCCGCAAGCTTTACCGAGCTTGCACCCCAGCTATACTGGTATTCTTTACCTCACGCCGCCGTGCTAACACAGGCCGCAAGCGTGATAGATAACTCCAGCGCAGCATCGTTATTTTTAACCTTTTTACTGAGCGATACAGCACAACAGCTTATTCAACAAAACGGATACTTAACCGCCAAACCGTGAATGCCGCCATTTGGATTACCTGTAAACTGGCACTGGTGACCACACTGGTGCTGCTCGTACTAGGCACACCCTTAGCGTGGTGGCTGGCGCAGGGCCGCGCGCGCCATTTACGCACATTAGTCGAAGCCGCCGTCGCGCTACCGCTAATACTCCCACCCACAGTACTGGGGTTTTATCTTTTACTGTTGCTCGCCCCCGATGGTGCCATCGGTCAATTCAGCCAATCGGGGTTAGCCTTTAGCTTTACCGGCTTAGTCATAGGCTCGGTCATTTACTCACTGCCATTTGTGGTGCAGCCACTGGCTGCCAGTTTTAGCCAGCTAGAGCCTCGAGTATTACAACTGGGACGCAGCCAAGGGTTAAACCCATTTCAGCTATTGCGCCACATTGTTTTGCCCGCCACTCGCCACGCATTTGTGATGGCCAGTGCCTTGGGGTTTGCCCACACCGTGGGCGAGTTTGGCGTAGTGTTAATGATCGGCGGCAACATTTCTGGCGAGACTCAAGTGCTGTCTATTTTATTATTCGATGAAGTTGAAACCCTTAACTTTGCCCAGGCCCACCGCATTGCTGGGGGGTTATTGGCCGCCTCTTTCGCGCTTCTGGTACTGCTTTACAGCTGGCAAAAAAAACGAGGGCACACCCGTGTGGCAATTTGAGCTAGACGGCCAACAATGGCGCTGGCCCAAGGGCGAGTGGCTTGGCATTAGTGGCCCCTCAGGCTGTGGTAAAACGCAACTATTAACCCGCATTGCCTGTGGCACTAGTGGCTGGTTGCAATGCGACCAACACCCTAATTTACTCGCCCTACCCAGCCATAAACGCGGCCTGGGCTGGGCTGCGCAAAGTGCGCCGCTATGGCCCAACCAACAAGTGCAAGCAATGCTTGGCACCTTGGCCAAACGGCATCAATTTAACGACTGGCAAAGCATTGCCCACGAACTGCACATTACCCCGTTGTTACAACAATATAGCGACACTCTCTCGGGTGGTGAGCGTCAACGAGTCGCACTATTGGCAGCGGTTATCTGCGCTAAGCATTTACTGTTACTCGACGAACCCGTCTCAGCCCTGGACGCTAACGCCGCGCGGCAGGTATTAAGTGTGATACATCGCATCGCTACCCAACGGCAGCTCTCGGCCATCTTAGTCAGCCACCAGTGGCACGACTTAACCGCCACCTGCCACTGGGTGTATCACTGGCAAAGCAACACGCTTAGCACCCTAGCCGATGCCCACCGAGCCCACGTCCTTAACCACCCCAGTAACGCTTGCGCCCTGTGGCCGTTAGACGGTAAGCCCCACGATGGCCAAGTGCTGGTTAACGGCCACCGGCTCGAATGCGGCCCACTTGCGCCCAGCACCTTGCGTATCCGCATCGATGCCCACGAGGTATCCATCGCCCGCCAGCAACCCGGCCCCTCCAGTATTGCCAACACCCTTAAAGTCACCGTTACCGACTTAAGTCACATTAGCGATACCAGCTTAATTGCCACGCTAGATTGGCACGGCTATGAGCTATACGCGCTTATTACCCCCAAAGCGGTGACAACCTTAGGCTTGGAAAAAGGCCTTAGCGTGTTTGCGCAATTTAAAGCCCACGCCGCTAAACCAGCCTAGAACCCACACGCCAAGATAAACACCTCATTTGACCCCCATCTTATTTTCAATAGCCTATTGACAGCCCACTACTGTGTACCACATAGTATATACTGTGCAATACATAGTATAGGTGTAATTTTGACGGACGAGCCTGAACGATTAACCAAACTAACCATGGAGCTGCGTCGAGGGCTGCTGATTATGGCGGTGCTTGAGGCGTTAGCGCAGCCGCATTACGGCTACTCTTTGCGTCGCTTTTTGCAAGAGCGCGGATTAGAGGTGGACGAAGGTACGCTTTACCCATTGCTGCGCCGGTTGGAAAGCCAAGATTTACTGAGCAGTGAATGGCAGCTGCAAGAAGGGCGCAAACGGCGCGTTTACCGGCTATCCGATACTGGCGACAGCGCTCGCGTGGCAATGACTGAAGAGTGGCAAAACCTAAACCAGGCGTTAAAAAACATTAAAGAGGCAACCCAATGAACTGGCTTGAGCGTTATACCTTTGCGGTTAAATCTCACTTACCACCGAGTGTTAGAAACGATGTGGCCGATGAGCTGCTAAGCGATTTACAAGACGAGTGCGATTACCGCGAAGAATCTTTAGGTCGCCCGCTTACGGACGACGAAGTAAAAACGCTGTTGCGCGAGCGCGGCCACCCAATGCTGGTGGCGGCAGACTTTCAACCGCGCCCAACACTGGTGAGCGAAAGCCTATTCCCTGTCTACCTACAGTTGCTGCAATGGATGGTAATTGCCATTGCCGTGCTACAGGTATGCTTTGCTGGGGTCGAATTGATTGGGCAAGGCGATGTGCGTTTTTGGCAAGCGCTGCCGCAAACACTGTGGAGTATTTTGCATCAGAGCTTGTACGGCTTTGCCTGGCTGACCTTGATCTTTTATCTACTGGGTGAGTCCGTTAGCCGCACGGACTTATTTAAACGCTGGAAGCCAGATTCGCTACCCAACGTTGTGACGCAGGGGGAATACATCAGCCGCACTGGATCCGCTTTTGAGTTGGTGGTGACGGTATACTTTACCGCATGGTTAAACCATGTGATTCCACAAAGCTTGGGGGAGCAACCCATTGCGCTGATTTTTTCAGAGCAATGGGCCACACTATTACCTTGGATTAATACCGTGCTTATCGTCGGCATGCTCATCAGCGTGACAAAACTATTGTCGCCCTACTGGACTCGCCGCAAGATTCTAACCGAGTTAGCGCTGTCTGTTGCCACACTAATCATTATGGCCACGATTTACCGTTGGGATAGTCCACTGGCCATTATGATCGGCAGTGGTGATAGCGTTAAACAGTTTGATATACCGGCCAATTGGATTACATGGGGGATTGCGGGGTATTTGGTGGTCGCTGTAATTGACTCTATCGTTAAAATAAAACGGTATCGGGCACTGTAGTGCCCGATACCCAGCGACAGTGTTTAATCACGCTGATCTTCGATGTAGTCTTCCAGCTCTTCGTAATACTTTTCAGCGTAGTCACGAACTTTAGAAAATACAGCGTCATCTTCCAAAGATTTTAGCAAACTGAGGTATTGCTCTTGTCCGCTCATGCCGACAATACGAACGGCCCATGCATGGACATCGGTACGCTGGCCAGAGCGAAAGCCATCCACATAGGCCTCATCTTTTAGCATCTGAGCCAGCGATTCGACAATATAGGTATTGTCACGGTGGTTGCGATAAATCTCTTTTAAAGCCGCCACCGAGGTTTTTCTGTCAAAGCTTCGGGCGCGGTTGGCCAACTGATTGACTTGCCAGTTTTGGCTTAGATCCATCGTCCTAGTGTCGTGCACGGCGCCAACTAATGCTGCACGTTTTTGCAGAATTTTCAGGCTATCTTCCGCTTGGCCCTGAATCTTTTTAGGTGCTTTATCGTCGACCTCAAGCTCCTTAAAAAATTCTTCATAAATGCTCATGCCAGAACTGGCCAACGCATTCATCGCCTCTCGGGTTTCTTTTATGTCACTGCGCTCATCAAGGGTATAGCGCAGTTTAATGTTATTAACAATCGCGTCAAATAAGCGCTTGTCATTATACCAACCCCGGCGTATGGCTTTATAGGCGTCGATACGATCATCACTATCGCCACTGGAAAATATCGTTAAGTAGCCGTCGGTCACAGTTGCAGGGATGTAATCGTTAACACGCTCAGGTTCGGCCGCAAACTCTGCCTGTAACTCTATTAACATTGGAACAAATTCGGCTGGTATCACTTTATTATTAAAGCTGGCTCCGGCAATTTCTTTAATCATGGCGCCGGCAAGCACACCACCGGCTCTTAGTGCGTAGCCATAGTCTTTTTTCTGCTGATCGGTGCCGTTTATTCCAGCTAAATCAATGCTTTTCATCGTGCGTCGATCAGAGTCAAAGCTATATAGCTCCTGCTCGCCCATCTTTGCAGCCACACTATAAAAGAATTCGGGATCACCCATTTTTGCCATAGGCATTGGGGTCTGATCGCCCCAGAAATGGCGGTAGTAATCTAATCGAAAACTCAAACCAATCGCATCATCTTCAGCCTGATCAAGTAATGTCAAACCAGATTCACGCAATTTAAATAACAGCATTTTATGCACTACGGCGGTGAATTGTGGCTCATTAAGAAACTCACCAAATACACAACACTGAGTTAGATCTACATCCAATTTACTAACGTAATAACGGCCGTTAACATCTAACCCTGATTGAGCAGAGGCCTGCTCCGCAGCGACAACGTTAACAGAAAGAAAAACAGATAAAGATAATACCAAAGACACACAAAAACGAATCATAAAAACTCCCTGTCTATTATTATTGCAAGGCGATATTTGTCCATAAGCTATGGACTGCCCCGCTTTTATACCATAAATTAATTCAAATAGGGCTTGTTAGCTATCTACATTGGCTAGTTGCGGCTCGAGCTCTTGCTCTAATACCGCATCAAGTGCATCGGTGAGTATTGGATAAATCGTAAAATTGCCGTTTTCAGGTTTAATGCCCGCTTTAACCATGGCTTTTAACGGCTGAAACTGAATATCAGAAAAAATCAGCTGGCATTGGTGTTTTTTACAGCGGGTAATAAATCCCGTTAAACCATCGAGCCCGCCGGCATCTAGCAGCGGTACGCCGTCCATATGTATAACAAGCCCTTGCTGATCTTTAGCTAACGCATCCAGCTCGGTGAATATTTTATCGGCAGCAGCAAAAAACAATGGCCCGGATATTTTGATGACTCGCCAGTGCTCAGGCAAAGGGCGCGGTACATGCCTGAGCGCTTTGGTGATATCACGCGCTTTGGTCATAGTGGCGATATCACGCATAAACAGCAACGAGGCAATAACCACTGCCGAGCCAATAGCGACCACCATATCAACCAACAGCGTTAATGAAAAACAAATTAAAAATACAATTAGGTCTGCCGAGGGTGCGGTGCGGATTGTTTTTAATATTTGCCGGCCGTGACACATACGCCAGGCCACAATAACAACCAACGTAGCCATACAGGCCATCGGCAAATGCTTAAGATAAGGCGAGGCCCAAAGCAAACACGCGGCGATAACGCCAGTGTGGATAACCGCAGCCAATGGTGTTGCTGCGCCAGCACGATAATTTGTAGTCGAGCGAGCAAGCTCGGGGGCCGCGCTAAAACCACCAAAGAACGGAGCGACAATATTGCCCACGCCTTGACCAAACAATTCGGCATTAGCTTGGTAATGCTTGCCCGTCAAACGCTGTAGCATAACCGCGCATAACAACGCCTCGATCGCACCAAGTAAGGCGATGGTTAAGGCTTTCGGCAGCAGCTCGCCCAACATTGAAAATGTCCAGTAATTGCCCTCTACCCCCTGCCATGGCAACGTGAAATGTGGCAAAAAATTAGGTATTCCTTCAACTGTATGGCCAGTCAACGCGTGATATTCAAACGTGCTCGCGATTGTCGCAACAGGATAACCAAAATGTGCGAGTAACAATGCCACGAAAACACCTGCCAATAACGTAATCAAATGCGCTGGAATCGGTACTTTTACCTGAGGCCAAAGGTACATCACCGCAAACGACACCGACGTGACAATAAGTGTTGGCCAATGCACCGTAGGCAGATGCGAGACGACAGCCCATAGCTTGGCAAAAAAGAAACTCGGCATTGCCTCGGTCAGCACCAAGCCGAGTAAATCTGGGATCTGTAAGGTGGCAATAACAATGGCGATACCCAGCGTAAAACCAAAGGTAACAGTATGAGGAATGTAACTTAACACTCGGCCAAATTGCGCCAGTGCCATAAGTAAAATAAAAACACCCGCCAACAATGTGGTTAGCATCAGTCCCGGCACACCAAATTGCTGCACCACGGGTTGTAAGATTACGACAAAAGCCGCCGTTGGCCCCGAGACGGAATAACGCGAACCACCTAAAACGGCCATAATCAAGCCGGCCACTAGCGAGGTGTACAAACCATGTTCTGGCGGCACCCCTATCGCAATAGCTAACGCCATAGATAGCGGGATTGCCGAGATTCCGACCGTTAGGCCGGCCATAAGATCGCCGCGCAGTTGTTTTAAGCTATAGCGCTCGCGCAAGCAACTGTCACGTAGCCCACTGGCGATATGTAACCCTTGAAATTGGCGACGCGCCGACATAACTTACCCTACCCTAAAATTTTATTATACGTTCTAAGACTTCAGCCGTCAGTTGCCAAAACACCCTGGCACGTTATACCATCGAAGCCACAATAATATTCATAGGTTTTGAGTTCGCCTTATATTACGACAAACTGTATCCGCGTTTTTAACCCGACGATCGAGCTAGGTTATGTGCTTACAATTTATCGCAACGCGCAGCTGTCAAATTAAACACTGTGTCGCTACCGCTATGCATTTGCGGCCTTTGCTGTTGCTATGCGGCCAGTTATTGGCCTGCCTACTGCTGGCTCAAGCATCACAGGCCGATGCCATCAATAACGCACAATCCGAGCAACAGCAAAATAATGACGCCGCCATGCCAGTCACCCTTTGGGCCGGCAAGGCTGCTCGTGGGCTTTATGAGATCGCCTTATTAAGTGCCATTTTAGACAGCACCGCCGACCATTACCCTAGCTACAAGCTCTCGGTTAACAACGCCCCATTAGGCACCCTGCGTGGCCGGCAAGTCATTGCTGAGGGTAAGCTCGCCAACGTTTATGTATCGGGGTTACGAGAGGATCAATACACTCGCGACAACACCATACTCTTGATTCGGCAGCCGGTAATGAAAGGCCTGTTGGGTTATCGCGCCGCCATTATTCGCCAAGGCGATGACCAGCGGTACGCACAAGCTGCGGCCGAACACGATTTACGCAACTTAATTATCGGCCAGGGCCATAGCTGGGAAGATGCCGCAATCCTACGCCACAACGGTTTCACCATCAACGATAACGGCCGCTTTGAAACTATGTTTGAGATGCTCGCCTATGCGCGCTTTGATGCCATCTTTTTAGGTGTTGCCGAGATCGAGCAAGAATTTTCAGCCAATAAACTCCACGAACAATTAACAATTGCTTACCAACCTATTATTTATTACCCACACGCGATGGTATTTCAGGTAAGTGGCAAACATCCAGAGCTGGCACAGCGTATCGAACAGGGCTTTAAAATAGTCTCGGATAACGGTACTCACGACCAATTACTAAAGCAATACTTTGGCCCTGCGATACAGCGCATTGGTGATCCAAACACCGACATTTTGGTACTAACACATCCCAACCCAGTTCTTATGGCAGAACTGGCTCAACCACTGTTAGCGCATAAGCCTCAGCCCATAGAAAAATCGAACGATTAAACTTGGTGCCACTGTACTCACAAGCTAACCTGTCTATTGCGCATATAATTCGACCCAACTTTCTCGCGATCGGCCCGCACAACATATCGCAACGGCCCACCAGCACGCATGGCATCAAACGGATAACACGTTATCAGCCACAGACTATCGGCTTCCGGGTTCACCCACAGCGAATCTTGCATTGAGTTAGCAATACTTTGTTGACTAATCACATAGCGGCGCCACCGACCATCCGTACTTTGCCAACGCAAAATATCGCCGTCTTTTAACTCGCGTAAAAATGCAAAATGCGTATCTCTGTGTCCCGCTATCACGCGCGCGCTATTCACTTCGGCCCCACCGATTGACATTAAACCTGGACCAAAAGCCAACGCTTCGCCGTGCCCACCGGCTAGCACATATAAATCTTGGCGTACGGCACCGGATGCATCAAGCACCTGCAAGCGCCCAACAGCATGAGTATCGGCCCAGGGCCAAGGCGCTACAGTCAGTGTCGGCGCCGCAAGTTTTTGCTGCCAAGCGCGTTCTATTAGCACTTGTGCCAACTGTGCTTTAGCCTCTATGGCAAACGCACTCCCCCACTGCCACAACAACACCAGCAGCAATAAAGCACTCAAAACTAAGCGGCCACGATGCCACCTAGGCAACTCCGTGTGAGGTTTGTTACGCTTCGGCATAACGCACCTCCATACCCTTTAAAACGATTAACGCCAATAAAGCCAAAGCACCCAACAATAAATGCCAGCTGACACCTAGAGCGGTTTGCGGATAACTCAGTGCCTGCATGGTGGCACCTGCCGGCATAGCATTACTAACGGCACGCTCGCGTAAGGCACTTTCAGCAGGGCGAACAGGAGTTTTATCAACCGCTACCAAGCTGGTATAACGCGACATTAATTGATACTTAAGTGCCACTGGTAATATTTCTTGCTGCGCTTCATTATTGACATCTCGACCATTAACATACAGTTCGTTTTCTAAAAATTTTATCTTTTCACGCCCAAAGCGCTGCGCTAATACGGGTAATAATTTTGTATCGCTCTGCCCAGCAACAGTATTTAAAACAAGGTCGCGCTGCCAGGATTTTCCGGCGCTTGTACCACGCACTGTTATCATCGGCTGTGAACCGCTAGGCCAAGGCGATAATTTAGCCGTTACCAGTAGCGGTTCACCCCAATACAAATCGGGAATACGACGCGGATACATCTGCACCGGCTGTGGCCAATCAATGGTGATATTAGTAACAACTGGACTTTTTAACTTATTGAGCAAATCCGCCATGCGTTGTTCAATTTGCGCGGCGCTGGCGATCTCGGTAAAACTACCGCGACCAAACTCCGCTGCACGACGCATAAAAAATCGGTTAGGGGCGCTACCAATAGCAACCGTAAACAAACGAGCATCACCCAAGTTTCTATGAATATGTTGCAACAGCGCGGCCTCATTACCCACACTGCCATCGGTTAAAAATACAATTTGCTGTAAATGTTCGGCATCTTTTTTGTAAGAAAATGCCTGCTCTAATGCCGGCAATATTTCAGTGCCGCCATTAGCCTGCATGCTGGCCAAGGCTTTAGCTGCAACTTTGAGATTATCCGCTGTGGCCGTTACCACATCAGAAAATACTGCACGGGTATCACTGGAGAATAAAATAACATTAAACCGATCTTGCGCCGTTAACGTATCCAGCGCCAGCAACGCACTGGCTCGCGCCTGCTTAATAGAATCGCCCGCCATAGAGCCTGAAGTATCTACCACCAACACCAGTTCACGTGGCGTTAGCCTGCTACTCGCCACTTCACGTGGCGGCATTAACATAAGCTGTAAATATCGCTCGTCCTGCCACTCGCTTACAAATTGCGCCGCAACCGGGGCACTCTGCGCCGTCGGCTGCCAACTTATCTCAAAATCGCGATCCATACTCACCTTAGCTTGGCTAAAGTGAATACGACGCTTACCTAAATCGTCACCCTTAGGTTGGTTAACCGTAAGCTGATGGGTAGCACTGCGCACCCAAGCTAAAGGCATTCCAGCATCAAGCTTTAGATCGATACTTACAGGATTTACAACCTTCCCTACTGCGGCGTATTTTTGTAGTGGCGTAATGGAGGCCGCATCTTTGACTTGATCGGTGGCACGGGCCCAACCTTGGGCGCCAGTGGTGAGTGTTTGGATAGCCTCGAGCTCAGTACTTACAACGCCCGGAATATAGCGTGGGGTTAAGGTTAAAGGTAGACGCAGGCGAAACTCACCAGAGTCGTAAATCACCTGCTGGCTATATCCCAAATCAATTCTAACCGTCTCACCAGGGGCAATATTAGCGATTTGTTGCCGGAATAAATTGGGCCTTTGCTGTTCAATCAATGTGGCTTTCTTGCCCGCAACTTTAGCCGCTTCAAAAGTTTTACGCGCCTGTGCTTTTTCTTGAATTTCGCCTTCAATCACGCGTTCGCCCACCACCATTTTTAATCGGCTAACGGCGCTGTCTTCCGCCAACGGGTAAACATAGGTCGCGCTCACCCACTCATCGGTTTGATTCTTAAACGTTTGCGACACCAATACCTGGGCTTGCAACCCCTGTACGCTAAGATCTATGTGGGTCCCCAAATGCAGTGCTTCTGTCGTCGTGCCGGCTACACTGTCATCGTCAGCCAACAGCACCAAACGACCAGAATCAGGCTCAGCCCAGACAACCGTTGCCGTAATAGTGAGCATGCTCAGTATTGCCCGCCTCGCTATTTTCTCTGCTTTTCGCCACAACTTATAACTCATGATTTATCTCCCGGCTTTGTTAGTATTGATGCTGCCAGTACAACAAAACAATAGGGCCAAGCCGCGACTAATTAGGGCAATCTTCTGGGCAATTATGATCAATTGTGGCGATGGAATTAATAGCGATGCGGATAGTAAAAATGAGTGCCCATCCACCAAACTTAAGGTAACGACAGGAGTATAATGTCTACATACAATCATAAACGTTCTGTACAAGGCGATTTTTGTCGTTAGTGATCGGGTAAGTTAGCAATAGCTTGCTTACAAACCTCCATAATCCTATCACTCATAGGGTCATCCGTTAACGCTCGGGCAACGGCCAAGCCACCCACCATTAACACTGCCGCTTGCAACGCTACGTCGCTTTGTTCAT
This sequence comes from Gilvimarinus polysaccharolyticus, assembly GCF_001187555.1. Lineage (GTDB taxonomy): Bacteria > Pseudomonadota > Gammaproteobacteria > Pseudomonadales > Cellvibrionaceae > Gilvimarinus > Gilvimarinus polysaccharolyticus. The sequence continues at coordinate 1,014,646 of NZ_LFIJ01000002.1, read as the reverse complement.
CGCGGCTATCGGCTCGAGCAATATTACGTACAAAACCTTTAAACACATGAGCGTAAGCGTGTCGCACCTGCTCATCTCGCTGATAAATATCTGTGGCTAAAAATGCTAACGGACAACAATCATTGCCACCATCGGCGCGCTCACGGCTTAAATAGCGCTCGGCAATATCACTCGCACTCGGCGCGACGGAGGCGCCTTGCAGTACCCGGTTCTTAGCCCGCACGGCGGCGACACTAATGGCCTCGGCATAAAGCGCCGATTTAGAAACAAAGTGTGCGTAAAATGCACCGCGAGTTAACCCCGCAGCGGCCATCACATCATTTATTCCTACCCGCTCATAGCCAAGTCGAGTAAACAGCTCAGCTGCCGCCGTAACGATCGCTTCGCGGGTTTGGGATTTGTGCGCCTTGCTCCAAGCCATAAATTCAACTCCTGTGTAGTAAGCCTGTCAAAAATAACCCGAAAAAGGGGAAAACGATTTACCAATCTTACACATTCATCAAAATATGTTCATTAACATATTTTGGAAAGCTAAATTACCGCCCAGCCAACAATATGTTCTTGAACATATTGTTGTGACTGCTAACCTGCGACCAAACCTAAACAGCAAGGAGTTAGTCATGAGCCCTCTAGTTCAACTTTACGGTCCGTCATTTAGTGTGTTCGTGCGCATGGCGGCGCTAGTGTGCGAGGAAAAAGGCATTCCCTATCAAACAGGAAAAACACTTAACGACAAAACTATCGATATACACAGCGATGAGCACTTTCAACTACACCCGTTTGGCAAAATGCCAGTGCTGATTCACGGTGATAGAACCCTGTGTGAAACCGCCAGCATCGGCCGTTACTTGGATCGCGCTTTTGGCCCAGAAACGCTGCAAGGAGAAAACGACTGGGAGCGTTCCCAAGTTGATCAATGGTGTTCTTTGATCACTCAGTATGTTGATTTTTGCGTGGTACGAAACTTTATGTTGGAGGTTGTGTTCCCCAAGGGCGAAAATGGTCAACCACGCATGGATGTAATTGCCGCTAACCGGCCAGCGGCGGAAAATGCTATCACCATCATTGCCAGACAGTTAGGAGATAAACCCTTTTTAGTAGGCAATCAGTTTACATTAGCCGATGCAATGCTTGCGCCGATGCTTAGCTACAACGTAGAAACACCCGAGCCTATTAATTTGGTCACGACACACCCGCAACTGCTAAAATACGCCAACAGACTACAACTGCGCGCTAGTGGCCAAAAAGTCTTAAAACCACTTATCGAATCCATGTAGTATTTTAGTGGTAGCACGAATAACGACTGCAACAATTGAGAAATAATGATGCGCGCAGAACCTTTTTCTCTAGGGAATACGCCCGTCATGACACATGATTTTTATCCGTTATAAATACTATGTTTAATCACAACACCCACATTCACCGATCCATTCGATGTTACTTAATATATCAGCGTTACTATCATTAACCTGCCAATAAAGCTTAATCGATTAATAACTGCCAATTAAAGCCTCGATTCAATCATAATGCTCGCCACTTAACCGTTACTGTAATAGCAAATATTGTGGCGTTGTTCGTCCCGCTATTTTTTCGTTTTAGCCAAGCTTTATAACCCATGACCTATCTCTCTGGCTTATTGATGCAGGCCCTGACAGTAAAGCTAAAAAAGGGGTCAATCCTGATTAATTAGGGAAACTGTCTAAGCAACTATGACAATAAAGGTAGGCTGCTTGCTAGATTAAAGTTTGATCTCTTTGGACGGAAAGTCTATGGTTATCAGCTACATAATTAAGCTGCACAACGAATAAGCATCTATACAGAGGAAATGCTATGGCTTCATCTTTGGTTGTCGGCGGCGCAAATGGTCGCAATGTCTGCTTATTGCCAGCATTGGCCAACCGTCACGGATTAATTGCCGGCGCCACCGGCACCGGTAAAACAGTCAGCATGCAGGTACTGGCCGAGGGTTTCGCCAACATTGGCGTGCCGGTGTTTGTCGCGGATATAAAAGGTGATTTGTCGGGCTTGGCGCAGCCAGGAAAACCCCATAAAAAAGTCGATGAACGACTTGCAGCAATGACTATTGCAGACTTCTCCTTTGCTGAAAACCCAGTACGATTTTGGGATATTAACGCGCAAAAGGGCATTCCTGTACGACTCGCATTATCTGACTTAGGGCCACAATTTTTAGCTCGACTATTGGATTTAAACGATACCCAAGAGTCTATTTTAAGTATTATCTTTGATTACGCTGACGAGCAGGGTCTGCTGCTAATAGACTTAAATGATTTAAAGACTAGCCTAAGTTTTATTCAAGAAAACTCAGCCGATGTACAAAAGGTTTATGGCCGTATTTCTAGCGCTTCTATTGCCGCTATTCGACGGCGTTTAATATTGCTCGAACAAGAAGGCTTAGAATCATTCTTTGGCGAACCATCCCTCGAGTTTAGCGATTTAATCGCGACCCACAACAACCGCGGTATCATTAATGTACTCGATGCCCGATCACTAATGAACACCCCTAAAACCTACGCCATCTTTTTACTTTGGTTGATGTCAGAACTATTTGAAAATTTACCTGAGGTAGGCGATCCAGAAAAACCCGTCATGGTACTGTTTTTTGACGAGGCGCATTTATTGTTTAAAGATTGCCCTAAAGTCTTTGTCGATAAGATTGAGCAGGTTGTTAGATTGATTCGCTCAAAGGGAGTAGGAATTTATTTTATCAGCCAAAGTCCTAGCGATATCCCCGATTCGGTTTTGGGACAGTTGGGCAACCGAATTCAACACGCACTACGCGCTTATACCCCAAAAGAGAAAAAAGCCGTACGCATTGCCGCACAATCCTTTCGGCCCAATCCAGAGCTCGATACCGAGCAGCTTATTTCTGAGCTGGGAGTGGGTGAGGCCCTGGTATCAACCTTACAAGAAGGCGGCATACCCAGCATGGTAGAGCGCACTATGATGGCTCCACCACGATCTCAAATCGGCCCCATCAGCGAAGCTGCCAGAGCTACCATTATCAAGACCGACGCATTGTTTTCTCGCTATAAAAACGCCGTAGACCCAGAGTCTGCCCATGAGATTTTACAAAAACGCCAGCAGGCTTTAGCCAAACAAGAGGAAAAATCATCAGCCAAGCCCAAAGCAAGCCGCAAACGATCATCATCTCGACAAGGGGTCGGTGAGGCATTCTTAAAAAGTATTGTTCGCAGCTTAGGCAGCGGTGTGGGACGTAAACTCGTCCGTGGCTTACTTGGCTCGTTATTAAAATAACACTCGTTTTACGCCAGAAACCACCATTCATAATACAGCGACAACAGTAACTACCGCGATTTATAAAAAATTTTAAACAAAAAAAGGCCAGTAGCAATACTGGCCTTTTTACTATCTCTTGATATAAAACTTCACTAACTCACTCTAAAACTACTGATCATATTGATCATAGTTGCCAAACGAACAACCAATATACGGATTACTTCCATCAGCTTGGACGAAGCTTCCCTGCCCTTGCAAAGTTACATACTGGACACCGTGGCCCGCAATCTCTCCCGTGCGATCTGCCGCGGTCAAGAAATACATATAACGATTAGCATTAAAGCCATTTGTATAAAGTTGCTCTTCTACATTGGCGCTACCGTCAGGCACCAAAATCGCTTTAGATGATGCATCAGTACTGTAATCATTAGTCAGCCACTCAAGCTTAACCGACCAATGGTCACCCGCTAACACTTCAGCATTGGGGGCTGCCCAATCCCAGTAATAACCCGAATAGGAGCCGGGAACAAAGCCTCGGTTTTCAATGGCGATTGTTGCCTCCCAACCATTTCCGCCCCACTCTTCAACACTATCGATACTGCACGAAGCCATAGCATTGCTGTGCGTGAAAGTAGCACTGTCTTCTTCTTGCGCTAAGCCACTACCGGTCGTAATAGAGATAGTGTGATCGCCCAAGCTAAGTCCTTGCTGCCACATAAAAAAGTTGCCTCGGCAGCAAAAAATACCGGTCAAGTCGTAAGCTTCGCCATCGATGTAAGCAATAATGTTTTCGTCAGGAACACCTGTGGCATTAAAAAAGCTTGCTACGGGCAAAGTGTAATAAAAAACACCATTATCAATCGTGTCATAAAGCAGCAATGTTTTATTAACTGGCTCACCACAGGTTTCACCCGATAAAACGGGCTCTTCCATTAGGCCATTACTACCATCTCCAGCCACACCAAATACATAGGCTTGTCCGGCGGGAATCACAGCATTCCATGCCGAGCTAAACACTCGATAGCGATTAGCACCAAGGGATTCCATCTGCGGCCCCCAGGCAGAACTCATCGTGGTTCCAGCAGGAAACTCAAGAATCACCTCCCACTCAGAGGTAGCCGATGCCGATGTGTTTTCAATCGCGATCTCACCTTGCCATTGGTTGCTATATTGATGGGGCAATAGCGTCGTATCAAAACTACAAGCAGCACCTACCGTATCCCGGCTGATACTCACTAGCGCCGGTTCCGACCAAACACCACTATTGATATCAAAGATACGGTAACTAAAGCTGTCCGAGCTACCAGAGCCTGTCATGCTATAAGTCACGATACCGGAACCGATCCCTGCTGTCCCCAATACTCCGTGTTGAGGCTGATCAACAATCTCGTAAGTTAACGAGTTATTGTCACCATTTAATACCGCCAAATTTATTTGACCGGTACTGGATGCCCCCAAAGGTAAGACGCCCGGCAAAGCCGTAACACCACCACACGCTTGCGGTATATCACCTTTTGCCACTTCATCCATATACGCCGCCGCCCAAGCTAACGGAGTATTCCAGTTAATGGTAATTTCATTCGTAGAGAAAGCTTGCAGTTCATCTACATAACATTTCAGAGGGTCGCATCCGGCCAATAAAGCTTGAGCGACAGGATCTTCCATGCCCGCGTTTGGACCACCCACAAGTACACCTGCTGGTGGCGTTGGATAATTGGAATTAACACTATGAGCCCAGTAGCGATGATGTGGATTTTCTACGGCAGTCTCACCAAAACCTGTTACATACGATACGCCCATTGGGTTGCGTCCTAAAATATAACCCATAGAACGGTTCATAGCCTCGACATAAGAACCATCCGTGCAACCGCTAAAATCACGCGCTAATCCCATTAATAATGTGTTGTTAAGCACATTGGAATTGGAGCCCCAATACACAGTATTAACATTAAAAGGTACACCATAGCCCTCCGCCTGAGTGGCTGTCACGTACACATCGGCACGATCAATCACCGCCTGACGAGCTTGTGCAACCCAGCTGGCATCTACCGGAACATCGTCACCTACCGTCGCCAAAGACAGCACACCAAGGCCTGAAACGTGTGCCCATGTCATACTGGTTTGCGGATCGGTAGCAGGCATAAGTAGATGATAAGCGCTCGCGGCCTGCATATCGGATGCAAATCCAACAGGATTTAAGGTGCCCGATAAATTAGCGGCAATATACAACTCCGTTGCCGCCCAATAAAATTCGTCCTGCACATAGGATGCCCCTTCAGCCAAGCGATCACCTGGCAGGTCTTCATACTGGCCGCCACCATCGTTTGAGCTGTGAGTTAAAGGGGAACGCTGATAAGCATTATTCTTAGCCGCCTGATAAGCTAACTGAGCTTTTGTTAAACACTCTGCGGCAAAGTCTGGATCGATAGTGCGATACACGCGATAGCATTGCGCACCTATGGCTGCAAAATTTAATGTCGCCGCCGTTGATGGAGCCCAAACGTGACGAGGATTTCCAGTAGACGTGGCGTCTGCTGGATTAAACGCATTACCGGTCCAAGCGTCATCATGAAGCTTGTGATACACCATTCCCGCTTTATCAGCCCCTTGCGGGATCTGCATTTTTAAGATCCACTCAATCTCATAGCGCGCCTCATCAAGTATATCGGCGATACCATTTCCCGCTTCCGGTATAGCCATGGTGCCATCAGAAAAGTCAGCCGCGTTAGCACCCAAATGCATTGCTCGCTCATACTGATTAAGCATGGTCCAGACAGAAATACCGCCATTGACCACATACTTACCATGATCACCCGCATCGTACCAGCCACCACCTACATCTAGGTTATTGCGGCATTCAAAACTAGCATCAACACAGCCTTTAGTAGATAAATTATTGTCGTAGACATGCCCAGCATCGCGCGCTAAATCATTACCCACCAATGCAGCATCTATCGCCATACCGGCGCGGTTATGATAAAAATACGCCAAAGCGTCGTATTTCAGCTGGCTATAAACATCATCATTAATCGCAAACGTAGGGCTGTAAATTATCTCGATGCCTTCACTCACCTCAAGAACAAACTCAGCACCCGTCGCGGTCACATTAGAGAAATCTATGCTATGTAAATAATCTCCCGATGCACTATCACTACCAACACTTGCACTAACACCTGTTGCCACCTCGGTCGCGCTACCCGCCTCTACTTGCGCGCGCGTACCTTGAAGTAAACGCCAGCTTCGGGGAGCTGTTTTAACGGACGCATCACTAGGCACCGCATAAGTGGCTATTTTATCCAATGCCGTGAGATAACCGGCCTGATTGACGTGCACGGGAGTGAAGCTAGACTCATCGGTGACGTCCTCACAATCAGGACAGATCAGTTCAATATTATCAAAACAAATTTCGGTGTTATCAGGCACAAGCCCTCCGCCCATCTGAAAACCGGCGTAAACACCTTCGTAATCGCTGCTAGGTGTAAATAAACCTTGGAGAGTCGTCCAGCTGGTGCTGACAGCACTAGCCGTAGGGGTATGAATACCAATCCATCCATCAAGCTCGTGCGTCACCTGAAATTTAACACTGGAGGCGTTACTGGCTTTTACATCAAAGCTGTAGCTGTACTCGGTACCAGCGGTAAGCTTTATGCCATCTTGACGCAAGGTAATGCCCCACTCAAAAGTACCAGAGTCTGTTACATTCAGACACAGCTGATCATTCACCACAGTGGCGCTAAAATCAGCTTCACCCCAATCACTACTCACAACCCAAGGAAAATAATTTCCATCAAAGCTTGAGTTCTCGAATAAATTTGCCTCAGCCAAAGCTGATTGTGCCGCTAATGATCCAGCACCGCAGGCCAGCACCAGCGCAAGCATGTTTCGCCGGCATGTAAATCTATGATTTTTGTTCACCATGACTCTCCCATTTTGATTATTGTTATGGGTCTATGCATTACATTAAAACGCAATAGACACCAAATCCTTCACTTCATTTTCTTCACCATCTATGAAGGGCAAACAATTAATCACAATCAAATCAGAGCATCGTCTAACTACCCGACCGGGCGAGAATTAATACGTTCAAACAAACATCGAACGCCTACAGCCCTTACCACACAAGGCTGGCACATTTATCTTCGTGAATATGTTTTTCTGCAATGCGACTTGTTTACGTCAAATTGATATACTGCTTAGGTAACATCAACAACTCTTGCTGGCACAAATAACAACATATTGGCGCGTAAAAACTAATAAAAACTTGGCCAAATTATGGACTCTGTAATATTTAACACCCACGATGTCGTTCTTTTAATGACCGCGTATCAATGCATTTTATACGCCATACTGTTGCTAGCGCTCAGCCGTGGTCACATGCCTCAAAATTTATTTCTGGCATTATTTTTACTATCGCATGCGGCAATACCACTGGATATTTTAATTAATTTTGGCGCGGAGTTTCGCGCTGTCGCCCTCGAGGCATCGCCTAATTTATTTTATATTTTTGGCTTTGCCTATTGGATCGAAGGGCCACTACTACTGTGGTATACCCGCAGTGTGGTATACCGAAATTACCGCCCCAGATCTTGGGAGTTATTGTACTTATTACCATTTTGCGCATACGTCATTTATGAAATCGTATTTTATTACACCTTAAGTTCCGACTCTAAACTGGCGCTACAACAAGGGTACGAGCTGACCTTGGCGCCCAAATACATGAACTACGTTACATTTTTTCGCGAGCTTATTCGGCTTAGCTTTGGTATTGCTTGCGTGCTTGAAATACGTCGCTACCGGGCACGCATTCGCGATAGCTTCTCTGATATCCAAGCTATGGATTTTAAATGGCTAAACCTGTTAGTTGATGGATTCTTGGTATTAAGAATAATAGCTATTGTCGTTGCCAGTATGATTTTAGCGAGCATCCACTTTGGCTTAACCTTAGATTTCAGCTCAGTAGGATTAACCGCAAACTATCTGGCATTTCTTTTAGTCAGTGTTTTGATATTTTTCAGCTTACGCCACTCCAGTGTAGTGGGAGCAGTAGACGAATCGTTAATAAAACACTCTCCAAGTGATAAAGCTCCATTTAATGACGACGACATTGAACGGTTGCTAAGATACATGAACACCGAACGACCTTACTTACAACACTCCCTCACTATCGATCAATTGGCGTGCTCATTGGATATGCCGCAAAAAACTTTATCTGCCATGATAAATCGACATTTTGGACGAAACTTTTTTGAGTTTATTAATAGCTATCGAATCACTACCGCAAAAGAATTACTGCAGGCGCCGGACAAACAATCAATGAATGTTTTAGATATTTTGTATGAGGCAGGTTTTAACAGCAAAGCAACATTTAACACTCTGTTTAAAAAAACCGTTGGGGTGACACCCTCGGAATACCGCAAACGTCAGATGTCATAACGCATCTATGAGTCAGTCGAAAATGTGTCACATGCACTTATAGAACCACTATCAAAGCCCATTTTAAACCAGTGCATCCGCTGTGCAGAGGTGCCATGGGTAAAGCTTTCGGGCTGAACCGAACCTTGCGCTTCACGCTGTAAACGGTCATCGCCAATTGCAGCGGCGGCAACCAGCGCCTCATCTAAATCACCTGGCTCTAGCATTTGTCGAAAGCGATCGGCGTGGTGCCCCCAAATTCCGGCAAAACAATCGGCTTGCAACTCTTGTAAAACGGACATGTGATTTGCACCAGCCTTATCGAGTGCCGCCTGGCGCTGGCGCACCTTATCAGACACCCCTAATAAGTTTTGCACGTGATGCCCAACCTCGTGTGCAATCACATAAGCTTGCGCAAAATCACCGGGTGCGTTGTGGCGATTTTTTAAATCCTGATAAAAGCTTAAATCGATATATACCTGTTTATCAGCAGGGCAATAAAACGGGCCAACCGCAGCGCTGGCTCGACCACACGCTGATTGCACCGCGCCACTAAACAAAACCAGTTTAGGTTTTTGGTACTGCAAGCCTGCCTGCTTAAATAACTCCGTCCAAGTGTCTTCGGTATCGGCCAACACCACCGCGGTAAACTCAGCCAACTCTTGCTCGGCTGCAGTTGGCTGATGTGCTTGGCTAGGCGCGCTGGTATTATTACCCAACGATAAAAACGGCAAATCAATCCCAAAGTATGACGCCGCCATCAAACCCAGCACCAATGCGATCATCCACTTGCCACCGCGCCGCCCTAGCAACATCGGTAATAAGCGCAGTAAAACTGTAGATCCACCACCGCTACCGCCACCTGCTAAACGTTGACCACGTCGGTCATCAATATTGGAACTGCGTCTACGGTTTTTCCAGCGCATGGTGTTTCCTTATGGATTGATACAAAAAAGCCCCTGGTTACCCAGAGGCCTAATGGACACTGCGACTAAGCAGCATAACCGATTTAGCATTGTTAGGTTAGCCGGTATTGCGCATCCCCGCCGAGATACCCGCCATTGTGACTTTAAGCGCGCGCTCTAGCTCTTCACTGAAAGGCTTACCACTACGATGACGCTTAAGTAGCTCGGCCTGTAAGTAGTTGAGTGGATCTATATACGGTTTACGCACATTTAATGCTTGGCGCAACATAGGGTCGGAGTCAAACAGTTCGTCTTGACGTTTAATACGATTTATCAGCACCTCAAGGGCACCTAAGTCGGCGCGTAATTGCTGCCCTAACGGATGCAGCTCTGCGGGCACTAACTCCTTCTCGTAATACGCGGCAATAGGGCCGTCGGCTTTGCCGATGACCATTTCGAGCAGGTCCAAAAACGATGAGAAAAATGGCCAGTTGTCGACCATATCATTCAAAGTTCCAGGCGCGTGCTCTAGTGCAAACTCTAACGCTTGGCGCGCACCGAGCCAGGCGGGTAAATTTAACCGCACTTGCATCCAAGCAAACACCCAAGGAATAGCGCGCAAGCTTTCTATGCCACCGGTCGCTTTACGCTTGGCCGGACGCGAACCTAACGCTAATAGGCCCAGCTCTTGCTCGGGAGTCAGGTTGCGGAAATAAGGCACAAATTGTGGATGCCCTCGCACCACACGCCGATACCCCTCAAGGCTGGCATGCGACATGCGCTCGATCAAGTCGCGCCATTCATCAGTAGGTGCCGCGTGTGGCTGCATAGTTGCACGTAAAGTCGCCGCTACGTAAATTGAGAAACTACTAAAGGCCACTTTGGGCAGACCAAACTTATAGCGAATCATTTCGCCTTGCTCGGTCACCCGAATCTTACCTTTTACCGAACCCGGCGGTTGCGATGCCATGGCTTTTTCTACCGGGCCGCCGCCGCGACCGACTGTGCCACCGCGGCCGTGGAATAAAATTAAATCAATGCCGTATTTTTCGGCCAAGGTGACCAATCGCTCTTGCGATTTGTACTGCGCCCAAGTTGCGGCAAATTTACCAGCATCTTTGGCCGAATCAGAGTAGCCGATCATCACTGTTTGTTTTGCGCTGGTGTACTCTTTGTACCAAGGCAGCTGCCACAACAATTCCATTACCTCAGCCGAGCGATCCAAGTCATCCAAGGTTTCAAACAGCGGTACGATGGGCATATTCCAACCCATACCGCATTCTTTTAACAGCAGTGCCACCACTAAGACATCGGACGGCTGTTTTGCCATAGAAATAATATATTGCGATAACGTCTCACGCGGTTCGCTGGCAATAACTTTACAAGTATCAAGCACTTCACGGCCTTCGTCACTTACCGGCCAGACAGCGGGAAACAATGGGCGCTTCTCTTGCAAATGTTTCAGCAAAAATTCTTGTCGCTGTGATTCGCTCCACTCAAGGTAGCTACCCATATCTAAGTAATTGGTTAATTCGTCCATCACTTTTATATGACGCTCGCCATCTTGCCTGATATCGAGCGGCACTAAATTAATGCCAAAGCTGTGAACACGACGAATAGTGTCTAGCAGTGGGCCGTTGGCAATGTGCGGTAAACCCACATCTTTTAACGAGCGGTAACACGCCATCAAAGGCGCTAATAAATCTTCGCGCGACTCGATAAGATTTTTGGGGCGTTGCGGATCTTGATTTTTTAAACTAGCTTCAGCCCAGTCGAGCGTGGCTTGAATTTGACTGCGCAAGGGCGCTAGGAAATCGCGATAAGGAGTTTCGCTATCGCCCACACTCTCACGCAGCTCGGCGCTCGCTTGGTGCATACTTAAATCGCCATACAAACTCTGTATGTCGAGTAAATACAACTCGGCCGCCATCCAGCGTCCAAGCAATAATACTTCGCGGGTAACCTCGTGCGTTACATTAGGGTTGCCATCGCGGTCGCCCCCCATCCACGAATAAAAACTAAACGGTTGCAAATTGATCGGCAAACTCTGGCCTAAGTGGTTGGTGCAAATACGGTCCATGTGCCGAATAAAATCGGGCAACGCTTGCCACAGGCTGTTCTCAATCACCGCAAAGCCCCACTTGGCTTCATCGACCGCGCTTGGGCGTTCACCGCGAATCTCATCGGTGCTCCACATTTCTTCGACCAAGCGGTGCAGGCGTCCAATCACCTTGTCTTTTTCAAACGACAGTAAGTTACCGCGCTGTTGATCCGACAAAGTGTTTACAATTTGATCGTATTTACGAATAAGGGTACGACGTGTCACCTCGGTCGGGTGCGCGGTAAGTACCAGCTCAATACTAAGGTTTTGCATCACCTCCAGCAGATTCTCTTTGCCATAAGTATCGGCAAAATCTAGCACCATGGTTTTTAAACCATCTTCGGGCTCGGCCTCGGCACTGGCGCTGTATTCTTGATCAGCCATATTGGCAAGGTTCAAAAACTGATTGAACGCTCGGACGATTGGCAAGATGTCGCTGTCATCCAGCTCGCCCAACATGGCCACCAACTCGCTCGAATCTTCGTCTTCACTTTGATTGATACTTTTGCCCAGTTGGCGAATAGCCTCAATTTTAGCAAAACGCTCTTCGCCTTCATGATCGCGAATGATCTCACCCAGCAGCTCGCCCAATAATCGGACATTTTCCCGCAGGGTTTCTGGTAGCTGTTGCATCTAGTGTCTCCGTAGCCAAAAAGGTGGGGGTATATTACGGGATTTTTGCATATTACGGCAGCATCAAATCGCGTAGAGGATTATCCACACAGCCTGTGGACAACTTTGTGCATGAGCTTTGCGTAACCCCCCAAAGGCTGTACCAATGGCGGCGTAACGCCAACTGTGCGATTCTCACACAGAATAAAAACAAACAAAATCAATGCCTTAAAATGCACCAATTAGGATACATAAGCAGCTACTATGAGCAGCTGTTTGACGGCCAAACACGATAACTGCGCCCCGCGCTAGCATGGCCATCACTCGACAAAAAAACAACGCCGTATTGCGTCAAGAATGATTAAGCTCGTGAAAAATCAAAGCTCAGGGTTTGACTGATGCGCTTCAACCCTTGTTGCTGCATTAGAAGTCGATCTACCCCTAACGCCACCCCAGCACATGTAGGTATGCCTCGAGCTAATGCCCCGAGTAGCCGTTCGTCTACTGGATAGCCGGGCAGCCCTAAGGCGCGACGACGTGCAAGATCTCGATCAAACCGCTGGCGCTGCTCCTGGGCGCAAGTAAGCTCCCAATAACCATTGGCCAACTCCATCGCTTTACCGGGGGCAGAAGCTAAGTACGCCTCAAACCGTCGCGCAACGGGTGTGCCCTGCTCGTCATTAACAATCCGCGCTAACGCCGCTTGGCTAGCGGGAAAGTCGTATACGAACGTTAACCCCACCGGTAAGCTGGGCTCTAATTCATGAGTAACCAACAAATCCAGCCAAGCGTCTTTGTCTAGACCGGTATCGTCAATTTCGATCAAGCTTTTTCCCAGCGCGCGTAAATCCGCCAGAGCTATGGTGTGGGGGTCTATCTGCCAGCGCTGAGTAAACCACTGGCGGTAGCTAAGCTTATAGATACTAAGCTGCGGCACTACCTCGGCCATTAATTGAGTGACTAAGTCACCGACCTCGGCCATTAATGCGTGATCGTCCAGCCCCACGCGATACCATTCCAACATGGTGAACTCGGGGTTATGACGCGAGCCATGCTCACCGGCACGAAACACTTTAGTAAGCGCGTAAATACAGTGCTGGCAGTCGGCCAACAATCGTTTCATGGCGTATTCGGGGGAGCTTTGTAAATAATAGGTTTGCCCGGCATTGCGCGCGGTTACCGGCTCAATAAATGGGTCTGTAACAAAGGAGCTGGCAAGAATTGGAACTTCGACCTCGAGCACTTGGCGCATGCGAAAGAATTCACGCACTTTATAGTTAAGATCGGCCCGCGCCTGTAACAGCGCGGGCGAACAACTCGGCAGGTCGATATCACTCACTCGGCGTAATCAGTCTTTAGTGGCACGGCCCAAGTATTCACCAGTGCGGGTGTCAACTCGAACCACGTCACCGATATTCATAAATAATGGTACTTTTACCACCGCGCCAGTTGCTAAAGTGGCAGGTTTAGTACCGCCTTGTGCCGTATCGCCTTTTAGACCAGGGTCGGTCTCGGTCACTTCCAGCTCAACATGGTTGGGCGGGGTCACTACCAAAGGGGCATTATTAAACAAAGTCACCACACACTTATCTTGCTCGCGCAGCCACTTGGCAGCATCGGCTACCGCTTTAGCGTCAGCGGCAAACTGCTCGAACGACTCGGGCTCCATAAAGTGCCAAAATTCGCCATCGGTGTACAAATACTCCATATCGCGATCGACAACATCGGCGCTTTCTAGGTTTTCGCTACCCCGAAAAGTACGGTCCCATACGCGGCCGGTGGCCAAGTTGCGCAGCTTAACGCGGTTAAAGGCTTGACCTTTACCCGGCTTTACCAGCTCGTTCTCAACAATGTTACATGGATCACCGTCGAGCATTACTTTCAGACCAGTACGGAAATCGTTGATAGAATAGGTAGCCATAACCCCTCTCGTTTATATTAACGGAATTTGAAAGGCGCTAATGATACATCGAACCGTCGCTACATGGCAGACCGAGACTTGGCAAGAGGCGCTGAAAAACGTTATTCGCAGCCCAGAAGAGCTATTTAATCTGCTAAAACTGGATCCAGCCCTACTTCCGGCGGCACATTTAGCCAGTGGCGACTTCGCCCTGCGGGTGCCGCGCGCCTTTGCCCAGCGAATGGAACCCGGCAATATTAACGACCCATTACTGCGCCAAGTGCTGCCCATCGGCGACGAACTGTTAGCCGCGCCCGGCTACAGTCACGACCCGCTGGATGAAAACTCAGCCAATCCACACCCTGGTTTGGTGCACAAATATCAAAGCCGGGTACTGTTGGTGGTCACTGGCAGCTGCGCCATTAATTGCCGCTATTGTTTTAGACGCCACTTCCCTTATGCAGACAACCGCCCCAGTCGCGCTCAATGGCAGCAAGCGCTGGACTATATTCGTCGCGACTCAAGCATTCACGAAGTGATTTTTAGCGGGGGCGACCCGCTCAATGCACCGGACTCTACCCTAGCGTGGCTAACCGATGAGCTCAGCACTATCGAGCACATCACTCGCCTGCGGGTGCACTCGCGGCTGCCGATAGTATTGCCCGCGCGCATTACCGATGAGTGCCTTGAATGGCTGGCCCGGCCGCGCTTTGCGAATAGCTTAGTAATTCACGCCAATCACGCCCGCGAGCTAGATGCTAGTGTTGCGCGCGCTTTGGCGCTACTGCGAGAGGCGGGTGTCACACTACTGAATCAAACGGTGTTATTGAAAGGCGTTAATGATTCATTCGAGAGCTTAACTGAGCTTAGCGAACGGTTGTTTGCCTGTGGTGTGTTACCTTACTATTTACACTTGCTGGATAAGGTCGCAGGGGCGGCGCACTTTGATGTTCCAGAGCACGAGGCACATCAACTCCACCAGCAACTACTACACAGCTTGTCGGGCTACCTAGTCCCCAAATTAGTGCGTGAAATCCCCGGTGAGCCATCCAAGACACCGGTAATATAAAACAGCCCTAACAACACATAAACTACTGGGGCGCGCCGTTCTATATAGTTGAGTACAACGCAGCCCTAGTCACAAACTCCGTATCATCCGCTATAGTGTAGCAATAGCCCTAAAGTAAAAAGCCAATAGCATGAATGAAGCCCTATCTGACGCCGCACTACTTGCCCTATTCGAGCTGCCCGAGGCTGATCGGAAAACTCTTAGTTTTTGCAAAAGTGCTACCGCGGCTCAGGTGGCGCAATGGATCGATGCGCAACCACTAACGCAAACTAGCTATGTCAGCGCCGTACTGTATGCCGCACTCCCCGAGCTAATACACCTAAAAACCGACGGCCAAAATCACATCGACATGCTCGATCAAGTACGGCCGGCGGTACAGGCCGCCATTCAGGGACTCAGTAAAGCCTTTTTACACCAACCTCTTATTTTGCCCGAAGCCGCTCGCAAGGCAGCGGTAATAGCCCAAGCACTGCAAAAACACTTAAGTAACGCTTACTTAAGGACCGTTCATACAACTTTTACCAATCGCTGCCCACCCGAGCTACGCGCCTTAGCCATACACCGCACACTAACCGGCCTAGGTTTATTATTGCTGCGCAGCTACCAACTTTACACCCCCACGCTTAAACGACTATGGCGCGAGGTGCACACGTTATATTTATTAGCCGAGCGTCACGATCTAACCGAGCTGCACATAAACGACCCTCTGACCAACCATCAGGGCGTCAAAACAATTACCCAAGCTTATCTACGCATTTTGCTGTTAGCCACTGCGCACCCCAACCAGCTGGGGCAAAACGATCTGTACAATTTGTATCTATCGCTCGAATCGCTCAGCTTGCAGGCACAGCTGCACAAATATAACGAGGAGGGCGACAACGCCCACAATGGTCTGTACGCGATTATGCTCGACAACGACAGCCCGCCGGTTTACCGCAGCCGCTTAAAACTATACAACAGCCAAGACTTACGGCTGCTCGACACAGATGCGCTATGTAAAACCCTACAAAACCAACCTCCAGGTACAGAAACACGCCTATCCTCGACCTTAATCGGACATATACTCCCCGCTTGGCAGCACGCGGTCGAGCGCAGCTACCCACGCCACGCCGGGGACGGCTCGTTAGAAGTCACGGTAGGGCTGAGCAATGTGCATTTTTACAGCGCCAACGAAACACCGTTTAGCCTTTACCTTAAAAGCCCATCGGAACTTGGCTTAGACGGCCTCAACCAAGGCATTTTTAAACAGCGTGGCTTAAAACTGAAAGACCGTATCAACCCAAACGCTGCCGACCCTTGGGGCGAAGCTTTTGATGTCGCCAAGCCCAGCATGCAAACCAGCGGGCAATCGACGTTGAATTTAGAAGATGATATTCGTCGCGCTAGCCGTGCCAACTACCAAGGCCAACACCCTATTGATAAAATCGCCGTTATTGATGCCAGCGCCGGTGGTTATTGCTTAGAGTGGCGAGGCCAGAGCCCTGCCACACTCAAAGCCGGAGAGTTGTTGGGGGTTCGCGAGCCTGGACGCCAAAAATGGGGAATTGCCGCCGTGCGTTGGGTGCAACAATCCCGTAGCGCAACACAGATAGGCATACAACTACTCGCACCGCAGGCTCAACCAGCTGCCGCGGCCATTGTGCAAAAAACCGGTGAGGATGCCGAGTACCTACGGGTGCTGGCACTGCCAGCCTTGCGCCTTGCCAACCAACCCGCTAGCCTACTGACTAATGCGGTTAGTTTTCGCGAGTTGCAAAAAATTAAGCTTTACCAAAATGGTGTTATCACCTCCTTGCAGCTAACTCGCCGGTTATTTTCGACGGGTATTATCAGCCAATTTGCCTATAAAGTTTTGGCAAACGCCGAGCCCCCTAAGGCTCAAGAAACACATGTAAAAACAGACTTTAGCGCTTTGTGGGACAGTAAAGAGTAATGTGGACTGCGGCGCGCCACAAGGTATTAGCAGGCTGATTAAAGCGTCGATCCGGTCGCATTTTTCAACCGCCAACATGGTCGGCCTTTCACAAAACGTGTACAAGTGTTGAGGTCGCCGAATATTCGGGTAATATAGCTACCTCTTCAAATCTATAAATGCCAGTTTGCAAGCTAAAGCCGATAATCAGCTAAACTTTCCGAATAAACGGATGAATATCGCACTTAAGAACCTGCGATACACTGGCATTCGATACAAACCATGGAATAGCGAGCGCAGTAGACATCTATGAATTCCAATGAAACGATCCGCCTGCTCATCCTTAATGATTCACAGGCAGAGGCAGAGCGCCTAATCAGTATGCTGCACAATGCTGGGCGCCCCAACCGAGCCCAACATGTCACCTGCGACGAATCTTTGACCAAGCTTATCGAAGAGCAAGCCTGGGACGTTTTAATCGCCCACGACAAAACCCAAAACCTATTGCCGGCCTCAGCTATTCAGCTTATTCGTCGACTCAACAAAGATATTCCAGCGATATTACTGACCGACGACGAAACCAGTCAGGCTATTGTCGAAGGCTTAAAAGCTGGCGCCGCCGATGTAGTACGCTTAGACGAAGACCAGCACCTTTTATTGGTCATAACCCGTGAGCTGGCCAACCGCGCCCAGCGCCAAGAAAAACGTATTGCCGATCGCCGTCTGCGCGAGTCCGAGCGCCGCTCCCAGTCGCTGCTAGATAGCTCGCGCGATGCCATCGCCTATGTACAAGATGGCTTGTATCTATACGCCAATGAATCGTTTGCCGAGCTGTTTGGCTACGACGACAAAGACGACATTGATTGCATGCCCATTATGGACATGGTGGCCAAAAGTGATCACGCCAAACTTAAGAGCTTTCTTAAAGATTTCACCCTTAAAGGGCTCGATGCCGAATCCAGCACATTAAGCTTTGAAGGCCTACGCCATGACGGCAGTCAAACAGCCGTCTCGCTAGAAGTGGCCCACGCCAGTTATGACGATGAGCCCTGCTTGCAGTTTTTAACTCGCGGCACCCGTGCCGCTGTCACCGAAGCCGCCGCAGCGGCAGCAGCCGGTGTTTCAGCACAAGAGTTAAAAGAAGCCAAATGGAAAGACAGCATTACCGGTCTATATAACCGCAGTTATGTGTTAGCGCACATGGATAAAGTTATCGACGGTATCGGCGATGATCAAAACCGCTGCCTGCTGTATATCGACATCAATGACTTTGCTGACACAGTACAAGCTAAGCTCGGAATGGCCGGTGCCGATGCGGCGCTAGAGGATCTAGCCCGACTGCTTACCAGTGAAGCTAAGCAAGGCGAAACCCTCGCCCGCTTTGGTGATAACACCTTCACTTTGCTCACCACCAACACTACCGCAACAGAAACAGTTAATCGCGCCAAAAAACTGTGCTCGACCATTGCCGAACATATTGTCGAGGTAAACAGTAAAACATTGCAGCTAAACGCGACTATCGGTGTTTCCGTGCTAAACGAAAACTCCAGCAGCGCCGAGCAAGTGATCGAGCAAGCCATGACTGCCGCCGATCAAGTACGAGCAAACAAAGATGCTAGCGCTCTGCTGTACGAGCCGCCCGTAAGCGCCGAAGAAAAACAAGAGCGCGACATGCTCAAAGACGTACAACACGCCTTGGATAACGATCAGTTTCGTTTATTGTTTCAGCCAATTATTAGCTTGCGCGGTTCAGAAGAAGAGTATTACGAAGTTCTGCTGCGGCTACTTAATGCCGACAACGAAGAAATCTCACCCAATGAATTTATCGAGGCGGCGCATCAAGCGGGCTTTGGCGTTAAGATAGATCGCTGGGTTATTTTAGAAGCGGTTAAACTATTATCCGAGCACCGCGCACGAGGCAACAAAACCAAGCTAATTCTTAACTTAAACAGCGCCTCGATCTGTGACAGCTCGCTGGTTGCTTGGCTGGGAGTGGCCTTTAAGGCTGCCGGTTTATCGCCCGATGCTATTGTGTTTCAGGCGCAAGAGGTGGACATAACCAACCACCTTAACGCCGCCAAAGCTCTTAATAGCGGGCTTGAGAAAATCGGCAGCAAGCTGGCCATTTGCAACTTTGGTTGCTCACTCAACCCATTTAATACCCTCAAGCATGTTAACGCCGCTTTTATTAAAGTCGATGGCTCGTTTACTCAAGATGTACAAAGCAAAAACGAAAGCCCCGAGTCGTTAACACAATTGCTCGAGCAATTACACGAAGCCGAAAAAATCACCATTGTACCGTTTGTCGAAAACGCCAGCGTACTCTCGACTCTATGGCAAGCTGGCGCACACTATATTCAAGGCCACTATCTACAAGAGCCTACATCGTCAATGAGCTACGACTTTAATATGGAAGGCTAACGCGCTTCTTTATTAAAGATAACAGCAATAAAAAGGCAGCCCCATGGCTGCCTTTTTTATTGTCTGCTTAAGAACACATAGCGCCTTAGCATACTCTATTACTCGGGACGGTAACGCTGCACGTTATAACCTTGCTGCTCCAATAAAGCCAACACACTATCGGGGCCGGCTAAGTGCAACGCGCCCACCAATATAAACTCTTTTTCTGGCGTTGCCAGTAGCGCTTTAATTTTGGGTAACCAGTTTTTATTGCGCTGGGCCAAAATCACATCGTAAAGCTCGGGCGCCTCATCCAGCATGGGTTTACCCATCAGCTTAAACAAATCGTCTGCATCGCCGGCACGCCATTCGGCCACCATCGTTTCAAACAACTCGGCCATCTGCTCAAGATCATCCAGCGTCGAGTTAATAAATAAATTGGGGTCCATTTTGGTCATCGCCACCACAAACCCCAACTGCTGCTCGGTGGTCTCCAGCTCGCCTAAAACTTTCCCCTGCGTTTTTGCCATATCGAAGTAACGCCGATCAATGCCTTCCCCAAAGCCCAGCTTTTGCATCTCAAGCATGGTGAAGGCAAGCGCTACAAACGCCGGTTCAAAAGCTTGTAATGGTGCTAGCGGCAACTGTCTGGCGAGCGCGTAAGCACTTAACCGCTGCCAAGTTTTACTATTAAGCCGATCTTCTAAAGTTTGCCCCGACTCCAGCATCATCGCTTGCTGCAGCCGTTGACTAAACTCCGCATCACTCAGCACATCCATGTTGGCTTCAAACACCACTTGATCAGCAGCGGCAAGCGCTGCAGGGTACTCGGCCGGCAGCGGGAAATCGCTGGGCTTTAACATATGGATCGTGCCACCAATGAACAACTTGTTTTCACCATCGCTGACCTGCCAGACATAACTGTCGGCATAGCTGGCAAAACTTGCGCACAAAACGCCGGCAGCAAGCAGTCCTTTAAAGCGTGTCATATTCGTTCCTTGTGAGACTTATTAAATATCAACGTATTTATAACGTTTAAACAATAACTAGTGGGCTTCTAGTAAGAAGGTCACGGGGCCATCATTGGTTAAGCTTACCTGCATATTAGCGGCAAAAATACCGCAGGCAACTGTAGGGTGTAGCACCTGTAAGCGCTGCACAAAATAATCGTACAGCTCTTTGGCTTGTGTCGGTGTGGCTGCGCTAGAAAACCCAGGGCGCAAACCTTTACGAGTGTCGGCGGCCAAAGTGAACTGCGATACAACTAAAATACCGCCGGCCACCTCGGCCACGTTTAAATTCATTTTATCGTCTGAATCGGCAAATACACGATAATTTAACACCTTGTGCAATAATTTATCGGCTTGCGCTTGGGTATCATCTCGCTCGACCCCCAGCAACAGCAACAAACCCCGATCAATACGACCAACACACTCGCCACCAACGGCTACCGATGCGTGAGACACTCGCTGAATCAAACCACGCATAACTTAAGCCGTTTGGTCAGAGTCGTTACTGAGTTTGCGCGCTAGCTCGTCAGTTGCGCGAATCAGCGCATCGACGATACCGGCCTCGCGGGAGGCGTGGCCGGCGTCGCGGATAATTTGCAACTCGGCATCGGGCCAAGCCTCTTGCAAGGCAAAAGCGTTATCCAACGGACACACCATATCGTAACGACCATGCACGATCATGCCGGGAATACCGGCGAGTTTATCGGCATTGTTAATAATTTGGTTGTCGTCTAAAAAGGCTTTATTAACAAAGTAATGAGCCTCGATACGCGCCAGTGCCAAAGCTTTAAAGGGGTTCGAGAAGGTATCCACTACATCCTGATTGGGCCGCAAGGTAGCGCAACGTCCCTCCCACAGTGACCAGGCTTTGGCGGCCGACATTTTTTGCAGCTCGTTATCACCCGTAAGACGTTTATAATACGCGTGCATAACATCGTGCCGCTCGTTGGCGGGTATCGGGGCAAGAAAATCTTTCCAGTAATCGGGAAAGATCGAGCTCGCGCCATCTTGGTAAAACCAGCGTAGATCGCGCTCCCGACACAAAAAGATGCCGCGTAAAATAAGCCCCAGCACCCGTTCGGGGTAAGTCTCTGCATAGACCAGACTTAAGGTAGAGCCCCAAGAGCCACCAAACAGCGCCCAACGCTCGACATTTAACGCCTCTCTAATGCGTTCCATATCCTCTACCAACGCTTGTGTGGTATTGCCCTCAAGCTCGGCGTGAGGTGTAGAGCGCCCAGCGCCACGCTGATCAAACAAAATAATACGGTAACGCTCTGGGTCAAAAAAACGTCTGTCGTACTTACCGCAACCCGCACCCGGACCACCGTGAACAAAAATCACAGGGATGCCATCGGGATTTCCCGACTCATCTACATACAGCTCGTGGGGTGTTTCGACGGGTATTTGATGCCGTGCAAACGGCTTAATTTCTGGGTAGAACATCAACATTTAGGGCGACCCTGCGTACGGAGGAAGATTGCAATTGAGTATCAACTTGCAACTTAGCACACAAAGACGAT
>NZ_LFIJ01000002.1:497919-992534 GCF_001187555.1 Gilvimarinus polysaccharolyticus | reverse complement strand
GGGAGGGAGCCCCCGCCGCACTGCGGCGGGGCAAGCTCAAAGCTTAATCGCAGCCTTGGCCACGGAAAGCATCTGCCACACCCTGCAACGCAGGCTTGGCGGACAGGTCGGCATTAAACAATAATGGCCAAACATCTTCGTAATCGGCACCGGCAGCGTTGGCAAACTGATCCATTAACCAGCTTTCATCGTCGGTCAAACCCCAAACGGTAAAACCGCCACGCTGATTTTCCGGCACAGTGTCAACATACACCTTAGCGACCTCACAAAAGCGTTTTTTCTGGCGTGCGGTCAACTGCTCATCATACTCAGGTAACGCAGGCGTACCGGCTTCATAGGGGTTTACCACCGCAATATCCAGCTCGGTCACCTTCACTTTCAAACCCATATCCACCACTTGCTGGAAGGCATTTTTAAAATCATTGAGTGATGGGTAATCCATGTAAATATGCATCTGAAAACCAACGCCATCAATAATACCTTGGTTATCGAGTGCCTCGGCAATTGCCAATGTTTTGGCCAGCCGAGTGCTATTAGCGGTGTTATCGTAGTCGTTGTAATACAAATCGATACTCGGATCGGTATCGCGCGCAGCTTGAAAGGCTACCTTAATATATTCGGGGATCTCACCATCGGCTACCGGAGGCAGCTCGTTGTAAAACACCGAACGGCGAAAGCCATCTGCAGCACCTTGATCTACCGCTTCATTCACCACATCCCAGCTGGTCACTACACCGGGGTAGTCGGTTTTAAAGTGATCGACGACGCCCGTCACATGATTAGTCAGCATAGCGGCAAAGTCACCTTGGTAACTCTTCATAAAACCAGGCACTTGGTAGTCTGAATGCCACACTAAAGCGTGGCCATGAACGGTCATGCCGTTAGAGGCCGCAAAACCCACCAGCTCATCGGCATCGCCAAAAGTGAAGGTGTTTTCAGTCGGGTGCAAATAGCTCATCTTCATAATGTTACCGGCGGTCAACTGACTGAAATGCCTGATAATGACATCTTGGCGTTGACTGGCATCACTGTGAGTAAAGATACTGTAACCATCATTGGCAGCCGAAACAGCTACGCCCACCGGAAAATCTGAAGGAGTCGTGGCATACAAATCGAAGTCAGGCTCAATGGCAATCGGCCCTTCAGAGCTGGACGACATACTAGAGGAGCTGGACGAACTGGACGAACTGGACGAACTGCTAGAAGAACTAGAAGAACTAGAAGAACTAGAAGAACTGCTAGCATTACCATCATCGGAGCCTGACGAACCACCGCAAGCTGTCAGTACTGTCGCGGCAAACGCAAAGGTCAGCCATTGAAGTTGCATGCGCATATATCACCTATTTTATTGTAGTGGGCAGAGTGGCCTATAATTTCAACTAAAATACAGGCCCTTATGGTCATTATGACCAACAGGTGAGGGCAAGTAAAGCGCAACGCGCAACAGCCATAACAAGGAGTAACTATGAGTAATACCCCTGCCCGTTGCCAATGGTGCAGTAACGACTCCACATACCAGCGCTACCACGACCAACAGTGGGGCGTGCCCTGCTATAACGCGCGTGAGCTATTTGAGATGTTGATTCTGGAAGGTGCTCAGGCAGGACTTAGCTGGATTACCGTGTTAAAAAAGCGCGAGGGCTATCGCGCGGCTTTTTGCGGTTTTGACCCGATTAAAATCGCCCAATTTACCGAGCAAGATGTCGAGCGCCTGCGCCAAACCCCCGCGATCATCCGCAATAAGCTTAAAATAGAAAGCGCCATTAAAGCCGCTCGCGCCTACCTTGCCATGCAAGAGGCCGGTGAAGATTGGGTCACTTACTTGTGGAGCTTTGTCGGTGGTCAACCGATTCAAAATCACTGGCGCAACCTAAGTGAAGTGCCGGTCACCACCGCCGAATCGGACGCCATGAGCAAATCCCTTAAAAAGAAAGGCTTTAACTTTGTTGGCAGCACTATTTGCTACGCTTTTATGCAGGCCACAGGCATGGTCAATGATCACACCATCGACTGTTTTCGTCACCAGCCTTGTAGCGTGTTAGCCGGCCAACATCGCTAACACTGTTACACTAATAAGCTACTACACAGGAGAGCCCTATGTTCACTCGTACCCTTGCGGCAATCGGCTTAGCGGCCCTGCTGGCAGCGCCACTAGATGCCAAAACAATCATCAATAGCGAACGCGCGAATTTTGCCATAGAGATCGTCGCCGAAGGTTTAAAAAACCCGTGGGGCATGGCATTTTTACCCGATGGCTCTGTATTGGTCAGCGAACGCGCCGGCAACCTGCGTTTAGTCAGTACCGAAGGCAAGGTAAGCTCGGCACTGAAAGGCTTACCCGAGCTTTACGCTGCCGGTCAAGGTGGTTTATTGGATGTTGCTATCGACCCCGATTACGCCAACAACGGGCGCATTTACTTTAGTTATTCAGAGCCCAGCCGTGATGGCAAAACCAACAGTACCGCGGTAGCATCGGCCCGTATTAAAGGTGACCGGCTTACCGATGTAACTCGGATCTTTAGTCAGCAACCTAAAGTAAAAAGCAGTGCTCATTTTGGTTCACGACTGGTTTTTGCCCGTGACGGCACCTTGTTTATCACCCTAGGCGACCGCTATTCGCACAAAGACGATGCCCAAACACTCGATAACCACCACGGTAAGGTCGTCCGTATTAACACCGATGGCAGCGTTCCGGCCGACAACCCTTTTGTCAATAGCAAAGGCGCATTGCCCGAGATTTGGTCCTACGGCCATCGCAATATGCAGGGTGCCACCATTCACCCACAAACCGGCGCGCTGTGGAGCGGCGAACACGGCGCCCAAGGCGGCGACGAAATTAATATCGACGTAGGCGGCGTTAACTACGGCTGGCCGGTTATCACCTATGGCGAGAACTACGGCGGCGGCAAGATTGGCGAAGGCTTTAAAAAAGAGGGGATGGCAGCGCCGATTTATTACTGGCTGCCCTCGCTCGCAACCGCTGGATTAACGTTTTACACGGGCGATCAATTCCCCGATTGGCAGGGCGATATGTTTGTCGCCAGTTTAAAAGCGCAAACCCTATCTCGTCTCGATATCGAGGGCGAGCGCGTCCTACACGAAGAGCGCTTGCTAAAAAATGAACTGGGCAAACGCTTACGCCACGTGGTGCAGGGGCCGGACGGCTACCTGTATCTGTTAACCGATGACCCCAATGGCGCCATCGTGCGCTTAGTACCCGCCGATTAATCATAAAGGTTTACCGCCCGCCGTTTAGGTGGGCGGCCACATGCTACCGACAAAAGCTTGCAACAACTGGTAAACTTTGGCCATTACCCACATCAAGGCGCACCCATGGCAGAAAAGTACCGAGCATTGACCGACAATGCCCACGACACCGTTAAAACCACCCCCAAAGTGGGCGTACTGATCACCAATTTAGGCACCCCGGACGAACCAACTAAACGCGGCTTAAAGCGCTACCTTGCCGAGTTTTTATCGGATCGGCGCATCGTCGAAATCCCTCGTCTGTTATGGCTGTTCATCTTACATGGCATTATTTTAAACCTACGCCCTAAACAGTCGGCTAAGCTGTATCAAAGTATTTGGACAGAAGACGGCTCACCACTGCTGGCCATCAGCCGGCGCCAACGCGACGCCATTGCAAAAGCGTTAGGCCCCGAGGTTAAAGTTGCTCTCGGTATGCGCTACGGCAACCCCTCCATCGCCAACGCTTTGACAGAACTGCAAGCTGCTGGCGTGCGCAAAATTATTGTGCTGCCTTTATACCCGCAATACGCCGCCGCCACCGTGGGTTCCACCTTTGATGCCGTATCAAACGAGTTACAACAATGGCGCTGGGTGCCCGAGCTGCACTTTTTAAGTGGTTACTGCGAACACCCAAATTACGCCAAAGCCCTTGCCGCCACCATGAGCGAACACCAAGCCAAACATGGCAGCCCCGACAAATGGGTACTCTCCTACCACGGCACGCCCAAATTTTGCCTAGAAAAAGGCGACCCCTATTACTGCTTTTGCGTTAAAACCACACGCCTAGTTGCCGAACAAGCCGGCCTCAATCCAGACGACTGCTTAACCACGTTCCAATCGCGTTTTGGCAAAGCCGAGTGGCTTAAACCCTACACCGAACAGACACTAAAAGAGTTGCCCGCCCAAGGCGCAAAGCACATCGCTATTTTAAGCCCCGCCTTTAGCGCCGACTGTTTAGAAACTTTAGAAGAGCTAGAAGAACAAAACCGTGAATTCTTTTTAGAAGCCGGCGGCGAGCAATACCACTACATACCCGCACTGAATGATCGTGATGATCATATTGAAATGTTGGTGGATGTTTTGCGAAAGGCTCGTGCGGGCTAAGAGCATGGCAGGTACCGACCACCATTTCTCGGCCCTTTGAAATGGCAAGGGAAAGCTGCTTTAATTTCCCCAATAATTCACAGCGTTTATTAGTAGAAAATTCCATTAAAATAAGATCAAAAAGTTCTCTATGCGTAGTGATCTGACCGTAAAAGCAAGCTTGACCGCTAACAGCGGAATTCACAAATCAAGACCTGGCCCCTTTGTTCATTTATGTAGGTGATTGTTTTAATGCCAGCGTAGCTACCGGTATTACGAGCGCCGGAATAAATGTCGGCCTGGCTATGTTTGTTAGGAGCTACGCAGCCGAGATAATAGATACGCGAGCCCAGACAATAAAATTATAAGTATTGCAGCCAACGGCCAATATGCCACCCATTGTATTGGTAAGCCAGATTGATCTGGATGTAAGAGCCAAAGACTAGCAATTAGAAATAGTGCTAGTGACGCTCCAATATAACCAGCATGCAATACAATACTACTTGGCTTAACCGCGAACTGAAATGCCAACCAGCATAGGTGCGGCACACAATAAAAAAGACCCCCGCCGAATAAAACAACTAAAAATTAAGCAAACTCTTGCCTCGCTCCATAAACCGCTATTACAAGTGCAAAAGCTACTGGAACAAGAATATGTATAGCTGCGATTTTAATTGTTCTGCCTTCTCACACCCGTAGCTGCGGACGACTTGTAGCGACGAAGGAGCGAAAAGGCGTTCCGACAGCCTGCGCTTGTTATGCATGCGGCCCTACTCCAAACCCCATTACAGCCCAACTTCCGTTTTCTTGGTGGAAATTTACCCTTATAAGAGCCTTTTTATCATTCTTGTATGTTTGCAAGTAATGGATAGATAAAAACTCAGGTATACCCTCAAACTCTTCGTAGTATTGTGCACGAATAAAGTCGGTAGAAATTGGAACATCGTACTCTGACAACAAATTTTTAATAGCAGCTGTTAGTTGCTCTTCTGTCATAGAATCTCTAAGCAAGCTAGAGCTTGAAGATAGGATATTTTCTGTCGAGCGGCTAAACAACGATCTTGCCCAATCCTGCCCTTTAGGCGACAGGTTCCTGAATAGCTCATCTTTTGATGCATGAAACTTTGCTAACTTTGGGATAAAGGTTTTGAAATCTGACTTCAAAGAGTCAATATTTGATGCAACCGCCGGAACTTTCATGCTGTAAGTAATCTTGTAACCTGGTTTCCCATCTTCTGATCGTACAAAGTAACCCAGCTTAATTCCTTTAGCCGTTGACTCATTAAGACTCGGAACTTTGTAAGCGATATACCGAGAATCGTAATACATCAAGTCTTCAGCTAACTTTACATTCTTTTCAGTTTCTGGATACGTTTCAATGACAATAAATTGAACATCATTAACATTAAAACTACAGCCAGATAACGCGAAAAAAATTGCGAGCCAAACACTAGCTAGATATTTCAATTGCTGCCCCTTACTTAGTTGTGCTGGTGTTCCCCACAAAAAGTAGACACTCTAACTATGCAGCCAATGCTGCCTTTTCTTCAAACGTTACCGGGCTCATACCGTCGTTTGCAGAATGCCTTCTTTTTCGATTATAAAATATTTCAATATAGGCAAAGATACCGGATTTCGCCTCGTCAATCGAGCGATAGTTCTTCGCATATATAAGCTCAACCTTCAAACGGCTAAAGAATGATTCCATTGGCGCGTTATCCCAACAATTACCTTTCCGGCTCATGCTCAGACGACATCCATTTGAGACAAGGTAATCCACATAACCTTGCGCTCGGTACTGCGTACCACGATCGGAATGCACAATTAAACCCGGAGCCGTTTCTCTACGACTAAACGCCATCGCCATGGCATCCTTGACCAAAGCCTCCGTCATAGACTCATCTAACGACCAACCTACAATCCGACGAGAATACAGATCCATTACGGTCGCCAAATATATCCACTTATCCTCAACCCAAATATAAGTGATGTCAGTCGTCCATTTTTCATTAGGTTTGCTCGCAGAGAAATCACGCCACAAAACATTATCAGAGACGTTCAACATAGTGAGACTATTTCGAGAATACTTGAAGCCCTTGCCATTTCTAGCCTTGATACCCTGCTCAGCCATGATTTGAGCCACGTAATTCAGCGAACAAGGGTAACCCAGTTCGTTCAATTCTTTGGTTATACGCGGTGCGCCATAAGCTGCCTCGAACTCCTCGTAGGTATCCTTAACAAGCATCTCCATTCCTACTCGGCGCTTCTCTTGAACCGGTATCCCTCGTTCTAACCAGCGATAATAACCACTCCTAGAAACACTCAATACCCGGCACATTAGAGCAATCGTAAACCAACCAACGTGCTCAGCAATAAGGGCGTACTTCACTCGGGGTTGTTCGCGAAGTACGCAGCTGCCTTTTTTAGAAAAGCGAGCTCCTCCTGTAAGCGCTTATTTTCCCGCTTTAGTTTTCGAACCTCTTCGCTTTCTGACTTTGAATAATCTACGCCCGCCGCTGTATTAAACTGCTTATCGGAAAGGCGATTAAACTGACGACGCCAGTTGTATATTTGTTGAGCGCTAACACCTAATTCCTTGGCGACCGATGCCGTTGTATTGCCGTCCTTTTCTGCGCGTTTGACCGCCTCTCGGCGAAATTCTTCAGTGTATGCTTGCGTCTTCTTACGTGCCATTTCGAGCACCTCCGTAGTAGTGAATCTAACTATACAGGGTGTCTACTAATTATGGGTAACACGGGTGCATAACGCCGAGTTCAGCGGCAGTTTTTAAGTTGTGGTTTTATGGAATACTTTTGCGCAGAAAAACCATAAAACCGCGACTTAAAAACTGTCCAACGTAGGCACGAAGTGCCGGAGTGATGCTGGAACGACTTGTTATGTTTTGATACCCAATTCAATTGCCGACACTTCATACAGCACATGCAAAACAAGTATAACTTGAGGAATGTTTACCGCGTCAGCGTTATTTTCGTAAACATAGCGCCATTGAACAAATGCATGATTGATATTTTTTAAGTGATCTTTGAATAAAGTTCCTGCTTTAACTTCATATTGGCATTCTAATTCCTTTGTTTTTTTATTTATTTTGTCTTTTATTTTATTGGGAATAGTTTTAAAAATCGATGTCAATATGTGTGTATCTGTAATTTCAGCATTAATTTCTTGTAAACATTTTAAGTACATTTCTGCTGCAAAAGCAGAATTAACAACGAATGGGCATATACTCTGAGGATTTCTTGGCCGCTTCTTCAAGTCGTGCTCATATAGATATGCAGAAGTGTTTGCAAATGATTGAGCCTGATCAAATATTCTTTTTGCTTTAGAGATTTCATTCCAAAGCCCCTTTTCTTTTAGAAGCTCCTGTGCCAGCAAAGCCATTTTTTTCGAATCATTTGAGTCAGTAATATACCCTACAGGCACATTATCAGAATAAACAGTCCTCATTCCCTTTGGAGGTTCGGCCTCTACGATCATTAGGTTACCTCGCTTAAACATAACGCCTTATATAAACCGCGCGAGGAACGAGCGCCGGGCGGCCGAAGGGCGCGAATTTAATATTTTTGTTAGTTGGCTTCTTCTATTAAGCCAGCTGATATATTTTTTAATGCGATACTGATCATTGCTGCGGAACCACTGTAGATCATTTGAATAAGGTGCTCCGCATCTTCAATGTATTCAAATAATGAAGAGTGGTCTAATTCATAAAGAGATTTTAAATTCTCAATCAGTTTGGAGTTCCCTCCAGTAAGATCCCAATTATGAGCGGCTTCATTTCTAATGTGCCGAATGAAGTTCAATCGCTTACTTTGCTCATCTGTAATAAGATTGTGTTGAGCTGAAAACTTAATCTTCTTGTCAAATGTCCTAATATCTAATTTATTCGGGTTCTTATCTGGAAAAGATCTTAGTATCAATGTATTTAAAATTTTATCTAAAACCACCCCCCACAAAATTGCCACACTTCGATAGGACTTCTTAGTATTCTCTTCATTAATCAAATCCAAGTACTTTAGAAACTCGATTTCACTATCATTTAGCTGATATCCCTCATCAGGGATATTAAAGTCTATTACTCTTGGCTCAAATGCTTTGACTTCACCGTAGTCACCATTAATACACTGCGACCAAATTTCGCGCCCATGCTTTTCACAGTCATAGGCAGACGCTGTAAATTCATGCTCTTCTTTCATATGGCTGAATTTTACGAAGCAGTTTATTTGCGATCCATCTTCGCTTACAAAGCGTGGGTTTCGTATGGTTTCAGCAATAATAGTTATCATAGATTTATCCTAAGCCTACTAACGCCGCAATGTGCGGATTTTAAAAGTGGAGGCGAAGCCGGAGCTTTTAAAATTCCGAACCATTGCCTTGTTAGCCCTTTGCAAACCATTGCTTCGTGAAAATTGAGTATGTTTTCATTGGCTCTTCAAAGCATGGCTTAGTAACCGTATCCAGCTTATCCTGAACTGACTGTAACTTTTGGCGAATGTCATCCTCTTCATCCATGCGATCCCAGAATATGCCTTCATGTCGGTGCATTTCATCTAAGTGCCTTTGAAACTCGTCCCCTTCCATTGGTACACGACCTTGCCGTTGCCAGTAGTGAGTGGCCAATTGCCTTGCCGAAACAAAAATGCTGTTTAGCGTTGTATTGCAATCGGTAAAGATGTCTTCTGTCTCAGGACCAAACGTAGCCATAAATTTATACTTTAGAGTGTTGAAACGAACGAAGGCTTCTTTTCTGGTTTCATATCGTTCAAATACGATGTATCCGCGGTCAAGCAATGCACCTTCATCTTGTGTCTCATGCTCGCCTTTCTTTCTGGATTTTCCTTCATCCCCAGATGAGAATGGGTTTCTTATTGTTGCAATAACATCTTTTATTTCGAAAAATGAAGCTAGAACTTCTTCTGCAAGTTCAATTCTTCGTTTACCGATAAATTCTCTCTTCCACGCCCCAACTCCAGAAATTATTGCCCAGCAGGCTGCAATAACTGCAATTGCTTGTCCGATAAGTGCGATTGATTCCATAACTTCCTTTATAGGGCTAACGCCACAATTTGCGGGCGCCTGAAGCGAAGCGTAAGGCGCTCCGCAAGATTGTTTTGTTAAGTGAGATAGCACGCAGTAAATACTTAGCTGTGTTATTTGCTATGAATTTTGTCATCAGCTTCACATAAGTGAACTATTAGGTTTAACGTCCACTGCTCTTTATCTTTTTCCGGCACTGGAACATCGAATACTCTTGGATTTCTAATTGTACCGACCTCAATCCAAGCACTCGTATCGTAAGTTAAGTTCCAATTGCCTTTAGAATATTTTACGCTCTGGCTATCTTTATCCCATCCATTTTCTATCAAAAAACTCGAAAATGACATTCTGTAAATTCCCTAGATCCACCTAACGCCGCAATAACCGAGCGGAGTATTGCGTGGTAATGTGAGCGAAGCGAACCACGCAATGCGGAGTCCGGTTGATTGCTTGTTAACTGCTGCCTGCACCATACTCTACCTCTATTCTGTTAAGCCAACCCCAATTGTGCTTGGCTTTGTATTCGGTGCCATTTAACGGCCGACTGATTGAAAGTATACTTTCTGAAAGCCATTTTAGAGTTGGTGCTACTTCGTCTGGGTGACCATCAATTATATAAATATTCCCTTTGCTATTACTTAAGTCTTCCCGTGCACCGATTATTGATATTTGAGTACTAAACCCAGCTGTAGCGCCACAGTCTCTTTGAAAGATCACGGCTTTATGAGAATTACTTGGTGATAGATACTCTTTGTGCACATAGTTTCCGCACATATCGCCGCCAAACCAGAAAACCACACCGAGAAAAATCGCTGGTATAGCTAGTAACGTTAAAACAACTCCAATGGCAATTTTTAATACGAGCTTCATAGGCAGTTAACATTTTAATAGGCTCCTTCCAGAAATCCCGAGACTAGGGAGCCTATCCTTTATTGAATTTTAACTGAAACTATCCCCAGCCCCGTGCCGAGTCAAGCCTCCAGAGGATTTTGGTTGACCTTCAATCACAAATAGACCGTATTGAGAGGGCGTTTATTTTTGATTTAACCGTACACTCCAAGCAATTGATTATTAAGCCTTACTTTCAATTCGCCTAAGATAGTAGCCTTGATAGGCTCCCTGCCAGACTATCGTATCTATTTAAATAGACGGTACTGATCATTTTTGGACATATCAAAAAGCTGTTCGGCATTTATAGAGCTGCCTTAGAAGCGAGCCTGAGAAACCCTACCCCACCAACACCCCATGCAACATCTTAACCGCCAACAACACCATCACCACCGCAAACACCCGCTTTAAAGTTGCGACAGGTAACCGGTGCGCCAAGCGCGCACCGAGCGGCGCGGTGATAAAGCTCATCAGCGCCATCGCCAACACCGCTGGCCACACCACAAAACCTAAGGTGTGACTGGGCAGCCCCGAAAGCCCCCAGCCATTGACGATATAACCTGCCGCACCGGCGGCGGCAATGGGTAAACCAACCGCCGCCGAGGTGCCTACCGCTCGCGCCATAGGCACATTGCACCACACCAAAAATGGCACGGTGAGCGAGCCGCCGCCAATGGCCACCAATGCCGACACCCCACCAATACCAGAGCCGACTGCACCAAGACCCACCGGGCCGGGCAAAATACGATCCGCGTGCGGCGGTTTACCGATCATCATATACAGCGCCACCGCGCTCATAAACACGGCAAAAAAGATCGCCAGCGGTATGCCACTTAAAAAGCTCGCGACAAAGGTCGCGGCAAAAGTACCCAGCAATACACCGGGCGCCAAACCGCGCACCGCCGGCCAAACAACCCCACCACGCAGATGATGCGCACGGGCGCTGGCAATGGCCGTAGGGACAATAGCCGCCATCGAGGTTCCTAGAGCTAAATGAACCTTATGTTCGGGATTAAAGCCTTGCGCAGCAAACATCATAGTTAACACCGGCACCATAATGCCGCCGCCACCCACGCCCAATAAACCGGCAAACACACCGGTTATTGCACCCAGCGCGAGATAACTTAGCAACCATATCCAATCCACAAAAACTCCCGCTACTTATCGCGTTAACTCACCAGCTGTTTATTTCGATTCGGTGTCATCATCGGCCGGCTTAGCACGGCCCGGCCCTTCGCGCTCCATGCGTTCAAGCTCACGCTGGTATTTTTCTAGATCTTCCCAATCGTAAGGGCTGCCAACATTTAAGCCCTGTTCCAAATGCTTAGCACGCTCACGCGCATTATGCTCTAACGAGTGATCTTCCTCGCTATCGTCCACTTTGCCAGTTTTAGCTTGCTGTTCTCGCTCGTACTTTTTTAAAAAATCAGATGCCTTCATGAGCTCCTCCGGTTGTTTGGCTCTATAATGACGCTTTTGCCATCGATAATAAAAGTCATCCATGAGCCGCGAACGTTTTGAAAAGTTTATAAGAGTGTTGCACCAACGTCAGCCCGATATGACGGTGCTGACCGATAAAGTCCACAAAGGCCAGAATATCTCGGCCATTATGCGCAACGCCGAGGCCGCCGGCATTAGCGAAGTGCATATGGTTAGACCCGAACACGGTGGCGTAGTGTTCCACAACACCGCCGGCGGTATTGGCCGCTTTACCTCGCAGCGAGTACACGAGCGCATTGAAGATGGTTTTAAGCACCTGCGCCAGCGCGGGTTTACCTTAATTGCGGCACACTGGTCTGATCGCGCGGTGCACTATCGCGAGGCCGATTACACTCAACCCTTTGCACTGGTCATGGGCGCCGAGCGAGACGGTTTAAGCGATTACGCCGCACTCGAGGCAGATGCGCATGTCAGTATTCCCATTATGGGCTTAGTTGAAAGCTACAACGTTAGCGTTGCCGCAGGCATCATTCTGCAAGAGGCCATGCACCAACGGCAGCAGGCAGGCCACTATCTGCGCGGCTGTATTGAGGATGAACACTACCACCAAACGCTGTTTGAGTGGGCGCAACCGGCCATGGCGCGTTACTGTAAGCAGCACAAGCTCCCCTACCCTAAGCTAGATGAAGACGGCGACTTAATACCGCCTGCTGCCGGCGCTTACCGGCGCCCCAAAGATTCGCGGGAGCCTTAAATTAACGGCCCGGCAGCAATCTGCGAGCAATACTCTATTGTAGCCACAGAACCAACCTAATTAGACTCGCCCGCCACTAAAGTCTTTGGTGTTATAGCGCTTAGGGGCCCATCTCAATGCCCACCGGCGCTTGTATTCAACGATCCTTGGCGGCAGTATGGCCGTTATAGATAAAGAGCAATCACACCCCATAATTAATAACATAACAATAGGCTTACGAATATGGCTCCCCCCCGTCTGGCAACGCTCCACTGTACTGTGTTATTCACGCTGCTGGTAAGCGCCGCGCAAGCCGAAACCTTTAAACTGCAATCACCCAATGAGCGGCTGACGATTAGTGTCGATGTTACGCAAACCGTGAACTGGTCGGCCAAGCTCGATGACGCCGCGGTGATTGCCCCCAGCAATATCGGCTTAACGCTAAAAGGGCTGGGCGATATCACCCGCGACACCAAGCTGATCAGCGTTGACCGCAACGAAGTAAACAGCAGCCACACGCCAGCGGTAAAACACAAATCGGCCATGATTACCGAGCACTACCGCGAACTATCGCTGCGGTTTGATAATGATTTTGGCATTGATTTTCGCGCTTATAACGACGGTGTTGCCTATCGGTTTGTCGGCGAGCACAACAACAGCGTAACCGTTGAAGACGAAACCATGGGGCTAAATTTTCCCGCAGGCGCCACGACATTATTCCCCGAAGAAGAGTCGTTGATCTCTCACTATGAGCGCTTGTATGTGCCGAGCAAAGTAGCCGATATCAGCCCCGGACGCTTTGCCTCGCTGCCGGCCTATATCGGCGTTAATGACATTAATATTGTCTTTACCGAGGCCGACTTGTATGACTACCCCGGTTTATTTTTATACGGCACCGGTAAAGACGGTTTTAGTGCGGGCTTTAGCAACGTGGTGGCCGAAGCCACGCCGATGGCGGGCTCGAAAGATCGCAACCAACTTCTCAGCTACACAGATTACATCGCCAAAACCCAGGGCCATCGCCACTACCCTTGGCGCGTTGCAGTGATCAGCGATAACGACGGCGCACTGGTCGAAAGCCAGCTGGTCTGGTTGTTATCGCGCAAAAACCAACTGACCGACTCCAGCTGGATAAAACCCGGCCGTATCGCTTGGGATTGGTACAACGCCAACAACTTATTTGATGTCGATTTTAAATCGGGCATCAACACCCAAACCTACAAATACTACATCGACTTTGCCGCCGAATACGGCCTTGAGTACGTGATCTTGGATGAAGGCTGGACCAAAACCACCAGCGACTTAATAACCATGAACCCCGAAGTCGATGTGCACGAGTTGGTGCGCTACGGGCAAAGCAAAAATGTCGAGATTATCCTCTGGGCACTGTGGGGGCCGCTCGACCAAGACTACCAAAATATTTTAAAGACCTACGGTGAGTGGGGCGTGGCCGGCATTAAAACTGACTTTATGCAGCGCTCCGACCAAGAGATGGTAAATTTTTACGAGAAAATCGCCCGCGAAGCCGCCAAGCACGAGCTGTTAGTGGACTACCACGGCGGCTTTAAGCCTGCGGGCTTACGCCGCGCTTACCCCAACGTCATGAGTTACGAGGGTGTTAAAGGGAACGAAAACAACAAATGGAGCGCCGACATAACCCCCGAGCACAACGTCACCTTGCCGTTTATTCGCATGGTAGCGGGCCCGATGGACTTTACCCCTGGAGCGCTGCGCAATGCGCATTTAGCCAATCACCACATCAGCCATTATCGCCCCGTTAGCTTAGGCACCCGAGCACATCAAGTAGCCATGTACGCCGTGTACGAAAGCGCACTGCAAATGCTATGTGAGTCGCCCTCGACTTATCGTCGCGAGCCAAAAGTGACCGAGTTTATCAGTCAGTTTCCCGCCGACTGGGACGAAACTCACGTGCTGGATGCACAGGTGGCTGATTATATTTTAGTAGCACGCCGCAAAGGTGATAACTGGTACTTAGGCGCCATGACCGACAACACCGCGCGCACCTTAAGTATCGACTTTAGTTTTCTAGGAGAGGGCAAATTTACCCTCACCGCCCTCGGCGATGGCAAAAACACCGAACACTTTGCCGAAGACTACACCATCACAACCCAAGCACTACAGGCGAACGACCAGCTCACTATCAAGCTCGCCTCCGGTGGCGGTTGGGCGGGGGTCATTAAAGCGGCTCAATAACAAGCCCATGGGCGCGAACAACCCAGTTGCCGCGCCCTACAGCCACAAGCGCAACAAATGTAGCTAACATTTTGCGTAAAAACGTTGCTTGATACGCCTTTACCGCCAACGCTAGAGTGATACCGATTCTCGCGCGCGAGCCAACATGGCATAATACGCCAAGTAATTATCAACGACCTTTATTACAACGTTAGAGAGAACCCCATGGCGTCCTTGCAAGATCAACTGAAACAAGCGGGCTTGATCAACGAGAAAGCAGCCAAGCAGATTCAAAAAGACAAACGCAAGCAAACCAAGCAAGCGCATAAATCGAAACAGGTGGTGGTAGACGAGACCAAACAATCGGTACAAGCGGCACGAGCCGAAAAAGCCGAGCGCGATCGCGAGCTTAACCGTCAGCGCCAAGCCGAAGCCGAGCAAAAAGCCATTGCCGCGCAAATCAAACAGCTAATAGAAACCCACCGCCAGCCAAAACTAGCCCGGGGCGAAGCCGAGCTGGAATACAACTTTACCGATGGCAAAACCATCAAAAAACTGCTGGTGAGCGCCAAAGTACAACAACAGCTGATGCGCGGCCAACTCGCCATCGCCAAACTCGGCGAGGGTCATGAACTGGTCCCCCGCATTGTGGCCGACAAAATCGCTCTGCGTGACAGCGATAGCATTATTTTGGCCAAGACGCAGGCGACCGACGAGCCCGACGAAGACGATCCATACAAAGATTACGTCATTCCCGACGACTTAATGTGGTAATACCCCCCTCAATCCCCCGCCGTCCGTATCACGGCAGGCGGGGGTTTGTTATATTGCGCGGCAGCGCGCATTCGGGCGCACTCAATCTGTTAAACTAAAGCCGCGTAAATTGGCGACATAACAGAACATTTTCACCCCGTCGCAGCATTGCGGCGACACAATAGACATTAGGACACGGAGATGGCAGAAGCCTGCTTCCAGATTAAGGGCACCAGCTTGACAACTATGTCGCTGGATCTGTATCACTACCAGCCCCAAGAATTTTCCGAGCAATTACGCGATAAAGTTGCCTCGGCGCCTTTGTTTTTTACCGGCTCCCCCCTGTTTTTAAACCTCGCCTCGTTCGAAGGTGAGGCTGACCGCGAGCTGCTGCAAGACATCGTTAAACAATGCCGCAGTGTTGGGTTTCAGCTATTTGGCTGTAAAGGGGCCAGCGATAAAGTCGCCCAAGTAGCCCGCGACGCAGGCTTAATACATTTGCCCGCTTCGCGCCCCAAGGCCGACAAGAGCCAAGCCGAACCGGCTCCGCCTACAGATGAGGCGCCAGCCGCAAGCGCGCCGCAAAATACTGCAGCATCGCTACCGGCACGAGTCATCGAGCGTCCAGTGCGCTCGGGGCAACAAATTTACGCCGAAGGCTGTGACTTAATTTTATTGGCTCCCGTCAGCGAAGGCGCCGAGGTGATATCTGATGGCCATATACATGTTTACAGCACCTTGCGTGGCCGAGCATTAGCCGGCGTACGCGGTAACCCAGACGCGCGAATTTTTTGCCAGCAATTAGAGGCCGAGTTGGTCTCTATTAACGGGCATTTTATTTTAAACGACAAACTGCGTGAGCACTGCTGGAAGCAAGCGGCACAGATATACCTACAAGACGAATCCATTCAAGTGGCAGCGCTGTAACACCACTGACGATTAATACGAGGACAACACGTGGCTAAAATCATAGTAATAACATCTGGCAAAGGTGGCGTTGGTAAAACCACCTCAAGCGCGGCGATATCCACCGGCCTGGCATTACGCGGCAAAAAAACCGTGGTTATCGATTTTGACGTGGGCTTGCGCAACCTAGATTTAATTATGGGTTGCGAGCGCCGTGTGGTGTACGACTTTGTCAACGTGATCAACAAGGAGGCGACCCTCAAGCAAGCACTGATCAAAGACAAACGCACCGAGGGGCTGTATATTTTGCCCGCCTCGCAAACCCGCGATAAAGACGCTCTAACCTATGAAGGCGTAGAAGCAATTCTGAACGAGCTGGCCGAAGACTTTGATTTTATTATCTGCGACTCACCCGCCGGTATCGAGCAGGGCGCGCAAATGGCGCTGTACTTTGCCGAAGAAGCCATTGTGGTCACCAATCCCGAGGTATCGTCGGTACGTGATTCCGACCGCATTTTAGGCATTTTACAAAGTAAATCGCGCTTGGCCGAACAAGGTAAAGCCGTTAAAGAACACCTGCTGCTAACCCGCTACAACCCATCGCGTGTTGCCAACGCCGAGATGCTAAGCGTAGAAGACGTAGAAGAGATTTTGGCAATTCCACTGCTGGGC
Source organism: Gilvimarinus polysaccharolyticus (assembly GCF_001187555.1). Classification (GTDB taxonomy): domain Bacteria; phylum Pseudomonadota; class Gammaproteobacteria; order Pseudomonadales; family Cellvibrionaceae; genus Gilvimarinus; species Gilvimarinus polysaccharolyticus. The sequence goes on along the minus strand of NZ_LFIJ01000002.1, from coordinate 975,565 downwards.
GTTATCCCCGAGTCCGAAGCGGTACTTAAAGCGTCAAACCAAGGCTCACCGGTCATTCTCGACACCGAGTCTGAAGCCGGTCAAGCGTATCAAGATGCGGTCTCTCGTCTGCTGGGCGACGAGGTTCCACATCGCTTTTTAGAGCAAGTGCAAAAAGGCTTCTTTAAGCGATTGCTAGGAGGCAAGTAATGGGCATACTGGATTATCTGTTAAAGAAAAACAAACCATCCTCATCGGCCTCGGTTGCCAAGGAGCGATTACAAATTATTGTCGCTCACGAACGCAGCACCCGCGGCCAACCCGATTACCTGCCGCTAATGCAGCAGGAAATCATCGACGTCATTCGCAAATATGTCGATATTGATCAGGACCAAGTTTCAGTACAACTCGACAACGCTGACGACTGCTCAGTGCTGGAGTTGAACATCACCTTGCCCGACGCCAAGTAAAGCCCTTGCCGATAGTGCTTCACGCGCTATCGGCACGCCGCCCAAAATCACCCACTCTATGCTGTCATAGGCGCGGGCAGACTGCAGCGGGTTACTCGTCAATAACAGCAAATCGGCACGCTTACCAGCCGCAACCGTACCTAACTGTTCCTCCAACCCCAGTACCGTAGCATTGCCTAGTGTTAAGGCATAAAACAGTTGGCTCAAACTCACACCACTCTCGAGCCATTGTTGAGTTTCTAAATAACCGTTCAGCCCTGGGAATTGAGTGTAAATAGGCCCGCTAGGCGTATCTGAGCCAAATACCAAATTGCTGTTGCTGGCAATGAGTTCAGCCATGTACTCTTGCATCAGATTCACAGGTGCCACCAGCGCCGCTTGAGCTGCTTGGTGTAGGTCTGGAGCCGATTTGATAGCCAACCCATGAGCCATTTGTTGCGCCATCCACTGCCCTGACTCTGAGCGATACCACTCTATCAATCCCTCTGGCATAGCATGAGCCACCTTATCAGCCTGTAAAAAAGTTGTATCAAACAGCGCCTGCTCGCCCAAAATAACTTGTAATGTAGGCTGCACTTTTAACCCACTTACAGATACCCGCTGGGCTAAAGATTTCACCGAATTTTGCTCCCCATGCCAAAGGCCATGCACCAACATATCCACCCCAGTTTGCAGCGCAAATTCGTGTGCTTGCTCACTATTACCATGCAAATACACCGGCAAATGATACTTGTGCGCCTCCTCAACCAGCTCGCGCATCATGGCCACTGTGGGTACTGGCAAGTTCTTTAGCCGACCAAAACCTGTTTCATAAAACACTTTAATGCAGCGTGCTTTGGTGGCCGCAATGCGCGCAACCAAAGGCTTTACTTTATGCGCTTGGCTGCCTTCAGTGGTAGCCATTAACGATGTCTGACGCTCATCAAACAAATAAAACTGTGCCGCCGGAGAGCTCAACTGCTGCTCCGCTGGAATCCAGGCGAGAGGATAACCACCGGGAATCGGCACACCAACACAGTGATAAGCCTGAGGCGCTAAAGGCTGTTGGTTCCAGCTCTCCAGCATCGAATCAGTACTGATTAAATCCAATAAAGTTGTAAAACCAAAGTAAAGATAGCTGCGCGGTATCTGCGCTAATGCCTGCTCACGCACAGGCGCTGGCAACTGCTCTGACTCACCCGGCACCCCCTGCAAATGCACGTGAGTATCAATCAAGCCTGGAATCAAATATCGTCCTTGCCCCTCGATTACCCTCGAGGCCTGCCCAGGCACCTTACCAATAGCCACAATCCGTTCGCCTTCAAGGTATACATCGGTAGGCTCACCCAGAGGCGATCCCGGATTGACAATTTGTACATTTTTGATCAATACACTTGCTGCCTGAGGACTGGCCCAGCTCGAGGTTCCGGACAACCCTAAAATAAGCATCACCAAAGAAAAAATTCGCCGCATCAGATTTACTCCTGTTTGTGTTGAGTTAGTGTCTACCTTGCGACAAAAATCGGTATCATGCGTCCTAAAACGCGATCGAGGACATACGCTTGCTCACAATTTTCTATTCCATCAGCGCGCCTCTGTGCCTACTGATCGCCATTAGCCTACTGTTCAGCCGAGCACTCAACCCCCTGTGTGCTCGCATGCTGGGTATTAACTACCTGCTTTACGCCTTGCAAAACACCTTGGCCGCGGCATTGCTTAGCCAGCTGTGGTCCGAGGCTGCAATCGTGCGCGCCCTTGGTGCCATGTGGCTGGGGCCGGCGCTTTATGCTTATTATTTAAGTGTGCTGGCACCCAATCATTTGCAGCTCCGCCACCAATGGCTGCATGCAATCCCCCCTGCTCTTATGTTGCTAGGGCTAAGCACACAACACGGTGGGCTATTAGATGCACTAATTATTCTAAGTTTTGCGGGCTATTGGGGGGCCGCCGTGTGGCGTTTGCGGCAAAGCTCCGGCGACAATTTAAAACAGCAAAAAGATGCCCGAACTTGGCTTTGGTTACTGGCAGGTTTAATGCTGCTAAATCTGCTGGTCGAGCTTGCGGCGGCCTTCGAATTGCGCAACGGCATACCCATTATGCACAGCGTGTCACTCACTGTCGGGGCAGGCTTGTTTCTGCTGGTTCACCTTGCCGCCCTGATGTTGGTACTGGCCCGCGCGCCGCTAGTCGAGTGGATGCACCAGCTAAAACCTGTCAATAATCTAGCGACGCAAAGCGAGACACAACAACGGCAACTCTTTACGCGCTGGCAAACATTAATTGCCGAACGCGAGCTGTACCGCAGTGAACAGGGCATCACCCTGGCTCGTGCCAGCAAGCTTTTAGGGGTGCCCGCTCGACAACTATCGCAGGCTATTAACCTCTGCGCTGGCGTTAGCTTTTCACGTCACCTGAACGACTGGCGGGGAGAGCGGGCCAAACACCTGCTTATTAGCTCGCCCCACATGTCCATCACCGAGGCCTACCTAGCAGCGGGCTTTGCCACCAAATCACATTTTCACCGAGAATTTACCCGGGTTACTGGGCAAACGCCTAGCGCCTATCGAAACATTTAGCCTGTTAACAATTTACATAGGTATTCATTCATCTTAACAACGCCTTAACACTCAAAGACCCATTCTTCGCGTAAGATGGCGCACTCCATCAACCACCAGACAATATTTACCGGTCGCGCTCGCGTGCACTGGGTGAAATTCGTTGTCCTTTTGTACGCGAAACATTTTATGCCGCAAGAACAACCTAAGCTCAGCAAAACCGCCATGTGGATGATTGAAATCGCTCTGGCCATTGGCGGCTTTGGCATCGGTACTGGCGAGTTTGCCACCATGGGCCTAATGCCCAGCATCGCCGCAGGGCTGGGCGTGAACGAGCCACAGGTAGGCCACGTGATCAGCGCTTACGCATTGGGCGTGGTCATCGGCGCACCACTGCTCGCCATAGCCGGCGCACGCTTATTCCATCGCCACCTATTGTTACTTCTCATGGGCTTTTACGCGCTGGCCAATATCGCCAGCGCCTTTGCGCCCAACTACGAAAGTTTAATGGCGATGCGCTTTATTGCCGGCCTGCCTCACGGCACCTACTTTGGTGTTGCAGCGTTAGTGGTCGCCAGCTTAGTGCCGCCCAGCCAACGGGGCAAAGCTGTCAGCCGAGTAATGATCGGCCTTACCCTTGCGGTACTGATTGGCAACCCATTGGCCACGTGGCTCGGTCAATCCATCAGTTGGCGCTACGCTTTTGCCTTGGTCGGCGCTATATCGGTGTTGAGTATCGTGCTTATTTTGATCTTTGTGCCACTCAACAAACAACAAGTGCGCAACAATCCCCTGCACGAAATCAAAGCCTTTAACCGTCTGCAGGTATGGCTGGCACTGCTTATTGGCGCCACCGGCTTTGCCGGCGTATTTGCCGTATTCAGCTACCTAGCCCCGACTATTTTGCACGTGACCGGTCAAAGTAAAATGTGGATTCCTATTGCTATGGCCGCGTTTGGCTTAGGCGGCTTTACCGGCAATATTGCGGGTGGCTGGCTGTTTGATAAATATCAGTTTAAAGCCGTGGGCGGCGTACTGCTGTGGAGTATTTTTATTTTATTGCTCTACCCGCAAGCCACCTCAGAGCTATGGAGTATTTTATTGGCCGCCTTTTTAGTCGGCACCGTAGTCGCTGTATCACCACCATTACAAACACACTTGATGGACGTCGCACCCGGCGCCCAAACCTTGGCCGCCGCATCGCATCACGCCGCTTTTAATACCGCTAACGCCATTGGCCCACTACTGGGAGGTTTGGCGATTTCGACAGGATTTGGCTGGAGCTCGACCGGTTACGTAGGTGCCGCCACCGCCGCTGTAGGTTTGATGTTTTTTATGATAGCGCTGCGATTGCAGAACAAAAAGGCCAGCAAGGTAAATGTTCGCGCATAGCGAAAGTATGCAAGCTTAATTAGGTAGGTATGGATAGAAGATAAAACGTTGGCTCCAGCTTAGCAGGAGCCAACGTTGATGTTATTTGACGCCCCCAACAATGAGGGGGAACGAGCAATTAATACTGCCAATTATCGACAAGCAGCCGGTAAACTCTTAGCTAACAGGTTCTCGCCATAGCAATGCCAGACGATACCTTCGTCAATCACCTCGGGCTCCAGCACGAGATACTGCTCATCACCGGCATAATCCACACCAACCAAAGCACCAATCATTCCCTCATCGTAAAGACTAACAGAGACATTATTAGCATGGTCGACTAAAGCATCTTCGTTATAGCCTAACACCTGCATAGATTGTGGCCATGCCTCATGATTAGCGACATATTGGGTCACTTTCGCTTGCACTTGCTTCGCCGACGTATAAGCACCCGCTATGCGCGCACGCTCGGTATAATCCTGATAAGCCGGTAAAGCAACAGCGGCCAAAATACCGATTACTGCTACGACAACCAATAAAGACCCGGCTCCATTGACTCCGAATCTAGGTATGACACACGCCAAAGCCCAAGCGAATATATTGCGTCTAGGGCATTTTATTTTTTCTCCTCGACTTACAGCTAACGATGTAGCCATACGTTTTGTAAGCCAAGGATAATCACTCGTCAACTCATTAAATGACATCCAAAATCCACGAGTATACGACACCTGCTTGAGATACGAATTAATATTTATAGATTTCCACCTAGTATCTCCGGCCGCTATTGCAGAAATGGCCGCTTTAATATCATCTTCCGACTGGCAGCACGCCACACCATAACGATCACAGGTATATTCTTCGGCCCGCCTCAACGCGGCCCCAAGCAAAGGCAATACAGAGGCTGGCCAAATAAAAGTGCTCCAGCTTAAGTGTCGCCTATGGATATGCCCCAGCTCGTGACCGATATAAAAATCAATAGCCCCAGGTTGACTATCTAACGCATCAACCACATCAGTAAAAAGAACAACAAAGTGCTTACCAAGAAATTTTGTCGCGATAGCATTGAAAAAATCAGTTCTCAGCAGATAAGCCTCAGGGACTTCCTTCAAACCCACCGTAGCGCAGCCACGAACTAATTTTTCATATAAATCAGGGTATTGCTCATCACTTATCTTTACCCCAGTACCTTTTAGGTAGGATATAAACGCCGAATGGGCAAACAAAAAAAACAAATAACCTAAAAGTAAATATATTAAAACCACCCCTATTGTGGCAACAGTAAGAACAAGCCAAAATATTGTCGATATAACAGCCGCTATAATAAAAAGTGGCTTTTCATTTTTATATACTAAATCCATTTAAATCCCCTGATATTAAATATTAATATAACAACTACTTAAAATTTCACCACAGCGAAAGGCACTCGCTTTTATTCCAATCCTGAAAGGACATATTTACAATTTGATTAAGCGAATAACTTATTCGTTTATATTACTTCATCAGACGCAACGTTCGGACCAGAAGATAACTTCCACAATGCCAGCAAACAAATAGCATCTGCCATTGCGCGATAAAGAGCGTACAGAGCGATTGCCAATATTAACGAAGTCAAAAATGATTGAGTATCCATCGACTTTAACGGCTGATTTAGTTCTGGCTTTATAATGGTACTGTCGACAGCCATAGGAAACAGCCAAAAATAATTGCCGCCGCCATTGGCAACACAGACGAACCAACAGCATAAGCCCAAGACATTGCATATCCATTAGAAAAATTTCTATTAGAAACGAAGACTACCGAACCCCAAATGATATATCAGTGTCATTATTATTTCTTTGGCACCTAAAATAGACTTGTTAACAATGTTTTATATAGTAATACGGTGACGGCGTTAAAAATTATAATCAGTTAGTGTGCAGCGTATTATCGCCATATCAACCGACAAGCCCCATAAAAACTTAAACATTTATAAAACGTAAGCGGCACAAATCATCTGTAAAGTTAAAGCGAACAAGATGCAAGGGGGGGGGATTACTGAGCGTACTAGCCTATTGGCCCTAGCACTGTGCACCACCATCCTATCTGGCCATGCAGACTATAAACGGTTTTGCCATTATTGAAAATGGTAGGACATAGCGAAAGTCAAATACAAGCCACCTTACCCGCTAGCATCCTGCTTGATGCCTAACCACGGCCATAACGGTCATAAAAACCACAGCCACTACAGGTACGTTGACGTTAGATCTCCTTTAAAAGATTAACGAATCATGGCTTGGTACTGGGGCCCGAGTCGATTATTCTGCAACTTGATCGACACACTAATAACAAAGGATTCTCTGATGCGCCTATTATGTTTCGGGCTACCAGCCCTATTACTCTTAAGCCTTGCACAATTAAGCGCTGCCGATGACAGCTGGAATGGCAAACACGCCGCTGTGTCGCTCACTTATGACGACTCACTTAATGTTCATTTGGATAAAGCTATTCCAGTACTGGACACGTACAATTTTCAGGCGACGTTTTACCTCACTGTAGGCTATCCACCATTTGGCGACCGCTTAAATGAATGGCGCGCAGTAGCCGCTCGTGGCCACGAGCTGGGCAACCACTCACTGTTTCACCCTTGCGACGCATCAAAGCCTAACCGTGAGTGGGTCAATCCTGAGCGAGATTTATCTACATGGAGCGTGGCACGCATGGTGGATAATTTAAAGGTAGCCAACATTGCTCTTGAAGCGGTCGACGGGAAGACCGAGCGGACCTACGCTTACCCCTGCGGCGATATGACAGCGGGCGGTGAATCTTATGTTGAGGCCATCAAACCGCTATTTGTTGGCGCGCGCGGCGTTAAAAGTAGCGTCATGCAAGTTGGCGATGTAAAACTGTTTGATATTGACTCTTATGTGATTAACGGCAGCAGCACCCAACAGCTTACGGCACTGGTTGATCAGGCGATCGACCAAGGCGGCCTGGTGGTGTTTTTGTTTCACGGTGTGGGTGGTGAACACCCGCTAAATATCGACAACGCCAAGCATACCGCCCTCATTGAGTACCTAGACCAAAAACGCGAACAGCTATGGGTGGCTCCGATGGTAGAAATAGCTAACTACCTCGCGCATAAACACCATTAATTTGATTGCGCCGCTTGCTGTATACGGCAAGCGGCAGGCAACCCTTAGCGCCGGCATACAACCCAAGCTAATAACGCCCTACTGGGTCGATACTGACAGAGAGCCGCTATAAATAATATAAATCGATTCGCCCAAACTTATTGATTTCGCCGTATAATTGCGCCTCAAAACAGCCAAAATGGCTTTTAACACGCAAAAATACCGCAAAAAATTAACTCACCGCAAAAAGCTGGACTTTGTAGGCTAATTAGTATTGGCAATTAACACCTCCATCGCTGTACAATGCCGTCCAAATTTTTGGCCTTGATATACGAGTATCTAAATGACAGAGCTAAGTAACTACAGAAACATTGGTATCTTTGCCCACGTTGACGCGGGCAAAACCACTACCACCGAGCGCATCCTCAAGCTCACCGGCCGTATTCACAAGCTGGGTGAAACGCACGAGGGTGAATCCACCACCGACTTCATGGAACAAGAAGCCGAGCGCGGTATTACCATTCAGTCCGCTGCGGTTAGTTGTTTCTGGAAAGACCACCGCCTGAACGTCATCGACACCCCTGGGCACGTTGACTTCACCGTAGAAGTATATCGTTCGCTTAAAGTTCTCGATGGCGGTATCGGTGTATTCTGTGGCTCTGGTGGTGTTGAGCCGCAATCAGAAACCAACTGGCGCTACGCTAACGAATCTGAAGTTGCTCGTATTATCTTTGTCAACAAGCTGGACCGTATCGGTGCCGACTTCCTGAAAGTAGTTGATCAGGTTAAAGATGTACTGGGCGCTAACGCATTGGTTATGACTTTGCCTATCGGTACCGAAGATACCTTTAGTGGTGTAGTCGACCTACTGAGCCGTAAAGCTTACGTATGGGACGATTCTGGCCTACCAGAGAACTTCAGCGTTGAAGATATTCCAGCCGACATGGTTGACGACGTTGATATGTATCGCGAGCAGCTGATCGAGACCGCCGTTGAAGTCGACGATGACCTGATGATGGCTTACATGGAAGGTGAAGAGCCCTCTATTGAAGACATCAAGCGCTGCATCCGTAAGGGTACCCGCGATCTGACCTTCTTCCCTACTTTCTGCGGCTCTGCCTTTAAAAACAAAGGCATGCAGTTGGTATTGGACGCGGTTGTTGATTACTTACCGGCACCGACCGAAGTTGATCCACAAGATTTGACCGATGAAGAAGGCACTCCAACTGGCGAGAAAGCCATCGTATCGGCCGACGAGCCTTTGAAAGCATTGGCTTTTAAAATCATGGACGACCGTTTTGGCGCCCTGACCTTTGTGCGTATTTACTCTGGTAAATTGAACAAAGGTGACACGATTCTTAACTCGTTTACCGGTAAAACCGAACGTGTTGGCCGCATGGTAGAAATGCATGCCGATGAGCGTAACGAGCTAAGCAGCGCACAAGCCGGTGACATTATCGCCATCGTTGGTATGAAGAACGTGCAAACCGGTCACACCCTGTGTGATCCTAAGCACCCTTGTACCCTAGAAGCCATGGTGTTCCCAGATCCAGTTATCTCGATCGCCGTTGCCCCTAAAGACAAAGGCTCTACCGAGAAAATGGGTGTTGCCATTGGTAAAATGGTTGCTGAAGATCCATCGTTCCGCGTAGAGACCGACGAAGATTCCGGTGAGACCATCCTGAAAGGTATGGGTGAGCTGCACTTGGATATTAAAGTCGACATCCTGAAGCGTACCTACGGTGTTGAACTGGTTGTGGGTCAGCCTCAGGTGGCTTACCGCGAAACAATCACCAAGCAAATCGAAGATTCTTACACCCACAAGAAGCAATCTGGTGGTTCTGGTCAGTTTGGTAAAATCGACTACCGTATCAAGCCAGGCGAAGCAAACACTGGCTTCACCTTCACTTCATCGGTTGTGGGCGGTAACGTACCTAAAGAATTCTTCCCAGCGATCGAGAAAGGCTTTAAGAGCATGATGGAAAAAGGCCCGCTGGCTGGATTCCCGGTGCTGGACGTTGAAGTTGAGCTGTATGACGGTGGCTTCCACGCCGTTGACTCCTCGGCCATCGCGTTTGAAATCGCCGCCAAAGGCGCTTTCCGCCAGTCTATGCCTAAGGCCGGCCCACAGTTGTTGGAGCCGATCATGAAGGTAGACGTATTCACCCCAGAAGATCACGTAGGTGATGTTATCGGTGACTTGAACCGTCGTCGCGGCATGATCGCGGGTCAAGATCCAGGTGCTACCGGTATCCGCATCAAAGCAGACGTTCCACTGTCTGAAATGTTCGGTTACATCGGTCACTTGCGCACCATGACTTCTGGTCGCGGCCAGTTCTCTATGGAGTTTGCACACTACGCTGCTTGTCCTGCTAACGTCACCGAAGACGTTATTGCCAAGGTTAAAGCACGCGAAGCTGCCGAGAAAAAAGGCTAAATAGCCGAGCAATACAAAAAGCCCCCGCAGCCTTTGGTTGCGGGGGCTTTTTTGTGGCCATCACCGTACCGCAGCAATACCCTCAGCGACAAAACACAGCACGCCCCTCGCTCAAATCTAAAAACACCAACCTTATCAACCGCTAGATCACGCTATCAGCTGCCAGAACCCCGCAACAGTTACAACATTCCTCTTGATCTCGCTGTCACGGAGCTACAGAGGCCCCTGCATCGATTATGACAACGCATCACATCAGGCTGACGGTAGAGAGTTTTGGCGTCTATTCCATTAAATGCGAGAGTCCTCTAAGATTAGAGACCATAGAAAGCTTATCGAGATAGGGCCACACTTAATGCTTGCACGTTTTCTTCGCCCTCAAAGCTTATCCCAAAAAATGATGCGGGTTATCTTTTCCATTTACTTGGGGGTAACTTGCTTAATCACTGGCACGCAATTTCTAACCGAGTATTTAAAGACTCAGGACTCAATCTTAAACGAGCTAGAGCAGCTGGAAGAGACCGTACGCGGCCCTCTGGCCACCAGCTTATGGCAGTACAACCAGAATCAGCTAGACGCGCTCATCACCGGGTTACTCAAAATGCCCATTATTGTCGGGGTTGATGTTTTAGATAAACATGCCAAAAACATGATTTCTAGAAGGTCCTATGCCTCAACTTCTCCTCCGTTATCGCTGTTCGATACAAAAACAGAATTGTATTGGACGCTTAACGATAAAAGAATTTTTCTTGGCTCACTGACTCTTTACTCATCATCAGAAGTCGTATTAGATCGGGTGCTATTTGGATTTTCTTTGATTGCGATCACCGCAATAATAAAGCTATCCATTTTATTTTGGCTCTTTATTTGGGCATTTGATCGTTATTTAGCACGCCCAATGAAGGAGTTAATGCGACAGGTCAATGAGGTGCAGCTAAGCCAAGATGCAAACAAACGAATTAACCTGTCAAATGCCGAGAACAATGAAATAAGCCAACTGCAAGAGCATATGAACAATATGCTTAGCGCCATGCAAAATGATCGCGAACGGTTACTAGAAGACGAACAAGCCAAACGAAGCTGGCTAGAAAATGCCGTTGAAAAACGCACCGAGGCATTACAAACACTCAACCAGCAACTTAAAGAGCTGGCAACAAAAGACTCTCTAACAGGGACATTAAATAGGGGTAGCTTCTTTGAAATGTCTCAGCACTTGTTGCTGTTATCGCAACGCCAAAAATCTTCCGCCAGCTTTATCTTAATGGATCTAGATCACTTTAAAATGATCAACGATACGCACGGTCACTTTGCGGGCGACAATGTTCTTATCCATTTTACAGAAACGATTAAAGATCTACTCAGAAAATCCGATCTTATCGGCAGAGTGGGCGGAGAAGAATTTGCAATATTTCTACCCGATACAGAAATCGATGCGGCCTTTCAGCTGGCCAATAAAATAAGAGAGGTCGTTGACAGCACAACGTTAAAAATTGACGATAAAGAAATCAGCTACACCGTAAGCCTTGGTGTTGAAGTATCCAAGCCAAACGACCAATCAGTAACCGAGTTATTTAAGCGTGCCGACTTGAAGCTGTACGGTGCCAAAGACAAGGGTCGAAACCGTGCCGAAAGATAACATCATGTATCGTCTACTCATTCTTATAACTGTCCTTGGCGGAATCAGCATAAGCTGCTTAAGTTACGCTAACACCGTAAAAGTATGCTACGACCAATGGCCTCCAATGACCATATTTCCAGCAGATGAGTCGGCTGAACGCGGCTTTGTCATCGACATGTTAGAGCAAATATACACCGCACAAGGCTATACCTTAGAATACTATGAAGTCCCCTTAGCGAGAGGCTTAGACATGGTTGCAGAGGGCCTTTGCGACATGCTGCCAGAATATTTATTGTCCCAAAGTGCAGAGCAAACCTTTGTCTACGCCAGTGAAAAAACGTTTGAATACGCCTCGGCTTTTGTCATCAGGCGCAACGACTCGTGGCGTTACAGCGGAGTACAATCGTTAAATCATAAACGCATAGCAACTGGGCCTGGCTGGGACTATAGCTCGATGAGCGTAAACTACCAGAATCACTTGGACGATCCAAAAAACTCACACCTTATTGAGATTATCGCAGGCTACGACGATGTCGTGGATCGTATATTGCAGATGATCATCGACCATAGAGTCGATGTATATGCCGACAGTGAACTGGTGCTGCAACACGTTTTAAACCGACTTAATCTGAACGAGAAATTGCAAATCGTGCGTCCCGGGCTAGAGCACAAGCTGGTAGAAATACCGATATTTTCAAAAAAAATACCCAGTAAAAAAAGACAACAACTTATAAAAATATGGAATGAAGGACGACAGTTAATCAAAGGCCAACAAGAGAACGATTTGCTGCAAAAATACAACGTTACGTTATCAGAATAATTAGTATAAAGCCTGATCACGGATTTTTTAGGTATTTAAAAATATCCCCCTAACGCGGTAGCGCTTTAGGCACCATTACCGGACGGCTAAGCCACTGCTCAAAACGCGGGGCAATGCGAGCAAGATTTTCTGACCACCAGCTGGCGTTCAATTCAATTGCCGTAGCTAGGTGCTCTTTCGCCGTGGGCAACCGCTGACGCAGCTCGGGTGTAAGCAGCGCCAGCGCCGATTGCCGCACCGGCCCATAAGGGATGTAACGCGCTTGTTCAGCTAAACTTTCGGTGCTGCTGGCAAAGCGTAAAAACTCTTTTGCCCGCTCGGTATTGCGGCCATTTTTAGGGATGGCCCACACATCAAAGAACCACACTTGATGATCCCAAATAATATCCAACGGCTCACCGCGCTGTAGCGCATCGTCTACCCGGCCACTGTACACCGATGACATCTCCACACGCTTGGTCTCTAACAAGCGAATAGCCTCTTCACCAGTTTGCCACCATTCAATGTTAGGCTTAATGCGATCCAACACAGCAAAGGCTCGATCAAGCCCAGCATCGCTAGAAAGCACCTCGTATACACGCTCTGGCGCGACACCATCGGCAACTAACGCCCATTCCAAGTTCACTTTAGGTGAACGGCGCAAACCGCGCTTGCCGGGATATTTTTTTAGATTAAAGAAATCGTCAAGAGAGCTGGGCGGTGTTTTGAATTGTGTTCTATCAAAACTCACTACCGTCGAGCCTACAACATTGCCAATACCACACGGCATCAAACTGCCGGCAATAAAATCATCTTGCGCACTAGTGCCATCGGGAGCCGGCGATAGTATTTTAGGGTCAATGGGCTCAAGTAAACCTTCATCACAGGCGCGAATCGCATCAAAAAGCTCTAAATCGACAATATCCCACTGAACATTCCAAGCTCGTACCTGCTTGCGAATACTATCTATACCGCCACTGTATTGAATAACATTAACGCGCACACCAGAATCCGCCTCATAGGGACGAATAAATCCTAGGATTTGGCTTTTAACGTAAGCGCCATCCCACGACACCACATTCAATGTTTGCTGCGCCTGAGCGGGTAATACCGTTGCGCATACAACCAACCCTATAAACGCTAATCTGTACCACATAGCCTTACACCCACATCCTATTACCAGTAAAAGCCAATATTGACATTAAAACGCCCGTGCCATTTTTGTTCGCCGCCGTCGGCCATAGAGCCCGCACCAAAATAAGGCATGTTATTCGCCAGAATATAATCGATATACGTAAACAGCGGACCGCTGCCAATCGCGCAACCGGTGGTATTAATCATCGAGTCAGATGAATTGGCAGCGTTTTTAAAAAGATGGGAGTAATCGTTGTAACAAGTAATGCTATCAATGTTTTGCCACGGAGAGGAGATATTGTAAGCAACGTTAGCGACGACAAAATCAGCCTCGCTGGCAATATCGTAAACACCCGAGAAAGCACCCACTGTCAGTCGTGAGTCATCCACCCCTACCGGATTTGCCGGATCGTATTGATAGCTGGCCGCCTGAGCTTGAAAATTCCAGCGGCCACAGCGACTGTCGATATGACCAGCGGCAGCCCAGCGATCACCTCGGCGATCGGTTACGGCGTTGTACAGCTCACCGGCAGCTATCGAGCCTCCCACCTCTGTCTCGCAAGCACTACCCAAACCAAATGTATAAGCCACGCGTGCGTTAAGCTGATTGATCTCTTCGTTGTGCTGCTCGGCCGTGCGAATCACATCGTAAGAATAGCGATCAGTATTACTGGCGTCGTTTAGTTCTTCGTTTTTATAAAATGCTAATTGCGTGCTCCAAGGGCCATCGCTGCGCTGGTACTTCATGCCCATATCGTAGTCGTCACCTAGCCCCACATAATAAGGCACACCAAACCATGAGTTGTGAGCGGCATAGGGCAGCAAGCCAAAGGGGACCTGATGCACACCAAATTTCAGCTGACTTGCATCGGCAAACTGATAGCCAATCCAGCCGTGGTGCAGAGTATTCATATATGAGTAAAAACGATACTCGGCCGACACCAAAATATTATTGAGTTCACCATCAACATTAAGCCGAAATACATCTAGCCCGCTTTCACCGCGTTTGCCGTCAGAGGCATCGACATAATCGCGATGTATTAAGTTAAAGCGTAGCGCGCCACCAACATCCACGCCCGAAGTGTCGGGCTCATCGTTAATGGCGGCGCTACGCTCCGTACCCGATACCGCCACGTCCAACTTTTGCACGGTCACCGGCGAGCGAGTCTCGATCTCTTGCAACCGCGTCTTAAGAGCCTGGATCTCTTGCTTAAGCAACTCGATCTCGGTGGCTGTATCGGCTTCGCTCGCCCCCGCCAGTGCGGGAACAAGTGTCACCCCAAGCACCGCCCAACGGGATTTATTGATTAACCTCATGGCCACAACTCCTTGTCAGTCGGTTTACTCGTCGGGCTTACCTGGCGACTGTTTATCATCGCCTGCGGAGGGTTCAGCTCCTAGCTCTTGCTCCTGCGGTTCCGGCGGCGAAGTTAACATATCGTCGTGCTCTTCCATACGCCAAGGTAAAATCGCCGGCGAGACATGTAAGAAGTGTAGGTGTTTTTCAAACTGGTCGAGAATATCGGTAATAATATCCTGCTGATCAAAACCAAAAATATCATACGACTGTCCGCCACGGCGCAAGAACACCTCGGCACGGTAGTAAAACTTTTGCGCATCGTCTGGGCGCGGTATTTGAGGAGAGGCATAGTCCGGCAACTCGTGCTCCAGCAAGCGTATTTCATAAATAAAATCTACCTGCTCATCCTTTACCACCTCGAGGTAAATACGTTGATACTCCTCATCGGTATGCACCTCAGCCGCCCAGCCCTCTTTTACCAACTCGCGCTCAACCCGGTGCATGGCTTTACTAACCGTGGTTGCCAAGAACTCCAGCACCTGTTCCCGTTCGGGGAAAGACACCAAGCTATGAAGACGCTGTCGCCATAACCCATTGCCGCGAGTACCGGATAGCCGTTGCTGTACATCCGTTGTTAAACTGCGCTGGTGGTGGCCCTCAATGGTTAACGCGCGCCACATGCCCAGCGCGGCAACAATCATAATAATCGAGAACGGCAAAGCGCTGACGATAGTCATCGTCTGCAAGGCGCTCAACCCGCCGGCTAACAATAGACAAGAAGCCACAACGCCCTCAGTAGAAGCCCAAAATACACGCTGCCACACGGGCGTATGCAAAGCGCCGCCAGAGGCCAGTGAATCGATCACCAAGGAGCCCGAATCGGATGACGTTACAAAAAAAGTAATAATCAGAATTACCGTAACAAACGATACTATTGAGGTCAGCGGCAGCACCTCGTACAACTTAAACAGGGCAATGGCTTTGTTATTTTGCACGTCGCCAATCAAGCTCGTATAGCCATGCTCCATAATTTGGTTAAGCGCGGTATCACCAAAAATTGAGAACCACATAAAGGTGAATATCGAAGGCACTAGCATCACCCCCACCACAAACTGGCGTATCGTGCGGCCGCGACTGATTTTGGCAATAAACAACCCGACAAACGGCGCCCAAGCGATAGTCCAACCAAAAATAAACAAGGTCCAGTTACCAATCCAATCACTGTGCGAATACGCTTGTAAATTAAAGGTGCGCTCGACAATATTGTTAAGGTAACTACCGGTGTTTTGTAAGAAGGTTTCTAAAATATGAATGGTGGGGCCAACGATAAAAACAAACAGCATCAGCGTTACAGCCAGCAACATATTTAAAATCGACAGACGCTTAACGCCCTTGTCCATACCCGCAACCACAGAAAATATGGCCAGCCCGGTAATCACTGCAATACAGGTGATTTGCACCGTGACATTGACCGGCACACTGGGCCATAAATAATGTAAGCCCGCGTTTATCTGGGCCACCGATAACCCGAGAGTTGTGGCAATACCAAACATGGTACCCAAGATGGCAAACACATCGACTGCATGGCCGATAGGGCCGTATATACGATCACCAATTAAAGGGTATAGCGCCGAACGCATCGACAGTGGCAAACCGTGGCGAAAGGCAAAGTACGCCAATACCAGTCCCACCAAGCCGTAAATTGCCCAAATATGAAAACCCCAGTGAAAAAACGCAATTTGCATCGCCTGCTTGGCCGCATCAACTGTCTCAGGTGAGCCCTGCGGCGGCGATGAAAAATGCAGGACCGGCTCGGCCACACCAAAAAATAACAGCGCAATGCCATAACCGGCCGAGAACAGCATGGCAAACCATTCTGGAAAGCTGTATTGCGGATCCGCATGGTCGGGGCCAAGCTTGATATTACCCCAGCGGGTCATCGCCAAACCGACGATAAACACCAAGAAGAAAGCCACCGACAACATATAAAACCAACCAAAGCTATCGGTGATATACGTCAAGGTCGAGCTAAACACCTTGCCGGCTAAATCTGGATTACTGATGGCACCTACCACAAGTAAAACCATTACCACTACGGCGGGAATAAAGACAGGAATCAGCACCGTTGAGCCGGCACCATGCTTAGCGTTCTTTTCAATCATAGATCCATCCAGAGTATCTGCACATCGACTACTAGCCTAGCAGGCTGAAGCGGAGTATGCATCCTCATGGCTGAAGTCCAATGGCGGGCTACTAACGTTTTAACCAAACGCGGGGCTAATCGCCTGCCGGCGCCACAGCAGCCATGCTGCTCTGGCCCGTCCAGACATCTGTTACATATCGTTGATGGCAAAATTTACCAAACTGCAGCAATTTATATTTTGCTACTAAGGCTTTACATAGAATGGAAAATTCGCGTTGCCCACTTTGCCTTTGCCATCATAGCTATACGAGTAAATACGGTAATCGCCCTCTTGCAGCGGGGCGCTAAAGCTTAATTCACCGGCTTGCTGCTTGATAACGGTAATAGGTACTGCCTCGGGCCTTTTCTCAAAAGCACCGCCCTCGCTTCGCACCGCCACCTCTTTTAATAGCTCCCATTCGTAACGCAATGAATCTTCATCACTAACGACGACTTTAACCGTTAGTGGTTGGCCCGGAGTGGCATAAACATTATCGTGCGGAAGCTTGTCGTTAAGCGTAATCTCTTGTGCTCGTGGAGCACGATTACTGGGGTATTCTCCCGTCCAATAACGGGTTAGCTCATCGACACGCGCATTGGGTTTACCGTCAGCGTTGATCATGCCGTACCAAGTGGGTGTACGCTCTTGCTTTTGCCCCCACAAAAAAGCGAAAGAGCCAATGACCTTACCGGTAGGATTATCATCAAAAGCCAAATGTAGACGCTCAGAGAACGTCTCGGCTTTAATCCCACTCGGCTCTTCGATCTCGCGCTCCCACTCGGTAACAGGCCGCTCCCAGTGGCCAATAGCGCCGTACTCTGTGACCATAAAGGGCTTATCTATATTAAGCTCTTCAATAATCTGCGGTAGATTTGCCACATCACCGTACAATTGCAACGAGATAAAATCGACATTAGGTGTGTATTGCATGGCGGTTTTAATATGATCCGCAGGCGCCCCAGCAAAGGCGTAGGTCACTGGATGATTGGGATCTTCTTGATGAATATAATCAATCATCTTACCAATGGCTTGGTACACCTTTGGGTTAACATCTTTTAAGGAGCCATCATCGTTAAATAATAGATTGGGCTCATTGGCGACAACCCAGACCAATAAGTTAGGATGATCTTTATACTTTTGGACGGTTTGCTTTAAGCGCTCAAACTGAGCCTGAACAGCGCTCTCGTCATTGTAATCAAAGCCGTGCAGCTCTTTATCGGTATCAAATCCCAGCGCCACCATGACACCGTTAGCGGCGGCATTGTGCAATACCGCATCGGCGTTGTGCGCACTCCAAGTACGAATACTGTTGCCACCCACGGCTCTTAACAGGCTTAAACTGCCCTGTGCGTTACCGCCCAAGCCAACACCTTTTACCTCATAGGGGGCATCGTTCACCAGTAACTGATAGGCACCATCTTGCTTGACGATCTGTACTTGCTTAGGTGTACCGTCACTGGGCGCAGCCGCATAAGCGCTACAGAAAGTTGCCAGTAACAGGGGCATGCTCAAACAGAAGTTTTTATACATAAACTGGTCTCATGGTTTTTTTCTTATCAGACCAAACTCTAGCACTGGTTGCGGCCCACTAAGGCTCTATCACTAAAAGTGGGACGCAGATTCAACCTCCTCTGCTCTATACGCCCTATAAATCAGCAACCAACTGACAACAAAAAGCCCCGCACTAAGGCGGGGCTTTTTGTTGTCACGTGCAGTGCCAAGCTATACTTGCCAATCTATGCCTGACAGTCAAACTCAAGCATGGCAACTGACACGGCCATTATGCAACAGACTTACTTTTTGTTGCGTTTGCGCTCGTTCTCGGTCAGCTGCTTTTTACGCAGACGAATCGATATTGGTGTTACTTCTACCAGCTCATCGTCTTCGATAAACTCTAACGCTTGCTCAAGGGTGTGCTTAACCGGTGGTGATAAAGTCAGCGCTTCATCGGTGCCCGAGGCGCGAACGTTGGTTAGCTGCTTGGCTTTAGTGGGGTTAACCACTAAATCGTTGCTCCGCGAGTGAAGACCGACAATCTGACCTTCGTAAACCTCAATGCCGTGACCTAAGAACAAACGACCACGATCTTGCAGCGGATACAAACCATAAGCCAAAGTTTTACCTTTAACCATAGATATCAGCACGCCATTTTGACGCTTCGCCACCTGCCCCTCTTTAATTGGGCCGTAGTGATCAAAAATACTGGTCATAATGCCTGAGCCAGAAGTCATGGTTAAAAACTGACCGCGAAAACCGATCAAACCACGCGATGGAACCAAAAACTCCAACTTAACACGGCCTTTGCCGTCGGGCTCCATATTGGTCATTTCGGCCTTGCGCAAACCCAGTTCTTCCATGATCGAGCCTTGGTGCTGCTCTTCAACATCAATAACCACTTGCTCAAACGGCTCTTGAATCTCGCCGTCGATTTCTTTTTGGATCACCTCTGGACGCGACACGCCCATCTCAAAGCCTTCGCGGCGCATGCTTTCGATCAGTACCGACAAATGCAGCTCGCCACGGCCCGAGACAATAAACTTATCGGGCGTCTCGCCTTGTACAACGCGCAACGCAACGTTGTGGATTAACTCTTGGTCTAAGCGATCTTTAATATTACGCGAGGTAACAAACTTACCCTCTTTACCCGCAAACGGTGAATCGTTTACTTGGAACGTCATGCTCACGGTTGGCTCATCAACCGACAGCGGCGGCATCGCCTCTACCGCATCAGGGCTACACAGAGTGTCTGAAATATCCAAGCCATCAATACCGGTAATACAAACGATGTCACCAGCGGTGGCGTTGTCGGTATCAACCCGATCCAAGCCGTGATAGCCCATCACTTTTAATATTTTAGCTTTTTTAGTGCCGCCGCCGGGCTTAGCCACAATCACTTGTTGGTTAGGCGAAAGGCTACCGCGCGAGATACGGCCAATCCCGATAACACCGGTATAGCTGTTGTAATCTAGCGCTGAAATTTGCATTTGAAACTCGCCGTCGATATCAACGTCGGGCGATTTTACGTGCTGGGTGATCATCTCAAACAGCGGCGTCATGTCGTCGGCCAGCTCGTCTGGCTCTGGACCAGCCACGCCGTTTAAGGCCGAAGCGTAGATGATCGGAAAATCGAGCTGCTCATCGGTTGCACCTAGACGATCAAACAAATCGAATACTTGGTCTACCACCCAGTCTGGACGAGCGCCAGGACGGTCGACTTTATTGATAACCACAATCGGGCTCAAACCTTGCTCAAACGCCTTGCTGGTTACAAAACGTGTTTGCGGCATAGGGCCGTCAACCGCATCGACCAGCAGCAACACTGAATCGACCATCGACAAAACCCGCTCTACTTCGCCACCAAAGTCGGCGTGCCCGGGGGTGTCTACGATGTTAATACGATAGTCGTTCCAGCGGATGGCGGTATTTTTAGCCAAAATGGTAATGCCGCGCTCACGCTCCTGGTCACTGGAATCCATGATGCGTTCGGAGCCTTCATCGCGTCGATCGAGTGTGCCCGACTGCGACAACAATTTGTCTACCAAGGTAGTTTTACCGTGGTCAACGTGGGCGATAATAGCGATGTTACGCAAATTTGCGATTTTAGATTGGCTGGTCACTGTATTGTCTCGGGTGCGGGGAAATGGCAGCGTCCCTTAACAAGGGGAATAGCGCTGAAAAGGCGCGCATTATACCTATCATGGGCGCCCGCAGGAATAAAAAAGATCAGAAATCAGACAAACAGTGGCTATTTGTCGTCATATTGATGCTATAAACCTAAAGAATTGGTGCCGTCACCATCCAAATCATGCATATCTTCACTGTCGCCAGCATATTGAAACCGTTCAATCTTGCCATTACTCGCGTGCACAAAGCAGCTAAAGAACAGCTCACGCACCGGCCCTTGGCGAGTGTCATCGGGGTAAATATCGGCCTCTAAGAAAATCTCGTAGCGCTCGCCATCGACCGACAAACGACTACTGAAGTTGTCGACATGCATAACACTAATGCGATTTTTAAAACTTTGCTGAAGCTTTTGTTCACAATTTAACTGAGCATCTGTCATGGTCGCGTGATGATAGCGGGCCTCCTCAGCGCCCCCCACTCGGCCGGCAAAGTCACCGAGCGGCACATCCAGCACATGCAGTGTCGACATTATCGACAAGGTCACGATTGCCAACGCCACAATCATCAGTATCAGCAACTGCCGTAGCGGGGTTTTTCTGGGCATAATTAAGGCTGCCCGTGCGGCCGATAGACGCCAATATGAGTATGCCCATCATCCACCAAATGCGACGCGTGCAGCTGACTCATAATGCCTTTATCGCAATAAAGATAATATTGTCGTCCCGGCTCCAGCTGAGCCAAGGCTTTATTTAACGTGTAAAATGGAATGTTTAATACCTCGGTACCCGCAATCAACAGCGGCTTAAGCTCTTGCTCATCGGGGTGACGAATATCCACCACCACAGCATCGGCTGGCAGCACTGCTACCACCTCAGCACTGGCACTCGGCTCGATAGTCTCGGCCAGTTGACGCACATCTACGGTGACTTGCTCAGCAATGGCTCGCTCTAGTACCGCAAAATCAAATTTAGCCTCTACATGCTCAACCTTATCGAGCCGTGCACGAGTGGTAGGCTTAACCGAAATCACTCCGCAATACTCGGGCATGCTAGCCGCAAAGGTTTCGGTGCCAATAAGCCGCGATATATCGATAATTTCACCTTTATCCATGGTGATCAGCGGCCGCAATACTAACGTGTCAGTCACTTGGTCGATCACACTTAAGTTAGGCAGGGTTTGGCTGGATACCTGCGCCACGCTTTCGCCCGTCACCAACGCCGGCAGCTTGGCCGACTCGGCCACCGCACTGGCGGCGCGTAACATCATGCGCTTAAGCACCACCCCCATATAAGAGTTATCAACATGCTGTAGTATCTCGGACACCACCCCCTCAAATGGCACGGTAACAAACTTAACCGGGTGCGATGCACCGTATTTTTGCCAAAGGTAGTAAGCAACCTCTTTAACGCCTATTTCATGTTGACGACCACCCAAGTTAAAAAAGCAAAAGTGGGTGCGAATGCCGCGCTTCATGGTCAAATAGGTTGATACGGTAGAGTCAAAGCCGCCCGATATCAGCGACAACACCGACTCTTGTGAGCCCAACGGATAACCGCCCAGCCCGCGGCACTGACGTGCAACAATAAATAGCCGCTCTTGCTTAACTTCTATACGCACAGTGACATCGGGCTTTTTAAGTGCGACGCCGGCGTTCTCGGTATGTTGTGCCAAGCCGCCGCCGACATAGCGCTCTATCTCTGTCGAGCTAAAGTCATGGTTGCCACTGCGCTTTACGCGGACACAAAAAGTGCGCCCCGCCAGCGAATCGACCCAATTCTCTAGCGTTTTTTCATAAATATCGTGTAGATCGCCAAGCGCATACTCGACGACATGGAGGTAATTACCAATCCCTGGAGTTCGCCCTAACACCTCGGCCACCTGTGCTTCACGCTGCAAGCGGGCCGCCTCATCCAAGCCGGAATCATCGGCGGTAACTTCAATCTTCTCCCAGTCTCGCTGGACCTTAATATCCCGATCAATTCCTGCGAGCAGTGTGCGTAGATTATCGCGCAATTGACGTATAAAGCGTTTGCGAACCGGTGGGCTCTTAATAATTATTTCTGGGAAAACCTTGACGATGAAATGCATGGAAGCCTACTGTAGCACGCGGTAAAGGCGCCACAGTATAATGCATGACACAGAGCGAAACAAAGCGCCGATAAATTCACTCGCCTCATTTTAGTGCAAGCTTGCGGGCGCAGCGCACCAAAATAGGGCCTTTGGCGCAAATTATCCACCAAACAACCGCTCTTTGGCCCCATCACGACCGAGCAACGCAGGCGCACGGCGCGCTGGCATAGCTTTTGCTTTTGAAAAAGCCAATTGTGCACCTCAGTGGTCACCTAAAACGATACTGATGCACGCGCCAAGAGTGTAAACTCTGCGTCTTAACTTAAAACGCTTCAATTATTAACGACCGTAGCCCCGCGGGCTATTACCAACAGGAGACACTCGATGTCTAGAACACTGGATTTAATCAAAGAACATGAAGCTCGCTGGGTAGATATGCGCTTTACCGACACCATCGGTAAAGAGCAGCACGTTACCATTCCCGCCGCCACGATTGATGACGACTTCTTCGAAGAAGGCAAAATGTTCGATGGCTCCTCCATCAACGGCTGGAAAGGCATTAACGAGTCGGACATGATCCTGATGCCAGACGACGAAACCTCTATCGTCGATCCGTTCTCTGAAGACAGCACCATTATTATCCGCTGTAACATCGTTGAGCCTACCACCATGCAAGGCTACGATCGCGACCCACGCTCTATCGGCCTGCGCGCTGAAGAGTACCTGAAGTCTACCGGCTTGGGCGATACCGCACTGTTCGGCCCCGAGCCTGAGTTCTTTGTATTCGATAGCGTACATTGGGCCTCTGAAATGGGCGGCTCTTTCTACAAAATCAAATCTGAAGAAGGCGCTTGGTCTTCTGGCGACGACTTTGCAGACGGCAACGCCGGCCACCGCCCAACCGTTAAAGGCGGTTACTTCCCCGTACCCCCCGTTGACTCACTGAACGACTTGCGTGGCGCTATGTGTAACGCCATGGAAGCCATGGGCCTGGAAATTGAAGTACACCACCACGAAGTAGCCACTGCTGGTCAGTGTGAAATCGGTGTTGGTGCCAACACTTTGGTGAAAAAAGCTGACGAAGTACAGATTTTGAAGTACTGCGTACATAATGTTGCTCACGCTTACGGCAAAACCGCTACCTTTATGCCTAAGCCACTGATTGGCGACAACGGTTCTGGCATGCACGTTCACCAGTCCTTCTCTAAAGACGGTGTTAACCAGTTTGCCGGCGACGATTACGCGGGCCTGTCTGAAATGGCGCTGTTCTACATCGGCGGTATTATCAAGCACGCACGTTCATTGAACGCTTTCTGTAATGCCTCAACCAACTCGTACAAGCGTTTGGTTCCCGGCTTTGAAGCACCTGTTATGCTGGCTTACTCTGCGCGCAACCGCTCTGCGTCTATTCGCATTCCGTTTGTTACCAGCCCTAAAGCTAAGCGCGTAGAGACTCGCTTCCCTGATCCAACTGCCAACCCATACCTGTGCTTTGCAGCACTGATGATGGCCGGCCTTGATGGTATCCAAAACAAGATTCACCCAGGTGAAGCCGCCTCTAAAGACTTGTACGATCTGCCTCCTGAAGAAGAAGCCCAGATCCCAACTGTTTGCTCAAGCCTTGAGCAAGCGTTGAACTCTTTGGAAGCTGATAACGAGTACCTACAAGCCGGCGGTGTATTCTCTAAAGACTTTATCGATTCTTACATCGAGCTTAAGAAAGCCGACATCCAACGTCTGCAAATGACTCCGCACCCTGTAGAATTCGAAATGTACTACAGCTTGTAAGTCACCCGAGCCGGCACGCTTGCGTGCCAATGCTCACAAAAGGCCCGATCAGCAATGATCGGGCCTTTTTCTTTGCCGCCCAACAAGCTATCTTATAAGTTGAACTGGCAATAGCAGGATCATGCAATGAAGCCGCAAGCTCGATTAAAAACCGTTTTCTCGCTCTTAACCATACTGCTTATGGCGACCGCCAACGCGCAAACCAACGTCTACAAATCCGTCGACAAGTACGGTAACGTCACCTATACCGATGACCCTGGCACTGCACACAAAAGCGGTAAGACCGAGAAACTTAATGTCCGCCCCACCAATGTAATGCCCGCCACTAAAGCCATAGAGCCGGCGCAACCTATGCCCGAGACCGAAGCGGCCAAAAGCGACCAACCAAAGTACGCTATTCGCATTGTTAGCCCCGTCCACGAATACACCGTTAACCCCGGCCAACGAGACTTAGTCGTTGCCGTAAGCTTGCAGGCACCGCTTAAAAATGGGGCAAAGATTGCTTTTTACATGGATGGCAAACTGCTAGGCAAAGGCACCGTTAATAACTACTCCATCCGCGAGATTCTTCGCGGCGAGCACACTATTTACGCCCAAGTAGAAGACCCTGCCGGCAAAGCTCTGTCTAAAAGCGCCAGCGTAACTGTATATGTGCATCGCGTATCAACAATCGGCAACTAAACTCCCCCGATTCCCCTCCCCGATTAAGAGCACATATTTCGCACCTTAATAACGCAAGTGCACCACTTTTGTGCAACAATACTAGTGTTCGACATCAAACCCTACGCAAAACGCCCACTGATTGGGCATTTGCGCTTTGGTTCGGTATTTGCAGTCTAATTTGATACAGGCTTATTTTATTACAGCCACCACCACTGCAAGGCAGCTTACGGAGCATCAACCGCGGTGACAAACCAAGACACGCACAAGCCATTACTGGATAGCTTAAGCACCGCCATCATTTTGCTTGATAGCCGGCTACGGCTGTGCCACATGAACCCTGCCGCCGAAGCCCTGTTATCGATCAGCAGTGAGCGCTGCCAGGGTGAGTTAATTACACACTTTTTTCACGAATCCGCGAGCACCGCCGAACAGCTGTTGCAAGCCGCGCACAATGCCGACCACTACACCAAGCGCCACGCCAAGTGGCAACTGCTAAACGGCGAGCAGATCACGGTTGACTACACCGTGACGCCCTTTGCCGATAACGACGGCTTAGTAATTGAAATCTTGCCGATCGATCGATTGCTGCGGATCTCGCGCGAAGAGATGATGGCCGCCAGCCAAACAACCACCCGCGGACTGATTCGCGGGATGGCACATGAAATTAAAAACCCACTAGGTGGTATACGCGGCGCAGCGCAGCTTTTGGCGCGCGAACTACCCGGCGACACCTTCAGTGAATACACCAATATCATCATTGATGAGGCTGATCGGCTGCGCAATTTGGTCGATCGCATGCTTGGCCCCAACCAGTTGCCCCAACAAAGTGATTTAAATATTCACGAAGTGTTGGAGCGGGTCGCGACAATTATCCAGGCAGAAAGCGACAACGCGATTAAGATTGTGCGCGACTACGACCCGAGTATCCCCGACATGCTCGGCGATAAAGAGATGCTTATTCAGGCGCTGCTTAATGTCGCCCGCAATGCAATGCAAGCGATGCTCGAGAGCCACACGCAAGCTCCCAGCCTGACGTTGCGCACTCGCGTACGGCGCCAATTTACCATCGGCCGGCAGCACCATCCGCTAGTAATTCATATAGATGTTATCGACAACGGGCCCGGCATTCCGGCCGAGATCGTCAAACAAATTTTTTACCCCATGATCTCGGGCCGCGCTAAAGGTACTGGCTTGGGACTAACAATTTCACAACACCTAATTCATCAACATCAAGGCTTAATCGAGTGCCATAACGAGTCTAACGAAACCCGTTTTTCTCTGTTTTTACCCATCGCCTCGGCCGCCATTAAAACGCCCCACATGAGACCCCCCAATGCAGAAAGCTAATCGTGTTTGGATTGTTGACGACGATCGTTCTATTCGCTGGGTGCTAGAGAAGGCCCTACAGGGTGCCGGTATAGAAACCCGTACCTTCGACTCTGGCGATGCCGCACTCAGCCAACTCGGGCGCGATTTACCCGACGCCATTGTCAGTGATATTCGTATGCCTGGGGTCGACGGCTTAGGATTGCTGTCCAACCTACACA
Organism: Gilvimarinus polysaccharolyticus; assembly: GCF_001187555.1. Lineage (GTDB taxonomy): Bacteria > Pseudomonadota > Gammaproteobacteria > Pseudomonadales > Cellvibrionaceae > Gilvimarinus > Gilvimarinus polysaccharolyticus. The sequence continues at coordinate 948,941 of NZ_LFIJ01000002.1, read as the reverse complement.
GCAATCACCCCACGGTGCCAGTCATTATTATGACGGCTCACTCCGACCTAGACAGCGCCGTCGCCGCGTATCAAGGGGGAGCGTTCGAATACCTACCCAAACCCTTTGATGTCGATGAAGCTGTTGCCGTTGTCCAGCGTGCATTAACCCATGCCGAAGAGCAAAGATCCGAGCGCAGCCAACCTCATGCGCTAGAAATCGATACCGAAATCATCGGTGAAGCGCCGGCCATGCAAGAGGTGTTTCGAGCAATTGGCCGCTTATCGCAATCTAACATTACGGTATTAATTAATGGCGAATCGGGTACCGGTAAAGAGTTAGTCGCGCGCGCGCTGCATCGCCACAGCCCGCGACGCAACGCACCGTTTATCGCTCTTAATATGGCGGCAATTCCAAAAGATTTAATGGAGTCTGAGTTATTTGGCCACGAAAAAGGGGCATTTACCGGTGCCGCTACCCAGCGCCAAGGCCGCTTTGAGCAAGCCAACCATGGCACTTTATTTTTAGATGAAATCGGCGATATGCCAGCTGATACGCAAACACGCTTATTGCGAGTATTGGCCGATGGTGAATTTTATCGGGTGGGCGGCCACACACCGGTAAAAGTAGATGTGCGTATTATTGCCGCTACGCACCAAGACCTAGAGAATCTAGTAGCCGAGAACTCATTTCGTGAAGATTTGTTTCATCGCCTTAACGTCATTCGGATTCATATCCCCAAGCTCGCACAGCGCCGTGAAGACATCCCCAAGCTGGCGCAGTTTTTTTTGCAAAAAGCCGCTGGCGAGCTAAACGTAGACACCAAGACTTTATTGCCCGAAGCCGAACATTTTTTATGTGGTCTAGCTTGGCCGGGTAACGTGCGACAACTAGAGAACACTTGCCGCTGGATCACCGTTATGGCCTCTGGTCGCGAGGTACACACAGAGGATTTGCCACCAGAGCTGACAGAAAACAAAACAGACGGTAAAGCCAGTCATGCCACGGACGATTGGGAGCAAGCATTACGCCACTGGGCAAGCCAAGCATTGGCACGCGGCCACCACCAGCTGCTCAGTGAAGCCGTGCCAACCTTTGAAAAAGCGCTGATTGAAACCACACTTAAATACACCGCTGGGCGCAAGCGCGACGCCGCCAACCTATTAGGCTGGGGCCGCAACACGCTAACACGCAAGCTTAAAGAACTAGGCATGACTGATACGGATGAAACACCGTAAGAAACGTGTAACCGAGATATCCCGCTAAAGCGTAAAAAAGCTTTTAACTCAGCGGTTTTTCCCAGAACAGTGCCTGCCCCATGGCAGGTTTTAGTTCGTAGCCAGAAAAACCAAATTTTTGGTACACACGTGCCGCGACTGCATTACCGGGCAAAACCTCGAGCGTTAACTTACAACAATCGCTCTGGCGGGCGATCTCCTCTAGCGCTTGCAGCAAAACCAAACCAATGCCACGCCCACGATATTCTGCAAGCACGGCGATGTCGTGAATATTTACTAACGGTTTGCAAGCAAAAGTAGAAAAACCTTCAAATCCGTTCAGCAAACCCACCGGTGTTACGCCACAGTAAGCAAGCAAACTAATGCCGTCTCGTTTAGCTAATTCGGTTACCAAGTTTTCTCGGGTATAACGACTCAGCGGCTGCTCGCCACCCATTGGATCGCGAGCATAAGCATCCAACAACATAACGATATTGTTGGCATCCGTCTCGCTGCGGTAATCAGCTCGGCGCACTGTGATCATCGCTTAAAATCCGTTACTTTTTCAATCTCATAAATAGCCTCAGAGACACTTTCCATTCTATCTGCCAGCACGGCTTGGGCATCGTATAAACCGCGATTATAAAAATACGGGCCAACCTCTTTCGAGAAAAAATCCAACAGAAATTGAGCATCAAAGCTGCCAATATCTTGCTCTAACTCATCCGAAAAATAACGCTGTATTTTATTCACCAAAATAGCTTGCTCTTCAGGAGAAAACTTCACCTACCTCATCCTCTTAGCGTATTACCGATATAACTGAAATCACCTGCACCTTTGCCACACTAAAATTTGCCACAGGCTCCCATATATTACCCATAAAAAACGCCGAGCCTTACTGGATCTTTCCAGTAAGGCTCGGCGCGACTTAACAAATTACAGCTTAGAAACTCCAGTTTATCTGAGCACCAAAGATATCTACACTGCTGTCAAAGGAGCCAGCAAGCACTGCAGAGGTGCCAATAGCCGTGGTCGACTCTTCACGTAACGATGCATCATCAATAAGTAAATGAGTGTAACCAAAGTCCATAGACATTTGATCTGACAGTTTCCAATTGGCACCAAGGCTCAACCAAGTGCGGTCAGCATCGGGGATACGCGCGCTAACGTGTACTGGGTTGGTTTGTGGCGATTCGTCTATGGCAACCCCTGCGCGCCAAGTCCAAGTGCCGGTATCTATACTGGTACCTAAGGCGTAACGCATTGTGTCGTCATACTGTAAGTCGAGCTCGTCAACCTGCGCACCATTGCCCGTGTTAATTACCGCAATATTCTGAATGCTGCTCCAACTGGTTTTGGCGATATCGGCATGTAATGCCCAGCCGTCCGTCACATATTGCGTAACACTTAAGGTTAGGGTGTCAGGCATACTAACGTCTGCTTCAATATCGCCGCTTAACGCGCTTAGACCGCCGGCGCATAAACTGCCCGTAGTGGGAGCCGGTGGTGCACCGGTAGGATAACCTGCCCCTGGGCTACAGGCGGCGTTCAATTCAAATGTGGCATCGCCATCAAGCGTAAACTCACCACCTTCACGCCACACTAAACCTATGCTGGTGCTGTCTGACGGTGTAACAAGTAGACTTAAATCGAGTACAAAACCATCATCATCGCCTTTAATTTGTGCGCTACTGTCAGTCGCCGGGCTTGGCGCTACGCCAAGCGTAGAATCGACCTGGCTTTGCAGGTCTGCCTCAATGGTTTGATAGTTTACGCCAGCCGCTACGGCTATAAAATCACTGATCGCCCACGAGGCAGTAGCATTAATATTAACCACTTGCAGCTCGCTATAGGTGGCGGAGTAACGGCCTACCCACTCATCATTGAAGCTACTGGCCAGCCCGTACGGTGCGTTAATACCAAAACCCACGGCGAGTTTATCGCCCAAAGGGACTACCGCATAAAGGTTGGGAATAACACCAAGCTCATCAGTAGTATCGCCCTCGCCGGAATAGCTCGACCCCTCGTTATTAAACTGAGCATCAGTCGCGACAAAGTTAATACCCGCAGTTAGCGAGACCTTGTCCAGCTTAGACATACCAGCGGGGTTAAAGTAGACGGTACTGGCATCGATAATATCCGAGCCGGTACCCGCAAAAGCTTTACCCAGATGCGAGGGGCTTTGTTCTAACAGCTGGAAGGACGCACCATGGGCAAATAATGGGGTAAAAGCTAAAGTTGTGGCCAATAACGTTTTATTAAATTTATTAGACATATGTGACTCCTCTGCGTCGGCCGAGCGACGAAATAAGGTTGCGAGCAACTACCAATTGGCAGAGTAATAATATACTCAGCTGAGCAACCAACGGCAAAGGGTTTACACCCTTTAAGTATCAATAGCACAGTTGCCGAAGCACTGCGAGCCGTTATCGACTAACGTGCTGTAGTAAGCCTAGCAGAAGCACACTAAAAAACAGCCCCCATAACAAAAATTCACGAACACCTCACAATGAGTCGCCACTGAAGCTAAAAAGCTGACACTAATACGCTTTTGTTAGCTCGATTGCGCCTCCATAACAAAACCGTTATTCAGATGTTCTGATGATTTGGCTATAGCGCACGTGACAGCATGCCTAAAGCCCACGCAGGGGTTAGATGGGCGACATCAACGCTTAACCAGTACCGCCGTAAGTGTTTAAGCGGGTGCAATGGTCTGGGGAGCGGCCTTGGCAGAGCAACATAAGCGACAGGCAAAGAACTGTTAAACCTCTGTGCAACGCTGCCCAAAGCGCTGTTGTTTGCTACTATTGCGGCAAACAACACCCTAAATGGAGAGCACCATGAGCGATTCATCCCGCCGCCAGTTTCTTGCAGGCGCCGCCACTCTAAGCGCGGCCGCCGCCGTAGGCACGGCCCAAGCAGGCCAAATCTGTAGCGATCTGCCCCCTGTCGTACATAAAGTGTACTTTTGGTTAAAAAACCCCACCTCGACCGAAGATCGCGACCAATTGATTGCCGGCCTAAAAACCTTGGGCGCAATTAGCACAGTGCAGGGCATTCACGTCGGTGTGCCCGCCTCGACCGAGCAGCGTGACGTGGTCGATAACAGCTACCAAGTGTCAGAGCTGCTGCTGTTTGCCAACGCCGCCGACCAAGACGCCTATCAAATCGACCCCATTCATTTAAAGTTTGTCGAGCAGTGCAGCCACCTGTGGAGCAAAGTTGTCGTGTACGACTCAATCGCCGTATAAGCATTTTTGCGACTAAGCGCTCAACTCAATAAGCCGACTTTTAAGTCGGCTTATTTATTGCTGTATCTCATAGCGTTGGGCACATTGCTCAGCCAACTCATTCTTTCTAAGCAGTATGGAGATCCCTATGACATCCAGCAAAATATCCGCCGCCGCTGTTTTTCCAGCACTTACGGTTAAAGATAGCGCCAACAACGAGGTTTTTCTCGGTCAACGCAACTCCGATTCAAGCTGGAAAATGGTGGTGATATACCGCGGCAAGCACTGTCCGATTTGTACAAAATACTTAAATCAGCTCGAAGATTACAAACAGCGATTAGCAGAGATTAACGTGGAGTTGGTAGCCGTCTCGGCTGATAGCGCCAAGCAATTGCAAGAACATCAGCAAAAGCTCTCGGTATCTTACCCGCTTTATTATGGGCTTAATGTCGAGCAAATGCAGAGCTTGGGCCTGTATATCTCCGAGCCACGCTCCGAGCAAGAAACCGATCACCCGTTCGCCGAACCAGCCCTATTTGTGATTAACGGTGAAGGCCGGATTCAAATTGTGGATATCGCCAACGCGCCTTTCTCGCGGCCGGCGCCAGAGACGCTAGTTTCGGGGCTTGAATTTATTCGCGACCCCGCCAATGATTACCCGATACGTGGCACTTATTGTTAATTTGCCACAAAGGTTAGACCAGCGGGGCTAGCCTTGCATAACCTCTTAGCGATAGGCGCTTAACTTTTATTGCTAAGAGCCTATCGCCCCCTTAAAGCTTTTGCCAATCACCTTCTGGGCGCGCCAGTACTCACCCCATCTATACCAATCAGTACTGCGGCCTTATTAAAGTGCCAGCTGCCAACCCAGCGATAACACTAAAACCGTGGTGGCCCCCACCAGCATGCTCATCGGTACACCCACTTTTAAAAAATCGGTAAAACGGTAACCACCGGGGCCATACACCATCAGGTTAGTCTGATAACCCAGCGGGGTACTAAAGCTGGCCGAGGCCGCCATCATCGTTGCCAAGATAAACGGCTCGGGGTTAAGCGCGGCTTTTTGCGTCAGCTCCAACACCACCGGCAACATCAAAATCGCGGCCGCATTGTTAGTAATAGACTCCGTTAGCAACCACACTGCCACATACGTTAAAAACAGCAGTAATACCGGATGCCCCAGCCCCGCCACCAGCAAGCCATCGGCTAACCACTGCGCCACACCGGTTTTGTACATCGCATTACCCAGCGCAAACGATGCGGCAATAGTCAGTAGTACCGTTGGGTCGAGACTTTTTTGTGCCTGTTGCGCCGAGCAACAACCGGTAACCATCATCGCAGCCGCACCCAACAGAGCCGCATTAAGCATACTCATCAGCCCAAACGCCGCCGCCAGCACGATGATCAACAAAATACCCCAGGACAAATACGCCCGCTGATGGCGTGGCTGCTCGGTGCCCAAATCGCTAATCAACAGAAAGTCTTTGTTGTATTTTTGCCGGCTGACAAACGCCGGCCGCGCCTCAAGTAACAGCGTATCCCCCGGCTTAAGTTTGATTGTGCCCAAGTTGCCCGGCAAACGCTCACCGTTACGCGCCACCGCCAGCACCGCCGCGCCGTAACGCTCACGAAACTGAGCATCGCGCACCGTTTGGTTAATGCAAAAGCTATGAGGCGAAATAACCGCCTCAACCAAGCGCCGTTCGCGGTGCTCGCGGGCCAAGGTCGGCTCGCCATCGGTGGAGGGCACAATACCTTTAATGCGTAACACCTCAGAGATCGCTTCGGTATTGCCAGCAAACACTAAACGATCACCGCCTTGCAGCAGCTCCTCGGAGCTTACCGCCGGTACAATGGCGCCGCCGCGTTCGATCTCGATCAAATAAATTTGCTTAAAATTACGCAGGCCCGCCTCTTCTACCGTTTGTCCCACCAACGGGCCATCGGAAGCCACCGCTACCTCTAAGGTAAATTCGCGGACATTGCCAAACATGGCTTTTTCTTGTCGATCGGGCAGGCTTTTAGGAAACACAAAGTAAATAAACAACATGCCCACAATCACCACAGGCAAGCCCACCACGGTAATCGAAAATAACGAAAATCCGGCATTACCGGTTAACTCTTGATACTGGCCATTGACTACCAAATTAGTACTGGTGCCAATCAGAGTTAACGTACCGCCCAAGATGGCCGAGTAGCTTAGCGGGATCATCAGCTTAGAGGCGGGAATATCAATCTGCCGCGCCCAAGCACGCACAGCCGGAATCATAGTAGCCACAACTGGCGTATTGTTTAAAAAAGCGCTGAGCAGTGCCACCGGAATACCAATACGCATTTGCGCGGCGCGCACGCTTTTTGGGTGGCGCAAGACGTTTTTGACCAATAAATCAACACCGCCCGAGCTATGAATACCCGCAGCAACCACAAACATAGCCGCCACCGTCAACACCCCGTGGTTGCTAAAACCGGCAAATGCCTCTGTCGCGGTCAAGACTCCTGTGGCGCTCAGAATGATCAGCACCGCCATCATCACCAAGTGCGCGGCAATACGAGTAAAGATCAGTACCGCCAATGCACCAACCGCCAAACCCAGCGACAACAACGCCTGCCATTCCATTTATTCAAACCCAATTACTGACAATAAGGCGGCGAGGATACCGAAACTTAAGGAGCAGGGAAAATAGTGATTTCGACTAGGGTTATAACTGGTTTGTATAAGTGGGGGGGATTGAGTGCGCGCTACAGAGCGTCTTAGCATCACCACTAAGAGAAAACCCTCACCGCAGAGTAAGAAGTAGGGTTATCTACAATGCGGTGTGGGCGAGGCAAGGTGGTAGCGACATCGAATGCCCGGCTCACCGGACAAATTTTTGCTGGTGGCTTCTGTGCGTTTTTTGCACAAAATATGACCACAAAAACTTGTCGCTGTTTAAGCTTAATGCGAGACGCTTCTAATCTTGAGCAATCGCTTTATAACTGTTCGAGAAATTTTCAGGTAACACGATATGTCCGGCCTCTAAAACCGTTCCGTCGCTTGCCTTCCAGCGTACCGCAGCGTCGGCCTCACCCCCTTGCGGTAAGGCAAAGCGTTCAAAATCACTATTAATTTTAAACGTATCTTCCCCTATAAACGCAACTCCAGCCGGCAAATCCACATGGGTTAAACGGTTGGCAAGAAAAGCTTTATGGCCAATAGACTTAAGTCCTGCAGGTAACTCTAGGTTCGTTAAGCGATTATCCCGAAATGCACTGTCTTCAATGACTTTAATCCCCGCTGGAAAATCCACACTTGTCAGAAAGTTTACATTGAACGCGCTATGCTCAATGGTCGTAAGCCCGGCGGGCAAAACCAAACGGATGATACGGTTATTCTGAAACGCAAATTCACCAATAGCTGTAACCCCTGCCGGTAAGTCAACAACGATAAGGCTATTATCCCGAAATGCACTGTCCCCAACGGAGGTGAGTCCAGCGGGCCATCTCACACGAATAACACTGTTCGTTGCAAAAGCCCATTTCTCAATCGTCGTAATACCTTCCGGAAAAACCACATGGGTTATTCTATTGAACTCGAAAGCGCCCGCACCAATAAAGGTAAGACTATCGGGAAAATCCACTGTGGTTAAACGATTATTCTGAAAAGCAAACTCGCCAATGGAAGTAAGCCCTGCAGGAAGCTTGACACTGGTTAGACTTTTATCTTGAAAAACATTATCCCCAATACCTTTGACTACCTGACCATCAAGCATCTTGGAGATAACAATATCCGGTCGATAATTATCTCCATCGGCGTTAGTAAGTATCGAGGAGGTAACAATCCCATTCACCACCGTCACATCATTATCTGTAAGGCTATAAGGTGTTTTCGCCTTAACATTAACCGCAAGAGCACAAAAAACAATTGCGCTCAATATAACTCTAGCCATTTTCATTTCTATGATCTCCGAGCGTTCGGCATCCATATACGGATAAGAATATCGTCCAGGCGCATATCGCACATACCCGAGGAAATTTTTCGCCATTAAACACGGCTTAATATCACTCGGAAAAAACGTTACACAACCTGAACGAGTTTTACTTATCGTTTAGTAATTTAAAATAATCGCCTTAACTTGTTACCAGCGATAGCTCACACCAAACGTGATGCGGCGATCGGTAAGCCCTTGGAAACACAATAATGAACCTTCGTTGACACAAGATTGTTCAACCTTTGATTCAGTTAAATTAACCGCTTCCAAACCAACATTGAGGTGATCTGTCACATCGTAACCGATGCTGGCATTAAGCTGTCCCCTGTCTTCCTGCACCACAGGAAAACCCATTGGGTAGTTAAAGGTACTGCCAAAATCTTCTGAACGGTAAGCTTCTCGCCAGGTGTAACGCATACGGGTTGAAAGGCCATACTTTTCATAATAAACCGTAATGTTATAAGCGTTTTCAGATAAGTCTATCAATGACTGGTTGGCTGAAACGTCAATACCATCTATACCAGTCGATGCGGCAAAGATTGCATTAGCGCGACTTGTAGCCGTATCAACGGCTTCACCTCCGGAGAATTCCTGGAAGGTATAGTTAGCCAAAATACCAAATCCTGATGCCCAGCCTAAAGTATCTTCAAATTGTGATAGATCATATTGCGCGGCTACCTCAATACCTTTCTGTGTGGTTTCGCCAGCATCATTGATAGTGGTTGACCAAGGAACACATACACCGACACCGACAGGGCCAAATACGTTGATATCCGCAATGGGGTTCCAAATACCGCCGTCTTCACACTCAGGACCAACAATATCTCGATAACCAGTATCTGGGTCTTCGTAAGGATCATTTTGCTGACTGACGTGTAAATTTTTGCGCGTTTTATGAAAGTAACCGATACTTAAAACACTTGCCTCGGCAAAATACCATTCTGCGGAAATATCAAATGACGTTACTTCTTCAGGCACTAAACCCGGATTACCCACTGAAATAGGGGGGTTAGGGCTGGTTGGATACGTAACAGACGTTGACAGGTCATTAAAATCAGGGCGACGAATATCTTTACCCCAACCGGCGCGCAACACTAAATCGTCGGTTAAATCCGCAACCAGGTTTAGCCTTGGCAAAAAAAAGTCATAATCACCCACAGTGGTAACCTGTGAAACAGTAGGATTACCATTGGCATCTGTCGTGCTTGAATTACCAGTCGATGCGACTTCAGTTTCCAAATAGCGAACGCCGAAGTTACCGCGAAGGTATTGGGTAGAAAAGTTTGCCTGCGCATAAATAGCATTTGTGGTTTCTTCGATATCAAAGAAAGCATCGACTTCCGACGTGGGGGCGGTAACCGGTATTGAACCTCCGTGAGCGGTAACGGCAGCGTTAAGTATGCTAAGTACGTTATCCTGATCGCTGGCAATCATTTCTGGGTTGATCATCAAAAAATCTTTGACAAATAAATCCCGACCATCCGCGTCACCAAAATTATCCGGCCCGGCGGTAAGAAGCTCCGCAAAAAGATCACCACGCGGGCTGTCATCATAGTTTCTCAGGCTGACATTGGCACGAATCTGATCTGTCATACTGGAGGCCACACTGTGGCGATAACCAAAATCAAGCGTAGTGAAGACCGACCAATCTAAATCGTAAATAAAGTCAGCACGAAAAGCATCTTCTGTATTTTCAATGATATCGCGAGCGGTATCGACGGAACGCAGCATATAATTAGCTGGGTTCATCATATCTTCAGCGCTAGGAGAATTTATTTCGTCAAATGCAATACCAAAGGCTAATGATCCACCGGTTAAGTCATATTCGAATGGGGTTCCATTTTCGTTGGAAGAGTTAACCGCAGCGTTGGGGTTAATAAAATTAAGGGTTGTGTTTACTTGTGGTTTTGTAGAGTTAGACGTCGAAGACGACAATTCCACCGTGGCTTGTAATTTTTCAAATTGCCATTCACCACCCAGCCTAAATATTTCGCTCTTAGTCACGCGTGAGATGGTGTCACCGGCAAAACGTAAATTTGGATCAGCACCGCCCTCCTCAACCGGAATAACCCCTTTAACGGCAGCTTGAATACTACCAAGGTCTTGACCGTCTAAGCTGCCAAAGTCTACCGTTTCAAATTCACTCGGCACGGCTATCCCAATAAGATCACTCACACCCGACGCCTGCACGGCTACACTTTCTGCATAGCGTTCTTGATCATTGACGATGGCATCAAAATAAAATTTTGTATTATCGCTTGGCTCCCACTCCAATGAGCCCGCTAGATTCACTGTTTCATATTCGAAGTTATCGTAATCTTGGTTAAGGAATTGAATGCCTAAAAAATCAAAATCTTGAGCGTTGGGGCTACCGCCATCTGAGGTGACGACGTTGTCACGGTCAACCCGAGGGCGGAAAGCGGTAACGTCTTGCTCTGCATAACTACCACTGATAACAACACCGAAGTTACCCGCACTAGTTTCCCAGTTGTCTCCGTAAGTTCCCGAGAACCTAGGCGTCATGCCTTCATCAGAAAGACTACTTGACTCACCCTGTACTCTAACCGCCGCTAAGGTTTCAGTTAACTGCAGTGGTCGAATCGTTCTTAAATTAATTGTGCCGCCCACAGAGCCTTCAATGGTTTTAGCATCAGGCGCCTTCGTCACCTCAACCGCAGAGATAAGACTTGCTGAAACATCGTCAAAGTCGATACCACTGCGACCTGCACCCGAGCCCACGGTCGACACGCCATTAATCTCGGTCCGGTTTGCGTTAGTACCCCGGATCTGTACCCCAGTACCCACACCTGCGGTTCGGGTAATCTGGATGCCAGTGACATTCTCAAGTACCTCAGCTAAGTTCTGATCCGGCAACTTGCCAATATCAACGGCCTGAATCACCTCAACTAAGTTGCTCGACTCGCGTTTCTTTGCCAGCGCATTGGTTAACGAACTGCGCATACCGGTAACGACAACTTCCTCTAGTTTATTCTCTGCTGGCGAGGTTTTAGCGTTCTGGGCTAATACAGATGGCGCCACTAAAGCGGCAATTAAGGCGGTACTGCAAATCAAAGGGCGGGACCGATGACTCTGCAATACTGTGTTGATTTTATTTAATTTTGTTTTCATGAACACCCCTTTCACGGCGCGATGCCGTATTGGTTTTTTATATAAATTAATAGCGCTGAAGCAAGAGCAACCTATAAAACGTTTTACTAAACCGTTCTACTAAACCGATTTATCTACAAGCTATCAGGTATTAAAGGGATGTCAAGATCAAATATCGGCAGGCTGATTGATATTAACTATAAGAATCTGGCAACCAAATAGCCTAAGGACATCAAGAGAAGTTAGCCCTAAACCTGCCCGCATAACCCTCACACCGGTAATTCAGTGGCCTGACGACTTACCGCCTACCTCTGGGTTAGGGCCGACGCCTCCGACCTGCTGAGATCAGAAACATCTCCAAAGCAACGCCCTCGCTGAATAGGTTTGGCAGGGATGAGTACTGACTCGCGCACGGAACAATACCCAGAGAAAATAGCCGCAGTAGTCGTTACCAAGTGGTTACCCAGTAAACCGAGAAAGGTTTCAAAAGCAACGGAACCGGAAGCGTCTCGGCATACCGAAAAAAGTAACATTCGCCCGACGAAGAACAAGGCAACGCCAACCCGGCAAGGTATTTTGTTTTCGGCGTCATCGCCGAGCTTTTACTTTTAGTGTTTGGGCGGCGGAGGGCTAAAGAGCAGAGGTGACGTGCAGCACACACGCAAACTTGATACCCACAAAAACGCGCGTGCGGCTCTGTTAATAATATTTATATAATGTGCGCAACAAATCTGGGCAGTCTTTACCTTTCACAGTCAAACTATAATCAGACTAAAAAGAGCAAAGTACGCAGCGGTTTTTTAGAGTTGCTATCGCTTCTTTTACTGTCGCTTTTTTCCTTTCTGCTCAGACAGCTTGTAATCGCTGTTGGGGCCACGACTAGCTGCCGCGCCCCAGACTTACCTTTAAGCATCCACAGAATAAGATAATCCATTACATATTTCGAATAACACAATGCTTTCGTGACACACGGCACAAACTCAAAAACAAAGACAAAGTGCATCTCATCTGACTTAAGTTCAAATTGACAATAAGGGTCGGCCACACTTAAATCTACGCCACTGCTCGCTAACCAGCAGCCAAATAACCAATCAATATTTGTTATTCATTATTTTTCAAAACTTAAAGGATGTATCGCGACATCGGTTAGCACTTAACCCTGTTCCAAGATTGAAAAGGAACAACTCAAAGCCAATAACGATTCTTACAGGAGTTCCGCAATGAGAAACCCAACACGACTCAAGCTGTTTTTTGCAGCCACCTCACTCATCTCCGCCAGTGCAGCGCACGCTATAACCGATGGTGCTGGCGAAGCCACGCTCAACGTCTCCAATCAATGGGGCTCCGGTTACTGTGCCAATGTCACCATTGCCAACAATGGCGACGCAAATATTTCCGACTGGAGCGTAGGCCTTAACCTGAATGGCTCTAACATCACCAACTTATGGAACGGCAACCTTAGCGGCACCAATGTAACGCCCGCGCCCCACAACGCCAGTATCGCAGCGGGTAACGATACTAACTTTGGTTTCTGCGCCAATGGCAGTGCCACTCCTAGCCTAGCAAGCTTAGAGGTACAGGGCGGCGGCTCTGGTAGCTCCAGCTCAAACTCAAGCAGTTCGAGTAGCTCTAGCAGCTCGTCCAGCGACAGTGGCAGCAACAGCATTACCGTGCGCATGAGCGGTGTGACTGGCGACGAAAGTGTCAGCTTAGAAATTGGCGGGCAAACCATCGAAACTTGGACTCTAAGCATCGGCATGCTGGACTACACCGTCAACACTAACGCGAGCGGCGAACTGCGCGTTGCCTTTACCAACGACTCCGGTGAGCGCGACGTACAAGTAGATTATGTGATGGTCAACAACGTCACCCATCAAGCCGAAGACCAGCAGGACAACACCGGTGCCTATGATGGAGAATGTGGCGCGGGCTCTTACTCCGAAATGCTGCACTGCAACGGCTCTATCGGTTTTGGTAACCCATTCGATGGCAGCTCGTCGTCAAGCTCTAGCAGCAACTCATCAAGCTCCAGCAGCTCTTCAAGCAACAACGGCAACCCCGACTTCCCAGAATTTTTTGTGGGCAATATCACCACCAACGGCAGCGTCAGATCGGACTTTACCCAATACTGGGATCAGATCAGCCCCGAAAACGAAGGCAAATGGGGCTCTGTAGAGGGCACCCGCGACCAGTACAACTGGGGCCCGCTGGATGACATTTACGACTACGCACGCGCCAGCGGTATTCCCGTAAAAGCACACGTACTCGTGTGGGGCAGCCAACGTCCAGGCTGGATCGACGGGCTGAGTGCAGCCGAGCAGCGCGCCGAAATCGAAGAGTGGATCCGCGACTACTGTGAGCGCTACCCAGATACTGCAATGATTGACGTGGTAAACGAGGCCCTACCCTCGCACGCCCCGGCCAACTACGCAGCCAACGCCTTTGGCAGCGACTGGATTACCGAATCCTTCCGTCTGGCGCGCGAGCACTGTCCAAACGCCGTTCTCATTTACAACGACTTTAACTTTCTGACTTGGGATACCGATGCCATCATCGACATGATCCGCCCAGCCGTTAATTCCGGTTACGTCGATGCTCTGGGGCTGCAGGCCCACGGCCTTTACAACCCCCGGCCCTGGACTGCACAGGAGATCGCAGACAAGCTAGACCAGATCGCCGAACTGGGCCTGCCGTTATACATCTCTGAATACGACATTCAGGAATCCAACGACCAGCTGCAACTGGAGTACATGCAGCGTCACTTCCCGATCTTTTACAACCACCCAGACGTAGCCGGCATTACCCTCTGGGGCTATGTGGTTGGCGCCACCTGGCGCGACGGCACCGGCCTGATAACCAGCAATGGGCAACAGCGCCCCGCCATGCAGTGGTTAATGGAGTATTTGGACCGATAGGAATGTATTCACGCTAAAACGGGAAAGGAAGCCCACCTTAAAGCCCTGCCAACGCAGGGCTTTTTTATGTCTGTGATTTACTGCGAGTGCGAATCTTTGGCCGCCAACCTTTTGTTTATGTCTAGGCTGCTCAATGCTCGGTAAAAAATGACAAATGGCCCAGAGACAAGAGCAACCGAAGAAAAGTGGAAAATACTGATCATAAAGCCTGGGAGATGATTCAAGGTGACTTCAAAATAAAACCAAACAATATAGCCCGCGCCCCAAACTACCCCTAACCCACATATTAATTTATAAGCCAAAGCGCCTAGCTTTGAAAAACGGCTAAGGCTATAAGTGGCAGCGCACAAGGTTAGAGACAGCAGCAACCCGATAAAGAATATTATTTCTCCAGACCGAGTCCAGTCACCCATTAGCCCTGCTACCGACGCTATAAATAGAATACCCGACCACAAGTAGGATACTTTTATAAAGCTACTAAATTTACTACTCACAAAAATCCTTATTCCCACTTCTATAAAAACATACTAAAACTACTAATAACAGTTTTCTCGACACTCAGTTAAGCGGGGGCACTGGGAGCAGATAGTACATTTGACATCTACATTTCCAGCTCTAGTACATGTGATGAATTGCGGTGCCAGTCTCGACACTTATTAACCTTCAGGGTATGCGCATAATACAATTGATATATCTAAATCCGCAGTACTTTTTAATATTGGAGGATCTAAAAAAATATTCATATTTATACTATCAGCACTAAACCACCCGACGAAATATTCAATAGCACCACCGGTAGTACGTATGTCATTGAAAAGGGCTTTATGTTTATTAAATTCAATATTTTTAATAGCAATGAATTCTTCAAATAATATCTCATCCGCATCAATCCTTTTCCCTTCACAGAGATCAAAACTCCAGTACATTTCTTCGTATGAACCACCAAGTAACCGACCATTCTTGGTCATTCTTAAGTCACCTACATCATGTGAAGTTTCTGGCTGAAGAGATAAATACTCACTTATAGCCTTCACTTCCATTTTAGGGTGAGAAATATTTAATGAAACACAAAATTTGTAATCTGGCACTGACTATTCCTAGAAACATAATGGCATTCGGGTCAGACCTTAGGGTTTAAATTCTAGAGTCTTTTCGCGCGTGTAAATTGTAAGGCCTGACCCCGACACTCATATTCTTTTCTTTCAGAATTTGCGACATGTGATTTGTAAGGCCTGACCCCAACATCTTGTGAATTGTAAGGCCTGACCCCAATATCTTCCGAAAATTAGAAAAATTTATATCTTTCTTACCATTAACAGCTAAAACAAACTACGAATACACTATTGCCACACGATCACACCAAGCACTGTCAACATAGACGTCAAGAACAAAATCAATGAAATTGTTAGCATCCCAAGTTGATCTCTAGTCACTCCTGGCCTCAGGTACGCGACATTAGGGTTATTAGGGTCAACCAAAACCTTATTTCCGTATTTTCCCGAGCGAACCTCGTCGATATACCTGCTGGCCTGCTTGGCATTAGGAAAGTTGTTCGTCAAATTTAAATTTATTTTATCTGAGGTTCGGCGATACAACTTACCACCAAACTCATATTCTAATGTAAAGTGAGATTCATAGTGATCAAAATGCCCCGTACCTTTTGGCGAAGCAATAAAGATTACCTTCGACTCAAAAAGCCTATATTCTACCTTGCACCATTGATAGCTATTTAACGACTTGCATATCGCTCTCAAATTATAAAAAATCCCCCAAGCACCTAACACCATCACCAAAATGCACAACATGCCTGTATATACCCAGTTCGTGTAGGCATATGCCAACGCACCCGTTGCAGCAACCGACCCGATTAGCACTAGTAATATATAGCTACGCCACACTTAAATGCTCCCTTCTGCGTTTTTCTCACAAACTGCGGGGTCAGGCCTTACATTCTACATTTACGCTTCGAGACTCTAGGACATGTGAATTGTAAGGCCTGACCCCAATATCTCCTTTGTGAATTATAAGGCCTGCCCCTGTAGTTTATAACGGGCTAAGGCCTTTTAGTTGTGATGCCGCCTTGCTATTTCTTACCCCATTAAAAATGGATAGTAAAGAATCATAAACCAAAGAATAGGCCCATTGCTTTGTTAGCTGTATGTCGACAACTTAAATTTTAAGCTTTCTTTTACACAAAGCCACTCGGCATTAATAATTGAAAATACTACCGTATCTCGATAACCACCGTTAGGCAGTTGCTGGTGGTTTCGTAGCACACCGTCTTGTTTTGCTCCTAGCCTTGCTATTGCGGCTCTTGATGCATGATTATGCCAACTTGTTCTTAACTCAACAGCAATGCTGCCTAAAATTTCAAAAGCATAGGTCAAAAGTAATAATTTACATTCTGTATTACAGGAGGTTCGCTGGAAGCTTTTACTGTACCAAGTGTAGCCAATTTCAACTCGCTGATTAACTGGATCGGCATTACAAAAACGGGTAGAGCCAATAACCCGACCACTCGATTTTTCCACAACAACAAATGGCAAAGCTAAACCTTTAGATTTTTGCTCTAGAGCACTAGCAATGTAACTATTGATATTTTCTTTATTTGGTACTGAGGTGAACCAAAGCTCCCAGAGATCACCGTCAGCTGAAGCCTCAACTAAAGCACCGGAATGCTCGTTAGTTAACGGGATCAATTTTATTGTTTCTGATTCAAGCTCTACATCTTTAAGCCACATTCCACTCTCCATGTACTTCTTATTCTGATAAATACAGCTAACGATACTTAGAGTTTAAATTCTAGAGTATTTTCGCATGTGTAAATTGTAAGGCCTGACCCCGACACTTCCGCTTCGAGACTCTAGGGCATGTGAATTGTAAGGCCTGACCCCAATATCTTTTCTTAATCTCTATGCTGCTTTGTACGATTCTGTAACGCATGAATTCTCTAAAAGGTTTTTGAACGTAGCCATTAACCCTATAACCTCATCAACCATTTCAAAGAAGTCTTTAATATCTATCTCTATTGCTTCTCCATGTGCCACATGGTTTCTTCTGCCCACAAGCTTTAAATCTATGAGCTTTTCTTTAGCTTCAAAAAGTTCATAATCTAAACCCAAGCACCACATAATTTCTTTAAGAACATTAGTCGAAAGGTTGGATTGGGTGTCAACGACATTTTTTACAGGGATTCGAGCTCTGGTTGTTTGATTTTCAATGATATATCTAGTTACCTCACCAAATGCAGAATATTTATTAGATTCACTAGCTCTATCTATTTTCCCTCTAACAAGGAGGGTTACAAAATTGCCTTGTAACTCAGAAATATTATGTCTTTGTGCCGCCACATACTCCAAGAAGTATGTGCCTGATTTTTTTACAAAGCCCTCCCAGTGAGCATAAAGCAAGGCGATTCCTGACCTGCAAAGAACTCTCTTTCTTAACTCAGAGATTGTAGGCTCTTCAATTAGATTTTTTAATTCAGAGATTTCACGTAATCGCCAAACGTGATCCTGACTGACTTTATCAACCAAGTTCTCTTTGGTTCTAATTGCGGACATCAAAAACCTCCCGTCCGAACGGAAGGATTCTAGGTAGTCTTCTAGTCGCAGTTATCCCAGAGCCAGACCAGCTGGTATACCTCTCATCACTCCAAATACTTGCTGCTGTCTTGGTAATGTTTGTCATGCCATTTGTATTGGCCAAGTTGTAGCCCACGCCATAAGCAACAACTTCGAATTGAGACAACAAAAACCCACCTGTAAATTTTTTCTTAGGAACACTGTATCGTTTGAATGATTCGTCTGACAACTCATGTTGAAGCAAGTCAAAAGTCTGTTTGAATAGTTTTTCCCACATTACCTTGTCGAAGGCATCATCAACAGCTATTGCTCTCATTTTTTCAGTGATAAATATTCCTACATCGCCTAACTGATGCAGCTCTTTCTCTTCAATTAGTGTGAAAATTATAAAACGAAGAGCTAGTTCAAGGTCATACGACTCTTTCAACGGGCGGTCGCTGAGAGAAATGCATTCTTGGAAAGGATCATAAGATGCCAAGCTTTGAAGCCACGTGTAAAAATCTTTATTTAACATGACCAAAATACAGTTTCGCACTTCCTGTGGGCTTAAATCTGACCCGCCAGTATTTAAGCGTTGGAAAAGATCATATTTCGCTGTTTCATCACTTTCTTTCAGGATTATGCTTACATTTATCTTTGATCGTTTAATAATTAACCGAAGCTCTTGACTAAATGAATTGTCTTCATCTTCGGGGTTATTCCACTTTTTTCCTTCTAAGCTAGGCAAATATTTTGTGCCTGTAAGAACTAAAGGGTCGATATTGTTCTGGTTCTCATCTTTCAGAACACCCATAAACTGATAAATTGTTGATAAACGCTGCAAGCCATCAACGACATCCCATATCCCATCTTTTCTTTGGCTGACAAAGACAGGGGGGATTGGAATCCCTAGTAGAATAGATTCTATAAGATTCGTTTTTTGAATATCACCCCAGCGATAAAAGCGCTGAAATTCAGGATGAATATCAATCTCTTTACTCTCATATAAAGAAGCCCACTCACTGATAGACATTGCATAACCATCCGTGCGAATTTCTTTACGTTTTTCATTTACTTCGTCTAATAGTGACATTCTATTTCCTTTAATTATCTCTCGTTGTAAGTGGTGCCTAACGCCTCAAACAGGGGCGCGCGTTAGCGCGTCCCGGCCGCAGGCCCTTGCTGTTTTGATTTGTTAGGCTTTTCCATTTTGACAATTGCATGACCTTTGAACTCAGATTTCAGTAACTCGTGTAGTTCCTCTATTAATTTCTCTGTATCTGAAACAATAAAATCTACAAACTCGATTAGCTGATCTGTAAGATCTTTCATAGTCTCCGTTAGGCGATGACCAAGTGCAGCATTGATCTGATTGAGAGTGACATCTTGACCATTTTGAAAGCCTGCCTTGTCAGCGACAGGTTGCACATAATTAAAATGAACTTCTGACCTTTGGTTGATTAAATTAACAGTTGATTCAACCTCTGCCTGAGTTGAAGATAACTCATTAAGCATGTTTGGGTTTTTTGACTTAAATAGAAAAGACAGAGATTCATAATCTAATTCCAACCCACAGACCATTTCACCAATTATTGGCCTGATTGCGACAAACCTAGCGGGATGCTCTCTGAACGGGTCTATTGCCTGCCGTTGAATGCTAATAAACCTGTTGTGGCAACGCATTAGAGCGAAGATAGCTGTATTTCCTGCATCAACTTTCTCCTCAACTCTTTTCTCCAACTCCTTTCGTCTTTGGAGCAAATATGCTGCCCAAGCACCTGCAAAAGCAGCAACTAGCGTTACCACAGAAGGCAGATAGTCTTTAAATTGAATGTCCGTAATTTTAGCAATTAGGCCTAGAAATATGCCAACGCAGAAAGACAGAATTGCTATTACTATTCGTCTTTCGTTTTCACCGGGAAATATCACTGAACTCTCCTAGAAGCCTAACAGCTAATTCATACGACTCAATCGGATTTTCGCCAGGCACCCTATCCCCAGTAAAAACTGGATGAAGTTAGATATGGAAGTCGTTGAATACAGAGGGAGAATAGGCATATTTTGACAGCTCCTTGTCTGGGGAAAGTGCGACTAAGATTAATTTAGGGTTTAATTTAATCTTTTTTTTCTACCGCGCAAGCTCTACTAACTTATTGAATTGTTTAGAAAATATTATTCTTAAACATCACATCCACACACAACACTCATGGGCTTTCCTTGAGTGTTCATCATCCGATCTGGGCACTCAGATTCACAGCCACCTACGAAGCACCGCTTTTAAACACCCCGTAGATACAGCCGAATGGAAGCCTATTTTTGGGGGTAAGCGCACAGGGACAAGGTGAATGGCGCGGAGCGACAGAGAGGGCAGCCTGGGCTGCGTTTGCGCAAGCATCGCCACGCCATGGAGAAGGTGAATGCCGAAGGCAGAGAGGCCGGCCTGGGCCGCGGCCTGTCGATGCGGCCCTCTAAAATTTGCAGGAATGAGGGGTGAGATCTAGCGTTTACAAAGCGCTGCTTTGTGTGTAATCGAACGACAGTAAGCTGTGCTTACTGGCCGGACGCTTAGCGACGAAGGGCCGGGCGCCGGGGTGGGCTTTGACGTGCATGGATGCACTAATGCCGCGAGCGCAAGGAAGCGCAGGAGCGACGGAGTTAGTTTACTTTGCCCAAACAAAAGAAAAGTAACTCGCCACGCCCGGCGACTCGGGCATACAAAAAGCCCGCCTCGGCGGCACTCCACAGCGTCCATAAATAAGTTAACTTCTCTACAAAGCTCCAACCACACGAACCTCAATCATGCTCTCAACCCAAACACACTTGAGCCGTTACGGCTCAACCACCCCCCTAGCGGTATTAATCCTAAACTTCCACTGTTTAAAAATAGTCCCCTCAAGATTCAAACGGCTTGCCAAATAATGCAAACGCCGGGTGGCCTCGCCGTTGGGCGCTAAATCAAAACGCTGCTTTAACCAATACGGCGGTATCGCTTGGTAATACATAGTTGCTTCTACCGTAAGCGGTTTGCCCCGGTACTGCGCGGGTAAGTCGATACGGTACTGCAGCGAATCTTTACCGATAAAACCTGCGCCTTGATCTTGGTAATCAGGATCGGTGCCCACAAAGTGTGGGTCTGTCGCCTCCATAAATTGAGTCATCACCTCGCCTTGTGGCTCAAAGAACGATGAGTCGCGCCAACCGTCGGGCAGCAAACGGTTATCTTTAACGGTGTGCACGCGGTGAATAAAGCTGGTGGTAAACTCCTGGGCTTTATTGCGGTTTAGCTCTTCGTAAATTTGTACCTGTTTATCGCTGGTAATAACCTGATGATGCGCTTGGTAACAGCCGGCGGGTTGGTTATTCGGGTGGCCGCAATCGCCATTGGGTAAAAACTCTGTGGTTAAAGGCTGGCCCGAGTGATCGACGATAACACCGGCATCATTGGTGCGCCCCGAACTCCAAATAAGATTGTCGCCGTCTTTTACTAACAGCTCGATAAAGCCACGCCGAAACGCCACGCCGCTGGGGAAACGGTGCCCCGTTTTATTTTTTGTTGTTACATCGACCACTAAGGTGTTTTCTGCAAAACGGATTTTATCGATGCTCATGTCGACGGTACTGTCCCGCGCCTGCAGCTTCATGCTCTCTAGCGCCAAATCAACCCCGGCCTCGGATGCGCCGGTCATATAACTTTTGGGGGCGACTCCCAGTATTGGCTCAAACTGTTTAAACATGCTTAACAAAAAGGCGTTTAACCCCACGTGGGTGTGGCGCTTGTACTCTTTGCGAAACGGCACGGCAATTTCGTCGGCCGCTAAACCGTGGTCGGCGTCTGGGTAGTTGCTGTCTTCGATGGTGGCGATTTTGCTAATCAGCTCTTCAATCGAAATGTCGTCGCTGGCAAAGCTTGAGGGCATATGACAATCCTGACAGCTCTGAGCGGTATCGCCTTGGGCGAAGGCGCTGTTTTGCCATTCTAAAAAGGTTGCTTGCTCAATAGAGTGTGGGTACTCGGCAAACGCCGGGTTAACTTCGGCGGCCTGCAGTACTGGCAAGCTGGTATCGCTAGAGCCAATATTGGGCAGATTAATGGTGTGGCAAGTACCGCACAATTCCGACTTTTTAATAAAGTCGTTTTTGCTGGGCGTTATATTTAACGCATGCTCCATTGGCTTTTGCGCTACATCGAAGGGGCCGTTGAGTGTGCCGGCATCGCTGCTATCAAAACGCCCGGTGGAGTTATGAAACAACAAGTACGCCAGCTCTTTATCTGCCACGCCCGAGCTGACCCAACCGGTGGGCGGGTTCCAGCTTGATACGGCTTGCGCGTCTGGCCCATCAATACTGTGACACACCATGCAGCTGATGCCTTCGCGAGCGAGCGCGCCGTATTGATGATATTGCTGCTCCTCTTGGCTGGGCTTTTCGGCCGAGGATAGCTGCTCGGTATAATAAAAATAATCGGTTTTAAAGTTTTTATCTAAGCTCTCGTTGTTGTGCGCGTCTAGGGTTAGTTGCCGCTGGCCCATGGCGCCGTGACAGCTCAGGCAGGTGTTATTTACGGCCTGCTTGGTTTCTTTTAACGGGCCTTTTAAGCCAGATGCTTCTGGGTGTTTGGCGTTTTCATCCAAAATTGCCATTTCGCTTTCTAGCTGAGCGTGAAAAATAGGGTCGCGACCCGCCAAACCCATAGGCGACCAGCGCCACTCGCCGTATTCCGAGATATCAAAACCATCGCCATACTCGGGGCCGGTGGCAACAAACATGGTGGTGCCAAAGGTGTCGGCGCTTAAGCCACCGTGGCAACCAAGGCAATTATCCGAGGTGACATACTCTTGCGGCTTACCGCTTTTTTGCACCACATGATCTAACCACTGCTGGGGAAACTTTTTAATCTGATCGGCTTTTAACTTAGGAATTTGCGGGAACGCCTGCAGAAAAGACTGGTTGATGTAAGCCTCGTTACTCGGGGTTTCTGCGGCTTGAGACTTGGCGTGAGCGGCCGCATCCAGTTGGGCATCGCGGTCGTGCTCGTTAAACGAGGCATTAACAGCCGCGCCTCTCACACGCTGCTGGGTAGACCAAGGCAATTGCGCCAGCGGAATATCGAATATGGTTTTTAATTCTGGATCGTCCAGCAGCAACGATAGCGGATACTTAGCAAAGTGGCTGGCAGTGCGCCAAGAGTTGTCGTCAAGAAACCGCAACGGATCACCCTTAGCCTCAAAGCCCTTAATGTTGCGCAGGCTGGCAAAGGTGAGCTCATTTTCGGCCGAGGCATGGCAGCGCAGACAGGGCATGCCAAAACCGGACAGGCGAACGCCATTGGTCGCCACGTAGGAGTTTTCCCGGTTGTTGTTTTCGCGGGTATCCAGCTGCGCTTTAACCGCCTCTTTTTGGCTTTGTAATTTGCCGTCTACCAAGGTGGGCGCCGAGACACTGGCCCAAAACCAACCATCACTTGAAGCGTTGGCGTCTTTCACCATCACCGTCCAGTCCGCAAGCTGTTGCAGCCGCAGCGACTCGGACTCATCCGCGCTTTTAAGACGGCGTATATCGCGGTAGATTTGCGCCGGCGCGCCGTACATCTCTTTAATAATCATCGCGCCATCGGGGATATCACCGGCAATACCTTGCTCGCGGTTGAGCAACCACGCCATCATGTTAGGTGAGTAATAAATCAGCACCGCTGGGTGGGTGCCATGGTACTGGCCATCCACAAACGGGCCGGTATCGCGCACTTCTTTGTCGTGGCACCAACCTAAAGCGGCGTATTCGCGGTTTATCACCCAAGGGTAAAGGGTTTGCTCGTAGTCGACTAACGGAACGGAGCCTGGCAAGGGCAAAGAGGCAGAGGCCGAATTGGGGCTTATCGCGCAATCGAGCGATTGCAGATCAACAGCGATTGCCTCGCCGGCAATGCTTTTTGCGGTAACCGCCGGCGACACCACAACAGCCAGCAGCATAGGGGCAACTAATTTTGCCAAAAAGGTACGAGCAACCATCACAACGACTCCTTGTTATCGGTCAAACTCCCGATTAGTCCTAAACTGAGATTTATCAAGTGTAATACATAAAACCGCCAAAAGCTTAAAATGTGATCGGGCATCATTTGATAGGGCTGGCCGCGCATGGCCAACGGCTTTATGCTCCCGATAGGGCGCCCCCGTAACCGCCCAATAGATTGCCTGAGCGCGGCCCACTACACAGGCTTAATTCGCGCTATAGTATGGCCTGATGCACTACTTAGCCGACCGGCTTATGCTCTGGCAAGGTTAATGATGGCCACACTACATTCTAAAAAAATTTAAATTAACAAGCACAACAGCCCAAAATGCAGGAGACGCACATGCTAAAAAATTCACAACAGCGCTACGGCTCGGTAGCCATTGCTTTTCATTGGTTGATGTTAGTACTTTTAATTGGCGTGTACGCTTGTGTGTTTTTACACGAAGAGTTTCCACGCGGCAGTGATATACGCGATGCACTAAAAACTTGGCACTTTATGCTGGGGCTTAGCGTATTAGCCTTGGTGACACTTCGCCTAGTTTGGCGCCTAGTCAATGTTCAACCCGCCATTACCCCAGCCGTACCCCGCTGGCAACACTGGCTGGCCAGCGCCGTACATTGGCTGCTGTACGGCTTTATGATTACTATGCCGGTAGCCGGCTGGCTAATGTTAAGCGCCGCCGACCGGCCAATTCCGTTTTGGGGTTTAGAGCTGCCGCATTTAATCGAGCCCGACAAAGCCTTAAGCAAAACCATTAAAGAGGCTCACGAGTTGGCCGGCACAATATTTTATTGGGTTATCGGCCTGCACGCGCTTGCCGCGCTTGTGCACCACTACATTATTAAAGACAACACCCTAAAACGTATGTTGGGCAAGTCGTAAGATCATTAGGGCGGCAATTACATGAGCCAAATTTTTAATGTGGCGCTAGCCTCATACGGTATGTCGGGGCAGGTTTTTCATGCCCCACTTATTGCTGCTTGCCCTCACTTAAAGCTCGCCAGTGTGGTGCAACGCAGCGGTAAGAGCGCGCAAGAGCAATACCCAGATGTACACGTAGTTACCGACTTACAGCAAGTACTAAACGACCCAACGATTCACATTGTGGTGGTCAACACCCCCAACGCACTGCATTACCCTATGGCCCGCGATGCGCTGCGCGCGGGCAAACACGTGGTGCTTGAAAAACCCTTCAGCTGCACCCTGGATGAAGGCCGCAAGCTAATAGCGCTGGCCGAACAACAAGGGCTTATGCTAACGGTGTTTCACAATCGCCGTTTGCAATCGGGTTACTTAACCGCGCAAAAATTATTGCACGATAAAACTCTAGGTAAGCTCAATACCTTTGCCACTAGCATCGACCGTTTTAGACCCGCGCCCGGCGCTAAAAAGTGGAAAGAAGAGCCGGGCCCAGGTGCGGGGTTACTGTACGATTTAGGCTCGCACTTAATTGATGAATGTTTAATGCTGTTTGGCTTGCCCAGCTCGGTATACGCCGACCTGCGCATTGAGCGCGATGGCGCACGCAGCTGCGATTACTTTGATATACGGCTAGATTACCCAAGCCACAAATGTGTACTTAAAGCCAGTATGTTGGCCCGTGAGCCAGCACCGGCGTATGTTATGCATGGCGACCAAGGCTCTTACATTAAAACTGTGGCCGATGTACAAGAGAGCCGTCTAGCGGCCGGTACAATTCCCGCGCACAACGACTGGGCCGCCGAAGAGCCTCATCAATGGGGGTTTATTCACCTTGAGCAAGGCCGAACCAGCTACCCCACCGTGAGCGGTAATTACTCGTATTTTTACGATAACGTTTACCGCCACTTAACCATCGGCGAAGCGCTTTTAGTCCAGCCCGAGCAAGCTCTAGTGGTGGTGGGTATGATCGATGTTTTAGAGCGCAGCGCACGCGAGCGCGCCTGCATTGAGCTTGCCTAAGCAAGCTCAAATAAATGCATTAAAACCAGTGCCGGGTGCGATTAGTAAACGCCACCAGTGACAACATAACCGGCACCTCGACCAACACCCCCACGACGGTAGCGAGCGCCGCCCCCGAGTGCAGACCAAATAGCGAGATGGCCACCGCCACAGCCAACTCAAAAAAGTTTGAAGTGGCAATCATACAGGCCGGTGCGGCAATATCGTGGCTTAAGCGCCAGCGTTTTGCCCACCAGTAAGCCAAGGCAAAAATACCGTAGGTTTGCAGCAGCAAGGGAATGGCAATCATCACAATGGCCATAGGTTGCGCCAATATACGTGGCGCCTGAAAACCAAACAGCAACACCACCGTGGCGATCAAACCAATAATAGATAGCGGCTTAACCTGCGCCAAGAAACTCGCCAGAGCCGCCTCGTTGTGACGGAATATACCGTAGCGTGTTAACACCCCCACCATTAGCGGCAGTAATACATACAGCACCACCGATGCCAACAGCGTTTGCCACGGCACCTCGATATCGGTAACGCCCAGCAACAAACCGGCAATAGGCGCAAACGCGATCACCATAATGACGTCGTTAACCGACACTTGTACCAACGTATAAGTCGCGTTGCCACGGGTCAGCTGACTCCAGACAAACACCATGGCGGTGCAAGGCGCCACCCCCAGTAAAATCATGCCGGCGATATACTCTTCGGCAGTGGCCGGATCGACCCAGGGCGCAAACACGTATTTAAAAAACAGCACACCCAACGCGGCCATAGTGAAGGGCTTAATGGCCCAGTTAATTAACAGCGTTAAGGCCAAGCCTTTGGGATTGGCGCCCACTTGTTTGATCGAGGCAAAATCCACTTGCGCCATCATGGGGTAAATCATCAACCAAATTAAAATAGCCACCGGCACATTAACCCCGGCCCACTCCCAAGCGGCAACCACCGTGAACACATCAGGCAGTGTGCTGCCGAGTGCCACACCGGCGATAATTGCCAGCCCCACCCACAGAGATAACCATCGCTCGAACATACCCATAGCTTGCTCCTATATGTTTTTTTGATTAACCCGCGCGCTGAGTTCAGCCGCCGACTCTACCCGCTCTGAATAGCGATCCACCAAGTAAGCCTCGCGCCCCTGTACCAAATAAGTGAACTTCATCAGCTCCTCTACCACATCGACAATGCGCTGATAATAAGCCGAGGGCTTCATGCGGCCGTCATCGTCAAATTCCAAAAACGCTTTAGCCACCGACGATTGATTGGGGATCGTCAGCATTCGCATCCAGCGGCCCAGCACGCGCAATTGATTGACCGCATTAAACGATTGCGAGCCACCACACACCTGCATCACCGCCAGCGTTTTACCTTGGGTGGGGCGCACGGCACCAATACTCAGTGGGATCCAATCTATTTGCGCTTTCATTATGCCGCTCATAGCACCATGGCGCTCGGGCGAGCACCACACCATGCCGTCACACCAACTGGCTAACTCACGCAACTCGGCAACTTTGGGATGATCGGCCTCAGCACCATCGGGCAAGGGCAAACCCGCAGGGTTATAAATGTGCGTCTCGGCGCCATAGGCGGTCAACAAACGTGCCGCCTCCTCAACCACTAACCGGCTGTACGAGCGCTCACGCAGTGAACCGTACAACAATAAAATTTTGGGGGGCCGCGCATTTGGGTTGCCCAAACGGGCGGCGTCTATTTCGGCAAAAGCCTCGGGGTTAATATTGGGCAAGTCACTCATGCTGGCACCTGCTCGGCCACGCGGGTTGCTAAAGCTTGCAACTCGGCCGCTGACATTGATTCGAGCGGCTCATCCAGCATGCGCTCAATACGCCGAGTTATGAGCTGGTACACATTATCAAAGGCAGCGGTAACGGCGGCTGGGCCACCGTCGGTGTGTGACGGGTCGGGTAGCCCCCAGTGAGCTTTGGCGGTATCGCCCATCCACAGCGGGCAGCTCTCCCCTGCCGCGCGATCACAAACGGTAATGACCAAATCTGGGGCAAAGCTCTCAAACTCATCCATACCTTGGCTGCTTAAGCCATCGGTCGCGATGCCCTTGGTGGTTAAATAATCGAGAGTTAGCGGGTGAATACGCCCGGCTGGGGCGCTGCCGGCACTGGCGCTTTGTAAGCGTCCGGCACCCAGTTTGCGAGCAACAATTTCGGCCAATACGCTACGGCAAGCGTTATGAGTGCAAACAAATAAAATTTTCATGTCATATTCCTTAATATATATGAAATATCATATATTTACAGTTAAAAATAATGGCTGCGGGTTCAGCCAAAGATTAAGCTATGGGCAGCACGAAGGCCGATCAGCCATGCGCTTTAAACGCGCCAACGGCTCACGTAACCACGCTTTATTGCCAGCCAGAGTTTGCCCCAGTACTTGCGTGGCCCAATCCGGCACTGTGTGAGCCAAACGATAAAACACCCACTGACCTCGTTTACTGCTGTGCAACAAACCGCACTCACGCAATTGCGCTAGGTGCCGTGATACTTTGGGCTGACTTACGTCAGTCGCCGTCGTGAGCTCACACACACATAACTCGCCCAACTGCTTTATTAGCAGCAGGCACTGCAACCGAGTGGGCTCTGCCAAACATTTGTAAAAACTCACGGGATCCATTGCAAACCTCATTACATCAGGCGCCATAGTACATATGATTTACCATATATACAACACCATAAACGCCCCTGCCATAGTGCGCATTAGCGGCTATACTGGTTTGTACTCGAGCGTTGCAACCATTCGTTATAGGAGCGCAGCATGAACAGGCACGGCTTTCATATTGGCATTGAGCGGATCGATAATTATTTTTTTCTATCGCTAAAAGTATCGGGCAAACTCACCCACGAAGATTACCAAAAAATTACCCCCTTACTAGACAATGCTCTAGCAGGATTGGAAGACCCCGACTTGATGGCCTATGTCGATATTCGCGAGTTAGAGGGCTGGGAGTTGCGCGCCGCGTGGGATGATTTTAAATTAGGCGCCAAGCACCGCAAAGCATTTAAACGGGTCGCCATTGTTGGCGATCAACGTTGGATCGATGTCGCGAGCAAAGTGGGCGGCTGGTTTATCGCCGGCAAAATGGAACACTTTGACGACCCCGCCGCCGCACTCGCATGGCTTAGCGTGGATCAGAACTAAAAATTTGAACGATAACCTCTAAGGTTTTTCGGACGGCAAAATTTAGTCTTTGACACTGGCATAAACCCCTCGTACTGACTCGATCAATACGAGGGGTTTTATTAATAGGTTATTCGTCCGCTGCCGGTTCTTGCGCCAACGGCTCTTTAGATTCAGCAACCTCAGATGCAGCAAAACTCACACCTTGCTCTGCGCCATAACGAGTTTTCTCATCAAAGGCGATTGCTTTTTCTCGATGCTCCCGCTCGATCTCTACCGCCATGGCTTGCGCCTGATCGCGCGCGCTATCGCAATCACTGCTCGGCTCCATATACGTTAGCCTTATATCAATTTTATTGGCCGCTTGAATCGCAATAATATAATGGCCAATTTGATGCCGCTGCAGGGCCTCGGCGTAGCGATTAAATTCGGCCTGTAACGCCTCATCGCGGTAGCCCAGCTCGGGCAAATAAATCAGAGCGTCTAAGTTGATATCGATATCGGTGATTTTACAGCCGCCATCGGCCAACGCCTCGGTACTAAAACGCCAATCCAGCTTCCAGCGAGTATCACCGTGCAGCTTGCGGCCATCGCGCTCGATGGGTGTGGCATTATCCAGCTGCGTTTTTAATGGCAGCCCGATGCCGGATTCATCAAGCTCATAATACGTGTAATCAATGATCTCACTCACCTCGGCCCAAGCGCTTGCACTGATACTAAACAACCCCGCAACAGCGTAACGAATCGACTTCGACATAACGCACTTCAGCATAAAGCTCTCCTTTATCAACACCACCAAACGGGCGATTTACACCTTAGCGCCAGTATACACAACCCAGTAAGGCCACCTGTAAGACGCGGCACAATCGGGTACTATGCAAACTTTATTCAGCAACAGATACGCGTCATGTTTGAGTTTGAGCCTATCGGAGTCGTGCGCTCCTGTTTTACCGACAAGTTTGGCATTCCACGCCAAAGCGGCTTGGCACCTGCGGCCAGCGCAACGGTTGAATTTCATTCGCCTTATAATGACGCTCAGGCATTTGTGGGCTTAGAGGGGTGCTCGCACCTATGGTTGCAGTTTGTGTTTCACGCCAACCGCGCCACTGGGTTTCGTCCACGAGTGCGCCCGCCACGTTTGGGCGGTAATAAAACCTTGGGGGTTTTTGCCACCCGCTCACCGGTACGGCCCAACCCTATTGGTTTATCGGTGGTCAAGCTCGATGCAGTGATCATTACCGGCGCCACCGCCACGCTGGCCATCAGCGGCCACGACTTGCTGGATGGAACGCCCATTTTAGACGTAAAGCCCTATGTGCCCTACACCGATTCACTGCCCAATGCCGTCAACCCAGTAGCTCCCGAGGCCCCCGTAACCCTTGCCGTAAGCTTTAGCGCCAATGCTGTTAGCCAGTGCCAGCAACACAGCCTGCGGTTAAACACCGAGCTTGCCACACTGCTTCGCCAACTATTGGCGCAAGATCCGCGGCCCCAATACCAAACCCCAGACCCTGCGCGCAGCTATGCCATGGCACTGTTTGATCTTGATGTGCAGTGGCATTACCGCCCACTGAGCACGGGGTTTGCCATAGAGGTGAGCGATATTCGCCTGCGTTAAATACCCATATTGTGCCGTGGCCGCTGGCCCAGAGGGTTGATATTTATGCTATCATTCGCGCCTCTGACGGCGGCGCCGGCCAGAGCAACCATCCCCCTTTCATTCTCTGGCAACGCGTAAGTTGAGGTCTTTGTTTTATGGGCAAGAAGTCACTGGATAAGAGCAAAATTAAGTTCTTACTACTAGAAGGCGTGCATCAGTCCGCCATCGAAACACTGCACGCGGCAGGCTACCAAAACATCGACTACCTAAAAACCGCACTGTCAGAAGACGATTTGATCGAGCGCATTAAAGACGCTCATTTTGTCGGCCTGCGCTCGCGCACCCAACTAACTCGTCGCGTGCTGGATAATGCCCCCAAGCTTATCGCCGCTGGCTGCTTCTGCATCGGCACCAACCAGGTTGATTTACAGGCCGCCCAAGAGCACGGCGTCGCCGTCTTTAACGCGCCTTACTCCAACACTCGTTCGGTAGCCGAATTGGTGATCGCCGAGGCGATCTTGATGATGCGCGGCATCCCCGAGAAGAACCTCGTCTGTCATCGTGGTGGCTGGTTAAAGTCGGCCGTTGGCTCTTACGAGATTCGCGGTAAAACCTTAGGCTTGATCGGCTACGGCTCGATCGGCAGCCAAACCAGCGTACTGGCCGAGTCGCTGGGCATGAAAGTTAAATTTTACGACGTTGTCGCCAAGCTACCACTAGGCAACGCCACGCAAGTTCGCTCGTTAGATGAACTGCTGCAAACAGCCGACATTATTAGTTTGCATGTCCCCGAAACTGGCGCCACTAAAGACATGATCGGCGAGCGCGAATTGGGGCTAATGAAAAAAGGCGCTTATTTAATTAACGCCTCGCGTGGCACCGTGATCGATATTGACGCCTTGGCCGCCGCGGTCAAAAATAAGCATATTGCCGGCGCCGCCATTGATGTGTTCCCGATTGAGCCTAAAGGCTCTGACGATGAGTTTATCAGCCCATTGCGCGGCCTTGATAACGTCATCCTCACTCCGCATATTGGTGGCTCGACAGCCGAAGCACAAGAAAACATTGGCGTTGAAGTTGCCGAGAAGTTAGTGCGCTACTCCGATAACGGCACCACGACCACTTCGGTCAATTTCCCCGAGGTGGCGCTGCCCGAGCACCCGCACGCCCATCGTTTACTGCATGTACACGCTAACGTACCGGGCGTACTGTCGGCGATTAACCAGGTGTTCTCCAACAACAACATCAATATATCGTCGCAATACCTACAAACGAACGACAAAGTGGGTTACGTGGTGCTGGATGTTCACTCGCCTTACAGTGAAACAGCATTAGATGAGCTGCGTAATATTGAAGGCACCATTCGCTGCCGGGTACTGTTTTAATAACGCTACTTTTTATTAGGCCTCTGACGCTAGATCGTTTAAATAAATAGTTTTAAACGATCTAGCTCGCCCCCAACAACTCTGTGCTGTCATTATTGCTGCAGTAATTCATCCAGTGAAACCGACAGGCGCGAAAATTCATTATCGATACTCGAACCGGCTTCGTGTAACAACGCAAACCGCTGCTGCGTCTCATCCAATATATTTTTGTATACTGCATGTATCTCGTCATCTAAGCCCAATCCCGGCAACAACTCTTCAAGTTCGCCCAGAAAAGATGCCACAATATTTTTAACTTCTTCGGTTTGATACGCGTACTGAATATCAATATTAGCAACCCCAGTACGTATTTGGTCGGCTAACAATGACACTTTTCTCTTTTGCCCCGCTAATTTTTTACGCACTAAATGTTGCTGCAACTGCAGTTTAACCAGTGTATGCATTACCTCTAAAACATGCGTCAACTCTTTAAAATCAAAATCGACCAGTGCCTCTTCGGGGATAAACACCTGCAAACAAGGTCGCGAAAAAAATAGCCCTTCGGTATTGCGCTCTTGAAAGCTAGAGCCGGAGATATCAGCTAGCTTTTTTCGCAGCAATGCATTATCTAAATTGGCCGAGCCGCTAAAATCCGTCTTGCCAGCAAAAGTTATCCCTATCATATAAGGTAAATTTAATTGCGCAAAAGTATCGGCCACCTCTGCCAACACCTCATCTGGATTGGTATTTTCAACCACTTTCTTCGAAAAATCTAACAACACTTCGGCCAGCACTATGCCGTCATCCGGCTGCAAGTTGGCATTTTTTTCTGCCTCGGCCTCACTCTGCTCAAGGGCTTCTTGCAAATAAGCCACCTCGCTTTCCAAAGTAGCAATGCAGCTTTCGCACTCATTTAACATTCGCTCTAACGATTTTGTCTGTTCGTTTTTATCACTCGACTTATCATTAAGTGAATGTCGTAGCTCGTTTAGCTCTTGGTATAAGTTAGTAATGGTATTACGTTGTCGATGGTTATTGCCTCGCAGGCTTTCTATTACTGTCAGCTTGTCTAGCTCTGAGTTTTGGTGCAATGATTGGTGTAATTTTGCTAGATTTTTATCGTAATCTGTCACGCCGGCTTTTAGCTCATCTACCTGTTCGTGCACACCCTCGCGAGTTTGATAGATCGTTTTATGCGGTTCACTGTTTATATGGCCATGCATATCATCAACTAATTGGCGCTGATTCTCATGGGCTTCGTTTAAGCCTATTGTGGCGTTATTACTGTGCGCCGTTGCACCTTCATCAATACTAGGAGCACCGGCCTCGGCCAGTATTGCGCGATATTTTTGATAGTACTGACGCAGTCTTTTAAGCTCATCATCGTAGCGCTGGTTTTGCCCACGCAGATCGGCGTTGCTTTTTTCAACGTTTTTTAAGGCTTTCATGCGCTCGCGCAGCAGTGAGATTTTATCCGCGTCGTGAGCCTCTAATGGTTTGCCACTACTGACGATAATACTGACCAGCTTGGACAACGCTTTCTCTAGCAGTTGCCAGCGCTCATGCTCTGTATGTGAACTTTCGGCTTGCTGCTCAGCCTGTAGGTAGTGATAGCGGATCGAGGCAATGCGTGCGCTAAAGGGATCGTCAACGCTGTAATCACCCAAGGTTTTCTGAGCAAAGGCTTGATAACGAGCCAGCGCATCGGCCTCTAGGGTGGGCCAATCGATTCGCACCGCCGATGACGGGTCAGTAGCAGAGTGTTCCGCCGATGCGCTATCGCCTTGATCCACCTCGCGCTTGAGCGTGGCATAGACGCTAAGCAGCCGCCGGTAACGGCGGCGTACACGCCACAGCAGCAGTCCCAGAAAAATGGCGGCAATAACGGCAACCACCAGAACCTGCGCTAAGATAAGCAGCAAAGTGCTGTTATTAGCCATAATTTACTCAGATTGGGTATTACATAGCCTGAGTATAGACCAGCTCCTCTATAGCTACCTACCCAAACCGCTATTAAGAATGCTCCAACATAAAGGTAATGGGAAAGACAAACTCAAAATGTTCGGTCATTAAGCCTGCGGGAATCGCCGGGTAAGGGGCCGCGTTTTCTATGGCGCGACGCACCGCATCATCCAGCTGTTTATAGCCCGACTCCAACAGCGGCTGCACTTCAAGCACTGCTCCTTTGCTGCCCAACACCACCGCCATCCGCACACTGCCCGTTTGCTGCAACTTCATGGCGCGGCGTGGGTATTTGATCTCTGCGTGGGTCAGCGCCACCAGCTGCGCGGTGTAATCTTGTAATAGCTCAAGCGATTGCACCGAAAAATCGGGTAAATCCTCTTCTGGCTCTGGGCTTGCACTGAGCGCCATGCTTTGGCTCGCCTCAGCCAATAGCGGGTTAGAGGCTATCGAGGCTACGCCTAACTCCACCGCCTCATCTTCAAGCTCGGACTCTATGGCAAGAGGGTTTGCCGCAACAGGTGTGGGCGGCGCAGGCTTAGCGGCATCGGCTACAGGCTCGGGTATTGCCGCAATGCTTAACTGCCGCTCGGCTTGCTCGCTGGCAACACTAGATGCCGCTTGCGTCGGAACCGTTGATACAGACTGCTGCGCCGGAGCCTGAATAGGCTCAGCCGTATTCGCAACCACTGGAGCTGGGTTTTGCCATTGCTCCACCAAGCTCAAACGATCTTCTGCCGTTGATAGCTGGATATAACGCACGATATCCCCTGGTGCCGAGTTACCCAGCAAGGCATGCTTGAATTCTCGGCTGGGCGGCACCGAACCAATCCAAGTCGCCAACAACAAATTAAAAAAGTTAGGGTCGGTTATATTCACTAGAGGCTGCTGGTTAAGGTAAACATTGACGCCGCCGCCATCGGTGCGCTCACTAATGGCGAGAATATCCCCCGCCCGCAAGCTTCCTTTAAAGGCATTAAAAAATGTCGCCAATGATTTACCACTGGCGCGCTGCGCCGCAACTGAGTTATTAATAGCGATGCTCTGTAAAAACAAACGCGACAGCTTACCTGCCGTCATCTGATCGGCGACAAAACGAATTTCCATCGACCGCGAACCGTACTGCGCAATCGCCTGTTGCGCACTGGTGGCAGGCTCAGCCAAATACAGGCCGGCCAAAAACAGTTCGCGCTGTAACTCTATATATGGGGCAACCCCGTCCGGTGCGGCGGCGGCCCGATGCGTAAGCAGTGTAAGCATTAGCGCAGCAATCAGCGCACTACAACGAAAAACGGTGCGTTTCATACTTTTTCCTATCGTCGGCTGGTAAAGTCAATCATTCGCCGCAAGGCCTCAAACGAGATCCTGCAGGGTGACGTGTTGTTTTTGATTTTTTGCGGTAGGTTATCGTGATTGATAGCTGTTATCGTTTTATGACAGCACAGCTTTTATAACTAAATGTTTTTATTTGGGTGAACCTCATGATCCGTCGCTGGTTAAAACCTGTAATGCTATTCGCACTGCTGCTAGGTGTGGCGTGTCAATCGGCAGGCGCCACCACCGAGGCTTCGGGCGATCACGTTAAGGTGCGCTTACTCGTACCCAGTCAATTTGCCTCAGACCAAAGTACAACCGTCGGCTTTTACTTTGAGGTCGATCCGCACTGGCATGTGTACTGGCAAAATGCTGGCGACTCGGGCGCTGCACCGCGCTTTGATATCACCAGCAAAGGCGCTCACAGCGGCGCCATCAAATGGCCGTTTCCGACACGATTGAACATCGAGCACTTAACCAATCTCGGCTACCAAGGCAATGTCGCTTATTTATTTGAGATCACCCCAGAGGCGGGCGCAAGCACCGTTGAGCTGGAAGTAAACCTTGAGTGGCTGGTGTGCAAAGTCGACTGTATTCCGGGTTTTGGTCAAATCAAGGGGGCATGGCCAGTAGCCGATACCACACAATGGGCCGAGCCCGATAAAGCGTTACTTGATACTTTTAACGCGCGGGTACCACAGGCGGGGGCCAATAGCCCTTGGCAACCTAACTCCCTGACAGCGACGACTGACAGCGCTAGCCTAAGCATCACCGGCAAAGGCGTCGCGCCAGAGGTGTTTCCGTTAAATGGCGATTGGCTTGGCGCCCAGCAACCCCGCGTGAGCCAAACCAACTCGGGTTATACGCTGCGCTTTGTCACCCAGCCCGGTGTTAGCGCACCAAAAACGAGTGGTTTTGTCATCGCCCAAGAGGGCCGCGCTTGGCAGTTTGACAGTGTCCCACTCAACCCCGTAGCGCCCCCGACAACAGCTGCCGGCAACTCGGCGCTGTGGCTTCTGTTACTGGCGGCTTTCGCCGGCGGCGTTATTCTCAATTTAATGCCCTGCGTGTTTCCGGTGTTGTCCATCAAAGTGTTTAGCCTGATGCAACCGGGAGTAAGCCGCGCCGAGCGGATACGCGAAGGCTTACTGTACAGCGCCGGAGTACTGACAACGTTTACCTTACTGGGCGCACTGTTGCTCATACTACGCGCAGGCGGCAGCGCTATCGGCTGGGGTTTTCAACTGCAATCGGCGCCGGTGGTATTGGCGCTGGCAGTATTATTTTGGCTTATGGCATTATCGTTTAGCGGCGTGTTTGAGTTTGGCCACCGCCTCATGAACTTGGCCGGTGGCTCGCGCGGCGGCGCCTTTGCCACCGGCGTGCTGGCAGTATTTATCGCCGCGCCCTGCACTGGGCCTTTTATGGGTGCCGCATTAGGCGCGGCCGCGGTATTACCCACGCTGCAAGCGCTGGCGATATTTATTGGGCTTGGCGCAGGCTTAGCCGCACCTTTTTTACTGCTAAGCGCATCACCTGCATTGCTTAAACGCTTACCCAAACCCGGCCCATGGATGGACACCTTGCGGCAGTTGTTTGCGTTTCCGTTGTACGCCACAGTGATTTGGTTGTTATGGGTACTGGGTAAACTGGT
The DNA here is from genome assembly GCF_001187555.1 of Gilvimarinus polysaccharolyticus. Taxonomy (GTDB): domain Bacteria; phylum Pseudomonadota; class Gammaproteobacteria; order Pseudomonadales; family Cellvibrionaceae; genus Gilvimarinus; species Gilvimarinus polysaccharolyticus. The sequence continues at coordinate 911,978 of NZ_LFIJ01000002.1, read as the reverse complement.
GGGTGACATCGGCTGGGTGCTCGGCACCTCACTGTTGCTTGCCCTGGCCTTTACGTTATGGCTGGCGCGCGATGCTGGCCGTATTCGATCATTACTGGCCATCGTCATCGCCCTTGTCGCTATTGTTACCGCAGGCACAGCGATTATGCAGGCCGAAGCACCCGCGCCACAAACCACCAGTGAACTATGGCAAAGCTACGATAAAACCGCTATTGCCGAGGCCCGCGCACAAGGCCGAGCCGTGTTTATTGATTACACCGCCGCCTGGTGCATTACCTGCCAAGTGAATAAAAAGCTGGTGTTAGAAACCGATCACACCCGCGCATTATTTACGCGGCATAATGTCCTGGCGATACGCGCCGACTGGACTCGCTTTGATCCAGAAATTACCGCAGCGTTAGAGGCACTTGGGCGCAACTCGCTACCCGTTTACGCCTGGTATCCTGCGGGTGCCCAGCAGGCGCAACTGTTGCCGCAGCTGCTGCAAGAGCGCATGATCAACAAGCTGTTTGATAGTGAATAAGCTAACCTTGGAGACCCAATATGAGCATTCGTAACCCGATCCGCCCGCTGTTATTTGCCGCTGCATTGGCTTTGCCCAGCTTTAGTTTTGCAGTCGCCACCCCCGGCGAGCCTGCACCAAGTTTTTCTGAAATCGACGCGGCGGGCAACATGCACTCGCTGGCCGATTATAAAGGTGAGTGGTTAGTGTTGGAGTGGTTTAATAAAGACTGCCCCTACGTGCGCAAACATTACGGCAGCGGCAATATGCAAGCACTGCAAAAAAAATACACCGAGCAAGACGTTAACTGGCTAACCGTTATTTCATCGGCCAAAGGCAAGCAGGGCTACCTAGAGCCGACTGAAGCCATAACCGAAGCGAGCAGTCACACGCTAAACGCCAGTGCCGCCTTTTTGTTAGATCCCGACGGCAATATGGGTCGCGACTATGGCGCCAAAACGACGCCCCATATGTTTGTCATTAACCCTGAAGGCAAAATCGTTTACGCCGGAGCAATCGACGATAACGACTCGGCCAACCCGGCGGTGATTCCCGACTCGCACAACTACTTAGTCGCGGCACTCGATTCGGCAATGGCTGGCCAGCCTGTCGCCGCGCCGGCCACCCGCGCCTATGGTTGTAGTGTTAAGTATTAGGCACCTCCCCAAGCCGTCATTATTTCTTGCACTGCTTGGGGTCACATTTCTCAATTAATAATACACTGAAAAAATATCGCGGAGTATTTTCAGCGTTAAGGCCCAACCTCCACAAAGTTGTCCAACAGCCACTGATAGCTCCATTCGACAATTTCAGGCATCTGTGGCTCGGTTTCGATACCTAGCTCTACTTGCGAGGCCCGAATACTCGCCACTAAGTCATCAGATTTTTGATCGATTTCAGGCCAGTGATTTTTAAGCATGGCAGGCTCACCCTCATACATAGACTTTATAGGTTGAGGCGCCCGTAAATCCCCCAGCTTTAGTGCTGCATAATAGTAAGTTGCCGCCTGAATAAATTCAGGTTTAATCTCTTCATCTGTACCGCGAAATAAACCGCTAACTCCACGTTCTGCCATACGCCCTGCGCTAACCAAAGGCTCAGTCGCACCTAGGGTTATTGCCTCTTCACGAATAGCCTTAGCACGCTTGTTGTAATGCTCCCATCGATCAGGATTTCCCGTCGATTGAGTAGCCATGTCATCCAATTTTTTGGCGAGTACATATAATGCCGCCAAATCACCCTCATCGCCTAATGCCTCAAGGGTTGAGATGGAGTACCCCTCATAAACAGATCGCTGGTCTAAAGGTATATACCCGTGCTGTCGCTCCCACGGCACTACATATTGCTCGTACTCGGCCTGTCTGTGTTCATACCGTCTGAGTAATTCACCCATGGGTTCGCCGACTTCCCGCACCTCCGCGTCCGCAACGACCGGACCAAACTCCTGAGTTTGTTCTGTCCCATTCACACCTACACTATGCTCCACTGGCTCGGGTTTATTCGTGTGCTTAAGGCCAAGCTGTAAGGATAGGCCGTTCAGCTGGCCTGACCACAAAACAAGTAACACCGCTGCCAGCACTAGAAACGCAATCACGCTGCCAACTTTAATCCTATTTTTATTGATACTCTCCGAGTGATTCATAATGCCTCCGGACAATTATAAATATAATAATCAAGCTCGACATTGTTACAAATTAAGATAGCACTTTCTTTCCACCGCTCATTCTGAAGGCGACAGGACTCGCTACGGCCAAACGCATACTCGGCAACAGAACAGGCAGAAATCACTATATTCGTATTCTCCATACGGTCAACATAGCAAGTGTTAAATGCCTTTTTCGCCTCTGCCTTACATATTTTATTTTTTGTTGACTCACGAGAATTGTCATTGACGTTATTTGGCTGGGCAGAAGAAGCACTCCCTTGAGAGCTTCGTGGACCACTCTGCGAAGACCCTACAATATCACCGACATTCGGATAATATGTTGATGGCGTCGTCGGCCGCTGCCCTTGTGTATAAACCTCCTCCATAGGTCCATCATATTCCGGCTGCTGGATTTGATTTTGAGCCTGATGCTGACGACGGTACTGTTCGGCAAATTGCTGCTCTGCAAGTCTTGCCTCTGCCTCTTTTAAGTCCCTCTCGGTCGGAGTTTCTGACGCAATCGAGTATGAACATAAGAAAATAAAAACAGTAGGAAATGCTAGCAATCCTTTATTTGACATAAAAAGCTCCCTCAGAATGTAAACGGTTATATCCGTGGAAACTTGATCTAATTAAGCTATTGCGTCAAAGTAAACGCTCTGTTTTTAGATGCGTATCACAATTTTATGACTAACACCCCCTCAGCAGTATCTCCTTACTCACAAGCCTGCGAAAACAACAAAACTCCAATCCTTAAGCTATTAATCGACGCCTTTGCCGACCGTAGCGCCGTATTAGAAATTGGCAGCGGTACCGGGCAACACGCCGTGCACTTTGCCAAAACCTTAACGCATCTGGATTGGCAAACCGCCGACCTACCCGTTAACCATGCCGGCATCAACGCCTGGCTTGCGGCCAAGCCCAGCGCCAATTTAAAACCGCCTATCGCCATAGACTTAAACGAGCCTTGCTGGCCCGGCGAGTACGATGCTGCGTATTCGGCCAACACCGCACATATTGTCAGCTGGCCACTGCTGCAAAACATGTTAAAGCTGGTGGGCGAAAACTTACCCGAAGGCGGTATCTTTGCCTTGTATGGCCCGTTTAATTACCACGGCGATTTTACCAGCGAGAGTAACCGCGCCTTTGACGCTATGTTGCGCCAGCGCGATCCGGCCAGCGGTATTCGCAATATCGAAGAAGTCACTCAAGCGGCCCTGCGCCATGATCTACACTTACACCAAGATCACGCCATGCCGGCCAATAATCGCTTACTGATCTGGATTAAGCGCTCGCGCGAATAATCTATTCAAAAAACGCAAAAGGAACACTTTATGCCTCTCGATTACACATTTGCTTATAGTTGGATTTATGTCGCTCTAATAACCTTGCTGGTACAGGCGACTGTCGCCGCCATGAGTAAAGCAAAACAGTCAGGTTCCGTACCGGGCAAAATGGACGAACACCTATCCCACGATTCTTTTGTATTTCGCGCCAACCGCACCTTTATGAACTCGCTAGAAAATTTTCCGCTGTTTATTGGCAGCGCCTTCTTAGCGGTGTTTGTCGGCGCTAACCCACGCTGGCTTGGTATTTTTATTATGGTCTACGCCTTAGCGCGTATCATTCATATGGCGCTTTACTATGCCATCGCGACCGAGAAAAACCCCAGCCCGCGCAGTTATTTTTATGGTGTGGCGCTGTTTGCACAAATCGGTCTGCTCGGATTAATAGGTACCGAATTACTGCGCCGTTTGTAATGATATGTTAATAGACATCTTAAATAAGCTTATGAAAACGTATTCAGCCACTTTGATCTCCAGCGTCATGGCACACTCTGCACCTTAATCAAAAATCGATAATAACGAGTGAGCTTCGGAGAACGTTATGCTGACCTTATCTACGCGTTTAACCTTACTGACCTTAGTCTGTAGCGGGATCACGTTAAACGCCTGCACCCCTGACACAGCGCCACATACCACCGCCAGTACTGAATTAACCGGCCCAATGCCAGCATTTCGCTCGGTACTCGACGGCAAGCCCCGCGTACTTACGGTGCGGCTAGACGATAGCTTAAGCGTCGCTTACGACACCGACGGCGGTGAGTTGTATAAAGTGTGGGATGGCAGCGTGGAGTTCTCGGGGGCGGTGTATGACCAAAAGCACGGGCCACAACCGACGACCCCCGCTCGCAATTATTTATTAAACGGCGCCAGCCACTGGGCTGACGGTATCGACTATCAAGGTTATCGACTCAATGGCGACAGCGCCCAATTAGAGTTTGGCCATGGTGATGTATCTATTATCGAAACCCCCAGTCACGCGCTGTCGGCCGACGGGATAATACTCACCCGCACCTTCGAGGTCAGCGGCCTTACCGGTAAACAACAAGCCACGTTGGCCGGTTTAACTTTACCGAAAAGCTATGACGTTAAAGGCGACGGCACTATTGAGGGCGACACGTTACGTTTGAGCAACGGCACCACAGTTCTGACGCTCTCCTACCCGCCATTGCCGCCAGCCGCCGCAGAGCCTGAGCCTGCCGATGAAAGTGCCGAGCACCCAGGGCTCACTCTGATTAAGAACAGTGACTGCGCCGCGTGCCATAACGCCGAGGTGAAAACCGTTGGGCCGTCATACCTCAGCATCGCGACGCGCTACGCCAATGAGGATAATGCCGTTGCCACACTGAGCGATAAAATTATTATTGGCGGTGCCGGCAATTGGGGCCAAGTGCCCATGACGCCTCATGCCAGTTTGAGCGAGCAAGATGCCGCGCAGATGGTTGAGTATATTCTCGCGCTTAAACCCGAGGCCGACACGGGCAATAGCAATACCGGCCCAATGAGCCAGCCGGCCATCGCGATAAACTTAAAACCCGAGACGCCAACGCTGAGCGAAAACACCCCAGGGGCGATGGTGTACCTGCACTACTTTAGTGGCGATCAACCCAACGTCGACATTCTGCGGAGCACGCCACCGGCACTGGCCGCTCTTACAGCGCAATTGCACTTACCCGATGTCGATGCTTTTGAGCCCATCAAAGAGCGTTTTGCGTATCAGGTAAAAACCAACTTAAACCTTACCGAGCCTCTGAATACCACCTTGCGTTTGGTCAGCGATGACGGCTCGTATTTATTTTTAAATGACGAGTTGGTGATTGATCACTGGGGCTTTCACGGTCCCGACCCGATGGACACCGAGATTTCGCTAGCGCCGGGCATTCACCCGCTGGAGATTATCTTCTTTCAGGGCACCGGCGGTGCAGCGCTCTCGCTGCAATGGAAGAATCCAGCCAACGGCGAGTTTGAGCTAGTGCCAGAATCTATGTTATTGGCCACCGTGGATGACGCTCGCCCAGTCAAAGCGGTGATTACCGATCCGGACATTATTAAAACCATTCCCGGTGATCGGCACGAAGTGGCCGGTGTGCATCCGTCGTTTGATCTGCATCAGGCGCGGCCTAAAGAGTTTGAGCCGATGGTCGGTGGCATCGACTTTTTAGACGATGGTCGCATGGTGGTATCTACCTGGGACCCAGAGGGCTCGGTGTATTTAGTGTCTAACTTTGACGCACCACCAGAGCAGATAATCGTCAAACGTATTGCCCGTGGTTTAGCCGAACCTCTTGGCGTAAAGGTTGTCGATGGCGATATTTACGTGATGCAAAAACAAGAGTTAACGCGCTTGTTGGATCTCAACGGCGATGACATTATCGATGAATACCAAAAAGTCGCCAATGATTGGGGCGTTACCGGAAACTTTCACGAGTTTGGTTTTGGCTTGGAGTACCTAGACGGTTATTTTTACGCCACTCTTGCCACGGCCATTTTGCCCGGCGGTGCCAGCGCCGATCCACAAGCGGCCAACCGTGGTAGCGCGATGAAGATCAGCAAAACCGACGGGACCGTAGAATTTATCGCCAATGGTTTGCGCACCCCCAACGGCATTGGTTTTGGTGTGGATCAAAAAATGTTTATCGCCGACAACCAAGGTGACTGGCTACCTGCCAGTAAAGTTGTCGAGCTAACCGAGGGGGCTTGGTACGGCTCGCGCTCGGTGGATTTTGCCGGCACCGCCAACTTACCAGAAATGCTACCGGTAGTGTGGCTACCGCAGGATGAAATCGGCAACTCTCCCAGCGAGCCGGCACCACTGAATCTTGGCCCCTATCAAAATCAAATGATTCACGGCGAGGTAACTCACGGCGGTATTAAGCGCGTGTTTGCCGAGCGGGTGAACGGCCGACTACAAGGCGCCGTGTTCCGTTTTACTCAAGGCTTAGAAGCCGGCATTAATCGCTTGGGTTGGGCGCCCGATGGCTCGTTGATTGTCGGCGGCGTCGGCAACCCGGGCAACTGGAGCCACGCCGGTAAAGGTTGGTACGGTTTACAGCGGCTCACTTACAACGGCGCGTCGACGTTTGAAATGCTCAGCGTCAGTGCCCGCAGCGACGGCTTTGAGATCACCTTTACCGAGCCGGTCGCCGAGAGCGCCAATATCAGCGCCGATGATTTTGAGATAATTCAGTGGCGCTACCAGCCAACGGCTGAATACGGCGGCCCTAAAATCGACAAAGGCCCACTCAATGTTGCGGCATTTTCACTGTCGGATGATCGCACCCGCGCGCAATTTAAGCTCGACGGCTTAAAAGAAAATCACCTAGTGTACTTTCGTATTAAGCGTCCTTTTGTAAGCGCACAAAACCGTGAGTTATGGACCACGGAAGCGTGGTACACGTTAAATGCCATTCCCGCAGACAAACCCGTAACCATTAACCAGCACTACCAAGTTGCCCACAACAGTCTAACAACAGCTGAAAAAGCTGCCGGTTGGCGATTATTGTTTGACGGTAAAACATTGAGCAATTTACGCAATTACAACAGAGAGTCTTTGGGCAAACGCTGGACTATTGACGATAACGCCCTACACCTAGCAGGCCGTAATACTGACGAAGACGGCTGGACCACACCCGATGGCGGCGACTTGGTATTAACCACCAATCCGGTCGAGAATTTTGAGCTATCGCTGCAGTGGAAGGTGGCTAAAAATGGCAACAGCGGCATTATTTATAATGTTAAAGAGCGCCCTGAACTTGAATACCCATTTTTAAGTGGCCCCGAATATCAATTGCTGGACAATACCGGTCACCCGGATGGTCAAATCGTTAAGCACCGCTCGGGCGATTTATACGACTTGATCAAAAGTCGATTTGTCAGCGTTAACCCTGCCGGCGAGTGGAACCGTACCCGCTTAGTGATTAACAACGGCCAACTCGAACACTGGTTAAATGGCTACCTAGTGGTCAAGACGCAGATGTTTAACAGCCAGTGGCAAGCCTTGATAGCGGCCAGTAAGTTTGGCGAGTGGCCCGAGTTTGGCAAAACTCCCGGCGGGCATATTGTGCTGCAAGATCACGGCGATAAGGTTTGGTTTAGAGATATTAAATTGCGCGAGCTGTAATTTTGCAGCCATAGCCTGGGCGAGCTTGGTAAAAACTCCACCAAGACATCCCGTATTCGATCACGTATTATGGCCTTTTTTAAGCGATAGACCTTATGCAAAGCTATGATGTTGTGATTATCGGTGCGGGAGCTGCGGGCTTAATGTGTGCCGCCTCGGCCGCTGCCCGTGGCCGACGGGTAGCGCTGCTTGATCATGCCAACAAGGTGGGCAAAAAGATTTTGATGTCCGGCGGTGGGCGCTGTAACTTTACCAATTATTATATTGAGCCCGCCAACTACCTGTCAGCCAACTCGCACTTTTGCAAATCAGCACTGGCTCGTTTTAACCAGTGGGACTTTATTGCCCTAGTTGAAAAATACCAATTGGCCTACCATGAAAAAACCTTAGGTCAGTTGTTTTGCGATAACAAAGCTAAAGATATTCTTAATATTTTACTGGCCGAGTGCGAGCAATATGGCGTTGATATTGTCACTCAGTGCGATATCGAGGCGGTCGAGAAAATAGCGGCTAACGAATACCGCTATCAAATAGAGTCGAGCTTAGGCTCTTGGCGTTGCCAGTCATTGGTAATCGCTACTGGAGGCTTGTCCATTCCCACTATGGGAGCCACCGGCCTGGGTTACGATATCGCCAAGCAGTTTGGCTTAAGCATAAAACCGCGTGAAGCCGCCTTAGTGCCCTTTACCTTTAAAGGTGAGTTGTTGACGCTCGCGCAAGCTTTGGCCGGGGTGGCGCTGCCGGTTAGCATCGAGTGCCGGCAACAGCGCTTTGCCGAGGCGTTACTGTTTACTCACAAGGGCATCAGCGGCCCGGCAGTATTACAAATATCCAACTATTGGTACCCCGGCGACGAGCTTATCATCGACCTTTTACCCAGCCAATCTCTTAGCGACTTGTTGCGACAATGGCGCGATAACGGCGAAAAGTCCGGTTTAACCAAACTGTTGGGTCAGTACTTACCGAAACGTTTTATTCAGGCATGGTTTGAATTTCAACAACTATCCATCTTGCTAGAGGCCAATGTTGCACAACTTAGCAATGCCGATATAGAGCGTATCAGTAACTGTTTACACGCTTGGCGCTGCACTCCCGCCGGCACTGAGGGTTACCGTACCGCCGAGGTTACCCGTGGTGGTGTTAGTACCGACGAGGTGTCATCCAAAACCTTTGAAGCAAAAAAAGCGCCGGGGTTGTATTTTATTGGCGAGGTATTAGACGTTACCGGTTGGCTCGGAGGCTTTAACTTTCAGTGGGCGTGGGCCAGTGGCTACTGCGCGGCTCAAGAGGTATAACATCACGCAGGTATTATAAAAATACCTTGCCGATGAATAGGTTTAAAATCTCACCCACGATACTGTTATAACCTTTAAGCGCACAGCCACCCTAACCTATTGTTACTGACTAACCCGCTCAATACGCACCGGTACAGACTTAAACGCTGGCGTTTGGCTGCGAGGATCGCGCTCAGTGCCAATTAATACATTCGCCTCGGGGTAGTAGGCTAATAAACTGCCTGCGGGTAAATCGAATTCGTAAACCACTAATGAATCCATGCGCCCACTGGCAGACACCAGCGAGACTAAATCGCCGGGGGCAAGCTCAAGCCGTTTTAAATCCTCTTTGCCTATTAGCACACACCAACGAGTTGTGGTGCCACGATAACTGTCCGATTGCTCATAGATAATAGAGTTAAACTGCCCTTCACTGCGAATACTGGCCAAGTGATACGGATACTCTGTAATATCCACATGAGGTAATTGATGAGTTTTAAAACCCGCTTTGCCGCTAGCTGTGTTAAACGTTGGGGTGTGCAGAATCCGGCCGCTAATGGTAAATTCTTGCAAGCTTTGATCGATATCAACCAGCTCTTGCATGCCAGGCACAGTGGCCGCAATAGCCGCACGAACATGGCTGTGCTTACCAAAAGCTTTAAAGTTTACCGAGCTATCGGGCATTAAGCGCTCGCCAAGCTCTGCCAGAATCGACACCTCCGAGCGCACATTACGCAGACGCTTAATACCGCCATCACTGAGTCGAACATAATTAAACATCGACTCTTGGGTAGTGGGCTCTGGCTCTTCATCACGTGCCGCGACCGGTAAAATCAACGCCTCACTATGCTCCATGCCTCGCACATGTCCGCGATTAAGCGTGGTAGTGAGATACACTTTAAAACCCACGGCATCAAGCGCACGACGGGCAAATTCTGCGTTAGGTGTAGCGCCGTATAAATTGCCGCCCAACATCAAGGCACAATCTATATCGCCGGCATCGGCGGTCTCAAGACAGGCCAACGTATCTAAACCACGAGTGGCCGGTAGCGTTACTTGCCACTCGCGTTCAATAGCAGCTAACACATCGGCGGCCAATATTGGTTTTACGCCGATGGTGCCAATACCTTGTACGTTACTGTGCCCACGCAGAGGCAACAAACCCGCCGAAGGCTTGCCTAACATGCCACGCAATAGCGCCAAATTGGCAATCGCCTCTACATTATCCACACCGTTTAAGTGATGGGTAATACCCATGCCCCAGGCAAATACCGCATGTTCGGCACGGCGGTAGTCATCGGCGACGGCGGCAATATCGGCTTGAGTTAAACCGCTAGCCGAGGTAATGACACTCCAAGGGGTCTGCTCAATATCTTGTTTGTAGGCAGTAAAGTTTTCGGTGTGGGCCGCAATAAAATCGGCGTTAATGGCGCCGCTTTCTAGCAGTGCTTTGGCAATGCCTTTTAGTAAGGCTAAGTCGGAGCCAATTTTGGGCTGCAAATAGCGCGATGCGATCCAAGTGCCACCAGACAGCATCGACTTAGGACTTTTAGGGACGGCAAAGCGCACAAGGCCCGGCTCTTTTGCAGGGTTAATCACAATCACCTGGCCGCCGCGATCGCGACAGTTTTTAAGTTGGTGCACAAAGCGCGGATGGTTAGAGGCGGGATTGGCACCAATCACAAACACTAAGTCGGCGCCGCCAAGATCTTCTAGGGTGATAGTTGCAGTGCCACTGCCAAGCACATTGCCCAAGCCAACACCGGTAGCCTGATGGCAATAATAAGAGCAGTTATTCACATTATTGGTACCGTACAAACGCGCCAATAACTGCAAGACAAAGCCCGCCTCATTGGAGGAGCGCCCCGAGGAGTAAAAGAAACTGCGCTCAGGCGACGTTGCTTTAAAGCGATCGGCGGCCAACGTCATCGCCTCGTCCCACGATATCGGCCGGTAGCGATCTTCACCGGCCGCTTTAAACACCGGCGTATCTAACCGCCCCAAGTGCTCTAGCTCGTAATCGTTCAGCTCGTTAAAATCGGTCAGTGAGTGATCAAATAATTCATTGGGAATTGGCGGTTGAATATCAGTCGATTGCGCCTGGATGCTTTTATTGCAAACCGAGGGGAACTCGTCCAATTCGTTGGTCATACCGCCGCGCTGGCCACCCATACCAAGGCCACAGGCTTTACAAGCATTGCGGCTTTTAAGGGCCTTAGCAGAATCCAACAAACCAATTCGACTAATGGTTCTTAAGGTATAAAGCACCTTTTTAGGGCCGCCGCCCACGATATTGACCCGCTCCTTACTCATCGCCATTCACCCATCATCAATCACTGATTTCAAATAGATCGAGTGTATGTGGGATTGGCAATACGGGCAATGGGGCATCTAACGTAGATAAACCGCGCGCAGCAACACTGAACGAGCCTTAATATCTTTACTTTCGGTTATACAAAGACGCCAAAACAATCACAATGATTCTATAGCTACACTTCGACACACGCTTAGATCTAGGCTTGTGGTACAGTCGGCCGTTAGGCTCGACAGGAAACTACCATGATCACTTTTTTTGTCTCTTTAACCGCACTGCTAACACTATTTACACTTGTCCCACTTGCACGTATCGCCGCTTGGCCGGTGCGCGTACTCGATTTTCCACGGTTACAGATTGCCGTACTGTGGGTTTTATTAACACTCGCCCTCTGCGTGTTTATGGACTTTAACACCCCCGTTGCACTGATGTTATTCGTCGTATCTCTGGCCTGTCTTAGCTACCAGTTATGGTGGATTCTGCCCTACACTCGACTGTATCAATGCGAGGTGAAAAGCTGCACCAAGCCAGACCAGCAACGCTCCATCAGTATCGTCACAGCCAATGTTCTCACGCCCAATCGCAATGCCGAAGCCCTGCTGAAACAAGTTCGACACCTGAAGCCGGATCTTTTAGTAACACTGGAGTCCGATCAATGGTGGCAAGATCAGCTCGACTCTCTTAGTGCCGATTACCCGCACTCACTTAAATGCCCCTTAGACAATCTTTACGGGATGCACCTGTATTCAAAGCTAACACTGCAAGATGCCAAGATCGAGTTTCTGGTCGAAGATGACAAACCCTCAATGCATACCCAAGTGGTGCTGCGTTCGGGAGATACCATTCGCTGCCATTTTTTACACCCCGCGCCTCCTAGCCCTACAGAGAACAGCGAGTCATCGGAGCGCGACGCCGAATTGCTGGTGGTCGCCCGCAGTCTTGAGGGGGCCCGCGATCCGATAATCGTCACCGGCGATTTAAACGATGTGGCTTGGTCGCGCACCACTAAAGCGTTTCGGCGCATCAGCCGTTTACTCGACCCGCGCATTGGCCGCGGAATGTTTAACACCTTTCACGCCAAGTATCGGCTGCTGCGCTGGCCACTGGATCATGTGTTTCATTCCGACCACTTCACGTTAATTAATATGCAGCGTTTAAAACCTTTTGGTTCTGATCATTTTGCACTGTTCACCGAGCTGGCCTATACCCCGCGCCGACAACATGAGCAGAACAGCCCTACCGCCGATGCTAATGAACTAGAATTAGCCCGCGATAAAATATCGGAGCAACAGGTGTCGCATCAAAATGTCCCCACACCGGGGCAATAAAAAGCCTCACTAACGCCGCCCTATACCTCAGGAACTCGCCCGCAACAACGGCGTCCAAACCACACGATAAACAGGAGCTTGTTATGACACGACTACAACACATCTTCAGCATCACCGCTTTACTGGTTTTAAGCCTTACGGCATCCGCACAATCTATACCCGAGTTTCCATTTATTACCGTAACGGGCGAAGCCGAGATCGAAGTCGCACCCGATACTGTAACCGTCAACTTTCAGATTATGGAATTTAACAAAAGCGCCGAACTTGCTATGAATACCGTGGCCGAGCGCGGCGCCGAGGTAGTCACGCTGGCAAAAGAGCATGATCTAACCCACGAACAAATTGAATCTTACGCCATCGACAAGCAGGTTCGTCGCAACCGCGAAAACATGAATGGCAATATGGAGATCATCGGCTACGAGGTGACGCAACGTTTTACCTTAACCATTAACGGCCTAGATACTTACGAAAAGATCATGAATCAACTTATGCGAATGGACAACACTACCGGTCTAAACGCTAGCTTCGACGTCTCTAACCGCGAAGAGGTAATGACCTCGTTGGTGGCCAAGGCGGGTGCAGATGCCCGTGGACGAGCCAATAATTTAGCCGCCGCACTCGACACCAAAATCAAATCGGTTTACGCCATCACTGAAGATGCCGGTTTTGACAACGTTATGGCGCGCTTTGGGGTTAGTGCCGAGAAATACGGAGCTTTATCGATGACTGCAGACCGGGGCCGCTCGTTTGATTTATTTGCCCCTCAAACCATCACCTTGAACAAGCGTATCAATGTAATTTTCAAAATCACCCCATAATCTCTGCCTTACTTAGAGCTTAACCTAATCATCACCAAAGGGCAGTTCTGCTGCTCTTTGCGACTCATTATCACTAGGCCATTAACAGCATTAAAATGGCAGAAAATATTGCGAAACTTACAACATGTTGCTATGTTGAGTATGTGGTACGGCTAAACTAATCCAACCTTTCATTCAAGCCGTATCTGGTTTTCAATACCTAACAATAACTCGGCGCTTTCTTGATACGCCAAGCGTTTTTATTATTACAGAGTTATCAGCCCGGCTCATTAACGCCTAGAGGCAACCATTCTCTATAATGCATAAAATACTTCGAGAACACTTTCAGCTCGTCATGGTTATCATCCTGTGCAGCTGTGCGATTATTGCAATTGCCCCTTTTGCTGTAGTCAGGGCCGTGTCGCATGAATGGTTACTTGCTGCCCTCGATAGCGGCATCGTTGTCGGGATGATCATAATTTTGATTCTGGCGTTACGCACCGGCCGGATAAAGTTAGCCAGTATTATTTTATCTGTATTTTATACCTCAGTCGGCGTGATCATGGTACACCTACAACCCAACACATTGATTTATTGGGTCTACCCAATCTCTATCGCCAATTTCTTTATTCTTCCGGCGCGCTACGCTGGAATTATTAACCTTGCCGCACTCGCTGCGCTAACCCCTCTCACAAATCACTTTAAAGATTCCTTAGAATTTTTTGAGCTAATGGTCACGTTATTATTAGTGAATATTTTCGCTTGGGTGTTTTCATGGAGGGCAGAAGATCAACGTCAACAATTACAACAACAAGCCACTATAGATCCACTCACGGGAATAGGTAATCGTCGCAAGCTGAGCCAATACCTAGAGACAAAGACTATTGACCAAACTGCTGTTTTTAGTGGCTCGGTGGTCTTAGTCGATTTGGATAATTTTAAAGAGATCAACGACACCTACGGCCACAATCAAGGTGATGTGGTACTACAAAAGGTGGCCAATATAATTCACGGAAGACTACGAGCTAACAACGATGAAGTCTACCGCTATGGCGGAGAAGAATTTTTATTACTGCTTCATAAAACTGATATGGCCGGGGCTATTCGAGTAGCCGAGAGCCTACGCTTAGAAATCGAAAAGTTCTTTACTGAACAAACCCCATCACTTACGGCCTCGTTCGGTTGCGCTGAGCATCAACCTAAAGAAACTTGGAACCATTGGATTAAACGCGCTGACCAAGCCCTTTATCAAGCCAAAGACAGTGGCCGAAACTGCGTTCGACCACTGCCCACCGAACTTGACACCATTGAATAACCTAGTGTTCAGCTCGCGACAATACTATACCGACTGATCGTTTTCGTGCTGCAGGTATTGCGCATGAAACTGCAGATGATCGGCGATAAAGCTCGCAATAAAATAATAGCTATGATCATAACCCGGCTGCAATCTAAGCGTCAGTGGGTATCCGCTTTTATCTGCCGCCGCCGTTAATGACTCAGGCTTTAATTGCTCAGTTAAAAAATCATCTGCCTCTCCCTGATCAACCAGTGCAGGCAAAGAACCACCTTGCGCCATTAGCTCACTGGCATCAAATGCTTGCCATGTATCGCGGTTTTCACCCAAATACGCTTTAAAAGCTTTTTGCCCCCAGGGACAATTCACCGGATTGGCAATCGGACTAAAGGCGCTAACACTGCGATAACGCTCGGGGTTTTTAAGTGCCAACATCAGCGCGCCATGTCCGCCCATAGAGTGACCGCTAATAGAGCGCTGCGCGGTTACCGGGAAATACTGCTCGATCAACTCTGGCAACTCCTGCAACACATAGTCGTACATTTGATAATGTTCCGCCCACGGCGCTTGTGTTGCATTGACATAAAAGCCCGCGCCCAAACCAAGGTCGTAAGCACCATCCGGATCATCTGCCACGTTCTCACCGCGCGGACTGGTATCTGGAGCGACAATAGCAATCCCTAGCTCAGCCGCAGCGCGAAACGCACCGGCTTTTTGCATAAAATTTTCATCACTGCAAGTTAAACCCGACAACCAATAGAGCACCGGCACCTTCGCGCCATCAGAGGTTATCGGCGGCAAAAAAATTGCGAAGCGCATCGAGCACTTGAGTACCGATGAGTCGTGTCGGTATTGTTTATGCCAACCGCCAAAACTTTTATTACTGTTTAACAGCTCAAGATTCATACACCACCTATTACTTGTTAAAGTGAATCACACTGCGAATCGACTCACCTGAGTGCATTAAATCAAACGCCTTATTAATATCTTCTAAACCCATGGTATGGGTAATAAAGTCATCTAGCTTAAATTTTCCTGCGAGGTAATCATCAACGATTCCGGGCAACTCAGTACGACCTTTAACGCCGCCAAATGCAGTGCCGCGCCATACGCGCCCGGTAACCAATTGAAAAGGTCGAGTGCTGATTTCTTGTCCCGCACCGGCGACACCTATAATCACCGACTCGCCCCAGCCTTTGTGACAACACTCAAGTGCCGAGCGCATAACATTCACATTGCCAATACACTCAAACGAATAATCTACCCCGCCGTCGGTTAATTCGACAATCACCTCCTGGATCGGCTTATCGTAATCTTTAGGGTTGATGCAATCGGTGGCTCCGAGCTTTTTTGCCAGCTCAAATTTTCGCTCATTAAGATCAATAGCAATAATGCGTCCCGCACCCGCCATAGTGGCGCCGATAATAGCCGACAGACCAATACCACCTAAACCAAAAATGGCCACAGTATCGCCTTTAGCAACTTTGGCAGTATTAAGTACCGCGCCCATGCCCGTGGTGACACCACAGCCCAACAAACACACCTCTTCAAGCGGAGCCGATTTATTCACTTTTGCCAAGGAGATCTCGGGCAGCACGGTATATTCCGAAAAGGTCGAGCAACCCATGTAGTGATAAATGGGTTCACCATCTTTATAAAAGCGGGTAGTGCCATCGGGCATTAAGCCTTTACCTTGGGTTTCACGTATTTGCTGACACAGGTTAGTTTTGCCCGACAAACAAAACTTACATTCGCCGCACTCGGGGGTATAGAGTGGAATCACATGGTCCCCCACCTGCACGCTGGTCACACCTTCGCCGACTTGTTCGACAATACCGCCACCTTCGTGACCCAAAATGGCCGGCCAGTTGCCCTCTGGGTCATCGCCCGACAAGGTAAACGCATCGGTATGACAGACCCCACTGGCAACCACACGAATTAAGACTTCGCCGGCCTGTGGCGGCATAACATCCACAACTTCAATGCTAAGAGGTTTACCGGGGCCCCAGGCCACGGCTGCACGAGATTTGATCATAAGTGTTCTCCTTAAAAGATTTTCGTTATTGTATTGACCCACTCACAGTTAATAATCATGATAATGCACAAAACTTTATTATCATACGGTAACAATTGAAGCGCTTATGGCCGACTGGGAAGGAATTAACGAGTTTATCGCTGTCGCCGAAACCGGCAGTTTTACCCGTGCCGCCGAGCGCTTAGGCAGCTCTGTGGCGCATGTCAGCCGGCGGATTAAAGCTCGTGAGCAACGAATGGGAACCAGCTTACTGCAGCGCACCACACGCAAAGTAAGCCTTACAGAAGAGGGGCGAATTTATTACCAACACTGTCGGCAAATTTTGGATGCTTTAACCGCTGCAGACAGTGAATTAGCCAATTTGCAGCACACACCTACCGGTCACTTACGGGTAACCGCACCTGTGTCGTTTGGCGAGAAGTATGTCGCCCCACTGGTCAGCGCTTTTGCGCAAGCTCATCCAGGACTTACCATTGATCTTAATTTGAGTAATCAACGCTTAGACTTAATCGACGAGAGTATAGATCTGGCAATACGCCTCGGGCCGCTCAAGAACGAACAACTGATTGCCAAAAAGCTGGCCGAACGCCAACCGATTGTGTGTGCTTCACCCGAGTACTTAGCCCAACACGGCCAACCACACACACCCGCCGAGCTAAGCACACACAACTGCCTGCTGGGCACCTTAGATGTTTGGCGCTTTAGCGAAGCTGGCCGAGCTTTTACGGTACCAGTCAAAGGGAACTTGCGCTGCAACAACGGCCCCGCTCTGCGAGACGCCGCCCGCAATGGCTTGGGAGTCGTGCAACTGCCCGATTATTATCTACAACAGGCCCTGGCTACCGGGCAATTAATAGAGCTGCTGCACCGCTACGCACCGGCGCGAGAGGGGATTTGGGCGCTTTATCCTCCCAATCGACGCCTGTCGCCCAAGGTGCAGCGTCTGATCAGTTACCTAGAGCTAAACTTAAAAAAGCTATAATACCCGCCACAGTTTATAAAGGTGGAGTGTTGCCATATTGCTCGTTCGCAGCACAGCCATGGCTTCAGTAAATAATTTCGGGCACAAGCGTTTTGCTCTAATACACAGCGATTGTTTAGAGTCGCGGGCGTAAGCTACTTTATGCCACATCGCACAGCTACAAATGTTGTATTAATCACACTATAAGTGGACATAGTCTTAATGCAGGGGCATGCCGCGCAATAGCCGTTGCGATCATCGCCAGTTCACATATACTATGCCAATTATAAAAAATAGCTCGCCACCAGACATCACACTCATTAAAAAAAGCCGCCCACAGCATGGATACTTATATTTTTAATATTCACGACGTCGTGCTGTTAATGACGATGACCGTGTGTGTACTGCTAGCACTATTTCAGTGGGCACTGCCTGTCACCACTAAACACTTAGCCAGCACCCTGCTTATTAGTTTTTTACTGATCACCAGCGCTCAATCTATGTGCATTTTAGTACTGTGGAACGACGCTGTTCATATCGGTACATTTTTTGATTCACATATTGTTCCGTACCTACTATTTTTTGCCGTATTAGCCAAAGGGCCAATATTGTTTTTTTATGTATTATCGCTAACCCAGCACTCATTCTCGTTGAAACGAAAGTATCTAGCCCATCTGGCTCCCATAGCCGCCGCCTGGCTGTGTTTAGCTTTTTTCTCCATCGACAGTGATGACATACGCTGGCGTAGCGCTACAGCCACAGCAACGTCGCAACAAATTGTCAATTATCTGTGGCACACGTCCAAGATCATGCCGTTCATTTATGGTATCGCGGCGGTTTACATAATTAGCCGTTATTACAGCAAACTAAAGGAACAGTATTCGTCGATTCCTGCAAGCGAACCAAGCTGGCTATCTATACTCACTATCAGCTTCACCTTCAGCTGGGCATTTTCAATTTTTGTACATATCAGTGCGCAGTTTTTACCCCCTAAGCTCTCTGATTGGCTCGGGATATCGGAAAACTATTTTATTTTTATATTGATTAACGGCTTGTTTACCTACAGCCTAGCCTATGCCCACAGCGTACAAACCACAAAGCCTGCCGAGACCATTAAAGTCCCCATCGATGATCGGCCCGACGAAAGTGCCATCCAGAAAGTTAAATCGGGGATGGCAGATCAAAAGCTATTTTTAGAGCAAAACCTAAACATAGAGGAATTTTCGACCCGGATTGACCTTCCAGTACGAGACGTATCCGGCGTGATCAACAAACACTTTGGCACTAACTTTTTTGAGTTTATGAATTCTTATCGAGTCAACGAAGCGAAACGATTACTGGCAGACCCCAGCCTCAAGGACATGACGATCTTAGACATCCTGCTACAAGCAGGCTTTAACAGTAAGTCGGCATTTCATCGCTTCTTTAAGCGCCTCGTTGGCATGTCACCGTCCGAGTACCGCAAACAAGCCACTCAAGACAGCAAAGCCAGCTAGCAACAGGGCCGGTAACGCTTCAACCTGCGTTTATCTACTCTAACTCGCAAACATAAAGCGTTGTCGAGTTTTCACCCTACGCCATAGTTCGGGCGATATTTTTATCAAAAAAGATGATAAAAATACGGATATCCTAGACACAAGTATCAGAGCAAAAGGGGGTAAACAGAGAGGGAATTAAAAAGGCCCCTCCAAAGAAGGGGCAATCACATGAAGAGAGCTTGGAATATTCGCATATAGCCAAATCTCATACCGGAGACCACCTGACTTGCCGCCGGCCGAATACGAGTAAAAACCGGAATACCGGCTGCCCTTTTACTCGTACCCCTCTAGATTGACACCCCACTGCAACACTTTCGTCCCACCTTTAAAAAATCATCAACATGGGAACCTTGCTTTCCCAGCAATACATACGCAGCCCGTTACTCGCGGCAACCTAACCACTTTTATCGTAAAAGTGGGACTCCCTTGTATTCAACAGCTCATAAGCAATAGCTGGAGAATAGCTTCAAATAAAATCTCCTTGGCAAGCGGAGGGCTTGACGATACCCGTACACATAGACAGGCAAACTAAAAAATTGAGTTTACTTGGCGGTAGCACGCTGTGCGCAACGGCGAAAATCACTTGGAGAAGTTCCTACCAAACGATTAAAAAACCGATGGAAAGATGACTTATTATTGAAACCTGATGCTAATAACACATCCAAAATAGTCATGTCATTAGCCGTTGGGTCTGCCAACAAGCGTTTTGCCTCTTCAATACGATGCGAATTGATAAGTTCAAAAAATCGAGTCCCTAAATGTCTATTAATCGCATGAGAGACGACACGAACGGGTAATCCTATGTTTTCAGAAAATTGATCAATATTGATACTCGGTTGTAAATGGAGCTGTTTGGTATTAATACCTTGCTGTATCGCTTGCAATACGCTATCAGTTGCCACGTGATCTTCTTGGGTCGGCGCTTCCGGCTCTAAACTAACCAAACGTCCGGTATAAATAAGAATAAAAAATATAAGCGCATTCATTAAAGCGAAGCGAATAAAATTATGTGATGTTCCCACGGCATCGGCAAACACACCTCCAACTAAATCCGCACTAATCACTACAACGATAGACCAACCCCAACTGATTATAAAACATGAGCTAAGCACAACCATCAAAATGACTTCAGAACCTGAAAAATCTGACATATGTTGTTTTGCTCGATGCATATAAAGGTACAGTGTAGTAATTGACCAAACAACATAGGCTACAGAAAGTGCACTAGAGGAATACCATAAGAAACTCGCCAAGGTACTAATGGTTGTACCACCCAAACGTTGCTGTAAGTCAGAAGCCATTAAGTTCGTTGCCAAAACTACAACAACGGCCACAACCGCAGGCAGCATATGAATCAAATGAACAGGCCGAAAAGGAACGCTTTTGTACAGTAAAGATCGAACATAAAAATAAAATAATGGCCCACGAGCAAAATGACTTAAACAAAACGCCACGGGCAAAATCCGATCACGAACAACCTGAGGGACAGGAAAGTACTCATTCCACATAATAAGGTTAGTAGCCATATCGGTAACAACCACAACAAGAAACGCTATTAACAAGTAACTATTACGCCTACCAGAGCTAGGCTGGGCCCATCGATATGAAGCAATTAATAGCGCCTCTAGTATGGCGACTATCAAAAATATGTCGTGGATATTAAATATACGATCACTCATAGGTTTACTCGATATTATTGTTATAATTTTATATATATTAGATTTGTCGATAGAAATACAAATTAACTAAAAGTTTTCTCCTAACTATTTATGATCAATGAAAATATTTGCCGTTAATCGACCAGTTTCTGGGTTAGAGTTAATATCCGCTTCGTTGTTGATTAGGCCTGAATGCAGTAAATTACCGGGATATACCAACAAACGTCCTTTTTTATAAGCCACCGTGTGAATCAACTCAAAATGGTTATCGCCAGAGGTAAGATACTTAATGGGCGGCAAACCGCACTTATCAATATGTGATTTTGCTGTTGACATAAACTCAGAGTATCGGTCTTCTGAAATACGCTCAAAACCGGTGGGAACATGTCGATAAAAACCTGTACCACCATGATCGTCAGAAGAAAGATAATGTAATATCGCAAAATAATACTGACGCCGGGTATCGGTATGAGGTACACACTGAAAAACGGAGAGATTTTTTTCTGGTGTACACACTAAAGAATAAACCCCATATTGACCACAGCACTGAACCTCATCAGGAATTTCATAGACTTGACGTAAGGTTGGGTTAATATATCGCAACACCTCATCGATATAACTTTCAGGCAATGCTGCCCTAATTCCTGGGTAGCCTCCTTTTGGAGGCGCTGAAAATTCATGCTCCGCTGGAGCCATATGTGACAATTTATCTGCGGACCAAAAAAAATCATCAAATATGATAACGGGTGTACACTCCTCACCAACGTATAGAACCGAACCCCCAAAGTCAGGCAAATCCAAAAATACGCCCTCCATCATATAATTAAATATAGAAATTATTTTATATAGTTATTTATTTACTATAAAAATTCAAAAACTCTTGATGTGTAGGTAATTTATCCACATTGTTTCTAGTAGTTTTTCTGAGCGAGAAAAGAAAATCATTTAACTCTTGATCCGTCATAACATCCGCTATTGAGTGATGCGATTTTGGCATTATCCCTTGCCCCATCATAACCTGCATCCAAGACTCCTCACCAAACAGCTCATTATTGATTTTAAATACCTTTCCTGTATCACTAAATAAATCTATCTTTTGTTGCAGTGTTTCTGGAATATTCATATTTTTACAATAACGCCAAAAATCAGTATCATCTCGTTCGGTAACTTTATAATGTAAAATAATAAAATCCCGTGTACGAGCAACCTCATAAGAGTTTTGCCGATTAAACTCTTCAACATCCGACTGCTGCACACCCTGCGAAGGAAAAAGCTGCATAAATCGTATTAAACTTCTTTGGACCATATGAATACTAGTAGATTCAAGTGGCTCTAAAAAACCACTTGCCAACCCCAGCGCCAAACAATTTTTATTCCAGTGCTTACGTCGTGTACCTGTTCTAAATTTAATTGGCTTTATATCATTAAGTGTTTTTCCAGAAACATTTCCCAATAATAATTTTTTAGCAGAATCATCATCTAAATATTTACTGCTATAAACTAAGCCATTACCGACACGAGTTTGCAACGGAATGCGCCACTGCCAACCATAATCATGAGCGATTGAACGAGTATAAGGAACCGGATCACCCTGCGACTCTGTTTGTACCGCCATGGCGCGATCACACGGCAACCAATGCGACCAATCCTCAAAGCCGGTATTTAACGCGCCCTCTATCAATAGTGCTCTAAATCCTGTGCAATCGATAAAAAAGTCGCCATCAACCACCTCCCCTGAAGCTAGAGTTAATGAGCCAATATCACCTGAGTCAGATTTTAAGTTTACTTTTACAATTTTTCCTTCTTGACGTGTTACGCCAAAACCTTCGCTAAAGCGACGTAAATATTTTGCGTACTTTCCCGCGTCCATGTGATAGGCGTAATTCATACCGCCTTTAGGTAAAACTGCAAACTTACCTTCCTGCGCTGCCAATATCTCAGCGCAATAATCACCATAGGGGTAATCGATACCTCGTTTTTTTCCTGACAACCAAAAATGAACAAAACTACAGGCCCAACAGTCTTTTCCTGCGTAACCAAAAGAATGAAGATATTTATGTCCTTTTTGACGCCAACCCTCAAAAGAAATCCCCACCTTAAAAGTACCGGAAACCTCAGAGATAAACTCTCGCTCATCAAGCCCTAGAATATTATGAAAAGTTAATAACGGAGGGATTGTTGCCTCGCCTACTCCTACGGTAGGAATATCGTCAGACTCTATTAAAACAATATCGAGTGTTCGCCCCATTGTCTTTGATAAGAGCGCCGCAGCCATCCAGCCAGCAGTACCACCACCGGCAATAACCACTTTTTTAATTTTATTATTCATCATTACGCCCTTAGAATAGTTAACTAAATACGAGACAAACCTACATTTTTAATTTTTTCAAGAAGCTCACGATTGCTTTGCAGGCCACCAATAAGCTTATTAACTCTTAGTTGGTTCTTAATAAAAATTTCCTCAGCATAACCAGCCTTATCGGAACAATAATTTCCCAGCATGAGTTGACTAGCATCATCCGGACGCATGCCATAAAGTACATACTGAAAACTGGCCGAGGGAAACAACTCGGCCCTTGCACTTTCATCATAAACCCAAGGCGATCTGGCGCCCCACAGTATCAGCAGGTCTGACAGCGAGTCAGGCACTGAATCTTTACATCTATGATCTTTCCAGTAATCACTGTCATCTCGCCGACTTAACACGTAATGTAACTTTAAAAAATCGGTGATTTTTTCCCAATGCTGGGTGAAACGTTGATTAAATCTTCGTGCCACCACACTCATAACTGTACGATTACGAGGCATCTCATTGGCCAACATTTGCGCCGAGTTTTCAACTAATACTAATGCGGTTGCCTCTAACGGCTCGATAAATCCTGCCGACAACCCTATAGCAAGACAGTTCTTGTACCAAAAACATTTTCGGTAACCGGGATTAAACTTTATATGCCGAAACTCAAGTTGATCGACAAAATCCTTACTTTTATCATTTAAAATATAGCGCTTCGCGGTGGCCTCTGCACCAGCTGAGCTTGCATGCGAGCTTGAATATACATAGCCAATACCACGACGATTAGGCAGTGCGATATCCCAAATCCAGCCAGATTTTTGCGCCGTCCCCAGTGTGCAGGAGGAAATTTCGGCATCGACCTCTTCGTGAACGACCTGTGTCGCTAACGCTCGATCATTAATAAGCACCGAACTTAAACTGTTATTTTCAACTCCATAGTGTTGCCCTAGAAGTAAAGACTTAAAGCCACTACAATCAACAAATAAATCCCCCTCTACTGGGCCCTCTGAATCCAATCCAAGTGCATTTATATAACCATCATCCGCAGTAACAACATGAGTAACATTTGCAATTTTATGCCCAACGCCAAGCTTATTAACACAATGATTACGCAAGAATTTAGAGAACTTGGAAGAATCTAAATGATAGCCATAGTTAACAACATAAGCGTATTCTGGCGTGACTATCTGCTTTGGGGCTAGACCTCTTTCACAAATCGCTGGTTGAGCACACACTGTCTCGGAAAAACTTTTATGATTTTTATTCTGCAACCAATAGGGCGCCAAATTAAAGGCTCCATATTCACTGGGAGGGGTGAACGGATGGTAATAACTCTCGCCTTGGCCATAGCTCCAATCTATAAATTTTGATCCTTGCTTAAAACTAACATTACAAGAGCTGATAAATTCTGACTCGCTAACACCTATTTTTTTTAGCGTGTCACGCATCGATGGCCAAGTGCCCTCACCCACTCCTATCGGGGAAACATCTGGCGACTCAATTACGACAACCTCAACTCCAGAGTCCCCTTCAGAATCATGCATTGCCGCCAATAAACCAGCGGTTATCCAGCCTGCTGTACCGCCACCAAGAATGACAACTTTATTTATGTTATCTGACATATGGCCTACATTAATATCTCGGGTAAACGCTACTCTTGATTGTTAAGCTGTGACTAAAAGAGTGCAAAAACAATTAGCTCCGTTTAAAACGATCTATATCAACTAGGTTATCGAGCGCGTTTTGATTTACGCTCGATTAACTTTTGTATATTAATGAGTGATGCAAGCACCATATAGATTGGCTCTAAGAATTCTTTTTTATGTAACTCTTTAAGCTTTTCTGAATCGAGCGTTTTTAGCTTATCTTCATGTATCGTATAAAAACCCATCAACTGACCTTGTGTGCCATTATCTAAGGTCATATCAATGGTTACCGGCTCAAGCAAGTCAAAGTCATGCAACATTTCTGTAAATTTTTTATTGTGGTCATTCCACACATGGATAGCTTCAAGCATTCCCGAGATACGCTCTAGATATTCTGTCGGAGCACCGTGCTCCTCAAATAGCCTTACGCCATCAGTTTCACTCACTTTAGGATGATCAAGATCAATATTGATTAAACGCTTTTTTTCTTCGCCATATAAACCAATAGAGAAAGGAATACGCTGTATTATTAAGGGCACATAGGTGGCGTTCCATACGTCCCCCTCTGCAAGAAACAAGTTTTCTCCTTGCTCTAAACCAAATAGCGCCACTGGAAAAAAACCACCTGTGCTAGCATCTTTATGGAATAAAATAGGGTAATCGGCTTGCACACTCCGAAATTCAGCTGGATATGTAGGTGCCCACATAACATTGTCACCCAAGCTACCTGAATAACCTGTTTTGACTTTTAAAGCTCTATATTTTTCAGAATTCAGCAAGACGTTATTGGCCATGATGGCTCCTTATTTATAATTTTTAATAGCAATCTGGTAATAATTGTACCTTACAGACCTAAAACAAAAACCGTAGTCGATAGCGGCGTACAACTATTACCAGATGGCTTACTGCAACAAACATAAACCACAAGCAAGAAAAGCCGCTAACAGGTTAGCGGCCTTCCCAGTACTGCGTTGCATTAACCTTTCGGCCAAAACTTTACATTAACTTAAAAGGTATAGCGCGCGCCAATATTGTAGCGTGCGTAGCCTTCATAATAACCCAACACTTGGTCCGTAGAACGACCATAGTTGAGTCCATTTTCCTCGGTTAGGTTCAAACCCTCTAAGAATATAGATAAGTTGTCGGTCAACTCATAACTAATATTAGCATCTACCTGACTATACTCATCCACGTAAATAGGGTTGTTACCCGTACCTGACGCACCTGAAGCCAAGAACGAATCACGCCAGTTATAAGCTACTCGAGCTTGAAAACCGTGTTTTTCATAAAACGCAATAAAGTTGGCTGTATCACTTACCCCAGTAATAGAGAACTGTGACTCTGTAAGAACCATGTTATCGAACGAGGTATCCACATCAACGATGGTGTAGTTAGCAATCACACCAAAGCCGGTGTCCCAAAAGTTGTGCTGAACCGCCAGCTCCCAACCGTCGATGGTAACCACCTTGTCAGAGTTGGCGACCTCCGTAATGTCTACCGGAGTATTCGGATCTTCACCGGGAATGCCCACAATAACAATATTGCCACTGCCATCAATGTAGGCAGTTTCTGGGTCAGCATAGTTTGCGTAAATATACTCGCGAATATCCTCGACACCTCGGCCCACTGCGGCCACCGCTTCATTGTAGCGCTTGCCCATTGCTGGGTGTGGCGTATTCTCTAACGGTCCTTCCTCTGTCACAACACGCGTGCCAATAAAGTTTTCGACTTCTTTGGTGAAGTAACCTGCCGATACATAGCTGGCGTCGCCGTAATACCATTCAACCGACAAATCAATGTTGTCCGCCTTGTATGGCTCCAACCCTGGTGAACCTCGGCCTGCCGTTGCACCATTAATGCGTGGCGCATCGCTATAGCTGGTGCCACCGCGCACATCCAACCAACTTGGACGAGCAATACTTTGGCCGTACGATGCACGTAATACTACGTCTTCAACCACTTCTAACTTCATATCCAGTGAGGGCAATAAAAAGTCATACTCACCTGAATCGGTTACTGCAACGGGGTCGCCAACCATGGGCATAGAGAACTCGTTAGCCGAAACCCACTTGATCGGACCATAGCCTTGGGCGGTGGCCGGTGTTTCAACTTCGGTCGACTCATAACGTAAACCCGCATTTAAACCAAACGGCATATTCGCGATTTCAGTATCAAAGTTAACCTGCACGTAAGCGGATTCAGTTGTCTCAGTGACGTTATTGATTTGATCCGGTGCTTTAGCGCAATACCAAGTAGAACCGTCAGCACAGCTGCCGGTACCGGCACCATCATCATAATTGGCCGCGGCAAAGTCTTTGATTTGATGAAAATCAAAAGAGAAGCGTTCATTCAATGGGGTAGTATTAGTGCCGCCCAAAAAGGCAATTTCATCGGCGGTGGTATCACCGTAGTTGCCGTTAAAACGATCGAGAATTGTCTCAGGGGTAAACCAGTCAGACGGCATATCACCGGCTTCACCTAAACCACCCCAGCTTTCACGCTGAACATTAGAGAAAGCTGACTCGTAATCACTCTCGGTACGTGCAATACCAAATTGCATGCTCAGTGATTCGTTAAATTCCCACTCACCGTCGATCTGAATTTGATCAATATCTTGTTTCATCTGGCTATTGCGGAAGTAGCTACCAGATACCTGAAGATCTTCTGGACGCAAACTTGAACCTCCAGCACCATCAAGAATATCCAACACCAATACCGGCATTTCGCCTTTAACATTGACCGTCGAACGATCACGCACATAGGCAGAAACAGCAATACCCACACTGTTACCAAACTCGTTACCTGGCTTAGCCTCAGCGGTAGAGCTGTGCATATCAAAGCTTAAAGTCAGTGGATCTATGGGCTTCCACTCAACATTAAAGCCGATAGAGTCATTTTCGTAGGATACCGCCTGCTCACCAACGCCCATTGGCAAGTCAGCCCCGGTCATATCTTCTGAGTACAGCAGAGGTGTTTGTACGCCGGGCGATTCAGCATCACTAAAGATGGTGCTTTGACCACCAAAGTTAAACCAACCACCGATATCGTTATAGTTAGAAGCTATCTCATTCTCACTATAGGTATAGTCCAAAGTGGCGGTTAAATCATCTGTAGGGGCAAACTGCAAGGTCAGCTGACCGTTGGTGCGCTTGCGCTCAAACTCGGTAAAAACATAACCCATTTGCTGAGGAGTAGAGTACACATCTTCAGCCGCAGGCTGGTTCTGGTGATTGCCATTGAAATCAATACCACCCCAGTCATTATCGACACCCGCTACAGAACCTTCGCTCCAATCCTGTACTACAGTGCCTGGGAATGAGCGCCAGCCCGTCCCGATCTGAGCGGTTGCCGATCCACCCTTACGCTCTTGGTAGCTACCCGTTACAGCAATACCAAACATGCCATCATTGAAAGTGTCTGAATAGATACCGGATATTTCTGGAGTCATCTCAGCATTGGCAGAGGACTCATCGTACGTACCTTTAATGCCTATAGAGGCTCGCGCATCGTTATCGAGAGGGCGAGGCGTGACAATATTAATGGTCGCACCCATACCACCTGGCGCCACATCGGCCCGCGAGGTTTTATACACCTCAACAGCAGAGACACTCTCTGATGCTATATTGCCAAAATCAAACGAGCGCGAGCCTGAGGCCACGGTGTCCTCTATAGTTGCGCCGGGCATTTGACGACCATTTAAGGTCACTAAGTTAAAATCGGGGCCCAAACCACGTACGGTGACTTTAGAACCTTCCCCGTTGCGACGGTCAATCGATACACCGGTAATACGCTGCAGTGATTCTGCCAGGTTAGTATCGGGAAACTTACCAATATCCTCGGCCGAAATCGCATCAACAACACCACTGGCATCGCGTTTGAGATCCATCGAGCGCTCGAGACTGGCACGAATACCGGTAACAATCACCTCTTCTAGCATTTCATCGTCGTTTTGCGCGTAAGCAAAATTTGCCATTCCAGCCAGTGTGCACGAAGCCACGGCCGAGGCTATAAGATTTCTTCTAAATTTGTGTTTAGTCACCATGGAGCTGATCCTCAAAACATTTATTTTTATAGCTGGCCAACGTATGTCGGCCTATCCCCAGCCAATATCGCGCAGCACAGTGAAATCGTCGTCCCACTTTGACGGTTATCGATAACATGACGTGTCTCACTTTTTCTTACTTAAAGCGGGACATATAAAATCCTTTAATTCCAATGACTTAAGCTATACCGAAGAAAAAACAGACGCACTAAAGAATTTACTAAATATGGCTGTAAACTTAGCTTAATTTATACTTAAAGAGGCGTCTCGGGCGTGACAAAAGTAACGACTTGGTTAATAAGCACTCTGCCTTTTACAATCAAAAAGCTGTTTTAGACGCAGCGTTTGGCAGCCCGCCAAACTGAAAATTAGCTGACACTTTCCGTACTCGCCTTACAAGCCACAATGGTTAAGCAAACGTTAATCGCCAAGCCCGCCTAAAATTGTTAAAGCGTTCAGGCAACATTAAGTCAGCCGCGTTACACTGCAAGTTCGGTTACATACATTTAGGGTCTATATTGTCTGGCCCCGGAGGCTCCCCATGACGCCCATCAAAACTATTTTGCAACGCACCCTAGCTGGAGCATTATTGCTGCTCTCATCCATTGCCTGTGCGCAAAATGCCGTTAGCGATGAAAAGCTGCAACAATTATTAGCACCCATTGCGCTATATCCAGACACGGTTCTCACGCACATACTCATTGCCTCGACCTACCCTCTAGAGGTTGTTCAAGCCGACCGCTGGGCCAAAAAGCACCAAGAGTTAAGTGGCGAACAAGCGGTAAATCTAGCCGATAACGAACCCTGGGACCCAAGCGTTAAAGCGCTACTGGCCTTTCCTGACTTACTCGCCAGATTAAGCGATGACCTGCCTTGGACACAGACTTTAGGTGAGGCATTTTTGGCCGATGAAGAACGTACATTAGATGCCGTACAAGTGCTGCGCCAACAGGCGTGGGCGAACGGTAGCTTGCAGGATATGGAACACCAAACGGTGGTGCGGGAAGAAAAACAAATAGTAATACAACCAACCCGACGGGAGGTGGTTTACATCCCCTATTACGATACTCGGGTCGTGTATGGAGCATGGCGTTGGTCAGCCTATCCGCCCGTTTATTGGGCCCACCCGCCACGTTATCGCAGTGGCTTTTACTGGGGCATATCGGCACCGGTGGGCGATTGGTTTTATTTTAGCGGCTTCTATTGGCCCAACCGTACTGTCGTGATCAATGCTAATCGCCCGTATTATTACGGCTCACATCAACGCTATGGCTACAACCAACGTAATACTCGGCACTGGCGCCAAGATAATACCCATCGCCGCAACGTACAACCACGCAGAACTTGGCACTCTCAACCGGCGGCCCGGACAATTAGCGACCGCCAGCGCGAACAAGTGTCGCGTCAGTTACGCAATCGCAACAGCAGGCTTAACGGGGCTGGCCAAAGTCGTGCTGCTGGCAGTGTCAAGCAACGGGCGCAACCCGAACGCACCATCAAGCGCGATGCTAACCCTACTGTACGGTCGGCACCGGCGGTACGTGACACACCAAAAGCTAACAACAATACGCAAACAAGCCGTCGCGTTACCCCGGCGGTGAAACGCGCACCCGACAACTACAACTCGGCGCACAGTGGTTCGCCGCGCACCATAGAGCGACGCACGGCGCCACGCGCCAGTAGCAATAGAACTTCCACACAGCGTCACGCGCCCGCAAGTCGCGCAAGCAGACGAGAGTAAAGGGTCGAGAGACGTTAGTTTTTACAGCGCTGGATTCGAATCACAAAACTCATATTGCGGATTCGGCGCATAATATTAGCGAGGTGAACTCGATTTTGCACACCAATGCACAAATTGATCACGCTGTTATGAGCATCGCGCTCATTGACATGAATATTCTCAATATTGCCGCCTTGCTCGGTAATACGTGTCGCCAACGTGGCAATAATACCGCGCTCAGATTCAACCTCAACCCGGATATCCACTAAGAACTCACCCGTTACCGTGGGAGCCCAACTAACCAGACTTGTCTTCTCTGGGTTATCGCGAATATCTGCAAGGTTATGACAGCCGTCCTGATGAATGACCAAGCCCTTACCCGAGCTAATATGACCGATAA
This sequence comes from Gilvimarinus polysaccharolyticus, assembly GCF_001187555.1. GTDB lineage: Bacteria > Pseudomonadota > Gammaproteobacteria > Pseudomonadales > Cellvibrionaceae > Gilvimarinus > Gilvimarinus polysaccharolyticus. Next base: position 881,068 of record NZ_LFIJ01000002.1, on the reverse strand, counting down.
TTGGGTCGCCGGGAATGGGCCGACAGCAACGAGCAAAGGTAATCAATACGCCATCTGAGCTATCAATCGTTAATGGTGAATAAATACTCCCACCACGCGGGGCGACATCGGCATCGGCGTGCAATAACTTGGCAACCGCATAAGCAATACGATTGCCTAAACCGACCTCTTCGTACAAAGCTTCGAGCGATGCGAGCCCGGTAGCGCTCAGTAATTTACCCTTATGCTCTTCACTTAAATGATCAAGATCCAAATCGATATCGGCTAACGCGCGGCCCAGCATCCGCTTACCTAAGGCTACCGAGTGGTGATGGCGCTGATGCTTAAGGTAATGACGAATCGCACTGCGCGCTTTGCCCGAGATCGCAAAGTTAAGCCAATTGGGGTTTGGCTGGGCACCAGAGGCGGTAATAATCGTAATTTTTTGACCACTTTGCAGCGGTTGCGATAATGGCGCTAAACGGCCATTGATACGACAGGCGACACAAGAATTACCGATATCTGTGTGCACTGTGTAAGCAAAATCAACGGCAGTCGCACCGTGTGGCAGCTCAATGATCTTACCCTTAGGGGTAAACACGTAGACTTCATCAGGAAACAGATCGATCTTGACGTTTTCGATAAACTCTAGCGAATCGCCGGCCCGGCGCTGCATCTCGAGCAAGCCTTGCACCCACTGACGGGCACGGTTATGGCTGCTGTTTAAGGCATCACCACCACTCGACTTATACAAGAAGTGGGCGGCGATGCCAGTGTTCGCCATTTCATCCATCTCCTTGGTGCGGATCTGCACCTCGATGGGCACACCATGCATACCGACCAACACAGTGTGCAACGACTGATAGCCGTTGGCCTTAGGAATAGCGATATAATCTTTAAACTCGCCGGCAACCGGCTTGTATTGGTTGTGTACTACGCCCAACGTACGATAACAGGCATCGACACTGTCAACAATAATGCGGAACGCGTAAACGTCCATAATTTCTTTAAAAAACTTCTTTTTTTGCCGCATTTTCTGGTAAATGCTGTAAAGATGTTTTTCACGGCCAATCACCACCGCGTTTACCATTTCACGCCCTAAACGCTTTTCGATGGCCGCCTGAATTTGTTCGACCAACTCTTTACGGTTACCGCGTGCGGTTTTCAGTGCTGCCTGCATACGCGTTGCGCGCAGTGGATACATAGAGTAAAAACCGCGATCCTCAAGCTCCAGGCGCAAGTCGTTCATCCCCAAACGATGGGCAATAGGGGCGTAAATTTCTAAGGTTTCTTTCGCGATACGGCGTTTTTTATGCGGCGGCATAGCGCCCAAGGTACGCATATTGTGCAAACGGTCAGCCAGCTTAACCAAAATAACCCGCAGGTCATCGGCCATGGCCAGTGCCATTTTTTGAAAGTTTTCGGCTTGTTTTTCGGCTTGTGATTCAAACTCGATCTGGGTGAGCTTGCTAACGCCATCAACCAGCTCGGCCACGGTATCGCCAAATTGCTTAGCGATGGCTTTTTTCGCAATGCCGGTATCTTCAATAACATCGTGCAGCATGGCAGCCATCAAACTTTGATGGTCCATGTGCATACCACTAAGGATGGCTGCAACCGCTAACGGGTGAGTAATATAAGCTTCACCCGAGCGGCGCATCTGCCCGTCATGCGCTTGCTCGGCATAATAATAGGCACGCTTAACCTGATCAATTTGTGAGGGTTCCAAATAAGACGAAAGCCGGTGGCTCAGTGCCTCAATGGTTAACAACGCAATCCTCCCAAATTAGCGGGCAACCCCGCAGCAGATTTAAATGTGCGAATCGAAGCTGTGATGCTCTTCAACCCGTGGTGCTGGGGCTGGCTCGTCACGCTCCAGTAAAATACTGGCATCAATAAAGCCCTCTTCGATTTCGCGCAAGGCGATCACGGTGGGCTTATCATTTTCTGGATTAACGTTAGGCTCTTTGCCGCCCACCGCCAATTGGCGTGCGCGCTTGCTGCTAACCATAACCAACTCAAAGCGGTTATCTACGTGATCCAAGCAATCTTCAACAGTAATACGTGCCATAAATTTTCCGTCGATTTTTCAGTCTGAACGGCCAAGTACAAATTGTGTACCCAGCCAAGGGTATTATGCGATACAAACGCGTTAAGAGCCAGAGTAGCCGCTACGCGGGGGCGACATTGTACACAAAATATCCAGCGGGGGAAGCGTCGCCCCTAGTCAATTACCTAATTATTTTGCCAACAGTGCACTTAACAGCTCTGCGTGACGCTCCGCCTGAAACTGCTGGCGTAGATGTTGACTGGTAATTAACGCCTGAAATTGTGCCAACGCCATGGTGAAGTCGTCGTTGATAATTAAGTAATCGGCTTCTACATAATGCGATATTTCGTTCATCGCCTCCTCCATCCGCGCAGCGATTACTTCTGGGTCATCTTGTCCGCGGCCGGTTAAACGCTGACGCAAACACGGCAGAGAAGGAGGCAAAATAAATAAGCTGACCGTATCTGGCATCAGCCGGCGCACTTGCTCGGCGCCCTGCCAGTCGATCTCTAAAATAACATCCATGCCCGAGCTTAAGGTCTGCTCGACCCACTGTTGACTCGTGCCGTACAAGTTGCCAAAGACCCGTGCATGCTCTAAAAAGGCGCTTTGCTCGAGCATCTGCTCAAATTGCTCATGGCTGGTAAAATGGTAGTCAGCACCATCCACCTCGCCAGGGCGCTTAACCCGAGTGGTGTGAGACACCGACACACACACCTCTGGGTTAGACTCCACCAGAGCGTGAACCAAGCTGGTTTTACCGGCGCCAGACGGGGCCGATACAGTATACAAGATGCCTTTAGTCATAGTGTCTTATCCAGTTTTTAACCGACGCCTGCGCGCTAAAAACGTTATTATGGCACAAACATCACACCTAAAACTTGGTAACGGAACAAGTATGAGCAAAAACCTAAGTCTTAACGAGTGCGCTGCACGCTTGGGCACCAGCCGCGGCTTTGTCGACACCATGGTGAGCAAAGGCCGACTGCACCCAGACGAGCAAAACCAAGTGGCGATAACCGAAATCGACGAGCTGGCAGCCCTGCTTAAAAAACTTCGAGGCAACGGCATTGCAGCAATGGTTGATGCCCTCGATCAATCATTATAAAAATCGCAACCGGCTTCAGTTGTGCTTATGTCTATGAGTAATCAACATAAACGTCGGCTCGACGCACACGCTAAGTAAAACTAAACCCGCGTTAACGTTAAAGTTTATTATTTATCGGCCGCATGTAACTTAGCCCAGTCACTACCGGGTAACGAGTTAATAAATGACTCTACTGTTCCGCGCTTTTGCATCGTCACAAAAACGCGGCGGCCATCTTTGCCGCCAAAAGCAATATTAGTGGGGTGCTGACCAGTTAGAATCACCTCGCGCAGCAGTTCACCTTGGGGCGAAAGCACCGCCACCCGGCCAGCCCCATAACGCGCAACATACACGTTTCCAGCAATATCGACACTCATGCCATCCATACCAAAGTCAGCGAACTTAAAAAACAACTGTTTATTGGTAATGCTGCCATCGGCGGCTACATCATAGCGCCAAATATTACGTTGCACGCTTTCATTCACGTATAACGCACGACCATCAGGACTTAGCTCAATACCATTAGTGGTGCCCATAGCGGTCTCAAGCAAGTCGCTCGTGCCGTCAGTGTTTATACGCCAAAGCTGGCCACTATTGTCATCCCAGTTAGGGTCACTGGCATAAATAATACCGCCGTCAGCCACCACAATATCGTTAGGCTGATTCATTTTATCGTTATGCGCCAAGACACTGATGCTTTTGTCGGCCATTTTTATTTTTAAAATATTATGATTAACATAATCGGCAAGCAGCATATCGCCTGCTGCATCAAAGCGAATCGCGTTGGCCACACTAGTGCCGCTTAGCTCGACAAATACCTCAGCGGTATTTTTAGCCGAGACAAGTCCAATCGTGCCTTGCCGCTCGATGTTTACCGCGTATAAATTGCCCGCGCGGTCTACCGCCGGCCCCTCTATCCCTGCGGTAAAAGTATTTTCGGCCAACCAATCTTCAGTCTCACTAATCGGCGGTACAGAGGCGCTTACACGCAACGCCAAAACACTTGCAATAAAAAAATTAAACAATAGTATTTTTTTCATACTTCGGCCTTTTACAACATTCTAATTAGCAGTTATTACCCCAATTATGACTGGGATAAAAACATAAAGTACCAAGCCCCAAACAATACGACATCTTTTTGCAACTTACTCGACTAACATATTAAAAAGAATATGGGCCGGTGCTACGATCATCTCTTGTTGAATCTGCATGGCAGATTTCAGCTCTGCCTGTGCTTTTTCTAATTCATGTTTCGTAAGCGGTGTTGCGTCAGCCTCTGCGGCCAACCAGCGCAACCCCCAAGTGCTAACCTGTTGCACTGACTTGCAAATTGGCAACAAATCCGCTGGATCGTGGCGCTGCAGTTCATCCGCTAATAGTTGAGCGGCTTGCTGCCACTTGGTTAACTGCTCAATGGCGGCTACAAGTGCAGCGGTATCTTTGCGGCTAACTCGCCAACGCTTAAGGTTAGCGGAAAACTTTTGTGCTGCGCGACTTTCTGCGGGCAACGTATCGACGAAATTATCTAAAGTATCACGTCGTGAATAGCTAGCACTAACGGACTTTTCATGATGCCGATGGTAATACTGTGCCGGCTCCAACGCACTGCTTAACATCAGAGCTAATTTACGCTGTGAAGCGGGCAGCCTTGCCAGCGCTTCGACTTGCTGAGCAATATGCCGTAAGCCAACGACGCGCTCGGCCCACCGAGATACAACATCTAACCGCTGATGCATAAATTCGCTATCGCGTAATTCACGACTAGACCACAACCGTTCGGCCACCGCAAAAGCACGCGGCCAAAGACGAACATCAATATTGTGCTCATCAACCATTTCGCCCCACAAGGCCGCCTCACCACCCAGCACCAAAGACATATTTTGCTCGGCGATAATATCTTTACTAATTGCTAGCGGCAGGGTCGTACCCACAAGCTCATTGCTGGCAATTAACTTTCCGCTCAACTCATAAGGGGCGTTTGCAACTAACACTGGGCCGCTAATGGTATCGCCAGCAATTTTCAGATGCGCCTGCACGGGTCCCATCCAAGTATCTAAAAAGAAGCCAACTTGATCATCTTGCCATGTTAAATGACTAACGTCTGCGCGCGACTTACCATTAAAATCAACAAACCCTCGCAGGGTGTCACCGCCCCCGATCACGCTTAATGTTCCGCTCACGGCACTGCCCCGTTTACGCGGCATAACAAAACGCCAACTGCGCCAGGGCTCGTCACCATCTGCGTTAGTTTTAATATTTAAGGCTTCGGGCTGCAACATCACCCGGTAATGATAAGCCGAGCTTTGCGGCTGATCGAGATAAAAACCTGTAGAGAGCAAGGCCGGAAAGCCAGCATTAACCGCCCGCGCTAAGGCATCTGGCCCCTGCCAACTTTGCACCACGGTACCTTTCGCTAAATCACTGTGCAGCACCTCATCCCAGCCAACCATGGTGCGATCCAGCTGGGCGAGCATAGCCGCCAAGCGGCTATTAAAATACGTATGCAAGGCGTGGGTGTCGGGCAATTGCTTTGTCGCCATAAATGCTTGAATGTCGCTATTGTTATGCCAGTGCTCCGGATCTATTTCATCGCCACCGATATGTACATAAGGAAACGGAAACAACTCTGCGACCTCTTGGAAGATCGCGCTGGCAAATATGTATACAGCTTCATTGGCAGGGTTAAGCAACGGTTTGTGCACCCCCCAGCGATCTTCTGGCAAGTAAGGGCCAGGCGCAGACATAAGCTCTGGATACGCTACAGCAATAGCACTGCTATGCCCTGGCATATCAATTTCAGGTAAAACGTAAATGCCACGTGCTTCGGCGTAAGCAACCACCTGTTTTATTTCTGCGCGACTATAAAATTGGCCGCCGGACGCTAGCTGCGTAAGCTTAGGGTAAGCTTGGGACTCAAATCGCCAGCCTTGATCATCGGTTAAATGCCAATGCAAAACATTAAGCTTTGCCGCGGCCATCCCATCTATTTGCCGTTTTATTGTTTCGACAGATAAAAAGTGACGCACCGAATCTAACAATAACCCTCGCCAGGTAAATCGCGGGGCATCGTCGATAATCACAAACGGAATCTCGACCGAACCATTGTCACCGGCCAACTGCATTAACGTGGTTAACGCCCGCAACACTGCCAAATCGGTACTGGCCACCACAGTAATACCGGCCTCGTTTACAGTTAACTGATAAGACTCATCGGCGCGCTCAAGGGTAGCCGCGGGGGCTTGAATAACTGCAGAGTTTTTTGCTCGACTGCGCAATCGTATTAACGGACCTTTCGCCGTATCATTCAACCCGGATCGCTGTAATAACATTGTATTTAATCGTACTAATGCAGCGCTAACACGTTCGCTGGCGGCAGCGGGATTTTCCAATTGCAATGGCGCGACAATTTTTAAGCTGCCCGCCATTCGCACTATATTTTTCGGATAAGGCATTAACGCCAATGATGTTTCTATTGGCTCTTGCTGTACAGGTGAAGCTTGTGTCGCGACCCAAGGCTGCGCAGTTAAAAAAACCATCAATACCAGCCCAAAAATTCTGCGCTTAGTGATTGTTAAAAGCATGTATCCACCTGTTCAATCACCGTGTAGCTATCGTCAATCACATTTAATTTACGCCATTTGTCAAAAGTCAGGCACGGATGCGAGGTGGATAACGCGATAATATCACCCACCTTAAGGTCGGCCTCAGGATCAAAGCGCATCGCACTGTGCTGATCCATAATATGATACAACTCCCAACCCGAGCTTGCCGCAACCGGTGCCAGCCAGCCCGGTCGATAATGCAAACTCGGCTGCGGCAAGCCTGCATCAAACGCCGCATCGCGTTTACCCACCGTTAAAATCGCATTGCCGGGCTCCGGGATCGACTGTACGTAAGCCCACACCTCTAAGGCCGATTGCAAGTCGCCACTTACAGCGCAGCTATCACCTAAACGCTGGCGCACTTTTTGTTGTGCATCCATGTAAATTCCCCGATCGTGAATCAAATAACAACCGGGACGAATAACAGGAATAAAATGCTGGGTATCAACCTCAGAAAAAACATCACAAACAATGTCATACCATGCCGATCCCGCCCCGGTTAAAAGGGCTTTGTCGACTGCAAACTCACCGCGCCGCATTAAAAGCTCGGCGATATTGCGTACCTTTAATAGGTGTTGACGAATTTTAACCGGCGCATCGGCACCCGAAATAACACCTTCATAGGTTTCCACCCCAACTAAAGCTAAGTGTGGCTCGCGCGCAATGGCCGCACACAGCACATCAACCTGCTTTTGAGTGCGGCAGCCACAACGCCCACCGCTAACTCCAACTTCAATCAGTACATTCAAGGTTAACTTTTGCTCGGCAAAAAAACGGCCCAACTGCGCAATGTTTTCTATAGAGTCCACCAAACAAAAGTACTCAAACGATGCATCAGCAAGCAATTCAGCGATCAGCGTCATATTGCCGCGCCCCACCAATTGATTGGCCATTAACACCCAACTGATACCCGCCGCATGCGCTGCCGTAGCTTGTTGAGCCGTGGCTACCGTTAACCCCCAAGCTCCAGCATCGCGCTGACGCTGAAAAAAAGCCGGTGCCATAGTAGTTTTACCGTGCGGGGCCAATACTACGCCTCGGGAATCGGCATACTTTTGCATCCAACTGATGTTGTTATCCAACCGTGACTGGTAGACAACCGCAGCTGGCAGACTAATAACCTCATCCAGTAGGCTTACCCCCACCCCATAGACGCCATTAGATCCAGTACCCTTGTTAGTTACGGCATCCGGTCTAACCACGCTAGAACCAACGGAACAACTGTCTCTCATAAAGGACCTTTTACCTATTGTGGATGTATCGAGGGGAACAATAAGCATTGCTGCGCGCCAATGTTAGCCGCTGCCGCCTTGCTCTGCGTTTACTAGCAAGGCAATGATAATAAATATCCTAAATATAATCCATTCTTTGATAGTTACAATCATAAGCGTTATACTGCGTCAATAGATAACCGCACCAGTGTGCCAATAAGCGGGGGCAACTCTGTGTTATCGGATCTTAGTTTGGCGTATTCTTACATCTCGTAAAAAGCAGTGCGTGTACGCTGCCATAGACACATCCCAGTCAACAGATGTAAGGATAATCAAAATGCCTCATGAGCCCGACATCGTCTCGCGTATTAGCACCCTGTTTGGGCAACTGCGAAGCGCAGAGCAAAAAATAGCACGTGTTGTACTAGACGACATGAGCTTTGCGGCACACGCAAATATTAGTGAGCTGGCCGAACGTGCCGGTGTTAGTGAGGCCACAATTACCCGCTTTGCGCGGGCTGTAGATTGCACCAATGTACGCGATTTAAAGCTGCGATTAGCGCAATCTTTAGCCGTTGGCGAACGCTTTTATACCGAGGAAAAAATAGAACCCAGCACCACACATGGTGTTTATGAAGCCATTAAAGTCGCGCTTGAGCACAACGCCACACTCCTAACCGAAGACGTAATTCACGCGGCGATTGAACTGTTATCACCCGCCAAACAAGTGCTAATTTTTGGTGTCGGCGGCGGCTCTACAATTATGGCGCAAGAGTTCCAGTACCGCTTGTTTCGCTTAGGCTTTAGCGCTTCGGCTTATTGCGATCCAATGCTAATGCGCATGGCTGCGGCAGCGGTGGACAACAGCCATGTGGTGATTTGTCTATCGGTTGGCGGCTATAGCCCCGACGTTCAAGATGCGATGGAAATAGCCCAAAATTATGGCGCGCGCGCACTTGGCATAACCACCCAAGATTCACCGTTGGGTCGAGGCGTCGATCAACTGGTGCCCATTGAAACAATGGAAACCGATTATATTTTTAAACCCAGCGCTTCACGTTACGTAATGCTGGCAGCCATTGATGTTCTAGCAACTGAGCTGGCCACGCGTCACAAACGTAAAAGTCGAGAAACGCTCAGGCGTATTAAGCACACTCTGGACAGCCACAAACAAGGTCGAGACCGCCTACCACTAGGTGACTGACCACCGGGCGCCCGAGTGTATCAACCAAGGCAATTCAATAAGTTATGGTTTTTGATACAGTTATTCGCGGCGCCCAAGTGATTGATGGTAGCGGCGGCCCTATTTACACGGCCGATGTCGGCATCCTAAACGGCCGCATTCACGACATCGCCATTAACCTTAAAGGCGTGGCGCACGAAGTTATTAACGCCGCCGGCCTTCATTTAGCTCCGGGTTTTATTGACGTTCACACCCACGATGACATTAATGTTATCGACGCCGCGAGCATGCCCACCAAAATTAGCCAAGGCGTCACCACAGTAATCGTTGGCAACTGCGGCATTAGCGCAAGCCCCGTGCACTTAACCTGCGCGCCCCCCGATCCACTTAACTTGTTGGGCCAACAACACGATTTTTGCTACCCCAAATTTAGCGATTATGTCGCCGCCGTAATCCGTGCCCAACCTAGTGTTAATGTCGGCGCACTGGTGGGCCACACCGCGATTCGTAATAATCACATGAGTGAGCTCGAGCGCAGTGCAACAGCTCAGGAGCTTGCGGCCATGTGCGCCGATTTACGCCAAGCGATGGACGACGGCGCACTTGGGCTAAGCTCGGGGCTTGCTTACGCCAACGCGAAACAATCCAGCAGTGAAGAAGTACAAGCCATGACGGCCGAGTTAGGTCGCGCCGGCGGCATTTATACCACCCATCTACGCACCGAATTTGATGGCATTCTTGAGGCCATGGATGAGGCGTTCATCACCTCCAAACAAGGCAAAGTACCGCTGGTTATATCGCACTTAAAGTGCGCCGGAAAAGGCAACTGGAACCGCAGTGAACAATTGTTAAACGCCTTAGAACTTGCCGCAAAAAAACAAACTGTCGGATGCGACTGCTACCCTTACGCCGCCAGTTCCAGCACCTTAGACTTAGCTCAAGTCACCAACGATACCGATATTTTTATTACTTGGTCAGAGGCCGAGCCTGATCAAGCTGGCCGCTACCTACACGAGATAGCCCAGCACTGGCAGTGCGATTTAATAGCCGCCGCTAAACGCCTGCAGCCGGCTGGCGCTGTGTATTACTGCATGGCCGAGCAAGACGTTGCCAATATTTTGCGCTATCCGCGCACCATGATCGGCTCGGACGGTTTACCCAACGACCCACACCCACACCCACGCTTGTGGGGCACTTTCCCCCGCGTCATAGGCCACTACAGTCGCGACACCGGATTACTGCCCCTGCCAGAGGCGGTGCACAAAATGAGCGGCTTAAGTGCCAAACAATTTCAACTTAACGGTCGTGGAGAAATAAAAATCGGAAACTGGGCCGACTTAGTACTGTTTGATTATCAAAACATTCGCGACCTCGCCACCTTTACCAACCCCAAGCAAGTGGCCAGCGGTATCGAGTACGTATGGGTAAATGGAGTATTAAGCTATCGCCCCGGGCAAGCTACTCCCGGCCGCGCCGGGCAGTTTTTATTTCGTCAGTCACCAACCACTGACACTTTATTATTAAAGGAGAAACTTTATGAGCATTAAACGTTATGGCGCTGAAGGCAGTACCGGTACCGGCGGGCAACATTTGCCTTTTTCACACGCGGCAGGTGCCGATGGCTGGCTCTATGTGTCGGGCCAAACGCCAATGCTTAACGGCGAGGTTGTCGAAGGCAGCACTGTCGAGCAATCTCAACTGGCCATTGATAATTGTCTAAAAATCATGCGCAACGCCGGCTATGACCGCGAACACGTTGTACACCTTACAGTTATCTTAACCGACGCACGTTATTTTCAATCGTTTAACAAAGTGTTTAAAGATAATTTTGGCGACCATCCCCCGGCTAGAATTTGTTCGGTATGTGATCTCGTTGTCGACTGCAAGGTTGAAGTTGGTGTGATTTGTTATAAAAAACCAGATTAGCGTTCTACTGAAATCATCGCGCCAGCCTTAAGGCTATTTATATACTAATAACATTTATTCTGTGCACCGATTATGAATACTACTGTTTTTCTAAACGCTTTAGCCGTTTATGTTTTAGCGTTAATCGCATTAAGTGTTTTTGTCTCACGGCGCAATAAAAACGGCGAAGACTTCTTACTCGCCGGCCGCGGCTTACCTATCTTTCTTACCATCGGCACGACCGTCGCCACAATGGTGGGTACCGGCTCATCAATGGGCGCGGTAGGCTTTGGCTACGCCAACGGTTGGGGCGGTACACTTTACGGCATTGGCGGTGCCGTGGGTATTTTATTACTGGGACTGTGGTTTGCACCGGTACGCGCACTGCGCTTTATGACCATGAGCGAAGAGATCTCATATTATGTAGGCGCCAACAAATGGGTTAAAAATATCGTTGCCGTATTAATTTTTATTGCCAGTATCGGCTGGCTCGGCGCACATATTTTAGGCGGCGGACTGTACCTTGCATGGATTACCGACATCGACTTACAGTTCGCTAAAATTATTATTGCTGTAAGTTTTGCCATTTATGTCATTATTGGCGGCTATAACGCAGTAGTTTGGACCGACACATTACAGGCGATTATTTTATTCGTTGGTTTTATTTTAATGGCGCTGTTCGCCATCGACCAGGTCGGCGGCTGGAATACTTTACTCAACGCGCAACCAGACGTTAATATTTCATTTTTAGCTTTAAAGTCCATCGGTGTATTGCACGGCGTCTCATTGGTTGCCGTAATAGCCGTGGGAGTATTAGCCACACCGTCATTTAGACAACGAATTTACTCGGCTCACAATACCAGCGCTGTGCGCAAATCATTTTACACATCGGGAACTCTGTACTTAGCGTTCTCTTGTATTCCCGCTATTATCGGTATGAGTGCGTACGCGCTTAACCCAGAGCTCGACAACCGAAATTTTGCATTCCCTTATTTAGCCGCTGAAGTTTTACCTTTAGGGCTGGGCATACTAGTACTTATTGCGGGACTTTCGGCCACCATGTCGAGCGCCAGCTCCGATGCAATTGCCGGCGTCTCTATTTTGCTGCGCGATCTATTCAGCTTAGTGACCGGACGTATGCCAGCGCGAGATAAAGTCGTGGGGTACTCACGCATATCACTGATGGCCATTATTTTTATCGCCCTGATCTTTGCGTTATTGTCTAACGACATTATCAGCTACATCACGACAATGATCGCCACCGTTATGACGGGGTTATTTGTCTGTGGTTTATTGGGTCGGTTTTGGCCCCGATTTAATTGGACAGGAGCTTTAGCGGCGCTGCTGGCCGCCTCTGCCAGCTCACTGGTCGTCGCCAACTTTTATCTGGATTTTTGGGGCAACCCTATTATCCCTGCAGTCATCGTCGCTCTTATAGCTGCAGTTGTCGTCACTTTATTAACACCAGCCGATGCGCTTAACCGCGAGCAAGCATTAGCGCAACTCGAGCATGAACGGCAGCAAATGGAATCGCTATAACCTTGCCCATTTGAGCTTTCGCCGGCCCAAGCGTTACACTAAGACCTTTACGCAAATGCCTTAGGTAAGGAGTCGTCATGAAGCCCGTCGTCGCCATTAAACGGCTATACGACAACGCCAGCCCCCAAGATGGCATGCGCATCTTGGTCGATCGTCTCTGGCCTCGCGAGCGCAAGCGAGAAGATTTAAACATTGACGACTGGCAGCAACATGCCGCCCCCTCTAATGGCTTGCGCCAATGCTGGCTGCGTGGTGAACTTACCCCAGAGGCTTTCTCTCACGCCTACCGCAACGAACTCAACAACAACCCCGACAACCTTACCCTTTTGCTGCGCCACGCTCGTAACGGCCGCCTAACCTTACTTAGCGCCAACCGCGACCCCAACCAATCACCGCTGCCAATACTGCGCCAATATTTACTCGATACATTGGCCGAAGAGGACCGCCACTGTCAAAGCGAGCCCAGCTCACCCATTTGCTACGGCCAAGCAGCCAAAACAAAACCGTGAGCGCACAAGCCTTAATACAGGTTAAAATGACAAACCTATAATCAATCGGACAACACATGGCTAATAAGAAACTCAACAAAGGCTCCGCCGGCCAAAACCGTAAAGCTGGAGACGACCACATCAATAAGTATCGTCAAAAAAGCGATGTACAAGAAACTGCCAGCGGTTTGCTGTACCGCGAACTCGAACCCGGCAGAGGCATAAATCCTACAGTAACCGATACGGTTGTGGTTAATCAGCGCATCCAGCTGGTGGGCGGTAAGATTATTGGCGACACTTATAAAGAGGGCATTGCCGACGAATTCACAATGAAGGAAGCTATCCCCGGTATACGCGAAGGCTTACAGCTAATGTGCGAGGGCGCCCGATTTGAGTTTGTCGTACCCTCCGAATTAGCGTGGGGCAAAAAAGGCGTTGGTAATAAAATTGGCCCAAATGCGGTATTAATTTTTGATGTAAGACTAGTCAATGTTAAATTTTCGACTTAAGGCCAGCCTGACACCGCCCGCCTAACAACAACCGCAGCAACTGATCGGCACCGACCAAAAATTGTCCTCCCTACGGCGTAACCACAATCCAGACAAACGACCAGAAGTTACAAGGCTCTACCTAAAGAGCTGGTGCAACATAAACAAAAAATAAAAAAAGGGCGAGCCTGACCATGCAGCTCGCCCTTTTGCTTTAGCCTAATCAGTAACTCACATATTCACTTACGGCGCAGATTGCTCAAGGCCTGCGGCATCTATTACCGTTTGCTTATCATCTGCGTGAGCTGTGGGCTCTTGTTTGCGCTTTGCGTTGCTAACCAACACATTACCCCAGCTGCGCAGCCGCTCAAACACCCACAAACAAAAACACAGCGCCACGATAGATAACGCAATGCCACCCCAACCCAGCGCATCGCTTTCGGCCGTACAGGTCCAAACAAACTGACCAACACACAGTACCGCAACAATCAATAAAATAGGTTTACGGCCAATTCGATCGACAATAAATACCCCTAGCGGTGCACCTAAAGCAACTACCGGCGCCGCCGCCAGCCAGTTTTCATACACACCAGGCTCCCAACTGTTAGTAAGTGTTTTAATCGCCACCCCGTAAACCGAGGCCAAAGCCATAATCACCACCGAGGTGGGAATCGCCACCTTTAAATCGGCTCGGCAAAGTAAAACCAATGCGGCATAGAGCATCATATCAATACCCACACCGGTCACAGACACAGCAAGCAAGCTGGCCACCAAGCCCAAAATAAAGCCAACTCGCATATCCCACCGCTCATCAAACTCGGTCATTCCGATGTTGCCAGATATTTCGTTAATCCGGTACAGATGCAAAACACCAAAACTGCCCCACAGTACCGCGAAGGTAACTTTAATCCACAACTCAGGAATCAGCGGCGCAAAAAACATAATGCCGATAGGCAAACCAATAACACCACCGGCGACGGCGCCTTTTAACATGGCCCAAGCCAACGGCTGACGTCGAGCGATAATAAAAATTGCAGCGCTCACCATGCCAATAGACTGTACCGCAAAACTAAAATCGCGCCCCAGCGTTGCCGGCATATCAAACAGCAACACCAAAACCGGAAACCCCACCGTGCCACCGCCCATCGGGGTTGAACCTGCAGCGTAACTGCCCACCGCCATTGCCAGCGCCATCGGCCAGTGGCTAACTGCCGCCAACCAGGCCCCGTCGGCCTGCAGCAGCCAGATCCAAACAAGGTAAAACAGGGCCATCCAAAGTAGCCAGACCCACAAATATCGCTTAGGAGGAGGAACAATTGTCATATCGTGCCTTATTATTTTATGAAAAAAACAGTGTGACTTAACGCTTAAAAAGCCAGCGTATTGCTCGCCTTAACTCAAACTATCGAGTGCTTTTTAACGAACTACGGTGTTTTACGTGATTTACCCTGGCAGACACAATACAATATCGATCAGTTTTCACTATTAAGCTTGTAGCACAATATTAACCCCTTTAACTCCTATGACGCTAACCCAGCTTAAATACATAGTCGCGCTCACCGATAAGCGACATTTTGGCCAAGCGGCAGCTCATTGCTGCGTTAGCCAAAGTGCCCTTAGTATGGCCGTAAAGGCCTTAGAGGCTGAGCTCAACCTAGTGTTATTTGAGCGCGACCGCAGTGGCGTACGCATTACCCCAGATGGGCAAAGAGTTGTCGCCAAAGCCCGGCAGGCACTGCAACACAGCAACAACATTGATTTGTTGGCGGCCAGCGCCCAAACGCGCTTATCGCAACCGCTAAATATAGGAGTGTGCGACGCGTATGCGCCTTATTACTTGCCAAGACTTACCCAGCAGTTAAGCTATCGCGCGCCACAAACGCCATTAACATTAGCCGAGGGCGTCAGCTCCGGCCTCATTAAACAACTGCTTGATGGCGAGCTAGATGTCGTTATCGCCTCTTATCAATACATCGAGGGCGCAACCACACGGCTCTTAACTGAAGAGCCCTTAGTGGTGGTCATGCGGCAACATGATCCACTCGCGCTTGCTGTGCATCTGCCACTTGCCGCTCTGGCCGAAGAGCATTTATGGCTGCCAAGCGGATCGCTCAAACGCGACATCACTGACGATTACCCACAACTGCTGGCAGCGGTTAAAACGGTAGAGCAACTGAATGTTGGGCTTCATACATTGCTGCAACACATCAGCGTTGCCGGCGGTATAACCATTGCTCCACTGTCGTTAATAAACAACGCACGTTTAGCCGCCGATGGCTTAGCCGCGCGAGCACTAGATGGCGAATTTACTCGTAAAATAGCGTTACTCACGCGGGCCAGTTTTCCTTGTGTGGATGATATAGATTCGCTCGCCACAGAAGTCATAGACTTATGCGGCCGCGCTTGCTGGTCGCAAACTCATGGCGCATCTGAGGCCCTGCTGATCGACAACAATTATTGGTGATGTATGCAAACTAGCTCCGATCAAAACAGCCCTATTCGACGTATTGCGATAGTCGGTGGTGGTACCGCAGGCTGGGTTGCTGCCGCCATGCTCGCCGCCCATCTACCGAGCAGCGCCTGCCAGATTCAACTGATCGAATCGACCGATATTGGTATTGTCGGGGTTGGCGAATCTACCATTCCGCCGTTTATTGGATTGTTGCGCAATTTAGGTATTAATGAAAAAACCTTTGTCGAGCAAACCGACGGCTGCTACAAGCTAGGTATACGTTACCGCCACTGGGCCGAATCTAACCACGAATACTTTCACCCCTTTGGCGCACTGGGCCAAAATATAGACCAACACGAGTTTTACCAGTGCTGGTTGCGCGCTAACCAGCAAGGCAACACCCATAGTTTAATGGCACACTCACCCTGCGCGGCGCTGGCTCAAGCAAGACGTTTTTATCAACCCGGATTAGCCTCTGCAGCTGGCACCAGCTACGCACTGCATATGGATGCCACCTTGGGGTCGCAGTACTTTCGTAATTACGCTTGCGCCCGCGGTGTAAAACGCACCGAAGGCAAAGTTGTTAGCGCCACAAAAAAAACCAACGGCCAGCTGCAACAACTGCAATTAGAAGACGGCCAAATCATCAGCGCCGATTTTTTTATCGACTGCACCGGCTTTGCCGCCCGGCTAATAGAAGGTGAATTGGCTGTTGGCTATAACGACTGGTCAGACTTAATGCCCTGTGATCGCTCGGTGTCGGTAAAAACCCAAAGCTTGGGCACCTACAAACCCTTCACCGAGGCTACGGCCTCAAAAACTGGCTGGATGTGGCGCATACCGCTAAAAAACAGCACCGGTTTTGGCCACGTATACTCAAATAAACACTGCACCGATGCTCAGGCTAAATCGACCCTGTTTAGGCAGCTAGACGCCCAACGTATAACCGACCCACACTTTATCGCCTTTAAGCCCGGTCATCGCCGCTCATTTTGGCAGCACAACTGCCTGTCCATCGGGCTTGCGGCGGGCTTTATCGAACCGCTAGAGTCCACCTCGATCCACCTTATCGCACGCGGCGTAGAATATTTTTTACGCTACTTTCCCACCACTCAATGCGACCCCATATTAAGCGCCGAATACAACCGCCGGATGCGCGCCGACTTTGAAGAAATTCGCGACTTTATACTCTTACACTACTGTATCAGTCAGCGCCGCGACTCGCCATTTTGGCGCGACTGCGCCAGCCAAACACTGCCCGATTCACTCGCCCAACGGATTAATTTATTTAAAGCCCAGGGCCTGTTGCGCCCAGGGGTAGACGATCTGTTCCGCGCCACCAGCTGGTACTCGGTATTTGAAGGCATGGGCATTAGACCGCGCCACTACCATCCGCGCGTAGATGATATAGCCGCCCCCCGTTTAGCCCAAGCGCTTAACACCCAGCGCAGCGCCATTAAAAGATTGGTAGAGGTGTCGCCGAGCATTGATGACGTTTTATTTTAGCCATTAGTGGTCACTACAGTCCGCGACAACAAACGTCAGCACAGCTCTTAGTCACGCGGGAAATTAGCGTTAATGTCTCTCTAACCGTAATGATCTTCGTCCAACGGACCGCGACCTGATATTATAGCGACTTGACAGGCTTTACCCGTGAGGCCATGTAGTTTGCCACCACACCCTCTCGCTGTTCCCATCAGTCGCAGCCAAACGCTGGGCAGGTTGGGCGGCCAACCTCCAGAGCAAGTTCTGGATTATGCAACCTGCCACAGGAGCTTGTATGAACGATACACCCAACGATCCACGCCGCCGCCATTCCGCCTCAGTAGTCGACGGCCCCGGTAAATCGGCTAGCCGCGCCATGCTGCGCGCAGTAGGCTTTACCGACGCCGACTTTAAAAAACCTCAGGTGGGCATTGCCTCTACTTGGAGCATGGTAACCCCGTGCAATAGCCATATTGGCGAATTAGCCGAACACGCCCGCGATGGCGCTGATGCCGCCGGCGGCAAGGCCGTTATTTTTAATACCATTACCATCTCTGACGGCATTGCCAACGGCACCGAAGGGATGAAGTATTCATTAGTCTCGCGCGAGGTGATTGCCGACTCCATCGAAACCGTGGCCGGTTGCGAAGGTTTTGATGGCCTAGTTGCCATTGGTGGCTGCGATAAAAACATGCCCGGCTGCCTGATGGGCTTGGCGCGGCTCAACCGTCCAAGTGTATTTGTTTACGGCGGCACCATTTTGCCCGGTAAAAATCACACCGATATTGTCTCGGTATTTGAAGCCATGGGCGCTCACTCGCGCGGCGATATAAACCTGATCGAGCTAAAAGAAATCGAGGAAACCGCAATTCCCGGCCCCGGCTCGTGCGGCGGCATGTACACGGCCAACACCATGGCCTCGGCCATCGAAGCGCTGGGCATGAGCCTGCCCGGTAGCTCGGCGCAAAACGCCGTCTCTAGCGAGAAAAGCAACGACTGCCAACGTGCCGGTGAAGCCGTACTTAAATTGCTAGAGCTAGACATAAAGCCGTCAGACATCATGACCCGCAAAGCCTTCGAGAACGCCATCACCGTCATCATTGCGCTGGGCGGCTCCACCAACGCCGTGCTGCACATGATCGCCATGGCCCGCACTGTCGATGTCGACCTCTCGCTCAACGACTTTACCGAGATCGGCAAACGCGTACCCATGCTCGCCGACCTGCGCCCCAGCGGCCACTACATGATGAGCGAACTGGTCGCCATTGGCGGCATCCAACCACTTATGAAGGTACTGCTAGAAGCCGGCATGCTGCACGGCGATTGCCTCACCGTTACCGGACAAACCCTGGCCGAAAACCTCGCCAGCGTCACCCACTACCCAGACGATCAAGAAATCATTGCCCCGCTATCAGCCCCGATCAAAGCCGAAAGCCACCTGCGTATCTTGTACGGTAACCTAGCCCCCGAGGGCGCCGTTGCCAAAATTACCGGTAAAGAAGGCACCCACTTTCGCGGTAATGCTCGAGTTTTTGGCTCTGAAGAGCAAGCCCAAGCCGGCATTAACGATGGCACCGTTGTCGCAGGCGATGTCGTCGTCATTCGCTACGAAGGCCCCCGTGGCGGCCCCGGTATGCGCGAAATGCTAACCCCCACCTCCGCCATTATGGGCCGCGGCTTAGGCAACGATGTTGC
The DNA here is from genome assembly GCF_001187555.1 of Gilvimarinus polysaccharolyticus. Lineage (GTDB taxonomy): Bacteria > Pseudomonadota > Gammaproteobacteria > Pseudomonadales > Cellvibrionaceae > Gilvimarinus > Gilvimarinus polysaccharolyticus. The sequence continues at coordinate 861,904 of NZ_LFIJ01000002.1, read as the reverse complement.
ACTAATTACCGATGGCCGTTTCTCCGGCGGCAGCCACGGCTTTGTCGTAGGTCACGTAACCCCCGAGGCCTTTGACGGCGGCCCATTGGCATTGGTAAAAGACGGCGACATCATCACCATCGATGCCGAAGCCAACACCATCGACGTCGACCTAACCGAAGCCGAACTAGCCACCCGCCGCCGCAACTGGACACAACCTGCGCCACGCTACACCCGCGGCGTACTGGCTAAATTCGCGCGCCTAGTAAGCTCGGCAAGTGAAGGCGCGGTTACCGATCAGTAATCCGCACTGCACTGGTTAACAAAAAACACCCCGCCGGTTGCCCTGCGGGGTGTTTTTGTTAGAGCAATTTAGATCATTCGCCTCAGCCTACAAATAAAGAAGTTATAGTTACACTTCTCACCCTGCTCCTCTCGTCATTTGTTCCACTGTGCGAATGACTGGGGGTAATATTACTCACCTCAAAAAGCATTAATACTATTACTGTCTTGTGTCATTAGCGTCATCAACCGTGGATGTACAAATAATTTTTCCTTTCCTGAATCGATTTCTTGCAGCACACCAATTTTAGTTAACTGCTTTAAATAGGTTGAAGCAGTTTGGCGTTTTGCAATATCACGTTCAACTAGGTTACTGATACGGCAATAGGGTTGTTCAAAAATAAGCTGAACAAGCTCATAGCTATAAATTTTGGGTAGCTGTGCCTTTATGTACTCGGTTGTACTTTCCATAAGCGCTCTAATCGCTGTAATTTTTTCACAGGTCCATATAGCCGTTTGCTCGACACCTTTTAGCATAAATAACAGCCACTCTTCCCAATTCTGATCTTTGGTCACTTGGTTCAACAGGCGATAATAGTCTTGTTTGTTATGAACGATGAAACGACTTAAGTACAAAATAGGTAGCGTTAAAAGACCACATTCAATAAGGTACAAAACATTTAAAATACGTCCTGTTCGACCATTCCCATCATAAAATGGGTGTATGGCTTCAAATTGATAGTGACTAACCGCCATCTTTATCAGTGGATCCAGATCATCGTCATCATGAAAAAATCGCTCCCAGTTGGTTAACAAGTCGCGGATAACGTTTTCTCCAGCAGGCGGTGTATAGATAATTTCTCCTGTCGTTTGGTTGCCTATAAAAGTACCCGGTACTTTACGAATATCCATTTCAGCGTGCTTTAACGTAGTACAGACCTCAATGGCAGTCGCTGTGCATAGCGGCTTCTTTTCAAGCTGCATATAACCTTGGTATAACGCCGTTCTGTAGCGTAATGCTTCCTTAGTTGGATGATCTGCGCCTTTATCTTCTAGTGCATACTGAAAAAGCTTATCGGTCGTGGTGACAATATTTTCAATTTCTGAGCTGTCTTTTGCTTCCAGCAAAGGCAATAAGTTAATAAGCATACTTTGGTTAGGAATGAGCTCCCCAGCCTTTTTTAACTCTGCTACAGCGGCACGCGCAGTAATACAGGCTTTCAGCACAGCCCTAGTTTCTATGACATCTAGGTTTGGCGGCAATGTGGGTAATTGGTTGTAAGGCTGCTCTGCTTGCCAGGTCATGTTTAAATTTCCAGTCTAAATCGACATAAATGAACAATTGGGTCAGTTTATGTCGATCGGATCGACATATCAATTTTATATGTCGATTTTTTGTTGTTTTTTCAACATAATACTTTTCTGTGTCGATCGAATTGACATATTAAGACTCCATGTATGAAATTCACCAATACTAGTTTTTAAGTCAGAAGCATCAAAGTAGAACGCCACCGCTAGGGCAGTATGGGAAGTCCAATGCCTCAAGTCACGCCGCTTAGCCACTAAATTAACCCTGAAAGAAGCCATCCCCTGCATCCGCGAAGGCCTGCAGCTTATGCAAGAGGGCGCGCGCTACGAGTTCGTCGTCCCGTCCGAGCTGGCGTATGGTAAAAAGCGTAGGCAAAAAATTGGGCCAATACGGTGCTGATATTTGATTTAAGGTTGTTGCGGGTGGTGTTTTAAAGGGCGGAGCAGGTATGAAGGTTTACTGATTACGATGAACGAATGTTCATACAGTATTGAACTTTGTAGTTGCTCCTAATTCCTTTGTTAGCGTAACCTTTCTCTAGATCGTGCGAGTCCGTTACAAATGTAATGAAATGTCATCGGTAAGGCCCACCGTGGAGGTCTCTCTTATGAAGGATACGGTCCAGCTGCTTGAGCTGGCTCTTGATTATGCTGCTCTGGGTCGTGAATATTGGCTATATGTGCCATTTTTTGTAACGCTTGCGGTATTCTAGGTAAGTTGGACTTAAGGTGCTTTTACCAGATCAATCTCTGAACAGCTCCTTTTAAAGGGTACTTCTCGGTACCTACAGCCCTGACTGAAGAAAGGACGAAACTACAAGAAGGCAATAACTGAAAATGCAAGTATTGGAAAAAATAGTCGGCCCAAGCTTCGTAAAGATACCTTGATACGATTTCTGGTTGAGGAAGTTTTTAACAAGTAATGTGTTTTATGTGTGATAAATATTAATGAAATCAAAAAGTTTCATCGCTGTTGACCTCTTCGCTGGTGCAGGAGGGTTTTCTCTGGCTGCCATCCAGTCTGGATTCTCGATCGATTTTGCAATCGAGAATGATCGTCACGCTGCTAAAACTTATAAAGAGAATATACTGCAGCTCCCTGGTGCAACAAAAGCATGTATATTCAATCAAAGTATTCTTGAATATGACCCAGATGAATTAAAGTTGGAAAGATTCAGCCGAAAGAGCTGTGATCTTCTGCTCGGTGGGCCTCCTTGTCAGGGGTTCTCAGCTCATAGAATATTAAATGCGGGGGTGAACGATCCGAGAAATAAGTTAATTATGGCCTATTTTGATTTTGTTAGATCATTGAGGCCGCGTGTATTTCTGATGGAAAATGTGCCAGGAATACTATGGGATAGGCACAAAGACTATATCGAAAAATTTTACGAAGAAGGAAGAAAGGCAGGATACAAAATTTTGGATCCGATTGTCTTAGATGCACGCGATTTCGGAGTGCCTCAAAGGCGAAAGCGTGTCTTCATATTAGGATTAAGAGACTCTGAAGATGCAAATGGTTTGGTTTGGCCACCGCATTCAACGCACTGCTCTCCTTTAAACAATGAAGTAAACAAATTACCGTGGGTCAATTGCAAGGATTCGTTTCGCAGAGCTCCGAAAGGAGATATAAACAATGTTCATATGAAGCATGGGCCCGAGCTGCTTGAGGCATTCAAAAGGACTCCAGAAAATGGCGGCAGTAGAAAAGATTCAGGTCGTATTCTGGCGTGTCATAGGGATCATGATGGTCATAAAGACGTATATGGTCGTATTGATCCAAGTCAGCCAGCACCGACAATGACGACTGCATGTATAAATCCCTCCAAAGGGAGGTTTGTTCATCCAACGCAACATCATGGTATAACATTACGCCAAGCCGCGAGAATACAAACGTTTCCTGATGATTTTATTTTTTCTGGTGGTCTTATGGCATCTGGAAAACAAATCGGCAATGCTGTGCCAGTGGAGCTGGGAAGAGTTCTGATACAGCATATAAAAGAGAGCATATTGGTTAAGAGTAAGAAAATAAAAAAGCCAACGCGCACTAACTCACAAACAATGGATGTGGAATGCGTATGATTGAATCGCACGCTTTTAGGACACAGGCTCGTACAGTTGATCATTTAGGACGAGAGCAAATAGCAGATTGCCCCACTGCAATTTCGGAGCTTTGGAAGAACTCTTACGACGCCTACGCCCGTAGGGTTAGCCTGCATATCTTTGATGATCCAGTTCCGGTTGCGTCAATATTGGACGACGGTCATGGAATGAGCTATGAAGAGTTCATTAACAGATGGTTGGTCGTAGGCACGGAGTCTAAATATAGTGCGGATGGTGCAGTGGATGAAGATCGCGATGGACTTCCCAAAAGAGAGAAGCAGGGCCAAAAAGGTATAGGTCGTTTATCATCAGCGAATATTGGTCCTTTGCTACTTGTCGTAAGTAAGAGAGCAAATAAAGACTTCGTAGCAGCTCTTGTTGATTGGCGAATATTTGAAAACCCCTATCTTGTTTTATCAGACATTGAAATTCCGGTCACAAAGTTCGCTGAAAAGACAGAATTGTTCGAACAGCTTCCAGAGTTATTCGAACGTCTAGTCGAAAACATTTGGGGGAGTAATGAAGATGCGGCGAGACGAAAACGGTTAGAGCTGGCTTGGGAGGCTTACGACAGGCTAATTGCTGAAGAAGACGATACTAAAACTTCGCCGTCATCAAAAATTGCCAATACAATTGTTGATGCCAGCTTTAGCGAGCATCATATAGAGCAGTGGGTCGTCTGGCGTGGAGATAGTAAAAAGGGAACAGCGCTACTGGTGGCAGATATTAATTACGACTTATGTGCCCAGCTTCCAAGTATAGAACCTGATGTTAACGTAGACTCAACTAGGGAGCAATTTCACTCAACCTTATCAGCTTTCACAGACCCTTACGTAGATCAGTATTCAAACGAAAAAAATTCTTTCGATCCAGGGTTTAGGTATGAGGTAAAAGTTTGGTCCAGTGGCGTACCTAAAACCATAGTCGAAGATGACAGGGGGACAATAAATCGTTCTGTAACGGAAGAGATGGAGCATGTTCTGTCGGGAAGCGTAGATGAAAATGGAGTGTTTCGTGGTCAGGTTAAAGCTTTTGGTGAGTGGAGAAAGCAAGGGGCCGATTACGTAATCTATCCGCCCGATGACTTCAAAATCCCAAGGGGACCAAAAACCTTTGTGGGGAGCTTTGGACTGCATTTAGCCACGTTCGAATTGTCAAGAAGTAACTCAACGCTTTCAGATCAAGAGCATAATCGCTATATGGATCTTGCTCAACAGCATAGCGGTTTTCTTGTTTTCAGAAACGGTCTGAGAGTTCTTCCATACGGAAGGATCGATAATGATTTTTTTCAAATTGAAATGCGCAGAAGCAAGAATGCGGGTCGGGAATTTTGGAACTCTCGAAGAATGTTTGGGCGTGTTGCAATATCTAGAGAAGCTAACCCTAATCTCCGAGACAAAGCCGGTAGAGAGGGCTTTATTGACAATCGAAGTGCGAAAGCTCTTAGAACGTTAGTTGTTCATATACTCAAAAAAGTTGCATATGAATATTTTGGTTCAGCATCTGATCTAAGGCAAAAGCTTCTTCCCGATATCAGGGAGAGAAATGAAAAGGAGCAAGCTGAAATACAAAGAAAAGAGTTGGCAAAAAAAAATGCAAGAAGATTTCGAGGAAGACTTAAGAAAAACCTTCCTGATATTGAAAATTTACTTAATGAAGTTTCTAGCAAAGATTTAACAATTGAAGCGGAAGACGACATTCCAGGCGCGCAAGAGTTTATCAACAATATAGATCAGAAGCTAAGTGACCTAAAGATAGTAGGGGCGCCTGCACGCCTAGGGGCGGCAGAAGAGGACTATCGACAATTCCGGTCTATGTATGCTGAGATTCAGCGACACAAAATAGAGCTTGAAGGTTTAATAACGCAATCAATTGAGCGAATCAGACCATCTAGCCCCGAAGCTATAGCACGATCTCAGCTAAATAGCTTGGCAGGAAAGGTACAGTCTAGGCTCACAGGTTGGAAAAAGTCGATAGATGCCATTAACCGTTCTGAATCAGTGCGAGTAGATAGCTTGTTCAAAGACCGCAGCAAGGCATTTCATTCTTTAGCTATGCCCCTTGTGGAAAAGGTTTCGGATGGAATCCTGGAGCTGGATCATGCTTTGAAGATGATGTCAAAAATTCAACAAGAGCTTGACTTTGAAAATGAGAATACATTTCAGTCATACATTGATGCTCTTGAGTTAATGTCAGATAATATAAATATTGAACTTATTGCTCGCCAGGGTGTAATTGAAAATACATCTTTAAAAGACGAATTAAATCGTCTTCATCAAGTTGCGCAATTGGGTGTTACCGTGGAAATTCTCGGACATGAGCTCAATAGTAATGAACGAATGATACGTGAGGGCATTCGTCAAATAAAAAGTGTGGGGGATGTGCCAGGTACGCATTTGGTTGAAGATGGGTTTGATGCATTAAGCCACCAGTTGGAATTTCTATCTCCACTTAAGGTGTCTGGAATCAGAAGTAGAAGATCTATTACAGGGAAAGAAATAATTGAATATTTGAAAGGCTTCTTCGATACAGTGGCCTACTCTCGTAGAATATCCATATCGGCAACATCAAAATTCGAAGAGCTTACTCTGAAGGACGTGCCTTCTCGTATCTTTCCTGTATTCGTGAACTTGGTAAACAACAGCATTTACTGGCTGATTAACTCTCACACGGAAGATTCCAAAGTGCTTCTATCAATAGTTGATGGAAATGTGGTTGTGTCAGACAACGGGCCAGGTATTGATCCGGTAGATCAGGAAGGTTTGTTTAATCTCTTCTTTACCCGAAAAACCAGCGGTGGACGTGGGATTGGCTTGTATTTATGCCGCGCAAATCTGCTAGCTAGTGGGCACCGTATAGCTTACAGCACTGAAAAGAGGTACCAATGTCTTCCAGGGGCAAATTTCGTAATTGAGTTAAAAGGGAATTTTAAATGACTAGTTTTTCGGATTTAATCAGTGAGGCCTTTATCGATCCTCTTCGGTCCGTGCTTATTGTTGATGATGAGTACCCTACTTGGGAAGAGATACTCAATTCTTATAAGCCCAAGGAGGATGTCAATACTGAACTTAGTGATCGATCAAGTCGAAAACCCTGGAGGGATAACGCTAACAGCTTATTACAAATAATCAATAAATTTAGAGAGAATAAGCCCGGACTGATAATAGATATTCATGATCCGTTTTTCGGTTCGATGGAGACGGGCTCTGAGCTGGCGGACCACCTGCATCAGTCTGATTTATTGATTCTGGACTACAATCTCGAAGGTACAGTCCCTAGAGGGCTTAAGGCAAGAGAGATTCTGAAGAGTGTATTAACTAATCAGCACTTCAATCTTATTGCAATTCATACTGGTGAAGATGATTTAAGTGAAGTTATGTCGGAGTGTTTAATGTCTCTACTTGCGCCTTGCCAAACTCACTTCTCTGATCAGGAAAAAGTGGCGATCAAAGAAATTGATGAGGACTTGATCGGTATTGATGAGGATAAATTTAGCCCTAGTCTGGTTCTAGAAAATTTCTCTGTTATAGACTACCTACATGTACGGAAGATAGGATTCGTATCGGCGACTCGAGAGTTTATGAGTGGGAAATGGCCGCTGTCTGGATTGTCAGCCTTGGGGAGAGAGGCTGGATTAAAAGGTGGAGACTTAAAAAAATTTTTTCTGTGGGCAATCAATAATTTTGAAAATACGAGGAAAGATGACTTTTGTTCTGAGGAGTTGTCCGACTTGTCATGGAGCTTCGAGAATGATGCAAAGTGGTTGCGCTCTTCAAAAGGTTTTGTGACATTTCTTAAGAAGGGACCGGAAGATCTTCTAGGTCAGCTGAAGCTAGCACTTGAATGCTGGAAGCCGACACCTTCTAGGCTGTTATCGGCTAAGTACCGTCATGAGTTGAACCGAATTGGCGTTGACGCAGAAGATGCAGCGTTATCTAAACGTCATGTCTTTTCATATTTCTATGATGTACTTTGTAAAGAATACAGAGAAAATGAATCACGCGAGATTGGCAATGCCAAGCTGAGGGAGCACGTATCAAGACAGTCGGAGGCCCTTTCATTTCTTGTGGAGGATGGAGTGGTTGATTATGGAAAGAAGATTTTAAGTGTAGACGCGGAGCAAGGTTATACTTTCCAAGAAAGTTATGGTGTGGATCTGTCCAAGGAAATGTTGAAAGCGAGATCACACTATAATAGTTATGTGTCAACACTTCCCACAAAAGAGAGCTGTAGTGGTCAGTTGGATACCGGTCATATTTTTCGAATTGACGATAATTGGTGGGTATGTGCTACCCCTATCTGTGATATGCAGCCAGATAGAACGCTAGTCGGATATAAAGGCCAGAGTGATAGTGTAATTCCGTTTACTGCTTTGAAATTAATATGTTGGAAAATGGGTGATATAACTCGTGAGCATATCAATAGTGGTGCATATTGCTTTGTTGAGCACGATGGTGATGTCATCGCTTTAGGCGTACGAGATGCTAAGGGCGAAGCTGCGCCTTCGGGTGTGAAAGTAACATGGAGAAATTTTTTAGCGTTGAATAAAGGAAAAATAGAAAATAATGAACTATCGGTTCAGGAGCTGGTGTTGAGTGATGTTGGAATTCAGCCTATGAATAAAACTGCACTGATAGTGGCCAAGCTTCGTTATGCATATGCTCTAAATTATATACAAAAAGTCGGTGCTAGCGTTTCTCGTATTGGGCTGGAGTATGAGACACATAAGTAGAAAAAGTCGGTCTGTAGTGGTCAATTAGTTTTGGTCACAAGCTAAAAGGCAGCTTTCAAAGACTGCCTTTGCCGCTGAAGGCATAGCTCTCTATCATCTGTTTGTAACGGCTGATTTCACTTTGGCCTCTGTAAATGAACCCCATCTAACCGCGGGCATCCACTCTGTTTTTAGGCTTCTAAAAAAGCGCTCCATTGACGCATCATCCCAACAATTTCCGCGACGACTCATACTTTGCATTATCTGTGGGCGACACGGTGCTTGCCTGAACTGCAAGCTCGTATAGTGACATCTTTGATCAGAGTGAAATATGACATTTTTTGTGTCTGCCACGCAACGCATGCGTTAGTCGTATAGCTTTAGCTATGAGCTCACTATCGGACGTTTGATGTATTTTTTCAAGCCCCTCATTTCGCGCTGCTCTTCCATGATTGGCTTGCCTGTCGTTTGTGTGCCACCATGTTCGGATTTTAATTTTCCAACCCATTTGTCGAGGGTAAATTTACCGACACGCATAGCTGTATGCCGCTTCAATAATTGAACACCCCTGACCTAACACAAGCTGGGCACATTCAACCTTAAATTCAAGGCTATAGGTTGGCCTTGTCTTCTTGTTCATGTTGTCACTGTAATGATTTGTGTGCGTTTTAGCGCTTCTTATTACGTGACCAAATACACTATGTCACTAAAAACAGCTCGCTAAGCGCCTAGGGATCAGCCGAGCCGAGCCGAGCCGAGCAAGTAATGAAAAAAGAATCATTTAATATTTAAAGAATCTTAAATATCACTTATAGTCCGAACTCACCTAATGAATATGCCACTGCATTTATTAGCTATATGAAAACACTGAAAATTCAGATCACTTAAAGGATCCCAATTTTCGGTGAACGGCTAAGTAATCTTTATCTGGGGGCATCATTTTTGGCACAAAAATACGCATACCCTCTATGGATAAGAAGTGTTTTTTGAAGCTATCTTGTGTATTAAATTCTTTTAATTCAGCAGATAGGATCACTCGATAATCATCATCTAGTGATATTAAATGCTTATCGAACGCTGCATCGTAAGTAGCAGAAAGGTATAACCCATTTCGCGGGTCTAATCGTTTGGCGGGATCTTTAGCCCAACCGATAATGTGGCTAGCTCGATTAACGGCTGAAATATTGAGCCCGGTTATGCAACAACAATTCCTGTAATTTTTTCTTAATATATTTCTAAATACAGATTGATTCGTTCGTTGCTTTACTAGCTGAAGTGTTTCGGTACCTATTGGAAATTGGCCAGCATCAATGAGATAACGCGGCAAGGTATAGTCGCTTTCCAGTAACGCCAACTCAGATGAATCTAACTCTTTTTTCTCTATATATGCACTAACAAGCCTATCTTCAAAACTTTTCTCAATTAAAAATTTATGGTACTGCTTAATAGCAGCGGAACAAAACCCATCTCTCAAGTAGCTTGCAGGTAGATCTTCAAACATCCAGATAGAGCTTTCATTACGCGACTCTTGAATAAGAAACTGGTGGAGAGGCTCTAATTGTTCTGTTGACGTTATCGACCAAAGGTCTTGAATCTGATTAAATCTAACAGGCTGACGTTTGATCATTTCGCAAATTAGATCAAGTGCTCTCACATAAGAGTTAACCTTGTTGCTTCGAGGCTTATCATCGTCAAGCAGGAAAAACTTAAAGCTAGCTTTCCGGCTCGATTCAATACCTCCCTGATTCATATATTCAGACATCAACATCTCCAAACTAAAAGCGAACCATCATCAATGAAAGAGTCTTAAGCTCCTTGACACATCGCACCCAAAAATTAAAAAATTTTAGGCTTTACTCAATATTCTGCACCTGCTCGCGCATTTGCTCAATCAACACTTTTAACTCTACCGCGGCTTGGGTGGTTTCACTGACGACGGATTTACTCGAAAGAGTATTCGCCTCGCGGTTGAGCTCTTGCATTAAAAAGTCGAGCCGGCGGCCGAGGGAATCATTTTATTTTAACGTGCGGCGCACTTCATTCAGGTGGGTGTCTAGGTGATCCCGCGCTTCATTCACATCGGCCCTTTTACGCTAGATAAACTTACGTGCTCTGCACGTTCAAATACTTTACACACTACTTGGCGCTGCAACAGTATCGGAAAAACGATTATTAATTGTCGCTTTGGCTGCAGATACCGCTTGATGGAGACGAATTTTTAGCAAGATCCTAGGCTAAAAGACAGAACATGTATAGAAACCCCAAAAATCTATACATATTTGCATAAATGTATATAGAAAACTAAAAAAATAGATGCGCCCCATGACACAACACCCATATATGAGTAAAATAGGGCTTTAATCTCTATATTTATTCATATATGGGTAAAAATGCAACATTTGTTAGAGCTAGGAAAACGACTTCGTCAGGCGCGTAAAGCACGATTTCCGGGCGATACCATGCAAGAGTTTGCTCGGCGCATTGATGTGGGCCACTCCACCCTACAACGAATGGAAGCTGGCGATACCAGCGTAAGCCTTGGAAAGTATTATCACGCCGCCGAGGTGCTAAGGCTTGAAGGGGCTTTTGAGGCATTATTTGAGTTAAAGCCGAGCTTGTTCGATGATTAGACGCTACGATATCTACCTTAACTTGCCTGCCACCGGCGCTGTTCTTGCAGCCAACATGGCTATTATTGAGGAGTCGAATCGCGTTACGGCCATCGGCTTTCGTTACCATAGCGAGTATCTAAACAACCCCCGCGCAGTATCGCTGGACCCAGCCCTGATGCCACTAAGCACTATGGAGTACCGTTGGGATATGCCTACCGGACTTCCGGCAATATTAGATGATTACCTACCCGATCGCTGGGGCCGCAAGGTGCTAAACCGACTGGCGCTGTACCGAGAGCAAAAACGGCTCAGCAGTAATAGCGTTATTGATATCCTCTCTTTAATGGGTTCAAGCGTTATCGGCGCCATTAGTATCGTGCCCAAAGGCGAAACACCGGTTTACGGTGTGGGCTGCTCCATCGAGATGCTCCCCCAAGCCGAGCAGGCGGCACAGGATGTTGAACACCTCTCTGCCAACACCGCTACATTAGATGAAATGAGCTTACTGCACCTTGCAAACCACGGCTCTGGCGTAGGGGGCGCGCGCCCCAAGGCGTTGGTATATGACTCATCGGGGGCGTACCTAGCTAAATTTAATAGGCACGCCGACCAATACAACAACGCCCGCATAGAGCTGGCTTGCCTGCGAATGGCCAAAGCGGCTGGCATTGAATGTTTTGAGGGGCATGTGGCGGTGGGCATCAATGGCCGCGAGGTATTGCTGCTGGACCGATTCGATCTAACGGCCAACGGCTCGCGACATCATATGATCACTATTAACGGACTCCTTAAAGAGCCTAAAACCTTAGCCGATACAGGCCAAAGTTTTCGCTATGACGATGTGTTACATCTGCTTAAGCTCTACTCGACACAATTTAGCCGCGACCGCCAACAACTAGTGAAACAAATGCTTTTTAACCGAGCAATTCACAACAAAGACGACCATGAGCGAAATTTTTCGCTGCTTTACCGTGGTGATGGCTATGTGTTATCGCCAGCCTATGACATGGTGCCAAGCTTTGAACGTGGCGCTTATCATCTGGCCGGCTTTGGCTGTTCGCCAAACCCACCAACCCCGACAGAAGCCGCAACGTTAAAACGTTTGTTTGGCCTAACTCAAACCGACATTCAAGAATGTGCAAACGCTGTATCCGCGGCGGTAAACCGCTGGCCGGAGTTTGCCGATAGTGCCGGCGTATCCGAGCAAGATATGAATAATGTGAAACAGTATTTTTGCCTATAAAAAGACTGACGTATTAACCAAAAACAAAGTTAATTAAAGTGAGCACTATTACACCAATCGCCACAGTCAACATAAACAAAAAGAATGGCCAAATATCTCCTTTTAAAATGCCTTCTGTTACGCAGACATAGCTAATAAGCAAAAGCACTATAGTGACACTGAACTGACTAACAATTCTTGAAGCCTACATACTTACCCCTAATATATTTTCCATATTGTTTAGCCTTTCTGACTGAAACCTTACAACATCTGTACCCAGGGAGCCTAACTCACCGCGCGCGAAGACTAAGCCATTCGCTACTCAATATTCTGCACTTGCTCGCGCATTTGCTCGATCAATACTTTTAACTCTACCGCCGCTTGGGTGGTTTCACTGACGACGGATTTACTCGAAAGGGTATTCGCCTCGCGGTTGAGCTCTTGCATTAAAAAATCGAGACGGCGGCCGAGCGAATCTTTTTGTTTTAACGTGCGGCGCACTTCAATCAGGTGAGTATCTAGGCGATCTAGCTCTTCATCGACGTCGGCCTTTTGCGCCATCATCACGATCTCTTGCTCTAACCGATCTGGGTCTAAATCGACATCCAGTGCGGCGACTTTGGCCTGTAGCTTTTCCCGCTGGGCTTTTAAGATGCTGGGCAACAGCTCACGCACGCTGACAACCTGAGCGGCGATGGCATCGAGCCGTTGGTTAATATACATGGCGAGCTCGGCGCCTTCACGGGTGCGATTGTCTATTAGCTGGTCAAGCGCGCTGGAAAATAATGCCAGTGATTCTTTATGCAGGGCATCGCGATCTAGCTCACGGACGATTTGCACACCGGGCCAACGCAGTACTTCTAGAGGGTTTACCGCTGCGCAGTTGTCCATCTGGGCGCCGATGCGGCGGCAGGCGTCGGCGACTTGCGCTAAGCGCTCGCTGTCTAGGCCGATGCTTGAGTCGCCGGTTTGTTCTGGCTGCAAATGAATGGTGGCTTCTAGCTTGCCGCGCTGGAGCTTTTTACGCACCAGCTCGCGCAGGGCGGTTTCTATTTCGCGGAACTCTTCGGGTAAACGCAAATGCATTTCGAGGTAGCGGTGATTTACACTGCGCACCTCCCAGACTAAGGTGTATTCGGGGGATTTAGCTTCGGCTCGGGCAAATCCGGTCATACTGCGTGGCATGGTTGATCCCTTTGTCTAGATATTACGGTTTAGCGACAACTATTGGTTAATACCGAACACCAAATAACGCAAGCGTGGGCCTTTGTCCGGCGGCGGTAAAACGTTAACATGAGCGTTGATGTTAACACATGCCATCAGGCTGCCGCCTGAGCTTGCCAACCAACAGGACCTTACTATGCAACGCCCCAGTGGACGACTTCCGCACCAATTACGCCCTATTAACATTACCCGTCATTACACCAAGCACGCCGAAGGCTCGGTGTTAGTAGAGTTTGGCGATACCAAAGTATTGTGTAATGCCAGTGTAGTGCCTGGCGTGCCGCCTTTTTTACGCGGTCAAGGCCAAGGCTGGTTAACGGCCGAGTACGGCATGTTACCCCGCTCTACCGGCACCCGCATGGGGCGCGAGGCGGCTCGTGGCAAACAAGGCGGCCGCACAGTCGAGATCCAACGATTGATTGGACGCTCATTGCGCGCAGCGGTAGATTTAAAGCAGCTGGGTGAAAACACGATTCATATCGACTGTGATGTCATTCAGGCCGATGGCGGCACACGCACCGCTTCTATAACTGGCGCCTGGGTTGCGTTGGCCGATGCCATTGCGCACTTAGAAGCCAAGCAATTGGTAAACGGCAAGCCGCTGATACGAGCCATCGCATCTGTATCTGTCGGGATTTATCAAGGTGAGCCGGTGCTGGATTTGGATTACCCAGAAGATTCTAACGCGGATACCGATATGAACGTGGTAATCGCCGAAGACGGCGGTATGATTGAAGTACAAGGCACCGCCGAGGCCGAGCCATTTACCGAGGCGCAATTTGCCGCCATGCTCAAACTGGCTAAAGACGGTATTGCCGAGCTTATCGGCCTGCAAAAAGCGGCGCTAGCAAGCTAACGACTGTAACGCTTAAAACAAAAAAGGAGGCACTTAGTGCCTCCTTTTTTTGCCTGCTTTTTACTAGGCGACCACCTGGATGTAAAACTCAAAGGTGATTAGAGCTCGATGTCGTAATCGACAATCACCGGCAGGTGGCTTGAAAACTGAGCATTTTTGTAGATTGCGCCGTATTCGACCCGCTGACCAAGGTTGTTAGAGGCCACCTGTAAATCGGTGCGCCAACCAGGGCCACTACCAATTTTATGGCTGGGCCACCAGCTGTATTCGTCCGGGTCGCGAATCGCGCGACGAAAAGCATCGACATAACCAATTTGATTAAACAACTGGCTGAGCCACTGGCGCTCGTGAGGCAAAAAGCCCGATTCACTCTGCAGTGCATCGGAGTCGGTAACGTCACGCGGCGTGTGAGCCATCTGCCAGTTGCCACAAAAAATGTACTCGCGACGCTTGCGGGTAATTTTGTCCATGTGGGCTTGCAGGTCGTCAAAGAAGTTAATTTTTACTTCTTGTGATTCAGCCCCAGAGCTAGCACTAGGGGCCAATAACGAGCCAATACTGATGTGCTCGTAATCAATCTGCAGATAGCGCCCTTCCATATCAACACCCGATGAAAAGCCCAACCCAAAGATGAGTGCTTTGGGCTGTTTACGAGTATAGATCGCTACACCGTTATAATGCGGCGTACCGGAGTCGAAAAAATATGAAAAATAGCCTTCAGGATGAAAAACATCATCGTCTAGCTCGTACTCGAGCGCGCGTAGATCTTGCAGGCAGATGACGTCCGCATCTTGGCTCTCTAGCCAATCATACAGACCACGCTGCGCCGCTTGAAAAATACCGTCGACGCTCAGACTGATAACTCTCATGTTAGCCCCTTTATTACGGACTGTGTATGATACCCGAGCTTGGATAGATTGTGTTAGTTGCCGCATTGGCAACGGTCATTTGCAGGTGTTTTTTAGCGATATTTATTGTTATTGGCTAAATTTCGACCAGCACAGAATGATTCGGCACAGCCGATCTGCTTATTTATAATAGCGTGTTTTTCCAGTAACAGCTAAGGAACGTACTAATATGCACGAATATCAACGCGAATTCATCCAACTGGCCATCGATAATCAGGCGTTGCAGTTTGGTGAGTTTACTCTTAAATCTGGGCGAGTTAGTCCTTATTTTTTTAACGCCGGGCGCTTTTTTCAAAGTGGTGGCGGGCTTGCCAAAATGGGCCGCTTTTATGCGCAGGCGTTAATTGATAGTGGCATTGAGTACGATTTAATTTTTGGCCCCGCCTATAAAGGTATTCCGCTCGCCAGCGCCACCGCTGTAGCACTGGCCGAACACCACAACCAAGATATGCCCTACTGCTTTAACCGCAAAGAGGCTAAAGCTCACGGCGAAGGCGGCTCGCTGGTCGGTGCGCCGCTGATAGGGCGCACCGTTATTGTCGATGATGTGATTACCGCCGGTACCGCCATTCGCGAGGTAATGGACATTATTCAACAGTCAGAGGCCACACCAGCGGCGGTTATTATTGGGCTCGATCGGCAAGAAAAGGGCCGCTCTGAGCAATCGGCGATTCAGGAAGTCGAACAGCGTTATGGCATACCAGTAATCAGTATTATTAACCTTGGCGACATAATCGGGTATCTTGAGACCACTGGTAGCAATACAACCGACGGTAACAACTCTAGCGATCATGGGCTGGCCGCCATTAAAGCGTACCGAGACCAGTACGGCGTTTAAAAATAAATGACCCCAAGGAGCAGACAATGAAAACAATACTCGGCAAAGGATTATGCAGCATACTGCTGCTAACGTTAACACTTGCCAGTTCGCCATTGTTGGCCGACGAACAAGACGCCAGCTCCACCAGCGTTTTGTTTAGGTATAAAAGTCTCGAGGGGCATCTAGTGGTACAACAAAGTATTCCGCCGGCGGCGGCCGCCCGAGGCTACGAGATTATTACCAACACTGGACGGATACTTAAAACTGTTAACGCCTCCCCCAAAGGTGCCGATGCGGTCAAAGCTGCCGAACAGATGCGCCGCGAGGCCGAGCTGGCCGAGTGGGATGCGAACTTAAACCGCCGCTTTAGCACTGTTAAAGATATCGAATCCGCAAAGCAACGCAGCTTATTAGAACTGCGCGGCAACTTGAGCATTTTGCGCGCTAATTTATCGGGGGTCGTTTTACAACTAGAAGAGCAACAGCGCCGCGCAGGTACTATGGAGCGCAGTGGTCGTCCAGTATCAGACACCATTCAAAGCAATATAGCGACACTCGAAGCCGAAGTGATTGAAGTAGAAAAACAAATTGAGCAGCGCAGCGCAGCATTAGAGAATGCGTCAGAGAAATTTGACCAAGACATCGAACGCTTTAAGGTAATTAACCCTTAGAGAAGCTTATAACATCCGCCTAAAATTTATAAATCCCCTTGCGATGCGCGATTAGCTGCAAGCTCTCTAATCGCGCATCAACCTCTGAGAACTTACTGTTGACCTTGCCTACGAACGTCACCACGGGCATCCTGATATAAAAAGTCAGTGTACAAACCATCAATGCCTAAAGCCGTGTATTTATCATAATCAGCCAATGTGTTGTAAGTATGCACGTAAACAAAGCGATGTAGTTTATTAAACGCGGGGACTAGATCAGCAAACCCGGCTTTGTCGGGGTGCACAGTGATGGCAAGCAATGGGTTATTAGCAACAAATTTGATTATCTGCTCTGAGCTTAAATGGGTCTTATAAAGTGTAAATATAATATTATGGAACCCCATCTGTTGTAGTTCTTGATAATTGCTAGGGTGATAAAGCTGCGGTATCACTTGTTTGTATTGCTCCTCCAGTGAACTCTTCATAAGCGCTAACGCTTGGACATTATCCCCCTTGATGTCGGTTACTATGTAAGCATCTGGCTTTTTAGCCAACCAATTTTTAAGTCGTGGCAAGGTAATAATAGCTTCGTTGTTATCCATGACTAAGCTTAGTAGCTGCTCATAGCTTGGAGCCTGGGCATGATCTGCGTTTTTAAACAAACGTTTATAGGAATTACCCCAGTCGTGAATTCCCACCAGCTGATTGTCGGACGTCCAATTAAAGTCCACCTCAAATAACCGATGCCCAAGTTTATAGTTAAACTCTAGCGCCTCCATTGAGTTACGGTAGCGGCGCCCTTCAAAACCACCTGCAGCGTGTGCAATGAGTAGCGGCGGAGTGATACTAGGCTCTTTCGGTAGCTCCGCCGTTTGCTTAGTGTCATTGGCATCTATTACGGTAAACAAACCTACATGCTGCCGTCGACCCGTTGCTTTATTTAGCAAAGAAACCTCAACATCTCCGGCTTGAGCAATTGAGCTAAGGTCAGTAATTAATGCCGTTAGGCTCGATGGATAATGCGTCGTGCTATAGGGCTGACCATCAAAGCTGATGGCGACATTGTCGGGATAGCAAGATGTAATGACCCAAAGCGCAGATTGACCACCGGGCTGAACGTTAAAACCGGTGCCTGCATTGGTGCTACGCGGCCCCCAATTGCTAATAGAGCAAAATCCAGGTGTGCTCACCGAGGCACGCTGCTGATACAAATTAAAGCCTGCGGCAATAACAATCGCGACTGCCAAAATAGTTATTAAAATTGATTTTAGATAGTACGCCATAAAAATTTATTAGCCTTGCAGGTTCAACACTAAATGCTGTAAACCTAATTGCGGTGCAATTAACACGCGACTAAATAGACTTCAGCCCATTAAGCTTTACGCATTAAGCCGCCAGCGACAGCAGCCCACTGATCCTCCCAGTACTCTGTAGGTAAGCGGCGGAATTCACTGCGTACAAATTGCGTGATACGCCCATCAGCCAAACTCATTAGCATATTAGCGGCAGCCGAGAGCGGCAGATTGGGGCGCAGCCCCTCACGCAACTCTGCCTCGCGAATAATTTGTTTTAGCTGAGTCTCTATACGCTCAAACAATTGTGCGATACGGTTGCGCAGGCGATCGGTCTCACCGGTTAGGGCATCGCCCGTTAACAAGCGAGTAATGCCTGGGTTACGCTCGGTAAAAGTCAGCAATAGATATAAGATTTTTTCTATTTGCTGCAAGGCCTTTGGCTCTTCTTTTAAGATTAGCTTAATACGGCTAAAAATGGTTTCTTCGATAAATTCAATTAAGCCTTCAAACATTTTTGCTTTACTGGGAAAGTGACGATACAAGGCCGCCTCGGACACGCCTACCTCACGCGCGAGTGCGGCGGTAGTAATGCGTGCGCCAGGACTAGTCTCTAACATAGTAGCCAGCGACTCTAGTATCTGCTGACGGCGCGATACTTTTTGATTGTTTGAGGTACTCATGCGCAGCTGCTCTTTTAATTTGCGCCTGTCAACTCGCTACAGGTCAGGTTTTGCGTTTTAGGCGGGCATAGTCTTATTGCTAATAAGTGTGCCCACCCCTATATCGGTAAAAATCTCTAGCAGTACCGCATGCGACACACGGCCATCAATAATGTGCGCGCTGGTTACACCGCTTTTTACCGCGTCTAGCGCACAGGCGATTTTAGGCAGCATACCACCATAAATTGTACCATCGGCTATTAGGTCATCAACTTGAGTGGTCGAAAGTCCGGTCAGGATTTCACCTTTCTTATCTAACAAACCGGCAACATTGGTAAGCAACATAAGCTTTTCGGCCTGCAGTACTTCGGCAATTTTACCAGCGACTAAATCGGCATTGATATTGTACGAGGCACCATCTTTACCCACACCAATCGGCGCAATCACTGGGATAAAGTCGCTGTTAATGAGC
The DNA here is from genome assembly GCF_001187555.1 of Gilvimarinus polysaccharolyticus. GTDB lineage: Bacteria > Pseudomonadota > Gammaproteobacteria > Pseudomonadales > Cellvibrionaceae > Gilvimarinus > Gilvimarinus polysaccharolyticus. Next base: position 842,806 of record NZ_LFIJ01000002.1, on the reverse strand, counting down.
ATGTCGATAACTGCTTTGTTGATCGACTCGACCTCGCCCACATGACCAATATCAATAATTTCTGAAGCTGACACACCAGGGCTGGTTGCTTTGACTGCAAGCTTTTTGGCACGAATTAACTGGCCATCTTTACCGGTCACGCCGATTGCTTGACCACCATTGCGGTTTATTAAACTAACAATTTGTTTGTTTACCGCGCCGCCCAGCACCATCTCGACGACATCCATGGTTTTGCTGTCGGTCACGCGCATGCCATTAACAAACTCGGAGTTTATATTGAGCTTTTTTAACAGGTCGCCAATTTGCGGGCCGCCACCGTGAACCACAATTGGGTTCATGCCGACCAGCTTCATCATAACGATGTCGCGGGCAAAGCTATTTTGCAGATCTTCATCGACCATGGCGTTACCGCCAAATTTGACCACAATGGTTTTACCCGTAAAGCGTTGAATATAAGGCAGCGCCTCGGTCAACACTTGGGCAATGTTCATCGCCGCATCACGATTTAGTGACATAGTTAAAAATCCAAATTTAGGGTTTTATCAATCTTTTTAAGTTCGCGTTTAAACAACAATTTAAGCTTATCTAGCACGGCTTCGGTGTCGGCCTCAAAGCGTAGGGTAATTTCCGCCCCGGTGTTAGAGGCTCGCACTAAACCCCAACCTTTAGAAAAATCGACCCGTAAACCGTCGATAGTGGTTGCCTTACCGTTTTGGAATTCGCCCTGAGCAATCAGTTTTTCGACCAAACTAAATTTTTCTGATTCGGCAACCGCGACACGAATCTCGGGTGTTGCGGGCAACATTGGGAATGCTGCAAACACATCATCGATAGCTTGGTCACGCAAAGTGATGATTTCGAGCAAACGGGCGGCAGTATACAGACCATCATCAAACCCATACCAGCGCTCTTTAATAAAAATATGCCCCGAGTATTCGCCGCCCAATAACGCGCCCGTCTCGATCATTTTTTGTTTCATGTGCGAGTGACCGGTTTTCCACATAATGGGACGGCCGCCATAACCGGAGATAATCTGGTTCAGCTGCTTGGAGCACTTCACATCAAACAAAACATCGGCGCCAGGATTGCGTGAAAGAATATCTTTAGCAAAAAGCATTAACAGGTTGTCGGGCCAAATGATCTTGCCGGCTGGGGTAACCACTACAAGCCGGTCTCCATCACCATCAAACGCCACACCTAAGTCTGCTTGGCTTTCGCGCACTTTGGCGATTAGATCTTGGAGGTTCTCCTCTACACTCGGGTCGGGGTTGTGGTTAGGAAAACTGCCATCGACCTCACAGTGCAGTGGAATCACCTCGCAACCCAGCTCCTCGAATAGCGCTGGCGCCACCAGTCCAGCAACGGCATTGCCAGCATCCACAACAATACGAATATCACCTGCGAGCGCTACATCCGAGAAAATCCGATCAATATAATCGGCAATTATTTCGATCTGTTGCTCTTCACCTTCACCGCTTAAAAATTTGCCAGCAACAATGCGAGAGCGAATGTCCTTAATGGCCCCATCGGCTAGCGTGGCGCCGTTAATAACCATTTTAAAGCCGTTGTATTGCGCCGCATTGTGGCTGGCGGTAACCATCACGCCACTGCTGGTTTGATTTAATACACACGTCGCAAAGTGCATTAAAGGAGTCGGCACAACACCAATATTAATCACATCACAGCCGCTGGCAAGCAAGCCTGCGGTCAGCCGCTCACACAATTCTGGGCTGTGACTGCGAGCATCGCGGGCGACCACAATACTGCTCTCGCCCTGCTCTTGCACCTCGCTGCCCAGCGCCAAGCCAACATCGTACGCAAGCTCGGGGGTAATGCCCTCGGGGCAAACCTCACCGCGGATATCGTAGGCACGAAACACGTCATCGGCCACATCGCGACCTTTTAGCTGGGCCACAGGTGCAGCGCGGCGCGGCGCGTTATTATCCAGCCCCAAAATATCTTCGTCTTCTTCGATCACCGCGATATCAAGGATATCCTGCCGCAGCGCGCTATGATCGACAACGCTAGGACCGTCCTCTTTGACCGACGGCGCCTCGGCTTGGGCATCGACGTATTGCTGAGGCAAACTAAGCCCCTCGCCCGCCGGCACAGCTTTAGGTCTAACCAGCATTCGACTCAATAATAGCGACGCCGCTAAACTTAATGTCACGGTTAAACTCAGCACCAACAACCACATGCCTGGCAGTTCTTGCGATTGCTTCACCAGTAACGCCGAGGGCGTAAACTGAACACTCAAATAACTGCCCGCCACTTTACGCAATACTGCCGGGGCCGCTTGACCGGAGCCGTTAACCAACAACTCAAACGGCTGCGAGCGGGGAAACTCTTGGCGCAGCGCAAGTTTGCCCAAAGTTTTCTCGCTGCTTGTAACAGCTCCATTAATAAACGCACTTGAATAAGTCGCCAACAGCGTACCGCTGGCAGTGGTGTCACCCTTAGGCGGCACAGCACTGGCCAAGTGCAGCTGCCAATCGCCATCGATGGGGGCTGCCTCGGGCAGTGTGTTTTGACGGCGAGACGCGCGGCGAATGAGATCTATCTCGGCATAACGCAGCGGTGCGAGATGATCGGGTTGTACTTGTGCTGCACCGGGTTTAAAAACGCGCAACGCCAGTAAATCGGCATTGCCAGCACCCAATTTGGTGCTAACTTGGGCCACGGCTTGAGCGTCTCCGGCTTCTAATGCCGCCAGTAACTCAGGGTTTTGCGCCCAGTTTTGCACCTCGGCACGGCGTTCAGCTAAACGACTTTCAATGACGCTCGCGGTTTGCTCGGCCCGCTCGGCGGCAACATCTTGCACCCGCTGAATTTCGGTTTGCACCACCATCGACTCGTGCAACCAAAAACCGAGCAAAGCATTGACGATAAAGCTCACCCCCACAAGCGTAAAGAGCAGGCGGTGGCGCTTTGCATAGAGCTGTTTCTGCGCCTCTTGGGCGCGGCGCTCGGCGCGGGTCATACGTGGCGAATCGCCTTTGGCGCTGGGCTGTGGTGCGCTGTCAGCATGATCTGAAACAGGCTTTTTGCTCATTGGGGCGTCCTTTAACCTTTTTTATTAATTTGTTTTTACCGCGCAGGGCGAATTTATATGGCTGAGCAAGCAATAGGCCAACCCATCAAATATTAGCCAATTAAGCGCTTGGCTAATAACGCGATTAGCGCATGCGCCAGCTGCATTTTGTTGCGCCGATCAAATGTCGTGTCACCACTGCGCTCAATCACAGTTACCGCGTTATCATCGCTATTAAAACCAATGCCTGTCGCACTGATGTCATTGGCAATAACACAATCAACTTTTTTTCTTTCCAGCTTTGCCCGTGCGTAGTCTAAGACTTGCTCGGACTCGGCGGCAAACGCCACTGTAAAGGGCGCAGCATCCAGTGCGGCAATACTGGCAATGATGTCGGGGTTTTTCACCAACGTCAGGGTCATAGTATCGGCGGCCGTTTTCTTCAGTTTTTGCTCGACAACGTTAGCCGGGCGAAAATCGGCTACCGCCGCCGCACCAATAAACAAATCGCACCCCGGTGCATAATTCAGGCACGCAGCCAACATATCATCGGCCGAGGTCACGGCTACATGCTCGGCTCGCTCGGGCGCCGCTAGCGCGCAAGGGCCGCTGATTAAAATAGTGCGCGCGCCCGCGTCAATCGCCGCCTGCGCCAGCGCATAGCCCATCTTACCCGAGCTGTGATTACTCAGGTAGCGCACCGGGTCAATTGCCTCGCGGGTCGGGCCTGCGGTAATTACGACGGTTTTGCCGGTGAGCGCTTGAACGCTAAATTGCAACGCTAGCTGGGCCGCCAACTCGACCGGTTCGAGCATCCGCCCAGGGCCAAATTCGCCACAGGCTTGTTCGCCACTGCCGGGGCCAAACACGGCTACATTGCGCTCGCGCAGTTGGGCTATATTTGCCTGTGTGCTGCTGGCGTCCCACATTGCTTGATTCATAGCCGGTGCAATAGCGATGGGCGAGCGAGTTGCCAAACACACAGTAGAGAGCAAGTCATTACCCATACCGCTCTGCAAGCGCGCTAAAAAATCGGCACTGGCAGGTGCAATTAAAGTGAGGTCGGCCCAGCGGGCCAGCTCGATGTGTCCCATGGCGGCTTCAGCTTCGGGATCGAGCAGCGCGGTATGCACTGGGTTGCCCGACAGCGCTTGCAGCGTTAACGGGGTAATAAACTCACAGGCTGCAGGGGTCATTACCACCCGGACGCTCGCGCCTAAGCGCCGCAACTCGCGCACCAGCTCGGCGGCTTTATAGGCCGCTATTCCACCTGTCACGCCAAGCAGTATGCGTTTATTTTGTAGCGTGGACATTCCAAACTCCGTTAGCCGGGAGGCTGTGTTGACTGTAGTTTACCCACCGGCTGCCGGCAAACTTGACCACAAACGTCAAAGATACCATTCTTAGAGAGAATTTCGTATATCGACACGCGTTAACAACCCAAATCAAACCCTTAATAGCCCAGCTGGCCACAACACCGACCAGCAAACACCCCAGCTAAGAATTAGCCGGATGACAACTCAAGGACAGCGCCATACGGCGCTAATGACAAGGAGCCTAGTTATGGCAATTCATCAGTGGCCAGAGCAAGAACGCCCCCGAGAGAAACTCCTCCAGCGCGGCCCCGCCAGTGTTTCTGACGCCGAGCTTTTGGCTATTTTTTTACGCACCGGTTGTGCCGGCAAGTCGGCGGTAGACCTAGCTCGCGAGTTGCTCCAACAGTTTGGCGGACTGCGCCCGCTACTGGAGTCATCGCAGCAAGATTTTTGTCGCGGCCTAGGGCTCGGCTCGGCCAAATACGCACAACTGCAAGCCGTATTAGAGATGGCCCGCCGCCACCTTAGCGCGACACTCACCGCAGGGGACGCCTTAACCAGCCCCGAGCTGGTGCGCCGTTACTTGGTGTCTCAACTGCGCCATAGCGAGCGTGAGATCTTTGCGTTACTGCTGCTAGACAACCAACACCGGCTGATCCGCTATGAGCCTTTGTTTTTTGGCACGCTAGACGCCGCCAGTGTTTACCCCCGCGAGGTGGTAAAGCTGGCACTCGCCAATAATTGCGCGGCTGTGATTTTAGCCCACAATCACCCGTCGGGGGTGGCCGAGCCGAGTCAGGCCGACCGCCATATCACCGAGCGCCTAATTAAAGCTTTAGAATTAGTCGGTGTGCGGGTGCTAGACCACATGATTGTCGGCGATGGCGAGGTCAGCTCGTTTGCCGAAATGGGACTGCTGTAATCGGAGGATACCGAATGAGAAGCCAATCCAGAGCGTTAAGAAATCAGCCTGCAATGGCGCCATTTCATCTAATCGGACAAAAAATTGCAGTTTTCTGATCAAAAAAGCAACTAAGCGTTGATATTGGGGGAGGCTTTTGGTATAAAACGCGGCTCTTTGCGGCCGGGTTGTTCGGCTAACCCAAAATATCGGGTTTGTGCTGGCGCCAAACAGGTGAATGGTGCGTCAAACAACCCGCACAGGCTAGCCGCGATTGGATCAACAGGCTGCTCAATGAATTCTGCTCTGGGCTGCTACCGATATTATTAACGGTCAGCAGCCAAGCGCGATTAATCAGGTTAAGAGGCAAAACAATGTCTAAGGTATGTCAGGTTACCGGTAAGCGTCCCATGACCGGAAACAATGTTTCTCACGCAAAGAACCACACCAAGCGTCGTTTTTTGCCAAACTTGCACACGCACCGTTTCTGGATTGAAGCAGAAAAACGCTTTGTGAAACTGCGCGTCTCTGCAAAAGGTATGCGAGTGATCGACAAGCGCGGCATCGAGTCTGTATTGACCGATATGCGTGCTCGTGGTGAAAAAGTCTAATTTAGGAGATATATCATGCGCGAGAAGATTCGTCTGAATTCGTCCGCAGGTACCGGTCACTTTTACACGACCGACAAAAACAAACGCACCATGCCCGAAAAAATGGAGATCAAAAAATTTGATCCTGTTGTTCGCAAGCACGTTGTTTATAAGGAAGGCAAAATCAAGTAGTTGTTGATTTTACCAGCCACAAAAAAGCCCGGATTCGTCCGGGCTTTTTTGTGGCTGGCTGCGGCTAAAAGCAGCATCTAAAAAGTACAACTAATGTCACACCGGCCGGATGGTTTTTACGCCTTCGGTGGTGCCCAACAGCAATACATCGGCGCCGCGGTGGGCGAATAAACCGCTCGCCACCACACCAGTTAACTGATTGATCTCTGTCTCGAGCTTTTTAGGCTCGAGAATCGTCAACTGATGCACATCAATAATTACGTTGCCGTTATCGGTTATCACACCTTCGCGGTATATCGGGCTGCCGCCCAACTTAACCAACTCCCGCGATACATACGAGCGCGCCATCGGGATCACCTCGACCGGCAGAGGGTACTCACCCAATACATCGACCCACTTACTTTGGTCGGCGATACAAACAAATTCTCGTGCAACCGCCGCAACAATCTTCTCGCGGGTTAACGCCGCACCACCGCCCTTAATCAGTGATAACTGCGCATTAGCCTCATCGGCGCCATCAACATAGGCCACCAGCTCACCGGCACTGTTTAAATCCAACACCTCTATTCCCAACGCCTTAAGCCGCTGCGCCGAGCTGTCAGAACTGGCCACCGCACCGGCAAAGTCATGCTTAAGTTCGCCCAGCATGTCTATAAAAAAATTGGCGGTCGAGCCGGTACCCACCCCCAGAATACTATCGGCTTGTAGCTTAGGGGTAATATATTCTATGGCCGCGCGAGCCACAGCTTGTTTGAGCTGGTCTTGATTCATGACAACCTCACAGAGATTCTTCGGCCCGGTTATTATACGGGCTTTATCAGGTTTGTGTGACGGCGGATGCCAGACAGAGCTAAATTGTTTATCATGGGCAGCGCTCAATCCACTCGCTGCCACTCAACCATAGACGTGACCATGCCCGACTCTTACATAAAACGTATCCTTAACGCTCGCATCTATGACCTCGCGGTCGAGACTCCGCTCGAGCAAACGCGACTTTTATCGCAACGTACGGACAACAATGTCCTGCTAAAGCGCGAAGATCTGCAACCGGTATTTTCATTTAAAATTCGCGGAGCCTACAACAAGCTGCTGCAATTAACCGATGAAGAGCGCCAGCGTGGCGTTATTGCCGCCTCAGCGGGCAACCACGCCCAGGGCTTAGCCTTGGGGGCGCAGCACTTAGGGGTTAAAGCCATCATTGTGATGCCTCGTACCACGCCCGCCATCAAGGTCGATGCGGTACGTGCGCGCGGTGCCAAAGTGGTTTTACACGGCGACAACTTTGACGAGGCATCCCAGCATTCACAAAAGCTGGTGGCCGAAAAAAACCTCACCTATATTCACCCATTTGATGATGCCGATGTGATTGCCGGGCAAGGCACAGTAGCAATGGAGATCTTGCGTCAATATCCGAAACACATTGACGCGATTTTTGTCCCCGTTGGCGGTGGCGGTTTGTGTGCTGGCATTGCCGCGTACGTTAAGTATGTACGTCCCAATGTCAAAGTATTTGCTGTCGAATCGCAAGAGTCCGCCTGCCTTGCCGCAGCACTCGAGCGCGGCCGGCGGGTTACCCTGCCACAAGTAGGCATCTTTGCCGACGGCGTAGCGGTAGGGCAAATTGGCAAAGAAACTTTTAGAGTGCTCAAGCAAACCATTGATGGCGTGATCACCGTTAACACCGATGAGATTTGCGCTGGAATTAAAGATATCTTTGAAGACACCCGCTCGATTGCCGAACCCGCTGGCGGAGTAAGTGTTGCCGGCTTAAAAAAATACGTCGCCGACAACAATATTAGCGGTCAAACCTTAGTGGCGATTGATAGTGGCGCCAATATTAACTTCGATCGCCTGCGCTATATTTCGGAGCGCACCGAGATTGGCGAAAAACGCGAGGCCATTTTAGCCGTAACGATTCCCGAGCGTCCCGGCGCTTACAAAGAATTTTGCCGCGCCTTAGGGCGGCGCAATATCACCGAATTTAACTACCGCTTTGCCGATTCCAGTCAAGCGCGTATTTTTGTCGGTATTCAGGTCGGCACCGACCCCAGCGACCGAGAAGAGCTGGTGAGTGATTTGCGGGCAAAAGGCTACGATTTAGTCGATATGACCGATAACGAAATGGCCAAGATGCATATTCGTTACATGGTCGGCGGACACGCAATACAAGTGTCTGATGAAATGGTATTTCGGTTTGAATTCCCCGAGCGGCCCGGCGCTCTACTAGCCTTTTTAACCCAAGTCGCCGGACGCTGGAATATATCGTTATTTCACTATCGCAACCACGGCTCGGCTTATGGTCGGGTGTTGGTGGGAATGCAAGTGCCAATGGCCGAGCGCGCCCAAGTGAAAAAGTTTTTGGCCGAAATCAACTACCCGTTTTGGGATGAAAGCGACAACGAAGCGTACAAGTATTTTCTAGCCTAAGCGCTTAACTCAACGTGCAATCGCAATATACTCCCGCTCGGTGGCAATGCCATCGAGTGGGACATCCCAGCTGGCAAGTTCTAATGCCGCCACCTCCTGGCAACTGTGCGCGACCCCCACTAACCGCGGACGTTTAAAGTGACCACCACGGCGCTTAGCGGCAAAGGTGGTGTCGTAGAAGCCACCGCCCATACCCAACCTACCCCCGCTACGATCAAAGCCCACCAACGGCACCAGCACGACATCCAGATGGCGCGGATTACGCGGCAAACGCTGCGCGGCAATCGGCTCTGGAATACCAAAGCGATTTTTACCAAACTGGGTATCACGGGCAAAAGGCGTAAACCAAAGGCGACGCTTTAACCAGCGGTGCAATACCGGTAAATAACAACGTTTATGGCGCTGCCAAGCAGCAGCGGCTATCGGGCGTGGATCTATCTCGCCATCGGCTGGCCAGTATAGGGCAATGCGTTGCGCGCGATTAAACCAAGGCTGTTTTTGCAGCTGCTGACGCAGACCGGCACTGGCACGCATTTGCTGCGCAGGCGATAAAGATCGACGGCGAGTACGCAGCACACGGCGCAATTCACGACGATTAGAAGAAGTAGGTAAAGGAGTAGCAGAAAGGTCGGAGCGGGCCATAAGCAAAGAATTAAAACCCCAAGATGCCGCTGTCAAGTTGGCCTTGAACCCTAGAGTTCAAGGGGTGGCTCCTGCGATGCTATTAGGCTTTCCGGCAAGCGGACATGCACACAAACACCAGCGAGGTGCTACCTGGTACAGCAGTATCGGCTCAAGGACTTAGTCGACTGGCGTACATCCCAGGGTAGTGTTCATTGTAACTAAGTTGCCGCTCGATCTCAAAGATTTCTGTTGTCAGTTGCTCTACTCTGAGCCAGACAACTGATTTAATTGGCTTTCTATTTTGCTCTGCATGCGATCTAACACCGCCTGGCTAACCCCTGATGTCTGACCTACTTGCTGCGCTAATATCAGCTCGTGGCTCAGGTTTAGCGCCGCCATCACAGCAATTCGCTCTAAGCCGGCAACACCGCCCGAGTTTTTAATCTTACGCATGCGCTCATCCAACACCTGCGCCGATTGCAGCAACGCCATACGCTCATCGGCGGGGCAGGCAACCTGGTAGTCTTTATCAAGAATTTTAACGCTGACGGTCTCGTTACTCACCGGTTATCCTCTTACTGCTGTGTCACCATAGCGCAGGGAAAAACGCCCGCTACTGGGCTTCTAGGTTTTTCAGTCGGGTGATCATGGCTTCGACGCGGGTGCGCGCCAGCTCGTTTTTTTCTACCAAGCGCACACGCTCATGTTGCCACTCACCCTCGCGGGTTTTTAGCGCGGTGTTTTCCTGCTGCAAGCGGCTGCACTGGCGAATCAATTCATCCAGTTTGGCTTCTAGTGTGAGTATAAAATCTTCAGGCATAACGGCAGGTGACCAATTGGGCTTCAGAGGCTACTATATTGCGCCCTTGGCAGAGGGTCAAATGTAGTTGATGGAATTTCTAAGATAACTTACGGCACAACAATTTTTTGTGATATTTGCACACATTACGCGGCCTTTATCGGGGCCAATGCGGCACTCGTGATAGCATATGCGCCATTAACAGAGGGCTACCCCATGACAGAAATTGTAAGAACTGAAAACGAATTCGACCGCTGGGACGAATTGCTCGACCCATTGGGTGCGGTAAACAGCCCAGCCGAGCTACAAGGCATGCTTTGTGGCCGCCTGTGTGGCAGCCCCCTCAACGAGGCCGACTGGCTGCGACTGGTTGACGACTTTATGGCGCTAACGGAAACACCCGATACTGCCACCGTTGATGCGCTTATCAAGCTATTAAAAGACACCAAAGATCAATTACAGGGTGACGGCTTTAGTTTTGTGCTGTTTTTACCCGACGACGAGCAAGGCATGTCCGAGCGGGTAGAGGCATTATCCCAATGGTGTCACGGATTTTTATCGGGCTTTGGCAGTGCGGGTGTTGTCGAACGCGGCACCCTACCCCAAGAGGTAAACGAAACGTTAGGCGACTTTGCCGCTATCGTGCAGGTAGAGGGCGATGATAATGACGCCGCCAGTGGCGAGGCAGATTTTTTAGAAATTGCCGAGTACGTACGTTTAGCGGCGCTCGGGTTGTTTGAGGCTTACGGCGAATCAGCGCCTGACCGCAAACCTGAAAACAACGCCACGCTGCATTAATGTGCGATTAACTCCTCGCATCTTACAACACCAATACTGAGGTCTGCATGCGCATCACCAAAGCCGAATTTACTCGCCGCCGCAAAGCGCTGATGGACGTTATGGAGCCCGATAGTATCGCTATCGTACCGGCTGCGCCCGAGCGTACCCGCTCGCGCGATACCGAATATCTATACCGCCAAGACAGTGACTTTTTTTACCTTACAGGCTTTCACGAGCCGGAGGCAGTGCTCGCGCTTATCCCTGGACGCGAACACGGTGAGTTTGTTTTGTTTTGTCGCGACCGCGACCCCGAGCGTGAAATTTGGGACGGTTACCGCGCCGGCCCCGAAGGCGCTTGCCGTGAATACGGCGCCGATGACGCTTTCCCTATCGACGATATCGACGATATTTTACCGGGCTTGCTAGAGGGCCGCGATCGGGTCTATTACGCCATGGGTAAAGACGCCAACTTTGACCGCCAAGTCATGGAGTGGGTCAACGCCATTCGCGCCAAAGTTCGCTCGGGCGCCACCCCACCCGGCGAATTTTTAGATCTATCGCATTTTTTACACGACAACCGCCTGTACAAAAGTGCCGCCGAGGCCCGCGTTATGGCCGAAGCCGGTGAAATCTCGGCCCGCGCCCACGCGCGCGCCATGCGCTACTGTCAGCCTGGGGTTATGGAGTATCAGCTAGAGGCCGAGATCCTGCACGAGTTTGCCATGGCCGGCGCACGACACCCAGCCTACAGCACGATTGTCGGCGGCGGTAAAAACGGCTGTGTTTTGCATTACATCGACAACAGTGCCGCACTTAAAGCGGGCGATTTAGTCTTAATTGACGCCGGCTGCGAGCTGGAAGGCTACGCTGCCGACATTACCCGAACCTTTCCGGTAAATGGCGCCTTTAGTCCAGAGCAACGCGCCCTATACGAGATCGTATTAGCCGCCCAAGACGCCGCAACCGCAATTTTAAAGCCCGGCACTCACTGGAACGAACCTCACGAAGTTTCGGTACGCGTCATTACAGAGGGCCTGCTCCAACTCGGCCTACTTGAGGGCGAACTAGAAACATTGATTGCAGACGGCGCCTACCGCCGCTTTTACATGCATCGCATCGGCCACTGGCTAGGTATGGATGTGCACGATGTCGGCGATTACAAAGTCGGTGGCGAATGGCGCGTACTAGAGCCCGGTATGGTGATGACCGTCGAGCCGGGGATTTATGTATCACCCGATGACGAGCAAGTCGCCAAAAAATGGCGCGGTATTGGAATTAGAATTGAAGATGACGTGCTGATTACTAAAGACGGCTGCGAGGTCCTGACCAACACAGTGCCAAAATCGGTCGCCGCCATTGAAGCGCTGATGGCCCAAGCGGCCCTTGAGCGAGACGCCTAACTGTGAACCATAGCGAGTGTAGCTATGATCTAGCCATTGTTGGCGCCGGCCCTGCCGGTGCCTGTTTGGCGCTGCTGTGTGCCCAAGCGCGGCCCGACTGGCGCATTGCTATTGTCGACCCACAACCTAACGTGCCCGACAGCGGCCCTTACCACCCAAGCTTTGACGCTCGTGCCACGGCGCTTTCGGCCGGCAGCGTCAACCTTTTTACACAGCTGCAGCTGTGGCAACTATTAGCCCGTCACGCCACTGCCATCAATGCGGTGCATGTATCCGACCGTGGTTATTTGCCCGGTCAATTATTAGATGCCAGCAGCACCGGCAACGCGACTCAAGGCTATGTGATTGCTAATACTTGGCTCGGCCGAGTGTTGCTGCAAGCGCTTAATAACCACAACAATATTACTCTGCATCAGGCCGATGTGACCGGTTTAACCCCTACCGCCAACGGCTACCAGCTAACCTTACAACAACAAACCACGCCATTAAGCGCACGCCTGACAGCAGTCGCTGACGGCGCGCACTCGCCACTGCGCCAAAGTCTTGGTATTACCACTCACGATACGCCCTACCATCAGAGCGCTATTATCGCCAACGTAAAAACCAGCAAGCCGCATTTAGGTGTGGCTTACGAGCGCTTTTTAAGCAGTGGGCCACTGGCTTTACTGCCCTTGGGGCAATCGCCGCAAGCACGCGAGATGGCACTGGTATGGACTCAACCAACAGACGCCAGTCACACCCTATTGGCATTAAGCGAGCAAGATTTTTTGGCCGCCCTGCAACAACATTTTGGCCATCGCTTGGGGCGCTTTCAGGCGCTTAGCCCACGACACAGCTACCCACTGGTATTGCGTCAAGCGCGCGAGCAGGTGCGGCGTAACTTAGTGTTAGTGGGCAACTCCGCGCATTTTTTGCACCCGGTGGCCGGCCAAGGTTTTAATTTAGCTCTGCGCGATTGCGCCGCACTGGCAAGTATTATTACCAACAGTGATAATCCCGGCGAACTAGCGCTACTGCAACGTTATCTTGCCGAGCGCGAGCGCGACCAAGCGCTAACCACTCGCGCCGGCGACACTATGGTGCGACTGTTTAGCAGCAGCGCATTACCGGCTATCGCCCTGCGCCACCTAGGGCTACTTAGCCTTGAGCTAGCCCCTGCGTTGCGCAGCGCATTTGGCCGCCACATGATGGGTGTCAGCCGAGCACAGGAGAGCTATCGTGGCCAATGAATTCGACATTATTATCGTCGGCGCAGGTATTAATGGGGCGAGCTTGGCCCTGAGCCTTAGCCGCTGTTTGACGCCACAAACTCGAATCGCGTTGGTAGCACCGCCGCCTGTACCGCACCAACCTGAGCCGTTTGATCCACGGGTAGTGGCATTAACAGCCGCATCGCAACAGCTGCTGCAACAATTGGGGCTTTGGCACCACATCGCCGAGCAGCGCGCCTGCCCTTATCACGATATGCAGGTATGGGATGGTGAGGGGTTGGGTCATATCGAATTTAGCGCGGCCGAGCTCGGTTGCGACAACCTGGGCCATATTGTCGAGCATCGGGTACTTAACCAAGCGCTCGAACACGCCCTAACATTAACCCAAGTTAGCCGCTGGGAGCAACCCGTCACCGCCTTACTGCGCACCGAACAGCAGCGCTGTAGCGGCGTCGAGCTAGCCTCGGGCGAGACTTTATCGGCCGCGCTAACCATCGCCGCCGATGGCGCCCAGTCGCCGCTGCGGCAGTTGGCAGGCTTTAACGAACGCCAGTGGTCGTATCAACAAAGTGCAATAGTAGCCACCGTACGCTGTGAGGCAAACCATGACGGCGTCGCTCGGCAACGCTTTATGCGCACCGGTCCCCTGGCACTACTACCGTTAATCGATACACCCGAGGCCAGCAACGGCCAGCATTGCTCTATCGTTTGGTCGGCCGATCAGGCATTTGCCGACATCTTAATGGCACTTGATGATGCGGCGTTTTGCCAGACGTTAGAGCGCCATTTTGAACGGCGCTTAGGGGCTATTGAACACGTTAGTCAACGCCACGCATTTGCGTTACATCAGCGTCACGCGACTGCGTATGTGCAACCAGGCTTAGCCTTAATCGGCGATGCCGCCCACAGTATTCACCCACTTGCAGGTCAAGGCGTCAATTTGGGCTTGCTGGATGTCGCCTGTCTTAGCGATGAGCTGCAACGCGCCCAGAGCCGTGGTGTAAGCATGGCCGAGCACGCGACACTGCGCCGCTACGAGCGCCAACGTATGGGGCATAATTTAACGATGATGGCGGCGATGGAAAGTTTTAAACGCCTATTTGGCACACGCCAACCGAGCCTAACGCTATTGCGCAACCGCGCGCTAAACGGTGTAAATAACCTACCCGCGCTAAAAAACCTATTGGCACAGCAAGCTATGGGGCTGTCGCTGTAAGTGCGCCCTCGCCTTTTCTTAACCACGAGTCGATTACCATGAAAAAAACAGCCATTGCCCATTTACTCAACGCACTCTTACTGCTGTGGTTAATTGCAAGTGCGGGCGTGTTAGCGGGCGAGTTAACTATTCAGACCGTATTTGCCGCAGCCTTAACGCTGGCAATCGCTGTGTGTGTCTGGCGCCGCATGCGCTGGGGATATTTTGCCGCCGCCGCTTGGGGGCTGGCCTGCTACCAACTGGCCAAAGAGGGACTGGCGCTAGAGCACGTCAAGCGTCCGGCCATGCTGGGAGGTTTTGCTGTGGTGATTGTCACCCTGTATCTGCACGAGGTATTTTGCCGCCGAGCTAGCATTACCCCCTCTGAGCCAGACCAATAAGCGGGCGTTACTGATACCCAACATCAGACCAAACATTAGCAAACCCGCTTACAGATACTTTTTAATCGGTAATAGAGCCCGAGCTTAGCGGCATTGCTCACTGTCGCCGTTAAATATGCTTTAATGACGCCAAAGTTACCCGAGCCCCAGCTTAATGCATGACCACTGCGGGCGTTTTTTATGTTTATAAATTTGCTCGATACTCACTAACTATGTCCGATCTAACCGTCGTTATCTGGTGCTTTGTTATTACCGCCCTATGTTATTACTGGTGGCGAGCCCTACAATCTAAAGCCATCGCACTTGGTTCAGCGCTGCGCCACTGCAAAGAGATGGACGTCCAGATGCTAGACCAAAGCGTGTATTTGCGCCGCCTGTGGTTTAAACGCAACAACCGTGGCGCGCTGTCTTTATGGCGCGCCTTTTATTTCGAGTTCACCTCGACTGGCGAAGACCGCTACAGCGGCCGGGTGATAATGCTCGGCCGTCGCGTTGATGCCGTGCAACTCGATCCGCACCGCATGCACTAACCGGCCACGCGCCACACAATGCCTATTTTGGCCATAAAATCGGCCAAAAACCGCTTTTTATCGCGCGACTCAACAGCAATTTGCAGCAATTGCTCGCAAACCGTGAATTGTTGATCACTTGCCGATATAATCCGCGCTTTGATCCACACTGCTTATTGCGACTTCGGAGAACACCCATGTCTGAGCGTCAAGCGCAAGTCTCGCGCGATACCCTGGAAACCCAGATCAGTGTCGAGCTCGATCTCGATGGTACCGGCTGCGGTACATTTGATACCGGTGTGCCTTTCTTAGAGCACATGATGGATCAGATCGCCCGCCACGGGATGATCGATTTAAACGTGACCTGCCGCGGCGACAATCATATTGATGATCACCACAGCGTAGAAGATATCGGTATCACCATTGGTCAGGCCATTGCTCGCGCAGTGGGTGATAAAAAAGGCATCCGCCGTTATGGCCATGCTTATGTACCGCTGGATGAAGCTTTGTCGCGAGTGGTCATCGATTTTTCAGGCCGACCCGGCCTAATCATGAAAATTCCTTTTACTCAAAAGCGTATTGGCCAATTTGATACCGAGCTGTTTTGGGAGTTTTTCCAGGGCTTTGTCAATCACGCCCAAGTGACTTTGCACATCGACAGCCTGCGTGGTGACAACGCTCACCACCAAGCCGAGACTGTGTTTAAAGCATTTGGCCGCGCCTTGCGTATGGCGCTAGAAGAAGACCCACGGATGGCCGGTATTATGCCCTCCACCAAAGGCAGTTTATAAGTAGGCTTTATGAGCGAAACAGTAGCGGTTATTGATTACGGCATGGGCAACCTCCACTCGGTTGCCAGCGCGTTGGGCAAAGTGTGCGACCAGCAAGTGCTGGTTAGCAGCGACCCGGCCGAGATCGCCCGCGCCGATCGGGTGATATTTCCGGGTGTTGGCGCCATTGGCGATTGCATGGGCGAGATTAAGCGTCTTGGCGTTGACACCCTGCTGCGCGAGCAGATCGCCAGCGGCAAACCGGTGCTGGGCATTTGCGTTGGTATGCAAGCATTGATGAGCCACAGCGCCGAAAGCGGAAATACCACTTGCCTCGATGTACTTTCGGGTAATGTTGAGTTTTTTGGCCATCAGCTAAAAGGCGACCAGGGCGAAGTGTTAAAAGTGCCGCACATGGGCTGGAACCAAGTGCATCACAACGATCACCCGCTGTGGGCCGACATTGCCCAAGACAGCCGCTTTTATTTTGTTCACAGCTACTACGTACAAAGTACCAATACCGAACAAGTGATGGCCAGCTGCCACTACGGCGTAAGCTTTGCCGCCGCTGTAGGGCGCAGCAATTTATTTGCGGTGCAATTTCACCCCGAAAAAAGCCACACCGCTGGTCTGCAGTTACTACACAATTTTGTCCGTTGGAACGGCCAGAGCTAACGCCGCGACTAAGCCTACAAGCAAGAGAGATTTAGCATGTTAATTATTCCCGCCATCGATTTAAAAGACGGTCAGTGTGTCCGTTTGCGCCAAGGCCTGATGGATGACTCCACCGTTTTCTCTGACGACCCCGTTGCCGTAGCGGCTCAGTGGGTTAAGGCTGGCTGTCGCCGCCTGCATCTCGTGGACTTAAACGGCGCGTTTGCTGGCACCCCGGTTAACGGCGAAGTCGTCACCGCGATTGCCAAAGCCTACCCAAAATTGCCGATCCAAATCGGCGGTGGGATTCGCAGTAAAGAAACCATCGAGCACTACTTAAGTGCTGGTGTCGAGTATCTGATTATTGGCACTAAAGCGGTAAAAGAGCCCGAGTTTATCAGCGAAATTTGCCGCGACTTTGCCGGTCACATTATTGTTGGCCTAGACGCCAAAGACGGCTGGGTGGCTACCGATGGCTGGGCCGAAGTCTCTAACGTTAAAGCCACTGACCTCGCTAAGCGTTTTGAAGCCGACGGCGTAAGCGCCATTGTTTACACCGACATCGCCCGCGACGGCATGATGCAAGGCGTTAACGTCGAAGCTACCGTTGCAATGGCACGGGCATCTAGCATTCCGGTTATTGCCTCGGGTGGCATCACTAACATGGACGACATTCGTGCGCTAAGCGCCGTAAGCGGCCAAGGTATTTGCGGCGCCATTACCGGCCGGGCAATTTACGAAGGCACCTTAGACGTTGCCGAAGCACAAACATACTGCGACAGCGCGGAGTAAGTTATGGGACTGGCCAAGCGCATTATCCCCTGCCTTGATGTCGACAACGGCCGCGTTGTTAAAGGCGTACAGTTTGTCGATATCCGCGATGCCGGCGACCCGGTCGAGATCGCCAAACGCTACAACGAGGCCGGCGCCGACGAGATTACCTTTCTCGATATTACCGCCAGCCATCAGGGACGCGACACCACCGTGCACACGGTAGAACGCATCGCCAGTGAAGTCTTTATTCCGTTAACCGTAGGTGGCGGGATTCGCAGCAACGACGATATTCGCCGTATGCTCAACGCCGGCGCCGACAAAGTCGGCATTAACTCAGCGGCAGTGCACAACCCCGATTTTGTTAAAGCCGCCAGCGACCGCTTTGGCGCCCAGTGTATTGTGGTTGCGATTGACGCAAAGCAAGTAAGTGGCGCTGGCGAACCTTTACGCTGGGAAATTTTTACCCACGGTGGCCGCAAGCCGACGGGTATTGATGCGATTGAATGGGCCGCGCGCATGAGCGAGTACGGCGCCGGTGAAATATTGCTTACCAGTATGGATCGGGACGGCACCAAAAATGGGTTTGATTTGCCACTGACCAGCGCTATCACCGCGGCCGTGCCGATACCGGTGATCGCCTCAGGTGGCGTAGGTAACTTGCAGCATTTAGTCGATGGCGTAACCGACGGCCATGCCGATGCCGTGCTAGCCGCGAGTATTTTTCACTTTGGCGAGTACACCGTGGCCGAGGCGAAAGCCTATATGCAAGAGCGCGGCATTGAAGTGCGCTTGTAAAAGCTTGGCAAGCTCTAGATCAGCATCATATCAAAAGTGCACTCTAGGGCCCCAAACCCAGCTATAACAGGCTAGCTAATACCCTCGCAGTACAGAAAAAGACGCAAAAAAAGAGGTGGGCGAAGAATGAAAATCCTAGCCCAGAGAGAATAGGATCTACCAAGTGCCTCTGCTAACGCCCCATTTGTTACCGTATAAATAGGCCACAAACAGACCGAGAAGTTTCGGCACTAAGTGTTAAACCACTAAGCTGCGCGGTAGCGCTCAATGATCTTTGCCGCGCCAGGGGCTGAGGCGCAGATATAATCAATAAACTCGCCCACGCCCACTTCGGCATCACGGCGGTTATCAAACGGGCCGATATCAACACCCTCGCGAGTTTGGTAGTACCAATAGCCTGATTTTTCTAAAAACCGGCCGCTGCGGTTCGGGACATCGCCCTGCTCACCATCTCTATGTTCTAGTGTCATAGTCTTCACCTACTGTTTTATCGATCCTTGTTATGGGCCTATCCCACTATGGATTGGGTGCCCACAGTAATTAACACCTTTATTATGATGCAAATTTTAACCGCTGTATGTGATTTTATAGCTTTTAGCCCGATCTACTTATATCGTCTTTCTTTAGCTTTAGTGCCGTCTGATAACCTAAGATTATCAAACTTTTAAATTCCACCAACGCGCGCTCGTCACTACGACCGAATTTTGACTCGCCGGCAGCTGGTAATCACGCAAACTTTTAGGCGCTAACGGACAATAAGCTCGCCCCGCAGGTGCACGGCGCAGCAGCGCCGAGGCGCTAACAAGATACACCGACTGCTCCGCCATTAGGGCCTGTGCCTGTTCTAGCACGGCCAGTGTTTCCGGGTAGGGATGACCAATCGCAATAGCCCAACCTCGACGTTGGGCTAAATCTAGAGCGCGCGCCAATTGCTGTTGAATGTGTAGCGGATCACGCTGGTGGTCTAAAAATACGTCGCGCTGCGCTGACTTAAGGCCGTAGCCTCGCGCCACCCGCGCCGCAACCGTACTGGCCGTGGTACGGCTATCGACAAAATAAAGACCCCGCTGACGCAGCTCTCCCATTACCCAACCCATCGGCCGCGCCTGTACGGTAAGAGCGCTGCCCATGTGATTGTTAACCCCCACCACCTCGGGTAACGAATCTAAGCTCGCTCGCAGGCTTTGTAATATTTCAGCGCGAGACATGCCCACCTCAAGGGCGCCGGGGCCAAGAGGCAAGCCTTGCTGGTTGGCCATAGGCGCGTGCAACATTAGCTCTTTACCGCGCTTCTGGCCCAATTCGGCCAGCTCTCGAGTGTGCGGAGTCATCGGCAACAAAGCTAAGGTATACGCCCCCGGCAACTCTGCCGCGCGGCGCCCAAGGGCTAGGTTATAGCCAATATCGTCAATGATAATAGCGATTCGAGCGGGAGGGGGTGTCGGTTCGACCGACGCCTGCGAGACTAGCGTCAAACTGATTAATGCAGCAACTGCGCTAATGCGCGCCAGCAGCCAGCTGACGCGAGTACTCATGGCGCTTCAGGCAAATCAACTGGGGCCGGCGCGGCATGGGGTTCAGCGGCGCCGTCAATAGCAGTATTAGTCGGCGCAATGCCCGCGCCATCTTGTGGCTCGATTAACTGTGGCCGACGCAGGATGTTTAAGCCTTTCAGTAAATTTAACGCTTCATGCAGTTGGTTATCGTTGCTCAACAGCGACTTTTGCGCGCTGCGTGCTTCATCGCGACTTTTACTGTCGCTCTCTTGTTGGCCATTGGCGTTGCCTAAATGACCGGCAAGATCGGCCTCGGTAGTTCGCAAGCGTGGTTTAACGGCCGTTACTTTGGCGCGCTCAACCTGCACATCAGGCTCAATGCCCTGCGCCTGAATCGAGCGTCCGCTAGGCGTGTAATAGCGCGCAGTGGTGAGCTTAATGGCACGATCTGCGGAGATAGGCACCACCGTTTGCACCGAACCTTTACCGAAGCTGCGAGTTCCCATAATGACCGCACGACCTTGATCTTGTAGCGCGCCGGCAACAATTTCTGAGGCCGAGGCCGAGCCATCGTTAATCAACACGACCACCGGCAAGCCGCCGGTTAAATCATTGGCAGTTGCTTCATAACGGCTATAGCTCGACTCCAAGCGACCCTCGGTGTAGACCACTAAACCGCCGTCCATAAAGGCATCGGCAACATCAACCGAGGCCTGCAGCACACCGCCTGGATTGTTGCGTAAATCGAGAATGACGCCTTTTATATTGCGGTGTTCACCCAAGGTTTTTTTCAACCGACTGGCCACATCGCCTCCGGTGCTTATCTGAAACTGAGCAATGCGCAAATATAAGTAGTCATCATCGAGTATTTTAGTACGCACACTGCGCACTTTAATAATATCGCGCTCAATAACCAGC
Source organism: Gilvimarinus polysaccharolyticus (assembly GCF_001187555.1). Taxonomy (GTDB): domain Bacteria; phylum Pseudomonadota; class Gammaproteobacteria; order Pseudomonadales; family Cellvibrionaceae; genus Gilvimarinus; species Gilvimarinus polysaccharolyticus. The sequence goes on along the minus strand of NZ_LFIJ01000002.1, from coordinate 822,023 downwards.
TCAATCGGCTGATCAACCCCCTCACGAACAATGGTCAGTGTTAACGGGCTACCTTTAGGGCCACGCATCAGTGCTACAGCTTCGTTAAGGCTTAAACCTTTTACTGGTTTCTCATCCAAGCGAATAATCAAATCACCCGCTTCAACACCGGCTTTTTGTGCGGGAGTATCGTCGATAGGCGAGATAACTTTTACAAAGCCATTCTCCATGCCCACCTCAATACCCAAGCCGCCAAACTCGCCCGAAGTACTCACCTGTAAATCTTCAAATGATTTTGCATCTAGGTAGGAGGAGTGCGGGTCTAGCTCGGCCACCATGCCTTTGATCGCATACTCAAGCAGCTCGGTGTCGGTTAACTCTTCAACATAGCTATTGCGGATATGATCGTACACTCGGGTAAATGTGCGTAAGTCCTCGAGTGGCAACAGCCCCTTATCCGCCGCTGCGGTTTCGTCACCGATTGCCTGCTCGGGAGCAATGTTTTGCGCCGCGGCTGGCAGAGACAAGAGTCCAGCTAATGCCAGTAAGCTGGCAAATCGTTGGCAAATGGCAAACAGCATGTACTTCTCCTGCGGGTGAGCGGATGGCTCGTTAACGTTAATAAAAAAGCGGCTCATGCCCGCCCCAACCAAGTGCTGGGATTAGTCGGTTGACCGTTATGTCGTATCTCGAAGTACAGCCCGCTGTAGCTTTGGCCGCCACTGTCGCCGACTCGAGCAATAATTTCACCACCGCGAACCGGATCGCCCGGGCGCTTTAAAAGCGTTTGATTATGGGCGTAAAGGCTCATGTAGCCCTCCCCGTGATCAACAATAATCAACAAACCATGACCGCGTAAATACTCGGCAAAAATAACGTGGCCACTGTGCACCGCCTGTACCGGCGTACCGGTGCTGGCATCAATCACAATGCCCTCCCACGCCAGTTGGTTCCCTACTCTGTCGCTGCCATAACGGTGCCGTAACTTACCATCAGTAGGCCAAGGTAGCTGACCGCGCAAGCGACTAAAAGCCGTACCGGCCGGCGCCGCTTGGCCGATACTGGTCGTCATTTCATCGAGCAACGCCTGTAGACGTTTGCCATCTTGGCGCTCAGCCACTAACTGGGCATCTTTGTTATCAATAACTTGCGCCAACTTTGCCAAGGTACTGGTACGCGCTTTTTGCTGCTCGGTTAACTGCCGTTGGCGTGCACTCAGCTGTTTACGCTGCTCATGTAAACCATCGCGCTGAGCAATAATTTGGGGCTTAAGCTGGCTGAGTTTTTCGAGTGTAGCTACGTATGATTTAAGTTTGTCGTTACGCGTAGCTAATAGGTAATCGTGATATTTACTGAGGCGAGTAATACGCTCGGGGGATTGCTGATTAAGCAGTAATCGCAGTGGGCTTTGCGGACCCGACCGATACGCATTGCGCACTTGGCTGGCAATTTGGGTGCGCTGCACTTGGCGATTACCTTCTAGCGTGCGCTGCTGTTGTTGCAGCGATTGTAAATCGGCGTCTTGCGTTTTAATTTCGTCGTTTATGGTTTCAACTTTTTCTTCTAACTCACCAATTTTTGTTTCGGATTGCTCTAAATCTTGCTGCAATTGGCCCCGCTGATCTTTTACATCATTTAGTTCTTTTTTTAGCTGTTCGATATTACTCTGCAGCGCCTTAAGCTTTTTTTGGTACTCTGCTGCGTCATCGGCCGCCTCTACCGACGGCACGAGCAATGCAGCCAAACACAGCAGGAATAAACACCAAATCCCCAGCACCCGACGCACGGGCAGCGGAGATTTGGCATTAGCAATCAGTGCTTGTGTTAACAGAGGCAGCAACATTGGGCGCGGCAAGCTCAGTTGAATTACTCGACTAGAGTAATTAAGTTGCGGCCGGTCATTTCGGCCGGCTGTTGCATGCCCATTAAGTGCAGCATGGTTGGCGCAACATCGGCTAACGAACCACCCTCGGCAATCGTACCGTTACGCGCGCTGACAAAAACAAAAGGCACCGGCAAGGTTGAGTGTTGCGTGCTGACCTGACCCGACTCAGGATCAAACATCTCTTCGCAATTGCCGTGATCAGCGGTAACCAACACTTCACCGCCAACTTTTGCCGCAGCCTCCAAAACTCGACCAACACACTCATCGACTGCTTCTACGGCGGCAACGGCGGCGGAAAAAATACCCGAATGGCCTACCATATCGCCATTGGCGTAGTTGCAAATCACCGCGTCGTATTTACCCGACTCAATAGCCTCAACCAGCTTATCGGTAACCTCGGGGGCGCTCATTTCGGGCTTAAGGTCGTAAGTTGCCACATCCGGTGAGGGAATCAAGATACGATCTTCACCTTTAAACTCCGCCTCTTTACCACCGTTAAAAAAGAAGGTGACGTGCGCGTATTTTTCTGTCTCGGCGATACGCAGTTGGGTCTTGCCCTGATTCTGCATATATTCGCCAAAAGAATTCACCAGCTGTTGCGGAGGAAAAGCAACATTGACTTTAATATCAGCGGCGTACTCGGTAGTGGTCACAAAATCGGCCAGTTGCGGCACCAGTTTACGCTCAAAACCGTCGAACTCAGGTTCAATCAAAGCGCGAGTAATCTCGCGGGCACGATCGGGACGGAAGTTCATAAAAATCACTGAATCACCATCGTTGATGGTAGCAACCTCTTCACCTTCGCCACAAATGACAGTGGCACCGACAAATTCGTCGTTTTCATCACGGGTGTAAGCCGCCTGCAAGCCTGCTACTGCGGTTTCGGCATCGTGCTCAGCGTCACCGGTAACCATCACGTTGTAACATTGCTCCACACGATCCCAGCGATTGTCGCGATCCATGGCAAAATAACGGCCACAAATACTGGCCACGCGGCCGGTACCTAGCTCGGCGAATAACGCCTCGGCCTTGGCTAGCGGCTCTTCGGCGCTGCGCGGAGCGGTATCGCGGCCATCCAAAAAGGCGTGCAGATATACATGCTTAGCGCCACGAGCTACCGCGGTGCGGATCATGGCGTAAATGTGATCCTCATGAGAGTGCACACCACCCGACGACAACAAGCCGATGATGTGAACGGCTTTGTCCGCATCTTTGGCAGTATCGATGGCGTGAACATACGCAGGATTGGTGGCAAACTCGCCATCCTCAATCGCCTTATTAATACGGGTAAAGTTTTGATACACAACCCGTCCGGCCCCCAAGGTCATATGACCCACTTCACTGTTGCCCATTTGTCCCTCGGGCAAACCCACGGCTAATCCAGAGGTGCCTATTAGGCTGGCGGGGCAGTTGTTCCAAATACGATCCCATACCGGTGTCTTGGCACTGTAAATCGCGTTGTGTTCGGTGCTCTCAGAGTGGCCAAAACCATCGAGAATCAGTAAAACCATAGGGCTTTTCTTGGCAGTCATAGGTAATCGTCGCTTGTGTATCGTAAAAATTAGACAGGCATAAAGCTCAATAAAGAGCATTATTCTAACTGCTATGGGGCTACAACTCTATGGGACAGCGACGCTAAGACTGAGAAATTAGCCAATCTTGGTGTATACTCCCCGCCTTTATTGCTATAGGGGCGAAACTCAATGGCAATTACAGCCTTCAAATAGCTCGACAATCAAAGGTGGTTCGGTGGAGATTATTACGTTTCTCAGTCAACAGTGGATGCTCGTTAGTACGCTGGCCGTGTTGGTTTTAATTTACGCATGGCGCGAACGGGTTAAAAACGGCCAACCCGTAACGACCCAGCAAGCAACCACTTTAATTAACGCCGATACAGCCATCTGGCTCGACGTGCGTGAAAGCAAAGAATTTGAGGCCGGCCACATGGTCGATGCCATCAACATTCCGTATAGCAAAGTCGCCGAGCGTTTGGACGAGTTGGAAAAACACCGCACTAAGACTATTATCGTGGTCGATAAACTCGGCCAGCACGCAGGCAGCACTGGCCGCTTACTGGGCACCAAAGGCTTTGACGTACGACGTCTTAGCGGTGGCATAAGCGAGTGGCAAAACCAAGGCTTACCGCTGATAAAATAACGGAGCTTCTTTGATGGCCAAAGTCGTCATGTACACCACCGCAACCTGCCCGTTTTGCATTAATGCCAAACGCTTGTTAGCCAGCAAAGCGGTTACGGATATTAACGAGATACGCGTCGACCGCATACCGGCCAAGCGCCAAGAAATGATGGCCAAAAGCGGCCAGCGCACCGTGCCCCAGATTTGGATTGGCGAGCGCCACGTAGGCGGCTTTACCGAACTGCGAGCTCTAGATAAACGCGGCGAGCTGGATCGACTACTCACCTCTTAAAATTTACCGACTAAAAGAGACAGCACTATGTCAGAAGAAAACACTACACCAGAAGCCGCTGGCGAAGAACAAGCAGCCCCGGCATTTGCGATCAAGCGTATTTACCTCAAAGATTTGTCGTTCGAAACGCCCATGGGCCTTGAGGCATTTAACCTACAGCAGCCACCCAAGATTGAACAAGAGCTCAACGTTCAGGTTTCTAAAATTGACGACGCTCACCACGAGGTCGTGCTGCTGATAACCATTACCGCAAAAGTCGATGATCGTACCGCGTTTTTGATTGAAGTGAAGCAAGCGGGCGTCTTTGGCATCTCAGGCCTACAAGGCGTACAGCTGGCACAAACGATTAACTCTATGTGCCCCAACATTTTGTTTCCTTACGCCCGCGAAACCATCGACAGCGTCTTGTCGCGCGGCACGTTTGCCGCCTTGATGTTGCCACCGATCAATTTTGATGCGGTATTTGCGCAAGTGATTCAGCAACAGCAACAACAAGCTGCCACCGAAAACGCTCCAGCTGACGCATAAGACAGCCGTCTCGCACTCAAAGCCCGTCGCTTGCGACGGGCTTTTTTTGCTCTTAAACATGGCCCCTCTCGGCAAATTGCCATATACCTGCGTATACTCAATTCAGATTCATTAGCAGGGTCATATAGATGTTTAATATCTCTCGTATACTGCGCTCAGGCGCAAGCCAAATAGCCGCGATCGACCTTGGCTCCAACAGCTTTCATATGATCATTGCCCAGTGGGAAAACCAGCAACTTACGCTGCAGGACAAACTGCGCGAGCCGGTGCGCATGGGCTGGGGCCTGCAAGCAGACGGCAACCTGAGCGACGAGGCTCGCGACCAAGCATTAGCCTGCCTCGAACGCTTTGGTGAGCGACTGCGTGACTTCCCATCAGGTAGCGTCAGAGCCGTAGGCACCAAAACCTTGCGCTCAATCACCAACTCCAAAGAATTTTTAAAGCTGGCTCAAGAAAAGCTCGGTCACCCCGTAGAAATTATTTCTGGCGACGAAGAGGCCCGCCTTATTTACCTAGGCGTAGCCCACTCGATAGCTCCCGATGATAAAAGCCGATTGGTTATTGATATTGGCGGCGGCAGTACCGAGGTGATTGTTGGCACTGGCATGCAGCCGTCCATCAAAGAGAGCCTAAGTATGGGCTGTGTCGCCATGACTAAACGTTTTTTTGCCGATGGCAACGTCACTCCAGCGGCTATAAAAAAAGCCCTGATTGCCGCAGGCCAAGAAATTGCGCCAGTCGCCGACCAATACAGCGACAAGCCCTGGCAAGAGGTACTAGGCGCGTCTGGCACCATTAAAACAGTGGCCAACGTCTGCCAACAAGCGGGCTGGAGCAACGGCGAAATTTCCCGTCAATCGCTCGACAAAATTATCACCACATACCGCCAACACGGTGCCACTGATTTAACCCTCGATGGCCTATCGGAGGATCGGAAACCGGTTTTCTTAGGCGGCGTAATAGTGTTAACGGCACTGTTTGAGACGCTCGATATAGACACCATGATGGCATCCGACTGGGCGCTGCGCGAAGGCTTACTGTACGACTTAAAAGGTCGCCTAGAAGATCACGATATTCGTCAGGCTAGTATTGTCGCCTTGGCTACACGGTTTCATGTAAACATCGCCAAAGCTGAGCGCGTGGCAAACACGGCGCAACAATTACTGGCACACGTTAGTGATGCCTGGGGGCTAGACAATGTCGACGCCGGTAAGTTATTAAGCTGGGCCGCGCACTTAGCACCTGTAGGGTTGGATATCTCGCACAGCGATTACCACAAGCACAGCGCTTATATTGTCGAAAATGTCGATATCGCCGGTTGCTCGCGCGCCGAGCAAACCCAGCTTGCGTTGCTGGCCCGTGCCCACCGTAAAAGCCTACCCGCCAAACAGCTTACCGAGCACGGCGACGATCTGCTGCACTTAGCCATGTTGTTGCGTTTAGCGGTTATTTTTAACCGTACCCGCCGCCACAACTTGCCCGACGGCATTACCCTAAGCGCCCACAAGAAGAAAAGACTCAGCTTACATTTGCCACAAAGCTGGCTAGACACCAACCCTTTGGCGTTGGCCGATTTAGAGCTAGAAGCACACTATTTAGATAATGCCGGCTACCAGCTGCACATTATTGCCGATAGCCAACAAGACGATAACAAAACACAACCTTAAAGACGCATAGCAAGGACGACTACCGCGACATGAAAATTTTACGTAAATTTTTAAAATGGATGCTTTACATACTGGCCAGCCTGATTATTATCGCGGGCCTTTTTATTACAATACTTTTGTACATCAACCGCGAAGACTTGCCGCCTTCTAGCGATGCGCTTTACTATATTGAAGCTCGCGACCAAACCTTATACTCAAGTGAGCAAAAAAACGCTTATATCGGCTTGCTCGGGCTCGCCCCCCCCGCCGAACTCGACCAGTGGCAAGCCGGCAAAAAAGTCGCCGCGTCACTAAAGCAGTGCTCGCCAAACTCATGGAATAAAATCTGCAAGCCGCTTTTTGAAGGCGAGCTAAAAATAACCCCAAAGGCAAGCGAGTATTTCTCTAACTGCCGTAAAGAGGGTAACCAATGCCAAGCTTTAAGCGCCGCGCTCGACAAGCCAAAACTGCTTGCAGAAAACTCATTACTGCTTAACCGCTATCAAAACTTATTATCGTCCGACTACTACCACCAAACGACATCTATCAACATTCAGGCTCCGCTCCCCAGCTACCAACACCTTATACAGGGGCAAAAGCTTTATTTACTCCAGCTCTACACCCTAGCAACAGACGACATTAAACCGTTACTACAGAACGATCTGGATTTTTGGCGACTTATGCTAAAAGATTGCGACATCTTAATTTGTAAGATGGTTGCGGTGGCCGGGGTAAAAAATCATTTTGGTTTGGCGGGCGTCTTTTTAACCACAATGCCTTCAGAACAAAAAAAACAACTACTGCCAAGCAGCTGGGCAACACCGCTATCCAATCAAGAGCGGAGCTTAAAAAAATCTTTAGTGGGCGAATACCAGTTTTTCTCTAACACTACTGACCCGCAAGCTCTTGAATTTTTCTACGCCTCAGATGAAGCGCCCAACGCTATCGAGATTCCTTTTTATAGACTAACGTCTCAATTATTTAAGCCGCAAGCCAGCCTGAATCTAGCAGCCACCATGTATCGTAATACCGAACGTACAGCAACTCTTTCGTTCTCGGCGTTGGCAGCTCACAAGAAAAAAGCTCCACAACCAGCAGAAAAAATCAAAGGCAATTTTTTATATAACCCCGTCGGTCGGCTTCTGGCAGCAAGTTCTGAAGCTTGGATTTTCGATACTTACAGTTATAGAATTACCGACCTAGAAGGTATACGGCAACTTAGCCTAGCAGCAGCACACCTAGACCCTAACAAAGACATTCAAAATCAGCTTAATCAATTGCCGTATAAAAACCCCTACACCGGCAAAGCATTCAGCTACAACAATAACCATAAAACGATTAATTTTGATGGACTGGGAAAAGATGGTGAGTTTACGCTTAGCGTTAAATAGAGGTTTTATATACTTTGTGATAGATGCATCTGACCAGGCTACAAAGCCCCGCTTTTGAATCCTTTGCGGCTGAGCCGCAAAGGAGGAGAGCAAAAAAGCTAATCCCGCTTAAAGGCGGCGAGTCTTTGATAAAAATTAACCGCATTCAAATTGCCAAGCTCGGCCGATTTTTTTGCATCGCGTATCGCTGCGGGGTAATCTTGCAGGTGAAAGTAAGTACCAGAACGCTCTAAATAAGCATCACGATGTTCCGGATTCCGGCCAATAAAATCATCCCAATAATCGACAATCTCGCTCTGCCTTGCCTGCCGAAACAAAGCAAAATCCATTAATTCAAAGTAATTGAAATTATCTGGCTTAAGCTTAATTAACGCAATCAGCAGCTGCTCGGCTTCGCTATTTTCATCAAGTGCCAGGTGCGCCATAGTGGCCTTAAACAGAGCTTGCTCGTCATACAGCGACGGTGTGCTCTGGGTAATTATCTCAGCCTGCTGTTTATCAAAGCCGGTAAAATCAGAGCGCGTAATTTTTGCGCTGAGTCTAACCCTAAAGCGTTCGATATTTTCATTTAACCCATCAAGCGCATGGGCTCGCTCGACATCAACTAACGCATCACTAAAGCGCCCACCGGTGTAATACAACGACTTAGAGCGCCAATAAAGGTAAACAGCTGTGTCGGGCTGGTAATGGTTGGCACGGGTAAAATCATCAGTCGCTTTGCGATACAAACCCAGTCGGTAATTTGCTCTGCCTCGCATATAAAAAGCGGACGGGTTTGGACCAAGCTTCAGCGCTAGGTCTAACGCCTCAATTGCTGCCTCATATTCGCTGCGGTAATACAGCGCTTTACCCAATACGAAAAACTCAAAGCCTTGTAGTTGCGAAAGTTTAGGGTTGCTGCTTGCATCCAGTTGTAACTCAGACACGAACGCCCGAACACCTTCGATCGAACCACCCCACATAGGGTCTAGTAGGGCCAGATAAGAACGTCGCGCCAGATAATTATTAGGGTAGTGGCGGTTAGCCCGCGCTAAGGCCTGTTTAGCCGAGGGCAGATCGTGGCTCGGCAAGGCCGCATTAAGCAGCAGGTAATAACCCATTAACGCTTGCGGGTTAAGGGCTAATGCTTTTGCTATATCCTTTTTAGCTTTTTCAAAATAGCGCTTCATCTCGCGCCTTTGGTACTGCGTCAGCTTGCTTCCTGCGCCGCTACCGCGAGCCCCCCACGCTAGGCCGGATTGATAGGCCGCCCGCGCCAAATAGGCCTGATAGGCTTTAGGGCTGTGCGCAAGCCACTGCTCAAACACCTTTTCGGTATCAGCACCCAAGAGATTCCGAAATGCGTAATAAGCACTGCGCAGTGTATGTTCAAAAGCGATATCCGCTTGAACCTCTTGCTGCCTAAGGTGCAGTTGTTGATTTAATTCATCAAAATCACGAGCGATAAATAAACGACGAAACATCAAAATATCGCTATACCCGGGGCGAGCATAGGCAACCGACTTCGGATTAGCGGAAGGTTTACGCGGCAGTGTTATATCGGCAGCAGGCTGGGTATGCGTCTCGGTAGAGGGCTGTTCAGGCACGGGATTGGGGATTAATTGCCCTGCGGGGGGCTTATCACTGTAGCGTACCCGACCATTTTCATCCGTCCATTGATAGATGGCTGCAGACACCTGTCCTACAGCCATCAACAACAAAAAAGCAAATATTAAAAATCTCATACACATCTTCCTTGAAGTACCAACTCTCGGTTATACGCTAGGTAGCCATCGCCCACTGCTCTAGCAGTTTATCTTGTGCGTTAACACGCTGCTGTCCCGGCTCCGGTTGCATATGAACATAACTGCCATCACTTTGCAAAATCCAAGCGTGGGTGTTGTCGGCCAAATACAACTTCATATCGCTGACTATTTGATCCCGAATTTTCTTGGTTTTAACCGGAAAACACGTTTCGACACGGTGAAACATATTGCGAATCATCCAGTCGGCGCTGGAGCAAAAAACATGAGGATTGCCATGATTCTCAAAATAAAAGACTCGACTGTGCTCTAAGAAACGTCCAATAACCGATCGTACTTGAATGTTTTCGGATTGACCCGGAACCCCTGGACGCAACTGACAAACACCTCGCACAATTAAATCAATTTGTACTCCCGCGTTAGACGCTTCGTACAAGGCCAACACTAATTGCTCTTCATACAGCGAGTTCATTTTGGCAATAATTCGCGCGGGAATACCCTTGCGGGCATTCTCGGTTTCTTGCTGAATATACTTAAGCATGCTTTTATGCAGGGTGAAGGGCGCGTACAACAACTCGCTCATCTTTGAGGCTTTACCCATACTCGAAAGCTGGATAAAAATACGATATACATCGGCGCAAATAGCTTGATCCGAGGTCATTAAACCGTAATCCGTATAAAGCTTGGTAGTTTTAGGGTGATAATTACCGGTGCCTAAGTGAACATAGTAGCGCAGCTTTTTTTCTTCGCGGCGTGCCACCAACAACATCTTGGCGTGAGTTTTATAACCCACCACTCCGTAGATGACATGAATACCATAGCGCTGTAAACGCTCAGCCAGCACGACGTTTTGCTCTTCATCAAAACGTGCCCGCAGCTCAACAATCGCCGTTACCTCTTTACCTGCCTTGGCGGCCGCCACCAACGCATCCACCACCGGTGAATTTGAACCCGTGCGATAAAGCGTTTGTTTAATAGCCAACACATGGGGATCTAATGCCGCCTCACGCAAAAAGTCTACCACGGCCTGAAAAGAATCAAACGGGTGATGCAGCAACAAGTCGTTCTTTTTTAATGCCTGAAAATAACTGTCCACACGCTTTGGCAGTTTAGGCATAGATTGAACAAAGGGCTTAAAGAATAATGACGAATCATCAACCAGATCGAACAAATCTGATAAACGATTTAAATTAACTGGCCCATCCACACGGTAGACATCTCGGGCCTGTATTTCACAGCGACCCAATAAAAACTCTTCGATATCTGATGGGCAGGTGCCGGTGATTTCCAGCCTCACCTCATCGCCGTACTGCCGGTAGACCAACTCACCTTGTACCGCTCGCAACAAATCGTCAGTTTCCTCTTCATCGAGAAAAATATCCGAGTTCCGGGTCAATCTAAACTGAAAACAATCAATCACCTCCATCCCGACAAAAATTTCACCCATAAAATGGTGAATAATGGATGACATGAAAATAAATTCACGGCCCGTTTTGGCAACACCTTCGGGCAGCTCGATAATATTGGGTAACGAGCGCGGAACCTGAACGATTGCCCGCCCTGAATTTCGGCCAAAGGCATCTTTGCCATCGAGCTTAACAATAAAATTGAGCGATTTATTTAAAATTCTTGGAAAAGGGTGTGCCGGATCTAAACCAATGGGACTCAATAATGGCAAAACTTCAGTGGCAAAGTATTCGCGCAGGTAATCTTCTTGGACGCGGCTCCATTCGTCGCGGCGTAAAATATAAATATCTCGCTCGCGTAATAGCGGAATTATTTCATTATTAAAAATGCCGTACTGCTCAATCACCAACTGATGCGAGATCTGGGAGATGGCCGCTAAATTGTCCGCGTGACCCAAGCCATCGGCTGGTATGGCGCTAGTGCCCACCTCTAGCATTTGCACCAAACCACCAACTCGCACCTCAAAAAATTCGTCGAGATTGGTGGAGAAAATACACAGAAATCGCAGGCGCTCTAGCAGCGGTAGCTCACGATCGTAAGATTGATACAAAACTCGCCGGTTAAATTCCAGCAGACTTAACTCACGATTAAAAAATTGCTCAGACACAACAACCTCCTGCGAGAGCCGGGGCATAGCCTGCATGCCGAGAAGGCAACTAAATATTTAAGTTACAGCGCAAAATACCCCACTAGCGATTCGTCTAGCGGGATACTACTGCCGACAATTACGCGATTACTCGCCCCAACCAAGGTTTTTAACGATGCGGGCAACCGGCTCTGCTTGGTTCATGGTGTAAAAGTGTAACCCAGGCGCACCGTTTTCAAGTAAAGTCTCACACAGCTCAGTGACCAACTCTTCGCCAAAATCGCGCAAGGCTTCGGCATCGTGCTCAAAGCTTTCTAAACGCTTGCGTAACCAACGAGGAATATCGGCGCCACATGAATCTGAAAAACGCATCAAGTTACGGAAGTTAATGATCGGCATAATGCCTGGGTAAATTGGCTTATCAATACCCACTTTGGCGCACTGATCCATAAAATAAAAATAGGCATCAGGATTATAAAAATACTGTGTAATAGCGCTATTAGCACCGGCATCAAACTTGCCTTTCAAAAAGCGTACATCGTCGTCGTAGCTTTTTGCTTGCGGATGAACCTCAGGGTATGCCGCCACTTCCAGCGCAAAAGCATCACCAAAATGCTGGCGAATAAATGCCACCAATTCATTAGCGTACACCAACTGATAAGAGCCACCGACGCCAGAGGGCATATCACCGCGCAACGCGACGATACGCTCGACACCGGCAAGCCGATATTCCTCTAACAGTGCTTTGATGGTCGCCTCATCATCACCGCCAAATGACAGGTGTGGTGCAGCCTTAGCATCATACGCATTAAACTGTTTTACTAGGTTTTTGGTGTTGTCACGGGTGGATCCGCCAGCACCATAGGTAACCGAGAAAAAATCAGGATCAAACTCGGCCAAAGTATCACGCACGCCAGCAAGCTTAAGCCTGCCCTCGTCAGTTTTTGGCGGAAAAAATTCAAAACTTAAACGCAAAGCTTCATCACTCATAAACAATCCTTAACGGGACGGGCAAATTAAATGGGCGCGCACTGCGCCCCGACCTCGTACTCCGACTTAATACTTGTAGCTTTCGGGCTTATATGGGCCATTTACGGCCACACCAATATACTCGGCTTGCTCTGGGCGAAGCTGAGTAATAACACCACCAAAACCTTCTACCATGTGACGCGCGACTTCTTCGTCGAGCTGCTTAGGTAAGACTTCCACATAAACATTGCTAGGTTTTTCATCGGCAGGCAATTGGGCAAACTTTTTATCGTATAAGTAAATTTGCGCCAGCACCTGATTGGCAAACGAGCCGTCCATAATCCGCGATGGGTGACCGGTAGCGTTGCCCAAATTAACCAAACGACCTTCTGACAACAACAATAAATGATCACCGGCCTTACGGTCGCGATAAATCTTATGAACCTGTGGCTTTATTTCTTCCCACTCCCAATTCTCACGCATATAGGCGGTGTCGATTTCGTTATCGAAATGACCAATATTACACACCACAGCTGCATTTTTTAGCGTTTGCAACATGGCCGCATCACACACGTTTGAGTTGCCTGTAGTGGTTACCAACAAATCGGTTTTAGCCAACACTTCTAAATTAATATCTGCCGCATTGCCAGTGTTAATACCGTTATTGTAAGGCGAGACAACTTCATAGCCATCCATGCAGGCCTGCATCGCACAGATCGGATCGATTTCGCTGACTTTAACAATCATACCTTCTTGGCGCAGTGATGCAGCCGAACCTTTACCGACATCGCCATAACCAATAACCAAGGCTTTTTTACCCGACAACAGGTGATCGGTACCGCGCTTTATCGCGTCGTTTAGGCTGTGACGACAACCGTACTTGTTGTCGTTTTTACTTTTTGTGACAGCGTCATTAACATTAATAGCGGGCACTTTAAGCGTGCCCTTTTTCAGCATGTCTTGCAGCCGATGAACACCGGTGGTGGTCTCCTCTGAAATACCGTGAATGTTATTCAGTAGCTCGGGGTACTTCTCGTGTACCAATTCAGTCAAATCACCGCCATCATCCAGAATAATATTGGCATCCCAAACATTCCCGTCTTTAACCACGGTTTGCTCGATACACCACCAAAACTCTTCTTCGGTTTCGCCCTTCCAAGCAAACACCGGAATCCCGGCGGCGGCAATAGCGGCGGCAGCGTGATCTTGTGTCGAGAAAATATTACAGCTCGACCAGCGCACCTCGGCACCCAAGGCAATCAGCGTCTCGATCAATACCGCAGTCTGAATAGTCATGTGGATACAACCCATGATTTTGGCACCCGCTAATGGTTGCTGCGCCGCATACTCTGTACGCAGTGCCATCAGCGCCGGCATTTCACCTTCGGCGATTTCAATTTCACGGCGTCCCCACAGGGCCAGTTTTTCAAACTCTTCGGCTGAGCCGGCAGCCACTTTGTAGTCGGTAAAGTTAGTCATAGTTATCTCCAATATTTGGTTAATCAAGAGCGGCTTTCAAAATTTGACCGCTCTTTGTCAATGTTTTAATAGTGCTATTAGTATCGCTAGGACAGAACGTTACAGATACTTTTTAAGCAATTCGGCCTTATCGGTTTTTTCCCACGTAAAATCGGGAAGCTCTCGCCCAAAGTGACCATAAGCCGCTGTTTGGCGATAAATTGGACGCTTAAGATCAAGCATCTCGATTAATCCGCGTGGCCGCAGATCAAAATGTTCGCGCACTAATGTTGCAATTTCAGCATCGGGCAACTTTCCTGTACCGAAAGTGTTAATGGCAATAGAGGTAGGCTCGGCCACGCCAATGGCGTAAGACACTTGGATCTCACAGCGACGAGCAAGGCCTGCGGCAACAATATTTTTAGCCACGTAACGTCCCGCATAAGCGGCCGAACGATCCACCTTAGACGGATCTTTACCCGAAAAGGCACCACCACCATGACGCGCCATACCGCCGTAAGTATCGACTATGATTTTGCGCCCGGTTAAACCGCAGTCACCCACAGGGCCACCAATAATAAACTGGCCAGTAGGATTGATGTGATACAGGGTTTCGTCGTGCAACCATTCGGCCGGCAAAACCGGTTTAATAATCTCTTCGCGTACCGCCTCTTGTAAGTCAGACAGACTGATACTCGGGTCGTGCTGTGTAGACAACACCACAGCATCAATGGCCACAGGCTTGCCGTTGGCGTAACGCAACGTCACCTGACTTTTAGCGTCGGGACGCAACCAGCCGAGCTTACCGTTTTTACGCAGCTCGGCTTGCTTTTCGACCAGCCGATGCGCAAAGTAAATAGGCGCTGGCATTAACACATCGGTCTCATCCGAGGCGTAACCAAACATCAAACCTTGATCGCCCGCACCTAAGTCTTTATCGCTCGCCTCATCAACGCCCACTGCAATATCGGCAGATTGTTTGCCGATGGCATTGAGTACCGCGCAAGATGCACCGTCAAAGCCAACCTCGGAACTGTTATAACCGATATCCAGAATTACTTGGCGAATCAAATCTTCTAGATCGACATAGGTGGAGGTACGTACTTCACCGGCCACAATAGCCATGCCGGTTTTGACTAACGTCTCTACCGCAACCCGCGATTCTGGGTCATCTTTTAAAATGGCATCCAATACCGCATCGGATATTTGATCGGCCAGTTTATCGGGGTGACCTTCCGATACTGACTCGGACGTAAATAAAGCGTATTCGGCCATAACGTGGCTCCTGCTCAGCAATAAAGTAATTTAATTTGAAGGTTTAAAAAATTGTCGCAACTGCACCTGAAACCCATTGCGCAGTGCTATGTACAAACTTTGGCCTTCACTCAGACCGGCATCGCCTGCCCAGCCTGTAAAGTCGGCCGGATCAAAGCCTTGCCATAAGTCGCCGCAGTTAGCACGTGCCCAATCTTGCTCATGACGGCATAAATCGGTGACGATTAACGCCCCACCGGGGGCCAGTGCTCGACTTAAATCTTTAAAAATATCCACCGGTGACGGTGTGTGATGCAGCACCATATTCATAACGATACAGTCGGCCAGCACACGGTGCTGGGCCAGAGTTGCGGTATCGCCCAAAATAAACTCAACATTCCCAAGCCCAGCCGCCTCGGCTGCCGCCCGCGAATACGACAGCATTTCATCCGAGTTATCCAACGCCACTACATGACTAAAACGACGCGCCAACATAGGTAAAAACTCACCCTGCCCCGGACCAACCTCTAAAGCCAAGTGGCGGCTTGCCAACGGTGTGTTGTTAAGCAATTGTGATACTTGCTCGCCATAAACCGGAAAGCTGGCGATCAGATCTTGCTGGGCACGAAACTTATCGGCGTTAGCGGCAAAGAACTGCTGTGAAGCGGCAGCCCGCTCGATGGCTATTGCCTCGGCTTGAGCGCAAATATCCGCGCGTAAACCAAGCTGATCAACACTGGCAAACAATGCATGCTGTAAACCGGCCAACGGTTGTACAGGGGTAACCATGGCGCGACGATAAAAAATGGAGTTGCCCTCACGCCGAGTAGTGGTTAGGCCAGCTCCCGTTAATAGCTTTAAATGGTGACTCATGCCCGACTGACCGATATCGAAGATTCGCGCCAGCTCGGACACGGCGTAAGAGTTCTGCGCCAGTACGGCCAAGATCTCGATACGCAGCGGATCGGCCGCGGCTTTAAGCTGCGCGGCTAATAGCTCGGCACTTAATTCGGCATTAGGTGCGGTAGCGGGGCTATCTGTAGCAATCGCCGGCGCGACCACCTGAACGGCAGAATTTGTCATGGTGGCATGATAACAGCCAACACAATCTATATCAAAATATTTTGATATAGATTGTGTTGCAGCAAGAATTAATTCCGCTAAGCGCCCATACCTTTACTGATGGCGCCGGTTGCGAGAGAATACGCGGCATTTGTGGCATCGCAGGCGAGGTTTGATTTTGCCTCCCGCCCGCAAGCCATACATTACAAGGTTGCGCAGCACTATAATTAGGCCCGTTAGAGGTCACTTCCGAACTCACAATTGTTACTTTAAAGGAGCCTAGCCCCTATGCCGTCTCGTTATGAACTCGCAAACGCCATCCGTGCCCTAAGTATGGATGCCGTACAAAAAGCCCAAAGTGGCCACCCCGGCGCCCCTATGGGTATGGCCGATATCGCCGAAGTACTGTGGAACGATTTTTTACAGCACAACCCCAGCAATCCCAATTGGAATAACCGCGACCGCTTTGTTTTGTCTAACGGTCATGGCTCGATGCTGGTCTACTCGCTGCTGCATTTATCGGGCTACGACTTGCCAATGGAGGAGTTAAAAAACTTCCGCCAACTGCACTCTAAAACCCCAGGACACCCCGAGTTGGGTTATACCCCTGGCGTTGAAATCACCACCGGCCCGCTGGGCCAAGGTATCAGTACCGCCGTTGGTATGGCGCTGGCCGAGCGTATGTTGGGCGCACAATTTAACCGTGATGGCCACGCCATCGTCGACCACTACACCTACTGCTTTTTAGGCGATGGCTGCATGATGGAAGGCGTCTCACACGAGACTTGCTCACTGGCGGGCACCTTAAAGCTCGGCAAGTTAGTCGCCTTTTGGGATGACAACGGTATTTCAATTGACGGCCACGTTGAAGGCTGGTTTACCGACGACACTCCGAAGCGCTTTGACTCTTACGGCTGGCACGTGATTACCGACGTTGACGGACACGACCCAGAGGCCATTAAGCAAGCTATTGAAGCGGCTCAGGCTGAAACCGATAAACCGACTTTGATTTGCTGTAAAACCACCATTGGTTTTGGCTCACCTAACAAGTCCGGCTCCCATGACTGCCACGGCTCACCACTAGGTGATGACGAAGTCGCCGCAACCCGCAAGTTCCTCAACTGGGAGCCAGCACCGTTTGAAATCCCCGCTGACATCTACGCCGGTTGGGACGCCAAAGATAAAGGCGCCAAAGCCGAGCAAAGCTGGAACGAAAAATTTGCCGCCTATAAGGCTGCCTACCCGACTGAGGCGGCCGAGTACGAGCGCCGCGTCATTAAAGGTGAGCTGCCGGCCGACTTTGCTGAAAAGGCCGATGCGTTTATTCAACAGTGCCACAAAAATCCAGAAAAACTGGCATCGCGTAAAGCCTCGCAAAACACCATCGCCGCCTTTAACAAACTGCTGCCAGAAATGGTCGGCGGTTCGGCCGACTTAGCCGGCTCCAACCTCACCATGTGGGACGGCTCCAAGCCCGTTACCGGCACAGATGCCAGCGGTAACTACATCTATTATGGTGTGCGCGAATTTGGCATGTGCACTATCATGAACGGTATGAGCGCGCACGGCGGCTTTGTTAACTACGGCGCGACTTTCTTAATGTTCCAACAGTACGCGGCCAACGCGATACGCATGTCAGCATTAATGAAGCTGCGCAACGTCTTTGTCTTCACTCACGACTCTATTGGTCAGGGTGAAGACGGTCCGACGCACCAGCCCATCGAAGTACTCGGCTCGTTGCGTATGACACCCAACTTAAACACCTGGCGACCTTGTGATGCGACCGAAACTGCCGTGGCCTGGAAGTCAGCTCTTGAGCTGCCAGATCGCCCCAGCGCACTGATCTTCTCGCGTCAGGGTATCGACACGGTTGAGCGCGCCGACGACCAAGTAGCCAATATCGCCAAAGGTGGTTATATCTTAAAAGACTGCGCCGGCACGCCCGACCTGATCTTAATTGCCACCGGCTCAGAAGTACCACTGACTGTACAAGCGGCCGACAAAATCTCTGCCAGCGGTAAAAAAGTGCGCGTCGTATCTATGCCAAGCACCAATGTGTTTGATCAACAAGATGCCGAGTACCGTCAAAGCGTATTGCCGTTAGAAGTCTCTGCACGAGTGGCGGTAGAAACGGCACACGTAGACTTCTGGTGGAAGTATGTAGGCATTGATGGCCGCGTTGTCGGCATGAACAGCTTCGGTGAATCCGCCAAAGGGCCAGACCTTTTAGAATACTTCGGCTTTACCGTGGACAATATTGTTGCCACCGCTGAAGAACTGCTCGACTAAGCCCCGGCTTGCTGCACCGCCCAAAGGCGGTGCAACCCTTTCCCATCTATTACCCTATTTATACTCTGTGCTATTTAATGTCGCGTAAGCGCATCACTATTTGGAGCCATACATGAACGTAAAATTGATGAGTGATCAGGATCTAGCAGGCAAGCGCGTTCTGATTCGTCAAGATCTTAACGTACCGCTAGAAGACGGTAAAATCACCAGCACTGTGCGTATCCTCGCGTCTATCCCCACCATTAAAACCGCACTTGATGCCGGCGCCAAAGTCATGCTGATGTCGCACCTTGGCCGCCCCGAAGAAGGTAGCTTTGATGCAGCCGCCTCGCTGGCGCCTGTAGCGACCGAACTAAGCAAGCAATTAGGCTGTGACGTACCCTTAATTAAAGACTGGGTTGATGGCGTTGATATGGGCTCAGCTAAGGTTGTATTACTTGAGAACGTGCGCTTTAACGTTGGCGAAAAAGCCAATGACGATGGCTTGGCAAAAAAAATGGCCGCCTTGTGTGACGTGTTTGTGATGGATGCGTTCGGCACCGCGCATCGCGCACAAGCATCAACCCACGGCGTCGCTAAATACGCCCCTGTTGCGTGCGCAGGCCCTCTGCTAGCCAGCGAACTAGACGCCCTCGGCAAAGCATTGGATAAGCCAGCACGGCCACTGGTGGCGATTGTTGGTGGCTCAAAAGTATCGAGCAAACTCAGCGTATTGGATGCGCTGTCTAAAATTGCCGACACTCTCGTGGTAGGCGGCGGCATTTCTAATACGTTTGTTGCCTCAGCCGGTAACGAAGTAGGCAACTCGCTGTACGAGGCCGACTTAATTCCCGAGGCAAAACGCCTGCGTGAAACCACCGACGTGATTTTTGCCACCGACGTGCGCACCACCAAAGAAGGCTTTAGCGACTGGAGCCATAACAGTAAGACTGAAGTTAAAGACACCAGCGACATCAAGGCCGACGAAGAAATTATCGACTACGGCCCAGAAACCGCAGCGCGCGTTGCCGAGATCATCAAAAACGCCAAAACCGTACTGTGGAACGGCCCTTGTGGTGTCTTTGAATACGACGCTTTTGCCCAAGGCACCGAGGTTATCTCACGTGCAATTGCCGACAGCGATGCTTTCTCTGTTGCCGGTGGCGGTGATACCTTGGCCGCTATCGACAAGTGGAACTTGGCCGATAAAATCAGTTACGTCTCCACCGGCGGCGGCGCATTTTTAGAGTTTGTCGAAGGCAAAAAATTGCCTGCGGTTGAGATTCTGGAAGCGCGAGCTAAAGGTTAACCGCGCCGGCCATTAAAAACCGAGCTCAGAAAATAATGGATTAACATAAACGCATGGATGCGTTTAACGTACGACCCGCCAGCCACTGCCATAGCCACCTTACGACCCGCAATTTATGCGCTAGTCTGGCAACACCATAAATGGCAACATCCAAAATAAAGGTGGACAGACTCAAGTAATCGCTATACAGTGGGCTCAGCTAGAAATCGACCGCAAGTTTTTATCCTACATTTCGACGTATTATTCGTAACACCTCGTCCTGCAGCTTTAAAGATCAGTCTACATTTTATGCTACTCAAGCCTCTTGTAGGCAACCCTATATTTAAAATTCAGGATGTTATTATGTCTAATACTACTCAAGGAACCGTTAAGTGGTTCAACGAAGCTAAAGGTTTTGGTTTTATCGAGCAGAAGTCTGGTGGTCCAGATGTGTTCGCTCACTTCAGCGCTATTGCTAGCTCAGGCTTCAAAACCTTAGCTGAAGGTCAGCAAGTTGAGTTCACCGTAACTCAAGGCCAAAAAGGCCCACAAGCTGAAAACATCGTTGCTATCTAAGTGACCATGTTTAAACACTAGTAGCCCTGCTCCTAGTGTTTACTAAAAAGGGCGAGCCTTCTGGGCTTGCCCTTTTTTATTGCCCTTTATTTAGCAAGCTTAAAAGCTCGGCAGCTCATCAAGGGTAATCACCCGCTCGTGGTTGTACACATGCTTTTTATGAGCATCGGTATTATAGTATTCACCCGTCCAAAAATTGCTAGAGTGATCTTCCGTGGTATTAACGGCACCGTCATTCCACACCATAAACCAAAGCCACCAAGCGCCATCAGCCTGCATTAAGTCTGGATCAGGGATATTACTGTTCTCACTTAAGGCCACCATTTTTTCTTGATGCGGATAGGCTCCAGTTAAGTTGTAGTAAGCTATTTGTGATTCAGTATTGCGCTCGCCGTCATAAATATCAGTACTGACAATATCCACCACATCGTCACCGGGATACCAAATGGCATTTTGCCCATTCCAAACCCAAATTAAATTATTAAGGCCGTGGTAATTACTTAGGCGATCGTACAGATAGCGCCACAGCAGTTTTTGCGCGTAAGCCGCCGGAACACCGTCGGTACGCTCGCGTCCCCACCAAAACCACCCGCCAGCTGCCTCATGTAGCGGTCGCCAGAGTATTGGCACCTTGGCAGCCGCCAACTGTTGTAACTCGCTGGCAATTAAATCCACATCATTTTCTATAGCAATAAAAGCTTCACTTTGCCTATCCAATTCGCCATTTTTGAACGGAATTTCAAAATTAGTATTTTTACTGGCCTCCGCCTGCGCCACATAAAAATTTACCGTCTCATTAGATGGATCGCGCCAGTGCCAAGCAAAAGTTACTAAGCCACCACTGCGCCAATGCGCCAGAGCCTCTTCCGTTTGCGCCAAACCAGAAATATTGTCGTAGACCCCGTAATTCATAAAGTCGTAGCCCATTATTGCTGGGGCCTTACCGGTAACATCAATAACCCGCTGGCGCATATCGATACTATCGTCCCACGTTAAATCCATCTGCCCCGACAGCATCTTACTGCCCCAGATACCGTTTAAATACGCAAAAACCGCCTGAGCCTCCTCACTGGCACCAGCCGTAACCAGCTCATGCGATTGCTGCGCTTGGATTTTTACGGCATTACCGGGGCAAAAATCTCGTGCGATACAATAGCTACCGTTGGCATAAGCCCAATCTTCGGCGTCATCAGCACAGTAATTAAGCGCTTCTTTGCCCACCTTACAATACTCAAAGCTCCCCACACCTGGGTCAGCTTTAGACTGATATACCACGCAACTAGCACCGTTCTCCCATCCCCAGCCGCTTTCAGCGTCATCGTAACGGCAATAAGGCGAACCATTACTAGCAGCGTTGGGAGTCAAACCCGCCACGACCGAACTGACAGACGAACTGCTATTAACCGCACTACTTTTCGAACTAGAACTATTGGCCACACTGCTTGAAACGCTTGAGGTCTTAACACTGCTGCGGGATGAATTGGACACACCATTATCACTGGAGCCACCACTACCGCCGCACGCCGCGAGACCGGCAATGGAGAAAACTATTAACGCACAAAAGCGATACATCATAAGGCTGTAATCTCTTGTAGGCAGAGCAAAGGGCGATTAACCCTACACCTGCATTCATTATTATCGAGCATAAAACACTCCAATTGTAACCGATTACATCAAGAATATTCAAGCACACAGAGCACCCCACTAAGCCCCGAACATATCCGCCGCACATATAACCCACGCCCAGCAACTGTCTTGCAAGAGCTTTTATCAAGCGGCTCACAGGCGCCGGCTGCACAATGACCGCTAAGCATTACCCCCTCAAAAAGTTACCCCCCACATTTAAGAATCTGTCATAAATTACCCTCGCCGACAGTCGCAATTTTCAGCTTAAGCCGCTACATTAGACTAAAGGCGAAGCCGTTATGCTCGCAAAGCACACGTTGAGAATAAATAAAGAAGCACAATGATATTGACCACCCCTAGCCTAGGAATGGAATGCCGCATGGGAACACCACTCAAGGTACTGTTTGTCGAGGACTCAGAAGCCGACACCGAACTCACTGCCGCCGAACTGGTTCGCGGCGGTTTCTCCCCAGAGATACAACAAGTTGAAACCCGCGACGATATGCACAACGCATTAGCTAACCACCCGTGGGATTTAATTATTTGCGACTATCGCCTACCCCGCTTTAGCGCCGAAGCTGCACTAGACACCCTGAAAGAGAGCGGTAAAGACCTACCATTTATTATTACGTCCGGCGCCGTCAGCGCCGAAGATGTCGTCAGCCTGCTCAAGCGAGGCGCGCACGATTTTATGAACAAAAATGCGCTGGCGCGCCTAGTGCCGGCCATTGAACGTGAGCTGCGCGAGGCCAGTATCCGCGAACAGCGCCGCCGCGCCGATGCACAGGTACGGGTTTTGTCTCAAGCGCTGGAGCAAAGCCCTGTGTCTGTCATTATTACCAGTCCTGAGGGTGAAATTCAGTATGTTAACCCCTGCTTTGAAACTGTCAGCGGCTACAACGCAAGTGAAGCGATTGGACAAACGCTAGGCTTTACATTGCTAGAAGAAGATCGCCTGCAAATCATGGAACAAATAAGCAGCGCCGTTAACAGCGGTCAACAATGGCGGAGTGAGGTCTGCAGCTTACGAGCCAACGGCGAACTCTACTGGGAAAACGTTAAAGTCTCGCCTCTGACCGATATCGACAATAGATTAAGTCACAATCTCATACTCAAAGAAGACATCACTGTACGTCGTAATTACGAACAACAATTGTTGCGCCAAGCGCACTACGATGACCTGACCGGCCTCGCAAATCGTGTCCGGCTGATCGAACAACTAACTCAAGCTCTGCAAGAGGCAACCCAGCGACAAACCCTGGTTGCCGTACTTGGAATCGATCTCGATCATTTCAAAAATGTAAACGACAGTGTCGGGCACAGTGTTGGTGACTTTTTACTTAAAGAGGCTGCCGCACGCTTGACTCGCTGCATGCGACCAGGAGACACCCTTGCCCGTATGGGCGGCGATGAGTTTGTCGCCGTATTGCCAAATTTAAATGACAATACTACCGCTGAAAAAATAGCGCAGAGTATCGTTGAACAGTTTACCGAGCCATTCTTCATTATTGGCCGCAATTATTTTGTAACATGTAGTGTTGGTATCGCCATTTACCCCAACGATGCCAGCAACCCCCATTTACTCTTGCGCAATGCCGATCTTGCCATGTACCAATGCAAAGATCAGGGTCGCAACCAATTTCAATTTTTTACCCAAGAGATTAACGATCAACTCATTGATCGATTAGATTTAGAAGAAAAGCTACGCCATGTTGTTAAGCGTAATGAATTATTATTGCACTACCAACCTATTTTTAATCTTGCAGACAATACTATTGTAGGGTTTGAAGCATTAGTTCGCTGGCATCAGACCGACGGCACAATACGCATGCCCAACAACTTTATCCCTGTAGCAGAAGACATTGGTATCATTCAAGAAATTGACAGCTGGGTGTTTAAGACGGCGTGCCGTGAAACTGCAAAATTGCTGCGCAATAGTGAAGGGGGATTACGCCTGGCGCTGAACATTTCGCCGCGTCAACTAGAAATCCCTGGCTACGCAAATTTTGTAGCCGATCAACTTCAGGCTTATAAAATTAATGCCGACCAACTTGAAATAGAAATTACCGAACGTGTTTTAGTCAATGACGCCAACACCACCAACGACAACATAAATGCTCTTTCGGAGCTCGGCATACGGTTATCGGTAGATGATTTTGGCACCGGCTATTCATCATTGGGTTACCTACAGCGCTACCCGTTACATACATTAAAAATCGATCGTAGTTTTGTTGCCGGAATGCATGAAAGTGATAATTCTCATCGACTGGTTGATACTATTTTTTTACTGGCTCAAGGGCTCGGCTTAGATGTGGTGGCGGAAGGGATTGAAACTCAAGAGCAACGTGAATTATTACTAAAAATTGGCTGTAAACAAGCCCAAGGGTTTTTATTTAGCTTACCTATTGCTATTGACGAGTTACAACAAAAAATCGAATTACAACTGCATAGCCTATAAGAATATTTCCGGACGTATTAAACCATAAAGACCGCTCTCTAGCGGCCCACATCGCCAAGGCACCCGGTGCTGTATCGACAATCGTGATTGAGCGTATTGTTCAGGTACTGTTACTCAAGCGCTTTCGCGTTGCACCGCGTACCTTGGGGTGCTCCTTTTATTTTGCAATGTCCCTATAAATCACTAGTGACAGAAGTGAGTATTAAGACAGACGTGCAATTAAACTGTGATTAATCGAAAACCCAATTTATCCACCTCTGTACGTGACAGCCGTCCACCGGATACCATCACCGGATACCCCACCAAGCTCAACATGGGAATATCCGATATATCATCCCCGTAGGCATAACTAGATTGTGCAACACGGGTGTTGCACAGCAATGCTTTCACAGCATCACGCTTACCAGCTCCCACCATCGGTGGTGCCGACAAGTAACCAGTGTATACACCTGCACGAACCTCCATTTGCGAGGACAGTATTTTCTCTACCCCTAAATCACGCGCAATAGGAGTTAATACCGCAGAGAAAGAACCCGACACCATTATTACCTCAAAACCATTCTCTTGATGGCGGCGTAGCTCTCGTAATACTGCTTGGTAGTAAAAGCCATCGGAACGCTGCAGCTGTTGTTTAAACCAAGACTCTCCAGCATCGGTTAACGCCGCGACTGATCGACCAGAAAAATGACGGTAGTAAAGTTTATTCAGCGTCTCCCAACAGGCATGTTCGTGTACATGTGTCATTAAATCGGCGCGATATAATGACTCCGCCGCCAAATCAGGATACATTTGATACCAATAATTCTGAAAGCTCAACATACTATTTTGCGTAATCAAGGTATTGTCCACATCAAAAAATGCATAACAATGCTCAGCTGTTAACGGTTTAATATTGCTCATAACCTTTCACCTCTATTTGATGGGAGTTTATCGGTGTGCATGCTCAACCAGTGTTTGCGGCGTTTCCAGTTCAGCCGCAACGGCGCTGACAAACTGACGATGCGCCTTAACCGACTGCATCCTCTCCTGCTTAACTAACCTAGATTTTTCCATAGCAGAAAACGACATGGTAAATTCGGCCACCGAGCGCCCACACTGTTCGACACGGGTGATCGCAGCAAACTTTAAGAACTTAGGATTGTCTATCGCACACTCAGTGATATGAGTGCGAATCATCGCACTAACAGGAAAAGCATAATGACTATAGCTAACCGATAAGGCGTTAAACACGAAGGCATAATCGATAACAGACTTAGGCATTAAATACGCCTCGGTAACCACCAGCATCGCTTGCCGAGCAGCCTCAATAACAACCATCCCTTGGACATGCTGACCACTCAAATGGTCCTTCATTAACTCGCAGTCTTCATCGATCATCATCGCCAGCTCATACTCACTGGCAGACACTTGATGGGGCATCGACACCAAAACATTACACACTTCGGCCTTGTGCGATAGGGCACCGCTGGCACGCTCGGGCAAGTTGTGCCACAGTGAAAAATCAAACCCCGATACATTGCTCGACTGACTCGCCGCCGCTAGCAACCGCTGACGACTAATATCACCTATACCCTGACCAGGCACCAATACCGTGCGCTCTTGATTACCAAGAATATGGACCGGCAAACTCAGCAACCCATGTAACTGGGAAACCGTGATAGCCTCTTTTTGCACAATGTAAGGAGCAAACTTGTCACCAACTACTAATAAAATACGATCGTTCATGGTATTACCTCTTAACTATTAAATAGATGAATTACAGCTTCACGGCACACCCACGAATGAGGAAAATTGTGCCGCCTTTTGATAGTAGCTAGAATTATGCTGAGCCATGATGCAGAGGTAATTTGTTTGTAAAATAACGATGCGAAAGGCCGAAACCCTCCACGACAGAGGCGTCACAGTCGAGAGGAAAGGGAGACTGACTAGCCGAACAAGTCACGCTATACTGATCACTGGACTTAAATACGTGAGCCCCCATCAATAGCGAGACGCAAATCAATGAAAAGTCATGCTTTTTTTAAAATGATCCGGTGCCACCTAGGTGTGCCCCTAGCCGCGCTGCTGGTGTTACTGCCCACACTCGGCAATGCCGACCCCTCACCCAAGCCAGCCTTAAAAATTGTCACCATCGCCGCGCCGCCGTGGGCCTCGCGCTCCGTCGAGAGTAATGAGCTGGAAGGCGCATTTGTCGATATAGTCAAAGCTTTGGAGGAGCGCACTGATTATCAATTTGAGATGACCATCACCCCATTCGCCCGCGCGGGCCGAGAAATTGAAAGAGGCACACAAGACTGCACCATTCTGGCGCCACTTAACTCAGAGAAAGTCGTCACGGGTGAACTGACTTTTCCGCACCCTCTTGGAGCTATTCCGCGCAAAGGTGTGTCACTGAGTCGTTACGAGGACTTAAATGATCTAAGAATTTCCGTGTTGCGTGGTGGATCGCTAAGCGAGCGGTTTGATGCCGATAGCGAGCTCGAGAAAGTGTTTGATACCGATTACGCTACGGGTTTGCGTAAAGTCGCTCGAGGCCGGGTCGATGTGGTGGTTGGTGCCATTCCCACTCTACTGTATATAGCTCGACTCGAAGGCATTACCGAATCACTGGGTGAGCCTTTAGTGCTGCGCAATATTCCCTTAGTGTTCCAGTGCTCTAAACTATCGACACATTTAGACGCTATGCCCGTAATTAATCAGGCATTACGTGATATGCATAACGAAGGCGTCTTTAATACCATTCAGCAACTGCACGAGCTGTAATGCACTCTATGGGTAAATTTTTAAATCGCGGCTCAACGTTATCTAGTGATCACATCGGCCGCCGCCTATTGTTTGCAATCGTGCTGTTTAGTTCGTTGGTCACCTTACTGGCTACCGTATTTCAACTGTTTATCGACTTTCAACGGGATATCGGACAAATCAAAACACGTCTCGACGACGTGCAAAGTAGCTATTTGGCCAGTATTAGTGCCAGTCTCTGGAACCTCGATCCTAGCCACCTCAAACTGCAAATGGAAGGCATCCGACAATTGCCTGATGTAGAGGCGGTGGCTATTTATGAAGATCCGGCCGACATAGCCGAACCTTTAACGATCGTCTTAGGTGAGTTTACACAACAACGAGCCATCAATCGCGACTACGCCATTACCCACCATGCCGCAGACGGCGAGCGTCATATCGGGACACTTCGAGTTCAGGCCTCATTAAACGGGGTCTACTCTCGCCTTTGGGAAAAGCTGGTTATTATTCTGTTTACACAAGGCATCAAAACATTTTTAGTGTCGCTGTTTATTCTGTTTATTGTCTATCGGCTCATCACCACACACTTAGTGCGCATTGCCCAATACGTCAATCAATTTGATGTTGCCGACTCGCCCGAACCTTTACAGCTCGAGCGCCGCAACCACAACCATCACGATGAACTGGATCAAGTTGTCGGCGCCTTTAACCGTCTTAGTGACAACCTCACACAAGCCTACGATCGTATGCGCCAAGCTAACGATGCGCTGGCCCGTGACGTGCTAGCACGACGCAAAGCTGAAGAAGAGGTCAGATACTTAAACACCATTCTGGAAGATCGAGTCAAACAACGCACCTCCGAGCTACAAGCAGCGAACGATGAGCTGGCCAGCTTTTGTTACTCTGTATCTCACGATTTGCGCGCACCACTGCGCCGTATTGAAGGTTTTCGTCGCATGCTAGAGGACGATTGCAACGAGCTTCTGCCAGACCAAAGCCAACACTATCTAGGCCGTATCGAAGCCGGTACGCTTGAGATGTCGGAGATGATTGACAGCTTTTTACATCTATCTCGCGCTACCCTCGGCGAGCTACACCGCGAGCCAATCGACGTCACTCAACAAGCCCAACAGCTCTTTACGGTACTGCGTGAACGCGAGCCCGAACGTGACATCTGCCTCGTGGTGCAACCCAATCTGCAAGCTTGGGCCGATAAGCGCTTTTTTACGATGTTAATAACCAATTTGATGGAAAATGCCATTAAATACACACGCCCCAAAGCCCACGCACAGATCGAAATCGGGCAATGTCTTTACCAAGGCCAGTCGGTGTTTTATATTAGAGATAATGGCGCCGGATTCGACATGAACTATGCTGAGCGCTTGTTTGCGCCTTTTTCACGTTTGCACAAAGCCGAAGAATTTGAAGGAACAGGTATCGGACTGGCCACAGTTCAGCGTATTATCAGTCGACACGGTGGCCGGATATGGGCCGAATCAACCCCAAATAAGGGCGCCACTTTTTATTTTTGTTTCAAGGAAAGCACCAAGGATGATGAGCAAAGAGACAATACTGTTGGTAGAGGATAACGCCGACGATGCCGAATTAGCACTGTTAAGCCTAAAACACATCAGTGGCGATTATCATATTCAACTGGTTACCGATGGCGAGCAAGCGCTTGAGTATTTATATGCCCAAGGCCGCTACGCAAGTCGACCGATAGAACAAAAGCCCGCATTGGTTTTATTGGATATCAATCTGCCCCACGGCAATGGCTTAAGCGTCTTACAACGCATGCGCGCCTCAGCCGAACACCACCAAACCCCAGTATTGATCCTAACCACCTCCGATGAACTCACAGATTTAGTGCAAACTCGACAATTGGGGGCCAACAGTTATCTGCAAAAAACCGTCGATTTTAGACACTTCACCTCGCGCTTACACCAAGAGCTCAACCATTGGTTGGCCCGCGCCAGCTAAAGGTCGGTTATCGAGCACAACAATACCGGTCGCGTTGTTGAGATTTTCCAGAACAATCCGGGCATTACCGCTCGGCAACATAAATGCCGAGCAATTCTATAACGGGTTACTAATAACCAGCTAATCCCTAGCCCGCTATGCTGGCAAATCACTTTTAGCCTTGGGCGGCAGCGGTGAGAAGTAACCCACCACCAACAGCAATATACCCACGGCAATAAACGAGAGAATTGTCTCCAGCGTATTGCTATCGCGCATATCAAGTAAAAATAACTTGCCAACTACCACAGACAATAGTGCCGCGGCAGCCAGCCAAGCATTGCGCCAATGCTTACGGGTGGCGACAAACATCACGGACAAACCCGTTAACGCCCAAAATACAGTGAGTGCCGCCTGAGCTAACACCGACGCCACAATAGCGTCTAGCTCATAATGTAAGCCACTCCAATGATGCAAACTGCGCAATAATATCGCGTTAAACCAAATAAAGGTTAAACCGGCTATTGCGGCCCAACCCCAATGAATCACTTTAGTACAATCATTATGCTGGCAAAAAACTCGCCACCAATAAGCACCCGTTAATAACACTGCCAGCTGGGTTAGATCTAACGGGTTTAACAATGGCAGGTACGTCAACGGCGAAAAATTTGCACGATTAAATGCGCTAACCTCAAAACTCCATAGCGCCATAAAGCCGATTAGCACAAAACTCGCATGATTTAAGTACAGCGTTTTATGCACATTAAAAGGCCAAGTCTTAACTTTTAATGTCAGCCAAATAAGTGTCACACTAATCGGCATAAATGCAACCGCTTGCCACCCTTGCGACAATGCTAAGCGTGTCGTCATAAGCCAATGCAATTCTACACTTGCCAATAAAGCAAACAACAACCAAGCCAATATATGCAGCCACTTTAGCTGTATTTCCTGCAACGGTTGATGGTCGCGCAAATACAATAACATCGTGTAAACCACAAAAATTATAGGCCAACCAATATAACCAAGTTGCGCACCTGGATGCGTGAATTGCATCATCCCCCAAGCTGCCACCAACACCATAAACAGCAACAAACCGTTCGATGTGTAACGCAGCTCGTGCCATTGTAGCTTTAGCTCTAACACCGCCAGTAACGCACAAGATGCAGCAACAAAACTCATTAACACAACCAAACGATAATATGACTCAAGCTGCAGCATTATTTCCAGTGTGCCGTTAATAAACCACCAACTTAACGCCAACAGTAAAAACGGTAGAGAAAACTGCTTAATTATTCTCCATGTGCTTTGTGCGCAATGACGTAATAAATAACTGCTAAAGCCTGCACTCAGCGCCAGTAACACTCCACCTAAAAAGACGCTATTAAGCAATAATGGGCCAGCATCGCGTGCGTCTTGTGCCGCCAAAAAGCCAACACCGGCAAAAGCTTGTAAGCCCATCGCAAACACCGCCCCCAGCTGTCGCCCTTGGCGCAAGCTTATCCAAAGAACTGCAGCGCCTTCTAACGCCCACACCGAGGCAACCCATTCGCCATCTAAAGCAAATGGTACAGTCAGTGACAAAAACACCACGGCCAAGGCCAAATAAGCCTCAGACAACATGCGATAAGCTGGAGCGAAAAAGCGCCGACAAGCCCAACATAATGCGCTATAAAAAATGCCCACAATTAATGCCGCGTAAGCCAAACCGTATTGGTATTGATGCACCATGGCCGCCTGCAAACCAAATCCCACCAAAGGCACACCAAACACCAAAGAGGCATCCACATAACCTTTCAAATTAGGTGGCTGGCGACGCGCAAACAAGATCGAGATAAGAACATAAAAGAGAAAAAATAGTATTAGAAAAAACTGGGCACTGGGCATATGGCTCGGCTGGTACTGCAAAACACCCCAAACACTTGCAATCACAAAGGTAAATATAAAGCCTAATAAGTTAAGTGGCCGCCACGATTTAAACCAAGCAACCGCGACAATACCGGCATTAAGTAATGCGTAATAACTAAATAAGGTGATGTGATCACCCGAATCACTTGCGCTAAGAATAGGCGCGAGAAAGCCACCGGTAATCGCCATTACCGCCAGCGATCGAGAGTTTTGCAAAACCGCTAAAGCTGCCGACATAACCACCATTACTAACAACAAAACAAAACTAGCTGCCGGTGGAATTAAATGTAGCAGTCGCAGCGCCGCAAACACGGTGATATACAGAACTCCAAGACCACCACCTTGCAAAATTAAGGCGTAGGTTAGCCGTTTGCTGCGCAACCACCAGCCGAGTGACAGTAAGGCGATACCCAACGCCGCCACCGACGCCATTTTAAACTCTGCCGATATCATGCTGTTTTGATTGGCGTAACGCAGTAAAAAAGCCACACCAAAAAACAATACAATAAGACCAACCCGTACAATCACATTGCCTTCGGTAAAGTAGTTTTTAAGCCATGTTAAAGCACGATCAAAAAGATCGGGAGATGACGGCGTTGCTGGTGCTGGTGTTGATACAAATACTGCAGGTTTAGGCTCGGGGGAATCGACCGCGAGCTGCTCACGTATAACGGCCACTTGCGGTATTGCTGCCGCTTTGGGCTCGCGCCATGAATCGGATATCGGCCGAGTCGCGGGCAATTCATTCGGCTCTAAATCTATTGGGTCTAAATCTAGATCCTGCTCTGGCGCGGCAGGCGCCGCTGTATTAACCGTAGCGGCAGAGCGATTAGCTGGTGCGTCAATCGTGTTATCACGTGCACGAGCAAGCAACTGCTGTTGTAGATATTTTACGGTTTTATTAAGTTGACTCACCTGCGAAAACAGATAAATCAATGCCACAATAACCAGAGCCAACAGTAATTCCATGCGTGATTTTCCTTTTTCCTATTATTAATTGTGCCGCGCCTGCCTGCATCTTACCCCAAGGCTCCCCTCTTGATAGCGCCCGACGCGCAACCGTTGGCCACTGGCAACTAGGCAGTTTATACTAACGAGCTTTTCCCTATTCATTGCAAGGAACACCATGCCCAACAAAGCCATTATTCATACCGATCAGGCACCAGAGGCGATCGGCACATACTCCCAAGCCATTAAGGTCAATGGTACTGTGTATTTGTCTGGCCAAATTCCACTTATCCCAGAAACCATGGAAATGGTTCAAGGTGACTTCGCAGCCGAGGCCGATCAGGTCTTTAAAAACCTAGCTGCTGTATGTGAAGCCGCAGGCGGCAGTTTAAAAGATGTGGTTAAGCTGAATATTTACCTCACCGATCTGAATAACTTTCCCGTCGTGAATGAAGTCATGGCGCGCTACTTCAACGCACCTTATCCCGCTCGCGCCGCTATCGGCATTAGCCAGCTACCCAAGGGCGCTCAAGTCGAGGCCGATGGTATTATGGTTACCGCCGGCTAAGCAATTATTGTATCGGTTGCGCCTAATAGCTCGGCAAAACCCTCGCGATAATCGCGGTAACGCAATTGATAACCGCTGGTACACAACCGGCGGTTATCAATACGTTTGTTCATGCCATCCACCGCTAATGTTTGCGGCAAAGCCACCCCCAAACATTCAGTCACATACCCCACCACCTCGGCATAAGGGGCGGGCTCACTATCGCTTACCAGATACAAAGACTGCGGCTTGGCCACCTTGCGCAACAGGTACGCCATAAACCCCGCCGCATCATCAGCGTGAATACGGTTAGTCCACGATGGCTTAGGCGCCGCAGCACCTCGACGCACACTATCGATTAAACGATTGCGTCCCGGCCCATAAATACCCGATAAGCGCAGCACGCTTAGGGGCAAATTAGCTTCACGCAGCACTTGCTCGGCGGCCAACACTTGCTGGCCGTTATAGCGTGTAGGTCGAGGGATCGTTGCCTCATCAATCCACTCGCCATGGTCTTCGCCATAAACGGCGGTACTGGAGACAAACAGCACCTTGCGCGGCTGCACTTGAGCGCTCGCCAATGCGCGCACTAAACTTTCGCAAGGCTGAACATAACCGGCATGATAACCGGCCTCACTGCGCTCAGCAGGCGTTAACGTCAGGACGATATAATCAAAGTCTTCGGCTACAAGCGAGCTCATCGCCCGTTCATCGGTGGCGTCTACCGCCTTGTACTGCAAATTATCGGTGGTCGCAGGTGGACGCCGGCGCACCCCCGTGATCGCGATACCACTGTCGGTCAATTGGCTGGCCAAACGTCGCCCTAAATCACCACAACCGATTATTAATAGTTTTTCGCTATGCATTTTGCTAGTGTACCTGTGAATAAAACCGTCGCTCCCAATAGGAACCTGACTCATGACTCTGACAGAACTACGCTATATCGTCACCTTGGCTCAGGAGCAACATTTTGGCCGTGCCGCCGAGCGCTGCTTTGTCAGCCAACCAACCTTGAGCATCGCCGTTAAAAAACTAGAAGAGGAGTTGGGTGTCGCCTTGTTTGAGCGCTCAAAATCGCGGGTATCAGCCACCCCTTTGGGCGAAAAAATCGTCGCCCAAGCCAATTTAGTGCTTGAGCAATCAGCGGCCATTAAAGACATTGCCAACGCCGGTAAAGATCAACTCTCCAGCCCTTTGAGTATCGGCGCCATTTTTACCATTGGGCCCTACCTGTTGCCAAGCTTTATCCCCGAACTGCAGAAAAACGTAAGCAAAATGCCGCTGTATGTTGAGGAAAGCTACACCGGCACCTTGCGCACTAAATTGCGTAAGGGCGAACTGGATGTGATTATCGTCGCGCTACCATTTACCGAGGCCGATGTGGTGACCCAGCCACTGTACGACGAACCCTTTGTCGTGCTTATGCGCAAAGACCACCCGTTGGCCCAACACAGCACAATAGACCCCAGCATACTAAACTCGGAAGAGGTCTTACTGTTAGGCGAAGGCCACTGTTTTCGCGACCAAGTACTAGAGACATGCCCGCACCTTAAAGCATCTGTCGAGGCCCACAGCGGCGGTCTACGTACCGCCGCCGAGGGCAGCTCATTAGAAACTTTGCGCCACATGGTTGCCTCGGGACTCGGAATTACCGTGCTACCCATCTCGGCAGCCGGCATTAGCCGCTATAGCGAAGAAGTATTGGTCACCCGCCCCTTTAACGACCCCGCGCCAAGCCGCACAGTCGCCTTAGCTTGGCGCGCCAGCTTTCCGCGCTTTAAAGCCGTCGATGCACTGCGTAACGCCATCCGCAGCTGCCAACACGACAACCCACTAATTACCCTGCGCAATTAACTCGTGAGCGAACAATCCGACACGTTAGCGAGCCTACCGGTTACCGCGCTCTCGGGCGTAGGCCCAGCGCTGGCCGAAAAGCTCGCCAAGCTGGGTGTGCGCACCGTACAACAATTACTGTTTCATTTACCATCGCGCTACCTTGACCGCACCCGAGTACAAGCCATAGGCGGTTTACAGCCCGGCGTAAGTGCCGTTATTGAGGCCGAAGTGCGCGCCGCCGATGTGGTGTACGGGCGGCGGCGCTCACTGCTATGCCGTGTACAAGACAGCACTGGCACCCTTACATTACGATTTTTCCACTTTAGCGGCGCCCAAAAGCAGCGCTTGGTGAGCGGTGCGCGCTTGCGCTGTTTTGCCGAGACGCGCCGCGGTGCCAGTGGGCTTGAGATGGTCCACCCCGAGTACGAACTTCTGGATGACAGCGACCACACACCACTGGCCCAAAGCTTAACACCCCACTACCCAACCACCGATGGCCTGACCCAGCCACGCCTGCGCACTCTGACGCAACAAGCGCTGAGCATGTTGGCGCGCTACCAGCTAGAAGAACTACTGCCTGAACAGGTGCGCAAAAGTCTTGATCAAATACCTTTGGCCGAGGCGCTCACATTGCTGCATACCCCTCCCAAAGACGTCAACTTACAACAGCTGGCCGAAGGTGTTCACCCCTTTCAGCAGCGCTTAGCTTTTGAAGAATTGTTGGCACACCAGCTAAGCATGTTGCAGTTTCGTCAGGGTATTCGCAGCCAAAAAGCACCGCGCCTAAACGCCGGGCAACAGCTACAGCAACAACTCAAAGCACAACTATCCTTTGAACTGACCGGTGCTCAAGCAAGAGTAAGCGCTGACATACTGCATGATTTAACCCGCCCCGAACCTATGTTGCGACTGGTTCAGGGAGATGTCGGCTCGGGTAAAACGGTGGTTGCGGCACTGGCCGCATTAGCCGCCGTGGCGGCCGGGAAGCAGGCGGCTATTATGGCGCCCACCGAAATTTTGGCCGAGCAACACCGCATTAATTTTGCCGCTTGGCTCGAACCTTTAGGCATTAAGCTTGGCTGGCTAACCGGCAAGCTTGGACAAAAGGCGCGCCGCGAACAACTGGCCGCCATCGCCAGTGGCGAGGCGCAGGTGGTGGTAGGCACTCACGCGCTGTTTCAGGCAGAGGTTGTGTTTGCCAACTTAGCCTTAGCCGTCATCGACGAACAGCACCGATTTGGCGTACATCAAAGACTAGCCTTAAGCGAGAAGGGGGCTCGTGGCCAATTTACCCCACACCAGCTGATTATGACCGCCACCCCTATTCCTCGCACCTTGGCCATGAGCGCCTACGCCGATTTAGATTGTTCGGTCATTGATGAATTACCACCGGGGCGCACCCCTGTCACCACTGCCGTAATCTCAGACCAACGTCGCGAGCAGATTATTGAGCGTGTGCGCGCCGCTTGTGCTGCAGGCAGGCAGGCTTACTGGGTCTGCACACTGATCGAAGAATCTGAATCACTTGAGGCTCAAGCGGCCGAGGCAACGGCCGATAGCCTGAGAGAGCAACTGCCCGATTTACGTATTGGTTTGGTGCACGGGCGGTTAAAAGCGGCGGAAAAAGAAGCGGTGATGCGCTCGTTTAAATCCGCCGAGCTGGATTTACTGGTTGCCACCACGGTGATTGAGGTGGGCGTCGATGTGCCCAATGCCAGCTTAATGATTATTGAAAACCCCGAGCGCTTGGGGCTGTCTCAGCTGCACCAATTACGCGGCCGAGTAGGGCGAGGTACCGAGGCGAGCCACTGTGTACTGTTGTACGGCACCCCGTTATCACGCAACAGCAAAGCGCGCCTTAAAGTCATGCGTGAAAGCAACGATGGTTTTTACATCGCCGAGCAAGATTTAGAGCTGCGCGGCCCAGGCGAAGTACTGGGCACTCGCCAAACCGGTCAGATGGAGTTTAAAGTGGCCGATTTGCAACGCGATGGCCACTTATTGGATGCTGTGCGACAAGCTGGGGTGTCAATCATTAAGCATGATCCGGCACGCGCCGGCGCCATTGTCGAGCGTTGGCTCGGCGGACGTGAACGCTATCTGGGCGCTTAGGCTGACGTAAAAACGCAAAGTGCCAGCACCAAAAAGTGTTAACTGCATCACAGGTTAAACGTAACCATAGCCGCTAGCTCAAATAGGCTTTATATTGTTAATTAAGGAAGCCATTCCATTTTACGCGCGCGCCTAAATGAGTATCGCGCCAGGAGATATTTCAGTGTCAGTACCCACGAGTGTCGAAACATTGCTCAGTAGTCAGAACATCATTTACGACCTTGCCTCTGCCACGCCCGGAGGCGAGGACCCACTTATCTGGCATCAGCAACATCTTCGCCAACAAGGCGCCGCACGGTCGATTTTATTGCAAGACGATATCGGCCGGGTTCAAGTCGTGCTAGGGGCCGACCGCCTACTTGACTTGACCCTTGTTAACCGCCATTTAAATCGCGAACTACACGCCGCCGAGCCCGATGCCCTTAAGCAGTTTTGCGAGGCCAATCAATTTCAATCGCTGCCCGCACTACCGCAGGTCGCAGGTTTATTAACACTGGTCGATGAGCAACTACTACAGCGCGACAGCCTGCTATTAGATTCGGGCGATGACACTCAGTTAATTCGCGTACAAAGCAATGAGTTTCAACAAATACTAAAAGATGCGGTGGTCTGTGAGTTATCCGTGGCGCTCTCGCCACTAGAGGCCGAAGATAGCGGCGCCGATGATCTAGCTCAAATTGAGGGCGCTATAAGCAGCTTTACTCAACTGCGTATTCGCCAGCGCCTAGAGGAAACCCTTGAACTGCCGCCCCTGTCCGATACTGCACAACGCATCATCAAGCTGCGGGTCGACCCTAATGCCGACATTTCAGATTTAGCACAAATTGTTGAAACCGATCCTAGCTTAGCCGCACAAGTCGTCAGCTGGGCGGCATCGCCTTACTATTCCGCGCCGGGAAAAATTAAATCCATCCACGACGCTATTGTGCGTGTGCTGGGTTTTGATATGGTGCTCAACTTGGCTCTTGGCTTGGCACTGGGTAAAACCTTGCACCTCCCTAAAGATGGCCCAAATGGTGAGCTGCCCTATTGGCAACAATCGGTTTATATGGCCGCCACTATCGAGGGCTTAGTCACTGCCATCCCGCGCGAATCTCGCCCCAGCTTTGGTATGGCCTACCTTACCGGGCTCTTGCATAATTTTGGCGCCTTAATAATGGCTGAGGTGTTTCCACCGTATTACTCGCAGTTTTGTCGCTTAAGTGAGGCCAATCCGCATGTAACCCCACAAACTATCGAACGCCATTTGCTCAATGTCAGCCGCGATCAAATAGCCAGTAAGTTAATGGAATTGTGGTCAATGCCAGAGGAGGTTATTGCCGGGCTACGACACCAGAGCAATCCCAATTATCAGGGTGAATTCGCGGTTTACGCCAAACTGGTTTATCTCGCACGCATGCTGTTGCGTCAACACAACATAGGGACTGGTCCATGCGTGAGGATACCCGACTCGCTATTTGATGAACTGCAACTCACCCGAGCCAAGGCCGAAGCTACCGTAACCAACGTAATGGAGTCGGCTGACGATCTAGAACATATCGCCAGCGCCCTTAATCACAGCTAGGCAACTTTTACCTTACGTGGCTCGGCTGCGGTAGCAGTCTTCGTCCAGCAACTGCTCGCTCTTGGCCACTACGGTGGTCACGGCGGCGTCGCCGGTGATATTCACCGCCGTACGAACCATATCCAGCAGGCGATCAACGCCAATAATCAGAGCAATTCCCTCCTCCACCGGTAAGCCCGCCTGCTGCAATACCATCGCCAAGGTCACCATCCCAACGCCGGGCACGCCCGCAGTGCCAATAGAAGCCAACGTCGCGGTTAATACCACCATTAAGTAACCCATAAGGCCCACATCAATACCGTAAGCCTGAGCAATAAACACGGTGGCCACACCCTGCATAATTGAGGTGCCATCCATATTAATAGTCGCCCCCAAAGGTAGGGTGAAAGAGGCAACCTTGTTGTCGACCCCCAGCTTGCCCTCGACGGTACTTAAAGTAACTGGCAGAGTCGCGTTGCTCGAGGCGGTAGAAAAACCAAAAGCCATCACCGGATACATTTTACATAAAAATATCAAGGGGTTCAGGCCCGAGAGCAATTTGATCAAGGCCGGATACACCAGCAAACACTGCAGCACCAACACCCCAGCAACGGTAAAAAAGTAAAACAATAAATCTTGAAATACCCCAAAGCCCATAGAGGCAAACAACTTAGCCAGCAAGCAAAACACGCCGTACGGCGCCAGCTGTACCAGCATCATAATCATGCGCAACACCACATGGTTAAGATTCTCAAAAAAGCTCGCCACCGGTTCGCCTTGCTTGCCCGTCTTAGCGATTGCCACCCCCAACAGCACCGAGAACACAATGACCTGCAACATATTGCCTTGAGCCATAGCCGCCACTGGATTACTGGGAAAGATATTAAGAATGGTCTGCTTTAACGACAGATCGGTATCCATGCTTAACGTGCCTGTGGCCTCTAGGTTTAAGCCTAAACCCGGCCCCAACAAACTCGCCACCGTAATCGCCAAAGTAATAGCGATAGCTGTCGTTAATAGGTATAACCCAATGGTCTTAATTGCCAATCCACCCATACGCGCCTGATTGCCCAGTTTGGCGGTTCCGCACACCAAAGAGACAAACACCAAAGGCACAACCAGTAATTTGAGTGATGCAACAAAGATCTGACCGACGGTATCAAACAGCCCATCCACTAAGTAAATCTGTACCCAATTATCCGCCTCACGGCCGCTAAACAGGTTCAGCAACAACCCAATAGAGATCCCTAGCAGCATGGCTGTTAATATTTTTTTTGTTAGGCTCATATACAATCTCGTATTATTTCAGCGATGTACGCATGGCGGCCTTAAGACAGCCTTAGCTTGCGAGGTTACCCCAGCGAAGCGCAATTGTCCTGTGCTGTTGCCAGCGACAGCTGCTAAAATGTTACGTTTACCAGCTACCCGAGGTACCGTTTGATTCAATTGCGCGCGCCACAACCACGGCCAGCCGTATCGCTTGGCGTACCCGGGCGGTTTGCTCGGTGCGGACAGGGGCTTTGGCAGCCAGCTGCCCATAGCTTTGGCGTACCGCACACTCTGCACAGTTGGCTATTCGATGACGGCTCGCTTACCGCAAAATTGCGCAAACGCAGTGCCGGCCAATTACAGGTGCAAGTCCTGCGACAATACTGGGGACGGCCGACTTTATCAGAGCGCCGCACGCTACTAAGCTCGGGCGCAGCGTTAATTCGCGAAGTCCTGTTATTAGGCCCCGATAACGTGCCTTGGGTGTACGCTCGCAGCGTGTTTCCCGCCGCCAGCCTTACCGGCAAATTGCGCCATTTACGCAAGCTGGCCAACCGTCCTCTCGGGGGCTTTTTGTTTAGTCATCGCCAGCTAGGACGCTCAGCCATGCAAATTGCCCAGCTGCCGCCCCACGAGCACCTGGTTCCCCCCGAAGTGCAGGGAAATGATATGCTTTGGGGTCGCCGCTCCAAGTTTTTTCTGTTCGGTAAAACCCTGCTGGTTAGCGAGGTGTTTTTACCAGCATTGATCGACTCTCGGACCCTAAGCAATGATTAGCAGCCTTCTAAACCGCCTTAAATTGTACGCTCAGCTCACCCGCCTAAACCGCCCAATTGGTTGGCTGCTAGTGCTGTGGCCCACCCTGTGGGGATTATGGTTAGCCACTGACGGTAAACCACCAATACACCTCGTTATTATTTACACATTGGGTGCCATCGCCATGCGCTCGGCCGGTTGCGTGATTAACGATTACGCCGATCGCAATTTTGACAGCCATGTCGAGCGCACCAAAGATCGCGTACTAGCCACCGGCAAAGTCACCGTCAAAGAGGCTTGGGCCGTGTTTGCCGTGTTAGTACTGCTGGCTTTTGCTCTGGTGCTGCTTACCAACACATTAACGTTGTATTTAGCCGTTGGCGGGCTGGTCTTGGCCTGTAGCTACCCTTTTATGAAGCGCTACACCCACCTGCCACAAGTCGTGCTGGGTGCCGCTTTTGCTTGGGGTATTCCGATGGCGTTTGCCAGCGCCCAAAACCATGTGCCACAACAGGCTTGGTTGATCTACTTTACCGTAGTGCTCTGGACAGTCGTTTACGACACCTTTTACGCCATGGTCGATCGCGACGACGACCTGCGTATCGGCATAAAATCTACCGCGGTGCTGTTTGGCGACCAAGATCGCGTTATTACCGCAAGTTTGCAGGTATTAGTCATTATTGGTTTACTGCTAATGGGATCGCGCTTTGAGTTAAACAACTTTTACTATCTGGGCGTCGCGGCGGCCGCAGGCTTATTTATCTACCAACAACGGCTCATTCGCTACCGCCAACGCGGCCCCTGCTTTAACGCATTTCTTAATAATAATTGGGTGGGTGTGGTGATTTTTATCGCCATTATTGCCGGCCAATTTAACAGCTAGTCACGCTACCCGGTTGCGGGCGGCCCATAAATAACACCTTTAAACAACTGAAACCTAGCTCTTGACGCATAAAAACAGCGTAAACTGGGGCAACCTCGCCCCTCAGCGGATACCTATAAACCGTATGAAAATATTGGCTTTAATAACCACCCTCTTGCTCATTTGTGGCGCTAACGCGGCTGATACTCAGCCCGCCAAAACCTTTACCGTGAAAGGTCGCCAGCTATTTGATGCTTGTGGTGAACACTTTGTACCCATGGGCCCTAATCGCATGGTGTTCTGGCTCGATCGTAGCGGTTTATCAAGCTTTAGCGAGATTGCCAAAACCGGCGCCAATAGCGTGCGCATCGTCTGGACCACAGAAGGCAAACCCGCCGAACTCGATGCAGTACTAAAAAATGCGTTCAAACAGCAATTATTTCCTATTATTGAACTGCACGATGCCACCGGCGACTGGTCTAAGCTGGACCTACTTATTAACTATTGGACCCGACCCGAAATCGCCGCCACTATCGCCAAGCATCAGCGCTACACCATTGTTAATATCGGCAACGAAGTTGGCGACAAAATCGCCTTAGAGCAATACACCAAAGGCTACAGCCGCGCCATTACTCGACTGCGTGAAGCGGGTTATCGCGTACCACTGATGATCGACGCGCCCGGCTGGGGCAAAGACATCGACACGCTACAAGCGGCGGGACCAGCGCTGATAAAAGCCGATCCGCAAAAAAACATTCTGCTCTCAGTACACATGTGGTGGCCCAAAATGTGGGGCTATGACGCGGCGCGCGTACGCGCCGAAATGCAAGAATCAGCCGATGCCAATTTACCTTTAATAATTGGCGAGTTTGGCGATCGCTGGGACGGCAGTGAAGGCGGCGCGATTCCCTATCAAACCATTATAAAAACAGCATTAGAGTTAGAAATCGGATTTTTACCTTGGTCGTGGGGGCCCGGCAACAAACCTCAAAAACATTTAGACATGAGCCGTGACGGTACTTTTGAGGGTTTAACCGGCTGGGGCCGCGAAGTTATGCTCGATGCAGACTACGCGATTGCCCGCAACGCCAAACGTACTCACTTACAAAAAAACGGCGAGTGTTTGTAACAAACACTTACGGCGTTAATCGGAGCGACTATGAGCTTACCGGAAGATCAGTTGCGTGAGACTAGCCGCGGTAATTTACTGCGCCGTAACTACGAAAAAGTTAAACGTAAATACGCCGGCAAGATCCGTCACAAAGCGATCGAGCGAGCGCGCACGCGTATTTATTTGCACGGTCGCAAGCCAGAAGATTACGAGCCCGAGGTGCTAGAGATTATCGTCAAAGAGGAAGAAGATAAAATCATCAGCGAATATAAATCCCGCGGCATTGTGGCACTTATTGCCGCGCTGGGTTTAAGCTTGTTTCCATAGTGCAGAAGGTAACACGCCGAT
The DNA here is from genome assembly GCF_001187555.1 of Gilvimarinus polysaccharolyticus. Classification (GTDB taxonomy): domain Bacteria; phylum Pseudomonadota; class Gammaproteobacteria; order Pseudomonadales; family Cellvibrionaceae; genus Gilvimarinus; species Gilvimarinus polysaccharolyticus. Next base: position 779,477 of record NZ_LFIJ01000002.1, on the reverse strand, counting down.
ATGTTTAGGTTTCTCGCTAAATCGGCCTTGGCCACCGTTGTTTGGAAGCGCTACCGACGCCCCATTGGCTCGACCCTGGCGCTGTTTATCAGTTACTTTTTTATTGCCATGGTACACAGCGATTATGTTGCTTGGGCCACCACCACAGCCGAACACGGACACCTGTGGGCATCGTTTGTCGTTAAATGGCTAGCGTTAATTGGCGTTTCAATACTCTATTACTGGTTTAATACCCGTCCTTTGGCGCAAACCAATAACACAACCGAAAGCGCCGCGAAAAAATCAAAATCGCGTCGCAAACCGGCCTCCGCTAATCCAGACATTCCCCCAGGCCCCGATCCCTTTGCGACGATTCGTACCAAAGACAAGCTGCGCAGTCGCGCCGATGTTGCGATGGATCAAAACAAACAGAACCCTCTATAAGGATATACATGAGCTTATTTAAACGCGCGGTTATTGGCGCAGTACTGCTTGCGGTTAGCCAACTTGCCATTAGTCAATCTGCCAACCTTGAAACAGAAGACACAAAAGCCCAAGCGCTGTTCGAACAATTTTTTGAAGAGCAAGTGTCCCTCAGCCCCATGTATCAAACTCATTTGGGACGCAAAACCCATTATGGTGAGTGGGATGATATCAGTCCCGCACAAAGTGCCCTGTACCTGCGCCTAAGCCAAGATCAATTGTTACGTTTAAAGCGCCTCGACGTGTCTAAGCTCAATGCCGATAACCAGCTTAGTGTTGAGTTAATGCGCTTTGAGCTCGAGCAAAATATTAACGGCTATCAGTGGCGCGACCACAACTACCCCGTTAACCAAATGTTTGGGCTACACGCCACCGTCGCCTCGTTTTTAATCAACTCGCATCAAATCAATAATATAAACGAGGCAAATGCTTACATCTCACGACTGCAAGGCGTTAACGCATTGCTCACACAGCTTAGCAGCAACCTTAAACGTCGTGCGCAACAAGGTATTTTGGCGCCGGCTTTTGTTTACCCGCAGGTGCGTAGCGATATCGTTAATATCACCACTGGAAAACCGTTTGACAGTAACAGTGATAAACCAAGTCCTCTGCAGGCCGACTTCATACGCAAGGTGAATGCCTTAGATTTAAAGCCCGAACTTCGTCAGCAATTATTAGCCGCTGCCGATCTTGCGCTACTCGGTAGCGTTAAACTCGGATACCAGCAGTTATTAGCAACGTGGGACGAACTGGCAAAAAAAGCCGACAATCGTGACGGTGCGTGGAAATTCCCTCGCGGTGACGCCTATTACAATTACGCGCTGGAAAAAATCACCACGACCAATATGAGCGCTAACGAGATTCACCAACTGGGACTTACCGAAGTTGAGCGGTTACACGCTGAAATGGACATTATTAAACAAGCGGTAGGCTTTAGCGGCAGCTTGCCAGAGTTTTATAAAAAATTGCAGGACGATCCAGCACTTTACTACCGTGATAACGATGCTGGTCGAGCACAATATCTTGCAGATACCCAAGCGCTAATCGACGCTATGCACACGCGACTACCAGAGTTATTTGGTCATTTACCGAAGGCCGAGCTTAACGTTAAAGCCGTCGAGCCGTTTCGCGAAAAATCAGCCGGTAAAGCCTTTTACCAGTCGCCTGCGGTGGATGGTTCGCGCCCCGGTATTTATTACGTCAACTTGCACGACTTAAGTGCCATGCCTCGTTATCAAATGGAGGCGCTCGCCTATCACGAGGCCTTGCCCGGCCACCACATGCAAATTGCCATCGCCCAAGAACTTGCCGACTTACCCGCATTTAGACGCCATGGCGGTTATACCGCGTACACCGAAGGCTGGGGGCTGTATGCCGAACAAGTACCCAAAGAGATCGGCCTGTACACCGACCCTTACTCTGACTTTGGTCGCTTGAGCTTCGAGCTATGGCGCGCTGTGCGTTTAGTGGTTGATACTGGCATCCATCACCTAAAATGGAGTCGTGAACAAGCGATTGATTACTTTGTCGAAAATACCCCCATGATTCGCGACGACGCACGCCGCGAGGTAGAGCGCTATATTGTGATGCCCGGCCAAGCCACCAGTTACAAAATCGGCATGAACGCCATACTCGCGCTACGCGCCGAGGCAAAGAAGGAACTAGGCCCACGCTTTTCCCTGAAAGCTTTTCACGATCAAGTGTTGGGGGCCGGCGCGTTGCCGTTAACCATTTTAGAGCGACGCATTCGGCACTGGATAGCAACCGGCACTCACGAGCCACAATGAGGGTGATACAATTGCGCCCTCGGCAAACCAATATCTATTATCTCAAGAGGCTTTATGCACACACTTATTCGCACCGCGCTAGCGCTATTACTTACGACCGCCGCATTTAATGCGCATGCCGATTTAAAACAATTGGGGTTTGATTTTCGTACCATGATGGCAAATTACACGATCATCAATACGATGCAAAACCATTGCCCCGAGCTAACACCGCCCGAGATCATTGCGCGCTCAGCGCTCGAAAAACAAATGCAAAATAAACTTGGCCTTCAAAATCACATTCAACTCATGATGAAGATCAATAAGTCCGATGACAAAAAAAATGCTCGCGCCACGGCTGACAAATTATGGGAGATGCTCGATGGTTGCGACGACCCGGAGCTTAATGCCGCTATGGGTCGGATAAAAACAGCCCACGACAATGCCTACCAACGTTTTGAAAGCGAGCCTGGGCTAGTCAAACCAAAAGATGTACCCGTACCCATGCGCCGTCAATAACCAGTCTAAACTCTACTTCATTAACATCCGCGCTCCATTAGACGCGTATCACTTGCTGCGTTACGGGTCTAATGGTATCTAAACTCTCTCGAGTAAAACATCACTGGCGCAGCGCGCGTAAAATTCCCGCCCAGAAACTGGCAGCAAGCCGGCAATAGATCTATAGTTTACAGCAGTGCCCGCAGCACCCCTGACACAGGGCATCTCTAACCTCGAGGTATGTTATGCAACTGCTCCCCCACATTCGCCTTAGCTTACTGCTTGTATTATCTTTTTTGTACACCGTAAGCCAAGCTACAGAAGTTGAAGGACGCTGGATCACTATTGATGATCGCGACGGCAGCCGTAAAAGTATTGTGACCTTAAATATCAATGAGACGGGGGAGCTAAGCGGCACGATTACCGAACTACTGCGTGAGGCAGCCAAAGGCTCGCTGTGTGACAAATGTCCCGATGACTTTAAAAATAAGCCACTAGAGGGCTTAACGTTTATGTGGGGACTCACCCGTGAAGCCACCGGTGAATGGACAGGCGGCCATATTCTTGATCCCAAAAGCGGTAAGATCTACAAAGCCAAGCTCGAGCTTAATGAAAGCGGTAACAGCCTAAGTGTGCGCGGTTTTATTGGATTTTCGCTGTTTGGTCGCAGCCAAGAGTGGCAACGTTACACACCTTAAATTCAAATAGCGCAACGCTTAGGACTCCTAAGCGTTGCGCCTTACAATCACATACACCCGCTATGGCGTGGCAGGCTCATTGGGCACACAACCTTGATCACCAGCGACCATAGAACCAAGACTAATCTCAGCGATATGCAGCTCTAAGGCACCACTACTGCCCACACTAAAAGGTGAGGTCACTTTGCTCAAATCAACCCCGTTTGCAGCAAAGCAATCCAGCGCCAACGGCAACGCCATCCACTGACCGCGCGGCATCTCCCTAAGGTTGTCAGCCACGTCTACTTCCGCCTCACAGCCCTCGCCACACATCATTTTAACCTTAACAGAGTGAGGTACACGGCTCTCGACTTTAATGGCTACCATCAATTCGGCTGCGTGTTCAAATTTTGACAAATCGACAGTACGCCCACTAATAGCCGCAGCGCCCCAATTATCACGGCGATCCCACTTCAGCTTGATCGCGCCGGGAAACTGCTCGGTGGCCGCACTCGACATGGTGACTTTGCCGCCACTGCTTTTACCTTCGTTAGCGTCGATCGGTTGCCACCAGTTGCCCGGGTCGGATAACACCCAGTGCCAAGCATCCGGCGTCTGACCATTGGAAAAATAGATAAAATTGGGGTTTAACGGCGGCTGTTCGGCCGCTAACGTTATGGCGCTTAGCAGCAAGGTCAGGGTTGTAGTCAGACTCATCAAAAATGTACGAACCATGGTGTCACCTCAGCATTATTATTAATTTTATGGTCACTAATAATAATGATGATTTCACGGCTTCGTCAATACAACGGCGACACCAAGTGAGAGCCGCACTCTTAAAAAATGACCCAGCTAATAGCAAAACCACCCATTACATTATGCTCAGTCTCAACCAGCGGACTATCAACAAAATCTGTGCCTTGCAAATTAGAGTAGCGCAAATAAAATGCAAACCAATAATCACTAAAGCGTCGGCTGAGTGCCATTTGGGCATTGAAGCCGTTGTAACCGCTACCGGCCTCATAGCTCGGCCGGTCGGGTAGGGCATATTGTGGCTTAACCGTATAGTAATAATCGTGGTATTTACCCGAAGCAAACACTGGGCCGGTACGTGTTGTCCACTTCCAGCCGCCTAGGATAGAGCGCTTATAGACCAGCGACGGCGCACTCACAACACCGATATATTCGGGTGATCCATCACCTAAGGCCATAACGGCCCGTACCGGTATATTGAGTGAAAAACCCTGGGAAAAATCGACCCCCGTTAGATTAATTTTAGCCGCCGGCCCAAACTCGAGTGTCGAGCCAAGCTCCTGCATCCCGGTGCGCAATAGGTTCTTATCGCTATCAGGGGTCACGGACACCGCCATACTGGCGGTCAGCTCAAATACGTCGGTACGTAACACGTCACCCCGTAAACCATCACCATCGGTACGGAAGACCGGCCCTCGGTACACCACATAGGGGATAGGGGCTATGTAATCACGATAGGATTTAGAGCCGCGATAGTCTGGGCCATATAGCCCCCCCACACCAACTCCAACCTCCCAGCGTTTCTCTGAGGCTTCTTTGGTCAGTGTCAAATCTATGGGCGATGATTTTTTGCTGATCGGTTCCGGCGGCGGTTTTTGCTCCGTCACTTGGGTTTGCGCCTGACTCAACCCGACCGAGCAACACCCAATGGCAATGAGACAACCTTTCAGTAACGATTTCAATGCAGCGTCCCCGGGCCAAATAAAGCGCGAATATCCGCCGCTTTATAGCGATAAAACTGATTGCAAAATTGACAATCGATTTCGATTTCCCCTTTCTCGATTAACAATTGCTCAACGTCATCTTGTCCTAGCGATTTTAATGCCTCGGCACTGCGCTCGCGTGAGCAACTACAGGCAAACCGCACTTCACTGGGGCTAAACAAGCGCAATGGTTGTTCGTTAAACAAACGATACAACAACTGGTTATGATCAATCCGCAGCAGCTCTTCGCCCGACACAGTGTCGGCCAATGCCACTGTCGTACGCCACTGCTCGGCATTCGCCTCAGTGCTGGCCGAAAGCTGTTGTGGTAATGCTTGCAACAATAATCCCGAGGCGGTACTGTCATCGGCAGCCAACCAAAAACGTGTTTTTAATTGCTCGCTCTGACGAAAGTAATGCTCTAAACAGCCGGCTACATTATCGGCATCCAGCGGCACCACACCTTGATAGCGCTCACCTTGAGCTGGGTCTAAGGTAATGGTCAGTACACCTTCACCGAGTAAGTCAGACAGGGTAGCTGCATCGGCGTCTATCTCGCCGTTGGCCGCCGGACGCACAATCGCGCGAACCTCATTGTGATGACTACACTCTGCCATCACCAGCGATAGAGCACCTGCGCCACGCGCCTGCAATGTCACCACGCCATCAAACTTAAGGGTGCTCGACAACAGCGCAACAGCGGCAACAAATTCGCCCAACAGCGCTTGGACAACTTTGGGGTAATCATTGTGGCTCAGGATCTCTTGGTAACTGCTACCAAGCGTCACCACCTCACCGCGAATATCACAATCGTCAAATATAAAGCGGTGTAGTAAATCGTTGCTGATCATAACGGGTTCCAAAACTGGCAATAAATAATGTGTTAGCGTGCAAGCTCATCAATAATCTAGAGTGCAACTGTCGGTTAATTTGGTTCATCCATAATGCGTTTAAATCGATGGATCTGGCGGCGCTCTTTTTTATTAGGTCGGTGCTCACTAATAATAAAACTGCCTAGCCCCGCCTTGCGCTCGATCGCCCGCTGCTCGCGCAAGGCAATACTGGCTTCGGTTTCTTGATACAGTAACTGCGCTTCGGGGGCACCTCGGCGCTGGCCGGACAACGCCAATACTTGAACTGTTTTTTCATCCCAGCCCTGACGAATCGTTAACAGCATACCAATTTCTAGCTCACGACTGGGCTTCAGTCGTTGGCCATCGGTATTAACTTTACCCGCTTCGATTGCGGCTTTGGCGAGGCTACGAGTTTTAAAAAAGCGCGCCGCCCACAACCATTTATCCACTCGAACTTTACTATTAGCGGATTCACCCACGAAACACCTCCGGCATAATTTCACTAAAATGTTCAATTGCAGGGTAGCCTTCAACACGACGCACCATTTGACTGTCAGGCTGGTGAATCGCCAGTAAATGGGCAATACCAAAATCCCGCGCCGAATCTAATACACGCAAAGTATCGTCGACAAAGAGGGTACGCGCCGGATTGAACGGCTGGTGCGCGGCCAACGAGTGCCAAAACTCTTGCGCCTCTTTAGCGTGTGAGAACTCATGGGAGGAGACAATCAAATCAAAGTGTTTGTCAATTTGGGTGGTTTCAAACTTTAACGACATGCTTTGCGGATGAGCATTGGTAACGAGCATCACGTGTTTGCCGGCCGCGCGTAAGCGCGCGAGAAACTCTTCGGTGTGTGGACGCACCTGAATTTTGTGTTTTATCTCTGCTTTTAATGCTCTTATGTCCAGCTCTAGTGCATTAGACCAAAACTCCAAGCAATACCACTGCAAGCTGCCCACGTGCTCATCAATACGCGCGGCAAGCTTAGCGCGGGCAACTTCAAAATCCACCCCATGGATCTCACTGTAACGCGCGGGCAAATGATGCAGCCAAAAGTAGTTATCAAAATGCAGATCGAGCAAGGTACCGTCCATATCTAACATAACGGTATCAATAGCTTGCCAATCGATCATTGTGCACCTCTAGAGTCTGGGGCTGGGCAGTGATTGCACCCATCGTTTAACGCCCAGAATCCCCCCAGACGCTACTGTTGCTTGATTTTATCACTTTCCGACAAGCCTGATACAACCTCAATATTAATACCGTCCGACAAACCTACTTCAATCTCACGGCGCTCAAATTGCTGAGGTGCGGTTTGCACCTCGACAAAATACTGATCCTCTTCGATTAATAGGTTACTTTCGTTGATCACCAGCACATCTTCGCGCTTATCGAGCACAATATCGGCATTAGCGCTGTAGTTGGCCCGAAGGAATAATTTGTCGGACAAGGTTACCGCCGCGCGAATTTCAAATTTAATCGTACCTTGATCATCCTGCCCTTGAGGTGAGATGTATTCCAAAACGGCCGCAAACGGTTCGCCCTCTAACGCTCCAACATCAAGCAATAGCTCCATACCTTCACTAATTTTTCCAACTTCGGCTTCATCTACCAAGCCCTCAAAAACCATATCGGTCATATCGGCTAAAGTGGCCACTGTCGTGCCAGCGCCAAATGTACTCGACTCAACGATAAAAGCCCCTTCTTTATTGGCAACATCTAAAATCATGCCATCGGCCGTCGCCCGAATCATATTAGAGACTAAGTCCGACTGGCGCGTTGCACCTTCGCGAATCAGCAGTAAATTATTCTCTGCCGACTGCATTGACTCTTGCGCTAATTCATAATTCAAACGAAATTTATTATAAGCAGATACTGACACCAATTTCTGCTGTAAAAGATTTTTTTGTCGATCCAGCTCTTCTTTAGCATTATTAAAACTAATACGCGCACTCTCAAGCTGCGACTCGGCGTGGTTCAAGGTCACCATATTAGGAGCCAATGATATCTTCGCCACTAAATCACCTTTCTTAACGGTATCACCCGCCGTAACGTACAGCTCATCCACCACGCCAGATACTTGCGAGGTTACATTGACCTGTTTGCGCGGAATCACTTTACCCGTGGCCACCGTCTTTTTCACAACAGTCGATGTGAACGGCGAGCTCACCTCATACACTACCGGCTGCTCTTGTGATTTTTTATACAAAAATATCGCCGTACCGACAAACAATACCGCGATTAACAATAATAAGAACATCCATAGAAATTTTTTCATGATAATTAACTCAATAAAAAGTGAATTCCGTTCGTTATAATTTATTCGTCTTGCAAAGCAATAATAGGGTTGACGCCTGCCGCTTTTGCCGCTGGCAACAAAGAGGCCAAAACACCCGAGACGATCAACACTAAAACAGCAATCAACGCCGTGCTAAAATCAACCGAAGGCCGAGCAAACATATCCGCGCCTCCCGTCATCTCCAACACACTGGACACACCTGCCAACAACAAAACGCCAACCACCAAGCCAAAATATCCAGCCACCGCCGTAATCAATACCGACTCTTGCACGATCATCGACACAATCGACGCCGGGGTAGCCCCTAGCGCTTTTCTTACACCGATTTCACGAGTACGCTCTTTCACTACAATTAGCATAATATTGCCAACACCGATGGCCCCAGCAGTAATTGTACCTATCGCCACCAACCAACTAAAAAAATTAATACCTGTAAATAATCCTTGAATTTTGTCGTACTCTACCTGCAAATTAAAACTACCTAACACACCAACATCATTGGGATGAATATCTTTGCGTTGCGACAAATACTTTTTAACTTCTTGTTCGACTATGCTTGCATGAATACCGGACTTGGGCTGAATCACAAAACTACCGATCCAACCCGACTGATTAAACGCGTGACGTAAAGTATCGTTAGGAATATGTATTTTTTCTTCGTCTTGCGAGTTATTGCCGCGCTGCTGCGAGTCAAACGTACCCACCACCTGAAAATTAATACCCGCCACTCGAATATTAGCGCCAATCACCTCGTCGCCCGCGTCAAACAATTGCTCTTTAACCCGTGCGCCAATCACCGCCACCTTACGCTTATCGCGATCATCAATCTCATTTAAGTAACGGCCCTCTGTCACCGTTACCGAGTTGATGGGTGCCATTCCGGCGTGTGAACCCTGCACAAAAAATGTTCCACTGTTATTTTTATGCACGGTATAAGGCGGTGTGCCCGACCAGACTCCGATACTATTTTGACCGTAGACCTCCTGCACACTGGGCACATCTCGCTTGATTGCCGCCACATCCTCTGGTTTAAGAGTTACACGACGACCAACAGGCAAGCCTTTATAAGGTAACTGTGTGGTACTGCCGCTCCAAATAAAAATATTGTTGGGCGATTTTGGAAATCCATCCATTACGCCATTGCGTAACCCAGTGCCGGCGCCAAGTAAAACGGTCAGCATAAAAATCCCCCAAAACACCCCAAATGCCGTCAGTGCAGTGCGCAATTTATGTTGCGCCAATGAGGTGAATATCTCTCGCCACTTATCAAAATCAATCACGCTTAAGCCCTTGATTTATCATATTGGTTATTCCGCCTTCATGGCTTCAACGGGCATAATTCGTGCCGCTCGCATAGCCGGAATTAAACCTGCCAATGCACCCACCACAATTAATAACAACACCGCCGTGACCGCTGCTTGAAAATTCACCTCGGGGCGACGAAAGAACTCCAACTCCGCGCCCGAAACCTTTAAACCGTAAGCCATTAGCTCGACCAGTCCCACCCCCAAGACTAAACCGCAATAGCCGGCAATACTGGTTACTAATACCGACTCCATTAACAACGTACTGACGATACTAAAAGGCGTAGCGCCAAGGGCTTTACGAATACCAATCTCGCGGGTGCGTTCTTTAACGGTAATAATCATGATATTGCTGATACCAACGATACCGGCGGTGAGCGTGCCGAGCCCTACAAACCAAATAAAACCATTAATGGCAACGAACAACCCCTTAATCATTTTCGCCGGCTCGGCAAAATTAAACGATTGAATCGCACGACGGTCATCCGGCGAAACACCGTGACGCTGCTTAAGCAACTTGATTATTTTCTCTTGCACCACAAAACCATCAGCGTCCGCATCGGGGCGGGCCCAAATGGTATGCACTTGATTGCCGCGCCCAAACGTTTTTGCAAAGGTGCTGTAAGGTACATACACACGCTCCGAGTCACGCCCGTTGTTGCCGCGATCTTGAAACACCCCAACCACTTTTAAATGTATATTATTAACTTTAATCCATGCCCCCACAGGATCGCTATTGGGACTAAATAAACGGTCGCGCACACTGGTACCAATTACGACAATTTTACGGGTATTGCGCTCATCCAGAGCATTGATGGTGCGGCCTGCCCGAAAGGGAACTTTGTCTCGAATTTTAAAAAAACGATCATCAATACCGTAAGTTTCAAACATGCCCTGTTTATTGTTGTACACCACCGAGCCCTGTCCCATAGAGTTAGCGCCGGTAATGTAACGCAGGCCGTCGACTTGGTTACGTACCGCATCGATATCCTCATTGGTGTACATAATTTTTCGGCCCAATCCCCGGCCCTGATACGCCACCGAGGTTGTTCCAGTCCAAATTACTATCGAATCGAGCGACTCATCGCCGAAGGTATTCATCACTCCGTTTTGCATACCACGGCCAGCACCGAGCAATAAAATCAACATGAAAATACCCCAAAAAACTCCAAACGCTGTCAGGGCAGTACGCAATTTATTTTGCCGTAAGGTAAAAAGAATTTCTTGCAAGCTATCCCACATAATCAGGCCTCCATGGGCACTGATTGCGACGTTATAGGATCGCCGTCGGCATTCACCACCAAACCGTCACGCAAAATAATTTGTCGCTGGGTCTGATTGGCAATGTCCTGCTCGTGGGTAACGATCACGATGGTGTTTCCCATCTGATGCACTTGGTGCATCACCGCCATCACTTCATCGGTCGTTTTACTGTCCAGTGCGCCGGTAGGCTCATCGGCGAGAATCACTTTAGGCTGGGTCACCAGCGCACGGGCCATGGCCACCCGCTGCTTTTGTCCGCCCGATAACTGATAGGGCATATGCTCGGCACGATCAGCCAAGCCCACCATATCTAAATACTCCAGCGCCCGAGCATTGCGCACTTTGCGATTAACTTTTTGGTAATACAAAGGCAATGCAACATTCTCTAGGGTATTTTTAAAAGGCAGTAAGTTAAACGACTGAAATACAAAACCGATAAAACGGTTGCGTAACTCGGCGGCTTGACGCTCTTTAATATGATTGATCGGGTGCCCAGCCAAGGTGTATTCGCCACTGTCGTAGTGGTCTAACACACCCAATATATTAAGCAGGGTTGATTTTCCCGAGCCGGACGAACCCATAATAGAGACCAACTCACCCTCGGCAATGGTCAAATCAATGCCCTTAAGAACATGTAGAGACTGTTCGCCGGCACGGTAGTATTTATGAATATTATTTAATCTAATCATGCGCTCTTCCCGTTGATATTCATGCGCGTCCAGCCGCGCCAGCTATTGATAGACGCACACGCAAGCGTTTTAGTTGCACTGGCCGGTTTCAGGTAAGGTAGACTCTCGTACATTAAAAATACTGGCCTATCGCTGAGCTACGCAGCTAATCATACTTAAGTGAGCCACCCGCTGATGACTTACGCCGAATTTATAGTCGTGTTTGTAGCGCGGTTGTTGTTACTATTGCTATGCCATTAATCAAACTAGTTGCTGGCTTCAGCGCGTTAGTGTAACCCATTTATACGGCGTGCACCGCTCAGCCAACACCAACTGACGGACATATATATGCCCGAAACACCCAGAATCTTACAGCGCCAAACCGTTGCCCAAAGCCGGCTGTTTCGAGTCGAGCAACTGGACTTACGCTTTAGCAATGGCGTCGAACGCAGCTATGAAAAGCTCTGCAGTGGCGGCTTAGGAGCCGTACTGATGGTGCCGATGCTCGACCCTAACACTGTGCTTATGGTGCGTGAATACGCCGGGGGGCTCGAGAATTACCATTTGTCACTGCCCAAGGGCGCAATGGACAAAGGCGAAACTCCCGAACAGTCAGCCAATCGCGAGCTGAAAGAAGAGGTCGGCTACGGTGCCGATACACTTGATTACTTAAAATGTTTACATTTATCACCGGCGTATATGGAGCACAAAATTCACGTACTGCTAGCGCGCAACTTATACCCCGAACGCCTAACCGGCGATGAACCCGAACCATTAGAAGTGGTGCCCTGTAATATTAATGACTTATTAGAGCTGTCGATGCGCGAGGATGTGATCGAAGGTCGTACCATCGCCGCCCTATTTATGGCACGTGCTTGGCTTGAGCGTCACGGCTAATGTACCGCGCTGACGCCCCAGAAAGCCCTTCGCCTACACGCGGCACTGCTCGAAACTCTTAGCGAACCAAGATGTCAGTGCGGCTGGCACATATAAAGCCAATAGATACTTCAATCGGCGGCTTTTAGTAGTTGGGCAACCCAGTTTTAGGGCTACTAATTAGGTAAAGATCTAACTACACCACTTTTGTCACAGGCCAATCAGCTCGGTGCGTGCTAAGCTCTAACGAGCAAAAACAATACAACAAACCATGATCGGCAAACTCATACCGGCCGGTTTTACGCGACAACGGAGATCTCCATGTCATCTCGCCGATCACATAAACAACCAAGCAGCGGCTTTGGGATGTCTATCAACATCAATCATACGGGGGCATTGCGGCGCCAATTGATCTCTGAGATTACCGGCCTAGAGCGCCAAGTGCGGGTACTTAAGGTCGGTGGTCGTGCCGTCGATTTATCGTTAATGGCCTCTTACGCCGAGCTAATTAGCAGCCGCCGAGCTTACCTTAAACAACTGCCTCGCACCTGGTGCTGGTAGCTGACTAAGACCATAAGCCAGCCCTACACTCTATATATTGTCATCGCTAGGGTTGTCGTGTGATTTAAAAAACTCTGGCGGCGGCGGCCGCTGATCGTATTTTTTACGACCGGAAACCATCGCAAACACCCCCCATATTGTTAGTGCCAGCACAGATATCGCTACACCTAATGGTGCTAACACATTAAAAACCGCATGCTCGGAACGCACATCGGTAAATAGCCAACACAGCACCAACATAACGACAATAACAATCAGGGATCTCATGAGTACCTCCACACTTTCAAATCAATCGCGAGCTTAGCTGCGATTAGCTTATACCGATAACCCGCAACTTTGGCAGGACTTTTTCCACAAACCCATAGAATGAAGCTAGAAAATCGCCAAGTTGTTGGCATAATAGACATCGATGCCGGCATCATGGCCACCTCAAGGAGATCTGTATGATACGCAAAGCTACCATCACTGTTTTTATCGCACTATTAACCACCTGGGCCTTACCGGCGTTCGCCGCTGCCCCTAAAGTCGCCGTTATGGACTTTGAAAATCAAAGCCAACATGGCGGCTGGCGTATCGGACAAGGTGCCGCCGACATTCTAACCACCGCACTGGTCAAACAAACCAATTACGATATCTTTGAGCGCGGCCGCTTAAATAGTCTTATTGAAGAGCAAAACCTAGGCAGCTCTGGGCGCGTCGATCCGGCTACAGCCGCCAAAATCGGTAAAATTATTGGCGTGCAATACATTATCACTGGGGCCGTGACCGAATACGGCGAAAGTAATGCCGGCGGTGGTGGCGGTGGTGTACATGTAGGTAAAAAAGGCTATGCCGCAACTGTTGATGTACGCATTGTCGACGTTAACACCTCTCGCATACTGTTTGCCGACACCGGTACCGGCAATAAATCCTCAATGAATGTACGTGTATTTGGCTTTGGCGGTGGCGAAAGCTGGAACGAGAAGCACGCTACCGAAGCTTTGCGCGATGCCATTGACCAAGTCACTAAAAGCTTGGTCAATTCAGACTTTTCAAGTGCAACGGCGGCGCCAACTGCGACAGCCTCAAGCTCAACACCACTGTTGCTTGCCGACATTGATGGCAAACAAGTTATTCTTAACGCTGGCAGTAATGCAGGACTAAAAACCGGGCAAACCTTAACCGTTAAACGTAAAGGCCGTGAAATCAAAGACCCATCCACAGGTGCCGTACTTAAAGTTAACTACGACACTTTAGGTGAAATTAAAATCACCAATGTCGAAAGCGCTTACGCCGAAGCTGAAATCACAGAAGGCTCAGGCTTTAAAGTGGGCGATTCCGCACACCGCTAACGCTCGCAGGAAGGCGACAACTCTAGGTTGTGCGCCTTCCTCAGCACCGCACATTGATAACTTCTCCCCCCGCCGAGACTTCCAGCTATGCTCCAAGGCGTTATTTTTGATCACGACGGCACTCTGGTTGACTCCGAGCGCAAACACTACCAACTATGGGTTACATTGCTGGCCGAGTATGGCGTCGAGTTCCCCGAAGCCGATTACAAAGCGCACTTAGCGGGGGTTCCGACCCATTTTAATGCTGAATATTTAACCACTCACTACCCTTTGCCAATATCTGCTGCCACACTATTGAGCAAACGCGAAGCGCTCACTCAGGACGCCTTTGGAAAAAAACCTTGCCCTCTTATATCTGGCGCATCGGAGCTAGTAGAGTGGGTTGCGAATAAATCGTTAAAAATGGCCATCGCCACGGGTGCCACAGCATATGAAGTGCAACCAACATTAGATCATTACGCTTTTGGCCGGCATTTTTCTATCGTTGCCGCCCGCGATGATGTCGCCAATGCAAAACCCGCCCCCGACGTTTATCTGCTCGCGCTTAAACGCATGGGCATCAGTGCCAATACCTGTATTGCACTGGAGGATAGCCCCACCGGTTTACACTCGGCATTAGCCGCTGGGCTCGATTGTATCGTCGTGCAAAACGATTATTCACGCGGCTTAGACTTTAGTGGCGCTACGGTAATACTCGACTCGATGCAAGAAGCGCAAGCTTGGCTCGCCCAGCACTATAACTTGTAAAAAATTCAAACCTGATCTTAATAACCTTCAGCGTGAATTAAATTTCCAAATACAGTCGAATCGCCTCTAGTCCACACCACACAAGAGCTATAAACCTTTTAGCTGCAATAAAATCAGCTTGGATCACTTTTTGCTTTACCCTATAGGTAGAAATACGATTTAAGCAGCATGGCTCTAAATCATATGATTTTTGCCAAAGATTTAAGCATCCGCTCGAGCCTAAGCAAACAGCCTATTCGGTCAATCTGCACCAAGGTCACGAGCACTTTTAATTTTCAAAAATATTAAAAAGGAGTCACTTATGGATATCGTTCGTCTAATACTGTCTATTTTACTGCCACCGGTCGGTGTATTTTTACAGGTAGGATTAGGTTTGCATTTTTGGCTGAATATTCTATTAACGCTATGCGGGTATTTACCCGGTATTATTCATGCGGTTTGGATTATTGCTCGGCGTTAAGACGGCGGTATTACTATACCAATACAGTCTCGGCCAGCTTTATACCCGCACTAAAATCCTAAAGCAGGTTAGCTGCACGGCTAACCTGCTTTATTTAAGGATATTATTCTGCCGCTGTATTAGTCTCGGCCTCTAACGCCTTTTGAGCCTGCTCTAACGTTTCTTGTAGCTCGGCTTGATGCTCTTGGGCGATCTTCATGCCAATTTGGCTTCCCTCTTGAAACAATTGCGGCATCACATTAATCGCTTTTTCTCCTACCGGTGTTTTATAAAACTCAATCAATTTTTTGATCTCATCATCGGTAAAATATTTACGATAGATGCCTGCCATATCTTCTTTCATTGCCTCCCAAGTAAAATACTTATTGGTCCAGGCGGAAATTTTATCTTGATGTGGCATCAGTGCGGGGTTAGCCGAGGTGATCATAGTAACCATCTGATCTGACATCTGCTCCATTTGATCCTTGCTGCCCACCAAGTCCATTAGCTCATACACGGGCTCAGCCGCTTGAGTGGACAGACAAAGAGTCATCAATGACACGGCGAGTAATTTTTTCATTGTTTTTTATCCCTAATATTTAGGCTCTCAATCGGTTAACAACGCTAAAAACTGCGCTGAGACATCATTTAGAGCCTTTTATGAGTATAAATTGCCACCAATGTGGCGGTAAAAAAATGCCGCGTATTTATAGCATACTTTTAAAACAGTTACGTAATAGCGCAACACAATCTCAACTCAACGCTGACAAACGGTACAGTAAACGGTTGTACGCTGACCTAAACGAGTTTCTTTTAACGGTTTCTGGCACTGAACACAAGGCTCTCCGCCACGACCATAAGCAAGTAACTGTTGCTTAAAATAACCAGGCTTGCCGTCGCCCCCGACAAAATCCCGCAGCGTCGTGCCGCCCTGCTCAATAGCATGTACCAGCACTCTTTTTACCTGCGCAACTAATTCACTGCTTTCTTTTCGACTGAGTGTGCCGGCCTTACGAATAGGCTTAATAGCGGCCAAATACAGCGCCTCGTTAGCGTAAATATTACCGACCCCGACCACGACTTTACTGTCCATTAGAAACTGTTTTATATTTTGAGTACGCTTACGGCAGCGCGTAAATAAATATTCACCATCAAATACATCACTTAATGGTTCGGGGCCAAGGTGAGCTAATAGTGCGTGTTGCTGCGCATCGCCCTCTTGCCACAAAATAGAGCCAAAACGACGCGGATCATGATAGCGCAACACCTGTGTTCCAAATATAATATCGACATGATCGTGTAATGCTGCCGGCGTACCCACGGGGACAATCCGCAAATTACCGGACATCCCCAAATGTATTAATAGAGTTCCTTGTGCAAACGTAAGTAACAAGTACTTACCACGTCGCGTAGCACCCAACAAAGTTTGCCCTAATAGCAACTCATTAAGCTCGACCGGCACCGGCCAGCGCAAGCGCGGCTGACGCACGATAACGCCAGCAACTGTGCGCCCAATAATATGTGGCGCCACTCCGCGCAGAGTGGTTTCGACTTCGGGCAACTCGGGCATAGTAATAGCACTATTGGTTAATGGGCCGTTTAGGCCAAATGATTATGTATTGATACAGAAAAACAAATCAGATTTTAATGTTTAACTCTGCTTTTTGCCTAGTACTTGCTCCAACCACAAAAAAGTAACCCTAAACACTTCAGCTCGTACAGCAGCAGAAGACAGGGCCAAATCATGCATAGCGCCGTCGATACAGGCCAGCTCGACCTGCTCGCCCAACCCTGGTCCAAAACGGCGCATATCATCAACATTTAATACCGAATCAGCGTGCAACAACTCATCACTCCACTGCCATACGCGAACTGACTTCGCCGAATGCATCACTAACACTGGGCAGCGAATATCTAAGCCTTTTTGTAACCGTCTCTGCGCGATATAAATGGCCCGCGCCCAACCCGCAGTAATAGCAAACCCATTGCTCGGCTTTAGTTTTTTGTTATAGCTCCACTCACCATAAAAATCGCGATGGATACTTTTAGCGTACAACGAAGGCATGGCATTATTATATTTGATATAAGGGAACCAGCGGCCCAGCGCGACAATCACGCGCAGCAATAATGGCTGCCAGCCACGCAGTGGGAATTCAAAAAATGGACTGTTTAAATACAAGGCATTTATCGTGTCACGATAACGCCCCTCGTGAGCGTACATAGCTGCAATTAAGCTGCCTGTCGAGTGTGTATTAATCACTAACTGCTCGACACCTGTGCTTTTTATGTGCTCAATTGCGGCATCTATTTCAGGGTAATACTCGGCAATATTTTCACAGTAGTTAGGCCGCTCGTCCGCTCGCAGCGAGCGTCCATAACCGTGTAAATCTAACGCGTAAAAAGCGTAGCCTTGGGCGCGATAGGCATCGGCCATGTGCACCTGAAAAAAATAATCCGTCAAACCATGAATATACAATACCGCGCGCTTGGCCGTTTTGGGGTTACCTGTCGCCCTCACTAAGGTGGCCTGTAAGGTGCGTCGTTTATAGCTCACCGGTAACCGAGTTTGCTCAAAATTTTTGAGCTCGGTATCGACTTGCCATTGATCGCCGGATGGTCCGTTCACTACGACTCCTTTTAATAACATCTCATCACTTGAAGGTAAACTATACCGTAACGTACTATAAAAGGTATTAGTACGAGGACAAAGCAAACTAAAATGCAATTTGGCATACTAAACCATGCCCTTATGTAACGAGGTTAAACCGTGACCGATCACCCCGCTCGCTCGAACACACCCGCTGCCATTATATTAGGTATTTGCCTATTGGCCGGAACCGGTTTATTAAGCTACCAGCTAAACAAAACGGCTATTGCGGTAAAAGATTACGAACGAACCGTCACCGTAAAGGGCTTGGCCGAACGTGAGCTGCCCGCCAATATCATTATTTGGCCTATCAGCTATGCCTTGGCGAGCAACGATTTAGCCGCTCTGTATCGCGACATTGACGACAACAGTAACACCATTACACAGTTTTTACTGGCACACGATATTGCCGCGGACGACATCAGCCTCAACACCCCCTCTGTCACCGACAAAACCGCCCAATCTTACGGTGGCCCAGCCCCTACGTTTCGTTATTCGGCGACGCAAACAGTGACTGTTTACAGTACCGCCATCGATACAGTGCGCAACACCATGAGTAACGTCGGCGAGCTAGGCAAGCAAGGTATCGTGCTTACCGCCGGTAATTACGACAATCAAACGCAGTATTTATTTACTGGGCTGAATGATATTAAGCCCAGCATGATTGAGCAGGCCACTAAAAACGCCCGCGAAGTGGCAGGCAAATTCGCCGCCGACTCCGACAGCCGTCTCGGAAAAATTAAGCGCGCCTCACAGGGGCAGTTTTCTATCAATGCACGCGACGCCAATAACCCGCATATCAAAAAAATACGGGTGGTTTCTACCGTGGAATATTATCTGGCCGATTAAGTCAGCCTCCCACACTAAGACACACTATGACTTTTGATTTAAGCCTACAGGAAATTATCGAGCATTTATTGCGTCTTGGTATCGCACTGATACTGGCACTGCCCATGGCGTTTAACCGCGAACAAAGTGCACGTGGCGCCGGACTGCGCACCTTTCCGCTAGTGGCATTAGCCGCCTGTGCCTATATGCTGGTGGGCATTCAAGTGTATTCGGGCTCCGATGCCGAAGCGCGAGTGATGTACGGTATTATTACCGGTATCGGTTTTATTGGCGGCGGCGCTATTTTAAAAAATGACGACCACACCGTAGGCACGGCGACAGCCGCGAGTATCTGGAACACCGGCGCTATTGGCGTATCGGTAGCTTATAACCGTTACGAGATCGCATTGGTACTATCGCTGACTAACTTTATTATTTTGCAATTTGCCAGTCCGTTTAAAAAACAACAACCCCGCGATTAAGGCTCTTGGGCTAAACGACTTTTCACCTCAATCCAACGCGACATAAACTCAGTACTGCGCTGTCCATGGTAGTTAAACAGGGCGCCTAAAATATTGTCGCGGCGCGAAGTTGTTAGGTTTTGATAGCGCGCGTGCAGGGCGGCCAAAAACGCCGGCCCAAGGCTGGCACGGTGATAGTTTTTAACCAACAGTGGGCCACAGGCATCGGCCGCTTGCTGCCAATAAGATTGATCTTGATACAGCCGCACGGCCTCGGCGGCAATGGCGGCAGAGCTGTCGACAATGGCTCCAGGCCAATCGCACTCGCCCTGCATACTCTCAGCACCGATACTGGTGGTTACATTGGGCGTACCGGTTAGCATTGCATCCAACAATTTACCTTTTATTCCGGCACCCACCCGTAGCGGTGCCAGCAGCACCTTGTGCTGGGCCACTGTCGTCAGAGCGTCATCGGCCCAGCCCTTCACTAAAAAACCTTGCTGCTTATTGTGCAGCGCGGTTGCTTTAGGCGGCGGATAAGCGCCGTAAATGTGCAGCTCGGCACGCGGCAGCTGCCGGCGAATAGCGGGCCAAACATGTTGCTTTAGCCATAATACCGCATCCCAATTGGGGCGATGACGAAAGTTACCAATGCTGACAAAATGTTCGCGCTGAGCAAAATCTGGCCGCTCGCCGTTGTTGGGCTGATCTACGGTAAAAGGCAAGTGATACAACAACGAAGCGGGCACCTGGCAAAAGCGCTGTAGCAACTCGATTTCAAAAGTTGAGATCATTAACGTTAAATCACAGCGAAAAATCGCCGCCAACTCACGCAGCAACATGTCGTCTTCACGCATCAAGCCATACAGCTCGACGGCAGTGGCCGTTATCGCTCCGACATCGGCACCCGGCTGAGCACCAAGCGCGCGCTTTAAGGCTAACTCGCGGGCCGCGCGCAAGCTGTGTAAGTCTTCGGTGTCTAACACCCGCAATGCTTTAGGCGCAGCAGTGGCAACCCGCCAACCAAATTGCTCCTCGGTCACGAACCGATCAAACACCACCACCTCAGGGGCCAATGCGGCCACCCAACGATCAAAGCTGGCGCAATTTAAAGCTATAGTATGAGTGGTGACATTAAGAGCGGCTAAATCACACTGATGCTCAGTGGGAGAGGCGGCTGAGGCAAAGTGCACAGCAATACCGCCGGCCTGTAACGCGTCAATTAAATCTAAAATTCGTCGCCCGGCGGCTGACGAGTTAGGCTCGGGCCACACATAGCCAACAAAGAGCGCCGTTTGCATTTACAGTTTCCAGGCAAAGCTAAGTGTGCCAAAACTGTCGCGAGATGAATCGTGAATATCCAGTTTAGTACCCGACTTGTAGCCAAACGTCACACTAAAAGCATCCCAAGCGTAGCTCATGCCAGCGGTAAAACTGAGTTGATTATGACGCAAATCGGAGGAGGGGCTATCGCGGTAAGTATTGCCGTTAACAAAGATGTTATTAAATACATAATCGGCTTCAAAACCGCCGTATAGATACCAGCCATCTTCGACAGCGGTGGGTGTGCTGGTACGTCCTTGTTGCAACAAGGTAGTCGCAAAGCTGCGCTGCAAGCCGCGCCCAAAACGCACCAAAGCACCAGCGCCAACGGCCGACTCTAGATTGCCTGCGCGGCCCTGCGCCAACAGTACCGTGTCGATCATCGGACTTAACTCATAACGCCATACGCGCGCGCGACGCACGGCGATGACTGGCTCGTTTTCCAGCTGGTAGTCCCAGCCTTTAGGCTCGGTAG
The DNA here is from genome assembly GCF_001187555.1 of Gilvimarinus polysaccharolyticus. Taxonomy (GTDB): domain Bacteria; phylum Pseudomonadota; class Gammaproteobacteria; order Pseudomonadales; family Cellvibrionaceae; genus Gilvimarinus; species Gilvimarinus polysaccharolyticus. The sequence continues at coordinate 758,261 of NZ_LFIJ01000002.1, read as the reverse complement.
AGCCCACAACTTTATGAATAAACTTTTGTGACTGTTCGGCCATCGATGCCGGACCAATAACACCTACAGTAGTACGTACCATATCGGCAATATTGTCATTTACCAGCACGCGACTGGCGCGATAGGTTAACAAACCCGCGTAGGGCACCTCGTGAGGGGCTGGAGTCGACTTGCTAATATCCGCCGGCGTTATCATGACTTGGCCGACCGAGTGCTCGTTAAACGCCAAATCATAGCCATCGTTTAACAACCAACTAAGCGGCTTGATAAGCGTGGGCTCGACAAGCGGTTCAGCTTCGGCCTCGGCCACTTGATACAAAGAAATAAACAAACCGTTGGTATAGCCACCACCATCACGACCACTAAACAAATCATTTTGCCATACCAACGATATCCAATCCGTTGTCTGCGCTTGGCTCGTTTGTGCTAATCCGGCAGCGAACAGCGCAAACGCCAAATGACAGGGGCAAAGCCTCGCCACAAAATTGGATTTTTTCAAGAGTCTATTGCCTGATCGTCGGTCGAGTCATCGTTCTCGGTACGGGTGTAAACTTTAAAGTTCTCACGGTAATCTTCTAAATTATCGCTCAGTTGGTCGCGGTATTGGTTAGTCAAATAACGTAAAGAGGCCTCTAGCTCTTCGGTATACTCTTTGCGGTCGACCGATGAGCTGGCAACAATAAAAGCATTAAACCGCGAGGCCGCCTGTAATATCGCCGCACTCACCATACTCGGATCGGTATTGTCACAGTGCTCATTGGCACGCGAGATAAAATCGTCTACCAGATCCCAGTACTGGCGCTCGTCATCGACTTGTGGCATATATGTTCTCTTAGGGCTGTGTGGTTAGTTCATAAAGGTCATACGGCGAATTAAACCGTTTTGGAACTGATAAATTTTAATAATCTTGGCTGTTTGGCGCACCCCTGCAACATTAAAGCTTATCTGCTCTAAGGTAACGACCTTATCTTTTAAGACCATAGTCGTTTCGACCACCGTCTGTGGTTTGCGCTCTTTAAAGGTTTTAAGCGTGGTCTCGATTAACGCCCCACGGCTGGCGGTAATCGGATGATCGGGGTAATTATAAACTTCGACATCAGGATGAAAATATTCTGCATAAGTGTCGATATCGTGCTGATTGTAAGCGTTTGTCTGATTGATGATTAAAGATTCTAACGGTGCCGCCGTCGCCACAGCACTTAGCCACAACAACAGAATAGCCACCCCAAAACGGCTATAAATATTCATAGTTGCTCTCATATAAAAAGCCCTGCTAGCCAAATGGACGATTCGGTTTATTAAGCAACACTAAAATTAAGGTGGCAATGGGCCCAAGCAATAAAGATAACAAAAACCAACCTAAACCACTGCGGTTTTTACCCTGCGCAAGACCGGCATTAATTAACGCCAATGTGCCCCAACCAACCGCATAACCACCACTTACCACAATTGCATCATTCATCGATCACCTCTAAGGTTTTATTCACCAGGCGTTCAGAGCGCCATTATGGCGCCCAGCAGTGACTGTTGGGTCTATTGTAATGCTAAAGCGGATCGCGATAAACGCCAGAGCAATCTGATCCAAATCGGCGCCGTTACCACACCGCTCCAGCTTATAGCCCGCACACCAATGCTCGAGCACCCTTCCTACTCATTTACGGCAATTTTTTACGATAAGCGAGCTGGCTTTCTAGCCCTCCGGCGAGTCCTGACTCAGTATATAAGCCTCCTTCACATCCGCTACCTTGGCCAATCCGTGCACATCAAAAGACAAAAAGCACAAACCAAATCGCAATTCAAGACTGTTATCATGCGGAGTTTTACGCATAATGCTGAAAACGCCGCATACGTGGCTTCCATCAGACCCATTGAATTAAGCAGGCAAGGCCCATGAGCAGTATTTTTCAACGTATCGCCGACGAGCTAAATGTACGCGAGCAACAGGTGGATGCCGCAGTGGCGCTGCTGGACGAAGGGGCCACTGTGCCGTTTATCTCCCGCTACCGTAAGGAAGTTACCGGCGGGCTGGATGATACCCAGATGCGTAACCTAGAAGAGCGATTGCGTTATTTGCGCGAACTAGAAGACCGCCGCGCAGCGATTTTAAAAAGTATTACTGAACAAGAAAAGCTAACCCCCGCGCTCGAAAGCGAGATACTCAGCGCCGACACCAAAACCCGATTAGAAGATTTATACCTGCCCTACAAACCCAAGCGCCGCACCAAAGGCCAAATCGCCATCGAAGCCGGCCTTGAACCCTTGGCCGAAGGACTGCTAGCCGACCCGACCCTAGACCCGGAAACAGAAGCCACTAAGTTCCTCAACCCTGAATTCAAAATTGAGGACACTAAGGCAGCCCTAGATGGCGCCAAGTTTATCTTGATGGAAAAGTTCAGCGAAGATGCCAACTTGCTAGCTAAATTACGTGATTTTCTGCAAAAAGAGGCCAACATCAGCGCTCGCGTTGCCAGCGGCAAAGACACTAACACCTCACAAGAAGTGCAGAAATTCCGCGACTACTTTGAGCATGATGAACCTCTTAGGTCCACTCCGTCGCACCGTGCACTGGCCATGTTCCGCGGCCGCAACGAAGGCGTACTGACCATTGCCATAGTCGTGGGCGATCCGTCTGAACCCACCAGCTCACACCCTTGCGAAGCAATGGTAGCCGATCACTGGCGCATTCGCGACAACGATCGCGCCGCCGATAAATGGCTGTCTGAGGTGGTGCGCTGGGCTTGGCGCGTCAAACTATTAACCCACTTAGAGACCGACTTGCTAGGAGAGCTACGCGAACGCGCCGAAGAGGGCGCCATTAAGGTGTTTGCCTCTAACCTTAACGATTTACTGCTGGCTGCACCGGCGGGCCAAAAGGCCACTATAGGACTCGATCCAGGTTTGCGCACAGGCGTTAAAGTCGCTGTGGTAGACGCCACCGGCAAGGTGCTCGATCACTGCGCTATCTTCCCCACCATGCCACAAATGCGTACCGCCGAATCCGAAAAAGTCCTCTCGGCACTGTGCCAAAAGTATAATGTCGGCTTAATCGCCATTGGCAACGGCACCGCCAGCCGCGAAACCGAAAAGTTTGTTAAAGACATGCTCGGCAAATACCCCGAGCTTAGCGCCAAACCGGTAATGGTCAATGAGGCCGGCGCCTCGGTGTACTCGGCATCTGAATTTGCCGCAAAAGAGTTTCCCGACCTAGACGTAACCATTCGCGGAGCGATCTCCATTGCCCGTCGCCTGCAAGACCCACTGGCCGAGCTGGTGAAAATTGATCCTAAATCTATTGGTGTAGGCCAATACCAACACGATGTATCGCAAACCCAGCTGGCGCGATCACTGGATGCGGTCGTGGAAGACTGCGTAAACGCCGTGGGGGTTGAAGTAAACACCGCATCGGCGGCACTTTTAGCGCGTGTTTCTGGGCTTAACGCAACACTTGCCAACAATATCGTAGATTTTCGTAATACAAACGGAGCCTTTAGCTCACGCGAGCAACTTAAAAAGGTCACTCGCTTTGGCGCTAAAACCTTTGAGCAAGCCGCTGGCTTTTTACGTGTAGCTGGGGGCGACAACCCACTGGACGCCTCGGCGGTACACCCCGAGTCTTACGCGGTAGTTGAAGCTATCGCCACTAAAAACGAGCGCCGCATTGCCGGCCTTATTGGTGATTCAGCCTTTTTAGGCAGCCTCAAAGCGGCCGATTACACCAGCGAACAATTCGGCTTACCGACCGTTACCGACATTTTAAAAGAGCTGGATAAACCCGGCCGCGATCCACGCCCCGAGTTTCGTACCGCCAAGTTCCAAGATGGCGTCGAAACCCTTAAAGACCTTGAGCCCGGTATGATTTTAGAGGGCACCGTCACTAACGTTACTAACTTTGGGGCGTTTGTGGATATCGGCGTGCATCAAGATGGCCTAGTACACATATCGGCACTGTCTAACACTTTTGTTAAAGATCCCCGCGAAGTGGTAAAAGCCGGCGATATTGCTAAAGTTAAAGTGATGGAGGTTGACGTCGATCGCAAGCGTATTGGTTTATCAATGCGCCTAGACGACACTCCAGGCGAGAAAACCACTGGCGCAGACACGCCGCGCCGCGCCCGAAACAATAAGAGCGATAACCCCCGCACCGGCGGCAACGCACGCGGACGGAACGCGCCAAACGGAGACAATAAAGCCTCGCTAGGCAGCATGGGAGCGTTACTACAGCAAGCTATGAAGAAGAAATAACCCGCACAAGGGCAGTATAAACGGCGGCACTAGAGATTAGACTCAAGTTTTTGCTGCCGCCGCCGCCAACCTTAATACCGGGGAGCTTTGTGTTTCTTGCCCGTATTGTACGGCACGAAGGGACCCGGAATTCTATCGCTCGATACATCCTGCACAAACATATAACGATAATAACCAAAAGGTACAACAGTGAGAAAACGACTAACATTACTGTTAGCGCTATGCCTGTCGCTACCGGCATTCGCCCAAGTGAATATTAACCTTGTGTCACGCGATGACAGTAACGCGAAACACGCAATTGCAGCCCTTGAGCTAGCTCTCGGCAAAGCCGGCTTAGATTATCAGCTAAACATCTCACCCGGCACACTAACCGCGGCGCGCCAATTTCAAGATGCGCTCGACGGCACAATCGATATCATCTGGACCGCCGCTACCAAGCGGACCGAACAACACCTAATCCCTATTCGTGTGCCTTTATATAAAGGCTTGTTAGGCTATCGCGTATTTATTATTCATAAAGATAATCGCGACCTATTTGCCGATGTTAATGATTATTCGCAGTTAAAAAACTATGTATTTGGTCAAGGGCGCGGCTGGCCCGACACTGACATCATGCGTCACAACGGCCTGACAGTCGAAACCGGCACCTACGAAGGCCTATTTTTAATGGCCGACGGCAAACGCTTTGATGCTTTTCCTCGCGGCATTCACGAACCTTGGAGTGAGGTTGAAACTCGCCCCGAGCTCGAGCTTACGGTCGACAATAATCTGATGTTTGTTTATCGCATGCCGTTTTATTTATTTGTCAGCCCGCATCACCCCGAACTGGCCGAAGCTCTTAAAGAAGGCTTTAATCTAGCGCTAAAAGACGGCAGTTTTGATGCATTAGTAATGAGCGACCCGACCGTACAGACCGTCGTCAAATACGGCAATATTGCCAATCGTCGAGCCTTCGAATTAAAAAACCCCAACTTACCCGAAGCCACACCCCTCGATGACCCGACCCTGTGGTTTGATCCGGCAACGCTAACCGAGCTCGACTCAACCACAACAAGCTTGCCACCTCAGTCAAAGGACGACTCAACAACCGCCAATAATGCGCCTTAATTAGAGTAAAGCGTTATGATAAAAAGAACCCTAACCATAAAATTAATGTTTGCCCTTACTGTTATTCTGCTGTTAGTCGCGGCCGTTATTGTTAGCGTTAGCTATCAGTTGCAAAGTAAACGACAACAAGCAGACTTTGAAGCCAGTGTCGCTGGTCAAGTTCAACTCGCCGAATCGGCATTGCGCGAGCCAATATTCTCTTACGATTTAGCACAAATCGAGGCCATCGCCCAATCGTTGGTCAATACACCACTGATTGCATCGTTTTCTGTGTACGATCATCGCGGCAAACTACTGGCCAATAGTCAAGACGACACTCAACCGGCCGCCAACGTAATTACCCAAATCCCACGCCACGAGATTTTTCGCAAAGATAAGCTGGTTGGTTACTTCAATGCCGACTTTTCTCAAGCACAAATGTTAGCGGTACTAGGCAGCCAAAACCAAAGCACCATTATTACCGTTATAGCCCTGCTATTAGCCGGACTAATAACCGTAGCTCTGTTAATGCAACGGATGGTCTCCCATCGGGTGCTGGAAGTCAGTGCATCACTAAAAGAAATCGCCGATGGCGGTGGCGACTTAACACGTCGGCTGCCCACCAATAGCAAAGACGAAATTGCCGAGCTGTGTGTAAACTTTAACCGAGTCATGGAGCAAATCGCCTCTATTATTCAGCGCATTAACCAATCCAGTACCAGCGTCACCAAACAGACCGAAAAAATGACCGGCGCCGCTGCGGGTACTGCAGATTCGATTCGACAGCAGATTCGCGAAATCGAACAAGTCGCGGCCGCACTACAAGAAATGTCTTACTCGGCCGATGACGTTGCAGACCGCGCACGCAAAACCGCTAACGACACACAAGACACACTAGATTTAGCCGACGCCGGCTCAGTCATTGTTAAGGGGGCGATTACCACCATTAACCACCTAACCACGCAAATTCAAACTACCGCCGATAAAATTATGGGGCTGCGCGAGCGCAGCGGTTCGATTGGTTCCGTGATGGAAGTGATTCGCTCCATTGCCGAACAAACTAACCTGCTTGCTCTTAACGCTGCCATCGAAGCTGCCCGTGCTGGTGACCAAGGACGCGGCTTTGCAGTGGTAGCCGATGAAGTGCGCTCGCTGGCACAAAAAACCCGACAGTCGACCGAAGAAATAGAAGCTATTATCGTCGAGTTGCAACAATCGGCCGACGACACGCACAACTCTATGGAACACAGCGTTAAAGCCGTGCAAGAAACTATCGAGGCCTCAAGCCAAGTAGATGGTGCGCTAGAAAAGATTCGCTCTAATATCGAATCGATTAACGCCATGAACCATCATATTGCCTCAGCAGCCGGTGAACAAAGCTCTGTGGCCGGCGAGGTTAGCCAAAATATAACAGCCATTCATGATTTAACCGAACACGTCTCACGCGACGCCGACGTAGTGCGTGAGGCGAGCGCCGTGCTAGATGAAGAGAGCCATAATTTGCGTGATGAAATGTCGCAGTTTAAAACTTAAAGCTCAGGTGCCGACGGGGAAGGGGGCATGAGTCTCTTAACCTGACTCTGCTCTGCAGCCGTTAACTCACCATACCAACGGGGGTAAGGCCAACCATACCCCCAGCGATAATCCGTCATAAATATCGGGCTTCCGCCGACTCGCACGCCTGCCAACATCAACAGCCCCACCTCTGGCTCACCGGCCTGCGCGACACAGGCCTCAAGGGCTTCATCGGCCTGTAGGCGCTGCTGGTACGTGCCGCCTTGCCAATAGGCTAAATCGTGAGCTTCACAACAAGCAAGCCAGAGCCGCTCTTGAGTAAATGTGCCATCGGGAAAGGCGCTACAACCATCGCTCGTAAAAGGGGTAAGATCTTGGGCATTTACACTTGCAGCGTAAATGCACACAAGTAACGGCCACATAGTTGCCGCCAAGCTATTGCGTAAAAATTTAGTCATATTGATTCATAAAACATCTTATTAACCAAACAACCATTAACCCACGCTTAACTGCCAAGACACGCCAAAGCGGTCGCTTACCCAAGCAAATAATTCACTGTGCCCATAATTATCGGCAGGCATAAGCACTTTGCCGCCATCGGACAGCTGAGCGAGAGCATCTTGAAAGTGCTCGGTGCTGGCGCATTCAACAAATAACGAGATGGCTGGGGTAAAACTAAAATCATGTTCAATCGGGCTGTCTATTGCCAACAAGTGTTGTCCTGCCACCACAAATGATGCCTTTTTTAGCGAGCCTTCGGCGCCTTGCTCATCAGGGCCGTAATACTCCATAGACAGCACCCCAGAGTTCTCAAACAACGAAACGTACAGGCTAATTGCTTCATCCGCATTTGCCGCAAACATTAGCATTGGAACCATATTACTTGCCATAAAGGTCGTCCTTATCGCTTAAAGTTAAGCCTAAAAGTATAAACTAAATCAATTACAGATCATCGACAAACGGATTGCGCATAGCAAAGTGCCTTGCTGCAAACCGAGCAAAGAAATCAATAATAGTCGGGAAGTTACGCTTTTATGATAGGCAACACAACAACTTGAGGCAGCCTAAAATATCGGCCACCTAAAGTTGCGATGCTTTTTAGCAGTCTAACTGTCTTACAGCGGGCGTACTTTGTTAGCACACGGACCTTTTTGGCCCTGCCCAACTTCAAACTCAACCTCTTGGCCGTCGTTTAAAGTAGCGTATCCGCCACCAGCCTGAATTTCAGAATGATGAACAAATAAGTCTTTGCTGCCGTCTTCTGGGGTAATAAAACCAAAGCCTTTATCTGCACTAAACCACTTAACGATACCTTTACTCATGCTACGCTCGTCTCAATTAGGTGAACATAAAAGACTAGGGTCGCTATCACCATTACGACCATAGTTTTGCATAGGCCGCCTTAGGCACTACCGCTTCGTAATACATCCACCTTTAGCCGCTTTCTCGCCAGTGACTTCACCTCAAGTATGCTTACCTAAACCGTGCACCTAAAGCGGGCCAGCCAAGTCATTGATAACACAGAGGCTTTGGCTAAAATCATTAAAAATTGCCAAAGGGTTTATAGAGTGTACCTTATTTTGAGCAGCCTGCCGGATATACTGGAAGTTAAGTCGCGTGATAACAGATTTTGCGGCCCAGATCCCAAACGTAGCGCTTTAACCGTGAGTCAAAAGCTCGTCTATAGCCGCCAGCATTAAATGGGGAAAGTAGGATAAACACTAGATCAATTTATTAATCGAGAGCACGATAAAGCATACAAGTTAGCCTTACTAACACCTAGTGTTGCTAGTAAGGCTCGTTAACCGTACAGACCAAACTAAAAACTTCTTACTCTTCGGTTTTATCGGTTACAGACAAAATATAGGCCGCTATTTTAGCTCGTGTTTGGGCATCCAAAAAATCGTGCGCAGGCATAACGTGCTCACCCCATTTACCACTACTGCCCTCGGCAATAGTATTTACGATATAAGCTTTAGGGTCTTCGAGTTCACTATACTTTTGTTTGATTTGCCAAAAACTCGGGCCTACCGAAGCGGCGTTTTCTTTATGGCATGCAATACAGCTGGTGTTTTGCGCCAGCTCTTTGCCCTGGGCAACCTCTACTTGTGCTGCATGTCCCAAACCACCTGCAGCGAGCTTACTGGCATCGTCCTCGACAGCCAACTCGGCTAACACCATATCGGGATCGTAATCGATATAGCTCAACTTAGGCTCACTACCGCCGGTCCACCACTGAGTACCGTACTCTAGCACCCATAAACGGCCGTCTTTGGTTATTTTCATATCCAGCGGACCAGCAAATTTAACAGTTGGGGCAAAGTTATCAATTTTTACCACGTTATCGTAGGCATCCAAGGTCACCACTTTTATCCAGCTACGCATAAAGTCGCCGATAAATAATTTATTTTGGTAGTACGCCGGATAAGCCAAATCATCAGTGGTTTTTTCTGGATAAATTCCCGCTACCAGAGCATTACGGCTACCCTGACCCAATTCAGGAAAACGCTCTGAACGCGCATAGGGATACCAAATAAGTGCTGGCTGTGCCGGCGGCAAAACCTTTAAACCGGTGTTACGTGGCGAAAAATTATTAGCCGCTAACGGATCAAACAACTTACCGCTACTAGCGGCTTGATAGTCGTACATCCGATACGGTTTATTATTCGCTACCATCGTCGGCCAACCAAAATAGCCTGCTTGGGTAACCTTGTTGATCTCATCATAGCCACGCGGGCCAAACTCTTCGCTATCCGCTTTGGCATCGGGGCCAATATCACCGTAATACAAATCACCGGTACTATCGTCTATCGCAATCGTATAAGGGTTGCGAGTGCCCATAACATAGATTTCTGGCCGGCCTTGGTCGGGCGCGGCAAACAAGTTGCCTTTAGGTATAGCGTAACCGCCCTTTTTATCGGGAGTTATACGTAAAATTTTACCGCGTAAATCTTGCGTATTGCTCGAGCTTCTTAAAGCATCGTGATAGGTGCCGTCAGGCTTGTTATTCATCGGGCCAGAATCGTTTGATTCAAACGGATTAGAGTTATCACCTAGAGCGACAAACAAATTACCAGCACGATCAAACTCTAAATTTCCACCGGTGTGACAACAAGTATTGTCATTAGGAATATCCAGCAAGACTTGCTCAGACGCCATATCAACTGTCTTATTGGTCAGCGTGAATTGCGCCACACGTTGCAACAGCTCATGCTTGCCGCTCTTGTCGGCCAAATTGTACATAACATAAATAAGCTGATTGGTCGTAAAGTCCGGATCAAATGCGACGGCAATTAAGCCAAACTCAATTCTTTTAGCGGGCGCAAATACATCAAACTCAGCCATGCTATGTACTTTTTTGCTGGCAACATCTAGCCACAGCAATTTTCCTTCGCGCTCTGCAATCATGGCCGCCGAATAATCTTTTGTCACGTCAAAACTAACCGGTTCGTTTAAGCCCTCTACCAGTGTGTTTCTAGAGAAACGACGCGAGTCAGGCCGAGCGTGGGCGTAATCTAAGGCGTTACGCTCAGCCAGCGCATAATCAAGACCGCCGGATAAGTGTGCGACAAACCATTCTTTTTGAAATAACTGCTTGGTGTGCCCCAAGCCGGTATAAAACGCTCGACCTCCGTCAAATTCGTGATACCAAGCTATGGGATGATAAGCACCATGCAAACCACCTTGGTAGCTGCGCTCATCCACAACCAACAGATCATTGCGGCTATCAGAGAGCGAATCAAAGTCGTACCACTCATCCGTCACATAAAATTCTTTGGGTAAGTTTTGTGTTGCCGCATGGCTACCATCGACCACTTTGACTTTAGCCCGCTGAACGTTTGATGGATCATTGGGGTGCGACTTAAATGCAGCCCCCACCAAGCGTCGATACCAGTACCAATCACCTTCACGCTCGGTATCTGTCGCCGCGTGAATACCAACAAACCCACCGCCTGCTTGAATGTAGCGCTCCATGGCCAATTGCTGCTGGTTATTAAGAACATCACCCGTGGTACTTACAAACACAATGGCCGCCATATTACGCAGCTGCTCATCGGTAAAAATACTCGCATCCTCGGTCGCCACAGGCGTTAAGCCTTTTTGCTCGACTAACGCCGTAACCGCCGCAACCCCTTCGGGAATAGAATCGTGCACCCAACCCGTAGTCTTAGAGAAAATCAGCACCGATTTAAGCTGATCTGAGGCCCCCTCTGAGACAGGAGAATCGGTTAATACGGCATTTGACTCAGAACAAGATGCTATAAAAACAGCCGATATTGCTAACAGTAAAACCGCCAAGATGCGATGAATATTCATAATTATGGACACACTAGATTAAGTGAAAGGGCTATTATTTTTCTTACCAACCAGCGCTCACCCTATACAAGATGGAAATCGCCTAAAAATCAATCTAGTCTAACCCAGCACACCTCAACCGTCATTGACCTTATCAATTATTAGGACTCCTTAATACTCTTCTTAACAAAGCCCCCATTATACTACCGGCCCCGTGGCCTAATCACGCAGGACAAGCATCAGACAAACCCACAGCGGCTTAGCGTTTGCGCCACCAAGCCCTCAAAAAGCATCAAGTAGGCCAATCTAAGCTAAGGGACAAGCGGAGCTATTAGTGCTATAACCGAACATCGCCGCAAACGCGCTAAATCAAAAGCGCCACTCAGAACAATGTTTAATTGGCGAAATCATTTTTTAAACCGATCGATCCACCTGCCATTATGATCTCTACCGCAACCTTCTTCCGTATCGTACAAAATATGGGCAATGCCTATATCGATACCAATGTCAGCAAGACCTCCTCGAATATCACCATCAAGTTTATTACGGCCACCGCTTGTGACAAAGTTATCAAGATTAAAGTCCGTGTCAAAAACACAAACAACCTTTAAGCTTTTAGGAAAAACAGAGTAATCGACCAAATGTGTCAACCACTGGAATCCAAAATAATCATTTAATGCCGTTTCACATGCAGCGTTTAAAATCTTTCTTATCTGATTATCTATTTTTTTATCGGTTTTACGCATATTCGTTTCTGCTAAAATAAGCTAACAATCTAAGAAAATCATTGCCTATCATAAAATTCAACATCACTTTAATTTTGTAAAATAATAATGGACATCCATGCTTATTTTCTAGCGATAATAGATTGCCATTCATCACTATCAGCACCGATAACACATTCATCATTGACTCTCATAGATAATCGCTTCAAGCATCGCTTCGTAACATCTGAAAAATTCTTTTCAGGCAACATCTTTATAGACTCAACCAGATATTTCCAATGAGGTAACTTATGTTCATTTAAAGTGTAATAAACCCACTTCCCCTGTTTTTTAGGGGTCAATAATCCGGATTTATATAACATTTTTAAATTTCGAGAAACGTTGTATTGTGTATCGCCGATAACATCCATTGCTTCTGCCACACTAATTCGCTTGTCGATATGAACCAAGAGCCAAAACAATCGCAACCGATTAGGCTCTGACAATGCTTTTAGTGCATCAATATATTTTTCATCCATTTTTTACCTTTAGCTCTAAGATCTTGTTGATCAATGATACTACATTATAAACAACGCATGAAATCAACCTATTTTATATCGACATTTCTTAGCCGCCACTCAATAAAGTGGCGGCTTCTACTTACACCACAAACTGGAAGATTAACCCTCCAATAATAGCCGTTGTTAAAACAATAAAAACAAATGCAAAAACCGCTTTTTTCTTAAGCACAGCAGAGACTAACGCTATCTCCGGCAAGCTAGCACCCGTACCGCCAATAATTAATGCCATTGCGGGGCCTAACCCCATTCCTTTTAAAATTAAAACCTTTAACAATGGAATGGCCATCTCAATACGCAGATACAACGGCACACCAATGATCGCCGCAATTACTATAGATAGTATATTGTCACCTCCGACGTACTTCTCCACTAATTCGGGTGATAGGTAAGCGGCCGATACACCACTAATTAATGAGCCCAACAACACGTATGGAATTATTCTTTTGAATAGTGCCCAAGCGAATCTTAATGCACGCTGTAGTTTTGATGGTTGGGCCTCTCCTGCCTGAGCCACTGAATCACAACTATTACTTAACGCCTCACACGCTCCTTTAGCAGGAGCAGAGGAACTACAGCTAACAACTGTTTTTGTCTCGAGACCACAGGCATCTATAGATGAAGAAACCTTGCCTTCTTTACATACCGAACCAGATTTTACCCCCTCTAATTCATCACCACGCTTAATCTCATCTTTCCATGGAGATTTAGATATCAACCAACCACCTATAACCGCCGCACTAAAGGTAATAAGTAAATAGATCGCCGTTACCTTTATACCAAAAGCGGCATAAATCATTGCTAAAACAATAAAATTACAAAGCGGAGCAGAAATTAGGAAACTCATCACGGTCCCCAAAGACGCACCCATCGTTGCCATCCCCATCGTTACAGGCACAACAGATGCGCTACAAAATGGCGTTAACATACCCAAGCTGGCGCCCAAGAATGATCCCCATCTTTCATGCTTTGTAAGTTTTTTTTGCAATTTATCTTGCGGAATATACTCTCGCATTAGCCCAGTAAGAATTGAGACCGCAGCAATAATTAAAACTAACGCGCCACCAACGTGAATAAATTCATTAAATGCAATTATTAATTTTTCTGTATTCAAAATATCACCCTAAATGAGTACTTAAACATTCGCGAATTGTATTCACATATGCGCATACGTGCAAGTATGTGGTGAGATTATTGATGGCAACACACTGAGAGTGGGGGGGGGCAGTACTTTAAAGGGAGTTGCTAATATTAACGATGGCGCCGAGCTTAACCACCTCTAAACAGAGTTGTTTGCGGCATACTTAGGGCTTTTTGCGAACCATCTCGAGTATCTCCGCAGTGGTATCCCCAACCATAAGTGTGCCTACTGGCTTTGAACATCACAGAAACATAACGCTGTTTTTAGCCACAGTTTATGTACAGGAGCTTTTCGATCAAACTGAATGACAACAAAACCGCAAACTAAAGTTGCGGCAAAAAGCTCAAAGTATAGTCTCGTGTTGTAACTACAACATCTGTTCGCGGCGCAAAGCTGATCAATTTAATTCGCGCCAATACTTTTGACTCCAACGCCGCATCACGCAAATCCGAGCTAACAATGCTCACTGATGCCAATGAGCCATCGGGGTTAATCACAAGTTTCAGTACTACTTTACCCTGCAGCGCCGGGTTATCACGTAGAGCGCGACGGTAATAGCGATCGAGTGCACTGGCATGCTGACTCATGACACTGCGGATTTCTTCATCGCTGCGCTCGCCGGCTTTACGTGTGCTTTGCGCGGTACTGGCGGTAGCGTCGGCGCCGCCCAATGCGCTTTCCACTTGGGTCGTCTCGCGGCTTGATAACGCCACACCGCCGGTATCTTTTGACAGGCTTGAGGTGTTAATACCGCCACTGTCCGATTCGGCGCCACTGGTAATTAAATTGCGTTCGGTGCGCGCGGCCTCGGCTTGGCCGCGAGTAATTTCGTCGCTAGCAACCGCTTCAACATCAATCGCCTCACGCATATCGGCAAGCGTATCTTTAAATTGCAGCACACCACTAATGTTAGCTTTTTCTCGCGCTTGATCGACTTGTGTTACCGGCTCCGGCTCAACTTCAGGCTCTGGTTCAATTTCAGGTTCAGGTTCAACGTCGGGCGCTTTTACAGGCTCAGGTTCGGGTTCTTTTTCCGGCTCTGGCGTGGGTTCGGGTTCAGGTTGTTTGATCTCTTCTTTTTCAAGTAAGACACGCGCAAGTTGCGGCGGTATTTTAGCTTTTTCTTCACGCTTTATTTCGGACAGGTTAATTAACGGGACGACCATACCAATAAGTGCAAAGACTAACAGCCCGGCAGCCACCCATTTTATAAACCGTTTATCATCGGTTTGGCCTTGGCCAAACAGTTGGTAACTATTGGCGTTATTGTGAGAGCTGTTGCTGGCGTTAGGCAGAGCCATATTATTGATTGGTTCCTGTGGTGGCTTCATCGGGCTCGTCATCTGAGCTGGCGGTTTTATGTACCGCCAATGAGATGTCGCGATAACCCGCTTGGGCACAGGTATTCATAATGCGCTTTAATAAAGTGTAGGGGATCGCTTTATCGCCCATAATGGTGATGGATCGACCGGTTTTTATTTGCTCCTCGGTCAAGGGACGGGCGCGTGCGGCCAAGTATTCCAGCTCTGTTGCCAGCGCGGCGATGATATTTTTATTCTCATCATCGGCGGCAGACGTATTTTTTCCAATATCGCTAACAATAACGCGACCACCCACCAAGATTTGTGTGTTGTTTACTTTTACCACCACAGTGGTATCGGGTACGGTATCGGCGACCGAGGCGGGCAGTTCGATGGCCTTGTCGTTGGTGAGCACCTCAACATCGGAGGAGTTAACCAGCAAGAAGAATACGAGGATGGTGAAAATATCCATCAGTGAGACAAGGTTTAACTTAGGCGCGCTCTTGTTACGGCGATGGTGTTTTGCCATACGTTTGGCGCGCAGTGATTGCTTCATGTTTCACCCCCAACACCCGCTAGGCAAGAAATATTTTCTTTATCAATCAGCGGATCGTTAACCGGTGCATCACCCAGTGATACCTCCGGAAACAGCACCGCATTGACCAGCTCTGCGGCCACCACAGCCTTATATGAGCGTACGGTGTCCATAGTGCTAACGATGGTTTGGTAGTCGGTATCGGGTTGCGCAAGAATCACGATGTCATCTTTTTCTATTTGGTAACTATCTTCTAAACGAATTTTAATTTGCTGTAAGGTTTCTGATAGCAGCTCAAAATCGTAACTGCCATCGTCTTTGGTGCACACGCTAGCGGCGCGGTTTCCCGCAGGATGATTGACACCTAGGTAATCGGGGTAAATCACCACCTCAAGAAAATCGAGCTTTTCTTGATCGTCGTCGGACGCGCTGGATTTTTCTGAATCCGGCAGATTCAACTCCAGCACTGTAATGCGCGAGAACACCATGCTAAGCAACAGTACCGGCACCAATACAATCATTAGATTCATAAAGGAGGTAATGTTGAGCTCGGCATCCTCGTTATGGCGTCGCCTTCTGAAGCGCATGGTCTTCCCTTATGCGTTTGGGTTGGCTTTAGGCGCCGCAGGGCGAGTGGTATTGGTTAGCAAGTTTAAGCAACGTACACCGGTCATCTCTAATGAGTCGACCAGCTCTGTGGTTTTGGTTTGCAGCATGGCGTGAAACAGTAACAACGGGATGGCAGAGATCAAACCAAAAGCGGTGGTGTTCATGGCCACCGAGATACTGTTAGACAAAAGCGTGGCTTTCTCGGCCGGGTCTGCCTCGGCCACAGCGGTAAAGGCGGCGATAAGACCGATAATAGTACCCAACAAGCCCAGCAAGGTGGCGATATTGGCCAGCGTTGCCAAGTAAGGCGTGCGCTTTTCTAGTCGTGGCATGGCCTCTAGCACCCCCTCTTCCATTGCCAGCTCGATCTCGTCGCGGCCACCGGTGCCGCCTATACGCGATACGCCGGCGGCCACAATACGAGCAATGGGAGCGTCATCGGCGCGACCCATATTAACCACAGCTTGATAGTCGCGTTTTTTTAACAGCGGCATGACTCGGCCAAAGGCTTTTTGGTTGGCGCGCTTAGCTTGGCTTAGAACCACAAAGCGCTCAACCGCGATGACCAAGCCAATCACCAACACAATAGCGATGGGGTACATAAATGCCCCGCCGTTTTGAAAAAAGCGCACTATTGTCGAGAAAAAATCCATAGTTATCTACCTTACAAATGCCGCTGGTTGTTTATGAGTAAAACGCTAAGTGTACTCTGAGCGCTATTGTGACGCTACGCGAGTAACCAGGCGCCAAGTATTATGCCTGATTTTTACGGTGCCGATTGTGACGCTTGTTGTGTCGTTTGCGCCTGTGCTGCTGATTGTTGCGCGGGCGCGGCTGAACTTGGCTCGCTCACCTCAGCCGAGCTTTGCGCCGTCAACGGGGGTAAATATTTTAGCTCGCGCAACAACTCCGAACGCTCTAAATGCTCAAACACCGCAACCGATTGATTGTTGATCACATCGTACTTAAGCGTGGGACTGGCAGGTGTTTGCCAAGGCACCAAATACAAAACTTGGGGCTGCTCTTGGTTGCCGGTAATAATACTTTCTAAACGCACATTGTCTTGCGCCTGAGCACCAGCTGCAAAGGCTAAAAAACCGCTAACAGCGCCGCTTAATATCAGCTTCATTTGTTTGCCTCACGTGCGGCGATACGCCGCTCAAGGTCAATGACCCAACCGTTAACAGTATTATCAACGGCGCCAGTTTGTTGCTCGCGTAAATAACGGCAGGCTTGGTAGTGGGCTAAGGCATCTGGCCAACGACCCATATACAGATCGTACAGAATACCTCGATTACAGTGGGTATCAGCCGAGTGCGGCCACACACTAAGCGCGTCAGCATAAAGAGCATCGGCTTTGGCAAAATCGCCGGCGCGGCGCTCTAGCGCGGCCAGTTGATTGTAGGCATCCACGTTAAGCGCGTTGGCCGCCAGAGCTCGCTCAAACGCGGCGCGCGCTTGGCCCGGCGCCTCGAGGTGCAGCCAAACGATACCAAGGTTTAGCCAAGGGCCCGATAAGTTGGGCGATTGAGCCACCAACGTCTGTAATGTGTGACGGGCCTCGCCCCATTGCTGCTGATCCATTTGTTTGCGCGCGCGCTTAAACTGAGTTTGCGTTTGCGCGCTAATGGCGGGCGCCGGAGCAGTAAGGTAAGGGTTTTGGGTAATAGACCCTGACGGCAACAGCGCCGGTACTGGAGCCGGCTCTGCAACTTGTCCGGCAACAATCTCGGCGTCGTCTGGGTGAGTGGGGGGCGCCGATGGCTGACTGGCGCAACCGATCAAGCCTATCGCCATAATAACCCACAGCAACCACTGCACGGCTGCAGCTTTAACGAATCTCATCGGCGGCCTCTATAGTGAATTCATTTTTGTTGTAGCGCGCCGACAAGATACCCGCTAACGATTTTAAACTGGCTTTTACCCAATCGTCGTACAGCCCGCCCCAGGCGCGCTGGGCATTGGCCTCGTGCAATTCGATGGCTTTTTCTTCAAACGGGTATGCCTGCTCTTCGAGCAAAATATCGTACTGCTCAAGCTCTAACATATTGAGATTATCGGGCCGCTCAGAGTCCATTAAATCTTGTGCCAGTTGCAGGTAAATCTCGCCAATATAAAAGTTGGCGCGGGTGGTAAAGTCGGCCACTTTAAAATCCAACACTCGCTGTTGCGCCTTAAGTGCTTTATCTAAGGCGTCACGTTTTTTTGCCAAACTGTTTTTGATCGGCAGGGTTAGGCGCAACTGACTAAAGCGTTGATACGGCGCCTCGGCCAAAGTAGTGGCGGCGCTGGCCGCCAAGTAGTGACTGCGATCGCTAGGGGCTTTGCGGGCGCTGTTAATGACCCGTGCCAACCAAAAATTACGGCTGTTAATATCGCCTTTCTCGCTATACAGCTCGACTAAACGCTGCTCGACCTCAAGTAGCTCGGCCACAGGCAAAGGGTAGCTGTGAGCATATTGGCGGTAATGGTCACGCGCCGCCTCCCAGTTGTCCGCTTTAACGTAGTACTCGGCGGCGGTAATAAGCGATTGCCTCGCCTGCTCGGGGTCTTGACTGCTATTGGCCTGCGCACTTAATAGATCAGCGGCCGCGCCCCAATTACCCATAGCCTCGTAAATGACTATCAGTTTGGCCGGTAAGCGAGCGTTTAACTCGTGGCTAGGGTAATTGACCGCAAACTCGTTAAGTAGGCTTTCGGCGCGGCCCCAATCGGCGGCCATTTGTGCCGCGTGGCCGGCATCAAACAGTGCTTGGCTGGCGATGTTACTGCCCGGCAGCTCGGTATAAATGCGCAGCAATAAATCAATTGCCGCGTTGCTATTGCCGGCTATCAGCTGGGTCTGGGCCTGCTGATACAAGCTGGCAGCAATACGCTCGCGCAATTCGCGGGCACTGGGCGAGCCGGGTTGTTGACCATATTGCGGATGCAAATCTAGCGCGCGCCAATAAGCAGTTTCGGCCTCTAGATAAAGCTCTTGCTCAAACTGGGCGTGGCCCAAAGTCAGCCAGGCGGTGTAGAGCAGATCACCCGAGGCGGTAGGCTGCCAAACAATAACTTGCTGAGCAATCTCGGCGGCACGCACTAAATCGCCCTGATACAACAACTCGGGCGCCGTTTGGGTGAGTACGGTAATAGCGCGTGGGTCGGCGGGATAAAGTTCAGCAAACTTAATGGATGTATCAATTTTGCGCCATTGCCACTGCCACACACTGCTTTGCACGGCTTGAGTTGCCAGTGCGCTGGGCTCGAGCAGCTCGCCCGACTCGGAGCGCTGCACCAGCTCACTAGCCAGTAATACCGCACTGTAACCGGCCTCGGCACCGTACTTGGCATCCTGTTTGGCAAAGGCGACATTCTCGTAGGCGGCCAACGCATCAATAGTGCGCTGCCCCTCATTAAGGGCCTCGGCCATTAAAAAGGTCATCTCGGCTACGGCGTTATCGGCCGGAAAGGTAAGTACTAACTCCAAGTACAGGTCAGCCGCTTCGCTAAAGCTGCGGTTAATATCGGCGCGACTGGGTGCAGTTGCCCCCCCCTCGGCCAATAGCCCCTCTAAGCGTTGCGCCTCGCTATGGTGGTGACGGGCCAACTGCTCTAGATACAAACGCAGCTTATCGAGTGCATTGGCGCTCATATTGCGCGGCTTTTGGGTGCGTACTACTTGCTTAGCCTGCATGGCCGTGGGCGGCGTATTAAGATCCGCGCGGGCCTGCCAGTAGTGGCTGTAAATACCATAGCGCGTAGCGTAAGCGCGTTTGGCAGGCAGCACCAGTGACGGAAACCCACCAGCTTGATACACCTCGATCTCACGGATAGAGAAATCGGGTGCCATATCGGAGTCGGGGTTGTGGTTTACAAAACGGGCAAAGGTGTCGGCGCTGTCAAGGTAGCGTTGCTGTGTTAAGTACAGCTCACCCAACTGTTGATAGAGCAAAAACTGATAGGGCCGGGTGCCAATACTGGCCTGCTGCTCGGCAATGGTTTGAGGGCCGTCGAGATTGGCGTAGGTAAAGCTCAGTACTCGCAACGTGTCTTGTATCAGGTTACGATCGGCCGCCCCCATCTGCTCGATGACACCGGCCACCTCACCGGATAAACGCGCCTGCGCCAGTTTCTTATCAAGCAACTCGGTAAAGCGCACCACCGCCACATCGTACTGACTTTGTTTATAGGCAGACCAACCCTCCATATACAACGAGTTGTCGGCAAACGCCGACGTCTCACTAACGGCCACTTGATGGTAGAGCTGCTCGGCGTGTAAGTAGTTGCCGGCGGCAAAGGCGCGCTCGGCACGACGAAACTGTGTCTCGTGGATATAAGGCGACTCGGGAAACCGCTGCGCCAGCTCATCTAGAGTAGCGGCCGCCTCGGCGTCGCGGCCATCCAAGGCATACGCTTTAGACAGTTTGTAGTAAAGCGCATCTGGCTGGCTGGCGACCGATGCCGCCGGATTGGCGCGGTAGGCGTCGACTAAGGCGCGATAGTCGGCGATAGGCTCGGAGAAAAACGCGGTTAACGTGCGCGCTTGTTGCTGGG
This sequence comes from Gilvimarinus polysaccharolyticus, assembly GCF_001187555.1. GTDB lineage: Bacteria > Pseudomonadota > Gammaproteobacteria > Pseudomonadales > Cellvibrionaceae > Gilvimarinus > Gilvimarinus polysaccharolyticus. Next base: position 737,715 of record NZ_LFIJ01000002.1, on the reverse strand, counting down.
CCGCCTCGGAGCGGGCCATTTCTAAGTCAGCCAAGCGCACCTGAATATGATGGCGCATTTCGGGGTTGGTCGCCATTTGCAATGCAGCGCGGTAGTTGGCCTCGATTTGCGCTAAATCTTGCGGCTCTATGATCTGCTCGCCAACTGGGATCGTGGGCTCGGGCAAATCGGCCAAGGTGCTCAGCCCGTCTAGCGGATTATGGCTACAACCCGCTAATGCCGATGCCATAGCTAAAGCCAACGGCAATAAGTGCCAGCGGTTCACTCTTGCACCTCCGGCAATTTAGGCGCGTCTATATCCGCGTTATCGGCCGCGCGGTAAGCAACATCAAACAAGCGGGCGGTGCTTAAGTGCACTTGTGCCAAGTAATCTTGCAGCCGGTTGCGGTGACTAACCAGCCCTTGGCGAATCGCATTAAGTAGGGTATCGGTGGCGCTAGCTACGGCTTGATTCAGTTCCGTTAATTGCGCGTCGTTGCGTAATTGCAGCGCCGTTAGACGCGCCACTTGTGCGTCCAAATCCGGATCGGTGGTCAGTATTTTAGCCACTTGAGCACTGCGAGTGCGGCTTTCATCTAAGGCGCTATCCAGTTGTGCCAGGGTTTTATTGGCACGCCACTGCTGATCGGCAAAATCTTGCGCCGCGCGCCAGGCGATCAAGCCTTGGTAAAAGTCTAAACGCTCGGTGGCGTTGGCGGGCACTTTGGCGTTACCGGCAAGGGCTGCAACATGAGTGCGGGCACGATGAATGCGGCGGGCTTGAGCGCGAATGCCGGGGTCAGCTAATGCCAGTGTGTCTTGCTCGCGGGCGATACGGGTTAACTCGCCGGCCAACTGCTCGCGTTGCTCGCGCAGCGCCTGGTGCTGACGCAGTAAATCGGTTTGTTCAATTTGGTCTGCGCGCGCGCCACGTAACTGGCGTTTATCGGCTATTAGTTGCCGATAAATATCGAGCTTAACTTGCCAGTGATTAAGTTTGTCCTGCAGCAGCAGTAAATCGCGCAGCTGCTGCGCGCTGTCTTGCAGTGCATCGCGCTTCAACAACTCTTGTAAATAACGTGAGTCACTGGCCAACACATTCACTTGATCAAGGGTGAGCCAACTTTGTAGCGCACGACCATCGCCTTGCGTAAGCAGCGCACCTTGCAGGTCATTGCGGCGCAAGCTGGCCAACAACAACTCGCGATCTAGGCTCTCAAGAGTGTGTTTAATGCGGGTGAACTCATCGGTAAGTAATTGCTCGGATTCACGGTAGGCTATCAGGGCCGAGCGCGGTGCCTTTAATTGCTCGTAAGCCCAAGGCACCGCCAACAGAGTTTCTTGCACTGCGGGCTCTAGCAGCGAGCGGTTGCGCAGCGCTTGCCAAGGCTTAAGTGCTAAAACGTAATCGTGATAACTGGCGGCGGCCCAACCGTAACCAAGCAAGGCGCTGTTGGCGAGGTTGCTATCGAGCCGTACATCGCGAAACGCAGCCTTGGCCGAGGCGTAATCCCCCAGCTGCAAAAAACTGTAACCAAGCGCAGTGAGGGTTTTATCACGCACCGCCAAGGCCTCATCTAGGCCACTGGCGCTATCGGGCAAATCGGTAGCCAAGCCTGCCTGGTAATAATGTTGTGCACGGATGGGATCGCCTGCGCGCGCGGCGGCATTGCCCAAGTTCAGCAGTGCCAAAGCGCGGTTTTGTTGTAGCGGGCTAAGAGTGGTTTGTGCCTCCTGCAAGCTAGGCACTGGACCGGCTTTAATTAAAAGGTGCGCGTTAAGCAGCGCGAGATTATCACCTAAAGAATCGCTTAAGGTGTCGCCAATGATAACGGCCGAAGCGGCCGCTTCGGCGTAATCTCCAGCGCGGTAGTCGAGCTGGGCCAAATAATAGTGGGCCGTGTCGCGTACTTTTTGCGGCACGTTTTGATTCGGATGATCTTGGCCGGACGTATGGTGACCCAGGTGGGCCGCAAACTCGGCGCGGGCTCGATCGTCCATACCGTACGCCAAATACATACCGGCACGCATTAATTGCGGATAGTGCTGGTGTTTGGTAATGCCACCGTCGTGTTCGGCACGCAGCAAAACGCTTAACGCCTGTGGCAAGTCGCCGGTATAGTAATGATACAAGCTCTCGCCATAACGCAGATCTTGCGCCGCGCGATGGGGCTCGGGCGCAGCCGCGAGCGTCGCGCTAGCCGCGGCCAGTAGGGCGCAGAGCCCAGTGGTGGTTATAACTCCCATTGCTTAATATCAAACACCGGCTGTAGCTTGCTGGTGGAGTCGACAATACGCAATTCCAACACTAAAGGCGCGGTGGTTTTATCTACCGTCACCGATGCGGCGCGCTTGTAAGGTTGCCCTTGAGGGCCTAGGCCGGTAAAAAAAGCGCTAATTTCATGCTGCCCACTTTTAACATTACCCAAATACAGCTTTTGGATACCGCCGCGTAGCAGGGCATCCACTTGCTTTGGGGTATAAAGCTCACTGGCGACAAAGTTATCATCGATTTTGACTTTAACCGCATCGAGGGCAAAGTACTCACCGACATCCAGCGATAAATACACCGCGATTTGGCTATTGGCGGGGTACAAAAGCTCTTCCTCTAAAATAAGCAAATCGCGATTCAGCTCTAAGACTTGCTGCTTAAGCGCCTCGGTGTCGTCAGTCGCGGTTGGCTGCGCTTGGCTAACAGCGGCGAGGGCTAAAAGGCACACTAACAGCCCTCGTAAAAGCATCTGGGGGTAACGCTGTATCATTGGGGCGTCCTGTTTTGTACTTACGGCCTATTTGTTATACAAGAAGTTTAATCAATTGACCGTAAAAGTGCAGTTATTGTAAGGCTTTATACTGCCCGTGGCTGTGATTGCGGTATCACTCGGGGGCTGTTAACCCGTTGCTGTAACGGACTTTACCCGCTCGGGTAATCAATATCGCATCAAAAGCGGGCAGCTGATTAATAAGCGCCAAGCCTTTATCGGCACCCAGTACAAACACACTGGTCGAGAGCGCATCGGTATCAAAGCCGTCTGGGCCAATAATAGATACGCTGGCCAACTCGCCACTACTTTTGCCTGTGCGTGGGTTAATAATATGGTGTATCCACTCGCCCTCGGCACCAATAAAGTAGCGCTCGTAATCGCCGGAGGTCGAGATAGCGCTATCGGTTAACGGCACTGTAATCGCCACCCCTTCAGCGCCGCGAGGCTGCTTAATGCCCACCATCCAAGGGCGACCGCGACGATCTCCCAGCACTCGACTGTCGCCCCCAGCACTCACACTGGCGTGCTGTACACCGGCGCTGCGCAATAGCTCTATCGCGCGATCAACGGCGTAGCCTTTGGCAATACCTCCTAAATCTACATACACCTGTGGTTGACTGTAGTACACGGTGTGAGCGACGTTATCGAGCTTAACGTGGTGGTAATCAATGGCGGGCAGTAGTTGCTCCCGCTGCGCATCGCTGGGCTGTTTGCCGGCACGATAATCGTAGTAGCGCGCCAGTGAGGCATAAGTGATATCAAAAGCACCATCGGTGAGTCGGCCGTAGTACAGCGATTTATCCAGCAGCCGGCTCATTTCTGGGCTGATCGGTAACGGATCAGCCGCATGCCGCTTGGCGGCGGCGCGGTTCATCTGCGATAAATCAGACGAGTCTTGGTAAGGGCTGTAAGTGGCATCAATGCGCCGCATCTCGGTCATAACTTGTGCACTAAGCTGGCGCGCGCGCGCGGCATCTTTATACCACAAGGTGACATTCACCCGCGTACCCATAATGGCCTGCTCATCACTGACCCACTCCGCGTGAGTACGGCTTACGGTGCATACAAGCAAAAATGCTAAGAGCGGCGCCGCCCATAGAGCACCTAGGCGGATGCTCGCTCGAGCAGACCAACAAATGCGATTTAATAGATAAGACACAGCGCGTTAACCTAGCAGCCTACGGGGCGTTCATACTAAACATTGAGGCGCTCAAGGTCACCCCTACGGCGATTTATTGCTACTGCTAATCGGGCGGTTGTTGGACCAGCGTAAGAGGGTCCGGCGTAGCTAACAACAGGCTAAAGCGACAGGGTTTATGCACCCCAAAGCCTTGTACAAAATCGACCCCCATCTCAGTCAGAAGCTCTAAGATAGCTCGGTTTTCAACAAACTCGGCGATGGTTTTTTTATTCAGTGTCTGGCCGATCTCATTGATGGCACGCACCATCGCTAAATCAGTTGCATCGCGGTCAATATCGCGTACGAACACACCGTCGATTTTTAAATCATCAATAGGTAAGCGACGCAGATAACTAAACGACGACAAGCCCGTACCAAAATCATCTAAACCAAAATGACAGCCTTTTTGACCCAACTTCTCCATCAGTTTAATCGCTTCAGCAAGGTTGTTAACCGCTGCCGTTTCGGTGACTTCAAAACAGATTTTTTGGGCCGGAATTGCGTACTGCTCGAGCATGCCGACAATAAACTGGTACAAATCGGGCTGATCGAGCGATACCCCGGAGAGGTTAATATGACACGATTCTAACTGTGCCAAGTGCTTGGGATGCGCTGCCAGTTGACTAAATGTATGCTCAATGACCCAGCGATCAATCGGGTAGGCCGCACCAAAACGCTCGGCCGCGGGGAGAAAAACACCGGGCGGGACTATCTCGCCTTGCTCACCCTTAAGCCTTATTAACACTTCATAGCGCAAACCACCGCAGCCTGGGCGAGTAGGAACTATTAATTGTGCATCCAGAAACAAACGGTTCTCGTCGATGGCCGCGCGGATACGGTTAAGCCATTCCATTTCACCCTGACGCTCCAATTGCTGCTGATCGTCCACCTCCGAAATATAGACCCGGTTACGGCCTTGCTCTTTCGCCAAATAACAGGCGATATCCGCAGTGCGCAAGACATGCCCAGCATCGGGAGTGGCTGCGGTTATTGAAACAATGCCTATACTGCAGGTGATATTGTAGCTGCGCTCATTCCACACAAACGTCATGCTGCGTAACTCATCGCGCAGTTTTTCGGCGATTTGACCGGCGGTAGCCAGCGAGCAGTTTTCTAATATCACACCAAATTCATCGCCCCCCAAACGCGCCAGCATATCGCGCTCTCGCAAGGTACGGCGCAACACGTCCACCACCTGCTGCAACAAACGATCGCCGGCATGGTGGCCCGAGGTATCATTTATGATTTTGAATTGATCAAGATCGATAAAAAACAATGCGTGTTGCAAGCCTTCGGCACGCGCTTCGGCCAACACCATCGAAAGACGTCGCTCGAATGCTCGACGATTGTAAATCCCAGTGAGGGCATCGTGGGTCGCCTGAAAACTCAACTCGACGGATAAGCGTCGCGATTCCGAGACATCTTCAATAAGCGCAATAAAGCTCAGGCCTTGCGCGCCACTCGGGTCACGAGTCCCGGCGATACGAGAGAACGTTAAGCGCGCCCAAATTGTACCGCCACTGCCTTTCGTCAAACGTTGTTCTAGGGTGTAACTATCGATATGTCCTGCACGCATTTGCTCGCGCCGTTCAAAGCCTAGCTCCCAGTCCTCTGGATGCACCAATTCGGTGCGCGACATTTTTTCGAGTTGCTCACGAGGGTAATTAAGCATTTTACAAATAGCGGGGTTAACCGTCATGATTTTACTTTGCTCATCGAGCTGAATCATGCCGATTTCGGCCTGTTCAAATATGGCCCTAAAGCTTTCTTGTGAGCCCTGCAGCGTGCGCATTAAAAGCCAACACAACCACCAAGCCAATAATGCCATCAGTAATAAAAAGCACAAACTCGCAAGCGAAAGAGCGTAGGCCATCCAACGCGCCGCGTCACTCATAGCAGAGCGGAAGTGTTCGGTAAGTTGATCAAGCTGAAGGTTTAATACACTAAGTTGTTGTCGCAGCGAAATGACAGCTTGTTGATCTGGGCTGCCTGATCGCCACAGTTCCTCTAGGCGATCGGCAATACGTTCTACGCTGGCAATTTTTGCATCGGATTCGTGCCACACGTTTACAGCATGCTGTAAATGGCCCAATTCGCTGCAACAGCGAAATAGCCAGATCATTGCGGGGATATCTTCGGGGTGATTGTTACCGGCAATAAAGGCTTGGGTTACCAGCGCTTGGTCTAACTTCGCGGCCTCAAGCCCTTCACGTGCGCGTTGGTCGGCCTGCACAATGGCAAGCCATTGACGAGCGCGGGTTAATTGTTCTGATTTTCCTTCACGGGAGTAGCGTTCTAACTCATAAATACTGCCTAGCTGCGCCCGCGACCAAGTACTTTGACCGGCCAGATAGGCGGTGGCTGCCGATTGGATTTGCACCACCATCAAGCTAAAGCACACCACCAGAATCAATAGACCTGCCAGCGCCGCAACCAAGCCCGCGACTTTTAAACGTGTGCCATTAGCCCAAAACTTCATGAAGTGCATAGGGCCTCCTGCGCCTATTATTGACGTCAAAACTCAGTCGCTTATTTTCAGTTAAGCATTAAATACCGTTCGCTTGCATAGTTCTGGGTTCTTTATAATCAGCCCAAACATATGCCATTAAGAAAAACGCATCGGCATTACCTTCATAACGCGCACGCAGTACCAACATAACACAACATTAAGCCACAGGTTGAACACTTACGACGCCTATTCTTTGTCGAACCGACCAATGCATTGGCTGCTGGCAAACATAAAACCACCCTTAACTTTTAAATGAATAACCAAGCTCTGCTTTATAACTGCATCTGAATCTGTTGCCGGCCATTATCTAGCGGTGTTGCTATCATGGGTAACCATTGATTAGCTTGCACATCGGTACTGAATGAATCGCTCAAGGTAAAATCAACGTCTATTATTACCCCCCCCGCAAGTGGCATAGTCACGTTACCTTTTAAGTCGATTGGGCCTTCAAGAGAGAAGACCTCGGCAAGAATGGCGCCACTATCGGTGGCCGATAACTCGGCTGCAAAGGCACCCAAATTAAGCCAGCGTTGACCGTTGTTAAGCCTTGCAGCGCTCCAACTGATGTTGCCTGCTAACGCCAACAGCGTTTGTTGTTTTAACTCTAGACTTTTAATGTGTGCCGATACTTGACCGGCAATCTCTATGTTGTCAGGCAAGCCTTGTACCAATGAGGCGGGCACACTGATATCAGCATTGCTTAGTGTCAGCTTATTATTCAGGCCTGCACAAGCGGTGCCCGATACTTGCTGCCGCTCGAGGTTCGTGCTGATATCCGCGCAAGGGCTAAGCTTAAGCAAACTCATTGGGTGCAAGTTCCAGCTCAACTCGCCCAGCGAATAATCCCGACCATCAATACTAATCGATGCCATACTCGCGCGGCCGTGCCACACGGTGCCAGAGATTCCGGTCAGCGCTAACGCACCATTGCGGGTCATCATATAACCGCCCCAGCTGGCAGGAATCTGTACGATCACAAACACCAACCAACAAATAACCGCCAGTAAAATCCAATAAATCTTCGACATGATTGCTGTCACTTATACGCTAATAAAAATCGCTGGGTAAACGCTTTTGGCACAATACTTATTGACCGCCACTTAAGCGAACATTGGCGGTTACTTTGCCAGGCTTACTGCTGGCCGCCATCGATAAATCCAAAATGCTAATACTGTGCTGGTACTCTATATCGTACAACCACTGCATAAATGCACTGTAGTTGACATCATCTAAGCGCACTCGAACTTCACCGCGAGTACCTGGCTGAAAGCCACTCATGCGCAAACCGTTAGCCTGCAAAGTGGTGTCGATAAGCTGGCTAATATTGCCTGTATTGTTGTTGCTTTGCGCGGTACTATCACGCTTGCCTTGCTGAACTTTTCCCGCCAACACTTTAACCCGTGCCAACGAGGCACTGGTGGAGGCATTAGTCATAATTTGTTGTTCGCGCTTGGCCTGCAGTGGTGATAATACGGCCATCCATAAAACGTATAACACGATGGCAAGCGCGCCAACCAATAAGATGGTTTGCTCGCGACGGTTGTAACGCGCTAACGCTTCAAAAAGTTTATTCATAGCTGATTCCGCTTCACTTTCAATCGCGCCGAATGATTATCGCCTTGCGCATTAGCCGACAGTAACTCAGCACTCAAGCCACCGCCTTCAAGTGCACCGCGCAATGACTCAATCGCATTAAAGGTGCTCGCCTGTACATTAAGTGATAAATCACCAGCCTCTGCGGTAAAATAAACACCTTTTAAAGTAATGTCATCGCGACTATCCAGCTCTGGTAAAACAGCAGCGAGCAGCGCTACCGTTTGTCCACTTTGACTTTTAGGCGTCAAATCACTGGCCATAATACGCAAACGCCGCTCCGGATCGTTAGCCGGACCATTAGCCACCACAGTCCGAAACACTTGCTCTATCTCACGCCGCACTTCTAGGTTTTCAGTTTTTAATTGGCTTAACGATAACAACAACACCGCCACATAAACCACCAATGCCGCGGCGGCGGCATAGCTTACTAGCTGCCAGCTGCGCCACCAGCGTTCGATCGGTAAGCGTTGAGAAAACTCACCCTGACATAAGTCAACACAGTCACTATCGGGCTCGTGATCCCAAATGCCAGCAATATGGGACTCATTTTTGGCGCCTTCCAGCGCAGAGGGTAGTGCGGCCTCTAATTGCGCTAATTGATTTTCATCGGGCGCACTTAAATTCAATTGAGGTAATTTATCGATGCGATTTTCGGCGTTAAGCAACATCGTTAATGCCGCACTCAAGCTTGCACTACTGACGGTAAAACCGGTACCTGCGCCATAACGCACGCTAACTAAATTGTCTTGCCAGTGCAGCGCCCACACATCTTGCTCGACCGTAACATCGGCTAATGCTTCGGAGGCCAGAAGGCGCGGCGCGAGCTTAGGTAATAAGGCCGCTGGCAGACATTGATTAACCTCAATTCCCATCTCAGCTAATTGCGTAAAAATATCCAACAGGCGCGCTTTTTCGGTGTAAGCCAAGCTCACCTCGCCATCTGTGGCTGCGCCTAATGCAAAGTGAAATTGGCTGATATCGCCAATCACTTCTTCTTCTAGCTGAAAGGGCATTAATCGACGCAAGTGGCGCTTTTCGGCCTCAAGGTAACTCAGGCGGCGCACCACAACTTGCGGGCCGCCGATAATCAGGCGGGCGTTAATATTACCGCCACCAAACTGCTCGGCAAGATCGGCGGTCGAGCCCGTGCCCAACTCATCGGGCAGCCCGTCACGGCGGCGCAACCATGTGTAAGGGCCGCCATAATGGGCAATATATAGTGTGAGGTGATCACTCATTGTCTGTCGTTTGTCCGATAGTCGTGGGCGTTGCCGCCCGTTCGAGGTCGAGTATATAGTCGTACACATCACGGCGCGCAGTAACGGTAATTTTTCCTTCTTCGCGCTGCAACAAGCTCTGCATGCTGCGGCGTTGGTCACCCAACTGCACACGAGTTGTCACCCTAAAAAAATTACTCGCCGTGGCGGCGTAACTGTCATCGACTTTGTCGCCAACAACTGAATCCCAAGCTGGGTTGTCGGCAAATAAATTTTCCGGACCGTATTCAATGCCGGCCTCTTGCATCACTTGACCCACCTGCTCAAGCGTTAACGGTGTCAAAGAATCTTTGGTGTTAAACGTACGCAACAATTGCGGATGAATCGTATTGACGTTTAACTTGCTCTCCGACTGTAACACCGTAATAAATGGTCGCAACAGCGCCATTAACTCACCGGTCATAGACTTCACCATACGCAGCTCTTCTACGCTGGTAAAAGCGCCGGCGTTAGGCGGCAAGTACATGGGGTCGAGTGACTGATAGTAATCGCGCTCGGCGCCGTTATAGCCGCTTATGTCATTATCGGTATCAGTCCAATCCACCATCGCCTCCAGCAGGCTAATGGCTTGCTCTTCGGTTATTGGATACTGCTCTGGAAAACTTTGCAGTAAACGCAAAAAGTGCTTTTGCGGTGTACTAAAACGTTCAGGGTCGTTAGGCGCACCATCCGTCTTTTTAAAGTTCTCGGTGACGGTTACAACGTCGTTGAGATTTATTTTTGCCGACGCGTCTTCTATTTGCGCCAAAATCACCCCGCCCTCTATCGGAAACGGTGGCAGCTCTTGTGCCCAAGGCTCTAGCAAGCTGTCGACGGTAAGCTCTTCATCTAACTCTAGAAAATAAATCGCCAAACTCTCAGCACCGGATAAATACGCCCGCGCCTGCGCACCGTGCCAGCGCGCCTCGGCACGGGCCATACTAAGCTGATAATCCCGCGAAGCTTTTATCGCAAAACCCGTCACCATCGCCACCACTAAGATGGCAAGTATTAACACTGAACCGCGTTGGCGGCGAGGTAAGTTAGTGGGCCAAATCATATAGGCGCTCACTCATCAAACCATCTTCTAACTCTATGGTAATCAGCACCGCCAAGGGCGTGCTGGTATCAAGTTGGCTCTGGCCACTCGCGGGCCAGCTCTCGTCCCAATCGCGAGCGTAATCGTCGCCCTCTAGCACGCCTTGGTCCTGTTGCTGGGCGCGCTGTTCAGACAAAAACCTCAGCTCCAACTTAGTAATACCGGTAAGCATTTTTTGCTGAATCATATCTTCGGTAAACTGCCAATCTGCGATTGCCAGGTTGCGCTCGGGGCGATAATCACGCCACAAAATACCGTCTTTTATGCGGTAAATCACTTGCTGCAAATCACTGCGCGGGCGGTTCATTGGGTTGAGCCAATTGGCGCGAGTAAACTGCAACACCAGCTGTTCAGCCGAGATGTTGTCGTACACGCTGGCGCCACGCACTGGGCGCAATAAGCCACCGGCCACGTTAGGGTCATTACTGGCGTTTACTGGGTTTAGAATGTTGCGTAAATCCTGTCCCAACACTTGCCAGGTGCGATCCAGTTCATTAACCCGAGCCATAACATCGGCGCTGGCGGTGGCGCTGCGCGAGGCGACACTAAAACTTTGAAAACTAAATGTCATAATCACGGCAGTAATCGCCACCACGACCACCACTTCAACTAACGTAAAGCCTTTTTGACGACTAGGTTTATTCATTGATAAACCCCGTAAGGGTCGCAAGAAAGTCGTCTTTGTTATCGATCAATGCTACGCGGATATCAAGTCGTTTAAAATTTTCGACCTCAGTCTCTTGGGTTTCTAACTCCCAGTACCACTTTTGACCACCGCGCGTAACCTCACCATTTTGAGTGTCGGGCAGGTTATATTGCTCGACCAATGCACGGCGCATTTGCAGCCGCGTCAGTTGGTTTTCGGCTATCCAAAACGCTTGGGTTTTTTCGCGAGTAAAGCCCGCACCTTGCAGTTGGCTGGTAATCAGCATCATCAGCGCCGGCAGTGCGGTGGCAACAATCGCCAACGCTACCATCACTTCAATTAAGGTAAAGCCGCGCAGGTTTTTCACAGCTCACGCTCCTGCTCGGCTAGCTCTTGCTCGCGGCTTAACCAGCGAATACCGCCCATCATGTCGATCTCGACGCGTTCCACTTGGTCGCTGTCAAAGCGGGTGAACAGGGCCATTTCTAAGCGGGTAGATTCGCCGCTGGGATAAAACATTAATACCGGCTTAGGCGTTGTTTCGCGCTCGTCGTACTCGTAGGGCTCGCCCTCTATTACCAGCTCCAGCTCCAGTGTCGAGCGCAGACATTGATCACCTAAAAAATCGCTCACCGGCTGCCAACTGCTGTTGCGAAACCGGCGCCATTGATAGCACCAAGTATCACCATCACGGGCCGCACGGGGTTCGGCAAACAGCCCAATCACATCACCGGTGAGTACGGTTTGTTCGGCGACAAACTCGGCCTGTAAGATAAATTTGTCCACCGCCTCTTCTAATTCGGTGGTGTCATCTGGCGCAAACGCCAGGGTTGCCATACCCGCACTCAAACCGATGATCATAACCACAATCATAATTTCGATCAGGGTGAAACCTGTTTGGCGCGAGCGGCGCAACATATCAATTATTGCTCTTCGGGCTGATCCCAGACGCTGATATCGGTACTCTGACCTTCACCACCGGTGACGCCATCGGCGCCTAGCGTGTAAATATCGTACTCACGAGTCTCGCCCGGACTAATAAATAAGTAATGCCTGCCCCATGGGTCCATGGGCAGCTGATCGAGATAGCCGGTTGCACGCCAGTTGCGTGGCACAGGGCTAAGGGCGGGTTTAGTCACCAAAGCATCCAAACCTTGCTCACTGGAGGGATAAACATAGTTATCGATACGGTAAAGGTTAAGCGCCGTTTGAATGTTTTTAAAATCGGCTTTAACTTTATTGATGCGCGCTTCATCGGCGCGATCCAATACCATTGGCGCGACAATACTCGCCAACAGGCCAATAATGACCACCACTACCATAATTTCTATCAAACTAAAGCCGCGCTGGCGGCCGGTTGTTGCCATCATTTGTTGTACCTCTAGTTAACGATAAGTAATTAACAGAACAAGCCTTTAATTACAGATATTACAAAACTATATTGGCCTAACGTTGGGCGCTAAATTACCCTAAACCATTTTATTCATTTCAAAAATTGGCTGCAAAATTGCCAGTACAATGACCAGTACCGCGCCGCCCATCAAGACAATAGTAGCCGGCTCCATCAGCCCTAATGATACCGCCAACACCATTTCCAGCTCGCGCTGCTGATCGCGCGCAGCGTGCTCTAATTGCGTTGGCAACGTGCCGTTGGTTTCACCACTGGCCACCATTTGCACTAGCAGCGGCGGAAAGCAGTTGGCTTTTTCCATAGCGCGATTAAGCGCAGCACCCTCGTGCACCTGATTGGCGATATTCTCACAAGCCTCTTGCAGCACAAGGTTAGTCATCACTTGACCGGCAATACGCAACGCTTGCAGCAGCGGTACACCACTGGACATTAACAGACTTAAGGTCGCGGCAAAACGGGCCGAATTAGATTGATTAACCACATTGCCGATAACCGGCAACTTGAGCATAATTTTGTGCCAGCGGCGCTGTCGCGTTTTATTTTTAAGCCACCGCTTAATTCCATAAAAGGCGGCGGCTACCGCCACCAACACCCAAATACCATAGCTGACAATAAAGTCACTGCTGGCAATTAAGCCGCGGGTTAATAATGGCAATTCACGTTTTGAGTGGCTAAACAAACTGACTAAATCTGGCACGACAAACGCCATTAGCCCGACAATCACTGCGACACTCATCACCAACAGCACGATCGGGTAGATCATGGCGGTTTTCAGGCGCGATTTAAGTTGCTGTGAGTTAAGCGTATGTTCGGCTAAGCGATCCAACACCGGGCCCAAAAAGCCTGAGCTTTCACCGGCGCGCACCATGGCGCGATACATGTCGTCAAACGAGCCGGGGTGTTCGGCCAGCGCTTGAGCAAAACTAAAACCCTCTAATACTTTGGTGCGAATCTGCAGCACGACTTGTTTAACCGCCGGCCGTTGCGCCTGTTTGGCAGTGGCCTGCAAGGCTTCATCGAGCGGCAAGCCGGAACTAATCAAAGAGGCTAACTGACGAGTAACGAGTGTTAAATCACGGCTTTTAAGTTTAGGTTGGGCGGTGGGCAAAAAACTCAAACGGCCGCTGCTGTTATTACCGCCGCGCACTTTGGCATTGCCGGCATCATTAACTTCTAGCGGCTTTAGCTTTTTAGCACGCAGCTGAGCGCGCACTTGGCGCTCCGAGTCGCCCTCCATCATTCCTTTAACGGTTTTACCCGATTCGCTTAACGCACGATAACTGTAAGCTCCCATAAGGTTCTCGGCCTAACCTGCGGTGGTAACCCGCAGGACCTCCTCTAGACTGGTGATGCCTTCGATAACTAAGCGGCGGCCATCATCGCTAATGGAGTCAGAATGCTTACGCGCCTCGGCAATCAGCTCTTGCTCGCCGGCCTCTTCGTGAATGAGGTGGCGCATGTGCTCGTTGATTTCGACCAACTCGTAAATCCCTTTACGGCCGCGATAGCCCATTTGGTTGCATTTGCTACAACCTGCGGGACGATAAATCGTTTGCCCAGCTGGCAGTTTAAGCATCTCGCGCTCGGCCTCGACCGGCTCGTAAAGCTCTTTACACGCCTGGCACAGCTTGCGCACTAGGCGCTGGGCCATCACGACCTCAACGCTGGAGGCGAGTAAAAAGGGCTCTACCCCCATGTCTTTTAAACGCATGATGGCGCCAATGGCGGTGTTGGTGTGTAAAGTTGAGAGCACCAAGTGACCGGTTAAACTGGCTTGAATAGCAATATCGGCGGTTTCTGAGTCGCGAATCTCACCGATCATCACCACATCCGGATCTTGTCGCAAAATAGCGCGCAAGCCACGGGCAAAAGTCATATCGACTTTGCTGTTGACCTGAGTTTGGCCAATCCCCTGGAGCAAATACTCGATAGGGTCCTCAATGGTCATAATATTGCGGCTCGGGTGGTTGATATGACTCAAGCCCGAGTAAAGCGTGGTGGTTTTACCCGAGCCGGTCGGCCCAGTCACCAAAATAATACCGTGGGGCCGACCCAAGGCGCGCGCAAAACGCTCTTGCACTTGCGGCGGCATTTGCAAATCTTTGAGCGACAGTTGGCCGGCGGCTTGATCTAACAGCCGCAACACGATGCGCTCGCCGTGCGCCGAGGGAATCGTCGACACCCGAATATCCACTGCGTGACCGGCCAAGCGTACGGTAATACGGCCATCTTGTGGCAGGCGTTTTTCGGCAATATCCAGTCGCGCCATAACCTTTAGGCGCGACACCAGCACCGGTGCCAGTTCGGCTTTGGGCGAGAGCACCTCGCTCAACACGCCATCGATCCGAAACCGTACAGAGACGCGATCTTCAAACGATTCTAAGTGAATATCCGAGGCTTCTTCGCGCACCGCTTGCGAGAGAATGGCGTTAATCAAACGGATGATGGGGGCGTCATCATCACCGGCCAAAAGGTCGGTGCGGTCGGCCAGATCATCGGCCATGGAGGATAAATCGAATTCGTTGCCTAAGTCTTCGGCGGCGCGCTGGGCGGCGCCATCACTGCTTTGATACTCGCGCGTTAAGCGCTGCTGAAACACATCGGCGGGCAACTCTTCAAGACTCATAGCGCCGTCAAAATAACGCGACAACTCGGTCAGCACATCGAGCGTTAAGCCCGGCTTGTGCAACACGGTATGCGGTTGTTCTGGATCGATCATCACGCCGTGATCGGAGGCATAGCTAAACGGCAGGCGCGGGCTGTCACCTGCGCTGGCGGCCAGCTCTTGTTCTTCATCCTCAACAATAGCGCTTTGCTCAAACTCTTCGGGCATATCAGCCAGCTCAGAAATCTCGCTATTCACCGCTTACTCCTTGGCCTTAGCACGGCCTTCGGTGGGCGGAATTTTATCTGCTTCGCCGCCAGTGGCGTCATCGGGCTCGGTGGCCTCTTCTTGGTATTGATACTGAGCTTGCACCCGACGCAGTTGCTCCTCCCACTCGGGCAACATGGGTAAATCGTCTCGTCTTGTTAACAAGTTAGTGTTACTGCGGCGCTCGAGCATTTCTTCGCGAATATGACGATATTTATCAGCCGTAGCACCCGTTAACATCGCATCGTCCGGCATCACACTGGCGCGAATAAATACCATCAAGTTGGTTTTTGTTTTAACCGTGCTTTGGCTTTTAAATAAGTTACCTAAAATAGGAATATCACCCAATAACGGCACTTTGGATTCACTGATACTGACGTTATCCTGAATCAACCCCCCCAGTACGATAATCGCCCCCGAGGCCGCCATCACTTGGGTGTTAATTTTACGTGTGTTGGTAATTAAACCATTGGCGTCTGAGGTAGGGTCGACACTGGAAATTTCTTGCGCGATATCCATCACCACTGTGTCGCCGTCGTTTACATGAGGCGTAACCGTTAGCAAAATCCCTACGTCTTTACGCTCTATTGTTTGGAAAGGGTTAGTGGGGTTACTGCTACCGGTACCCGTGCCGGTATAAGAGCCGGTCACAAAGGGGACGTTTTTACCCACCGAAATTTCGGCTTCGTGGTTATCGGTGGTAAGCAAACTAGGCGTCGATAGAATATTGGTAGAGCCGTTCTCTTTGAGTAATTTTAATACCGCCAGCATATCGGTATTGCCACCGATGCGACCAACCCCAAAGACTTGGCCGGCAATTCCGGCGAGACCGGAAGCAAGAGTGGCCGTGGCGCTATCGTCATCGGCCAATACCCCTGCGGCCACACTACCCAACGCGGCCCGCTCTGAGCCACCCAACGTCGAGCTACCAAAACCGGAGTCACCACCGTTGTACATCCACTCGATGCCAATCTCTTTCGAGTCGCCCTCTTCCAATTCGACAATGATCGCCTCAACCAACACTTGCGCGCGGCGTATATCCAAACTTTCGACCAACACCATCAGCGATTGCAAAGTATCGCCATCGGCGGTAATTAAAATGGCATTGGTGTCTTCATCGGCTTGAACACTGGCTTTAATTTGGTTGCTAGAAGATGACTTACCGTCTCCCGCTTCCATTTTTTGCATGTTCTGCAACACGCCGTTAAGCACCGTGGCAACTTGCTCGGCTTTGGCGTACTTGAGGTATTCGACCCGCACATTAGAGTTGGTGATTTGCGGCCGATCGAGGCGGCGAATCAGCATTTTAATGCGCTCGCGCTGCATATCATCGCCGTTAACCAACACACCGTTAATACGAGTATCGGCTACCACGGTGACTGGCGCACTGGCATTACCGCGCTGAGCATCGGGCTTTTCTAACTGCTGAATCACTTTAACGATGGCATCGGCTTGCGCGTAGCGCAGCTCTACCAGCTCGGTGCTAACCACTGCGGCTTTGTCGATTTGCGCGATCACTTTTAGCAGGCGCTCAATATTGGCGCGGGTGTCGGTGACGATAATGGCGTTGCTTGGGTCGTACGCTGATATATGCCCGTGCTGTGGCACCAACGGGCGCAACACCGGCAGCAATTTAGCGGCGCTAATGTTCTCCAGTTGTACTACCTGGGTCATATACATATCTTGCGCGTTAAGATTGGTGCCTGTTTCTTGGGTCGGAATCGCCAGCGAACGAGCATCGCGATTAGGCACAATCCGCACCACCTCGCCATTTTCGACAGCGGTAAAGCCGTGCACATCTAAGATCGACAAAAACAAACCGTAGAGCTCGTCGCCATTTACTGGGGCGTTCGATATCACTTTTACCTGACCGCGCACTTTAGGGTCGATAACGATTGTTTTACCGGTAGCCTCGGCGATAAATTTAATCACCTCTTGGATATCGGAATCTTTAAAGTTTACCGTCCAAGTCTGCTCGGCACTGATCACCGCCGCTGGCAGCGCTAGGCTGGCCACTAACAGCGCGACTTTGATTCGCTTGACGCTCGATCTCACTACTAACCTCACTTATTCTAGCTCCACATCAATAGTCACGGTTTCACCATCGCGCTCGATCTCGAGGCTGGCAGAAGTGGTTTGACCCAAATTACGATAAATTTCCATGATTTTGCCGGGATTATCCAAGGCGGTGCCATTTACACCGGTAACCACATCGCCCGCCTTAAGGCCCGCGGCATTAAAAGCGTCGGGGTTGCGCCCAGGGCGCACTCGGTAACCTTTGATCTGGCCGTTTTCACGGTGAATATTAAAGGCCACTACATCCGATAAATTTTGGCTAATTTGCTCAACTACAGCACCAGAGCTGGTGGCATTGACTTGATCGGCCTCAAGCGGGCCCTGTACCGCCGCTTCGGTCTCGTCATTTTCATTATATTGTTGTTCGTCGCCTTCCCAGCTGCGGCTGGCAGCAGGCGGTGGGTCATAACGCACTTGTCGGCGCGGGACGTTAGGGTCTTCTTTGTAGAGCCAAAGCGATTCGTACTGGCCGTTGTTGTCCAAAATAACCCGCAGGCTCAACACTTTGGCAACTTTCACACCGCGCTGGTTTTCGATTTCATCACCCGGGCCGTATATGGCTTGAGCTTTTGCATCGGCAATAATAGCCCGAGCCGACGCATCCACGCTGGAGCCAATAATTCCACTCAACACCAACGACAACTTGGTATCTACCGCTTCATCTTCGATTTGCGGCTGCAATGGTTGAACCGGCTCGTTAACCTGGGCTTCTGTCTCAGCGCCGGCACCGGCGCCAAACAGTGACAACTGACGCAATTCATTTATATTGACGTCGCCCATACGCGGGCCAGTGTTAGTACTAACCAGGGCATTAGCCGAAATTTCGGCAGCGGGAATCTCAGGGGTCGGCACCAACAGCCAAAACAGCTGTGCCAGTGAATGGGTGAGCCAAAGCAGAATCAAAAGACCTGCTAGCTGTTTCCAGCGCCGCTCGGAAACTCGGCGAAATGCTTGAGAGGTGCGGCGCTGAACATTGCCAAGCCGATCTCCGCCTGTCATACCGGGTTTTTGCGTTGTGAAATTCTGCATAAGTATTCGTTTATTAGAGCCTGTTTTACAGCGTTATGCTCTTAACTTGCAGGCTAACCTACATGCAGCGGTATGTGCCGAAGATACAAACTTTTTATTTGCCTTCCATCCACTGGAACCGACCGATTGTACTGCAACACCCGTTGAAAAGCGAAGCCCACAAATGCCCCAATGGGATGTGACGCAAAACTTTTTTGGCACAGCAATAATCCGATAAATGCCGCGACAGAGCCATTGTGACCGTTTTTTACCGCCGAGATTCAACTCAATACACAATTTTTAACCGTCCACTCAACCCGTTTGGACGCTGAGTAACCCGCTTGCTATATTGCTACATCTATTTAGCTGGAAGATGCACCTGTGCCGGTTTATTTAACGTCTACTAGGCTAGACCGGTAAACTTGTTTTTACGCGCCAACATTAATACGCCCGTTTTGTTACACCCATAAGAAGGATAATCAAACATGCGCTCACGCCTACCCATCATCCTAATGGCTTTAACCCTGTCCGCGGCCAGCACACAGGCCGATATACTCTGGCAGGCCGACTTTGAAACTGGCGACTTGTCCCAGTGGTCATACATCAGCAACCCCGTGGGAGCAAGCGTGACCACAAGCTGTACATACCAAGGTGAGTACGCCGGGCAGATTGCTATTACCGGTGCCGAACAGTACCTCTGGCACGGCAACGAGGCGCTTAATCGCAGCGAATTTAATTATAAGCCGGCGGCCACCGGTGAGGGCGACAGCACCTTTTTAGGCTGGAGTTTTTTCTTACCCGAACCACTGCTCGCGGTAAAACACGAGATAGGCTATTGGGAATCGGACAACAGCTGGCAGCAACAAATGCGTTTTAACCTAATTGGCGACACTTTAAGCTTTAGCCGTTCAAACGCCGCCGAGCCTTACTGGAGCCAGCCCGGCTTTGCCAGTGCTGGCGTATGGCACGATGTCGCCATGACCATACACTGGTCAACCGACCCGGCCATTGGCTACGCCGAAATCTGGCTCGATGGCAAACCTCAGGGCCGCATCAACTTGCAAACCCGAGTCAACGATAACGATGCCATGTTTACTCAGATTGGCTTACTGCGCCAGCGCATCGATACTCGCGAGGTGATTTTGATCGACAATGTCCGCGCAGCCGATAATATGGCCGATGTACTCGCTGCTTTTAACCCAGAAGAGCCTAAATTTTGCCCTTAAGCACGGCCACCAAAAGCCGCTGCTGACGTTTTGGAGCCTTAATGCGCCTTGAGTTTATCTCGTCTATTCACGCCGTTAGCGCAGCGCAGTGGAACGCATTACTGAGTTGCGATTATCCGTTTGCACGCCACGAGTTTCTCGCAGCACTAGAAGACAGCCAGGCCGTGGATGGCGACAGTGGTTGGCACAGTCGTCACCTGCTGGTGTATGACGACGACACCCTCACAACAGCACTGCCAGGCTACATAAAAACACACTCCTATGGCGAGTATGTGTTCGACTGGGCATGGGCCGAGGCCTACCAACGCTACGGCCAACACTATTACCCCAAATGGATTGCCGCGATTCCTTTTACCCCATGTCGCGGCCCGCGCCTATTGGGCAACTCCAGCCCAGAACGCATCACAGCGCTAGGCCATGCCCTCAGTGATTACTGCCAAAGCGAAGGGTTATCGGGCTGGCACTGCCTGTTCCCCGAGCAGGCGGTAAGCGATGCACTAACCTGCAACAGCGCTCAGCGGCTCGGTTGTCAGTTTCACTGGTTTAATCGCGCTTACCGCTCGTTCGACGATTTTGTCGCCACTTTTGCCTCACGAAAACGTAAAAATGTACTCAAAGAGCGGCGTCGTGTGGGCGAACAAGGCTTTAGCTTTAGCACGTTAAGCGGCGCCGAGCTTACCCCCGAGCACTGGCAATTTTTTCACCAGCTGTATCAACACACCTACTTAAAACGCAGTGGGCATGGGGGCTATTTAAATGCCGCGTTTTTTCAGGCGCTGGGCGCCAGCCTTGCCGAGCACTGCGTTATGGTACTGGCCCACCACGACTCACAAACTGTGGCCGCGGCCCTGTATTTACGCGATAACCAAACCCTTTATGGACGCTATTGGGGCTGCCTAGAAGAGTTTGACTTTTTGCACTTTGAGACCTGCTATTATCAGGGCATTGATTACGCCATTGCCCAAGGCATCACGCGCTTTGACGGCGGCGCTCAGGGCGAACATAAAATCGCCCGCGGCTTTGAGCCAGTGCTGACTTACTCTAATCATCACCTGAGCGACAAGCGTTTTGCCGATGCAGTACAGAGCTTTGTGACCGAAGAGGGCGCCATGACTCGGGGCTACTATAAAGATGCTCAAGCACATTTGCCCTACGCCCAAACCGAGTTCACAGCGGCATTGAAACCTCAGCCCGACCTTACACCTCAGCCCAAAGATAAGGATTAAGCCTTGCAGCAGCTACTGGCGCGCGCCAACCTCTTTAACATACTCGACAAAATTGATCGCGAGGCCCCCTCATACGAGCTAAATCGCCCCCAAGCGCTACGGCGAGTATTTATCACCTTAGCCTGTGTTTGCGTTTGTTTATTGCTGGTGCACTACGGCAAATACTCTACCAACCTTATCTGGCTGTTGCGCCATAGCGCCGAGTTATTAGGCCAGCCAGCCGACCAGCTAGTACGCCAACTGCAACAATCAGGCTGGCTGCAACTGGTCGGGTACACCTGGTGGAGCTCGGTGCATTTAGTGGGTTATGTGTTGCTGCCCTGGCTGGTGATTCGACACCTGTTAAAGCTGCGAATGCGCGATATGGGCTGGCGCTTGGCAGAGACTCGCGAGCACTGGCTAGGTTATGTACTACTGGCGACGCCGATCTTATTGTTCGTTTATTTAGTCAGTCTAGGGGAGGATTTTGTTAACCATTACCCGTTTTACTCGCTAGCAGGGCGCAGCTGGTTAGATCTACTTGCCTGGGAATGCCTTTATATTGGCCAGTTTATTTTTTTAGAGTTCTTCTTTCGCGGCTTTTTACTCAACGCCCTGCGCCCAGCACTGGGCGCCAACGCTATTTGGGTGATGTGCGTACCCTACCTAATGATCCACTTTCCCAAGCTTTGGCTGGAGGCCACCGGCGCGATTTTATTTGGCTTATTTTTAGGCATTTTAGCGCTGCGTTCGCGATCTATCTGGGGCGGGGTCGCGGTACACGTCAGCATCGCGCTATCGATGGATATTGCCGCACTAATACGTAAAGAGGCGCTACCCGAGCTATGGTGGCCAGGCTTATAACAAGCGTAGGCATTCCCTGCAACGCCGATAAGCGGTAGAATTTGCGCCGTTACTATCACCAACACTATCACCGGCATCGTCGCCCAGCTAAACGCTAGCAACATCAATAGCAAGCCGTGGGCGCTACATAAGGGCAGAGCAATGGGAAGAGCATTCCAAAACCGCAAAGAATCCATGGCCAAGACCTCGGACGCCAAGGCCAAGGTTTACAGCAAATACGGCCGCGAGATATACGTCTGCGCCAAACAAGGCGGCGTAGAGCCTGCGGGCAACCTAACGCTGCGCAGCTTAATCGAGCGCGCTAAAAAAGATCAGGTACCCAGTCACGTCATCGAAAAAGCGCTGGATAAAGCCAAAGGCGGCGCAGGAGAAGACTTTTCGTCAGCGCGTTACGAAGGTTTTGGCCCCGGTAATGTTATGGTGATTGTCGACTGTTTAACCGACAACCCCAACCGTACCATCGGCGATGTTCGCACCTGCTTTAACAAAACCAAAAGTAAGTTGGGCACCTCGGGCACTGTTAGCCACATGTTTGATCACAGCGCCATTTTTGTGTTTGCCGGCGAAGACGAAGAGGCGGTTTTAGAAGTGTTAATGATGGCCGACGTGGACGTGACCGACATTGAGTCCGAGGATGGCAAAATTACCGTATTTGCCCCCAATACCGAATACGCCAAAGTGCGCAACGCCCTAAGCGAAGCTTATGAAGGCATCGACTTTGAGGTGGACGAGATTCAGTTTGTACCGCAAACCGTCACCGAGATTTCTGGCGACGACGTAGAAATGTTTGAAAAGCTGGTCGACATGCTGAACGACACCGATGACGTGCAACGGGTTTATCACAACGCCGAAATTAAAGCGTAGCCGCACCCGCTATCACATAAAAAAGGCGCAGATATAGCTCTGCGCCTTTTTTTGATCTTCACTTTAAGCTTTCGGCAGTGAGCCAATTCAACTTACGAATCACGATCACTCACTTCCTCGCCTTCATCAGCAATAATGATTTCTACCCGGCGGTTCTGTAAGCGTCCTGCCTGGGAGTCATTATTGGCAACGGCATGCGCCTCACCATAGCCGCGCGTTCTTACTCGACTTTCATCGACACCGCCTTGCACTAAAGTATCTTTAACAGATGCCGCGCGGCGCTCAGACAAATCTTGATTGTAACTATCGGCACCGGTGTTATCGGTAAAGCCTTCAATTAAGACTTTGCGCTTAGGGTATTCGTTTAAGAAATCGGCCACTCGCTGTAAAGTGCGCTCCGAGCCCGACTTTATGGTCGCCTTATCTACTTCAAACAAAATATTTCCCAAGGTTAGCACCAAACCACGCTCGGTTTGCTCGGTACTAATATTTTGCAAATCATTTTCAAGTTTATTAGCACGGGTCGCCATCTGTTGCGCATACGCCTCAGCGGCTTGTGCTCGCTCTTCTGCCAAACGGGCTCGCTCTGCCGATTCTTTGGCTTGCGCTGCGGAGTCTTTGGCACGTTGATCCATTTGCTGCGCACGCATTGAAGCTTTCTGGGCCTCTGAGGTGCGAGCCGCTATAATCAAGTTTTTACGTTTCGCATCAGCCTGCTCGACGATCTCATCCGAGGCTTTCATGCGTGCCATCTCAGCCGCGATATCAATTTTACGGTCAACTAAATAAACCTGATGACTCACCGCATTAGGCTCGGCATCTGCGCGCAACAGGGCTTCTAATTTATCCAGTGACTCTTCGGCTTCGCGCAGTTTAATGGGCGCATAACGATTGGCTTGATCAATTGTTGTAACATTATCAAGCTCGGCACGTAAGCGTACCAAGCGCTCATCTGGAGAGTCGGCCGTGGTGGCGCAACCAGTTGCTAAAATCGCTGCCAATGTAGCGCTAAACAATGCCTTTTTGTGATTTTTTATACCGTACATAATTCTATCCTCTGCGTTAGCGGTCGATTACTGCTGGTTATTTTTCACTTCCTGCTCTAGCACTCGCAGATTTTCTTCAACCTGGTCGGCCGCTCGTTCTGATTTTTTGGCGTGCGACTTAGCAATAGCCAAGTCTGAGTCAGCAACTGATCGTTCCAGCCACTGACTGGCTTTAGCGTTGTCTTTTTTTGCTATTGCCGCATTCGCTTTGTCTAAATTTTGTTTTGCATCGCGCAGTGCTAACGGCGCATGTTTTTCGGCGTTTAAACTGCGCGCCTGCTCGACACCAGCCTCGGCCTGAGACAGCAAAATATTAGGCACAGGGGCGTTGTTCGCACATGCCGTTAATGCAAATACGGTCATTAAAATTGTGAAAAATCCAGTTTTTATCCGTCGCATAGTTTTTCTCCGAGTCTTTGTAAGTGCTACAATTATTCTGTAACAACACAAGCAAAATAGCCGCTCAGCGGCCTAATAAGCTTATTCAAAGGGAGTATTGCAAGGGCAGTGCCAGCCTAGCCGGCCGGCGTATCAAGCAGTAATTGCGTTGCCCAAGGCGAACAACGCAATGGCTTACAGGGAAGGGGAGGTTATAGCTTCCAGCGCGGGGGCCGAGCCCATAGACTCATAGACATTCACTAGGGTTATAAAGTAATCGCGCTTAGCGGTCACGATCAACTCATTGGCACTAAACCAGGTTTGCTGCGCCAACAACAAGTTAATAAAGTCGGTATCACCGGCCTCGTAACGGATTTTAGACAAATCATATAAAGCGCGGCTGTTATCAAATGTTTGTTCGCTAATCTCCAATTGCTGTACACGGGTTTGGTAATCTTGCAGTTGATCGAGCACATCGCGATAAGCATCGGCAACCGTGTATAGATAGTTGGCGCGATTGATATCTGCGTCCAACTCGGCAATACGCACCTGTGCTTTTGCTTGACCGCCATCCAATAGCAACACCGAGACGGCCTCGCCCAAGCTACCCGCCCAATCGCTAGCACCAGACAAAACACCACTCAAGCCCCAACTAGCACTTAACGATAAATCAGGCCAACGAGACACTTCGGCTTGATGCAACAGGCTTTGATCTTCGCGCAATGCCAATTGCGCAATTTGAATGTCCGGCCGCTGCTCGAGCAGTTCGGCCGGTTGCAGCGCGGCGATATTTGGTGCATGAAAGTCAGAAAATGTCGTTTTTAGAGCCGCTGGAGTTAAATCGGTATCGCCAAGAAGTAACGCCAAAGCACGCTCGTTAACGGCCACACTTTGTTCTAGATTAATTAATTTACTGCGCGCATTTAGCACCACATTTTTTTGCTGACGCAACTCAATGCCTGAGGCGGAGCCGGCCTCAAATGTTAACTCAAATAACTCCAACAACTTAACACTGGCATCATAGTTTTGCTCGGCCACATTACGCAGCTCGTTAAGTGCTAACGTTTGCACATAGGTGCGAATAAACTGCGCCTGTAACGATATCATTAAGCTGCGCTGTTGCCAGCGCTGTACTTGCAGCTGAATTTCACGCTGATCATCTTGTGCCGCACGCGCGCCCCACAAATCGACCGTGTAACTGGCGCTAAAATTTAAACTATTACTATCGGATGTTTTACCGTATTCATCGTAGTTATCACGATTACTCAAAGCGCCGCTTAAACTCGGCCAATGATTAGCTGCAGTGGAACGTTGTAACTGTTGCGCCCGCTCGATACGCAACTTTGCAATATCTAAATCAAGGTTGTTCTCACGCAGCTGAGCTAACAGTGTTTGTAACTCATCTGGCAACACCGTAACCCAAGCACCTAACGTCTCGGCATCATCGGCCTGAATCCCATGTTGCGTTAAAGCTTGGTTATACACCGCAGCCGTATTGTTAGTGGGCAGCTCAATATCGGGGTTGTACGCACAACCTGCCGCACACAAACTTACAGCGAGTAATGTTTTTCGCATTCGATTACTCCTCCGCCAGCGCGGTAATAGGACTGAGGGATGCGGCCTTGCGAGCCGGAATGTAACCAAAAATCAACCCCACCATAATTGATGTGGCAAACGCGAGCAGCGCCGGCAGTGCGGTAAACGCCACCGCGACACCAAAGTAGCTGATAATAAAAGCGCCACCAAAACCCGCCAAGATGCCGAGGGTGCCACCGCAGATACACACCACTAACGCCTCGATATTAAATTGCCGCAAAATATCTCCGGGTTTGGCGCCAGTGGCAATGCGTAAACCAATTTCGCGGCGACGCTCGGAAACATTCACCAACATAATATTCATAACCCCGATACCGCCAACAAATAACGAGATTGCGGCAATTGAGCCCAACAATAACGTCAAGGTGTTTTGTGCTTCGGTGACAGTTTCTACCAACGATTCTGTGGAGCGAACCATGACATCCTCTTCACTGTGTCGCGCGAGTAGCAAATCCTCAACTTCCTGCTCAAGCCGGGTGACATCTTCCGTCGTTTCGGCTTTAACGGTAATCGTACTGAGGTAATCCCGACCAAAAAACTTTAACCGCGCAGTGGTGATAGGAATCAGTACTTCATCATCCATGTCTCCTCCCATCGGGTCGGCGCCTTTCGCTTGAAGCACACCAATAACTTGATACGGAGTGCTGTTAACCAACACATAGCGGCCGATAGGGTCTTCGCTGGCAGTAAATAAGTTATCGCGAATCGTGGCACCAATAACCATCACCGATGCAAATTGATCGACATCCTTTTGATTAAAAAAGATGCCTTGCGACAACTGCCAGTCGCGCACCGAAAAATATTCTGGTGTGGCGCCTTTAATACCGCCAGAGTAGTCGTTGCCGCCAAAACGTAACGTTGCGCGAGTGCTACGCTCCGGCGCAACAGCCACGACTCCAGGTATTTGTGCAATAGCCGCAGCATCATCTAACGTTAAAGTGGCAATATCACCACTGCCGCGGCGTAAATTAGCGCCACCGGGACGCACCGATATTAAGTTGGTACCGATAGATTCTATACGCCCCAGAACCTCAGCTTTGCCGCCTTCACCTATGGCAATCATAAGAACCACGGAAGCTACGCCAATAATAATTCCCAACAAAGTTAATAAAGTACGAAACAAATTTACCCGCAGTGATGCGGCCGCAATGCGGATCGATTCGAACACACTAATATTGGGAAAGACTTTAATACGATTGCGTACAGGTGTGTCGCTATGCTGTTTCGGCGTCGGATATTTTAGCTCGGTATGATCATCGATGACTAAACCGTCTTTTAACGAGATAACGCGATTGGCCTGTTGCGCAATTTCTTTGTCGTGAGTAATCAGAATAACCGTTACCCCTTGCTGATTAAACTCGCGTAATAGCTCCAGAACTTGCGCGCCGCTATTGCTATCGAGGGCACCGGTAGGTTCATCGGCAAGAATAACCTCGGCGCCATTAACCAGTGCCCGCGCTATAGATACGCGCTGCTGCTGCCCACCCGATAATTCGCTGGGTTTGTGCTCCGCACGCTCGGCCATCCCCAATTGTGCCAGCAACTGCATGGCATGGGGTTGACGTTCATTGCGCGGCAACTGGCGGTAAATGCCGGGCATAGCAACGTTTTCCCACGCGTTGTAATTGGCCAGCAATTGATAACGCTGAAACACAAAACCGAAGGTGCTTAAACGCAGCGCTGACAATTCATCATTGTTAAGTTTAGCAACATCAATACCGCCCACCCGATAGCAACCAGCGGTAGGCTTATCGAGGCAACCAAGAATATTCATAAGAGTGGACTTGCCCGAGCCGGACTGCCCCATAATGGCAACAAACTCGCCCTGCTCAATAGTGAGCGATACATCGCTTAGGGCATTAACAGTGATTTCACCCAACGAGTAGGAGCGGCTAATATTATCCAGCTGTATTAATGGATCAGAAGCCACCACGACGACCACCTCTATTATCCGACATGCCGCCTTTGGGCATGCCCCCCCCAGCACGGGCATTTGCTTTGCTGTCGTCACGGTTACCGGCGACGACAACGTCACCCACCTGTAAACCACTAATAACTTCGGCTTGAGTGCGAGTGCGCACGCCAATCTCTACCGGTACTGGCTCAAATTGACCGGGGGCAGTTTGCTTTACCACCCGACTGCCTCGACGACCGTCTCGAATAGCACCCACTGGAATAGTCACAACTTCCTCTGCGCGACTTTCCACAAAAAAAGTTTGTGCCGTCATCGAGTCCATTAGCCGCGAGTTACGATTTTTGATATCAATCAGGACTTGATAAAGAACAACATCGTTTACCACCTCTGGGGTTGGTAATACTTGACGCACGGTAGAGTTCCAGCGCTCATCTGGATTGCCCAATGTTGCAAAGTAAACATCCATACCTGGTTGAATACGCGTGACATCTGCCTCAGATACTTCAGCGCGCAAGGTCAGTACATCGAGGTTGGCGATTTTCATAATCAACGGAGCATTTTGATTGGCATTAAGCGTTTGCCCCTCGCGCACAGCAATCGACACCACGGTGCCAGTCATGGGCGCGTAAATTTTGGCGTAGTTTAACGTTGCTCGATCGCCTTCGAGCGATGCTTCATCGGCGCGAATCTCCGCCTCCATAGCACGGATGCTCGCGTTAATGGTTTTTACATCTGTTTGACTGCTGGTTAAGGTATCTTGGCTAATCGCATTTTGCGCAAATAAACGCGTGTTGCGGGCTTTTCGTTCTTCAGCCAGATAACTTTCAGCCTGTAGCTTTTCGAGTTGAGCACGCTTATTTTCTAAACTCGCTGTCGCGCCCATTACCTTGGTTTCAAACACAGTCGCGTCAATTTCCGCCAACAAATCACCGCGCTGCACCAAATCACCGACCTCGACCGCTAGTGATTTAAGCTGCCCCGATACCTGCGCCCCAACTTCTACGTATTCTTTTGGCTCAAGCGTACCACTGGCGGCAATGACGTTTTCCACTGTGCCAATTTCCACCTCGTATAAAATATAATCGGGCACTTGGCCCGGTTTTAAATAAAGGTATGTGCTATAGCCGATTGCCGCTAATACAACAACCAAAATAAAAATTTTCTGCCAAAGCCGAGCGAATAGAATTTTCATATCGAGAACACTAATGTTTAAAAATAAAGAGTTGATGAGTATGTATTCTACCCATGCACACTTGGTAGTGGTTAATTTATACAATTGTTTACGTTGCTCAAGAATATGAGCTGATGTCCTTCAAATTCCGCAACCTCATTCGGCTGGACGGCCATACTGAAATCACGCTATTTCAAGCGCGGGACAGCGGCAACATTAGTAAACCGAAAGAGTATGTCAGGGAGAGCTAAATGAATTTATTAGTAACAGTGCCGCTCGGAAAATTCTTGCCACTGCTGAAACGGCGCCTCGGCATTGCTAAGCGCTAAATGGTAAAAAGGTATCTGCCGTTCGGGGCCTGGGATATTAACTTCGCGATACACCAGGGAATCATCAAACCCGGCTTTTGATGCTTGCTCACGACTGGCAGCAAAAATAACTTTATCGGCACGGGCCCAATAAATAGCGCCCAAACACATAGGGCAGGGCTCGCAGCTGGCGTAAATCGTACAGCCCGTTAATTGATGATCATCCAGTATCTGGCAAGCCTTACGAATAACGGCCACCTCGGCGTGAGCCGTGGGGTCGCGATCGCGCGTCACGCTGTTGCAAGCCTCGGCAATAATTTCACCCTCTTTCACTACTAGCGCACTAAACGGGCCACCGCCACTACTGGCAGACTCGCAAGCAAGCTCAAGGCAACGCGCAAGCAATGCACTATCATCGATAGAGGTAGGGTGCTTCATTGTCGATCCATAATAGTTTCGGTTAACCTAAATCCCTTGCGCACACATTAACTAATAAGCCGTGATAACAATTCAAACTTACTTGCCTCGGTATCGACAAAGCGCAATACCACTTTCACCGCTCGGCTTTCTGGACGCGATTCGGCCGCCTGTAAAGAGTGAACATAGGCATTAAGCTGGAGGTGCTCAGTGTCATTGCCAACATCTAATACCACTTGGTCAAACAAGGCCGGTACATGGCTGTCGCGAGCGACCAGCGCGCTAAACGCTTGCAGTGATATCTCGCGCACAATGCAACCCACAGGGGCCTGATTACTGTCAAAGCGCAGCTGCGCCTTCAGTTTATTTTTGACCGATTTAGGCGCTTTTTCGACCGCTGCCGGTGCCGCTTTGGGTGCGGCACCAAAGCCCGCTGTTAGCACATCAACCGAGGCGTTGGCCATGCGCGCAACACCCCCACGATCGGCACCACCCGAACCCGGAGGGGCAGGCAATTTGTCGATTTTTTTTAACTGTTTGGTGACTTTAGCGATCAGCTCATCGGGGGTAAATGGCTTGCTTAAATAATCCGATACTCCCGCTTGTACGGCTTTGATAACGTGACTGCGGTCGCCACGACTAGAGATCATAATAAACGGTGTGCTTTTATAGCGCTCGTCGCCGCGGATACTGGCGAGCAGCTCTGCGCCGTTCATATTGGGCATTTCCCAATCTGACAGCACCAAATCCATGGTCTGTATTTTAAGCTGGGCAAGTGCACGGTTGCCATCGGGGGCCTCAAACACCTCAACACCGGGCAGTTGCTCGCGCAGGTGTTTTTTGACCATGTCGCGGATAAAGCTGGCGTCATCGACCACCAGTATGCGTAATGCCATAGAGCACTCCTTTATATTGCCGTCTTTACACAGTAGCTTATGGCGTGCCCAAGTGAATAGGCAATTAGCGTTAATCTACCTTGCGAGTAAACACCCAATCGCGTTCAGACGATAGCTCTTGTACAAAACCGTAGCCATCAACGTCAAAGCTTTTTAGGTCTTCGGCCGATGTTAGACGATTCTTAATGGCATACGCGCTCATTAAGCCACGGGCCTTTTTCGCATAAAAGCTAATAATTTTATATTGGCCGTTTTTCCAATCTTTAAAGATCGGGGTAATCACCTCACCGCTCAACTGTTTTGGTTTAATGGCTTTAAAGTACTCATTAGAGGCCAAGTTAACCAAACTGGTGCTGTTAACCGCCGCCAATTGCTGGTTAACCGCGCAGGTCAGCTGATCGCCCCAAAACTGATAGAGGTTGGCACCGCGACTATTGTTAAACTTGGTACCCATTTCTAGACGATAGGGCTGAATCAAATCCAGCGGCCGCAGCAAGCCATACAAGCCCGAGAGAATACGCAAATGCTTTTGCGCAAAGGCAAAATCGCGCGCGCTAAAGGTGTCGGCCGCCATGCCTGTATATACGTCGCCCTGAAACGCCAATACCGCTTGCTTTGCATTACTCGGCTTAAAAGGGGTTTGCCATGCCTGAAAGCGATCAAAGTTCAACACTCCGAGCTTGTCAGAGATATGCATCAAGCCCGATATATCGGCTGGCGACAGGGCTTTTAACTCGTTGATCAACACCTGCGAGTCGGTTAAAAAATCGCTCTCGGTGTGTGTCTCAGTCACCGGAGTGGATTCAAAATCCAGCGTCTTCGCTGGGGAGATCAGCATTAACATACAGGGCACCTTTATCGATCTGGGGTTATCACCGAGCTACTCGGGCTTGAGGATGTCCAACCACCAATTTAATGGGGTGGTGCCGTCGGCGGGGTCGTAGACGTTGCCGTACTGCCAAGCGTTATCATCGCTATTGATCGCGTTAAAAACCGCCTCTATCTCTGTAAAACCACAGCTCACGTGCAGTGTGTACACCAGCATCCGCGGCGTTTCGATGTCTAAATCGCCGCCCAGCTTAGCCACCGGTCCGCTCAGTTGATCGGCCAGCGCCTGAATATCGCCTTTGCAAAATACTTGCACAGCAACATTGCCACTGTGGGTTAAAATCTCAAACTCACGCTTATCCGGCTCACAACGAATCACATCGCCGCTGGCAATACCTTTAATAAAGGCCGGTGAGCGCACTAATTGTACCGAGTTATCGTCCAGCACTTTTACCGGGATACGCTCGACCATCGGTTGGCCATCGGGACGCAAGCCGGCAAACAGCTCGACCGCCTGAAGTGTTTGCATGAATACCTCGTTGGGTTAAATTTGTGACATTATAACCACCAAAACACGATCACCGTGCGATCATAGCCGGCAGATCAACAGAAATACCCTTAAAGCTCGCCGCATAATAATTGGAGGCATCTGTGAAGTATTGGATACAACTCGCCCTGCTGGCATCTCTGGCAATCCTAACGACCGGCTGCAGCGTCAATCCGGTAACCGGTCAAAATGAGCTGTCGCTGATGTCGCCCGCGCAAGAGGTTGCCCTTGGTGCGCAGCAGTACACGCCCAGCCAGCAGTCGCAAGGAGGCCGCTATGTGGTCGACCCAGATCTAAACGTATACGTTAACAAAGTTGGGCAAAAACTGGCAGCCGTAAGCGACCGACGCGAGCTACCTTACGAGTTTGTGGTATTAAACAACGATGTACCCAACGCCTGGGCACTGCCCGGCGGCAAGATCGCCATTAACCGCGGGCTGTTAGTGTTGCTGGGCGATGAAGCTGAACTGGCTGCGGTACTGGGCCATGAAATCGTCCACGCGGCGGCTCGCCACGGTGCTAAACAACAAACCCAAGGCACACTGCTTAACGCCGGCCTTATGGCCGCTGGGGTAGCGCTGGCCAGCCAAGATCAACAAACCGCAGGACTTGCGGTAGGCGCGCTGGGCGTAGGCGCCCAAGCATGGCAGGCACGTTACGGCCGCGATCAAGAGCTGGAGTCAGACCAATACGGCATTGAATATATGGTGCGTGCCGGTTACGACCCACAAGGTGCGGTTGAACTGCAAAAGACCTTCGTTAAGCTCTCTGAGGGACAGCAAGCGAATTGGATGGAAAGCTTTTTTGCCAGCCACCCTCCCTCGCAACAGCGGGTCGAAATCAACAAAAAACTGGCCGCACAACGCCCCGGCGGCGCGCGCAACAAAACCGAGTACCAGCGTGCCATCGCCCAGCTTAAAAGCGATCAGAGCGCTTACGCCGACTATCAAAAAGCGTTACAAGCACTTAGCGCAGAAAACGTCGCCGAGGCCAAGCAACTCACCGATCGCGCTCTTGCCAAGCAGCCCAAAGAGAATCTGTTTTGGGAGCTAAAAGGCCGTATCGCAGCCAATGAGAAAGACTTTGCCGGCTCGGAGCAAGCTTTTAGCAAGTCGATTGCGGCTAATCCTGAGTACTTTCGTCCTTATATATATCGCGCTTTAGCGTATCGTCAGCTCGATAAACCCGATGCTTCGGCCAGCGATTTAGACAAGAGCATGCAACTGCTGCCCACCCAAATTGCCAGCTTCTATTTAGGTGAATACGCGCTGCAAAAAGGCGATAAGCAAAAAGCCGTTGCTTACTTTCAGCAAGCCGTCCAGGGCGGGGGCGAAATCGGCCAAGCGGCTCAAGCTCAGCTGCAAAAACTACAACAGCCGCAATAAACGGTATAATGCCCCCCATTAGCCAGCAGCGTTGCTGCTGGCAGATCACACTGAAACAATAATAACGATGGCGCAAATTGTGCGCCCGGACGCCATGAGTACACCTATCGCTCCCGTTAACCCCTTGACCGGCGCACCCCCGCGCTTGTTGCTAGCACTTGATGCAATTACCGAATTCACCGGTCGCGCCACCGCTTGGTTAACACTGATTATGGTGATCGCCACAGTGGCCGTCGTGGTACTGCGGCGACTGTTTGACACCGGCTCTATCGGCCTGCAAGAGTCCGTCACCTATATGCATGCGGCGGTATTTTTACTGGGCGCAGGGTACGCCCTCAAACACGGCGCACAGGTACGAGTCGATGTGTTTTACCGACGCTTTACTAGGCGAACTCAAGCCTGGGTTGACGCCATAGGCACGCTTGTTTTTACTTTGCCCTTTGCAATTTTTGTCGGCTGGATCAGCCTCGACTTTGTCGCGGGCTCGTGGCACGTAACCGAGCGCTCGACCGATGCCGGCGGGCTTGCCTATGTTTACTTACTAAAATCTTTAGTGCTGGTATTTGCCGTCTCTTTAACCTTGGCAGCCTTGGCCGAACTATTGCGAGCAAGCTGGATGCTAACAAGCGCGGCGCCAATAAATAACCAACACCACACCGGAGCCAATCATGTTGATTGAGTTTTTACCCCTGTGGATGTTCACCGCCGTTTGCCTAGCCTTAATGCTGGGCTACCCCGTCGCTTTTACCTTGGCCGGTATGGCACTGCTGTTTGCCGGCGGCGGCATTATCGCCGGCGTATTTGAGCCATCTTTACTGCAAACCTTTCCCAGCCGTATTTACGGCATCATGAACAACTACACCTTGGTGGCGGTGCCGTTATTTGTGTTTATGGGGGTTATGCTGGAGAAATCCCGCCTAGCCGAAACGCTGTTAAGCAATATGGCACGCGCCTGCGGCCGCTTGCCAGGCGGGCTAGGGTTATCGGTTATTTTGGTCGGCGCGCTGCTTGCAGCCAGTACCGGTATCGTCGGCGCCACCGTTGTCACTATGGGTTTAATATCACTACCGACGATGCTGCGCCACGGCTACCATCCGTCGCTAGCCACCGGCACCATCTGCGCCACCGGCACCTTAGGGCAAATTATTCCGCCGTCTATCGCATTAGTGCTGCTGGGCGATGTGCTGTCCAACGCCTATCAGCAAGCGCAATTGCGCCTTGGGGTACTCAATTTACAAACTGTCTCTGTGGGCGACTTATTTGTCGGTGCGGTCATCCCAGGTCTGCTGTTAGTCGTGTTATACATCACTTATCTATTAGTGGTTGCTCGGCTTTCGCCCGACAAAGCGCCTAGCTTACCCAGTGATGCAAACCATGATTCTGAGCAGCCCAGCGAGCTAACCGGCGGCCGCTTATGGTTATCGCTGGTACCGGTACTGGTACTAATTACTCTGGTGTTAGGCTCGATTCTTAGCGGTATTGCCACCGCTACCGAGGCGGCTGGGGTTGGTGCCATGGGCGCATTAATCTTAGCCGCCAGCCAGCGCTTGCTGTCGCGGGAACGGTTGATCGATGTATTGCGCTCAACCACCCGTATCAGCGCTATGATCTTTACCATCTTACTGGGTGCATCGTTATTCTCATTGGTGTTTCGCGGCTTTGGCGGTGAAGAGTTAATCCACACCCTGTTTAATAGCTTACCCGGTGGGCACATAGGCGCGCTGCTGGTGGTGATGCTGGTGATCTTCTTGCTGGGTTTTATTCTCGACTTTATCGAGATCACTTTTGTGGTGGTGCCTATTGTCGGGCCAGTGCTACTGGCCATGGGGATCGATCCTATCTGGCTCGGCATTATGATCGCCATCAACCTGCAAACGTCCTTTTTAACACCGCCATTTGGCTTTGCGCTGTTTTATCTGCGCGGTGTAGCACCCGATTCCGTCGCCACCGCCGATATTTATCGCGGGGTTGCACCGTTTATCGCCCTGCAATTGTGTTTACTGGCAGCGCTGGCGATCTGGCCGGCACTGGTGACTTGGTTGCCATCGGTTATGCGCTAAAACCGCATCGCGAAATGTCAGGCAGCGCATATGCTGCGTAGCCACCGGCGATCTAACAGGCCGTAAAATTAGGCACAGATGAGCTGACTGGAGCCGCCAAGCACCAACCAACCTTATTTCTTGCTTGGCTGTACTTTACTTCACACAATAATCAGGGCGTCTCTGCTATATTTAGCACTTGGCTTTTGCCACCATTAATAACGCACATAGGACACAAGGTAACCCTACTATGGCCATGCACGGTCTTGACATTAATCCGACTCCCAACGGCGAGCTAACACTGCAAACGCTTTCTATGCCTGCCGACACCAACCCTTACGGCGATATCTTTGGTGGTTGGCTGATGTCACAAATGGACATTGGCGGCGCCATCTTGGCGCAGCAAATTGCCCGTGGCCGGATCACTACCGTAGCCGTAGGTAATATGGCATTTTTACGCCCGGTACCCGTGGGCGCTACGGTCAGTGTTTATGCCGATGCCACTGACGTGGGCCGCAGCTCTATTCACATCACTATCGAAGTGTGGATCAAAATAGCCCGCACTGGTGAGGTGGCTAAAGTCACCGAGGGCGAGTTTGTCTATGTTGCTATTGATGACAACGGCCGCACCCGACCAGTGCCGCGCGACTAAGAATTGTAAAATTTATCAACTAAAGCGACTATTTTGGGCACTTGCAGCAAACCTCTGACAATTCTTAACCATGCGCCGACAGCGGCTTTGCTAGCCTAGCACTGCAAACAATAACGCCGGCAAACGGAATCGGACTCATGTTAAAAGACACACGCGCAGGTTTTGGCTTTATTAGTATTGCCATACACTGGCTTAGCGCACTGGCTATCGTATTTTTGTTTGGCCTTGGTATTTATATGGTCGACCTTGGCTACTACGACCCTTGGTATCACAAAGGTCCGACTCTACACGTCAGTATTGGCCTGCTGCTTTTGCTGGTAACACTAGCGCGTTTACTCTGGCGTTTATGTAACCCCAAGCCTGTCGCACTGGCGAGGCAAAACAAATGGCAGCTAAGAGCCGCGGCGGCTTTAAAGATCGTCTTATATTCACTGCTATTAACGCTGCTATTAACCGGTTATCTTGTAACCAGTGCCGAGGGCAAAGGTCCAGAGCTGTTCGGTTGGTTAACCTTTCCGGTATTTTTACAAATCAATGCCGCGCAAGTGGATATCGCCGGCTTTGTACATCGTATATTTGGCTGGCTTATTGTTATCTTTGCAGCACTGCATGGCTTGGCCGCACTGGTACATCATTTTATTTATCGCGACCGCACCTTACTGCGGATGCTTAAACCCGTCGCAAAAACAGACTCACCGTAATTCTGTTAAAACTCAAGGAGTACACCATGAACGTAGCAAATGGTTGGATAAAGAAAACACTGGCCGGCGTCATACTCGCAAGCAGTGCCGTTGCTGCCAGCTCTAGCATGGCTGCCGATTACGTGATCGACACTAAAGGCGCTCACGCTTCTATTAACTTTCAGGTGCAACATTTAGGTTACAGCTGGCTGCTAGGGCGTTTTAATAACTTTAGCGGCAACTTTAGCTACGATGCCGAAAACCTTGCCGCCAGCAGCATCAACGTCACCATCGACACCACCAGTGTCGACAGCAACCACGCCGAGCGAGATAAACACCTGCGCGGTAACGACTTTTTAGCGGTAGATAAATTTCCAGAAGCTACTTTTGTCAGTAAAAGCATTAGCAACATAGATGACAACGGCGAAGAATTTGATATCGTCGGCGACTTAACTCTGCACGGTGTTACTAAAGAAATCACCATCGAAGTCGAAAAAGTTGGCGAAGGTAAAGACCCTTGGGGCGGTTACCGGGTCGGTTTTGAAGGCGAAGCTGAATTCTTAATGAAAGACTTTGGTATCACCAAAGATTTAGGCCCAGCATCACAAACCGTTGAGCTTAAACTGCATATCGAAGGTATTCGTCAATAAGACGTTAGCCGGTAAGTAAAAGGCCGCTCTTGTGCGCAAGAGCGGCCTTTTTTATGTCAGAAATATAGCCAGACACAACCCTCCCAGCTTATAACAAGACCTCTTTGCTCACTTTTACTTGGCTAACCAATCCGTCCTTAGCGGCGAGGCTGCTATTAGCCGCCAACGTGTATACCTGCACTAAAGATATAGCGCATCTGGTCGATAGCGTGGCAGACTTATAAAGGATATTGATATGAAAAGGCTTATAGTTCGTGTGGCGTCAATTATCGCCGTACCCATACTTTTGGTGTCGTTAAATGGTTGCGGAATACTTAGATGCACCTTGTGTTCAAACGGGGAAGCAAGTGCAAGCGCCCAAGCTAATATTACCCATATGGGTAATACAATTGAGCCGCTTATTATTACCGCTACTGGATTTGGCGCACCAGATAATCAGAACCAAAACAAACCGCAACAAACACTTATGGCCATGAGAGCCTCAGAGGTAGATGCTTATCGGACCTTGGCCGAGCGGGTTCAAGGGGTACAAATTTCAGCATCGACAAAAGTAGCTGATTTTGTGACCAACTATGACCACTTGCGCGCAGTAGTCGATAGTTACATCCAACAATCTAGGATTATCTCGCAAGGCTTAACAAACCAAGGGTACTATGAAACCACCCTGTCTTTAACACTAGGCCAAGATTTCTTTCAAAATTTTACGGCGGCCTCTAGCGTTAAAGGCGCGCCAACGACAAAAGCTCATAATCCTGCCCTCGAGCGTCGTATAAGCACCTTATCTACCACAGACTCGCATTACGATACCGGCAACGGTCAAAGGCAAGTGTGGCCCGAATGACTTGGTCAAAGATGTTGCGATCAATGCTGCTAACGACCCAATTGGTAATTCTCTTGGGGGGCTGGCAGTTTGCCTATGGTGATGTCATTAGCGCTGAAGGCCGCAGCCCACTGGGCAGTGATATTCAGGCGGCCCGACAGAGCGCCTATGAGGACGCAATCAGAAATGCTCTTATCAAGTTCGGCAGCCAGGTTAATAGCCTCACAGACGTAAATAACGGCGTATTGGTCAGTGATCGGGTCAACTTACGAGCACTGGGCAAGGTTAGCGATGTTGAGGTGTTAGATGAGCGGCAACATAACGGCATCTACGTCGTCGCCATCAAAGCTGTGGTGAGCGACGAACAAGACTGCAGCTCCCCTAATCGGCTTCATTACAATAAGAACGTATTACTAACGGGGTTTCCAAGGGCGCGGCCAGAATCCTCCCGGGTAGGGCAACTGCACAATATTGATACTGATTTTTCAGCAGAGCTCTCGCAACGACTTTATCCCGCCTACAATGTTCTTGTGCAAGATGAGCCATCCGTCGTACTGTCAAACCAGACGCGCTATGAAAGCTCTAACTTCCAAACCTCTGATACGGTAAAAAATCTAGCAAAAAAATATCAAGTGCAACTAGTGGTTTCGGGATCGATTCTGGATATGTCCATGCTTTATCCAGATGACTACTTTCGCAAAACTCATGCGACTAGATTCAGCCAATCACTTTCAGACTTTTTTTCATCCAAAAGTACGGATGAAGTAAAAGAAGACGTCAGAGCAAGGCACTTTGCCTTTCGAATGGTAGTCCATGATGGAATTTCAGGGTCACCCATTTTTGATAAAAGTTATTCCGATATTGGCATATGGAGCGCGAACTATACAGAAGAGACTGGAT
The DNA here is from genome assembly GCF_001187555.1 of Gilvimarinus polysaccharolyticus. Lineage (GTDB taxonomy): Bacteria > Pseudomonadota > Gammaproteobacteria > Pseudomonadales > Cellvibrionaceae > Gilvimarinus > Gilvimarinus polysaccharolyticus. Next base: position 698,931 of record NZ_LFIJ01000002.1, on the reverse strand, counting down.
TTGGCACCCCTCGATTTTGGAAGACTGCATACGGGGCAATGGTTAACTCGCTAATAGAAAATGCTATTAATGATCTAGGGGAAAAAATAAACTGCCAACCCTTTATGGTTCCCGCTCAGCCAAGCGATACAGACAACAGCGTGTATCTATTTGCCGGCGCCAACCACGGTATAAAGGTAGGGGATACATTAGATATTAACAACCAAAGCGGTGGCTACCTTCCAAGTCTAAGCAACACCTCGTACGCTGGCCCATACCCGCCTGACTACAAAACCTTACAGGCCGAAAGGGCAACACTAACCGTTACCCAGGTGTATCCAACCTATAGCGTCGGGGTATCTAGTGACATTTTAACGAAAGGTGTTCGGTATCTTGCCATATCATGGTAATGAAATTTTATAACCACTAAACTCTCGCCGATAGACATCTCCAAAAGCTCGTGAAATTATTTATTTTTGCGAGCTTTTACAAATCTACAACAAGAAAAATAGAATTATGCCTTAGGCCTGCCGTCATCAAAAAAATTATTAACCAAGCTGTATGCAGCAGTTATTGATCCAACCTTTTTAAGTTTCGGCCCCTAGGCTCATCGCCCTCATAAAGCACCGCGTCAGAATGTAAAAACTGCGCAGCGGCCGCTGAATCTTTTACCTTAATAGCGCTACGCGCTAACATGTCTGACTCAAACTCAGTTAATACACTGTCTCTAATGCCCGCTTCGCGCCATAAAGATAACGGCCTACAACCGATTACTATTGCCCGAGCCAGCGCCAACGCATCTAGTAACGCTTGATTCGCACCTTGGCCTTTGAATGGGCTCATAGGGTGGGCGGCATCACCTATAAGAGTAATTGGCGCGCCTGTGTTTAATAATTCCGGCTCAAGTAACTCGCGGTCATACACCGGATAACCCGATACCAACGCCGTTTTAGTAGCGCTTAAAATTTGCGGAATAGGATCGTGCCACTGAGTTCTACGATATGCCTCTTCTTTTAATGCTTGAGCGCCTTGATCACTCAGCGCCCGAGCCTCGGCCTCTGGTATTGGAAAGCTAAGCTGCCACATTACCGAATCCGAATCATAAGGCATTATATAAATACGCTCATTGCCATTGGCGGTTTGAAATACCGTGGCAGAATCCAACAGATCATGTTTAAGACCGTCTAGATCCGCTAACGGACAAATGCCCAAAATTACCATACAGCCTAAATAACGCAAAGGCGTGGCATGCTCGCCTATCAGTAACTCGCGCACCGCACTACGAATACCATCGGCCCCCACCACAAGATCAGCTGTAGCCTGCTCAATCGCCCCGTTGACTTGAAAGCTTAAGTCAACACCTCCGCCATCACGCACCTTAACATCAACTAACCTATGCCCCCAACGCACCGCATCATGACTCCCGAGTTGTTGCAGTAACGCAAAGCGCAAAGACTGACGGGCAATATGCAAATTAGTACGCTTGGGAAGTGCATTATCCGCAGACTGCATCCACTTTCTCATGCCCCATTCACCAACTACTTTGCCTGCCGTGGTATGCACCAAGTGCCTTGTGGAAACAACTTTACCGTCTAAAGAAAAGAGACCTAACCCCTCAATGGCTTTACTCGCTTGCTGCAGTGTTAATCCATATCCTTGAGATCGAATATTAAAGCCGCTATCACGCTCATAAAGCGTAAAAGGAATCGCGCGGTGCAAACAAGCTACCGCCAACGCAACTCCGCCTATTCCGGCGCCCACAATAGCAACATGCGGGTAGTTTTCTGTATTGGCTACAGGGGCGGCCGCAGAATAAACCAACCCCGATCCGCTACAATTTAAGCAGTCATCAAGATGATTTTTAGGCCGAACAGGAGCTAGCCCCGTGCTCTGCATCTTTACAAATTCATCCAACTCTCTCTGATAACGCAGCCGTACTTTTTTTCGCAGTCTTCGACTTTTTTTACCGCGACCCTGACACTCCAGACAAACAGTCCAGCTAGTTAATGGTTTTTTCAATGGTATATTTCTTTGTTTATGGTTCTAGTTTGGCCTATATCTAACGCCCTTTAACAGGCTATTTTTAGCACAAGATCAATCATCATACACATCTTTAAATATTAACATTTTCCATATTTTTTGTTCGTTATCATTAGGAAAACCGCATTTTTTGCTAAACTTAGTCGTATCTTTATAGGTACCAAAAATCCTGTCCCAAATCGGTATATCACTGAAATTATACTTATGGACACCCAACGCATGATGAATAGAGTGCAACTCAGGTGTTTGAACAAAATATCTAAGCCATTTTGGTGTTTTCACATTGGCGTGATAAAAATACTCTCCAATTGCTGCGAACAGGTTATACCAAATAGAGCCCAACAAAGAACAACCCAAAATAGGAAAAAGAATAATAGCCGTAATAAATGAATTAATAAAAATCTCTAGTGGGTGCTTATAAAAAGACGTTAACATTTCAATTCGTGAAGCCGAATGATGGATTTGATGAAATACAACCCAAAACCCCTTGACATGCCTTAAACGATGCCACCAATAAAATACGAATGTACCTACAAACCATCCTACAAAACCCTGGAGAACAGGTGACCCGATATTTTCCAAATCAACAATCGAACCACCTGAAAAAACAGATATCCAAAGTTTTCCTGCAACTAAGGTAATGACTAATTGAGTCATATTTATTGCGATAGACCGAAGATACCAACCTTTAGAAATTGGCAACGACCTCCCCGGAAGAATTCTTTCCCAAAAAAGAAAAACTCCAGTAACAATTATTATTAATATTGTAGGTAGTGTCATTAATTTTCACTTTTAAATTTGTCATAACATCTTAGGGGCATTTACCTAACCCCCATTCAATTAAAAAATATTTACTATAAATACAAAAATCATTAAATGACTTAGCCACCACCAACCAATCGATTAAGCTGTCTCTGTATCGCATCATTTTCTTTTTCTAAAATTTCTTTTTGTCGCATCAAATCAACAATAACGGCCACGGCCACCCAATCTATTTCTAAATCGAGGTATAACCGCAACGCTTTTTTAATCCAGTAAACACTAGTCGTTTCAAACAACCACTCATTATTTTCCAGCTCTCCAATCGGAACAACTATCTTATAATTGACAATATCAATAATATACTCACTTTTTATGCCTTCAATCTGGCATAACTCTTCGTAAGAAATTTTTGTTAGAGTTTTAGTCATGATTCACACCCCATTCTTTTCTAGGGTCAAAATGTTCACTGGCAGAAAGCTCTTGCCAGAGCTCTTTTCCTTTCTCAGTTGTTGTCGCAGGCATAACGATCTTTACAACGACCAAAAGATCGCCCACTGTGGATTTCGTTTTTAATCCCTTACCTTTAACTCTAAGTTTTTTCCCCGAGGAAGTATTAGGCGGAATCGAAAGGCTTACTTTCCCGTCCAGAGTGGGAACCGTAATTTTAGCCCCCAACGCTGCCTCCCAAGGGGCTAAAGGCAATGTAATTGAAAGGTTGTGATCCGTAACATCAAACAGCGGATGAGGCACGATTTTAATATGTAAATATAAGTCGCCAGCAGGGCCGCCATACAAACTGGGCTTGCCTTGGCCAACCAAACGAATTTTTTCACCGTCCACAACACCTAAAGGTATTTTTACTTTTAAATGCTTTTTAGAAGGCTTTTCATTGCTGTTGCTGGCAGGCAACATAAACTCGACTTCTTTTTTTGTTTCGTTGACGGTCTCTTCCAAAAAAATTGGTAATTCCAGCTCAACATCTTGCCCTTTCACTTGTCGAGCTTTCTCTGAATTTTCGTATGATTGATTTCTAGCACCAAAGACCGAGTTAAAAAACTCAGAGTAATCCCCATCAAAAGAAGCTCCGCCTTGATGACCAGAATAGGAAGACTGCCGATTAGGGGGCGGCTGAAAGCCCCGAGAAGACCGAGCATTATACTCGCAGAGCTCATCGAATTCTGCCCTAAGCTTTTCATCTTTAAGAACATGGTAAGCCTCGGCTACTTCTTTAAATTTTTCTTCCGCGCCTTTATCTGGGTTCATATCTGGATGGTATTGACGCGCCAGCTTACGATAAGCCGTTTTAATGGCTTTGGTATCGGCATCTTTATCAACACCAAGTACTTTGTAATAGTCTTTAAATTCCATAATTATCATAACTCAGCGTATAAATTAACGAACCACCATTTAGGCATCTCTATACATCCAGCTTCAGTAGTCTTTTTGGCATAGAATAATGTGCAACGTGGCAATACATTTTAGAGCGATGCGCCAAGAGCTTAAAGGCAAGGTAAAGAGTGTACCCTGTTTTCAGGGCGTCTACGCCAAAACGCGCCTAAAAACTCGGCATGTCGTTTTCGGTGACTTGGGCATTGCACTACGGTTTGGGGCCGGCGAGTTACACTCGCCATACCGGTTTATCCTCAGTGTTATCAAGGTGCGCTGCCCACCAACATGTGCGCGCAAAAAGATTGTGCCAAACCGTTTCTGTGATAATCTGTAATGGCATATAATACTGTTTATCTACGTCCACATGCAGGTGGCTAACAAAGCACACGCGCCCCGCCAAGCACTCATTAACGGACTCCACTGTGCCTCGCAAATACTCGGCAGCATCAGCTGCCTAACAGCGCCCAGCTCGGTATCACAAACAATATAACGATCGGCGGGGTGAGATTACCATAAGCTCTGAGCTTAGTAACTGCCATTGCCAACGCCTCTCATGGCCTGAGCGCGCTTAGGCACATCGTCGCGCTTATTGGCGTGCGGTAAAATGCTCTTAATGAAAAGGGCTATTACTCTACGCGTAAAAGCAAAAGCCATTTTTGTGTACTGTTGCTTATTTCTCCCACAGCCGCAATACTTTCTGATAGCTCGATCGCACTTTGTTGCACCGCCTTCAGGGGCTTTAGCGCGCCTCTATCAGTCAGGCAAAAGGTTCAGCAGCTTGATAAACTTTTCTTCTTGATGGGCCTAGCTTTGATATTTTCTATAACCGGCACCAAGAATCAAGCAAACCAATGACCGCTGTTATAAATCGGAAGCCAATAAACTTTGCCTTTAATTCGTATTTTCTTAAAAACAATGGTCTCCCCGTGAGCATCCAAGAGGCCACGATAATGACCAACACTTACCTCAAGCTCGCCGCCTAAATTTGTTATTACGATAGTTCTTTTATAGCCTTTAACAGCGGGATACAGGCGATCCATAGCGAGTTCTATCTGCTCGTTTTTGAGCAACAATCTATCATTATAAAAGTGTGAAATAAGAATTTCTTGGTATACACGGTTATCGAGGCACGCCATACCAAATATGGCTTCGCTATACGCATAGTATTCTTTCCAACTCGGAAATTTATCTTCATAGTAACCGTTTAGGAATATCTCTTTAGCAAGCTTCACTGCGCTGTCACTCTCGGACAGCAAGAAATTGCTAAATCCAAACATGTGCGCCCCCCAATTAGATGACTCGAGCTTCTCTGCCATCCATGATATCGAAGATTTAACTCTATCGGTTCTTTTGTAATGGGCAGCCTCCAACCGCTTGAGCTCACAGTGCCCCGAAACTCCTCTAGCGGTTCTCTCTCGCATTACAGCTCGCCCCACTTGATACACACTATTGGCATTATATAAATCAGCTAAAGGCCAAAGCTCCTTATGAACTTTCTCTAGCGCCTCATAAACATTATCGGTTAACCGCAAGTCGCTACGCCTTCTGCATTCGGTTAACCTCGCATAAATTTTAGACTGAGAAGTAATGTCGAGCTCTAATTTCCGCTCAGAAATAAACTTATCAATCAAACTCAAAGCATCCGAATCCCTCCCAGCCCTACAGTACTGACTGACCAGACGTTCAACTACACCCGCAACCATGCCCCCGTCTTTTGAACAACGAAAACAATAATTTTCTTCTTTTCGATAAAAGTAATGTCGTAAAAAATACTCAAAAATCTGGATTGAAGTATCGCCACTCAAAAATTCACCGTATGGTATATAAAATAATGAAAAGCTAACTAAATCTTTATTTTCAGGCGTAAACTCTGCCGTCAACAATGCACGTTTTATATAAATTCGATCGTCGGTATCTTCTTTCCTGCGCAGACGGATAATCTCATCCCGACTCTCAAACGGGCTAAACTCTTGTCCAAACTCATCCCACCAGGTGGGCTTATCGACAGAATCAAATATTGGTGGCACATCCGAATTGGCGGCTGCAGCCAAGCAGGCTATGCCTGCAACAAGCACTATTATAAAAATCCGTATATAGTTCACAACCAACCACCTAACCATTGATATCTCATTAAAAATTTAAACTAAGAGTAAGCGAGCCAAATAAAACTTTCGGGTACATTATCGCTAATGGTCTTTATGCGCATAGCTCGCCTCACCAGTCAGGCTTATCGACAGAATCAAGCATTGAAGGAATAGCCACATTAACAGGTATCACCAAGAAGAACATGCTTACAAAAACGCTACTTTACATGCTCCTTATTCATTTACCTTCTTAAAAATTATCACCGTTATCATCCGGTACCGATTTAATCAAATCTTCACGATACACTTGCGATGGAGGTATAGGCCCTTCTGGAATTAAAGAAAAAAACAGAAAAATAAGCCCGCACATAGCCCCAGAGACGAGAAAAAAACAAACCCAGCATTCAATCTTAGTTAAGAACGGAAACAATATAAGTGCCGATATAGTATAACCAACAAATGATGACCTGATGGGCTTAGAAACACTAGGGACATATACTTCATCATAGTTTTTATGAGATACAACTTTTATCCGTATTTCTTGCCCAACCCGAAACGTTAAGTACTTATTAGTCCAGTCCGAAGTAAGAGCATGATTATTAAGCTTTAAAGGCAAGTCATATTTAATCGCCAACCTTCGATCAACCCTCTCCTTATTGTTTTCGTGATCGCCTTGCTTGGCATATCGACATTCAGATACACTGAGAACTCTACCCACAGTATTAACTGAATTATATTTTACTAAAAAGCCTACAACTAAGAATATTGACGATATAAAAATACCAACAAACCAAGCCAAAATATATAATAAGCTATAACCAAGAATTAAGTTATTTACAATAAAGTTGACTGTGCCAGATAAAAATCAATCATCTCCTTACCCTAGAAGCGAAAATTTTTAATATATTCATCAATTTTAATTCGTGCCATTTTTACTCATGATTTTTTATTATACGTCCATTAAGATTCGCCCTTAGACTTGCACAACAGATGCAATCTAATCGCCTCTTGAGCGTATGGAAACCTACCTATCATCTTGCCGTATGTTCACGAACATTATAATAAGTCTGCTCTGACACTTTATGCCAAGCACCCGCCTTAGCCTGAAACGTTTTATACGATTCCCACACTTTGGCGAACATGGCGTCTTGCTTGGCTTGCTCGATAAACACCTGCTCGGTAATACGGCGCAGCTCTAAGAGAACTTCATCGGGTAGGCGGCGCAGTTGCACACCGTGTTCGTTTACCAACGCTTCCAGTGCGGCATTGTTGGTCGCGGTGTATTGGTCAAGCATATCTTGGTTCATAGCGCGTGAGGCGTAGGTAACGATGGCCTGCAAATCTTGTGGTAACGATTCAAACGCGCTTTTGTTAACTATCAGCTCCATGCTGGAGCCCGGCTCGTGCCAACCTGGATAGTAATAATATTTTGCGACTTGATGAAAGCCAAAGGCTAAATCGTTGGCGGGGCCAACCCACTCGGCGGCGTCGATCACACCGGTTTGTAATGCGGTGTAGAGCTCGCCACCTGGAATGTTGACCGATGTACCGCCAGCGCGATTAAACACTTCACCCGCCAGCCCTGGTATACGCATTTTTAAACCACGTAAATCATCTAAGGTGTTGATTTCTTTATTAAACCAACCGGCCATTTGAATGCCCGTATTACCCGCTGAAAATGGAATTAGGTTAAAAGGGGCATACAGTTCACGCCACAGCTCTAGACCACCACCGTGAGACAGCCAACCATTCATCTCCTGCGCGTTCATGCCGAAAGGTACGGTAGTAAAAAATTGGCTGGCGGATGCTTTGCCGCGCCAGTAATAGGCGCCACCATGACCCATTTCGACACTGCCCGATGACACCGCGTCAAACACGCCCATGGCGGGCACTATTTCACCAGCGCCGTGCACATGAATTGTCAGCCGCCCATGACTCATCTCACCGACGACGCGGGCAAACTCTTCGGCGGTCGTACCTAAGCCCGGAAAGTTTTTTGGCCAGGTTGTGACCATCCGCCACTTAAACTGTTCACCTGCCACCTCTTGGCCTACAAGCCGAGCTGTACCCTGCTCGGTTTTGGCCAGCACCAAGGCGGCAAACAACACAACACATAGCGCAATAAGGGTGAGAATAACAAGGGGATTAAAATTATAACGGGGTGCTGTATTCATAATTTTTATTTTTAGTAAAACAATAAGATCAGGCAGCAATAATAACAAAGCTTACCAGTAGCCGCGAGCAGCATTCATTGCTTGCTCGCGCCACTAAATATCTAGCGTACTATGGCCTCAAGTTTGGCGTACTGCACGACCAACCATTTAACACCTTCATCGCTAAAGTTTATTTGCACCCGCGTGCTCGAACCCGAACCTTCGAAGTGAACAATAACACCTTCACCGAATTTTTTATGGGTAACACGCTGACCTAAACGAAACCCAGTATCCGAGCCAGAATCACTCAAGCGCAAGCCTTTGGGTTTAGCTGGCGCCTTGCTTTGCGAACGAACAGGGCGGGTGACGGTGCTTTTAATCCGCACCTCATCTAAATACTCATTGGGGATCTCTTTAACAAAACGCGACAGCGCGTTAAAGGTTTCGCCACCGTGTAAACGTCGGGTTTCGGCGTAACAGATAAAGAGTTTTTGCATCGCTCGGGTAATACCCACGTAGGCAAGCCGGCGCTCTTCTTCTAGACGGTCGGGATCTTCGACTGACATTTTGTGAGGGAATAAATTCTCCTCTACCCCAGCCATAAACACCAACGGAAACTCCAAGCCTTTGGCCGAGTGCAATGTCATTAATTGCACGGCATCTTCAAACTCATCGGCCTGAGCTTCACCAGCATCCAACGCGGCTGTGTCTAAAAATTGCTGTAGCACCGGCAACTCATCGTCGGGGGCTTCAAACACTCGGCAGGCGGTGATCAATTCCTCGAGGTTTTCGGCGCGCGCTTGGCCCTTTTCGCCTTTCTCTTTTTTATGAAACTCTAGCAGCCCTGTGGTCTCTAGTACCGACTCGGCCAGCTGATCGAGTTTTAGCTCGGCGCTTTTTTCGGCCAATGTTTCGACCAGCTTAATAAAGCCGGCGAGGGCATTGCCCGCACGAGCGGTCATTACGCGGTTGGCCAACATTTGCTCGGAGGCTTGCCACAATGAGCAACCATGCTCGCGCGCAAAAGCGCGAATATCATCGACCGTTTTACCACCGATGCCTCGTGTTGGCGTGTTGATAACACGCTCAAAGGCTGCGTCGTCATCACGGTGGCTCGCTAACCGCATATACGACAAGGCATTTTTAATTTCTAAGCGATCGTAAAAGCGTTGCCCGCCATAAATACGGTAAGGCACTGCCTCACGCAGTAATGCTTCCTCTAATACTCGCGACTGAGCGTTAGAGCGATACAAAATTGCGCAGCTATCTTTGCGATTGCCTTTGGCTGTCCAGTCGTTGATACGCTCGACAATAAAGCGCGCTTCGTCTTGCTCGTTAAACGCGGCATACAGCGAGATAGGCTCGCCGTCGTCACCATCGGTCCACAACTCTTTACCCATACGGCCAGAGTTATTGGCGATCACGGCATTGGCGGCATTAAGAATATTGCCGGTCGAGCGGTAGTTTTGCTCGAGCTTAATCGTCGTGGTGCCGGGATAGTCTTCACTAAAACGGCGAATATTTTCGACTTTAGCACCGCGCCAACCGTAAATTGACTGATCGTCATCGCCCACCGCGGTAACAAAACAGCTCTCGCCAGCCAGCACTCGCAACCAGGCGTACTGCACCGAGTTAGTATCTTGAAACTCGTCGACCAAAATAAACGGAAAACGCCCCTGATAGTGCGCCAAAATGGCGGGCTTGTTCAGCCACAGCTCGTGCGCGCGCAACAGTAGCTCAGCAAAGTCTAGCAAACCTCCACGCTGGCAATCGGCCTCGTAAGCGGCATAAACAGACGCCATTGTGCGTGTAAACGGATCGGAGCTGGCCTGCAGATGCTCGGCTCGTACGCCCTCGTCTTTTTGCCCGTTAATAAACCACTGAGCTTGTCTCGGAGGCCATTGCTCGGCATCTAAGCCAAGGTTTTGGTAGACGCGCTTAATAAGTCGCAGCTGATCGTCGCTATCTAGGATTTGAAAATTTTGCGGCAAATTAGCGTCTTTCCAGTGGGCCTTTAACAGCCTGTGCGCCAATCCATGAAACGTGCCCACCCACATGCTATGGGTATTGATTGGGGTACCACTGTCGCGAAAACTCTCCTCCAACCGTGCGCGCATCTCGCGAGCGGCCTTATTGGTAAAAGTTACCGCTAAAATGCTATAGGGCGATACGCCTTGGGTTTGCACCAACCAGGCGATACGATGCACCAATACGCGGGTTTTACCACTGCCGGCGCCGGCAAGGATCAGCTGGTTTCCAGCCTCAGCGGTAACGGCTTCACGCTGGGCATCGTTTAAATTTGCGACGAGATGAGGAGCATCCATGAGTCAGTTCTGGCATCTTAGTGTATGGTAGGGCACTTGCCCTGACGGAGGCGACAGCATACCATTTTACTGTAAATTTACACAGTGTCGGTATGACGGACGCCAAATGGCCCCCTAAAAACAACAAATAATAGGAGCAGAACCCACGTGGATCTTCACCATCATATCCGCCTGATGGCCGGATACAACCAGCGCTTAAACCACCAAGTCTTTAGCGCCGCAGCGCGTTTAGATGCCGATGCCCTCGCGGCCGACACCGGGGCTTTTTTTGGCTCGATTATGGGCACCCTGAACCATATGGTGGTCACCGATCTATTATGGTTAGCGCGCTTTGCGCAACACGCCAGTAGCTACAAAAGCCTACAAGCACTAAGCGAACTACCCACCCCCGAGCGCCTTGACCAACAGCTTTACCCAACATTTGCCGCCCTAGGTGCAGCGCGCGGACTAATAGACAGCGTGATTATCGAGTGGAGCGTCGACGAGTTGCAAAGCTCAGACCTACAGCGCTCGCTTACCTACCACAACAGTCAAGGCGAAGCCTCCGAGCGGGATTTTGGCGAGTTGGTGATGCATCTGTTCAACCACCAAACCCACCACCGCGGTCAAGCGAGCACCCTGTTAAACCAGCGCGGGCTAGATATCGGTGTGACCGATTTTTTAATCGATATTCCAAGGTTGGACGAGGCGAGCTAAATCCACACCAAGAATAGCTAGCGGCGCTTGATTCTAGCCCAAGTGTCCCCATCTAGTGTTTCAAACCAGATCTTTTAATAACCGTGACAAATAGTGAGTTATGACTGAAGTTTACCTTCTGCAAAACCAAGACAAACTCTTTTTAAGTAAACAGCGCACGTGGCTTGATGGCCGCGACCCCGCCGTTCTGTACCGCAGCCCAAATAAGGATGAGGCGGTAAATGAGATGTTTGAAGCCAGCTCTAAAGACTACCGCCAGCGGGTATCACTTGTGAGCTGCCCTTTAAACGAGCGGCGCAACCCCATTATTGACCCAGATATTTTGCCGCCACCGCAGCCTAAACGGCGCGATGAAAGCTCGCTAGAGCTAGACTTAGATACCACCGATACCCAAACCACTAACAGCGAAACCGAGGCCTCCCCCATCGATACCGCAGCGGCTCCCGAGCCGGAATCCGGTACAATTACCCCATCGCAAGTGTGACCAACATGGCCGGGATTACTTATTTTTACGAACTCAGGCCACTTTCACGGTGGCTCTAAGTTTGCTAACTGCACTACACTCAACACTTTAGGGCTACCCACCCAGCGCCTGGCGCCACTACCGCACCCGTGTACGGGCTGCAGAGGAAAACGTTTTGTCCCAATTTGATGCGCAATTACAGGCGTTCTCTGGCGCTAAAGCCAACCAAACATTGCGCGGTATTTTGCGCGGCATAGAAAAAGAATGCTTGCGGATCAGCCCCACCGGCCAGTTAGCGCAAACCAGCCACCCCACAGGGCTTGGCTCGGCGCTTACCCACCCGCATATCACCACCGATTACTCCGAGGCACTACTGGAATTTATTACCGAGCCCCAAGCCTCCATTAGCGCGCTGTTAGGCCAGCTTGATGACGTGCATCGCTATACTTACAGCCAACTGGGCGACGAATATTTATGGCCGGCCAGTATGCCCTGCGCACTAAAAACCGACAGCGATATTCCCGTTGCTCGCTACGGCAGCTCTAATAGCGGAGCCATGAAAACTGTTTACCGCTTGGGGCTAGGGCACCGCTACGGCCGCGCCATGCAAACCATTGCCGGTGTACATTACAATTTTTCGCTACCCGATGATTTTTGGCGTGAACTGGCCGCCGAAATGGGTAATAAGCAGAGCCTACAAGACTTTAAAACCGATCGTTATTTTGCGCTAATTCGTAACTTCCGGCGCTATTTTTGGCTGTTGGTATATTTGTTTGGCGCCGCCCCAGCGGTATGCCGCAGTTTTGTGCGTGGTCGCGAACACAGCCTCGAACCCTTCGGTCAAGACGACCATACCTTACACACCCCCAACGCCACTTCTTTACGCATGGGCGATTTAGGCTATCAAAGTGATGCTCAGCAATCACTGGTGGTGTGCTATAACAACATCGACAACTACCTACAAACACTATGCGGCGCGATCACCCAGCCCCACACCGAATACCAAAACATCGGCCTTAAAGACGAAGCCGGTAACTATAAACAGTTAAACACCAGCCTCTTGCAGATAGAAAACGAGTTTTACAGCACCATTCGCCCCAAACGCACGGCTAAATCTGGCCAGACGGCGCTGCAAGCGCTGCAACTTGGCGGGGTGGAGTATGTTGAAGTACGCTGCATCGATTTAAACCCATTCGAGCCGCTGGGCGTGAGCGAAACGCAGCTGCATTACTTAGATGCTTTTTTGCTGTTTTGCCTACTGCAAGACAGCCCAGAGGCTACCGATCAAGAGTATCAATGGCTGCAGGATAACCAAGCCCGTATCGTCTACCACGGCCGCGACCCAGAACTGATGTTGCGCCGCAACAGTGGTGAGGTAAACATGCGCGAGTGGGCCGAACAACTGCAACAAGGGGTAGAGCGTTGCGCCGTGTTGCTAGATCAAGCCAACGGCAGCACCGCATACCAAAGTGCCTGTACCGAACAGCGACAAAAACTCACAGGAGAGCGGGTCACTCCGGCGGCACAAGTTTTAAACGAGCTCGGCGAGCACAATCAAACCTACTACGCCCACACGCTAACATTGGCCGAACAACACCGAGATTACTTTGCCGCGCGCCCACTAGAGCCGCAGCAACAAGCACACTTTGCGCAACTGGCCGAGCAATCAAAACAACAGCAATTAGCCGTAGAGGCCGCCGATCGCGAGAGCTTCGATGAGTATCTTGCCACCTACTACAGCCAATACACGTGTTGCGGCGGAGCCTCCGCCGCTACTTCTGAACAATCAGGTTGTTAAAGTAAACCTCTAGCACCTCGGCATCGGCCTGCTCAGACTCCAGCAGCGCGATTATCTCGGCCTTGGCCGTCTCGCGCAGCTGGTTAACCCCCTGCTGCGTAGTAATGCCATCTTCTGTTTGGCGGCTAAACAACATCACCATAGCGTTGCGCAACAATGGCATATGATGGCGTACCGCCGCCGCCGTGTGAACATCGTTTACCCGCACCGAAAGCTCTGTTTTTAAATATTTTAAACGCCCCGCACCACCGTAATTCACCACAAACATTGGCTGCATTGGTATATAAATAGAGCCTTCCACCGGCTTAGTGTCAGGCTCTTGGGCCTGCACCATAACCGCCAATAGTAGCGTTAACACCAATAGTAGCGGACGAAATATTGTGGCGGCTTGGGCCATGAAGTGCTCCTGTGTATTAATCTGCTATTTATTCGCGCGTGTGGCTAAAATAACATCTAACAAACGCTACGTGTTCGGATCATTTAACCATTAGAGCTAACGCTATCGGCTAGCATATCCTTTACTTAACCAGCCCGCCGGAGATTCGAGCCTATGGCACTGTGGGACGGCGTATGATCGTGCTAAGATTGTCGCATACGGCATTAAGCCTGACTGTTAGGAATATATCATGTTAGAGAATTGCAATGGCGCAAAAGAGCGTTGGGGCGGAGTCAGCCAGATCATCGACCGCTGGCTACACGAGCGGCAAGAAATGCTGGTTAAGTATTGCGCGCTATCAGAAACCCAAACCGAAGACAGCGACGAGCGTGGCACTAGATTGCGCCGCCTGTGTCAGATCATGGTCGATTACGTTTCTGCCGGACACTTTGAGGTGTACGACCAGCTAGTACGCGAAGGCCGTGAATTTGGTGACGAGCAAGCGCTCAAAGAAGCCAGCGAACGCTTTAAAGACGTCGATGCCACCACCGAGCAAATTCTCGACTTTAATGACAAATACCAAGAAACCGACGATTTATCGACACTTGATGCCGATTTGTCGGCATTGGGCGAGGCACTAGAAGCACGCTTTAGCGGTGAAGATCGCATGATTGCCGTGCTGCACGATGCCAACAAAGATCTTGCTCAAGCCACTTAATCCGCCTCCGACGCCCGGCGTTAACGCGCCTTGGGCGTCACTTTGATCTTGTCATCCCGAATGATAAAAAAACTACTGTTTAGCGCCATACTATTACCCCTATTAAGCGCCTGTAGCCCAGAACCTGCAGCCGAGCTAAAAGTTGCCAACCGCAGCATACAGTCGGCCAGTCTGGCGCGCGATGGTAGCCACGCCGTAATCGGCTCGACCTACCAAGGTGGTAGCTTCTGGCAAATAAATCCAGGCGAACGTCTTTATGACTGGGATCACGGCGACGACACCACCCGTTTAATTTTACACAGCGCCATCTCTAGCGATGGCGGCTGGGCTATTACCGCAGACCACCAAACACTGGTGCTCTGGAATACCAGCAGCGGTAAGTCGGTAGCCTATTGGCGAATTAGCTCAGAAATTCGCGCCATGGCTTTGGGGCGCTTTGGCAATATCGCCCTGTTAGGGCTAGCCGATGGTCGTGCGGTATTGTACGACGTGCGCCACGGCGGCACGTTTGGCACTTTTAGCCACAACACTCCAGTCAATGCCGTTGCTTTAAGCGATGACTTAAGCTTGGCACTAACCGGCAGCGACGCTAATACCGCGCATTTATGGGATACCCAATCCGGCCTGCAATTACAGCAACGCGACTTTGACGACCCAATTCAGCAAGTTGCCCTAAGCCCTAATGGCAAACGCGCTTTTGTCGCCGCGCGTTACAACCGAGTAGAGTTGTTTGATACCAGCAGCGGCGAGCTAGAATGGCAATTGCCACTGGGCCACGAGCGCATCATTCGCGGCATTAGTATAAGCACCGCTCGTTTTAGCGACGACGGCGACTACCTGCTAACCGGCCGCCCCGATGGCCGCGTACAACTGTGGGATATCACCACGCAACAACAGCTATACCACTGGCAAATGCCCAAGCTCAGCGCTTGGCAGCCCAGCCCCACCTCTATTTTAGACGTAAGCTTTACCGCCGATGCCAATCGCTATCGCGCCATTAGCGGCAACGGTTTTATTTATACGCTCAGCTATTAAGCTTTAACTGCAAATATAAATAACAGCCACAAAAAAGCCGGACTTAAATAGTCCGGCTTTTTTGTGGCTAACGCTAAAGCTTACTCAGCGGCAGGGGCTTCTGCAGGCTCAACCTCTAACAACTCAACCTCAAAGATCAGAGTAGAGTTAGGCGCAATACCTTGATTGCCACCAGGGCCGTAAGCTAGATCAGACGGGATATACAGCTCGTATTTAGCACCAGTCTTCATCAACTGTAAACCTTCGGTCCAGCCAGCAATAACTTGATTTAAGGCAAATGTAGCAGGCTGCTCACGGGCGTAAGAGCTATCAAACTCGGTGCCATCTAACAGCGTACCGCGGTAGTGTACGGTTACCGTATCTTGTGCGCTTGGGCTTACGCCATCACCGGCTTCAAGCACTTTATACTGCAAGCCGCTCTCGGTGATCATCACACCTTCTTTACCGGCGTTTTCAGCCAAAAAGGCTTCGCCTTCAGCTTTTTGAGCGTCGGCCAGTTCTTTTTGCTTTTGCTGTTGCAGTTCCATCTGTTGCTCTTGGAAGGTTTGCATCACCGTTTGCAGCTCTTCTTCTGTCAGCGCCGGCTCTTTATCGTCGCGTACATCGGTAAGCGCCTGCGTAAAGGCTTCTACTTCGATTGGCACATCGCGCTGCTTAAAGTTAGTCGCCATGTTAAGCGCAATAGCGTAATTAACTTTTTGCTCTAAGGTCGTCAAGTTAGCGCTGGCAGTATTCGCAGCTGCAGTATCGGTAGCTTCTGTACCGCTTTCATTACAACCAACCATCACGGCTGCCGAGCAGATAACACCGGCCATCAGTAAACGCTTATTAAACATACAATACCTATCTATTAGTGTGAATTTATTGTGTCGACTGCAATGGAGCTTTCACATCACAGCATGCCAGCCCACCCGGCACTCAGAAAAAAGCCCATCCATGTTATACCAACTGTACCCCCCTGTGGGCGTTTAGATTGATAAATGCCAATTGTATACCGCTATTGATGGGGAGTTAACGCACAAATTCAATCGTTAAAGCTTAATTTTGCACTTATGACGTACACAATTTATACGCTAAGATCTACAATATACTCTCGGAATTACCCTTTCTGTAACACTCCGTTGAATATTCTTTGATAACACCTAAGGGTTTCACTATGGCTGCCAAGAAAACATCTGCTGTGTCTGTCGCGCAACTTGAAAAAGACATCGCGGCGGTTAGCGCCCAGCTCGCCACAGCGCGCACCAAAAAACTAACCGACGCCGACAAAGCTTTGTCGAGCGCCCAAAAACAACTGACTGCGGCACAAAAAAAGCTCGCGACTTTGCGCACCCGCAAAGCGGCCGCACAAAAAGCCAAAGCGACTACCGCGGCAAAGGCTCGCTTAGCAAAAGCCACTGAGGCTGTTAATGCTCAAGTTAAAGTCCTAGAGAGCTGTAAAGCGCAGGTAACTACCGCTAAGGCAGATAAAGCAGAAGCCAAAAAAGAGCTGGCTTTTGCCGCTACGCTAAAACGCGAGCAAGCCAAACTGTTAAAAGCCAGCACTAAAAAACCCGCGACTAAACGCACCGCCAAAGCGGCAGAGGCGAAAACAACCACAGCCAAACCAGTCACGGCAAAAAAGACAGCTAAGGCAAGCGGCGTAAAAACGAAAGCTAAGACCGCGGCCACGACCAAACCGGCCCCAGCTAAAAGAGCTCCTAGCGAGGCCAAACCCAAAGCTAAAAAAGCGCCGGCAGCAAAAAAGCCGCAGGCCACTAAAAAGCCTAAGGCTAAAGCTCCCGCCGCGCCGACCTCGGCCAGTACTCCACTGCCGGCGGCAGAGCCGGTGCAACAACAAACTTTTATGGGGATTCCCGAGCCGGTGGCTATACCGCAGCCAACGACCTCTGGGCTCAGCCCAAAACCGCTGCCCAACCACATTGGTACCGGCATGATCGAGCCTCGTGATGGTGAGCTGTTAAAGCCTACCCCCGTGCCTGATGCACCAGCCGTTCCAGCTCCAAGCTCTGGCAGCTTATTCGACGAAGATTAAAATGCCTGTAGCGCATCCTGCAACAACAGCAGGGTGCGCTCAACCAGCGGCGCTGGCACATCGCACGCTGCCAAGTAGTCCCGTAGCCGTGGCAGCTGCGGAGCCGATAGTCCCACCGGCCACGACTGGCTCCGCTCGGCCAACTGTTCTATCTCCCAGCGCTCGGCAGTTAACTCGGCCTCTTTAATACGCTCTCGACACTCAGCTTGCGATGCATTTAACGGCGCCTGTAATTTTACCCAGCGGCGCGCCGCACGCAGCGGCGCCACCACTTGCTCATGCCACGTAGCTGTTGCGGCAAGAGTTTCTGCCAGCGGCACGGAGCCTACCTCTTTGCCACTCAGATCCAACCAACATATAAATAGCAAGATCGGAACACGCACTTGGTGTTCATCCTGTAACTGCAAGCATTGCACCTCTATATGGGGCCGCTGATAAAGCTTAAGAGCAAAATCCCATAGCGGACTGGGTAAAACGTCAGCCATTACTGTGTGTTCTCCTGTGCTTTCACGCCTGCCTTAGATAGAATGCGCGACATGATTACACTACAGCAAATTAGTTTACAGCGCGGCCCTAAGTTTTTGTTAAGCGAGACAGATCTGGCGATCTTTCCGGGACAAAAAATCGGCCTAATTGGCCCCAATGGTTGCGGCAAATCGTCACTGTTTAAATTGCTGCTGGGCCAGCTTGGAGCCGATACCGGCACCGTCTCATTGCCCAGCGATTGGCGCTTAGCGCACATGGCGCAAGAGGTGTCCGATACCGACCGCACCGCACAAGATTACGTGCTTGATGGCGACGAGGCGTTGCGCGAGCTGGAAGCTAAGATTGCTGCTGCCAGTGACGATGGTGAAAAACTCGCCAACCTGTTTGGTGCCATGGAGCAAATGGACGCCTACACCGCGCCGGCTCGCGCGGCACAATTACTGAGCGGTTTGGGCTTTGCCAGCACCGACCTTAACCGCCCCGTTAGCGATTTCTCGGGCGGCTGGCGGATTCGCCTTAACCTAGCCCGCGCGCTGATGTGCCCATCGGATTTACTGTTACTGGATGAGCCCACCAACCACTTGGACTTAGACGCCACCTTATGGCTTGAGCAATGGTTGCAACGCTACGCTGGTACTTTGCTGATTATCTCGCACGATCGCGATTTTTTAGATAATGTGATCGAACGTATTGTCAGTATCGAATCGAGCAAGCTGGTGGCCTACAGCGGCAACTACTCCGCCTACGAGCGCCAGCGCGCCGAGCGCTTATCGCAGCAACAGGCGGCATTTGCCAAACAGCAAGAGCGCGTTGCCCATATCGAAGATTACATTCGCCGCTTTAGAGCCAAGGCTACCAAAGCCAAGCAGGCGCAAAGCCGTATTAAACAGCTGGAGCGGATGGAGACTATCGCACCGGCCCACGTGGATTCACCGTTTACCTTCACCTTCACCGCCTCAGATAAGGTATCGGATCCGTTAATCGTATTGCGCGAAATGACCATTGGCTACCCAGGCCGCCAAGTGCTGGGCGGGGTGGATATCAACATCGCGCCGGCCACTCGGATTGGTTTACTCGGCCCCAACGGCGCGGGTAAATCGAGCTTAATTAAAACCTTGGCAGGCACACTGGCGCCACTAACTGGCGAGCGCGTTACCGGTGAACATTTTAAATTAGGCTATTTTGCCCAGCACCAACTCGAAGCGCTGGACATGAACGCCTCACCGGCCCTGCATTTACAACGCATTAGCCCCAAGGCTCGCGAGCAAGAAGTTCGCAACTTTTTAGGCAGCTTTGATTTTATTGGCGAGCGCGCCTTTGAGCCCATTCACCACTTCTCCGGCGGCGAGAAAGCGCGCCTAGCACTGGCGATTATCGCCTGGCAAAAGCCCAACGTATTGTTGCTCGATGAGCCCACTAACCACTTAGATTTAGAAATGCGCCAAGCGCTGACCATGGCGCTGCAAGATTTTGCCGGCGCGGTAATTGTGGTGTCGCACGATCGTCACTTACTGCGCAACACGGTCGATGAATGGCTACTGATTGCCGATGGCACCGTCGAAGAATTTGACGGCGATTTAGACGATTATTACCGCTGGTTACTGGCGCGTAAAACCAGCGGTAATAAGACCGCCAACGAACCTAGCGTCAACCTCGCAGCCAAGCCCGCGCAAGATAAAAAAGCCCTACGGCAAGAGGCCGCCGCCAAACGTGACGCGCGCAAACCCATTGCCAACCGCATTAAAAAACTAGAGGCCGAGTTAGAAAAGCTGCAACGCAGTGCTGCTGCACTAGAGACCGAGCTGGCCGATACCGAACTGTACGAAGAACAAAACAAAACTCGCCTGCAAAAATTGCTGCAAAAGCAAATTGACCTACAAAAGCAAACCGACGACAGTGAAGAGCAGTGGTTAGAAGCGCAGGCCGAGCTTGAAGAGTTAGACGATTAAAACGAGCCAAAACGGGCTTTAACCGCGGGCGACAACTCCCCAAATGGCCGTAAAAACGTATAGGCGCAGTATCTTAGCTAAGTTATGATTGCTGAGTTAATAACGATACGTGCCTCATTTCACCTTAAACAATTGGCTAATGCTTATGAAAATGCGCCCATCCAAGGGTTTTACACTCATCGAGCTTATCGCCGTTATTGTCATCCTGGGTATTCTAGCGGCGGCGGTAGTGCCGCGCTTTATCGACCTTAAAAAAGCCTCTATCGAAACCACAATGGAGGCCATAACCGGCGCGGTTAAAAGCGCAGCCACTATGGTTTACGCCAAAGCCGAGGTGGAGCGGGTGGCCGATTTAGCCAGCAGCAGCGTCATGGTCGAGGGCACCAGTATCGCCACCGTATATGGCTACCCCGCCGGTACCGCGGCAGGTATTGATGCAATGATAAGCTCGGGGGGGTGGCAAAAACGTGCCAGTGTTTTTAGTGGCGCCTGGGTATACTGGCACGGCGTTATTCAAGAAGACGCAGGCGTGGCGCAATGCTATATACGCTATCGTCAATCCACCGGCCCAGGCCTAGCGCCGGTGATCGATGTGCAAACTTCAGGCTGCTAATCAGTGGACGGTTCTTGCTCTGGCAAGCTCAACCAAAACGGCATTAACGGCAAACCACTGCGACTTTTTACACGGGCTTCAGCGGGAAAATCTGCCCAACCGTAACGAACTTGCGTCGGTGCTTTCACTTTATCGCTCCACACCAAAGCGTGATCTTTTTGCAACTGCGCTTGGGCCCAGACAAATTCACCATCTCGGCCGGCAATAGCAAAACCGCTAGGCTCACCTTTACTCACCAAACCCTGTGTCGCATGAGCAAAACTAATCAGGATCTTATCGCCCTCGATACTCATACGATAAGCGGCGGGGCTGTCGACGGCGAGCTTTGTCTCACCGTAAACCAATTGACGAGCGGCTAACGCCAAACGGTCAGCCACAGCTTTTTTGTTGAGCGGATGAATGTCATTCCACTCACCCAAACCCAAATTCACCGTCAACGCGGTATTCGGCTCACTCAACACATGAGTTTGTGAATCGCGCAGCACCGCCCAGTCACTGGGTTGGTTGGCATCATTTGTCGGTGCGCCAAAGCCCGGTAATTGCGCGACAATAAACGGCAATCTAGGGCGCTTAAAATGCTTGCGCCAATCGCGCACTAAGGCCGGCAGCAGCCGGGCGTATTCGGCCGCCGCACTCACATTAGATTCGCCCTGATACCAGATCACACCTTTAAAAGGCATATTAAACAATGGCGCAAGCATAGCGTTATACATGCCCACCGGCTGTAAAAAGTCCCAAAAAGTGGTGGCTGGCGTCGGCGTGTAATTAACGCCAACCCGATACTGCCACTGGCCGCTTAGGTCGATGGATTGACCGGCCAACTCCAGCGCATAGGGTTTATCTCGCACAAAGCCGCCATCTTTGTTATTGGTAATCAAGCGCACGGTAATGTCGTTGGCACCAGCGTTAAGTAAGCCTTGGGGCACATTATAAATACGCGGCGGGTACTGGTAGGTAATATTGCCCACTTGCTGCCCATTAACGTAAGCGATGTCGGCATCGACAATACGCCCTAAGCGCAAAATGGCAGTTTGGCCGGCAGCAGACTCGGGCAGCGTTACGGTTTTTTTCAGCCAAACTACCCCATTGATTTCACCTACACCGCGCTCAGACCAAAGGCCTGGCATGCTTATCGGGTGCCACTCATTGTCAGCATCAGCTGCCAGCCAATTATCAGCTAAGCCTTTGTCGTGTTTATTGATATAGCCATACCACGTATCACTGGCTTTACGGTCGGCAGCCTTTTGGCGATCAACATAGCCAGGTTTCGCATTTTGCTCCGCTTGTTTTAAATAATTAGGGAACGCTTGCAAAGCCTCGGGGCTCATCCACGATTGTGCAGTCGAGCCACCGTATGCAGCGGTAACGATGCCAATGGGGACGCCTTCAGATTGCTCCAACGCTTTAGCAAAAAAGTAACCCACTGCGGAAAACTCCGGCAGGCTATCCGGCCCAGCCGCTACCCA
Organism: Gilvimarinus polysaccharolyticus; assembly: GCF_001187555.1. Taxonomy (GTDB): domain Bacteria; phylum Pseudomonadota; class Gammaproteobacteria; order Pseudomonadales; family Cellvibrionaceae; genus Gilvimarinus; species Gilvimarinus polysaccharolyticus. The sequence goes on along the minus strand of NZ_LFIJ01000002.1, from coordinate 676,565 downwards.
ACTCCCCTCCGGCACATCGGTTTGCGGGGTTTGGTAATCGACCACTTTAGGCACTTTAAATTGACGAATGCGGGTATTGGCCGACGCGGCAATCTCATCGGCGTATTTTTCGGCGACCCGAGCCATAGGCAACTCCATATTCGACTGGCCAGAGGCGAGCCAAACATCACCAAAATAAATATCATCCAGTTGAATGCGGTTATTGCCTATTAATGTCACTTTATGAGGCCCGCCAGCGGCGTAAACTTTGCCGCTTAAATGCCACTTACCTGTGCTATCGGCTTGAGTTGTTACGCTCGGTTCACCATCAACACTGACTGTTACGGCTTCACCGGGTTCGGCCGTCCCCCACAAGGTTAACGGTTGTTCACGCTGCAAAATCGCACCGTTCGACAACACTTTGGGCAAGCTGATATCGGCAACTGCGGGCAGCGATGCAGTCGTGACGGCAGCTGCAAGTGACGCGGTTAAAAGCAGACGCGGGTGGATACTTTTCATCATGGGCAAATACTCACAGGCAAGCGCGTATGGCGAACGCTCACGATACTTATAATGGTCTGTGTGACTTTAACAAAAGCTTGGCGAACTCGCTATCCGCCCAGCAACCCCAACCAAAGAATCGCCATACCTGCAGCGGTAACCACCACGACACCCGCCACATTCAAGGCCAAGCCGGCCCGTGCCATTTGCGCGATACGCAGCTCACCCGAACTAAATACTATGGCATTGGGAGGCGTCGCCACAGGCAGCATAAAAGCGCAGCTGGCAGCAATAGCCGCTGGCGCCGCGAGGACCATAGGCGGTAAATTCAGCGCAAGCGCTAATGCGCCTAGCAGCGGCAAAAAAGCCGCCGTAGTGGCGGTATTGCTGGTAATTTCGGTTAACATGACAATCGTTAACACAACCGCCGCAACAATCAGCAACGCCGGCCACTGGGCGAGCACGGCCAGCGCGCCGGCAATAGCATCGGCTAAACCACTCGATTGCACGATACCCGCAAGCGCCAAGCCGCCACCAAACAACAATAAAATGCCCCACGGTAAGGTTTTGGCGACATCCCAATTCATTAACCGGTTTTGCGATGCATCACCCGCGGGTAAAACGTGCAGCAACACCACCGAGGCAATGGCGATTCCCGCGTCACTAATCGCGCCTTGTGGGAGACACTGGGCTAATAAAGGGCGGGTTACCCACGCCAGTGCCGTTAAAGCAAACACCACCGCAACCCGCTTTTCCATGGTGCTCATTGGCCCCAATTGTTGCAGCCGTTGGGCAAAGTGCTGGCGATGATTGCCCGCCGAGCTGTTCTCTGTTCGCACCATGCGCGCCAGCCACAGCCAACTTAATAACAACATCAGCAGCGCCACAGGTAAACCCACTACCAGCCATTGGCCAAAGCCAATCTCAACACCGTATTGCTGGCTCATAAACGCCGCCAACAACGCGTTAGGCGGGGTGCCAATTAACGTCGCCATACCGCCGATACTAGCGCTATAGGCCAATGCCAGCAGTAGCGCTGGCCCATAGTGGGCGTTTACTTTCTCGCCGCCACCTGAGCCGCGTAAAGCGATGACCGACAGCGCGATGGGCAACATCATAATAGCGGTGGCGGTGTTGCTCACCCACATACTTAAAAATGCGGTGGCCAACATAAAACCGGCAATCTCAGAGGCCGGGGTACCGCCAATAGCGCGTAAAATCCACAGTGCAATACGCTCGTGTAAGCCCCAGCGCTGAATCGCCAAACCCAATACAAAGCCGCCCAAGAACAAAAAGATTAACGGATGCGCATAAGACGCCGTTACCCCACGCACGGCGGCCAACCCCAACAGTGGCGCCAAAACGATGGGCAATAACGCGGTAACCGCCAGCGGCAGCGCCTCGCTCATCCAGCACAGCGCCATCAACCACGCGAGCCCCAAAGTGTGCCACGCCGGATCACTTAAGCCGCTGGGGGCGGGGAAAATCAGACTGATAGCAAGCCCCAACAGCCCCAGCCATAAGCCGATGCGTTGAGCGCTAAATAAAGAGCGGGCAGAATTTGAAGGTTGCGTCACGGGTAATTTTTATCGCCGGTTTTATATTATTAGCTCATCATAACCAACGAAATGGGCGAGCGCGAATAGCCGCTAGTATTTACCCGCCAGTACCGTAAAAAAGTGCCCGTGCTTGTCGCCACCCTGCAGCGTCGCGCCGGGCTCGTCCAGCTCCTGCCAAGAGTGAACCGTGAAAGGTTCGAGTAATTGTTTTACCTCGGCGTCATAGCCATAGACGGTATAGCCTTGCGAGCGTAAATAGGGAATATCCAAGCCCGAGCCACAGCCGGAATCCACTGCGACTTTGGGGGGCTGACCGGCCGCTAACCCAGCCGTTTGTTCGGTAAAATCGCGATGGGGAAACCCCTCGGGGCGAGCGTAAAAATCGCGCCAGCTTTCGCGCGAGCGGGGCGCCGCTAGTGACTTTTGGCGTGTCTGACATCATGCCTACTTATCATCCAAGCCACGAATATAACCTCGTGGTGATCAGATGTATCCGCCACCACAGCTTTTACACACGAGCTAGCCCCGGCCGCCGCGCTGATTAACTATGCGTTCAAGAGTATTAATATTGCGCTGCAATTCACCACTGGGTTGCTCGCGATATGAATCGCGCAGCAACGCCAAAGACTCGCGGTAGCGCTCTTGGTTGATTAGCGCCTGAGCTTTTCCCATTAGCGCTTGCTGCCGGTAACCGGGCAGTGCGGCGGCGCGGGAGTAAAGCATTTCGGCCTCGGCGTAGGCTTGAGCGTTAGTTTTAAGTCGCGCCAAGCCAACGATAGCATCGGCAAAACTGGGGTCGAGCTCAATGGCGTTTTGCATGGCGGCCATAGCGCTTTTTTGCTCGCCATTGTGCTCGGCAAGGCGCGCTTTTAAATGCAAGCGGCGAGCGTTATCTGTGCTACTCAGTTTACTTTGATAAACCTCTATCTGAGTCAGTAATTGAGACGCGGCACGCCACTGCTCTTCACTCATCATCCAGTTGGCAAGGCGGCTTAAGTAACCCATATTAATATCGCCAGCGGCGAGGTTTTTATCCAGCAGCTCAAGCGCGCGCGCAAAGCTACCCGACTGCATATGCAATTGCGCGGCAGCTTGGCGATTGGCACTACTGACGCCGCCCAAACGCATCGCCACCTCTAAGCTGCTTAATGCCTGATCGGAATGATGCTGGCGCAATTGCACCTGGGCGCGCTGCAGCCACAGCTCGGTGTCATCGCTGCGCTGGTTAATTAAATCGCCCAGCAACGCCTCGGCGCTGTCGTACTGGCCCGATTGAGTCAGCGCGTAAAGCAAGCCCGACTGCCAATCGCGGTTATCCGGATCGAGCACCAACGCCTGCTGGTACGCTTGCACGGCGGCAAAACTTTGACCGGCTTTTAAATTGATATAACCCAAGTAGCCGTAGGTGGTTGAGTCAGTAATCCCCAAACTTACCGCACGCGCCAGCGCAGTACGCGCCTCGCTGTAACTTTCTTCAGCAATGGCCACAAGTGCTAATGCTCGGTGGGCGCGGGCAAACTCGGGCAAGATTTTTAAGGCCGCGCGATAGCTCTGCGCAGCGGCTTGGTTATCTCCCAGTTGCTGTTCTATTTGGCCGCGAATTAACCACAGCGCCGCGCTTGGCTCATCACTTTGCTGTGCTTTTAGCAGCGCCAGCGCCTCGCGGTATTGCTCGGCTTGTAACAGCGGATGCAGCTGTAATGCTAACGGCTGCTCACTAGGCGATAAGCTTGCCTCGCGCTCGGCCAAAACCGCGCGGCCGGCCGGTAACTGCCACTTAGGTGGCGTGATCTCAAGGGTGATATGCGGGTCGCTGCCAACGGCGGCGAACACCTGACTGACAACGCTAAACGCACTGGCGGCCAGTAGCGATAACAACATTAAACGAATATTCATTTGGCAAACTCCACAGGCCAGGTAAACACGGCGCGAACTGGCTGCCCCTGTTTGGTCGGGCTGGTAAAACGGGTTTTTTGCACCACTTTATCAATCAGTGGCTGCAATTCGGGGTAGGGGTTAGAGCGCACGCCACGCAAGCTGACATGGCCGCGCTCATCAATCATCACATCCAGCTCCACCGTCGCCTGAGTAATGCCTCGGCGCACTAAGCTATTGGGAAACACCGTGCGCGGGCTATTCACCACCTGCGGCAGCTGATCCAACTCGGCCAAACCAAAGGCTTGCCAATTAACCGTTAACTGAGTGTTCCACTCGGGTGAGCTGGCCAGTTGCGGCGCTTCTGGCTCGGCCAACTCCAACCGTGCATTAAGCTCTGGCACCCCCAGCTCGACACTGGCACCGCCACCGGCAATATTTAACTCGACGGCGGTAGCGGTGCTTTGCTGTTGGCTTTGCGGTTTAGGTGGTGGCGGAGGCGGCGGTGGGGCCGATAACTCGATACTGCGCACGCTGACTTGCTCGGACTGAAACAGTGATTGGTTTTGCAGCCACTGCTCGGCACCGATTAAAATCGCCACCAGCAGTACGCCTAAGCTCAGGGCAATGGCTCGTCGGTGCGTACTTTTCATTAGCGGCTCTGGGTCGCGATATTAACGCTGGTGGCACCACCGAGCTTAGCCTCGTCGATCACCTCGACCAACAACTGCGTAGGTACTTGCTTGTCGGCCTGCACCACCACCGGCGGTGGTTCCGTGCGGCTTTGTTGCGCCAGCGCAGCGCGCACACCGGCAACACCAATATTGGTGCCGTCGTACATCACCTCACCGGCGCTGGTGATGGCAATAAGCATCACCTGCTTTTGCAGCTGTTCGCTAGATACCGCTTGGGGCTTATCGACCTCGACACCGGTTTCACGCACAAACACGGTGGTGACAATAAAGAAGATCAGCAGAATAAACACCACATCCAAAAGCGGCGATAGATCGATGCCGGTTTGGTGGGTTTCTTCTAAACGCTGGTGCAAACTCGGCTTCACGCTTGGGCTACCTGCAAACGGCTCCAGCTGGTGGCGCGGCGGCGCAACCAACCTAGCAGCATCCAACCCGGCACCACCATCAGCAGCCCCAATTGCGTGGTTATTAAGGCGTCGGCAATGCCCGTAGTGAGTAGCGCTTGCGGGTCCAGTTGACCGCTGGCCATGCCCTTAAAGGTTACCAACAAGCCGGCAATAGTACCCAGTAAACCCAGTAGCGGTAACGCCGCCAACATCGGGTTAAGCGCCGCCAACCAGTGCTGCACTTGTTGGTGCCAGTCGCTACTTTGCGGCTGCAGTAATAAATCTAAAATCAGGCCATAAACCACCACAGCCAAAACAATAATCAACCAAATAATCAGGTTATCCCAATGTAGGTTCACGCCTGTGCTCCTTGAGATTTTTGCTCGGTCTCGATTTGGCTAAATTTAATCGCGTCGGTCTCCAGCTGGCTGTAATAAGACTTTACCCAGCGCTGTAGTACGGCGTGCAATAACAGCGCGGGAATCGCCACCACCAAACCCAGCTCGGTGGTGATCAGCGCCTCAGAAATACCGCCACTGACGACCGCCGGATCACCGGCACCAAACAGCGTCATCATTTTGAAGGTTTTAATCATCCCCGACACGGTGCCGAGCAGCCCCAACAAGGGCGAGACAGCGGCAGTAATAGCGATAGCACCCAACCAGTACTCCAAGCGGTGTTTGTGCGTAAGCAAGCAGGCAAATAAACGATCATCGCGCTGCTGCGAGGTGCCACTGACGCGAGTAATTTCGATCATCTCGCGCTGCGCCCCTTGAGCTTGCTGGGACAGCTTACCTAGGGCCGCATCGCCCTCACCATTTTGCACCAGCTTTTCGCAGCGCTCGGCCAGTGCTGGCAAAAGTTTTGGTTCGCGCCACAATTGCAGTGCTTTAGCTAAGCCAATCACCAGGGCAAACAGGGCAAAAGCTAAAATCGGCAACACCCAGACACCCCCCTTGGTTAAATGCCCCAGCACAGGCTCTTTGTTTTGCGCCAGCGCCAACGCACGGTTTAAGGTCGGGTCAAAACTGACATCGCCCCGGCCGGTGCGTTGCAACTGCTGCAACTGAGCTAACTGTCCGCGGTTAAACGCCAGTGCCGCCATCGGCATTGGCTGTTCATCGCTGCGTTGCAATAAACCACCGCGCTCGGTATCGGTTTGGATATACCACTCCACCGGGCCAACTTTAATTTGCGCAGCGCTGACCACCTCACCATCCAAGCTTACTAACGATGCCGTGTGCCACTCGGGGTACAGTTGTTGCTCCATACCCTGCACGCGCAACTGTAACCAATCGAGCCCAGCGGCAAAGCTTTTGCGTACCGGTAAATCCCGCTCGCGACCATGGGCGAGTTGCTGATGTTGGCTGGCCAATAAGTTGTGTTGATAACGGCCCTGATTACGCCACTCGGCCAAGCGTTCGCGCAGTTGATCCAAGCTTAAGGTTTGCTCATCAGCCAAACGACGGGCTACAGCGGTATCTTTACGTAAATTGCGTACATCGTCGCTTAAATTGTGTAATTTTTTGCCTAACGCCATTCGTTCGACGGTAAGTTGCTTTTGCGTTTTTGCCAGCTGTAGCTGCGCGCTTTTAATATCCGCCAGCAGCGATGCCTCAACTTTGTTCGGCAAACCATCGGCATACACCATCGTCGAACACAGCAGCAAGGGCAGCAAACTGCGCAGTATTATTATCGCCAAGCTCATTGGCCACCTCCTACCGCGATAGCCAGTGGTGCGGGCACCACCGCCGGCTCGCGCTCGCCCTTAAGCATGGCGACCATAGCGCGCACATCGACCGGATCGATATCCGCCTGCTCTTGCCATTGCCAACCGCTGGCGGTAGCAGTACCACGACCAAAGTATTGATTATCCGCGCTGATATACCAGCCTTGAGCGACCCCCAAATAAACTTGATCGGCCAAGATTTCGCGGCCATCAGCCAATGTCATCGCACTGGTATTAAGCGCAACACGCGCATTAAAGCTGTCGAAGTCAGCGACCAAGGCCAGTAATGCCTGTAACCGCTCGCTACTATCGAGCGCATCTGCGCCGAGCTTGGCTAGTGGCTCGCGCCACTTAGCAGCCAGCGGGGGCGGTAATTGCGGCGCGACCCTTTGTAGCTGTTGGTAGGTGCGCTCTAATTGGCTCTCAAGCGCCTGCTGATCAGTTTCCATTTGCTCTTGCTCAAGCAACAGTTGCGCGCGGGCTTCGTCTACCTCACTGCGCTCGCCCTTATTAGCCGCTAGCGCCTGCTTTAATTGTTGTTGCTCGATCTTTAATAGCGACACTTGCTGGCGCAAGGCCTCCTCGGTTAACGCCCAGTCGGTTTGCACCTGATTGCGCTGTTGCTCAAGGCCAACCCACTGGGCGACCAACTGCTCGGCAGCAGCCGTCGCCGGCTCGGCCTGAATCAACCCAGACAAAATAAGCAGGCTAGATCCCAGTAATAAGCGACAAAATAAAAAAGGGGAGTTCATGGGGCAGGTGCGTCCAATTTAGCTAAGTAACAAATGGTTCCATAATATTTAGCAATGGTAACGCAAATCGTTTTCATTTACATCTATTTCGAGTTAAGATAATGAGAATGGGTCGCATTAAAGGCGATCTCGCCCTGATCACAACCCCATCAACTCAAAGGACCACCTTATGAACTACCGTCACCTTCCCGTTACTATCGGCCTCGTCCAACGTTGTGCGCTCGCCAGCGCTGTAGGCCTTGCCATTAGCAGTACCGCCTTTGCACAAACCTCTGGGGAAGGTACGGTTTTAGAGAAAACACGCATCGAAAGCAGCGACCAGCACAGCTATAAAGTCGATGCCATTAACTCCCCCAAGCGCACCCAACCGATTCTGGATACCGCCGCCACTCAATATGTTCTCACCGAACAAGTAATGGACGATCAAGGAGTTGATTCATTGCAGCAGGCATTGCGCAACGTGCCCGGCATTACCATTGCAGCGGGCGAAGGGGGCACTAACCCTGGTGACAATTTAAGTATTCGCGGCTTCGACAGCAGCGAAAATATTTACACTGATGGCGTGCGTGACACCGCTGTGTATGAGCGCGATATTTACAACTTGGAGCAACTAGAAGTCACCCTCGGCCCCTCGTCGAGCTACAGTGGTCGCGGCTCAACTGGCGGCTCGGTTAACTTAATCACAAAAACCGCTAAATTCGATACCGCCCATCGCGGTACGGTTAAAGCAGGCACCGACGACCAACTGCGCGCCACCATCGATCTCAACCAACAACTGAGCGATACTGTTGCCGCTCGGGTAAACCTATTGCTCGAAGACAGTGGCACCCCAGGCCGCGATGTAGTCGAGAACACCTCTGTCGGTATCGCGCCATCGCTGGCCATGCAGCTGGGCGAGACAACTCGGTTAGATCTATACGGTGAATACTTAAGTCAGGACAATATTCCCGACTTTGGCATTCCCATGTTTACCAACGACAGCGGCGAAGTTTATATCCCCGACGGTTTAGCCGATAATTTTTACGGCTTTGCTAACGGCCGCGATACCGAAGAGGTTGACGTTGCGTCTTTGTCTGGAAAAATCAGCCACGACATCAGCGACAACACCCGTTTAACCAGCTTATTAAAATACGCCGAGAGCGATTTGTTTTACGTGCGCACCTCGCCACGCTTAAGCCGTACCGACGCCGATAATTTTGTCCGCCGCGACGATATTAAAAGTAAATCGCAAGCTCGTGATGTTGTCACCAGCTTAACCGACATCACCACCCACTTTACTACCGGCGCGGTACAGCACGACTTAAATATCGGTGTGGAATTTACCCAAGAAAATCTAGACCAGTATGTAGTTAGCGTTACAAGCGGTGATTACCCTGTCGATACACCACTGCTAAACCCTAACCCAAACGACACTTGGCTTGGCGACATTAATGAAGACAAAAGCCAAATACGCGGCTCAGAAAGTGAAACTTACGCAATCTACGCGTTTGATACTCTAACGTTAAACCAGTACTGGGAATTAACCGGTGGCGTACGTTTAGAACAATTTGATTTAACCTACAGCCAGAACTACACCAGCAGTGGCCGCGGTGGCGAGACTCCGCCTTTCTCTCTGGACAGCAGTGATACCATGCTTAGCTGGAGCGCCTCGACAGTCTTCAAACCGGCTAAAAATGGCTCGATTTATTTTGGCGTAGGCACTGCTTTTACCCCAGCGGGTAACGGTTTAACCTTAAGCACCACAACGGCAGATCTCGACCCGGAAGAAGCGCTAAGTTACGAGCTGGGCACTAAATGGGATCTGTTTGGCAGTAACTTGCTGGCATCGGCGGCGGTATTCCGCACCGTGCGCACCAATGCGCAAACCACCGACGCCGATGGCGAAGGCATTGTGCTGGACGGCGAGCAACAAGTAGACGGCATTGAATTTGGGCTAACGGGCAACATTACCGATGCACTGCAAATTCAAGCGTCGGCCGCGATCATGGACACTGAGGTGACCAAATCAAACGATGCCGACGAACAGGGCAACGATCTGGTACTGACGCCCGAGAACACCTTAAGCATTTGGGCCAACTACACCGTAACCGACAGCTTAAAAGTCGCAGGCGGAGTACAACATATGGGCGAGTATTCGGTCAGCGATAGCGTCACCGTCCCCAGCTATCAAGTGCTACAATTGATGGTTTCTTACCAGCTAAACGACGCTATCTCGTTCCAGCTAAACGGTGACAACTTAACTGACGAGCGCTATATTTCATCTTCACGCCCTGGTGGTCACGCCTATGTGGGAGACGGTCGTTCAGTCACCCTAGGTGCAAACTTTAGCTTTTAAAACCACAAGCAACACCCGCCACAACAATTAACGGCGAGTTATAAAACAGCCCTAGCATTTGTTAGGGCTGTTTTTATTTTTATAACGAGGAAACCCTATGCTCCATCGTATCGCATCGGTACTGACCAAGGCGCAAGTGCAACACGCCCGCGAACGCCTGGCCGAAAGTAGCTGGATCGATGGCCGAGTAACCGCTGGATTTCAATCGGCACAAACGAAACACAATATTCAACTACCCGAGAACTCACCGGCTGCCCGCGAGCTTGGCGATATGATTTTAGCCGCGCTGGGAGCCAATCCACATTTTATGTCGGCGGCGCTGCCCAATAAAATATTTCCACCGCTATTTAACTGTTATCGCGAAGGTCACAGCTTTGGTAACCATGTCGACAATGCCATTCGTCCCGTGCGTGGTACAGCGGTAAAAATTCGCACCGATTTGTCTATGACTCTGTTTTTATCAGAGCCCGATGAATACGATGGTGGAGAATTAATTATGGAGGATACCTACGGCAACCAGAGTGTTAAATTAGCCGCAGGTGATTTAGTTTTATACCCCTCGACCAGCCTACACCGAGTCGAAGCCATTACTCGAGGCCAGCGAATTTCATCATTCTTTTGGCTGCAAAGCATGATCAGAAGCGACGAGCAACGCCGAATTTTATTTGATTTAGATCAATCCATTCAGGGCATCACCAGCGATTATCCGCAAGATCCACGGCTGGTATCACTCACTGGCGTATACCATAACTTGTTGCGCCAATGGGGGGAGTGCTAAGCACAATCGTTTATGTTTATAACCCTGCTGACACATGCCACCGAGCTTAATAAAACCAGCAATACCGGACAATTAGTATTGGCGGTATTAGCACAGCAAGATGCACTGAGCTGTGAACGGGTGATTTGGCAGCGCAAGCTGCCTTGCGCTACATTGCTTGCGCGCATTAACGCTATGCCTAGCGCGTTGGTGTATCCCTCATTGGACGATCAGCCGCCATTACCTTTAACCGAACCGTTACCTGCTCATATTATTTTGCTCGACGCCACGTGGCAGCAGGCCCGTAAGATGTACAACCAAAGTCCTTACTTACACCCACTCAAGCATTTAGAGCTAAAACCAGAGCGCGCCTCACAGTATCGGTTGCGGCGCAACCAACGTGAATACGGTTTGTGTACCAGTGAATGTGTTGCGCAATTATTGCGACTTGAAAACAGACCCGTGCTAGCCGAGCAGCTTGATACCGAGCTTGCTCTAAAACAAACTCGGTAATGTGCATTTACGGAGTGACGCGGCGCCAGTGCTCATACTCAACACGCTCATCGTTAACAAAGCGTTCGGTGTGCCAGCTGTTGCCCTCAAGACGATAACGAAACTCGTAAGAATCGTTCCCTACCTCACCAAACGAGGCGATGTTTGGCGTTTCTGTGTAATGAGTGTCGGTGGCACTATAAGGGCCGCTGGCGGCAGCCCAAAATTCACCATCGCGCTTAGAGACAAACGAGAAATGATCTGCATTAATCACCTTAACACCGACAAACTTCTCCTCGTGGTAATCCAGCATCTCACCTGCGACGTTTTTAAATTCACCGCCGACTAACTCCCAGGTACCTGTTAGATCTTCTGCATAAAGATAGTTTGCGTTAAACACCAAAAATAATGCGAGCAGTTTATGTTGTAAATTCATTAGCCGAACCTTTGTCAATATAACGTTAATATCAAAGGATCATCTATCAGGCTTTATATTTTTTTCTATTGTAGCAAAGCTTAGCTGGCTGCACTGGCTTTTTCAGCATCACCTTCGGCCGGACGGGTAAAGGCCTCAAACATTAAATAAGTAGGTATCGCGATAGCCAAGGGAATCAAATAAAATACGCAGCGATAGGCAAATAAACTACCCAAAATTGTGCTTTTATCAACTTGACCGGCAAGCAACGCTAAAAATACTGCCTCTAATACACCAAGACCACCCGGAATATGAGTAATCACACCCGCCAAACTGCTCACCAACAGTACCGCAAATACAGTTGCAAAGTTAACATCATCGGCTAAAAACTGATAAATCACCGTAGCCATGAGCGTCCAATGAATACAAGCCACTACCAGCTGCAACAAGGCAATCTTCACCGAAGGTAAAGTCAGCGTTGTATCACGCACTTGAAACTCACGTTTTTTGGAAAACCCACACGCTCCAAGATAGGCCAAAACCACTAAAACAAAGGCCACACCAATAAATTGTAAGTGAACAGAATTTACCACCCAGCTGTCGGGCGGGTTGATCTGACCCGAGACAAACAAACCACCAGCCAATAAAATGTACCCCAGCCAGTTGGTGGCAATGCTAATACCTAAAATTTTGGTTACGTCTCCAGCCTTTACCCCTAAACGCGAGTACAACCGATAACGAAAGGCTATACCACCGACCAGTGAACTAAGGTTTAAATTAAAGGCATAACTTAACCAAGCCACAAACCACGTTTTAGCCATGCTTACCTTTAACCCCAAAAGATACCGACCAAACAGATCGTAGCTGGCGTACACAAAATAACACAACACACCCAAACCTAAACCGGTTGCCAAGGTCAGCATAGAGGTGTTTTTTAAAGTCTCGAGTACTTTCCCCCACTCGATAGTGGTGGCTTGCTGATAAAGTAAATAAGCCACTAAGCCAAAAAATATCAGCGTCAAACTATTTTTTACCCAGGTCCAATTAACCCAACTAGAGATGCTGTGCCATTTATCGATAAGCCCATGGTAATTTTTTTTATGACTAATATTCACCATAATTAAACCTCAATTTCTTTGGATTCAATATCGGCGATATTGTCATAATCCTGTTTGCGCGTGACCCGACGAGCGTGTTTCGATTCGGGATACTGCCGGCGTAAACTGGCATTAGGAGTACGTCCATCACCAGTATCAAAGTCTCGCTTTAACTCACGAATTTTAGGCGTGTGAGCCGGAAACAAACCGGCGAATGTTGGAAAGTGACGTAGCGAATGATACATAAAAAAATCTTTTACTAAATAGTACCAATGCCGGCGCTCAAGCCAATCTGATTCAATTTTACGGCTGTTTTTTTCTAATTCAGATATTTGATCGGCAAGCTGTCCATTAAAGGTTTGATCGCGCACAATAATGTTGGCCTCAAGATTAAACGCAAGGCTCAACGGGTCAAGATTGCTCGAACCGATCGTCGACCACTGATCGTCAATAATGGCAATTTTGGCATGCAACGGCCGGTCGCTATACTCGTAAATTTTTACGCCGTTGCGAACCAACACATCATACAAAGCTCGCGCCATTGGCAAGGCAAATGGAATATCCGGGTCTCCCTGCAACACCAACCTTACATCCACACCTCGTTTGGCAGCTTTACGCAAAGCACGGATAAAACGATAACCAGGAAAAAAGTAAGCATTGGCAATCCAAACCCTATTTTTAGCCTCGCGAATACCCGCCAAATAGGCTTTTTCAATATCGCTGCGGTTGCGACGATTATCCCGCGAGACAAAAGCCATAGGTGTAGTGCCGGGTTTTGCTGGGGCGCTCAACTGTGTAACAAGTTCTTGTAAGTGCTCATCTTTGGCATCGCGGACATAACTTTTACACAACTCGCGCAGCTCATTAACAATCGGCCCTTCCAACTCAACAGAATAATCTTGCTTACCCTCTGGGCCACTGCTGATCATATGATCGTTACACATATTGATACCGCCAATAAATCCATAAGTGGCGTCAATAACTGCAAGCTTGCGATGCAAGCGACGAAACAACTTAGGACGACCGCTGTACCACTCGGGCTGTGGATCGTAGATTTGAAATACAATCCCGGCAGCTGTTAGCTGCTCGATATACTCGGAGTTTAAATAGTGACTGCCCCAACTATCGGCGGTAACACTTACCCAGACGCCGCGCTGGGCGGCGGCCACTAATGCGTTTTTTAGTGCATTACCAATACGGTCATCTTCGAGAATAAATGTCTCTATAAATATTTCTCGTTTCGCGTGTTTAATACGTCGTAGCAATTGTGGAAAAAATTCTTCGCCATTGATTAACAACTGCAAACGATTACTGTCGCAAAAATGACCTTTAAACTGACGAATTCCAAACATAATAGGCTCCGATTAAAATTCCACTTCGGCCAATAACGGCGCATGATCTGACAAACGAGACCACGGCTTACTGGACAGCACGATAGGCATATGAGTCTCGGCGCCGCGTACATAAATACGGTCAAGCCGCAACAAAGGGAACAGGGCGGGGAAGGTGCGCGGTGGCTTGCCATAGGCATCGGTAAACACCTCCTGCATCCCCGCGCTATCTTTCAATATGGTCTGGGATTTTTGTCGCCAATCATTAAAATCACCCGCGACGATCACTGTCTCGCCAGCAGGAATAGCATTGACGTGCTCACACAACTGCTTTAATTGAATTTGACGATGAGGCTCACGCAGGCTCAGGTGAACACAGATTGCGTGTATGGTTTGACCATTTTGAGCATCAATTTGGCAGTGCAATAAGCCGCGCTTTTCAATGCCATTTAAAGACATGTCCCAATTATTCCAGCTTTTAATAGGGTACTTACTAAGCAACGCATTGCCGTGATGCCCCTCCTGATACACTGCATTGCGACCATAGGCAAAGTCTTGCCAGATCTCATCGGCTAAAAATTCATACTGCGGCTGTTTCGGCCAAACGGCGGCGTGACGCTCCGACCAACTTTGATGTTCACCTTGAACCTCTTGCAAGAACACTAAGTCGGCCGACACCAAACGCACCGCCTCGCGCAATTCATGCAACATAAATTTGCGATTAAAGGTAGTGAAACCCTTATGGGTATTGATTGTTAGTATTTTTAAACAGGTCACGCCATCCCCCCGGTGCACGGAAATCTTTACACGCGCATTGCAAATAACACACGTTAAGCTTGCGATTTAAGCCAAAAATGGCAAAGAAAACCGCAGAACAGGTGATATTGCAGGATTGATGCCGAAATGTGTACGAGGACGTCAAGCGTGATAAATGGGTGTCTCTATCAAGCTCTGATTGGCAAGCTCTGGGGCCTTAGCTGTAACGCTGATAACTCCAATAACCAACGGCTAAAATAGCGGCCGTAAACACTGCACTTATCGCAGCCGCCAACAGTAGCCAATTTTGCGCCGCCACGTCATTAATTACAGCCGCGGCATTACCCCAAGGAAACACCCAAGCGACCAATAACATCACTACCGCAGCAACGCTAACGTTAGCCCACAACAACCGACGCCGGCTAACAGGCACCGGCAAGCGCGCCATTACCGCAGCACTAAAACCATCGTCATCCAAATATGGCTCTTGCTCGGCAAGCGTTTGCTCAAGCCAAATGTCTAGTTTATCCGCGCTCATTGCACACCTCTTGCTGCCAATCGTGCAGTATCGTTTTAAGTTTAGTCTTGCCGCGTAAAACGTGGGATTTAATTGTACCTAGAGGTAATTTCATTAGCTGTGCCGCTTCTTCATTACTGTAGCCAAGCCGATAGGTTAAGTGCAGCGCTTCGCGCTGAGGCGCGCTCAGCTGCACCATAGCGCGATTTAAATCGCGCCCATCCATAGCCGGCCCACCGCTTGTCAGTTGCGCTTGCGTGCGCTCGACCAACTCACTGTTCGGCTCGGGAATATTACGCCGATAATGGCTCATTAAACTGTTGCGGGCTATTTGATACAGCCAAGTGAAAAACGCCGACTGCCGCTTAAAGCCGGGCAGTGCGTGGTAGGCTTTTATAAACGCATCCTGCGCGATATCGTCTGCCAGAGCGTGATCGCCAGCGCACTGCTGGCGCAGCGCTTGACGCAGGCGCGACTGATAGCGCAGCACCAGCTGGCTATAGGCGTGCCGGTCACGTCCTTTAACGACGCGCTCAATTAGAATCTCGTCACTGAGTTCCATCAGGAGTTTATTCGCCGTCGCGGGCTTGCTCGGCACGTGAATCTTGCCAAAGCTTATAATTAACCGCCCCCATGGCAATCGGTATCAATGCCAACACCGCAACATCTAGCCCTGCGGCAAAAAACAGCGCAACAAACGCCGCTCCGCCGACCCACAGTAGGTACAAGCTGCGGCGATATAAAGGGTCGCCCCCGGTAGCTTTAGTTGCACCAGTAAACAGCGACTCAGGCACCGGCTGCCCGCCTTCGATCAAACGATTAATGATCTCGAGCTGTAATCGTTTGCGTCGCTCTAACGCAACCATCAAGATGCCAAGACACATAATTGGAGTAGAAAACACCATAAAAATAGCAAATAACGGCACTAAGCTGTCCACGATTAACTCCCCTATCTTTCTAAGTCTAATTAACTCAACAACAACGAGCGATGACTATGGATCAAAAATAACTTCCTAATAGACGCTCACACTAGGCAATTAGATGCAGGGCTCAACAAATAGAGAACCCTATGGACACAAAAAAGCCACCCGAAGGTGGCTTTTTAATCAAGTCAGAGCGGTTACTCCATCTCCTCCAGCTCTTTGCCTTTGGTCTCGCGCACCATAAAGATCACGAAGAACACCGACAAGGCCGCAAAGAAGGCGTAAATACTGTAGGCCGCGGACAAACCAATACCCGCCAACATAATGGGGAAACTCCAAGTAATCAGGAAGTTAGCCAACCATTGAGCCAGACCTGCAATAGCAAGACCCGAACCGCGAATCTGGTTGGGGAACATCTCACCCAACATAATCCACACCACAGGGCCCCAAGATAAATTAAACAAAAATACGTAAGCATTAGCGCCAAACAACGCGGTTAAGCCTGCATCGTCCGATAACTGCAAGTTGCCGGCAGCATCAACGGGTGCGCCCGAAAAGGCGTAGGCAACCACACTTAAGCTAATCGCCATACCGGCCGAGCCAAACCACAACAATGGTTTACGGCCAATTTTGTCCACTAAGAAGAAGGTAATAAAACAGGCGGCAATACTAATACTACCGGACAACACATTTACCAACAACGCTTGGCTCTCAGTGAAGCCTGCGGCCTCCCACAATACTGCACCGTAGTAGAACACCACGTTAATGCCGACAAACTGTTGCAAAATTGCCAAGCCCAAACCGATCCACACCACAGGGCGAACACGGCCTGCCGTTTTATCGATAAGATCGGAAAAGCGCGGACGGTGATGATCAGCGGCCATCGAATCGCCAATCTCAGTTAACTTAGCCGTGCCATCTACCGTGCCATACAAACGCACCAGTACTTCACGGGCTTTCTCGGTTTTGCCACTGGCCACCAAAAAGCGTGGGCTCTCGGGTATTGCCAACAAGGCAATAAAGAAGATACCGGCAGGAATCAGCTCAACCCAGAACATCCAACGCCAGGTCTCATAACCCAGCCAAAACTCAGCGGTCGAGCCGCCGGCCGACTCGGCCAAAAAGTAGTTACTAAAGAAAGACGCGGTAAGACCCGAGATAATCGCAATTTGCTGTACCGAAGTCAGCATACCGCGATAGCGCGCCAGCGCTACTTCACTAATATAAGCCGGCGCCATTACCGAGGCGGCACCTACAGCCAAACCACCTAAAATGCGATACACCACAAACTCACCGGTAGAGCCGGCAACACCCGAACCCCAGGCTGAAATAATAAACAGTACCGACGAGATAATTAACAGCGCTTTACGACCGTAACGATCCGCCAAACGACCAGCAAACAGAGCACCGGCGGCGCAACCGAGCAGCATCGATGAGACGCTAAACCCAGTACCGGCTGACTCAGAGTCGAAGGCGATCTGTAAGCCTTTAACCGTACCGTTAATAACACCGCTGTCATAGCCAAACAGAAAACCGCCTATCGTGGCGATAACACTGATGAAAATAATAAATCCTGTACTGCCCTGTTCAGAGCTGACTGAATTATTCATGGAGAATACCTAATTATTAATTATGTTATTAGCGCAATATGTGTATTACGCGGTCTATGGCTCGGGCCGAAAACTCCGGCAGACACGTACCGATCATAAACACTATAGATGCGCGTCACAAGCAGCCAACGGCGTAAAATGGCCGCTTGGGCCAGTTGTTACGCGCTTATAGTCAATAATACCCTAAGTTGTTAGGGTTTGAGTAGTACAACAGAGGAGATAGTTGAAATTAGCCCGATCTCTGCCCGCTAAGCACTGCAACAGCAGATCACAAAAGGACGAGCATCGAGTGCTCGATTGAATACCGCAGACACCAGCAAGCTCATTGTCAGCTTGGCATCAACACGTGCCACGAGTACGATTAAGGGCTACAGCCTGTAGCATACGCAACACATAAACCGCCGTGTTTAACGGCGTATTTGTCACAATCTTGCGGGGCTCAATTACGGCCAGATCAACCATAAAGTAGAGTTTATTCATGGACAAATTATTACTCTTACCTATGTTAGTCCACATATTACTGGTTGCACTACTGTATGTTTTGCTGACGGTTATGCGAGCCCCTAAGGTGTGGGGAATAGCGGCTAATACTGACGGCAGCAACCCTTTCGCCAGCATGGAGTTAAGGGTAAGCGCCAACCTTTCCAATCAGTTCGAATGGCCGGTATTATTTTATGCCGCGTGCATCATTGTTGTTTGTCGCCCAGAGCTTTATCAATCCAGCCAATTATACTGTGCTTGGCTCTTTATATTTGGTCGGATAGCGCATAGCATCATTCAAATATTTACCACTAACATTCGGCTTCGGGGCACGATCTTTAGCATTAATTTTATTGCGGTAATATTAATGTGGATAACGCTTGGAGCTAATATTTTTAGTCAATAACAGCCCAAAAATACTCTAAATGTTTACAGAGTATTAAACCTTTAGGAGTAAAAAATGAAAGATTTAGAATACGCAGGATTTTGGATTAGAGTTGCGGCCGCGCTGATTGATACACTTTTAATAATGATCATTATCCTGCCTATATTAACCTTAATCTACGGCAAAGAATATTGGCTAGGCGATACACCTCCCTATGATTTCTGGAACCTAATGCTCAACTACATTCTACCCGCGCTAGCGGTACTTATTTTTTGGGTCTATAAATCGGCCACACCGGGGAAAATGGCTCTGCGCTTAAAAATAGTCGACGCCAAAACAGGGCTGGCGGTTTCACCCGGTCGGCTGCTTGGCCGATACTTAGGTTATTATGTCGCCACCATCCCTTTTCTTCTTGGCATAATTTGGGTAGGAATCGATAAGAAAAAACAAGGCTGGCACGATAAATTGGCAGGAACAGTCGTAGTTAAGAGCACTCAAAAAGAGCCGGTAGTTTTTAACTCTCAAGCTTAAAAACAAGCTAACTCTTAAGTTTAAACGCCCTGCACGCCAATCGGCACAGGGCGTTTAGTCACAAACAATAGGTTAAACCATTCAATCAACAAAAATATTTATGAATGTTGGCATGTATGGCTCATATTAATAAAGAACCGCATTAAGCAACAGCACGCCGGTTAAACCTGCCACACCCACAATAGATTCCATCAAAGTCCACGACAGCAAGGTCTGTTTAATACTCAAATTAAAGTACTCTTTGTACATCCAAAATCCAGAATCATTAACATGCGAGCACATTAAACTTCCCGCACCAATCGCTAAAATCATTAAATTAGCATCTACTCCGGTAGCACTAACCACCGGCACCATAATACCCGCCGCGGTAAGCCCGGCAACCGTAGCCGAACCTAAACAAATACGAATAACCGTCGCAATTAACCAGCCGAGCAACAACGGATTAATATTGACGCCCTGCAATACATCGGCAATCGTTACACTGACACCACTGGCAATAAACACCTGTTTTAGCGCCCCGGCACCGGCCACGATCAACAAAATGACCGCAATATCTTTTACCGCTTCACCATAGTGATTCATCAGCGCCGCAATCGAGGTACCGCGACGAACCCCCAAGGTGTAACTTGCAATCATCAACGCCAACAGCATAACCACCAACGGGTGACTGACAAACCGTAACAGTGATTCTTGTTGTGGCGTTGTCGCCAAATCGGGCAATACCGTTGAGCTGGCAATCAAAATAACCGGCAGTAACGCCGTCACAAAACAATTCAAACCGCTCGGCAACTGTTCTGACGATTTATCCGAAGGTATAAAGGTTTTTAAAGGCTCTGATTTAATGCTTTTAAGTGTTTTAGCAAACAGCGGGCCTGCAAGTATCATAGTGGGCAATGCCACTACCAACCCCAGCAGTAATGTTTTGCCCATATCGGCATCAAACATAGGCACCATAGCTGTGGGCGACGGGTGGGGTGGTAAAAATCCGTGTGTCACCGATAGCGCGGCCAACAGCGGAATACCCAAATATACCGCCGGTAAGCCCGAGCGATACACCACCGAAAAAACCAACGGCACCAACAACACAAACCCGACGTTGTAAAAGAGAGGAATCCCCACAATAAAGCCGGTCAGCATCAGCGCCCAGGTAATGTACTTATCACCACAGGCCGCCATCAAAACTTCAGCAATTTTTTGCGCGGCGCCACTGGCCGCCACCAGCTTGCCGAACATCGCCCCCAAGCAAACAATAGTCACCAACCCACCCAGGGTGCCTCCTATACCAGCCTCAACAACAGATGGGATCTCAGAGGCGGGCAAGCCAAGCATCAAGCCGGCAAATAAGGATGACACCAAAAAGGCCAAAAAGGGGTGAAGCTTTAACCAGACAATTAAAACAATCAGCAGAACGATAGTCGCTACAACAGCAAGCAATTCCATAGTAAACCCTATACTTTATATTTATTGTCACGAGTTTAGAGGAATTCGATATTTATACCAACCCAATACCGCCCTAACACTGCGCCGGACTTAAAATGGGTATTTGGTGTAAAATGCACCGACCAGAAAAACAGAAGACAATCAATGAACGACAACCGAAATATTATTGCGCGTTTACGCGAACAGATTCCGTCATTTGAATGTGTCCCAGGCTGCCATGATTGCTGCGGCCCGGTAACCACCTCATCTGAGGAGATGTCACGCCTACCGGTTAAAACTGAAGCGGAGCACGATGCGGCATTAAATGATTACAACTGCGTTCACCTAGGGCCCAATGGTTGCACCGTGTATGGTGAACGCCCCTTAATCTGCCGCCTGTTTGGCACAACGCCCAAGATGCCTTGCCCCAATGATCGACGTCCAGAGCAGATGATTGACAGCAAGGTAGAGCAGCAGATTCATTACTACATTGCCAACACTCGGCAAGTTCTGGTGTAATTGATCTCGACCGGATATCTAAGCACTACATATCTAGACATCTAGCACCATCCACTCAAAACGAACACTTGTATGCAAGTTGCTATCGCACCTCTAACATTCACCGTGTTTTTACTTTTATCGGCCTGTGTACGTTACCAGCCAAGTACTGCGACAACAACGGTACATCACTATCGCTGCAATAGTGACGAAACCATTACAGCCACCTACGTCACCCACGACTCGGCCGTCATCCAATACAAAAACATTCAGTACGATATGAAGATTGCGGTTTCTGGCAGCGGCTCGCGTTACGTTAACAGCGAATTCGTGTGGTGGACGAAAGGCTTGGGGCGCGGCTCTGAAGGCACTCTTTTTCTGCCTATTGTCAATGGTGCTTCGGGGCCAATGATTGAGCTTTGTCGCCATTCATAAGTTCATTAGGTAAGCCTAGCGGCCGATCAAATCGGGCGGCTAAAAACTTAAGGTTTATGGTTTAATTCTATACATTTTACTGGCCTTCGCTCTAACACTCATCATTTATGTGGACGCCCGACAAATGTCTCGGTATCGTCATAAGCTATCTGAGGCTATAGGGGGTACCGTGTTTACATTAAAACGCAAAGGTGATTACCGTTTGCAGCTGGCCCGCACATTAAAAAAGCCGGGGCAGTATAAAGTCGAGCTGTATCTATTCACTCCTCATGAAGAGCGATTTTCTTCTCGAACACTGACCGAGCAACAATTCTTCTTCAACTCTCTAGAGCATCGCTTTGGCTTACTGGGGCTGCCCGATAAAGACCGGATAGGTAAAGCCGGTAGCGCATTCGCCTTGCTCTCGCCACACTACGAAATCATGTATGGCTCTTGGTTGTTTCAATACCGGGCCTCGGTCGACCGCTTACGTCAGCAAATCCAAAATGCCGAGCTTACCGCCGACCCGCTAAAACGCGCCCTGCGCTTGATCCAGAATTTTTCCCAACGGCTGCGTCAATCTACCCCCGAACAAAGTAATCAACAGCGTTACTTTAGGCTGGTGGATGTTTATTTTTCTTGGCATGCCGAGCAGTTTTTACTGGAATGTAAAACACTCGAGGGATTTTCTGAGTTAGATCAAGAGCTCAAAGATGCAATTCAGGAATTTCTACAACTGGAGTATTCTCACCGCCGCGAGATGAAATACCTAGTCGACTTTCGCGGCACACCCACTCGGGTGTGGAACCGTATGAATTTGTACCTACGGCTACTAGAGTTTCCCGTGGTACTGCGCTCTAAAGTGACCGAACTAGGTGCCGGTACGCGCAAGTTGGTTAAAGCGGCCTCCACCATGTTCGTCATGTCGCTGTTCACTTATCTGCTGTTCAACCTGCGTGACGATCACCAACAATTATCGCTAGCACTACTGTTAGGTATCGCACTGATCTATGCACTTCGCGATGTGTTGCGCGACGACATTATTGATAGTGCAACCAATTGGCTACGCAAAGACAAACCGCGCTGGAAACTGCGCTTACTCATGCCCTACACCAGCAAACTATTGGCACTACAAAAGGCTTGGCTAGACTACCGCAAACGACCCGAGCTCTCGCAACAGATAATCGACTGTACCGACAAGTGGACCACCACCATTGAGGAGCGGCAAATTATCTGTTATCGCTCGGTGTTAAATTTGGATAAAACCTCACTCGAGCAAAATCAGATACAAGAGCGTATTAGTTTAAACTGCGAAGAGCTGTGCGAAATGATTCAAGCCACCAGGAACAAACTCTTCGCCTGGGAAGATCCAGATGACCTGACCTCTACGGTTCAGGCTCACCCCATCGAAAAACAACACGACTACAATCTGTTATTGGTGTGTTCAGATCTCGATCAGGGCTACGCTACAGCGCAGCGCTGGCGCTTGCGTTTAGGAACCAATGGTATAGCACAATGTGAAAGCAAAAAATCGCACTGGCCCACACCGGAGGAGCAGCAGAGAAGAACTAGGTTGCAACGCCTGAGCGGTTATTTTCGCAAAAACTAATAACCGACGGTAAAGTACACCCAGCGGTTAATACCAAAAAGAAAAATACAACCGAATCACGTTGGCATCAAAGCCATACAAGGATTCTTCGCCAACGGCGGCTTCGCTATCGAGCACATTGCGAAAGTCGTCGTAATCAAACTGAAAATTATCCCAATACAAGTTAACGGTGCTTTTTTCAAATATCGATAGCCAACGCTCGGGCAGGGTGTAGGTAACACCCAAACCAAAACTGTTAGAGCTAAATTCGCTTAATTCTTTATCGCGCGCTAAAAAATTCTGCGCATCGCGAAAGGGAAACAAGTCCGAATAAAAATCAGCTTGGCTTTGACTGTAAGCGCGGTATTTAGCCTCAACCAACCAATCTTGGCCCACGGTGTGTAAATAACGCAGCTCTATGTTGGTGGCCGAGATACCCCAACTATCATCGTGGTAGCGGGCATCGGCACGCACTGACGCGCGCCACGGCAAATAGTAAATACCCCGTACGCTAAAAGCATCGGAGTTGCGAGTTAATGGATACACTTCACTCTGGTAGCTATAACCCCGTGGCACGCTGCTGTCTTTATAACGCGCTTGACGGTAAGGGTTATTTAAAAAGCCTTCATCTATAATCGATTCGGCACTAACCACGGCAATTAACGATTTAGTTAATACCTGAGACAAGCTTAAGCGGTAGCGATAATTTTTCGCACTGGCCGAGAAATCTTCATTGCCATTAACACCCACCAAGTTTTCACCAAAACTCAGCCCCATACTTAGGGTGGTTAAATCGCCAAAAAATGTTTGGCTAACACCGGCACTAACCGTCTCGGCTTCGTAGTCGCTCTCGGTGCTAGAGGTATAACCCAGGCTCATTAAGGTTTTATCGTGTAGATAATCCAGGCCAATAGAATACTCGGTGCGCTCTTCGGAATACTCACTGGCGGTAGCAAGTACATCAATTGAGGCGCTAGACACCATATCCACATAGTATCCCGCCGAGATAGAAACAGTATCGGCAATATTTTTACGCACTAAGACTGACGGCCCATCAATCGTGGCACCACCGCCGTCGTAACTGTGGTACATCACATCTAAGCGGTCCGGCTGCAATACCTCGGCGGTGGTAAGTAACGGCAGCAACAGTAATAAAGCAGCAATGCCCCGCATTAACCTATTAATTACAACCACAACCGCCTCCACTGCCACCCTCTGCACCGCGCGCGGCCTCGCGCGCCTCGTATACGTGATGTAAATAACCCGCCGCAATAGGGTCGCGATCAAAGCTCATCACCTGATCGGCCAAGTGCTCACGCTCGTAGGGTTTTACCCAGGGCGTGCAGGCACAAGCACCCAGAGCCAGTAGCACTAAGCTCACGCGTGCAAGCGGGGCAATATTCATTCGCGAATCAGCTCTTTAACTTGCGCGCGATACTTTTCTTCGTCGCCCGCGCGATAGCCGCGATTAACGTAGCGAATCACACCATTACGATCAATGACCACGGTGGTGGGCATGGCATCGACGCTGTACAGTTTACTGGCGATGCTTTCAGGGTCGTACAAGATCGGAAAACCAACCCCTAGATCTTTAATCAGCTTATCGCCTGCAGTTGCATCGGATTCAACATTAACGCCATAAAGTACAAAGCCTGCACTTTCGTAGCGCTGGTGTAACGCGTCCAGTAGCGGCATCTCTTTACGACAAGGTGCACACCAGCTGGCCCAAAAATTTAACATCACGACTTGGCCGCGCTGCTCAGCCAAGCGCACATTACTACCCTGATTACTTTTTAAAGTGATGTCTGGCGCTTTAGTGCCTACCGCTTCGGCAGCGTGTGCCGAAAAAAACAATTGGCCAAGTAATAACAAACCAACACTCACCACTCGCAGTGGTTTTACAAAAGTATTTACTGCAACGCTCATGCAAAGCTCCTAAAAAAATACAGATAGGCCAATACGGCCTGCAAAATTATTGGTCTTTCGGCTTTCGCCAAACAATTCATGGCTAAACATGTGATCACGCATGCCAATATCTACCGCAAACATATCGGTTAAGTAAATTTTATAACCCGCACCCAGCGAGTAAGTGGCATAACGATTAGCGGCAAACTCGGTATTACCAGCCCCTGCCGTAATATAAAAATGGGTATTAAAAGCCATATTACGGCTTACATACACCTGTCCCGGCAATACTTTATAACCCACCGCTAAACTGTAGTAAGTCAGCTCGCGCTCTGCATCATTTAACAATTCAACCGCGCCACTTAACAGCTCGTAGCTGGTTTTTTGCGCTTCGCTTACGCCGTAAATAGCTTCGACAAAAAAATCTTCGCTAATATGGTAAGCAAGGCTTAGTCCCAATACGCTATTGCTGCCAAAATCTTCGATGCCCAACACGCCACCATAGATGCCGATCTCAAAGTTCTCGGTATCGAGCATATCCTCGGTAATTTGACGGCGCTCAATGTCGGCGCCCACTATAGGTTCAAGTGGATCATCCTGCTGCGCCAGCGCCGAGGCGGCCGGCCATATCGGTGCGGTTATCAACAGCGCCGTTAAAGCTCGCTTAGTGAATACCTTTTTAGCTAAAAACTTTCTATTTAAAAGAAAACGCTGAAGCCAACTCGCCATTCGGAAACCTCTTCATTATTAGTGCGGGTGGTTAGCAGATAATGGTTTATGTATTCGGCGCGCAGAAAAAAGCGCCGCGACAAATACACATAAGCGCCAAGGCTCGCCTGCAACACAGAGTCCTCACGATCTTCGGTATCTACCAAGGTTGCGCTGGGGTTAACTTTTATCATTCCCGCGCCCATGCGTAAAAACGGCGATACTCGCCACTCGGGAAACGGTTGATGCAATAAACCGGCGCCAATAATTTCACTGTCAGAGAATTGTCCGGCCTGCTGCGAATAGCTCGCCTCTATAGTCAGGTTGCGGGTAAAGCGGTAGCCCAAACTCATAGCGACAGAATCGGCACCGCCAAAATCACCCAGCGCGGCGCCCAACTCAAAGTGGCCCACCACCGCATCGGAGCGGTACTCATCGGTAAAATCTGGGGTTTGGCCATCGGGCCCCAAAGTGTATTGCATAGCGCTGCGCTCAACCCAACCTTTTAAACCGCGCTCAGTTGCAATTTTTATCCAACCGGCGCGGCTTTTTAATAGGGTAATAGGTTCGCCATATTCCAGCGCATGAAAAATCGGGTAACCGCGCCCGGGGCCGGTGTAGACATCGATGTAAGCACTGTCCACCGTCACCACCAGCGGCGGCTCGGCATCAAACCAATCGGCCACTGCCGGTGCAGATGCAGCGACCACGAGCAAGCCAAATAAGGTGGATGCAAGTGCGGCGCGGCTTAGTAGCGCTAAACGTTTAAGCATTACTCGGGCACATCAAATGGGTTGTTATAGTATTGCGCGCCGATATCTAACCACTCCGCCAGTAACTTGCGCTCGGCATTGTTGATTAAACCACGGTGATCAAAGGTATCTTCCATGGGATCAAACTCGGTAAATCGGTTAAAAAAGCGACCACTGGCAAAGGCGCCGCCGGACGACAAAATTTGGCTAATAGGTACGCGCTCAAACAGCGGTATTGGGTTGCCTTCGGCATCCAGTATCAACTCGCCATCTTCATCGGTGGCAAACTCACCGGTGGCGATTAAGCGCTCTTGCAGCACACCGTCTAGCAACTCTAACTCAAAGCGGGTGCGCATAAGTTGCTGGTACGACACGAGCTGATCAGTATCTGTCTCAGTCGCGCTTAAGTCTAACTGGCCGGCGGGAATCTGCACAAGGCCATCGGCATCCGCTGGGCTATGGCAACTCGTGCAGGTGTTATCAGCCAACACACTGTTATCGTCAGCGAACACTATGCGCGGCTGTTGCCACAGCGGTTGAATATGTGTCGGGTAGGCAATCGTCACTCGGCACGCCGCACTCCACTGTTGCTGGCAAGCGGCACTGGTGGGTACTCGCGCGGGATCGGGTACGTCGGCAAGCTCACTATAACGGACACTAAAGCTTGGATCTTTGGCGCGTACAGCAGGGTCTGTCCAGACATCGTTGTACACTAAATCGACCTGCGGCTTTGGTGCGCCGACAATGCGGGCGTAAACCTCGGCCATTGTTTCGCCCATCTCGGCCACATATTGCGGCTCGGTATTAGCAAACGCTAAACCACTGGTCGCCGCACCGGCATTTAACGCCACCGGACCAACATCAAGCCGCCCGTGGGGCACTTGCGAGTCGCGCTGGTGGCAACCATTACAGCTAAACGTCTCGCCGGGACGCACCTGTAACCAATTTTGGTGGCGCGGACTAATACGCATACCGCTGGCATCAAGCACCGAAATCGTAAAGGCGGTATCGGCCGGCACCAAAGCGTGCACCGAACCGTCGGGCGCCACCGGCACATAACCAATAATCTCTTTCATACCCTGAGCGCTGCTGACACCAAAGGCACTGCCCGGCACTTGTTTAATGTCTCGCGGCGGTTGCGATACCGCGCCCACTAAACGTAAAAAACGGGCAGGGCGAGCCGCCGCTACAGTTTGACCCGGATCACTCAGGGTATCGATACCCACGCCGCTGGTATCCACGCCATCTAAATCATAAACACTGCGAATATCCAGCACCCCCAAGCCTTCTTGAGCGTGTGACGGCACCGTGGGGTTATCTGTGGTGGCAGCGGTTGGGCGGGGGCCCAGCACCACTAAATCGGTGTAAATAACGTCTTCGGTCGGCACAATCACCGGCTGTTGCGAATTGTCGTCTAGGTTATAAATAAACAATCCGTACACCGGTGGCGCGGCCTCGTACTCGGCCGCTAAATTGTCATCGGTGCAGGGCACATAGCGGGAGTCACCGGTATCTGGGTCGATCTCGTCCAAACGGCACTGGCTCCAACTCACCAGTAAACGGTTGGTGTCATCAAACAGCGGCGCTAATGCCGAAAAATAACCGTGCCGCGAGATACTGCCATCAATCATCACCGGCAACACCGTCAGTTTATCTAGCGCATCGCCCTCAAAACCCAGCACCGTTTGGTCATCTTCAACGTACTCGCGGGTATCAATGGCGACCATATCGCCGCCCGGCAGCTCATCACGCGGTTTGTAAATACCCACCAACCGTCCATCTGGCATTAGCTCTGGGTTAAACAACCACGGCGTGTCCTCTTGTGCCCGCGTGTGGTAACCGTAATGGGGGCGCACATCGGTGCCATCGGGGTTACTGGTGTAGTAGCTGATGCGGTTATTGCGGTAACTATCGGCGCGGGTGTACAGCAGCTGGCCATCGTCGCGCAGCAGCGGGTCCCAATCGTGGCCCTGGTTATAACTAATTTGCCGAATATCTTCACCGGCAGCAGACATGCTGTGCAATACAAATGCAGCGCCATCGCCCGATTCGCTCTCGGCGGCATACTGAGGTTTGTTGGTATCTAACAGTAACGCGCGGCTGCGTATTTGGCGGGTCGATGAAAATACGATGCGCTCATCGGGTAGGTAGCGTGGCGATATATCATCGGCGGTCTCGGCAACAATATCCGAGCTGATCACGCGCCGCAGCTCACTGCTGGATAAGTCGTACTCCCAGATATTCCAAGTGGGCTGATCTTCGTCGGGCGCGTCCTCTATCTCGGGCGCACGCATAGCAAACAACAACCGGTCACCATCGGGGTGCGCGCTTAAATCTTTAACATCGTACTCGGCACCTGCCGCAAAGGCTTGATCGGTGATATTAATGGCCAGGGCGCTATCGGTGGCGCGGTTTTTAATCCATAAGCGCGCCCCAGGGGTAAACTCATCGCGCCCAGTCGGTATTAACGGCAACAGCTCGCCATCATCATTGCGCGGAAGCGGCCGCTCGATGTAGGCAATGGGAATATCTTTTACCACTGGGTCCGGCGCCTGGCCCGAACCGCTAGGCCCGCCACCACCGCCGCCACAACCGGCCAATAAAACGGCAAGTAACGAGGCCGACATGAAACGGCGAGCACAAACCCGCGACAAGGCATCCGAAGGCGATATAAGCGGCGGCGTTACAGCGTGTGTTGTCATTGACCATCCTAGCTGGGTACAAAGGTTGATTGTCCGGCAATCGCGACAATAAATCTTTGTCGCCAGTCACGCTGTGTGCCAACACGGACGCTGAGCATCTCAATTTATATAAACTTTTGTTACGATCTTGCTAATCTGTGATTGGGTAGACACCCACAGACGGCCGAATAACACAGGCTTGAGCGTTAATCCGCCTATAATAAGCCACAACTTGCAAGACCTAGATTAAAACACAAACCCAGCAACTGCCACAGCATCAAACCATTTGGAGCCACCCATGCCGCTCTGTTCGCCTCTTAACTTACGCCACTGCGCTCTAGCGTTAAGCCTAAGTTTACTCGCCGCCACGGCCACAGCCGGCCCCCGCGAACAAGCGTTGACCATACACTCGCGCATCGCCGGAGTACCGCCCAGCCCCGCTGTACTAACACAAATGAGCCAACTCATTAGCAGTGGCGATACCGCGCAAGCGGTGCGCATCGCGATGGACAACGACGGCTTTTACCGCGCCACCTTAAAAACCTGGGTAACGCCCTGGACCAACCGCGATATGACCGCCTTTGCCCCGCTCAACGATTACACGGCCACAGTGATGGGGCTGATACGCGACGAAGCGGATTTTCGCGATGTACTGGTCGCCGATGTACTGTACACCGGCGACGCCAGCTTAGGGCTGCCCGCTTACAGCCCTAACGACAACGCCCACTACCAAGCGCTGCAAGACAGCGACGCCAAACTGGGCGAATCGCTGGTACGGCAAACACAATCGCAACTAACCGACATACCCGCCGCCGCCACCGCTGGAGTAATAACCAGCCGCGCTGCCGCTAAGGCGTTTTTTATCGCCGGCACCAACCGCGCGATGTTCCGCTTTACGTTGCTCAATCATTTATGTCGCGATTTAGAACAAGTACACGACGTTACCCGCACCCCCGATCGAGTTCGCCAAGATATCAGCCGCAGCCCCGGCGGTGACAGTCGCGTGTTTTTAAATAACTGCGTTGGCTGCCACGCCGGCATGGACCCAATGGCGCAAGCGTTTGCCTACTACGATTACGAATACGATGCCAACACCGACCCTGATGCCGAGCGCGGTGCGATCCACTACAACAGCGATGGTACAACCGATCCGGTAACCGGCAACCGCACCGAAGCTAAATATCATATTAACGCCCGCACTTTTGCGCCGGGCTACATTACCCCCAACGACAACTGGCTAAACTACTGGCGCGAGGGGCCCAATGCTATTCTCGAATGGGACCCAACCTTAGCCGGCAGCGGCAGTGGCGCCAAAAGCCTGGGCCGCGAGCTGGCCAACACCGGCGCCTTTGCCAGTTGCCAAGTAGAAAAAGTGTTTACTCAAGTCTGCCTGCGCAAACCCGGCAACGCCGCCGACCGCGCACTGGTTAGCAATGCCAGCGCCGCTTTTGCCGCCAGTGGCTACAACTTAAAACAGGTGTTTATCGACACCGCCGACTACTGCAAAGGTGAATAACATGGCGGCTCGGATAAATACTTTGTCTAAATCAATGCTCGGATTCATCGCCGCGGCCGCTCTTGTTGGCTGCGGCTCTGGCAGTGGCGAAGCCACCAGCAGCAACGTTCCACCCGACGTGGGCGATAACACCGGCAATCCAGGGGTTGTTTATAACGGCCCCGCGCCACTCACCGAAGACGTGCAAAACTTTAAGTTGTACCTATGGGATAACCTAGCGCTCGCCGAGCGCTGCGGCGCCTGCCATGTGGTGGGCGGCAACAGCCCTATGTTTGTTCGCACCGACGACATCAACCAAGCCTACCAAGCGGCCGTACCGCTGGTCGATTTACACACCCCGCAGCTGTCCAGCATGGTCAGCAAAGTAGCCGGTGGCCACAACTGTTGGCTCGATAGTGATACCGCCTGCGCCGATATTATTACCGGCTATATTACCGAGTGGGCCGCCGCCGCTGGCAGCATCAGCAACGAGATCATCCTCACCGCCCCCGAGATTAAAGAAGTGGGCGGCAGTAAAAACTTTCCTGCCGATAACAGCGATTACGCCGCCACCGTGTACCCGCTAGTCAGCCAGTTTTGCAGCAGCTGCCACGCCGAGGGTGCACCCTTAATGCAGCAACCCTATATTGGCAGCGCCGATGTGCAAACCTCATACGAGGCCGCCCGCAGCCGCATGCGGTTGGATGACCCAGCCCGCTCGCGGTTAGTTGAGCGGCTCGCGGCCGAATCGCACAACTGCTGGAGCAGCTCTTGCGCCAGCGATGCCAGCGCCATGACCGACGCCATTGCCGCGTTTGCCAATCTGGTGCCGGTCACCGAGATCGACCCCGCACTGGTCACCAGCAAAGCGCTGCAACTAGGCGACGGCACGGCCGCCAGCGCTAACGGCCGTGTTGATAACTACGTAATAGCGCGCTACGAATTTAAAACCGGCAGTGGCAGCACCGCCTACGACACCAGCGGTGTTAACCCCGCCGCCGATTTAACCCTGTATGGCGATGTCGACTGGCTATCCAGCTGGGGGCTGCGCATTAACAACGGCAAAGCCCAGGCATCAACCTTACCCAGCCGTAAATTGTTCGATCAAATTAGCAGCACCGGCGAGTACTCCATCGAGGCGTGGGTCATTCCCTCCAACATCAGCCAAGAGGACGCCCGCATTGTCAGCTACTCGGGCAGCACCCAAGTGCGCAACTTTGCGTTAGATCAAAATCTGTATAACTACACCCACTACCATCGCAGCTCCAGCACCGATGGCAACGGTATGCCGGCGCTCAACACGCTGGATGCCGACGAGCGCGCCCAAGCCAGCTTGCAACACGTGGTCATCACCTTTGATCCGGTGGGTGGCCGCCGCATTTACGTCGATGGCGAATTTACCGGCGATACCGATCCTATCGCCGCCGGCAACCTGAACGAGTGGGACCCAAGCTTTGCGCTGGTAATTGGCAACGAAGTTTCGTCCGACCGTTTATGGAACGGCGCGCTGCGCTTTTTGGCGATTCACAATCGTGCGTTATCGAGCGAGGCTATTGCCAGCAACTTCGCCGCAGGCGTTGGCGAGACTTACTACCTGCTGTTTAGCATTAGCGATTTAATTAACGTCACCGATGCCTACATCGTGTTTCAGGTGCAGCAGTTTGACGATTACAGCTACTTGTTTAGCGAACCGTTTTTTACCCGCTTAAGCGATGACCCCATCCCCACCGTAGCCGTTAAAGGTATTCGTATTGGCGTTAACGGCCGCGAGGCCATCGTCGGCCAAGTGTTTGCCGCGCTCGATAGCGAAATTAACGCCGCCGAATACACCGAGGGAATACAACCGTTATCGCGTCAAGGTGCCGTGGTCGCGCTAGAGCAGGGCAGCGAGTTGGACACCTTCTTTATTACCTTCGATTTACTCGGCGAGCACACCTTTGCCCGAGTCGAGGCCGGGCCACCGGTGCCGCAACCGCCGGCCGATATTGCCGATCAGCCCAGCTTGGGCTTAAAAAGCTTTGCCAGCATTAACGCCTCGCTGTCAGCCATGACCGGCATCAACCACACCAACGCAGCGGTGCAAACCACCTACGCCAAAGTCGAGCAACAACTGCCCACCACCAGCGGGCTAGATACCTTTGTCGCGGCGCAGCAAATGGGCATCACCCAGCTGGCCGTGGCTTACTGCAACGCACTGGTCAATGACACAAGCGAGCGCGCAAACTTCTTCCCCGGCTTTAATTTTACCGCCGCTCCGGCCGCCGCCTTTAATGCCACAGGCCGCAGCCAAATTATCGACCCGCTGCTTAACGCCCTAGTGGCAGGCGACACCGGCGGCGCACTTAGCACCCAAGCCAATCCGGCCACCCTGCGCGCCGAGTTAAACAACTTAATCGATACCATGAGCGCCTGCGGCAGCAGTTGCAGCGCCGACCGTACCGCCACCACCGTCAAAGCCACCTGCGCCGCCGCCCTTGGCAGCGCCGTGATGCTAGTTCACTAACGGAGCAGACCGCACTATGAGTAAATATCGCACGCCTCTGCATCCGGATGCACCGCTTAAACTCAACAGCCATCACCGGCCCGTTACTCGGCGCGATTTAATTGCCCAAGGGTTTCGCGCCGGGGGCGCCACATTAACCGGCGCATCTATGCTTAGCTTGCTGGCGGGCAACGCCAACGCGGCGCTGTCACCCGACATAAACGCCATGCGCCAAGCCTGCGGCATTGCCAGCCAAGGCGCGGGTAAAATTCCGTTTATCTGCTTCGATCTAGCCGGCGGCGCCAGCATGGCTGGCTCTAACGTACTGATTGGCGGCCCAGGCGGGCAACTAGATACGCTATCGGCCAGCGGCTATAACAAGCAGGGCCTGCCCGCCGATATGACCCCCAACAGCAGCACCGGCGATTTTGTTAACCGCGATTTGGGCCTAGCGTTTCACAGCGACAGCGGCATGCTGCGCGGTATTTTAGAGCGCGCCGCGCCCGGCACCGTGGCGGCGGTTAACGGCGCGGTGATTCCCGCCCGCTCCGAAAACGACACCGGCAACAACCCCCACAACCCCATGTACGGCATTAATCGCGCCGGCGCCAATGGCTCGCTGCTGTCATTAATTGGCTCGCGCGCCAGCGACTCGGGCGGCAACTCTATGGCACCGGCCATGTTGTTAAACCCCGAGGCTCGCCCCACCAAAGTCGACCGCCCAAGCGATGTGACAGGCCTGGTGGATGTAGGCGATCTAGTCAGTTTATTAAGCCAATCCGACACCGTCGCGGTAATGGAATCGATGGTGCGTTTAAGCAATGCCAAACTGGGTGCAATAGATACCGGCAGCAACCGCGATGCCGCACTAAAAGAATTAATGCGTTGCGGCTATGTTAAAAGCGCCGACCTTGCCGACCGCTTTGGCAACCCCGCTGCCATCGACCCAATCGCCGATGCCGACATTGTTGGCGCCAGCGGTATTTTTAGTTTTGACGAATTCGATAACGACAGCGAGTTTCGCAAAACCGCCTCGGTAATGAAGCTGGTTATGAGCGGTTACGCCGGCGCTGGCACCATTACTATGGGCGGTTACGACTACCACACCGGCGATCGCTCCACCGGCGAGATTCGCGACTTACGCGCCGGCCGCTGCATTGGCGCCTGCCTAGAATACGCCGCACGCATGGGTGTGCCGGTAATGATTTAT
Organism: Gilvimarinus polysaccharolyticus; assembly: GCF_001187555.1. Taxonomy (GTDB): domain Bacteria; phylum Pseudomonadota; class Gammaproteobacteria; order Pseudomonadales; family Cellvibrionaceae; genus Gilvimarinus; species Gilvimarinus polysaccharolyticus. Next base: position 642,308 of record NZ_LFIJ01000002.1, on the reverse strand, counting down.
GTATTCTCCGACGGCTCGGTATTCTCTAACGGCACGCTCGATGAATCCGTTGAGGGCCGAGGCAAAGGTGTTTGGACCGGCGACAACCAACAAACCGCCGCCAGCTACTTTTTGGTGTACAACCCCAATGGCCGCCCCACTATTGCCGGCGGCTCAGAATCCGTGCAAGCAGTGCATCAACAACTCGGGTTTATGCGCAACAGCGGCGATGTCGAAACCGCCTCAAGCCCAGCGGCCAATAACGTCAACTTGTTGGTCGAGACGTTGGTGCTGAATTATATGGCGCTGCACGGGGAGCAGAATTTATTCTCTACGCTGTTTCCGCAGCATGGGTTGGGCAATGCCACGGCGTTGGATCGGATGACGGCGATGAATCCGATTTGTGATGGGACTATTGGGAATTTGGTTTAGGGCGCTGTGCGCGCTTTTTGTTTAAAGCTCTATACTTTCTGGATTTGAGCTAGAGATTAGCTTGTTCCAGTTTTCTAGTTGGGTGCGCTCTGTCGCCGCGCGGGCGAGTTACTTCTTGCGATGCGGCAAGAAGTAACCAATGCTGCTCCTGCGCGTCCTTGCGCCCGCTGCATTAATGAATCCCTTCACGTCAACGCTACTTCGTCGTTAGCTTTTATACCATCCCACTAGATAAGCTAAGCTCAAACTTACGATCGCATAAAAACAGTTGAATAATAACTTATATGTTATTATTATGAGCAAAAGGGAGTTTGATCTGTGGTATTGCCGGTAATCCAGCGAAAAACCCAAGAGTATTTAGTTAAGGATGGCCGAGCGCCATTTCGAGATTGGCTGATGGGGCTCAAAGATACTAGAGTGCAGGTAAAAATCACCAAGGCTGTAACTCAAATGGAAGCTGGAAACTTTGGCGATCATAAGCCCATTACAGGTGGTAATGGTTTGCAGGAGCGCAGAATCAACTACGGCCCAGGTTATCGAATTTATTACATCACCGAAGGCGATGAGTTGATCGTAAGCGCCAAACCAACCACCCGGTTATGATTGGTTTAACTTGATGCTAGCGTTCCATGGCAGTAGCGCCTCGATCGACTCAACACTTTGCGCATTGGGCAGCTCTTTAAAAACCACTTTCAAGTAATCATACGGATTCAGGCCGTTGGCCTTGGCCGTTTCGATTAAGCTATAAAGATTGGCGCTGGCATTGGCACCGGCCTGGCTATTAGAGAACAACCAGTTCTTCCGCCCCACGGTAAACGGACGTATGGCATTCTCTGCCCGGTTGTTATCGATCGGGTAAGCACCGCCGTCCAGATAGCGGACAAGCCTATCCCACTGATTATGCAGGTAGAGTAATGCCTTGCCGATCGCGCTTTGCGGCGGCACATTAGGCAGGCTTTTTTCCAGCCAGGCTCGCAGTTTGTTGATGACGGGTTTCGCCTCTTGTTGCCGCCTTCGGTAGCGCTCATCTGGCGGCTGATCCTTTATGGATTTTTCTAAGGCGTACAGTTTTTGGATGAGCGCCAAGCCCTGATCGGCTTTGCCAGCTTTGCCTTTTTTCTGGACGGTTTTGGCGTCCATGAATTTGCGCCGGGCGTGAGCCCAGCACCCTAAGCGGGTGATGCGGTAGTCTGTACACGCTTTTCCATAGCCTTCGTAACCATCGACCATGATGGCACCCACACTCGCATCGAGTAAATCCAGCGGCACCGACTGACGCCGGGAGTCGGCGTAGTGGAACAGCACGGTGGGACTGGCAGCGAAGCTGCCCATCACCCACATGTAGCTTTGGCTCTCAGCGGTTTTCCCTGGCTCGTTGAGAACCTGTACGGTGGTTTCGTCCAAGTGGATGACAGGCTGCGCTAACAGCTTGTCATGCAAGAGATTAATCAGCGGCTGCACCAGCTGCCCCGAACGGATCATCCAGTTGGCAAGGTTGGTTCGGTCCAGGGCTAACCCGGCGCGTTTAAAGATCTCACTCTGGCGGTACAGTGGCAGTGCATCGCAGTATTTCTGGGTAGCCACATAAGCGAGCAGCCCTGCACTGGCGATACTTTTTTCAATGGGCTGTTTGGGTTTGGTGGCGGTGACGTGGTGCTTTTCGCAGCAAGGGCACACGTACTTCTGGCGCCGATGGACGATCACCTTGGCCTGGGCGGGGATGATATCCAGTTGCTCGTGGTCTTCAGTGCCGATAGCCTTTAGCTCGGCGCCATCGTGCGGGCACACCCGCTCGGATTCAGGCAACTCATACAACACCTCTTCACGCGGAAGGTTCGCCGGTAGGCTGACCCGTGGTTGCTTACGGCGAGTATGAGACGGGACATCAATGGTGTCTTCTTGTGTGGCTTCAGCGGGTTCGCTCGCCTCGCCTTTCTCTGCCGATTCGGCTTCATTGAACAGCCCTAGATCGAGCTGATCCTTAGAGAGCTTTTCACTGCTGGCAGAGAACTGCTTGCGTTGAAATTGTTTAATGAGTTCTTCGAGGGTGCTGATGCGACTCGCACGGCTTTTTAAAAGCGTTTCTTGTTCTTCAAGTTGCGCTTCAAGCTCTTTGATTTTGTGTTCAAGCGGTGCGATTTCTGACATGCCGCTATTTTACCAAAACTCATCAACGAACGTCTCGGTAAAACAGCGTTTCATGCGGTTTTAATTGAGCGATATCAAACCCGCGCAAGAGCCATTGCCACTGTTCGTGATCCAGTACCACAGGATCTTCCGGCAAGCGCTTGGGCCACTTAAACTTATCGCGCTCTAAGCGCTTTTGCCACAGAGCAAAACCCGTCTCATCCCAGTACAACACCTTAAGTTGACTGCGCTTTTTGTTGCAGAAGACAAACAGCGCAGGATCAAAAGGCGAAATCGCCATCTCATCCTGAACGATAACGCTTAATCCGTTAATCGCTTTGCGAAAGTCTACCGGCTCGCGGTGTAGGTAGACCTTAATATCTGCCGGCCACTGGATCATGCAGCCAAAGCCTTGACCAGTTGTGCGATAGTGTCCACATCGCCGGCGGGAAGCTTCACCGCGACAGAGCCGTAGTGTATCGTTGCCTCACCGGACGGCTTAGGCTCGGCCAGTACGGTTCGGGAAAACCTACTTGGTTCAGGACGAGCTTTAAGCTTTGTCCGTCGCAGGCTGAAGTATTTAGCGTTGAGCCCACGTTCGGCACAGAACTTGGCTTGAGTTAATCCGCTTTGCTCGAACTCCTCGATCAGAGTCAGCCAGTCGGATTGGCTGCGATGCTTTTTCATGTGAACCTCCTATTGATGAAAGCTGGGAGGTTACTGGCCTAGGATTGATTCGTATAGTGGGTGGTTGGTTTGGCGCTTACAGTTGATCATATTGTTCGCAGGCAGCGATAAATCAGATCAACAGGCGGTTATCGATACCGCTAAAACGTATTTAACCGATTACAGAGCGAGAAAGCGAGATACAGCTTTCTCGCTTAGAAAATCTAGGGCGCTGCCTACAATAAAGGCGCCACAAAAAAGTAAACGATGAGGTAACCTCAAATGGCCTTAACCCGAGAATTTAAAGATACCGTTATGGAGCTTTGCAAAGACCCTGCGTATCGCAAAGGGTTATTGCTAGAGGCTCTGGAATCTTACCTTGAAGGCGATATCGTCGTCGGTAACTCCATGCTTCGCGATTACCTTAACGGCACACAAGCCTTTGCCGAGATCGCACATAACTTGCAAATTCAAGAGGCGGGGCTTCGTCGCATGGTTAGCCCCAGCGGCAATGCTACCGCTAAGAATTTATTCCGGCTGTTTAAAGCCTGTCAGGATCGCGAAGGAATTCACTCGGCGGATGAATTTTTGGGGTATGCGGCTTAGCCCTATCGTTACAAAACTAACTTTCAAAATGTGACTTGTAAGGCCTGACGCCATTCCGTAACTCAGATCTAAACTGACAGACGCCGGTTAACAGCACCGCTGGGGTCAGGTCTTGAATTGTGAATCAACTATAAACTTAACCATCGAAAATTGAATCTGACCATTCGAGAAAGCGCAACAGAATCGAGTTTTGTCTTTTCCCCACAGAAACCACAGGCCCAAGAATTTTATTTATGACGCTAACGCGTTAGCAATATCCTTTAGTGCTAGGCAATGATTATTTACGAAAACTGGGGCAGATAAAGCTAATTACTCAAGAAAATTCACAATTCAAGACCTGACCCCAATGTTCTTACAATTCAAGACCTGACCCCAATGTTTCGTGTTTCGTGATCACTGGCAAAACAGACTTGTGGATTATTGCCACGCTGAATGACGTGTTAAGGCATTGCTGCAGGGCCAATTCGAAGAAGGCGAGCCATGGTTCATCCTTGAATCCTAGTGAGTGCGTTTTAATTGAAACAATGGCACAAAATTTCAGCACCAAAAAAGAGAATTAATGCGCCATAAGTTTCATCTGACCCCAGTTTCCTTATGCCAAGCGAAATAAAAATCAAACAATTTTGACCCAATTAAGCATAATCAGAGAGCCAAAAAATAATTAACTCTTCTATGAGCTAGAAATGGACTTCAGTAAGCTTTTCCCAATTGCTTTTCCCAAAGCCACTGGAACTGCATTTCCAATCATTTTTCCAATAGATGAAAAATATACTTTTTCACTAGGCTTAACAAATTGATAGCTTTTAGGAAAAGTTTGCAGCATCGCTGCCTCTCGTAACGAGATTGCTCGGTGTTGCTGCGGATGCCCGAACCTACCGTTTCCATATCCATAACTTTGCGTAGTAATGGTAGGACTAGGCTCATCCCAACTCATTCTTGCATATACACTTACATAACCCCTGCCTGAAGATTTTCGATGGCACTCTGCCTTTAGATCCTCCGGCCAATCGTGCCACGTCCCGCCCGGGCGGGACGTTCTAATTCTTTTCATATTTAATAGCGAAAGACCAGCCGCCACATGCAAACTATCTTTTTCATCTTTTTGTCCAGCTTCCAGTTTTGGCAGCCGACCAATAGTGTCTCTTACTGTTTTGTAATTTCTGGGCAATCTGGTAGGTTTTATAAATTTTATTTCGCCAATCTTTGAGGCGATCAATACATGTCTACTTCGACCTTGAGGCATACCATAATCAGGACAATATATTTTCTTTGCCCAGACCTTGTATCCCTTTTCCTCAAGACTAGAAACAAAATCATGATAAACCTCATGCCGAGTCACATCCGGAACATTTTCCATAGTTACAAGTTCAGGCAGCATCTCATCTATTAAGCTTGAAAAAGCATAAAGTAAAGGCCATTTTTTATCGTTTTTTACATCCCTCCCTTGCGAGTAGGTGGAAAACGGTTGACAGGGAGCACAACCAGCAAGAAGTCGTATGCATCCGCTCGGGTACAACTTTCCTAAATCATAACCTTTCAAATTCTGTACATCTTCATTATAAAAAACGGCACCTTTGTTATTATGCTCATAGGCGTGTTTACAGGAGGCCTCAATATCAAAACCTGCCACCACATCAACTCCGGATTTTATAAGTCCATGAGTCAATCCGCCCGCGCCACAAAACAAATCAATTGCACATATTTTTTTCATAAATAGCGCTCTATACTACAGCTACGACTCTTTGAATTTCTTGAATCAGGTCATTCTTTGATTTTGAATTATACCCTAAGGACTTTGTAATTCCTTCAACTTTTTCGATGAGTCGATTTAATTCATGAGTGTTAAGCTCTATATCTCCATTTTCATCAATTATTAGGTTAGACCAAACCACATCAATATCTAAAGGTTTTTTGGGCATAAAACTATTTATATTAAAAACTTCATGCTCGCTCTTTGTTATCCAACCAGCACCAACTTCGGACAAAGCAGGCCAACTTAACGCCATGGAATCGCTCGTAATGTAAACTACATAAATTTTTTCTGTTGAATAACTTTCAACGAAAAACTCTCTAAGATAGTCAAATATTGGAGTCTTATTCGGTATTACAGATAAGTGATTGTCGGAGGATGTATATATTATTTCCTCCGCCTTAATGCCATTAAAAATAAGTAGATTATATATAAAGTCGCAAACAACCTTATCTTTGTTCGAATGGCTTAACAACAACTTCTTTTTTGATTCGTCAATAGATTTTTTAATTCCCATTGAGGGAAGGTTCTTGTTGATTTCTCTTTCAATAAGACTCTTCAACCTCTCAGAATCAACTCCCTCGCCAGAAAACATTTTGACTATTTCATTAGCTGCTGAACTAGACGCATTACTTTTAAAAGAATCAATCTGCTTTCTCAACTCCGCCTCTCTTTTAGAGTTCTTTTCATTCTTCTGTTTGTCCTTTTCATTTTTAAGCAATGAAGCATACTTAACTCTCATAGACACGGCTTTAGGAAGCAAATCATCTCTCACATATTTAATAACTTCTTGATAACGTCTGTCCTCAGTTTTGTAGCCCTGCCTGTTACTTAGTGCCATATCTGGCAAAGATGTTTCCTCGAACAAATCGACATGAAGTTGGCCAACTACGTATAACTCCGACATCGCATTCTTCCCAACAATCGGTAGTATATTGTATTCACCAAGCTTGTTATTAGAGAGTAGCGATATAAAATTGTCTGGAAAATCATTGGTATTTTTCTTTCTTCCTTTAGTTGACCTATATACACCTATCCACCCACATACTTCCAGATCAAATACGTCTTCTTCTCCATCTTTACACTCTAATTTAAGAGATATTTTTTTGCTTTCCAAATTCTTTAGAAGATCTTTATTAAAATTATCGTTATCATTTAGTTTACTGTTGAAGTTCTTCGATAAGCTTTTGTATTGATCGCCCAAGGTAATCAACCCACCCAACCCCCTAATAAGCTCTTCCTCAAAAGAATCTATTACAACACTTTTTGATCCAATCAGTACATGAATACGAAACTCTTTGTTCACATGAGGAAATATCTTTAATAGGTTGTTTTTTACAGCACTCAGAGTTTTGTGAAGCGTATATTGAGGTGTCTTCATCACCACAGATGTTCCATTTTCTTGTATTCTTTTAAATTTTATGGACTCATCAGGTATGGGATCTAGAAGATTGTCATCATTGACGTTTCTCGAAAGAACAAAACCAGATTTCTCACCGTTTTTAATAGTTTTTATCTCAACATTAGAAGATACCGATAGAGCCGCTAGCTTACCAACACCTTTTCTTCCCATTTTTCTTCTTTTTCTACTACTCCCTTCAACATAATCCTGATCTTTCTCCGTACGCGTCTCATTCGCTACATTTAAATACTGATTAATATCACCATCCGCATACGACATTCCCGATCCGTCATCTTCTACGGTTAAGCTTCCTTTCTCTTGAATTATATAAACGTTTTTTGCATTCGCATCATATGCATTTGCTATTAGCTCAGCTAATATGAAATATATATTTGTATAGAGGCTTGGGCCGAGCAGCTCCAATATTCTTGGGTCAATTGAGATTCTATATTCTTTCTTATCTTTCACAGCAATAATCCATATAGTCTGATGAATTAACGATTGGTAAAACTAGCAAGGCGCAAACTACTAGTGTCAGGCCTTACATTTCACAAAGCTAACAAACCATCAGGGTCAAGTCTTGCCTTTTGCCTTACGCACTAAAACCCAAGGTTCACGCCTTTGATTTATGAACCACCAAGATTCATAAACTATTAATGTCGCGAATGATTTGACTAACTAAAAGGAGGGGGAAAACACTGCGTTAAACCCTGGGCCAAGCCCTTATTATCTCACCTTCCAAATTGGCTAAATCTTGGTTTATCGTGGCTTGCCATTTTGGCAAGCGGCCCTTGCAGGCGATAAACCTTACGCGTTATGCGCTATGTGGCAAATCGTGCCATGGATTAGGGTGTTTGGCAACCTTGTGGGACCGGGTTGTTTTAGTCCGTTGACAGGCTTTACAGGGCACAGGATAATTAGCGCTGGGCTTGTTGGGCGCCCGCCTCGCAAAAGTGATTCACCAATCGTATCTACAATCTGGCAAGCTTTGCTTGCATATCATCTCTGGCCGATAGCGAGTAGGTCACTGTATTGGAGGCGATATGCATACACCATCCCATTCCCCTGGTTCTTCCTCGGCAGTTGTCGAGTCGTTTTTGCGCGAGGCCAAAAGGCTGCAGCGCGCGGCATGCTCTGGCGATCTTGCCGATTGTTTGCCGGTTTTGCGGCGTTTGATTGCCCAACAGGTATTTACCGGTGTGACCTTACCCCAGCTGCGCCGGCGGCAAGATTTTGTGCAGCGCAAACATACGTTGCAGTTGCTTGCGCTTGAGGCGGGCTATATAAGTTGGGCTGAGTGCCGTAGGGCGCTGGAAGCCTTATCCACTGAGCGGGCAGAGCAGTACAACATTGCATTGCGCTATGCGGGGTACCCTAATCATTGGTTTTCATCGCTGCAAGAGGCTAGGGCGTTTGCATTTCAGCATGGGGGCTACCCTTTAGCTTATGGCCGCCAGGGGGTTGTGATTCCCGCAGGTCATCACAGCCACTAAGTAAATCAATGGGCCAAGCTGAAGTTTATGGTGCAATAGTTACCCGCGCTTTCTTGACCGGCCCACTCTAGCAGCCCGAGCTCGTCTACCCGTTAGGCTAGCCAATCATCTATATATCGATGATTGGCTAGCACTTAAAGGTAAGCTTCGTCTGACCGCGCTTGTCTTCTGCCGACTTTCTGCAATTCTTCAGAATGGTTTATGGCTTCACGGTCTGCCAAGGCTTTGCGTCGCACGTGGGGTAGTTTTTACAGCTTTTTAGACAGCCGCGGCACGGAAGCCGCCATGATGTTTGGCCACTACTCACACTATTGTTGGCTTGGCTTAGTGATTGTTTGTTCTTTGCAGTTGATAGGTTGGTGTGTGAATCGCTCATAGTAGTCCCCTTTTGCAGAAGATACGTATGAGCGAATGATTTAGATGACGTACGCAGCCATTAAAACGCCCTAGAATGGCCGATATAGCCGGAAGAAGTAGAGAGAGACGAAGCTTCTAGCACAAATAATCACGCCAATACCGGCGCCCCTTACCCGCAGGCCGAACTCTTCGAGGTAACGAAAGAATTGATTCTGCAGATATATCAAGGTCGAAGACCATTGGAGCCTGGCCTTTGATTGTGGTCTCCCCTAATCCATCAGCACAACCTGCGCTATATACATTAAGCTGGCTCAAAGATCCCCTCAATAGTTTCATCAAAAACCGCCGCAATCGCAAAGGCGAGGTGCAGTGAGGGGTCGTGCTTGCCTCGCTCTATAGCGTTGATGGCCTGCCTAGAAACGCCTAAACGTGTACCTAACTCCTCCTGTGACCAACCTTTTTCCGCTCGCAATATCTTAATTTTATTGTTCAACGTTGTTCTCCATTAAAAGCAAATGGAGAATGAGACCATGACCACCAAAAACCACCGGTAATACAAACGCTAAACTGACGCTAGGCATAGGTATTTTCATGGCCAACATGCCGTAAGCAAAGGTCACAAAGCAAACAATACCAATAACCCATAAAAATGCCTCGCCGGTTAGGCGCTGCATGTATTCATCTAAAGCACGAAATCGAGCACGATAGATAATAAAGGCCCAGAACAATGGTAGCACCGGCAAAAGTGTTACCGCGATTAACAGCCAAGTAGGCAGTTCAAGCAACTCTATCGATATTGTCTGCACCGCTATCAATACTAAAAAGATAAGCATCGTCAGCATAAAACGTTTCATAAACCAACTTTCCGTACAACTTTTTGTGTCCATATGGCCACCTCGTTATAAAATTTTTGAGAGGTCCTCAGGTAAACCCAACGCTTTCATGCCAGAGTAATGATCCTCCGAGATATGTAATGTATACCTTACACATCATTAGTGTCAAGCTTACCTTACATAATAAGTATAAAAGCGAACGATTGATAAATGGGTAAGCGGAGCTTAGATGAAAGTTATAGCGGCAAAATCATCACAAAAATACCGACCGGCCCTTATTTGCTGACCGAGTTCTTCGCCCGGCCAACGAAAACAAAGGCGCAGGTCTTGAATTGTGAATCAACTATAAACTTAACCATCTAAAATTGAATCTGACGATTCGTGAGAGCGCAACAGAGTCAACTCTTGTCTTTTCCCCAACAGAGCTTTTAATGTTGCGGCTTTTCTACTCTTAATTTTTACTACTAAAAAAGCCCTAACCTACATAGGTAGATTAGGGCTAATAGCGAGGTGGCCTATTCAACCGCAGCAACTTGCCGCGAGCGGGCGACCCGTAATAGTTAGTGCATGCTAATGTTATCGCTCGACTAGCACTCGAACCACTTTGTTGTATTGACGATGATCAAACTCGCCAGTGGCCATACCTGCATCATCCATAACTGGGAAGACAAAGCGCGGGGTCATAACAACCTCGTAGTTGTAATCGCCGGCTGGGCGAACCTCTACTTCTAGAAAGCCGTAGTGCTTGCCGCCTGATACTAATTTATTACCGTCCCACACCTCAGGAGCATCGCCGTGCGCACTCCAATGTGAGGCTTGCGCATCTGCTGGCAGTAAGTCGAAAGGTACGTAGTCGGTGGTGGGTGGATAACCTGGCCCGCGCAAACCATCGCCGGCAAAGCCCACATCCCAGTAGCTCACGCCATCAATGTTGACGTATTCAAGCAGTTCATCGTGCCCAGAAAGCACAGCGGTTACGCCGTAACGTTCAAACAGCTCGTGATAGATACGCATAGGCATACCGGACTGGCTATCTTCGCCATTGGCAATACCGGCAGAGCCAGAGGGCAGACTGTGAACACCGGTGCCAAAGGCGCTGTGATGATACTGCACAAAAATAACCTGACCTTGTGCTTGCGCGTCGGCCAACTCACTCAATGCCCAGTTCCACTGCTCAGTACCGCGGTTAAAATCTGGTACACGTGAAGCAGCGCCATCGATATACAAGTTGGTATCCTGGCTGGGGTCGGCATCGTTACCGTTAGAGGAATCCAACGTGATTAATGTCACCGGGCCGTAATCAACTCGATAGTAGCGTTTTTGATAGCGATCATCACTGGCATGGTTAGTGGGCAAATCCCAATAAGTGTTCCACTTATCGTAAGAGAGCATTGACGCCTCGGCGTTATAGCCTGGATACTCAGGGTGCCAATAGTTTTCATGGTTGCCAAGCGCTGGGAATATCGGGGTAGAAGACGCTAACGTGCCCCACTCACCGGCACTGTGTCGCCAAAACTCATCCCAATCTAACTGACGGCCACCTTTTTCTACCAAATCGCCGGCAATCACCCAAAAGTCGGGGCTTCTTAACTCTGCATACGTCAGGTTAGCTTTGTAGCCAGTGGTTTGGTCTACAGGATATTGACGGGTATAGGTATCAGGGTCTGTCCCTAATTTTTCTCCGCCGAGCGCCAATGCATTGGCCGTCCAGCGAACGGTTTTTTCGGTCGACTCTGGTTCGGTTTCCATATCCGACATAGTCACAAAGCGAATAGCCTCACGGCTTTCTTTACTGGGTGATGTTTTAAAGTTTGCTGTGAATTCATCAGCACCGGGCTGCAGCACGGTGTAGTCATACGATGTTCCAGACTCAAGCCCATCGATTTTCACATAGTGTTTATACACAGCTTGAGGCGCCTGCCCATCGGCAACATCAGCATGTGTGGCACCAAAGTTTGACTCACCGTGAATATAATCGATCTCAGATGTGCCGTAGGTTAAAGCATCGGTCATTTGTATTTCAGATTGGAATGATCCAATGCCGTCAACCTCAACAGTTGCCGACTCGGCAGCACTGCCAAACCAAGTCACACTAATTGAACTGGTAGTGGGATTTTGCACGTAAGGTAAAATATTAATCGTGGTTGCTTCTACTGGGGTTGGCGCTTCTACCACCGGGGCTTCCACAACGGGGGGATCCACAACAGCCGTGGAGCTATCTGAATCGCCACCGCAACCCACTAGAACACTCACCCCTACCGCTAAGGCAGACTGTAAAAAACATGGTTTCATTACATCATTTCCTAAATTAATTAAAAAAACAAATCCATTTCTATTTCATCAGCCAATAGCGATAAAACCTGCATGCCAAAGACGATTATTTATATAAATAATCGTCAATAAAAATACCAATAGTTACATGCTGATCAATCAGAAACTGGGGTGATTCCGTATGAAGGGTCTTGTCCTTAAGGGCTAGAGCAGAGTAATTTGAGATTGTGGCGCTTTGGTTACGACAATATTAATTATTTAATTTAGGAGTATCGCGCGGTTAGAGTAGGCATGTTTATTTAAGGCTAAATCGTGTCAGATGAAACTGATGGAGCATATCTCTACACGTCACGTTTCCTATGTGCCTCGTTGGCCGACCCGCATGCTTTGACTTGGTCGTTTATGTAGCGTTTTTTGACTTTTTAGCCACACCCCAACTAGTATAGGAATCTTCCCAAGAGTCGATTTGTACAAGGAGTGTCAATATGACCGGTTCTAACATGTCCCTTCGCGATTATCTTACTCAGGTATACCCACTCGCTCAGTCTGATTTAGACACCATGAGTGATGCTGCAGTAAACGAATTTTTCAATTCACTGGGCTTTTACTTTCAACTTAGCCCGCAACCTACCGATGCTATTCCGCCAGGAAAAATTTCCCCGCGCAATCAGGCCGAGCTACCGCAGCTTGGCGAGCTGTACTGGCCCTCAGTGATCAATCCACAGGGCTTTTGGTGCCGCAACCCATATGACCCAACCGCTCCCCTTAACAACAAGTACGTCAACGGATTTGCATCCGGCAGTCGGGTAGAGGTGTGCCACTCAAATGTTTACGATGGCAGCTTGGGGGTTTACTACTATTTGGCACCAGGCTCGGGCGTTGCGGTTGACCTTGGCAAAACTCTAGTGGCCCGAAACAAGTTAGATGCACTGCGCAAGCTAGGTTGTAACAACGATCAGATTGCAAATGCACTGAATACCCCTGATACCGCATACTGGCCTTACTACACCGGTGGTCAGCTACCACCGGCGGGCAGTCAAAAGTTATTCAGAAATTTAGTATCGGACTATGTGGCAGAAAATGGCGTGACTACCGAAACGGCGCAAAACGAGATTATTGATGCGGCGATTGACGAGACCAACTACCTCTATGGCCGCGTCAATGACACCGGCTGGCAGGTAGATGTGGATAATTTTAAGCTGGCAAAAAACGCCGGTTACGATACTGTACAGCTGACCACCCAAGCTAATATGAATAACGGCTGGGCGTTTGAGATTATCGACTTGCGAGTGGTCGCAGACGGTAATTTGCAAACCACGATGACTCATTTAAACCAGTATCACTCCATTGTGAATCCTTTTAATACCAACAGCTACAAACCGGTTAACAACACCTGGCCCTATTACAATTTATACGCGAAAGGCACGCTATCTGAAATCGCGCGCGATTACCCATCCTATCAGGGGCGTTTTCCCTTTTCTGGGCCGGGTTTTATCAGACCTTCAGCAATTCCCGGTTATCCTTGCTAATTAGCCTTAGACCGGTCAGTTGCGACTACGCAGTTTCGTTAATACAGTGGCCGCTTAATACCGGCCGAAAATAAGGCAGAACGGGACCAGGTCTTGATACTTGAATACATCTTTCAAGACTTGGGCTCTGCCACCAGTGGCAGGCTTATCTTACAATCATACCGCGCAGTAACGTCGCGACCTCAAGCATTCATTTCGCCTTGTAATTCTTTTAGTTGATCAAGAATACGAATAAATTTCTCGCCCAAGGGTGTAACCACGTACTCGACTTTTGGTGGAACTTCGTTATATTCGATACGCTTTAGAATTCCGAATTCAATGTTCTTTCTCAGGCAATCGTTAAGTACTTTCGTTGACAGGCCTTCAACACTTCTCACCATTTCTCCTGGTCGATTGATATTCTCAGCCAACAACTGATAGACCGTAAGTGACCATTTACACCTAAAAACACTCTCTAACATTCGTGCGCTTTTCTCAGGTGGCGAGCTTCGAGAAAATAATTTTTCGTTATTAATCATAAAGATGCACCCAACTGTACCTACCTTACTTATTTGTACCTACTTTTTACCAACAACCGATACTTGTAACCTTCTACCTCACTTTACAAGAGCTTAGAAGGACTATCAGATGAAAAATTCAAGTCAACCCACAGCACTGATTATTGGTGGATCAAGCGGAATGGGACTAGAAAGCGCAAAACTACTATTAAACCGCAATATAAAAACGATCATTGTAGGGCGCAACCTAGAAAAACTTGCAAAAGCGAAACAAGAACTTTCTGCATTTGGTGACATTGAAACAATGCAAGCAGACCTCTATAAAGCCGAAGATCAGCGAGCTATTATTGAGTTTGCTAACAACACAGATTATCACATTAAGTATTTACTTAATTCAGCTGGTTACTTCAAACCCTTGCCGTTCGTCGAACATGGTAATGATGACTACGATACTTATCAAGAATTAAACCGAGCCATATTCTTTGTATCGCAAGCAGTAGCCAAAAATATGATTCGCAATGGCAGTGGTTCAATAGTCAATATCGGCTCTATGTGGGCGAAACAAGCCATTAAAGCCACGCCATCTTCAGCATATTCAATGGCAAAGGCAGGCTTACATGCACTTACACAGCACATGGCAATGGAACTGGCAGATCACAATATTCGAGTGAACGCGGTCTCGCCAGCCTTAGTTAAATCAACAATATTCGAGTCATTTATTGACCCAGTAGCAATGGATGAAACGCTTGCAACCTTCAACGGTTTCCATCCCATAGGAAGGATAGGCCAACCCGAGGATATAGCTAAAACTGTCGACTTTTTATTAAGTGACAACGCAAGTTGGGTCACCGGCGCCATTTGGGATATTGATGGAGGGGTAATAGCTGGTCGGAATTAAGTGTAGCAGGTAACCAGTATTTTTTGGTTACCTGCTTGATAGCGAAGCGACTAATTTAAGAAGAGCCACTAAAATTAGCCGCCGTTAGTGAAAGGAGGGGTTAAGACCTAAGCTCTGCCTTGCTGAAAACTGACTAAATTTTGGTTTATCGTACCTGCCTCTGTAATGCGGGTACGATTGGCCTAGTGCTATAAATATACTACATCTTAATCCGATAATCTTTGCTCGCGATTTTAGCAACATATGGCAAATACGTTTTTTCTGGATTTGCATAACTTTCTTTAAGGCTCTGTGTTACTACTTTTACATGCGCGTTATATTTTACTTTGAGCATTTCATAATTTTTACCGTTTTTATCATCGCCATAAACCATGTTGATGCCTTCCTCGGAATCTTGGTAGACCACCCATTTACGATCAATCCTCTTCATATCTACTGTCACACTAGTCGAAATTCGTTCTAATGTGATTTTAGCTAAACGATCGGTAACAATGTCATGAAACACTCGATCTACATGGTTGCGAAAAATCGACGCGCGTGACTGCATGGTAAAAAACTTATCAGACTCGTTAGGGTTTTTGGTTTTGTAGTCCACCATTGCCGCTTCTTGATAGAGTAGAATGTGCATGCTTGTTGCCAACATATAGGACTGTAACCCTACACGCTCAAATCGCTCTTGTGAGAGAACACCTATAACCGCGTACAGTGACTGAGAATATTGTTCCAATATCGTATAAAGTGCTTTTCGATCCTCCATATCACTTAAGTCACTTTTCGCTTTACGATTCAGATAGTCGATTGTTAAGTAAGAGATGATTCCATCTAAGCGCCCAGCAAATTCGGTTACCGTATTTTCGGTTATCTCCTTTTTCATAACGTTAGCAATGGTCTTGGCTAAGTCTTCTGAATCCGGACCGAATAAAGCTTCACTGACGGCTTTAAAAATTGACGCACCAACTTTGCTGCCTGCACTGCTCGCGGCGGAGCTTAAAATTTTAAGTAGGATTTTTGCTACCAAACTTTCGCCACCGGTTAAGCGGGGGCTAGGTAAGCTCGCAATCTCATCCACCACCATGTTGTTCACTAAACCCTCGTCGGTAATCAAGGTTCCTTCAAATAAGTGGATAGTGATTGCATAGTTGGTGGTTCGCACTAAGGCGCCAGTCCCCTCCGGAACATCCTCATATGCTTGGCTAAGGTAGCTGAACACATCGGACTCTATAGTTTCTCCGGGGATTAACGGCGCGCTCGAGTGAAGATCCGCCAAAGCACAGTGTTTAGACAGTTCAATAATTCGATGAGCTCGTTCATCTAGCTCAAAAAATTGATCTCTACTGGCAAGTTTTGGCAGTTGGTCATCTTGCATTGGCCCACGCTGTACCTGTTTATTTAACTCGTCTAGCGACAAGCTACCGGGCTCTGCTTCCCTCATCAATTTCGCTGTACCATGCAACTTTTGCAGTACATAGTCCGCCGGTGCCGATGTAAACAATTGTTTAAAAATAATGTAGCTCATACTAAATCACCTCCGTTTCCTTGGTTGGCTGAAAACGCATCCTAGACAATTGTTATCGAATCAAGAAAACACTATCGGAGTCGGGTCATTGATTTATGACGCCCTAGATAGGATTAACCAACAATTAATTCTACGATTGATCTAGCTGTCTGGCGGAGAGAGAGGGGAAATTCTGCGCTAAATCCTAGGCTAATCCCTTAATTATCTCACCATCCAAGCTGGCTAAATCTTGGTTTATCGTGGCTTGCCATCTTGGCAGGCGGGTTTTATATACGATAAACCTTACGCGCTGTGGGACTTATCCTGCCAGCGTTAGGCGGTGTTGGCAACTGTTTGCAGGGGGCTTTTGTGCCAACTTTGGAGCCAGCTTGTTTGATAATTTCAGAAAAATATAAAGGTATTCACATACTCGATTGTCAGGACTGCTCTTAACTCTTTATGTCGCAGCTGGCTACCTTCAACCGCACGACTCTATGCTCGCACATTTATGTCTGTGATGAGATTGTAGCAAATTTCATTTTTACCCAAAAAGCAATACAAACGATAACGATTGTCGTTTATAGTGTCGGTTTTACCCTCAGTCTTTCGAGATAAACCATGAAAATTAGCCAGAAATTACTCGCAGCCTTGCTGGCCAGCGGCACCCCTTTAGCGATTGCTCAAGACTCTAACGTCGATGCTACCCAGTCGAGCACCGAACCTGCAATGGAGGAGATGGTGGTAACCGGGCAACGCTCACAAGTAGAGTTGCTGGAGGAGTACAGCGGCGGGCAAGTTGCCCGCGGCGGCCGTGCCGGCTTGTTGGGTAATCTGGATTTTCTCGATGTGCCTTTCTCAGGCACAGCCTATACCGCCTCTCTGGCGGCAGCGCAGCAGGCAGAAAGTATTGGCGATGTTTTACAGAATGATCCCGTGGTGCGGGTTGCCAAAGGTTTTGGCAACTTCCAAGAGGTATATATCCTGCGGGGCTTTCCGGTTTATTCCGATGATATTACCTTGAACGGGGTTTACGGTATTTTGCCTCGGCAGTTTGTCGCCGTCGAGCTGGTTGAGCGTGTGGAGGTGTTTCGCGGGGCCAATGCTTTTTTAAATGGGGCGGCACCCGGCGGCAGTGGTGTTGGGGGCACGGTTAATTTAGTACCCAAGCGGGCCCCCTCCGGTGGCGTTAAACGACTGACAGCTGGGTATGAATCTGACAGTCAGTACCAAACAGCTCTTGATGTGGGCCATCGCTTTGGTCAGGACGAGGCTTGGGGCATTCGCGTTAATGCCGTTCGCCGTGATGGTGAAGCCGCCATTGATAATCAAGAGCGCGAGCTAAATGTGCTCTCGCTAGGTACGGATTATGCGGGCGAGCGCTTTCGTTTTACGGCTGATTTTGGTCATCAGGACAATCATGTTGACCAACCGTTGCCCCAGGTCACACCATTGGGCGATATTCCACAAGCGCCAGAGGCCAGCCGTAATTTTGCTCAGCCTTGGACCTATAGCGATGAGAAGCAAACCTTTGGGGTGATTCGCGGCGAGTACGATGTGAATGATGCGGTTAAGGTGTGGCTGGCCGGTGGTGCGCGCAGCGGTGAAGAAGCAAACCTACTGGCTAACCCTAAATCCGATGCTGAGGGCAATCTATCCTCTAGTCGTTTTGACAATACCCGCGAAGATGATGTGGTCTCTCTTGATGGCGGCGTGGAGCTGACATTTACCACCGGCACGACGGATCATACCTTAGTGTTTTCGGCCTCTTCTGTGGCGCTAGAGTCGAAGAACGCTTTTGCCTTTTACCTAACGCCCTTTACCTCGGATCTTTATGACCCACTTGTGGCTACACCGCCGCAAACCGGTATTTTTCCAGGGGGTGATTTGAATGACCCGCTGCTAACGGAAAAAACCCAAAATAAAAGCCTTGCGCTAGCGTACACGGCGACACTGCTGGATGACCGCCTGTTAGCCACTGTGGGCCTGCGTCATCAGAGCATTACCACCAATACATTTGATTACAACGATGGCTCAGAGCTATCCGGTTATGATGCGTCGAAGGTAACTCCAGCCCTTGGTTTGGTGTGGAAAGCGTCGGAAAATTTATCCTTTTATGGCAACTATGCCGAGAGCTTACAGCCGGGCTCTGTTGTACCGGCTACCAGTGGCGGTGTAATCATCAGCAATGCGGGTGAGGTTATTGACCCATTAACCGGCGAGCAAGTTGAGCTGGGCGTTAAGTATGATGCCGGTGCTTTTGGCGCTACGGTAAGTGCATTTACGCTGGAGCGGGCCAATACCATCTTGGTTGATCAGCGCATTACGACCTCTGGCCAGCAAGAGAACAAAGGCATTGAAGCCAGCCTGTTTGGCGAGCCCACCGAAGGTGTCCGTGTGATTGGCGGAGCCACTTATTTAAAATCAGAACTTGCTCGCACTCAAGATGGACTTAATCAGGGTAACTCTCCAATTGGTGTGCCAGAGCTACAAGCTAACGTCAACGTCGAGTGGGATGTGTTAGCGGCGGCAGGCTTAACGCTTGAAGCGCGACTGGTGTACACCGACAGCCAATATGCCAACGCAGACAACACGGTAGAGCTGGATAGCTGGCAGCGTTTTGATCTAGGGGCTCGCTACACAACGATGTTTAATAACAAACCGATAACCCTTCGCGCTCGCCTAGACAACGTGTTTGATGAACAGTACTGGGCTTCGACGGGCGGGTTTCCGGGCGCCAATTATCTTATTTTAGGTAATCCGCGTACGCTGTCAGTATCTGCTTCGATTGATTTTTAATGCTACGGTAGCGCGATGAAAACCAAGAGCATTTTTATCTGGAGCTGGGTCCACACGTGGTCCAGCCTGATATCCACTATTTTTTTAGTCATGCTCTGCGTGACCGGCTTGCCGTTGATCTTTCATGATGATATCGATACAGCACTTAACCCCGATGTCTGGGAGCCGGCTAACCCCGCGGGCGAGCACTTAGACCTCGACCAAGTGCTGGCGTTGTCACTGGATAACCGCCCCGGCGAAGTCCCCATTTATATGAGCTTTGATACTGCGAGGCCCGTGGTTAATGTCACTACCGCCCCAAGCGCCTCTGCTCCCGGCTCGCAAATGCATTTTGCTTCGTTCGATCTAACCAGTGGCAACCTAGTGCCTCCGGCCGATGTTGGCGAGGGCGTGATGGAATTTATCTTACAGCTGCATACCGATATGTTTTTGGCTTTGCCCGGCATGTTATTTTTGGGGTTAATGGGTTTTACAGGCGTGGTCGCGGTGGTGTCCGGCGCGGTCTTGTATGCACCGTTTATGCGTAAACAAAATTTTGGCGTAATCCGGCGGCAAAAATCCAAACGTGTAAAGTGGCTGGATTATCATAATTTTCTTGGCGTGGCGACCCTTGCTTGGGTGTTGGTAGTGACCGTCACCGGGGTGATCAACGCGTTAGAAACACCACTGATTGATGCTTGGAGAGATCGCGAGCTAGGCCAATTAATTTCACAAAACACGACTACCAGCCTGACAAAAGATAAGGCCAGCTTGGATGCGGCCGTAAAAGAAGCCGTATTAGCCGCACCCGACATGACATTACAATTTGTCGCGTTTCCCGGTAGTGCGTACTCTAGCTCAGCCCATTATGCGATTTTTTTACATGGCGATACGCCATTGACTGAACATTTGATCACTCCGGTTTTAGTCAATGCCGGTACTGGCCAGATTGCCGGCCAAAAAGAAATGCCTTGGTATATTAAAGCGCTGTCTTTGTCGCGGCCATTACACTTTGGCGATTACGGCGGCTTAACGCAAAAGATTGTCTGGGCGGTATTGGATATATCGTTACTTATCGTATTGCTGTCTGGCCTGTACTTATGGTGGAAAAAACATCGTACTCGCGACTCTGAAGCGACAAGTGGTAAAGGTATCGCCCTGTGAAGCGACAAAAAGTACGCAATTTATTAGAGATATACAAATCCCCTGCTGTTATTTTTATTCTAACACTGGGCGGGCTAATGACATCACTACTAACAGAAGGGTGGATGGATCTTGTCGGGGTCTTGGCAACCGCGTCATCACTACTGATCATTATTTGGGGGTTTATCAACCCAAGATCAGGCGCTTAAAATAAGCCGGGTAAGATTGAAAAGCCCCTGAGTTTATCGGACACTCAAATTAATAGACTTACTACCGGAGTGAAAGATGACCGTCTTACTTTTACCTTTCGTGCTTAACCAAGCACCGTCTATGGCGATGCCTGTTCGCGCTTGTAACGGCTAATCGATAACGCCGCAGGCGATTCGCTTGCCGCCACCACCGAGCTTAGACGGCGTGTCAGAGTAGTTGTCGCCACCACTGTGAATCATCAACGCTTTCTCATCCAAATCACTTAGTTGCAATCGTGGTGCAAGAACAGCGTTAGTCGCTTCTCCATTTTGTGAAACATACAGAGCCGGCAAGTCGCCTAAATGGCCTTCACCCCAAGGGGCGCCATGTTTATCGATATTAACTGGATCATAGTGTCCACCCGCTGCGCCAGCGGGTGTGCCATCTTCGCCGGCCTCGCAACTGCCACTGCTGTGTAAATGAAAGCCATGAATGCCCGGCGTCAAGCCGGATAATTCTGGCTTAAACAAAATACCGTACTGATTGTGTTCGATGTGCATTTCACCCAGCACCTGCGAGGTTCCTTCGGCATCAACGCTATACATAGTAATCGACGCGGTCTCGGCAGCGGCTTGAGTGACGACTAGCGAGCAACAAGCGGCGGCTAAAGTCTTTAAATACAACATAACTGTCTCCCTTTGACTGAAAGTGATGCGTGCGCAAAACATCACGCACAGGCAACCGCTAACAAGCAACGTCAATGCCACCTATGAAGAAATCAGCCATCATCATCTAAGGCCTGCATAAGAAGGCGATACAGAGCTTTATCTGTTTATGGAATGTGTTAATGACACAAAAGTTTTGTAATTGTCGCAAAACGAAGCAACTAATCTTTAAGAGAAAATTGACTCAACGAGCTTATAAAAATCAAGATCATCAGGTTCAAGCCTTACTTTTTGTCACACACACCTAAACCCCGAGTTTGGTCCTAATTATTTCATCTTCCAAATCGGCAAGTCTTGGTTTATCGTGACGTATCGTTTTGGCTCATACCCTAAGTAAAGCGAATCATGCATGGTTAAGCGCCGGCCCAACCGCGACAACCTAAGATTGGTTGGCATCATTTAAGGTCCAGCACGATTAGCCTTAAAAATAAATAACAGGTCAGACATATGAGAGTTATAACATCGATAATCTTGATTTTTCTTTTTAGCCAAGGCTGTTTAGCACAACACTCGATAGAATCCCAATCTGACCGCTTACATCAATATTCTGGACATTGGGTTAGCAGCGCCCACATCGATACAGATAAGGTCGATACATTTCCAGCTATTAAGATGAATAATATTTCGCTCATGGATAACCAATCAATGCAGGTGGAGGTATTACAATATCAAAATGGCGAATACCAACCAATACTAACCGAACTGATTGGATACGATTCAAAAAGTGATCAAGTTATCGCGCTAGGGCAAAATCAAGAAGGTGTTATTTTTAAAGGAAAGGGACGATTTACATCTGAAAACAAATGGAAAATGCTAGATGTCGATATGCTGGGTAACTTTTATTTAGCTGTCGAGTTTGATTTTCAAACCCCGACCAATGTATTGCTTGAAGGGTTTGATGAGTCAGGGAAAAGCCTTTGGCAAACTCGTTATATAAAATCTAACCCAAAAGATAAAAATATTGGCGTTCAATTAGTATCGGTACACAAAGAGATGCAGAAAGACCCTGTAGCCACCTTGCGGGAACTTGGACGAATGGGCTATAGCTATGTAGAAACATTTGTTTATGATGATGGTACTTTTTATGGGATGTCACCAACCGATTTTCGTAACCTCGTAGAAGCCAGCGGAATGCAATTTTTAGGCTCTATGACATTTCATGATCTTCCCGCCAGTGATGACTGGAGCAGAGCTTTAAAATGGTGGTCAAAAACGATCGATGACCATGTAGCAGCCGGCGTACAATATTTAACAACGTCTAACAATCAATTAAAAACCGTAACGACCAAGGCCGAACTTAAACGCTATAGTGATTATTATAATGCGATAGGAGAGCTATGCCGTAAAAAGGGGATAAGCTTCGCGTTTCATAATCATGCCGATGAATTTAACAGGGTAGAAGGTGTGCGGATCTATGACTACTTTTTAGAGAACACCAACCCAGAATATGTTTCCTTTCAGGCTGACATTTATTGGATGCACGTAGGTGGAGTAAAACCAGTAGAATATTTTAAAAAACACCCAAACCGATTTTTAAGCTGGCACATAAAAGACTATAAAGAGCTAGGTGCCAGCGGGAAAATTAACTGGGAAGAATTGTTTAATCACCCAGAGTTTGACGCGCCAAAATATAGAGTCGCAGAGGTAGAGGATTATTCTTACCCACCAATGTATAGCGTCCAGCTGGCATGGGAGTATTTATATTATCAGATGCTAAAGTAATTATTGGGCGGCACAATTAACCTAAAGCCAGTGGTAAGCATTTACTGCCACACAAGCAGTGCTAAAAATATTAATTATTGTAGTTTGACGCTTGGCGACGGGCTTTAGGTTATAACACAGGATAGAATCAATAATTTGGGCGTTTCAGGGGTATCTAACATTAAATATCTGTGGCTAGTAATTTTTTCAGTGGTTTTGGTCTGGTCTGGCATAAACCCCAAAGATCAATTCACATGGTTTTTAGAAGTTGTGCCAACTATTATTGGCGTTATTTTAATCGCCACCACCTATAAGTCTTTTAAGCTGACGCCAATATTGTATTTTTTTATACTGGCACACTGCCTTGTGTTAATGGTCGGCGGTCATTATACCTATGCAGAAGTGCCGTTATTTGATGGCTTGTTTGGCGCAGAAAGAAACAACTACGATAAAGTAGGTCACTTTTTTCAGGGTTTTGTACCGGCCTTATTAGCCAGAGAAATACTCATACGTAAAGGTATCGTAAATGGAGACTTTTGGCGCAATATTATTATCGTATCGTTTTGTTTAGCCTTCAGTGCATTTTATGAGCTTATTGAATGGTGGGTAGCCCTTGGTACAGGCGAAGATGCGGAGGCATTTTTAGGCACACAAGGTTATATTTGGGATACGCAATCAGATATGGGGCTGGCTTTACTGGGGGCAATATGTGCGCTGCTTACTCTATCTACCGTTCATAATAAGCAATTAAATCTACCCTAAATTAAAAGCTCGATACACTATACTGTCAGGTGATGACGGAGCTGAGCGCAAGCTTGTATACCAATAACCACCTTACATGGCGCCATACCTAGGTGGCGCATATCGCACGGCTTAACCTAGAAACGGTACTAATATCGTTAAGATCAATGCCTATTGGCAATTACAACCCTATACTACACTGCCACCATTCCCAACAAACCCAAAACCGTTTATAGTCTTAGCTCTGCCAAGTAGGAAGGAGAGGTACTAGACTCATCAGGTGATATGCACGTGTTTCCTCATCGCTTCAATACTAAGCCTTCATAAAATTACGGCTCATCCTTCTTACCGAAGCAGCTCTCGGCAATGAACACTTAAAAATTGATCTATAAATTCCTGCTGTTAATGATTTAAATTTAAAAAATAGAAACCATTCTTATGAATAACAAAGAATTTATTTATAACCGTATTCGTATTTACACTGGAAAAGATTTTGACCCTATGGATGATGAACAGGTAGAAAAGATTTTGCGCGCTAAATTTAATATATTTCTACCGCAAAGAACATCCATCAATGAATCGTTAAAATCAACCACAAGTGATCATGAAATATTAAGTCTTATTTTGCAGTATCGCGCGACGGAAGAATAATTATTAGCCACAACCTCAATAGACTTGTGGCATTAATAAAATATAATGGATTATTATGATCAAACTTAGCTTTTTACAGTGGGCAACGCTTGCCTCTGAACTTCTGTCTTTTTGGCTAATCTACCAACTGTGGAAAACCTCAGACTATTTGTTCTTTAAAGCAACTCGTACCGCTTTAACATTAATTCCTATCTTAGGCCCATTATTTTATCTATTTACCGCCAAACCACCTAATAATATGCCAGCGCATTTACGAGACAAACCTAACAGTACCGACTACGTCGATCTCGGCCACAGACCTAATTACACCGAGAAATGGCAACAACAACGCCCTGAGCTAGCAAAGAAAATTCGCCAGCTAAAGAACTCTTTAGGTAAAAAATATTAACGCCAATAATGCTTACTGAAATGCATTAGAAACCCACTCTGACTAATTACTGTATAGTTATAAATTATTAAAAATAAAAAATGTGACGCAGTTTTATTGTTAATTTATATTTTATGCACCCCACACATAAGTAAGAATGTTTTACTCACTATAAATTATTTTTTAGTAAATATTACAAATTATTCAATCACCATCATGCTAACTCGCCCAGATCAGGCGCTTTAAAAACCGGCACGGTTCATGCTCCTGCTAGTCCAGTACATTTTAATGTCTACTTAAGTAACTAGGAGTCTACTATGAAAACCGTGAAACAGTCGCTATTAAGTATCGTTATTGCTACTGGCCTTGCCTCTACGGGTGTTTACGCCGCCGAGCAAAAACCTCAAGCACCCACTGCACCAGCAATGCCAGAACAAGCGGCACCAGCAATAAACGTAAGTGACGAGCAAGTAGGAGATTTTGTTGCAGCGTATGTTGCTGTGCAAACGTTAAACCAGGAGTACGCCACAAAGCTTCAGGCCACCAGCGATAATCCAGAAAAATCTCAACAGCTACAGAAAGAAGCTCAAAGTGACATGCAGGCGGCCATTACCGAA
Organism: Gilvimarinus polysaccharolyticus; assembly: GCF_001187555.1. Lineage (GTDB taxonomy): Bacteria > Pseudomonadota > Gammaproteobacteria > Pseudomonadales > Cellvibrionaceae > Gilvimarinus > Gilvimarinus polysaccharolyticus. The sequence continues at coordinate 617,064 of NZ_LFIJ01000002.1, read as the reverse complement.
ACAGGCCTAAGCTTAGATGAGTACAAAAAAATCGCGCTTGCAGCTAATGATAACGAGCAACTGCGTCAGAGAATTTCATCGGCGATTAACGAAAGCACCACGGCACCGTCCGATAGCTAAACTTATGCCACGCGGGTATTCAACCCGCGTGGCTTTTATTGCAACTAGCCGAGCCTTCTATTCCTCACAAAGCACTAAACTACCGATACATCTTTACCTTCCGTCAACTATGCTCACCAAACACAAGATAATTACCGTTATTAGGGGTAACATTAGCGCCATACAACAGACTATGCTGCACCCCGGCACTATCTCAGCACTATCTCGGCAGTACTATGACTATTAACGTTAAAAACCTATCCGAACCCACAGTGACATGCTCTACCTGTAAAGCTTGCTGTTGCCGCTTAGAGGTGCTGCTAATTAGCGAAACAGGTGTACCCAAAAAACATATCGCCACAGATAAATGGGGTGGCGAAACCATGCTGCGCTTAAACGACGGCTGGTGCTCGGCGCTCGACCGAAAAACTATGTTGTGCACCATCTACGAAAACCGCCCTTGGATTTGCCGCGAATTTGAAATGGGCTCTTACGAGTGTTTGGAGGAACGGGCCGAAGGCATGTGATAAAACATCAACGCTATACTTGATTGCACATTAAGTCTCTAACCAACCAATGGCTGACACCGGCCACTGGTTGTTTTATAATCAACAATCTTTTATAGCCCCGTAACCGTAAAATGATTCAACCGGCCTCATTTTTCAGCACTATAGCGCCGCTTAAGGCATACAACAGCGAGCCCGCATCGTTTGCTAACGCACGCCCAAACCTTAGCCTCGCAAACAACGGACTGCAGCCCTTAGAGCGAATCAACCGTGCCCCGCAGACCAAGCCTGACAACTTAGATCAAAATCCAGAGGACCAAACCAAGACCGCACAGAATGCTCTGGATTTTATTGATACTATTTTAACCAACGGGGAGTTTTTACCGGTTACCAGCACCCCCCTAGAGCCGGCGTCCTCAGATAATCCCAGCTCGAAAAATCACAATTTTAACGGCCAGACGTCTAACGCTGCCGTGACAGCTATCAGCTTAAACACTCAAAACATGGCTAATGTTCGAGCCGCCGCCCACGCTTGGCAACAAAATTTACCCGAGCGAATCAATACCGATGCCTTACCGGACGCCATCACCTCTTATCTTAAGGTACAAACGGGCGACACTCCTGCGTTGGGGCTATCACTGTTTGCATAACCTGTATCCGAATCTATTGATGTAAAAGTTAACATCTACACTCATGCCACCATTGATGACTCTGTGTTTTATCAAGTAGAGGCTCCAACTCGAGTGGTTATGTACGCCAGCTGGTGTGGTTACTGCAAAAAAGCTCGGCGTTACTTTCGCGCCAACAACATTCCGTTTACCGAATACGATATCGAAAAATAATCAAGCCGCGCGTAAACGTTACGATAAACTTGGAGGAAAAGGGATTCCGGTGATATTAGCTGGCGGTAAACGCATGAATGGCTTTAGCCCAGCAAGCTTTAATAGAATTTATCAGAAAAAATAAATAATCTTTAACATTATCACCACATTCTTATCAAACTCTTATTTTTATGAATTAGCTTTATTCACGAAAAATCTGACACATGATTTAACTCATTAAAATAGCCGCTAATTTTTTAACACAAACAATACACCATGCTCATCACGGGTAACAATGTCAAACTCTGACTCATAGGTATCTGGATTAAATTTCGGATATCTATGCGTCGAAATCACTAACATTTTACTATTAAAGCTTTTAAGCTGCTGCTTCATTGCTTTAGGCGACAGCGGGGTGCAGCCCTGATTATTACAATTTACCCGATCTCGGTAGCGACCTACACCATACCAATCTCCAATCGTCACTCCCGAGAAAAAATAAACTGCATTTTCAAAACCTAATTGCATTAAGCGTGAACCATACTGGTTAATATGTTTATCTGCCGCTAAGAATAATTGTACTCCTGGCCGATTATTATATTTTTCTCTATCACCATAATTAAATAAATAATCTACCCGTCGCTCAATAGCAGCGATTATATCCCGGTCACGATACTGATAAAAAACACCAGAAACAAACAATAACAAAGTAAGGCCACCTGACAAAACCATGACTGCGGGCCGTTTAAATACTCTTAAAAACTGTAAGTATTGCTCTAAAAAATAATAGCCTCTGGATAACGTATAGGCACTTAATGCCATGCCCACCCCATAAATAGGAGACAAATATCGATCTACTTGAGATACATAAAACCAAAACAAAAAATACAGAATAAAAATAACTTGTAGCATTCTAATCAAGCGCGGCACTTTTGTTAAACATAAACTAACAAAGGCCAAAACCCATAATACAACCCCTGCCGTCCATAAACTTAATGGCAAGTAGAGCAAATTACGAGTAACACCAAATGTTTTTTGCTCGCCATACTGAGAGGCAAGATCTACTGCATCCCACAAAAAATACCCAAAATACGGCCCACCGGCTGGATGTACCGGATCACCCGAGATAATAAAACTGCGTAAATACCAACCCACACCGGTAATTAAAGTAAGCAGCGAAAACCACAATACCGTTTTAATATCGCGACTGGAAAACACCAAATAAATACCCAATAAAGCCACAAAAACACCGCCAAACAACTTACTGCCCGCCGCGGTTCCAGCTAAAATCGCACTTATTAATACCCACCCAAATCCTTGTGACTGCCTATGCTTTTCATACCAGCATGCCAAAGCCAATGAGGCAGCAAAGCAAAACAGTGCAAGCCCGTTATCTACATAGGCATAGCCTAACGTCTCACGTACCGGCTGCAGTATAAAAAGCAATAAGCCGGTTATCGCGCCCCACAACCATTGGCCACTGAAGTGTTGACTTACCCCCATTAAACCTAGTGCCATAACAAATAGAGGAAGAGTACAAAACAACTGGGCGAGAGTTGCATCACCAAACAACAACCCTACAACCATTAATAAATTGATGTTTTGCGGAAACAAACCAAAACGCACGTACTCATGTAATACCAGCGATTGTTGCTCTAAGTAGTGACGCGCCAGGGGTAGTTGATACATCGTATCGTCCCAAACACCTGGCGAGTGGTAAGATACGAGCAGTACTAATAGAAAAAATAATATCGCCGATAAAAGTGCTAAGAAGTTGCAACGAAGAGTAGGCAGGCGGTTTGTCGATGATGCGAAACACCACAAAAATAATACGCTAAGGCATAATATTATCCCAGCTGTAACCATTACCGCACCACTGGTTAAACAGCCCACTAATGCTAATATAAACAGTAAAAATATTTGTAACGAAAGCCCTAAAGATAAAACAAAAAAACCATACAGTGCCGTATTATTTACCAAAATACTGTCGCGCTGTAATACTCTCGCCACACTTAGGCCAGCAGCACCCAATATGCTGGCATGGCCAAGCAACAATAATGCCTTAAAAGCTAGGCTAATTAGCTCTAGTAACATAAATGTATTCCCTGTCCGATAGCTTTATACCTGCGAGGCTTACTACCAATTATTAATATAGCGGTGTGAAGAAGTCAGCGGCCAAGCTACAATAACCTTAAACTCTAAAAGATATGGATTATGCCCAATACCGACCCTGCCAACCGTATTGCTGTTATTTTGCCGGCTTACAATGAAAGCGCGACTATCGCGCCGACTATTGAGGCCTTTTATGCGCAACTGCCCGACGCTGAGTTTATAGTGGTTGATAATAACTCAAGCGATGATACCGGAGCCATCGCTCAAAGTACGATACAACGGCTGGGGGCACGCGGACATGTAATAAACGAACCGCGCCAAGGCAAAGGCAATGCCGTACGGCGCGCCTTTTTAACTATAGATGCCGACATCTATATTTTAGCCGATGCAGACCTGACCTATCCTGCCGAGCAAGTACACGAGCTAATACAGCCTGTCGCCCAAGGGCATGCCGATATGGTGGTAGGGGATAGGCACTCTGGGGGCCAATACAGTAGCGAAAATAAACGCTTATTCCACAGCTTTGGTAACACCTTGGTTCAATGGTTAGTTAACCGACTGTTTGGCGCATCGCTGGTCGATATCATGAGCGGTTACCGTGTTTTTAATCGAACCTTTGTTAAGTCTTACCCTATTTTAGTAGAAGGTTTTCAGGTCGAGACAGATATGACTCTGCATTCACTACACCGCCGAATGCGTATTATCGAGATCCCCGTTGCCTATCGCGACCGACCGGTGGGCAGTGAATCTAAACTTAATACCTTTGCCGATGGCGCCCGGGTGATATTTACCATCGCACAAATTCTACGTTACTACCGACCCCTCATATTTTTTATGACTTTGAGCTTTATTTTTGCAGCTGCAGGTTTTATTGCTGCGTTACCGGTTTTTCACGACTGGATAACCGAGCGCTATATCCATCATGTGCCATTAGCAGTATTAGCAGCCGCTTTTGAAATTGTGGCGTTTTTATTACTCGCAGTTGCATTAATTTTAGATTCTATTACCCATCACGAAAAAATGCGTACCGAACTGCATCAGCTCGATTTAGAGGGCAACCGAACTCGCCAACAACCATGAAGCGATTATTTTTTTATTTACTGGTAGGGGGCGTAGGTTTTATCGTCGATGCGGCTTTGCTAACACTGCTGGTAAACGTATTGGACTTTAACCCCTATCTTGCACGCTTATTATCGTTTCCACCTGCTGTATTAGTCACCTGGTTATTAAACCGTCAGCTAGTGTTTGTAAGTCAGGCCGATACAGTAAAAACCCGCTCACTTGAATACGGCCGTTATTTTACGGTGCAAACAGTAGGGGCACTGATTAATCTTGCCGTGTATATGGGCTGTCTTACGCTTTGGGTCACGCTGAAAAACTGGCCGGTATTAGCGTTGGCGGCAGGTTCTGTGGTCGCTTTAGGGTTTAATTATGTGGGAGCTAAATGCTGGGTCTTTGGCCAGGCTAATAGGCCGAAGGTGTAGTGTTTATCGTGGTTTTAATATTATTTTCAGTGAACACAAACAAAAATGCAGCAATCCCTTTGCTGCATTATCTAGATACTCTTAACGATTATCCACGCGCTTTAAATTCGCGGATCAGTTTGTTAAAGCTTTCTGCATATTCTTCTAAATCTTTCACGGCTTTCTTTTGCTCACTGCGAGACATTCCCGAACAACCAATGTATTCCTCCATCGCTTTAACGTAAGCTTTTACCTCGTTATTCGCCTTAACCATTTGTGCGGTTACGGCACTGGCTGGATCTGGAAACTCACCTGGCTGAGTGGGTTCGCTACAGGCTGCGCTGTAACCCGATACGGTTAAACCTGCCAGTAGACAACCCATAAGTAAAAGTTTATTCATAGCTTAGATCTCTTTTACAGTTTTTATACTTAAAGCATACACGCCAGTCTAATGGGCGGCTAGTATCAGATTTTAAATCGCCCAACCAGACCAGACATTTGCTTAGCCATTTCCGCCAAATTAACACTGTTGGCGGTAATACGGCTGGAGCTTTCAGCGGTGCTAATTGCCACACCCGATACGCTATCGATATTAACCTCAATTTGTTGTGTTGCAGCGCTTTGTTGCTCCGAGGCCGCAGCAATTTGATTAGTGCGATCACGAATCTCACCCACAAAACGGGTTATGTCTTCTAGGGCTTCGGTGGCTTCATTAGCCCGGCTTACCGAGGCGTCGGCCTGAGTCGTACCGGCGGTCATCATCTCTACCGCTTTGGCTGAACCGGTTTGCAAACGCTCGATCATTTCTTGAATTTCGGTGGTAGAGCTTTGCGTGCGCGAGGCGAGGGTACGCACTTCATCGGCTACCACAGCAAAGCCGCGACCTTGTTCACCAGCACGAGCAGCTTCAATCGCAGCGTTTAGGGCCAGCAAGTTAGTTTGCTCGGCAATGCCGCGAATCACATCCAACACCGTACCAATAGCAACCGTTTCCTGGCGCAAGCGATCAATCACTTCCGAGGCGGTTTTAATATCGGTCGATAAGCTTTGAATCTGGCTCATGGTGTCGTGCACGATCTCTTTGCCGCCCATGGCGACTTTATCGGCTTGCAGCGAGTTATCGGCGGTTTCGGCAACCCGCTGAGTAACATCGGCCACTACGCTGGCCATTTCTTTGATCGCAGTAACGATCTGTTGGATATCCGATTGCTGCGAGGTAATAGAGCGCTCGTTCTCTTGCGATAACTGCGACAAGATGTTGGCACTTTCGTCGACCTCGGCAGCTGTTTCTGCAACATTGCCAATAATGCTTTGCAGACGCTCAACAAAACGGTTAAAGCAAGCCGCCAGTTCGCTGATCTCATCCGTGCCCTCTACGGGTAAACGACGGGTTAAATCGCCTTCACCTTCCGAGATATCACGCAGTGCTCGTACAACGTTGTTGACCGGCTTAACCACACCCGCCTGTACTAAGTAAGCCAAACCTGCGGCTACTGCACTGATCACAATCACCAACCAAATGGCATCCTTAATAGCGCTGTTAACTACCGCCTTAAGCTCGTCAAGATTTACCTGAAAAGAGATCATGCCAACCTTAGCGCCGTCGGATTTAATCGCTTCGGTAATAATTAAACCACCTTCGATCTCAACCACACCCTCAGCATTGGGCCTATTGGGCAAGCCGGCGGGCATTTTTCCCTCGGCGGCGCGGGAGAACCAAGCAAAAGGCTCACCGTTGGTATAAACCACCGCACCTAATACGCGCTGACTGACATTCAGCGCGTTTAACGAGGCGCTAACCGTCATATCGTCATCAAAGGTTATGGCACCTACGCTCGCTTCGCCCAATACTTGGGCAAGGGTGCGGGTGTCATTAACAATTGTTTCCTCTACCGTGCTAATACCCGAGCGAACGGTAACAAAGGTAGTCACCAATACAGCGGCGACGCAGGTTAGGGTGACACTAAGTAGGATCTTCCACTTAAGAGATAAATTTTTCACGATGCCCTCGGCTGACTAAGCGTTGTTGACTCAATTTTTATAGTGACAGGGTTGCGAACGTCACACGGGCAAAAACTATTTATGTAGTGTAATGCGCCAAACTCATAATTACTGTAGGTATTATTAAAATCATCTAAGTAATTTGTTATAAAAATCTCGTCTTTTCTTGGTTTTGTCTATATCCCACTAGGGAAACCCAGACAGATCGCGCCAATTTCCATGGCCGTTAAATAGTTTTCGGCCATCAACGAAGATTCTTTACATCCAATGTACGTTATACACCAGACCAACGAGTTACAAGAGCCCCACGGGCAGGAACTTAAGCAATGATTTGCAAATGCAGGCGACGGCGTCCACTACGGGGCCGCCCTAAACCCTAGAGGATTGGCGGGCATTAACACGCCCGCCGCGTTTTAGCTCAACTTAAAACTTCCACGCTACCCGCGCAAACAAACGCACATCGTCGTCATCGCCGTGGATATCTTCACTGCCGATAGGTGCGGCGGCTGTGGCGCTGGCGCTCCACGCGCGGTTGTTGTAACGCGCCCCAATACCCGCTCCCGTTAAGCTGCGGCTGTTGTCGACGCTGGCGTCCCACGGGCTTTTGTTGATGTCGACTTGACCGTGATCGAGCAGTGCAAACGCTTGCCACTGGCTGTTTAGGTCGTAGCGCACTTCGACGTTGGCCAGGTAGCCTTCATCGCCGCTGGCTTCGCCTTGGGCGTAAGCGCGTACACCGTAGGCGCCGCCTAGGCTAAATTTCTCGGACGAGTCGAGGTTTTTATCGGCAAACTGGCCGTGGATTTGCGCGTGTAGGCTCCAGTTACCGCCGAGGTTTTGCAAACGCATCAGCGAGGGGGTCCAGCGCTCAAAGTCACCCGCGGTTTGTGCGGTCACGGTGTCGATGACTTGGTCGAGGTAGCTGTTGATGTTTAGCTCGCCTTTGGTATAGGCCAGCGAGGCTTGGGTGATACCACCACCCAACCACTGGTCGCGCCAATCGCCATTGATGCTTAGGGTGTACAGCTCAGAGTCTTTGTCGCTGTGGCTGGCAAAGGCACCAATTTTGTCTTCGAGCTCTTTGCTGTCGTACTGCAGCTGCACGTTTAGGTTGGCGCTGCGGGTACGGATTAACGATTGTTTTACAAACGCGGTGGTAATGCGCGCATTACCGGTGGCGTCTAGCTCGTCAAAGTTGCCGCCCAAGGTGTAGTCCATGTCGGAGTAAGCCACACCCAGCTCGGTGGCCCAAGGGCCAACGGGCAGTTGGTATTGGGCGCGGAAGAACACTTGTTCTTCATCGGAGCCAAGGGCTCTCAGATCAAAGCGGTCGCCTAAGCCTAATGGGCTGTTGACTTGCACGCTGGCGCCTAGGCGGTATTCACCGGTGGATTCGTTGCCGTAATTGTCGAGCTCGACGGTGCCGTTGACCCATGGGCCTTGGCTAACATCCACTTGCAGGTCACTGGTGCCAACTTCTTCACCGGGTACGAGGGTGGTGGTGACATCTATGCCAGGCAAGTCCGACAAGCGCAGCAGCGGGGTTTCTAGGTCGGAGGCGCTGAGCATTTGGTTGGCGTTTAATGCGCGGAACGGACGCTTGAGCACGAAGTCGCGGGTATGGGCGTCGTTGTTTAAGGCGACTTTACCCAACCGACCTTCAAGCACGTCGATGGTGACAACGCCGTCGTTTACATCTTGTTGCGGCAAGTAGGCGCGCGTTAAAAAGAAGCCGCGCTCGCGGTAGTAGCGGGTAATGCGGTTGCTGGCTTCTTGCAGTTCACCCAAGGTGAGGGTTTTACCGGCAAGGTCGGCCACTAATGCGGTGAGCTCATCGGCGGTAAAGATCTCGGCGCCGGTCACTTCAAAGGCATTGACCAAGACGCTGGGGCCGCCTTCGGCGGGCGCGGGTTGGGCTTGTTGTTGCGGCAGGCTGATATCGGCGTTGTTGGGCTCGGCCTGTACGCCGGGCTCGTTTTCTAGCTGCCGAATAAAGGTACCGGCATTGGGTACGGCTTGGGCAAACACCAGGTGGGGGATTAACACGGCCAGCGGCGTTAGCTTCAATATAAGGGGTAACTTCATGTTACGCGTTCCTCTCCATCGCGTTTTATACGCGGTTAAATACGGGGTTAAGCGGCGCCCTACGGTTTATGGCGCGGCGCCGCTTGTCGGTTGTGGTGTTACTCGCTGGCGTCTTGATCGGCGCTGGGCTTATCCGGCGTGATCTCGGTACGACGGTTTAACGCTTGCCCCTCTAGGGTGCTGTTGTCGGCAATCGGGCGCGTCCAGCTAAAGCCTTTGGTACCCAGTCGCGCAGGCTCTACACCCAACTCGACCAGTATGTTGTACACCGCCATAGCGCGTTTACGGGCGAGCTTTTCGTTGAGCAAGCGCGGACCGGTGTGCGAGGTGTGGCCTTCTACTAAGAGGTTAAACTCGGGATATTGCGCGAGCTTAGCCACAAATTTTTCCAGCATCTCTACGTATTCGGGCTCGACGGTATCGCTGTTGTTGGCAAACAACACCGCGCGCGGCATAGGTAGACCAAACTCGGCCAGAACCGCCGCCGGCACACGCACGCCGTCTTGGTATACGCCAAGCGATATGTCGTCCAGCTCACCGGTCAGCAAATCGCGGCCTTCAAAGAGGTTGGCGCGATCTTGGCGACCCAGTGCTTCCCGTGCAGGCAGTTGGGTACTGGTTAAGCCATCGCCGTAGCCACCGCCGGGGTTAGAGCTGAGCAGGTTTAACACGCCGTCGTTAAAGCTAACGGTGTAGTTGCTGCTGGCCAGTGTTGCCATCGGCGTTAAGGTGTATGCACCCGGTATCGGCAAGCTTAAGTCGGATGTCACGGTCAGCGAGTTACCAAACACGTCTTGCTCGGTGTCGCCGTTGGTTAGGCCGTCTAAGGTGGCGCTAAACGGTGGCAGCAGGTTCCAGTAGGTCTCGATGTCGTTGGCGGTCACCATCAGTGCGGCGGGAGTGATTTGCAGCGCGCCGTTGTTAATACTAAGCGCGTAGTTGTCGCTGAGGACATCACCGGTTACTTCTGGGGTGATGGTGTAGTAACCCACGTTTTGGCCTTCGCTGCGGCTTAGGCTCACGGTTAGGGTGTCGCCCTCGACCACGCTGCCGCCTTGGCTCCAGGTAAGCTCTGGGTCGTCTTGGCCATAGATTTTGGCAAAGTCGTCAGCGCTGATCACCAGTGGCCGTGGGGCAATGCTCAACACGCCATCATCAACGGTGACGGTGTAGTTGCTGCTGGCCAAGTCGCCCTCTAACGCGCCGGTAATCACGTAGTCGCCAACGTTCTCGCCGGGTACGCGGGTTAAGGTGCCGTTTAAGGTTTCGCCAGCAGCCAAGCTGCCACCGGTAATGCTCCAGCTAAAGCTTGGGTCGTCGTCGCCATAGATTTTGTCTAGGTCGGCAATGTTGACGGTAATGGCGCGCGGGGTAATGGTAAACACGCCGTTAATCAGGGTGACGTCGTAGTTGCCGCTGGCTAAATCGCCGGTGACGTTGCCGGTAATGGCGTAGTTGCCCACGTTTTCACCGGGTGCGCGCGATAAACGACCGGTTAAGCGGTCGCCGGCACCCAGAGAGCCCGAGGTGACTCCCCAGCTAAAGGTGGGGTCGGCTTCGCCGTACTCTTTACTGGCGTTGTTGATCTTCACGGTAACGCTGACCACGGCTTGATCGATGGTGAGCACACCGTCGTTCATCACAATGTCGTAACCGCTTTGGTTGGACCACAACTGGCTGGGGGTAATATCGTAGGTGCCGGCGTCAATCGCGCCTTGCGAGTCGCCGGTGTATTCTAAATCGGCGCTGTTAATGTCGTCCGATCCGTACGGTGTGCCATTTTCGCCAAAGGCTGCAACAAACTCAGCGTAGCTGTTGCCGTAGCGCACACCCGCGCCGGTGGTGGCGTTAATGTCGTGCAGGCCATCGTAGGCGACGCCGTCGTAGACTTTGTAATCGTCATAGGCGATCACATCGATTTCGGTTAGGAATGAGCGCAATAACGGAGTAGATTGGCCTTCGTAAATACGCCATACAGAACCTGTGCCGCCTTCGGCATCTATATCTGCACCCCAAGCCGCGAAAGAGGCTGGGTCCATAAACTCGGCAGTGGTGAGGCCGGTGGCATTCGAGGTACCAATGTTCTGACCAACCCCCATCGCTATAGCATCCGAGTTCCAGTAGCTGTCGCCGATTGAGTCTACATTGAAGCCAACTAAACCACCGACATTCATTATCCCTACTACCGCACCGGTTGCGTAACTTTGTTCAATTTGAGAAAAGTTGGCGCCCACTAAGCCACCAACATCTTCCCCTATATTGGTTCCGGTTACATCGCCCGTAGCATAACTATTAGAAACAGGCCCTATGTTGCGCCCCACTAACCCGCCAACATCAGTTTCACCCTGAACATCACCAATTGCATAACTACCAGTGATGCTTCCTAGACTTAAACCAACTAAACCACCAACTGCATTAACACCCTCCACAGATACATTAGAACGGTTATTTTGTTGATTACCCGAAATAACTTGGCCGATCAGGCCACCGACATACTCCAGACCACTTACCGTGCCCGAAGCTAGGACCTCGCTTGTGGAACCATCGATACCCCCCGTGAGCACACCGGTATAATGGCGACCTACCACATCCGCAGAACTAATAACGACATCGGCTATGGTCGCCCCCACGGAAAAACCGAAAAGGCCTACATAATCTTGATCTGAGCGATTAATAGTTAATTGTGAAATGACTTTGTTAGCCCCATCAAAATTACCCGCAAATGGGGTCGTAGTGTCACCCACTGGGGCAAAGCCGCGCCCGCCCCATACATCGGAGTAATCGCCGCCGTTGCCCGCAGTAACACTATCGGCGGTGGCCGAGGCGTCGATATCGGTCATTAGGGTATAACTGCCCGCTAAGTCAGCGGTCATACCTTGCAGGTCGTAGAGGTTATTGATTTCGCCGCCGCCAGAGAGGTGCGCGCGCAGCATCGGCCGGGAGCTACCTTCGGCGATAAACCAATCGTTGGTAAAATCGAAGCCTGAATAGCTGCCAGCGCTGTAGGCGGTTTCTGCGCCACTCCAGTCGCCGTTGACAGCTGTACCGCCTCCAGCCGAAGTGGCCTGACCGGTGGTAAACGTATCCCAGTAGCTGGTAGTAATGGCACCACCTAAACCTACACCCACAAGACCACCGACACTGGTGGTACCGGTTACCGCACCCGTGGCATAGCTGTCGGTAATGGAGGAGGCATTAGTACCCACAAGGCCACCGACCAACTCGTTGCCAGACACGGCGCCCGTAGCATAACTATCAGTAATGGTAGAAGAGTTATAACCCACCAAACCACCGGCGCTACTGTTTGTGCCAGTTACCGCGCCTGTGACATAACTAGAGTCAATAACACCGCTATTAAAACCTACCAGACCACCAACTGTAAAAGCGCCGTTTACCGCAGCCGTGGAGTAGCTACTGGCAATGCTACCTCCGTTGTCGCCCACCAGAGCACCGACATTATTACTGCCGGTAATCTCGCCCCCCTCCAAAGCAATATCCGTCAGGCTCGCCGTGTTGGAGGTAGCACCAAACAAACCGACATAGTTTTGATCCAAGCGGTTGATGGTGAGGCCTTCAATCACAAAGCCTTGGCCGTCTAAGTCGCCGGTGAAGTCAGCCGCTGCATTACCCACCGGCGCAAAGCCGCGCCCGCCCCAGACATCCGAATAGTTACCGAGATCACCCTGTGCAACGCTGGCAGCGGTGGCCGAGGCGTCGATATCTTGATTAAGGGTATAGCTGCCCGCTAAGTCAGCGGCCATGCCTTGTAGTTGGTAGAGGTTGGAAATATTGCCGCCGTCTAAAAAAGCGCGCAGCATCGGGCGGGAGCTGCCTTCGGCGATAAACCAGTCGTTGGTGAAGTCCAGACCAGCATAGGACGTTTGAGTATAGGCGTCAGGAGCACTCCAATCACCATCCACTGAGCTTACGCCTACCGGTGTGCTGCCATTAGCGCCAAACGATTGGCCCGAAGTAAACGTATCCCAGTAACTGTTGGTGTAGGTGCTTCCACCGTTTCTACCCACCAAGCCACCTTCTGGTAACCCAACCGCAACTGATACCAAGCCACTCGCCCAAGAGTTTTCAATGGTCGATGTATTTGCCTGGCCAATGAGACCTCCGTTGCCACCTGGGCCAGGGCCCGTAGCCGTTACACTACCAGTAGCGTAGGTATCGATAACTGAAAGACTATTTGCTCCGCCCACTAAACCACCAACAGTATGCTCTCCAGTTACAGCAACGTTGGCATAGCTTTGTGATATGGCGTTCGATGGGGCTGCAAGCCCCATTAAGCCACCAACATCATGCAGTCCCTGTACCTCGCCTGTAACATAACTGCCCGTGATTTGACCGGCACCGTAACCAACCAGACCACCCACATAGCCCTCACCTACAATGTTAACGTTGGTCAAGCCCACATCTGTCAATGCCGCGTTCGAAGCAGTGGCAAATAGGCCCACAGCATCTTCACTGGGCCGGTTAATCGTTAGCTCATCAATGACATAACCTCCGCCATTGAAGTCAGCCGAGTAGCCATTCACCTCATCACCGATTGGATCAAACCCTTCACCACCATTCCAACCGACGGTGCCGTTAGCAACGATATCGTTCGTTAGTATTGCATCAAACCCGAGCGTCGTATCCAGCCCTTGTAGGCCAAAAATATCGGTAATTTGTAGTGGTGACCCGGTGCCATTACCACCTGTGGCACGGGTAAAGGTGCCGCCGTTTAGAGTGAAGTCGTCAGCCATAAACGTCGGCAGGGTCGCCATGATTTGGCTAAAGTTACCGGATTCTAAGGTGAAGGCCGCCACATTAATGTGGCCCTCAGCGCCGCTAGTAATGTCGGCCAATGCGGTAAGGCTTAAGCCGCCGTTAGGTGCCTGAATATAATCGTTAAAGACAATGCCGCCATCGGCATCTAGCGTTAAAGTATTGGCGCTGGCCCAAATAATAGGGTCAGCAATGGTGATATCGCCATTGCCGGCGCCAGCATCGGCGGTTTGTAATATGACATTGCTGCCGGCCAGTGAGTTTTGCAGGGCTTGGGTATGAACGTGGCTGACGCCATCGTCTGCGCCCATTTCGTCGTAGCTGATATCCAAATCTGTTGGGTCGAGCAACCAGGTACCGGCGCTGCCGTTGGCGCTGGAGGCATCGATGTTGGCATTAGCGGTTACTTGCACCACGGCGCCAGAGGTTTCTATAAAACCGCCATTACCGCTGTTAGGGGCAGAGGCATCGAGCGTGCCGCTGACATTAACCGTGCCGCCGTTGAAGCCACCAAGCAGCATAATTTTGCCATCTTGCTCTTGCAGACTTTGCGCTTCTATTACACCTGTGTTGTTGACCACGGTTTGCAGCAACGCATCACTGGCGTGGGCGGTCATTAATACTTGGCCGCCGGGGGTTTGTATCAGGCCGTGGTTTTCGGCCAAGGCATTTAGAGCGGCTTCATCTACCTGTACATTGAGTAAGTTGTCGCCGGCAAAATCGAGGGTGATTTTGTTGCCTGCCGCCAGCGCTACACGGCCAAGCTTGGCCTGAATCACACCACGGTTAGACACTTGGCCGCCCAACAGTGCAACGGCGCCGGAGTCGGCGACACTAATGTGGCCTAAGTTAGTAACCGCGGCAGGGTTACCGTTGCCGCTAAAGCTAAAATGGGTGTAATCGGTGTGGGTTACATCCAACGTGGAGGCGACCAACGAGCCCACATTGACGCTGGCATCTTGGCCAAACAGTACGCCGTTGGCGTCCAATACAAAGACGCGACCGTTGGCGTTAAGCTGGCCATTGATCTGGGTGCCGTCGGCACTAAAGACGCGGTTTAAGGCGATGGCCGTGTCGTTGGGCTGAATGAAATTAACGATTTCATCAATGTTAATATCAAAGTTGTCCCAAACGATGGTGGTGTTTTGGGTGTTTTGTAGGATATCGGTGAGCTTGCCGCGAATATCAATATTGGCATCGCCATCAATTACCACACCGCCCGAGGGGCCAGCGTAGGCACCGTTAGTAGCGGCTGCCACGGCCAGTGCTAACGCTAACCTACGGCCGCCCCTTTTAGATTTATTGCGCGCGGCGGCAGGGGCGGGGCAATAATGCTGGGTAGCTGGGTTCCATAGCAACGGTAGGGTGTGGTTCATGGGTTTCCTCGGATGTGATTAGGTCGCAGAGCAATTTTGCTCTAGGCGTAGTTCAAACTAAGAGAGATTGTAATGGGTTGTTTATATTAAAACTATAGTGATTATTATGTGAGGTACAGCACAACAGTACTGTGGTATATACGCTATTACTTTTGTATAGATTTCTGAGCTTGTCAGTGAAAATTTACCGTTGAACTACAAATGCCATAAGATTTACAGCCGTACATTTTTATGCTCGGCTGTATTTAAAGGTACGGCGAAATGAATTGGCGCCATAAATTATGGCCTGCACGGATAAGTAACCCTACAAAAAACGCTTACTCGGATTTAGTTTCGGCCCAAATAAAAAATTCGTGGTTGCCGTCACCGCCAGTAATGGGGCTGTCAAAATAGTCGTGGACGCGGCAACCTAACGATTGGTATAGGGCAATAATGCGCTGCTTAACTTCGGGGTATAACGCCGGATCGCGAACAATGCCTTTTTTACCAATGCCGCTTTTACCGACTTCAAACTGCGGTTTAACCAAACACAGCAAATGACCCGCTGGTTTTATTAGGGGAATTAGCTCGGGAACGATTAACGCTTGCGAGATAAACGATACATCCATAACCGTTAGATCAAACCCTGCGGGGGCGTGTGCCAGCAAAGTGGCGGCGGGTAGGGTGCGGGCATTAATTCCTTCGTAGTAGGTTACCCGTGGATCGGTTTTTATTTTTTCAGCCAGTTGCTCGCGGCCAACATCAATACCCACAACATGAGCGGCGCCGGCTTGCAGCAGGCAATCGCTAAAGCCGCCGGTAGATTGCCCTACGTCTAGTGCCGTTTGACCGGCGGGGTTTAAGCCGCAATGTTGTAATGCGCCAGCTAGCTTTAACCCGCCACGCGATACATATTGAGTGGCAGTGGTTGCCAACAACCTAATGGGCTGCTGGGCGTGGCATTGAAAACTCGGCTTAGTTTGGGCTTGCCAAAAGCCGCTGGCGTACACCTCGACATTGCCGGCTTTAATAAGCTGCTGCGCCAATGAGCGACTTGCTACTAGCTGTTGCTGTACCAGCTCTTGGTCTAGCCTAGGCATTGGTGTTTGGGCCCTTACTGTTTACGTTTGGTGATGACATAAACACGACTAACATCTGAATACTTGATGGGCCCGATCATGTAGCCGGCGCCGCGGCTTACCTGAAGTTGTACGGACCTGTCGCCTAACGATAACAGCCGCCCGCTGATGGTGTTGCCATTTTTTATTTCTATAAATAGCTCTTCGTTTAAATGGTTGGCTAAATCATCTAGAGGGATGTCTACTTTTTTATCACGGTGCAAGTTTATCTCTATATTTTTTTCTTCGATCGGGTTTTTAGCCAATATGTATTGCGTCTTCCATTGTTGTGCTTGATCGGAGGGCATTTTATGAATATCAAGCTCTACCGCGGCTTGATTATTAACCCGTGCCATAGTTTTAAAGTTGTGCAATATAGCCAGCGGTTGATCTGGGTTAAAGTCAGCCACACTAACCGAGCCGATGGCATCAGCCTCAAGCTTTACGGTATCTGAATTTTGCAAAAAGGTTTGGTATAGCTCAACCATCTTCGGCCCAGCTTCTAGGCCTTGTTGCCGCCAAGCATCTTGCCAATCTTTAATTTGTGAGTTTTGTAGCTCGGCGCTGTCTAGCTCTGATTGAGCTTCGCAGTACTGCATGATTTTATGATTAAGACCACGGTCTTGATAATCAAGATTGAAATTTAACAGTGTGGCATCGCTAGATGCCGATGCTATCGACGCCATAGAGCGCGATGTAGCACCTAGTGATATTTCGGCGTTTAGGGTGGAGCGGTACATATCGGATACATCGTTGACGAGCTGAATATTTACTTGCTGGCCCGCACCGATAATACGGTAACTTAAGGTGGATGCTTTAATGTCTATGTAGCTGTAACCCACATCGCTCCATTCATTATCCGCAATAGAGCTGCCTGTGCCACAGCTAGGCATACTAATAAGAGGCAGGTTAAGTGGATCTGGGTCGGTATCACTCAAGAGTGTTATCGGTAGGCGTACACCTTCAAACTCTAACCCTAGCTCTGTGGGTAGGTAGTGGCTTTTAAGGTCGTTAAGTACGGTGTGTACATTAAGAATACTGCCTGTGGTAATGGCCACTTTATCAATACTAAACGATAAATGTATCGCTGGGCTTTGTAAAAAAATACCCTCTACCTTAATGTCTCCGGCAAAGGTTACTTCGGCATTTTTATAGCTTAATTCAACCCCAAAGCCTCTTAATTGGCTTGCCAATAAGCCGACATTTTTATCTAGCTGATAGCTGTAATACAGCTTACTTGCCACAATAAATACCAGCAGTGCAGCGGGTACCCCTAAAAGTATTTTTTTCATCCCTGCTCCTTATTTGTATTTGTGATGATAGTGGCTTATTCGACAGTAACCGATTTGGCTAAGTTGCGCGGTTGATCGACGTCAGTGCCTTTGATGATAGCAACATAATAGGATAATAACTGTAAGGGCAGGGTGTACACAATCGGCGCCAACCAAGGGTGGGTGTGCGGCAAATTAATCACTCGCATGGTGGCGTCTGAGATAAAGCGTGCATCTCGATCGGCAAACACATACAACAGCCCACCGCGAGCGCGAACTTCCTCTACATTAGATTTAAGCTTTTCTAGCAGCTCGTTATTGGGGGCAATCACGACAATCGGCATGTGCTCGTCAATCAGCGCCAGCGGCCCGTGTTTTAGCTCGCCTGCGGCGTACGCTTCGGCGTGAATATAAGAAATCTCTTTCAGCTTGAGCGCACCCTCCATGGCAATGGGGTATTGGTCGCCACGGCCTAAGAATAGAGTATGCTGTTTATCGGCAAAATCTTGCGCCAGTGTTTCTATCTCGCCGGCTAATAATAAGGTTTGTTCGAGTTGCTCGGGCAGCGACTTTAGCGCACTGATCATCTCTTGCAACAACAGATTATTAAGGTTTTGATGCTGACCAATGGCTAACACCAACAGTGCTAAACCGACCAACTGGGTAGTAAAGGCTTTGGTTGAGGCGACGCCTATCTCGACCCCGGCTCGGGTCATAAAAGCTAGATCGGATTCGCGCACCAATGATGATGCGCCGACATTACAAATAGCCAAACTCGCCAAATAACCACTGTGACGCGCCATGCGCAATGCGGCTAAGGTGTCAGCGGTTTCACCCGATTGCGAAATGGTAACCAGCAAACTACCCTCGGGGACGATGGGTTTACGGTAGCGATACTCTGAGGCGATCTCTACCGAGCAGGCGACTCCGGCAAGTGATTCCATCCAATAGCGTGCGACCATGGCTGAATGATAACTGGTGCCACAGGCGACAATTTGCACGTGCTTTACCTTGGCAAAAATATCGCTTGCCTGAGCGCCAAACGATTGCTCTAACACGTGATCATCGGCCAGCCGCGACTCGAGCGCGTTTCTTACAGCTTGAGGTTGATCGTATATTTCTTTCAGCATAAAGTGGCGATATTCGCCTTTGTTGCCGGCATCATAGCTAGCGCTAGACTCTTGTACTGGGCGATCAACCTCTTTGCCGCTAGCATCTTGAATCACAACGCTGGTCCGAGTAATTTCGGCGACATCACCTTCTTCTAAATAAATAAATTGGCGGGTCACTGGCAGCAGGGCTAACGAATCGGACGCGACAAAATTTTCGCCAATCCCGACACCAATTACCAGCGGACTCCCCGAGCGAGCCACAACCATTCGATCTGGCTGACGGCTATCGACCACAACCGCGCCATAGGCACCACGCAGCTGACTAACCGCGAGCTTTACGGCGGCAAGTAAGCTGTCGGTTATTTTTAGGCTGGCGTGAATCAAATGGACGATTACTTCGGTATCGGTGTCCGACTCAAACACGTAGCCGTCTTGTTGCAACTGGGCGCGCAACGGCTCGTGGTTTTCAATAATACCGTTGTGTACTACCGCTATTTCATCGTGGCTAATATGTGGATGGGCATTGCGCTCACTGGGTTCACCATGAGTCGCCCAGCGAGTGTGGGCAATACCGGTGCCGCCAGGTAGTGGGTCGATTAGCACATCGCTTAACGCTTGCACTTTCCCGACTCGCCGCAGGCGCACTAGATTATTTGCCTCTTTTATGACCGCCATACCTGCCGAATCGTAACCACGATACTCTAAGCGGCGTAAACCCTCCAACAAAATATCAGCAACGTCACGCTGAGCAACAGCACCCACGATTCCACACATAAGTATTCCTTAAATTAATTGTTGGGGTTGGCAACCAAAACTTTTACGTTTTGCGCCTCTAGCGACTTGCGTGCGGCATCATTAATACCCGCATCAGTCACTAAAATATCAATGGTTTGCCAAGGCAACTCTAAATTGTGAATACGACGGCCCAGCTTATCCGACTCGGCCATCACGATTACTTCACGCGCCACATCTGCCATAACCCGGCTCAGACTGTAAAGCTCGTTAAAGGTGGTGGTGCCACGCTCAAGGTCTAGCCCATCTGCGCCAATAAAGAGCTGATCAAAGTCGTAAGATCGCAACATTTGTTCGGCAACCTGACCCTGAAAAGATTCTGAATGAGCATCCCAAGTGCCGCCGGTCATAAGCAAGGTGGGCTCGTTTTCAAGCTCCATCAAAGCATTGGCAATACTCAAGGAGTTGGTCATTACCACCAGCCCGCGTCGTGCTAATAGCTCTGGTAGTAGGGCGGCAGTGGTGTGGCCGCTGTCGATAATAATGCGGTTATGATCGCGAATTTGAGCGGCTGCCAGTTGAGCAATTTGTTGCTTAACCTGTGACGGGGCTGTGGCGCCATCATGCAGTAGATCTTGTGGTAGGGGGACGGCGCCACCATAACGGCGCAGCAGTAAACCATTGCCCTCCAGCGCCGTTAGATCCTTGCGGATAGTCACTTCAGAGGTTTGAAATTCGGCCGACAGCGCCTCTACCGTAACCTCACCGGTATCGGCTAAGCGATCAAGAATACTACGACGGCGCCACTGAGTATTACGTTTTGCCATAGGACGGCTGCATCACAACAAAAGCTTTAGGTTTCGAAACGAAAGAAACAATACCAAAACGAAACTATTGGGTCAAACTATTTGCCATATCTTAAGGCTATTAATATCTAGGCAGGCCCAACTCAACGGCTTTGTGTGTCATTACTACTGGCTGCTATGCAGCCTTCAGCTTTGTCACTAGAGTTGGGCGCACCTAATAGGCAACCATTATTATTTTGCAGCTCCTTCAAGCTCTACCTGCACAGTTTCTGCTTTGGCCTCTAATATCAGTGATTGGTACAAAGCAATAATATCGGCTTTACTCACATCACTGATCGCTTTTAGTAGTTTGTCGCGACTATCGTAATGATCATTACCTCGATAAAAATCATTTAAAAAGCGTGGATATTCTTGATTAAAATTTGCTGGCGGTTGGTTTATCTGAGCAATAACAGCGGTACGAAGTTGCTCAAGCATAGTGTTATCTAACACATCAAGTTCTGGCTTATACTCTATAAGGTAACGATCAAACCGATCTTTTAATGTCGCAATATTAGTATTGGAGCTTTGTGCATAAATGACAAACCCCCAGTAATTTCCCAAACGATCAAAACTGCTGCCGACAACATAGCCCAACTGCTCTTCTGTACGTAGTTGTGTATAAAATGCATTATGAAAAACAGCATTAAGCAATGCCAGCCGTGCACCCACCTCTAGGCTAGGATCGGGTGAATACCAAGCTTTAAGCAGCGCATTATCTGTTTGACTAATTTGCTCTTGATGCAGCAATTTAGCAGCAACTACAGGGGCGCTGTATGGTTGAATATAACGCTCCATCACTACACGTTTATCACTAAGCGCTTGCCAAGTTTCATCGGCGATAGCTTCAACCTGTTGATTGGTGTAATTACCAAACGCAAAAATTCGGATACGGTTTTTACTCAAAAGTTGTTTTTGATAGTTGTTAATATCTTCTATCGTTAAGTTATCAATCGCGGCTAATAAAACGTCATCACTGAAACTTGGGGTTTTAACCAAATCATCTAATTTTGCAAATAACTGACGATACGGCTCCTGCTTGCTTTTGCTTTCTATCCATTGCTTAAATCCATCTTTTGCGATGTTTAGATTTTTTTCATTAACCTCTAAATTTATCCATTGATTAAGTAACCGACGATACAGCACTAAATGTTTCTCGCTATAACCAGATAAGGTTAATGCATGGTTATCTTTGGGCCGCTCGATGCCAATACCAATCCCGGCACGCCCAGCTTTATCTCGAAGTGGGGTAGTTTGCAAAGCAAATAAACGATTCACTAAATCACTGCTCACCCAGTTTTTTGCGCTTTTAATTGGCAAATCACTGTTAAACATAACTTGTAGGTAACCCAGCTCCGATTGATGGTATTGGCTGTGTGTTAGCCAGGCCTCTATACCCTGTTGTTGTATTTTTTTAGTCGATAATACTTGGTGTGGTTTAGCGTATTCGAAGGATGCGACACTGGACTTTATTGAGCTAAAAAGATCATTTTCTTCCGGTAATGAAAAGTTGTAGCTGCTCTCTATATTGCGCCATGCTACAAGCTCTTTATTGCTAAATTTTTTGGTGGCGAATTTTCCTTCATACCACGGAATATCTTTATCTACTTTTACCTCCGGGTTAATGTGCCAAATACGAGCACGTTCCGGAACCATTTTCTTTAGCACTTTTTTAATGGCGTCTGCATCAAATTTTTCATAAAGATAAGGTGCATTAATAATGTTTTTTTCTGGATAATCAAAAAGAGCCACACTGTAATAAGTAGCTTGACTTAAAGGGGCTGGCATCTGCATATCATTAAATTGCTTTTCCAGCATGGCGCGATATTCTTGATGATAGACTGGATCTATTCCTTTTTTACGCACAAGATCTAAGTATGAAAAAACCGCAGTAATAATATTGTCTTGATGCTTAAGGCCTTCCTGTGTCACACCAATTTGTATTGTAAAAAAACCATCCTCACCGTAAAAGCCTGGGTTAGCACCTGCAGTAAAGTCATCTACCCAGCCTTTTTCACGTAAAATTTGTGCAACTGTGCCAGGCTCTTCGGAACTTATTAAGTTAGCAATATAATCATTTGGCTTTACTCGCCAATCTTTCTGATTATTATCAATAGGAAACTCTATATTAAGCCTGCGCAACGGCTTCTGTGGTTTGTAGTAAATATGCATCCCCTGTGTTTCAGGGGTAAGGCCCGTGATTGTAACTTGCGGGCGCTGAATATTATGGTTGGGCAAGCTTGCAAAATTTTTATTTGCCAAAGCTTCTAAGCTATCCAAATCTTCTTTACCGAATATTACAAGCTTCATAATATTGGCCGAATAATTATTTTTATAAAAATCGAGCATTGCGTCGTATAAGCTAATGTCTTTCTGGTCGGCTAGGGTTTCAAGATTACCGGTAGGCATCGCACTTGAGGGGTGTGATGGGTTAGCTGTTATACCTCTGATACGGTTAATGATCCGTCCATCTTGGCTTTTCCCCATGGACCATTCGCTGTTAACCGCATTGCGCTCTTTATCGCTATATTGCCGGTCAAAAATAGGGGCCTTAAAATAATCGCTAAATCTATCGAGTGCTTCGGGTAAAACCTCAGCTGATACCTGAAAAAAATAATTGGTATGATCTGTTGCAGTATAAGCATTGCTGCTGCCTGCATTTTGCTCTACAAACCGTTGAAATCCATTTGGCTCTGGATACTTTTTGGTACCCAAAAACAGCATATGCTCTAAGTAATGTGCAAGGCCCGGTATCTCTTTAGGGTTTTGATAGCTGCCTACACCTATACTTAACGATGCACCGCCAGATTCTATTGTAATGTCGGAAATCAGCAACACTTCTAAATTATTAGCCAAAGTTACAGCACGATACTCCCGGCTGTCATTAGGGCTGCTAATAATCTCTGACGCTAAAGGGGGTTTTTCTTCCTGATGCGGTGAAGACTCACAAGCGACTAATATTAAACAAAACAGGCTAATCGCCCACGGCAAAAAAGGTTTACGCATGTTTATTAAGCCTCGTAATTAACGTTTAACGCTATTTATGCAAACAGATATAACAGATAAACACCCAAGATCACCCGGTAGACAACAAAAGGCTGCATGCCCAATTTTTTTATAGCTTGCAAAAATATATGTATGCAAAAATAAGCACTAATAGCCGAGATAATGACCCCCACTATAAGCGTCAGCCAGTCGACAGGTTCTTGCTCAACTACCAACTCGCCAGTTTGTAATACCGTGGCAAGCACGATAACGGGAATACTTAATAAAAAAGAAAAACGGGCGCTGGCTTCACGTGTTAAGCCCAGTAACAGTCCCGCTGTAATAGTAATACCGGAGCGCGATGTCCCAGGTATTAGAGCTAACGCTTGGGCGAGAGCGATGCCGACTATTTGCTTAATCGACATATGGTATTCATCGGTAAAACCCTGCTCGCCTTGATGCTTAAGCTTTTTGCTATAACGCCAGTCAGCGAAGCCTAACAACAGACCAAAAACGATCAAACTATAGGCCATGAATACACCGGTGCGCAAGGATGTCTCTAACGTAGTTTTGACTAAGAAACCCACTAAACCTACAGGAATTGTAGCGCCAATAATAGCCCAAGCTAAGCGAGCCTCAGAGCTGGATTGACGCTTTAAAATACTGTTTAGCCACGCCGATACTAAGGTGTAAATATCGCGTCTAAAATAGGCAATAACCGCAAGTAAGCTACCAAAATGTAAGGCAATATCGAATGCTAAGCCCTGATCAGGCCAATCGGTAAATAACGGTACAAGCAAAAGATGCGCACTGCTGGATACCGGCAAAAATTCTGTTAGGCCCTGAATCAATGCCAGGACAATCACCTCTAACCAATCCACCGTATTTCCTTCTATTGCCTACGTTAGGCTAAATCTTTGGCGTTTATACCATTTTAGTGTTTTTGCGGTTTGCTCCAGCCTTTGATATTACGTTGCCGACTGCGGGCTACGGCAAGATCTTCTTTCTCGGTGTTTTGGGTAATAACGCTGCCGGCAGCAACGGTTGTGCCAGCAGCAATATTTAACGGTGCGACAAGTGCGCTGTTTGAACCGATAAATACACTCTCACCAATAGTCGTTTGAAACTTATTTACGCCATCATAATTACAAGTAATAGTTCCGGCGCCGACATTAACACCTGGCCCCATACTGCAATCGCCAATATAGCTTAAATGATTAACCTTGCTGCCAACCCCAATAACAGACTTTTTAAGCTCGACAAAGTTTCCAATCTTTACTCCAGCTTGCAACTCAGTACCGGGACGCAAACGTGCAAATGGGCCAATATCACACGAGTCGGCAACACTAGCCCCCTCTATATGTGAATAAGCTTTAATGGCAGTGTTGGCACTTATATTAGAGTTTTTTATACAACAATTGGGGCCGATAGTGACACCGTCCGCAATACTAACTGTGCCTTCGATAACGACGTTAATATCAATAAAAACATCGCGACCAACCGTCAGGCTGCCACGGCAGTCAAATCGATCAGGATCGGCAAAACTAACACCTTGAGCCATTAGTTTTTGTGCTTGCTTGCGCTGATACGCTCGCTCTACCGATGCTTGCTGCGCGCGATCGTTTACCCCTTGTACTTCGTCGGCGGTCTCCGGCTGGCAAGCTTTAACTTCTATACCATCGCGTTGCGCCATGGCGACTATATCAGTCAGGTAAAACTCGTTCTGTGCGTTATTGTTATTTAATGCCGGCAGCCAACGCTGCAAGTGCTGGGTTTTAACCGCCATAATGCCGGTGTTCACTTCACATATTTTTCGCTGTTGTTCATTGGCATCTTTATGTTCAACAATCGCGGTAATTTCGCCCGCAGCTGTGCGTACTATTCTGCCGTAACCTGTAGGTTCAGTCAGACTTACCGTTAATAA
This sequence comes from Gilvimarinus polysaccharolyticus, assembly GCF_001187555.1. Taxonomy (GTDB): domain Bacteria; phylum Pseudomonadota; class Gammaproteobacteria; order Pseudomonadales; family Cellvibrionaceae; genus Gilvimarinus; species Gilvimarinus polysaccharolyticus. The sequence continues at coordinate 591,862 of NZ_LFIJ01000002.1, read as the reverse complement.
ACCCATGGTATTATTACTGGCTAACTGACCCAGTTTTTCTAGGGTCGCAGTGCTAATAAGCGGGACATCGCCATACAAAATCAAGGTTATACTGCTCTCATTAAGCAACGGTAATGCCTGTAAAGCCGCGTGGCCAGTACCTTGTTGCATTTCTTGTACAACTAACTCCACTGGAGTTTCGGTTAGGCTTCTTTTAATGATATCGCGCCCGTGACCCACTACAATTTTTGCCGGTGCAAATAAGTTAAGCGGGGTCACAGCATCTAATACGTGCTGTAACATCGACTTACCCGCTATTGGGTGCAAAACTTTAGGTAAGTTAGAGCACATACGAGTGCCTTTACCGGCGGCGAGAATCACGGCTTCATACATGTGTATAACCTCAAAGCATTAACAACCAAAACAGGTGCGACATTTAACCTTTTATTGCTGTAAAAAAAAAGGGCAGCCCAATGGCTGCCCTTTTTTAGTTTTTATCCACAATCACTTATCGGCGTGCATTTTTACGAATTGCTTGTAGTGTACGCAATTGCGCAGATGCCTCGGCCAGCTGGATTGCAGCTCTAGAGTAATCAATATCGCTTGATTGGCTCAGAAGCTTATTGGCGGCTTCTTGCTTAACGGTTTCGGCAGCGGCTTCGTCCATATCGGCGGCACGTAGGGCTGTATCTGCTAATACCGAGATATGGTTAGGTTGCACCTCTAAAAATCCGCCAGAGATATAAAATACCTCCTCCTCACCACCTTGTTTTTTAAGGCGAATAGGACCTGGCACAAGATCTGTCAGTAGTGGTGCGTGACCATAGGTAATACCTAGATCTCCCTGCGAGCCAGTTGCCACTAGCAACTCGACCAGACCTGAGAAAATTTCGCTCTCTGCACTGACGATATCGCAATGTATAGTCATTGCCATAATCTGCCTCTTAATCTTGAAGGGAGCGGCCGAAGCCGCATCCCAATTACTTCATTTTTTCGGCTTTTTCGATCGCTTCGTCGATAGTGCCGACCATGTAGAACGCCTGCTCAGGTAGGTGATCGTAATCACCGCCTAAGATACCTTGGAAACCACGAATGGTTTCTTTCAGTGATACGTAAGTACCGGGTGAACCGGTAAATACTTCGGCAACATGGAAAGGCTGTGACAAGAAGCGTTCGATTTTACGTGCACGAGCTACCGACTGCTTGTCTTCTTCTGACAACTCATCCATACCCAAGATGGCGATGATATCTTTCAGCTCTTTATAACGCTGCAGTACCATCTGTACACCACGGGCTACGTCGTAATGCTCTTGACCAATAATTAATGGGTCGAGCTGACGTGAGGTAGAATCCAGCGGATCAACCGCAGGATAAATACCCTTAGATGCAATATCTCGGCTCAAAGTTACGGTAGAGTCCAAGTGAGCAAACGTGGTCGCAGGTGACGGGTCAGTCAAGTCATCTGCAGGTACATACACTGCTTGAATTGAGGTAATAGAACCAGTCTTGGTCGAAGTAATACGCTCTTGCAACACGCCCATTTCTTCAGCCAGTGTTGGCTGATAACCTACCGCCGATGGCATACGACCCAACAAAGCCGATACTTCGGTACCCGCAAGGGTATAACGATAGATGTTATCAACAAAGAAAAGTACGTCTTTGCCTTCGTCACGGAATTTTTCGGCCATTGTTAAGCCCGTCAGAGCAACGCGCAAACGGTTGCCCGGTGGCTCGTTCATCTGGCCATAAACCATGGCAACCTTGTCCAAAACCTTGGACTCTTTCATCTCGTAGTAAAAGTCGTTACCTTCACGAGTACGCTCACCAACACCAGCAAACACAGACAAACCACTGTGCTCTTTAGCGATGTTGTTAATAAGCTCCATCATGTTTACGGTTTTACCAACACCGGCACCACCAAACAGGCCAACCTTACCACCCTTAGCAAAAGGGCAAACCAAGTCGATAACTTTAATACCGGTTTCTAACAACTCGTTAGAGGCCGCTAACTCCGCGTAGGCTGGTGCTTCGCGGTGAATTTTCATCCGCTGCTGTTCACCAATTGGACCCGCTTCATCGATGGGGTTGCCCAACACATCCATGATACGGCCTAGAGTTTCTTTGCCCACCGGGACGTTAATAGCATCTTTTGTGTTCTCGACGCTTAAGCCACGACGCAGACCTTCAGAGGAGCCTAGTGCAATGGTGCGTACTACGCCGTCACCCAATTGCTGTTGCACTTCCAAAGTCAGATTCTTCTCGGTGATGATAAGTGCATCATATATTTTTGGCACGTCTTCACGTGAAAATTCCACGTCAATTACGGCGCCGATGATCTGTACGATACGTCCGCTACTCATTTCCGGTTCCTCTTTATTCAGGCTTATTGCCTGAAGGTTTAAGCTAAAGTTCTTTTTGTGTAAGGCTGGCTGTTTTTACGAAACAGCAGCAGCTCCACCCACGATTTCTGAAAGCTCTTGAGTAATTGCCGCCTGACGTGCCTTGTTATAAACAAGTTGTAAACCGTCGATAATATCGCCGGCATTATCAGTAGCACTTTTCATAGCAATCATACGGGCAGCTTGCTCACACGCGCTATTTTCTACAACAGCTTGATAAACTTGTGATTCAATATAACGAGTTAACAAACCTTCTAATAATACTTCGGCCTCGGGCTCGTACAGGTAATCCCAGTGGTGCTGAAGCTCTTTATCTTCATCGCGCTCTAGTGGTAAAAGCTGGATCACCGTTGGGCTTTGAGTCATGGTATTTACAAACTCATTGCTCACAACATAAAGCTTATCAAGCTTGTTATCGGTGTAGGCGTCTAACATAACCTTAACGCCACCGATCAAGTCTGCAACGCTTGGCGTCTCACCTATATCACGGGTACTAGCAACAATGTTGCCACCAAAACGACCAAAAAATGCGGCCGCTTTTGCGCCAATCAAACAAAGGTCAACACTACAACCTTGCTCGCTATAGCCTCGCATTGTCTGTAACGCGGCTTTAAATAAATTGGTATTTAAACCACCACACAAACCACGATCAGTAGAAACCACAATAAAACCAACGCGACTAACTTCGCGCTGCTCCATAAAGCGGTGCTTGTACTCGGGGTTAGCGTTAGCTAAATGCCCGATTACCGAACGCATGCGAGTTGTATAGGGTTTACCTAACTGCATACGCTCTTGAGCTTTACGCATTTTACTAGCGGCGACCATTTCCATCGCGCTGGTAATTTTTTGCGTACTCTTAATGCTCGAAATCTGCGTGCGAATTTCTTTTGCGCCTGCCATTACTCGGCCCTCAAGATATATTCAAAAATGGTGCGCATAGCGCACCATTCGCTTACCAGGTTTGGCTAGACTTAAACTTCTCAACCAAGGCTTTAAACTGCGCTTCTAAATCGCTATTCCAGTCACCCGATTTGTTGATGCCAGTCATCAACTCACCGTGCTCTGATGCAGCATAAGCCAGCAGCGCCGATTCAAAATCCAGAATCTTTTTAGTTTCGATGTCTTTTAAGTAGCCTTCGTTAGCACAGAACAGAACCAAGCCCATTTGCGAAATGCTCATGGGGGAGTATTGCTTCTGTTTCATCAACTCAGTTACGCGCTCACCGTGCTCAAGCTGAGCTTTAGTCGCGTCATCTAGATCAGAGGCAAACTGGGCAAATGCAGCCAACTCACGGTACTGAGCCAGAGCGGTACGAATACCACCCGAGAGCTTCTTGATGATTTTAGATTGCGCTGCACCACCAACACGAGATACCGAAACACCTGCGTTCATCGCCGGGCGAACACCCGAGTTGAACATGTCAGCTTCTAAGAAGATCTGACCATCTGTGATCGAAATAACGTTAGTAGGTACGAATGCTGATACATCACCACCTTGGGTTTCAATAATTGGCAACGCGGTCAAAGAACCGGTTTTGCCTTTTACTTCACCGTTGGTTTGTTTTTCTACGTACTCAGGGTTTACCCGAGCGGCACGCTCAAGCAAACGTGAGTGCAAATAGAATACGTCACCTGGGTATGCTTCACGCCCTGGTGGACGACGTAACAACAAAGAAATTTGACGATATGCCCAAGCTTGCTTGGTTAAATCATCATAAATAATCAAAGCGTCTTCACCGCGATCGCGGTAGTACTCACCAATGGTACAACCAGCGAACGGTGCCAAAAACTGCATAGATGCAGGATCAGACGCAGTAGCGGCAACCACAACAGTGTGCTCCATGGCGCCGTGCTCTTCTAATTTGCGCACAACAGCGGCAATAGAAGATGCTTTTTGGCCAATAGCAACATAGATACACTTAATGCCAGAGTCTTTCTGGTTGATGATGGCATCGACAGCAATCGCCGATTTACCAATCTGACGGTCACCAATAATCAGCTCACGCTGACCACGACCGATCGGCACCATTGCATCGACGGCTTTCAGACCAATTTGGATTGGCTGATCCACCGACTGACGCCAAATAACACCTGGTGCAACCTTTTCAATTGCATCGGTTTTCTTAGCGTTAATGGGGCCTTTACCATCAATTGGATTACCCAGCGCATCTACCACTCGGCCTTCCAACTCTGGACCTACTGGCACTTCCAAAATACGGCCAGTACACTTACAAGTTTGTCCTTCGGCAATGGAGAAGTAGTCGCCCAAAATAATGGCGCCCACTGAATCTTGCTCAAGGTTTAGCGCCATACCGTACACGCCACCTTCAAACTCGATCATTTCACCGTACATCACGTCCATCAGACCGTTAATACGTACAATACCGTCAGATACAGAAACTACTGTGCCCTGATTGCTGGACTCGGTAGACACATCAAGTTTCTCGATGCGCTGCTTAATAATTTCGCTAATCTCGGATGGATTCAGCTGCTGCATGCTTTTTTCCTCAATCCTACGAATTGATTGCTTTGGCGAGTTTCTCTAACCGACCGCGCATGGAGCCGTCGATGACTAAATCACCTGCCTTGATAATCACGCCAGCAAGTAGTTTTGAATCAACCACCGTACTGACCTTGATCTTACGCGCCAGTTTGGCACTAAGTGCGTCCGCTAACTTTTGCTGACTTGCGTCGTCCAACTCAAAGGCGGTTGTCATTTCTATATCGACTGACTGCTCATGAGCGGTTTTAAGCGCATCAAATAGTGCAAACACCTCGGGCAACAATGCCAAGCGTTTGTTTTCTGCTAACAACTCAACAAAGTTTTTAACTTTTGCATCTATTTCGTCACCACAAACCTCTACCAAAGTGCCCGCTTGCTGCGCAGGGGTAAGGGCAGGGGAAGAAATGATTTTTTCTACTTTGCTGTAACCGCTAACAATAGCCAGGGTTTTCAGCTGTTTTGCCCAACCCGCAAGATCACCGTTGTCACGAGCAAACGTAAACGCTGCTTTGGCATAGGGTCTTGCGAGTGTAATCAGTTCAGCCACAATTAACCTCGCTTACAAACTGGCGGCCAGTTTGTCGATCATATCTTTGTGCGCAGATTGGTCAACAGAAGACTCAAGCACTTTCTCGGCACCAGTAAAAGCCAGTACAGCGACCTGTGAACGCAAGCTTTCTTTAGCGCGGTTCACTTCTTGCTCTACTTCGGCTTGGGTAGCGGCTTTAATACGGCTACCTTCTTCACGGGCCTGCTCTTTGGCTTCTTCCACAATCTGGGTTGCACGCTTATTGGCAGATTCTAAAATACCAGCCGCTTCAGTTTTAGCGTCACGCAAAGCGTGCATAACTTTTTCCTGAGCTAGCTCTAAATCTTTATTTGCGCGATCTGCTGCGGCCAAACCATCGGCAATTTTTGCCTGACGCTCAGTCATGGCCGCAATAATCAACGGCCATATATACTTCATGCAAATTAGCACAAAGACAATGAACGTTATGGACTGTCCAATAATAGTTAAATTAAGGTTCACGCCGACACCTCTGTCATGGGAAGTTTCTGTGCGTTAATAAGGCTAAGCCTTATTAAGACATTGCCGGTACGTTCACAAACAAGATAACCATTGCAATACCCACACCGATCATAGGTACCGCATCAAGCAGACCAGCAACCAAGAACATTTTGCCTTGCAACATTGGGGCAAGCTCAGGCTGACGGGCAGACCCTTCTAGTAATTTGCCACCTAAAATAGCAAAACCAATAGCAGTACCTAGTGCACCCAAACCAATCAACAGCGCAACTGCAATTAATGCTAAACCCATGATATATCTCCTCGATTTTTAAGTGTAAAAGTAAAGTTAAAAATTAATGCGTAAATTGATCTTCGTCGTCGTTATGGAACGCCATTGACATGTAAACAACGGTTAACACCATAAATACAAACGCTTGTAGGGTAATAATAATAATGTGAAACAGTGCCCATCCAAGCTGTAGTACGCCGGCAAACAAACTAAACAGGAACCCAGCACCAAACATTGCAGCAATCAGGATAAAGATCATTTCACCAGCATAAAGGTTTCCGAATAACCGCAACCCTAATGAAATAGGTTTGGCGACTAAGCCTATTGTTTCAAGTATTAAGTTAAAAACAATAATCAGCGGGGCAAACAATAAGCCAATGCCCTTAAAGCTGGGGTGAAACGGGTGAAAGGTCAGCTCTTTAATAAAGCCGATCAAACCTTTTTGACGAATGCTAAACAAGATGACCAAAAATATAACGGTAAAACCCATACCCAAGGTTACGTTTGGATCTGTAGTGGGTACGATTTTGAAATAAAAGTGTGAGTCGCCCGCAACCCAAGCAGCTAACTGCGGGACAATATCCACAGGCAGTAAGTCCATCAGGTTCATGAGAAACACCCAGACAAAAATCGTAAGGGCCAATGGCGCAACAAAACGACTGCGATAATGGAACGTTTCTTTAACGGTTTTGTCGATAAACTCAATAATGATTTCAACCAGGTTTAACATGCCGGTTGGAACACCCGAGTGAGCTTTTTTAGCGCACATGCGGAATATCATTAAAAAGATCAGGCCTAAACTAATAGACCACAACATTGAATCTACGTGTATGGCGTTAAAACCCATAGCTGTCATTTCTTCGGGACAGTGAGCTACCGCCCAACCCGAGGTTTCTTGCACACTTTTACCATCGCAATAAGTACCTGCTGGTAATTTACCATAGGTCCAGTTGGTTAGGTGATGCTGGATATATTCGGTGATCGTGGGTGCGTTACCGTCCGCTGCCATCTTTTATCTCTCAACTAGTGTAGTAAAGCGTACTTGGTGGACCTAATGTCTACCACTGTACTGGCGAACACTCGCCGCGATTACAATCAGTTGCACGAGTTGTGTTACCACAAACGCGCATAAAAAAACCGGTATGCTAAGTGCTGCATCCCGGGTAAGTACCGCCGCAAACAATGCAGCGGTTAATATTAATTTGGCCGACTCTGCCATGTAAAAGCGATTAACACTTTGACTGACGTTTTGCGCGCCTCGTATATTGCCTGCAATTTTGGCAAACACCATCGCCGGCACTAGGCACACGCACACGCCCCATAGGAGCGACACACCTATTACAGGCAACCACGCGATAACCGCAAGGCTCATAACAATCAGCGTAATCCACACCAGCAACAGTCTTTTAAAAACCGGGAGCGTGGCTATAACAGCCGATCTTGGACGGCGTACGCTGGTCATCGGTTGTCTCATTTACGGCTTAACCTATGGTATTGGGCAATATTTTTGCCTAGGTAAGCTTTACCTCCGCTTACAGATAAGCCGCAAAGCCGCCGCATTATAGGGGGATTATGCCAAGTCTTTCAACAGTAACCGCGCCATTTAGCCCCAATTAAGCACGCTTGTGTGCCAATTTAAGGCAAATATGAGCAGACAATATTAACAATGCTTAACCACAGCCACCCCAGCTGTGGATAACTTAAGCGCCGACGCGCCTCGGCGCATCAAGGGTTTCAGCCACTTTTTAAATAGAGATTACTTTATATGGGCTAATATGCCGTCAAGCTCATCGAGGGTGTTATAGCTTATAACCAACTTACCCTTACCTTTGGCGCCATGCTGAATCGCCACCGCGGCCCCCAATGTATCTGACAATTGGTTTTGCAGGCGTTTGATATCGGCCGATACCACCACAGGAACATTGACGGCGCCCTGATTTTTTTCTTCTTGGATTTTGCGTACCAGCGCTTCAGCTTGCCGTACGGTTAAACCTTTCCCGACAATTTGACGGGCAACTTCGCGCTGTGGCTCGGGCTCGAGTGAGAGTATGGCTCGGGCGTGCCCCATCTCTAAATCACCATGCTCCAAGAGTTTTTTAACTTCGTCATCAAGTGCGATTAGACGCAACAGGTTGGTCACTGTAGTGCGAGATTTCCCCACCGCTTGAGCGACTTCTTGGTGGGTTAGCTCAAATTCATCCTGCAAACGCTTAAGCGCCATCGCCTCTTCGATGGGATTAAGATCCTCGCGTTGAATATTTTCAATCAACGCCATAGCAATGGCAGCCTCGTCGGGCACATCACGTACCACAGCAGGGATTTTATCCAGCCCCGCTAGCTGGGTAGCGCGCCAGCGACGCTCACCGGCAATAATTTCATATTTGCCATCACCTATCGGCCGCACAACAATTGGCTGCATCACGCCCTGGGCTTTGATGGATTCTGCCAACTCCTCGAGAGCCTCTGCGTGCATATCGCGACGCGGCTGATATTTGCCCCGCGAAATAAGCTCGACCGGCAAGCGCATAAGCTTACCCTCTAATGCCTCGCGAGCCTGCTCTGCAGTAGTATCATCCGCGGGGGGAATTGTGATTCCTGCGCTCATCAGCGCATCCAATCCTTTTCCTAAGCCTTTTCGTTTTCCTGCCATAGGTTAAATCCGTATTGCCACTGAGCGATGCTTATTGCGTCACTTGAAGATTGAGAGAGTCGTCGATTGTCGCTGTAGACAGCTCATTGCGCCGAATTATTTCGCCCGCTAAAGCGAGATAGGCAATGGCCCCCTTGGATTGTCGGTCATACACCATCACTGGCTGACCGTAACTTGGGGCCTCGGCCAAACGCACATTGCGCGGTATACAGGTGCGATACACCCGATCACCAAAGTGCTGATGCAACTGCGCCGACACATCATTAGTCAGGCTGTTACGCGGATCGTACATGGTGCGCAAGATCCCCTCGATTTTTAATTTGGGGTTTAGCACATCGTGAATTTGATTAATGGTGCCTACCAGCGCAGACAAACCTTCTAACGCGTAGTATTCACACTGCATAGTAATAATAACGCTATGACAGGCGGCCAGCGCATTAAGCGTTAACATGTTTAGTGATGGCGGGCAGTCGATCAATATATAGTCGTATTCGCCCTGCACCTCCGACAACACCTTATCAAGCCGGCGCTCTTTGTTGGGTAAAGACAGCATCTCAACTTCAGCAGCCGTAAGATCACCATTAGCCGGCAATACTTGAAAGTTGCCCGATTCGGACAACACCAAACACTCACCAATGGCGGCACGACCTGTTAACACATCGTAAATGGTCAACTCTAATTCGGACTTATCAATACCGCTGCCCATAGTAGCGTTGCCTTGCGGATCGAGGTCGACCAACAACACTCGCTTTTTGGTGGCTACCAACGAGGCCGCCAAATTTACGCAGGTGGTGGTTTTACCCACTCCACCTTTTTGATTAGCAACAGCGTAGATCTTGGTCACGTTGGTATCCTTATAATTTGGTCTTCTGGTTTAACAAGGCGCTTATTGTGTGGCAGTTACCACGCATCGGCAAGCTAAGCGAACATTAAACCGCGCGGCGCAGTAACAACAGGTGACGTTCACCAGCTTCACCTGGCACCTGTAGCTCGATACGCTCGGCAAGCGAGTAATGCTTGGCGATCGCCTGCAATTCGGCCTCGGGAAGCTGGCCCTTCATAGCGTAAAACAGCCCATCCGCGGTCAATAGATGCTGACACCAGCCAGTCATATCCGCAAGACTGGCAAAGGCGCGACTGATCACACCATCAAACAACTGTTCCGGTTGCAGCGATTCTACTCGACAGTTCTCTACCGTCACATTGGTTAACTCCAACAGGGTTTTAACGTGAAAAATAAAGCGTGTTTTTTTACCGTTGCTATCAAGCAGGGTGAACTGCTTATCTGGATAACAAATAGCTAAAGGGATACCCGGCAGGCCCCCGCCAGTTCCAACATCGATTAATCGTTGACCGGTTACATGCGGCACCACAGCTAAGGAGTCAAGCAAGTGGCGCACCACCATATCGTCAATGTTGCGTACCGCCGACAAATTATAAGCGCGGTTCCACTTGGCAAACTCAGCGATATAATCAAGCAGTTGCTCGATCTGTACATCACTTAGGGTTAACCCCAATGTTTTAATGCCCGCACACAGCTGGCGTCGGTGTTGATCTCGATGTGCCATTAACTCGCCTTTGCTTGCTCGCGCTTAAGTAACCCACGTTTTTTTAAGTACACCAACAGTAGTGATACCGCCGCCGGGGTAACACCAGGAATACGCTGAGCGCGGGCTAGGGTTTCAGGGCGAGTGTCACTGAGCTTTTGTTTTACTTCGTTAGACAAGCCTTCTACCGCATTAAAATCAAAATCATCAGGGAAACGAGTATTCTCGTGAGCGCGCAAACGATCAATCTCTTCTTGCTGACGACTAATATAACCCGAGTATTTAGCGTCAATCTCGATCTGCTCGGCCACTGCCTCGCTAACTTCAGACTTACCCGCAAGCTGGGCTATATCGTGATACTTAAGCTCGGGACGCTTAAGTAAATCGAACAAACTGTATTCATGGGTAAGGTTAGAGCGCACTTTACCCTCCAACTGTTTAGCCGCAGCAGAGCCCGCTTGCACCCAGGTATCTTGTAATCGTTGACGCTCTACCGTTACCGCTTCGCGCTTATCGCAAAATGCTTGCCAGTGAGCATCATCGACCAAGCCCAACTCTCGACCCGTTTCGGTTAATCGCATATCGGCGTTATCTTCTCGCAACAACAAACGATATTCGGCGCGACTGGTAAACATTCGATAAGGCTCACGGGTACCCATGGTAATTAAATCATCGACCAATACGCCAATGTAAGCTTCGTCGCGGCGCGGGCACCAAGCATCCTGCTCGCGAGCGCGGCGCGCGGCGTTTAACCCTGCCAGTAACCCCTGCGCACCAGCCTCTTCGTAACCGGTGGTGCCGTTAATTTGGCCCGCAAAATACAACCCGCCTATCACTTTGGTTTCTAGCGAATATTTTAAATCTTGTGGATTAAAATAATCGTACTCGATAGCGTAACCTGGACGCATGATATGGGCATTTTCAAAACCTTTAATCGAGCGTACTAGGTTCATTTGCACGTCAAACGGCAAGCTGGTGGAGATACCATTGGGGTAGAGCTCATGGGTGGTTAAGCCTTCCGGCTCAATAAATATTTGGTGGCTCGATTTATCGGCAAAGCGATGAATCTTATCTTCAATCGATGGGCAATAGCGCGGTCCGATACCTTCGATCACGCCCGAGTACATGGGCGAGCGATCTAATCCGCCACGAATAATTTCGTGGGTTTGCTCGTTGGTATGGGTAATCCAGCAGCAAACTTGCTCGGGTTGCATCTCACGATTACCACGCACGGACATTACGGGGCGCGGCTCATCGCCCCATTGTTCTTGTAGCTCACTAAAATCGACCGTTTTGGCATCAATGCGCGGTGGCGTACCGGTTTTTAAGCGATCAACCCGCAATGGGTATTCCCGCAAGCGTTGTGATAACGCTTGAGCTGGCGGATCTCCGGCGCGTCCACCGCTGTGATTTTGCATACCAATATGAATTAAACCACCAAGAAACGTCCCAGCCGTTAGCACCACTTGATTGGCATAAAACTTAAGGCCCATCTGAGTAATCGCACCGCGAACTTGATCTTGCTCGACAATCAAATCGTCAACCGCTTGCTGGAAGATCCATAGGTTGGGCTGATTTTCTAATATTTGTCGAATTGCAGCTTTGTATAACACCCGATCGGCTTGAGCGCGTGTGGCCCGTACGGCGGGGCCTTTGCGGGCATTAAGTACGCGAAATTGAATCCCCCCGGCATCAGTTGCAAGTGCCATAGCGCCACCAAGAGCGTCGATCTCTTTGACCAAATGGCTTTTGCCAATTCCACCGATCGCTGGGTTACACGACATCTGCCCCAGAGTTTCGATGTTGTGCGTTAGCAGCAAAGTGCGACACCCCATGCGCGCCGAAGCCAAACAGGCCTCTGTGCCTGCGTGGCCGCCGCCAATGACAATCACATCAAAACGCTCGGGAAAATTCATAAGGCCTCTTAGCTGCCGTACGTGAAAAGGGCGAGCATTATAGGGTGCTTAGCGTGCTTGTACAAAACATGTTCAATATTTAATCGCATAGAATTAATCTATTAAATTACTTAAATAATTATTTATATAAATATATATGTTTAAAAGATTAAACTTATAGTAACTATTAGGGCCAACAAAATCTGTGGAAAAGCATAATTTTATTATATAAAACAGTTGGTTATGGTAAGTATAAGCACGCAAAGTTACTGCTTGGAAGCTGCTAAAACAAGGTTATTAAGCTGGGGACTAAAGTGCCACTTATCCACTGAAATAAAAACTTCCAACTTACCCACAATTCCACCTTCAGGTTTTTCCTGAACGTTACACAGGGTTTGTTTAAATGTTGTTGAAAAAACAATCAAAACCTACAGTAAAACAATCGCTTATGGGATAAACCTGTGAATGAATGTGGATAACACTCGTAAGTTAACGTTTATAGCCATTGTGATCTGTGGATAACCTTATCCTAATACCAGTAACAACTTTCTATATTCCGTCTTTACCAGCGGTTAGAGTGGGTTTATCCCCTAAAAATTATTTTTAAAAAAAAGGTAAAAATAATGAATAACGCTATTTTTCGCCAAATAAGCGAGAAATTCAGTCTGTTTTTACAGGAATCTAGCATTGAGCGAGTGATAGGCGGGGATATTAACGAGTGCTTTAAGGCTAATAGTGCCTCTAAAAAAAGCTATTTTATTAAGTTAAACATAAACCCTGAGTTACTTGAGCTTGAAGCTCGCAACTTAAACTTATTCAACAAGAGTCATTTGATAACCCCAAAGGTTGTCGGTTATGGGGTATTAGAAGGGCTTGGTGTACTGGTTTTAGAGTATTTAACGCTAACGGCTATGGGCGATGAGTCAGCTCTTGGCCAGCAATTGGCGCAGCTGCATAAGAGCCAATCTAAGCGCTATGGTTTGGATTATAACAATTACATTGGTCGAACCAGGCAGCTTAATAGTTGGTGTGATCGTTGGGCAGAGTTTTGGTGGTCCCGTCGATTACTCCCTCAAATCAGCTTAGCCATGAAGGCAGGTTATGCTCTAGGGGGAGAGGTTGAACAATTAAAAGCGAGCAGTGATCGGCTGTTACAAGGGCATAATCCCCCCCCCTCTTTATTACACGGTGATCTGTGGGCTGGCAATAAAAGCTACTTAGCTAATGGCCAACCGGTACTTTTTGACCCGGCTAGTTACTATGGTGATCGTGAGACAGACATAGCGTTTAGTTTAATGTTTGGTGGTTTTGGGCATGATTTTTATCAAAGTTATAATGATACTTGGTCATTACCAGAGGGCTGGCAAAAACGTGAGTCGCTGTATAACTTGTACCATTTTTTAAATCATCTTAATTTATTTGGTGACCAATATTTAAGTTCGGTGCAGTCGATGGTCAAAACGATTTCGCTTTCAGAGCTAACCTAAGTTATTGTTTTTATTAGATTGTCATATTGCTGTCCGGTAGGTGACGTTCCATTGTCGGTATTGATTAGGGCACACTTTGTATACCAATTCTAAGGGAGATCGAAGATGAATGTGCGTAAATTAAGACTGCAGAAAGGTTGGTCACAAGAGCAACTGGCAGAATTAGCGGGGCTTAGTATTCGTACTATTCAGCGGTTGGAGCGCGGACAATCCCCGTCACTTGAATCGCGTAACGCTCTTGCCTCGGTATTTGGTGTTGATATAAGTCAGTGGCAAATTGAGGATAATACGATGGAATATGCAGCTAATTCAGAAATCGAAAATCATGAACAAACCGAACAACAAGACCAGCAGGCTATTGAGTACGTTAGAGATATCAAAGCGTTTTACACCAGTATTTTAACTTACTTTGTGGTAATCCCATTTTTGTTCTTTGTTAACTGGATGACCTCTCCAGGTTACATTTGGGCTTGGTGGCCAGCAGTTGGTTGGGGGGGAGGGTTATTACTGCAGGGGTTAAATGTTTATGAGTGCTTTAATTTTTTTGGCCCAAAGTGGGAAAAGAAGCGTGTCGAAAAGCGTTTGGGGCGCAAACTTTAACCTTAAGATTACATCTGCGGTGCTAAAACACCTAGGCTAAAACACCTAGATAGACACCCCGTTGGTTTTAAGATTTTTCGTTTGCTGAGCACCATTATACTAATGGTGATAGATATTAAAAAACTTAGTTTTTGCTTTGGTTGTATGGTTTATTCGCCAATTGTTGTTATTTACCAATACAAAAGCTTGAAAATATTCGTCCTAATAAATCATCGGGAGTGAATTCCCCGGTGATTTCAGACAATTGGTTTTGTGCCTCGCGTAAATCTTCGGCCAGCAGCTCACCGGCGGCGTGTAAGGCGAGCTGCTCGGCGCCTTGGGTTAAGCAGTTAGCTGCGGCGGCCAGCGCGTCTAGGTGTCGTTGCCGGGCTGTAAAGGTGCCTTCTGTCGTGCTTTGGTAGCCCATACAGGATTTTAAATGCGCTTTTAAGCTGTTAATTCCTAAACCGGTTTTGGCACTAATACGCACTGAATTCTGCGGCAGTTGTGTCTCATCGATCAAATCGACTTTGTTATACACCACACTAACTTTGTTCGAGTGTTGTAAGCGATCGGTAAACTCTGGCCAAACGTTCTCGGGTTGCCAGTTGGGGTGATCTAGCGCTTCTTGTGCGTCTATTAATAGAATAATACGATCGGCTAGATCGATTTCAGACCAAGCGCGTTCGATACCGATCTTTTCTACTGCGTCCGAGGCTTCGCGTAAGCCGGCAGTGTCAATAATATGCAGTGGCATACCGTCAATGTGAATATGTTCTTTAAGAACATCACGAGTGGTACCGGCAATATCGGTGACGATAGCGCTGTCGCGTTCGACCAAGGCATTTAATAAGCTAGATTTACCCGCGTTGGGCTTGCCGGCGATTACGACGCGCATGCCGTCACGGACTAATTGTCCTTGGCGAGCACGAATGATGAGTTTGTCTAGATCAGCAACAATGGTGTCTAGATCGCGCTGTACTTTACCGTCGCTAAGAAAGTCGATCTCTTCCTCTGGGAAGTCGATAGCGGCTTCAACGTAAATACGCAGCGCGATTAGGGCTTCCACCAATGCGTGAACTTGATCGGAGAAAACGCCCTGCAGTGAACTTAAGGCATTGCGTGCGGCTTGCTCGGAGCTTGCTTCGATTAAATCGGCAATGGCTTCGGCTTGAGCGAGGTCCAGCTTGTCGTTTAAGAAGGCACGTTCGGAAAACTCTCCAGGTCTGGCCATTCGTGCGCCGTGATGCTTAACCGCCTCGAGCAACAGTCCTAGCACTACCGGTCCGCCGTGGCCTTGCAGTTCTAACACATCTTCGCCGGTAAACGAGTGGGGGCCTGGAAAGTATAACGCTATCCCTTGGTCTACTTCACGCTGTTGCGCGTCGCTAAAGGGGAGGTAATGGGCGTAGCGAGGGGACAGAGGTTGACCCGTGATGGCCTTGGCGATATGAGCCGCTTGCGGCCCAGAGACGCGGACAATGCCGACACCGCCGCGCCCGGGGGCGGTAGCGATGGCAGCAATGGTGTCGTTACTGGCGTACATAGCTAGCTTTTAGCGGCATCCGCTTTGTCGATCTGCTTAGTAATATACATTTGTTGTAAGAACGACAAGGTGTTGTTGGTTACCCAGTAAAGTACTAAACCCGCCGGAAACCACAAGAACATAGCGGTAAATACCACCGGCATAAATTGCATGATTTTGGCTTGCATTGGATCGGGCGGTGTTGGGCTTAAACGCATGGTGAGCCACATGGTAAAGCCCATTAATAATGGCAGCACAAAGATTGGATCTTTAACCGACAAATCGAGCATCCACAAAAACGGAGTGTGGCGCAGTTCGACCGATTCCATCAGCACCCAATAAAGCGATAAGAACACCGGCATCTGTACCAGCATGGGTAAACAGCCACCCAATGGGTTCACTTTTTCGGTTTTATAGAGCTTCATGGTTTCTTGCGACATTTTTTGTCGATCGTCGCCATAGCGTTCTTTTAGCTCTTTCATTTTAGGTGCAAGCTTACGCATCCGCGCCATAGAGCGGTAACTGGTGGCGCTTAGCTTAAAGAATATTGCTTTAATTATAATTGTCAGGGCAATAATTGATAAACCCCAGTTGCCAATTACATCGTGCAAATAATCTAAAACGCTAAACATTGGCTTAGCTAACCACCAGAGCCAACCGTAATCTACGGTAAGGTCTAAGTAGGGGGCAATTTCTTCTAGTTTGGCGGTGTCTTTAGGGCCGGCGTAAAACTGTGCGTGAATTTTACCTTCGCTGTTAGCTGGTACAGTTAATGCCTCGCTGGTAAAGCCTAAGAGGTATAAATCGTTACGACCTTGTTGACGTAAAAAGAAGTTGTTTTGCGATTCAGCATTCGGTATCCAAGCACTGATAAAGTAGTGTTGCACCATAGAAACCCAGCCACCTTGTATCTGAGTTTCAAACTTCTTATCTTGCAGGTCATCAAAACTAAATTTCTTGTAGCGTTTATCGTTGGTGGTAAGTGCTGCCCCGACAAACGGTTTCATGCCAATACCGGTATCAGAATCGGGTTCATGGCTGTCGCGTTTAATTTGTCCGTATAAACTAGCCTGCCATGGGTTGCTGCTGGTGTTGTCGATTAGGTAATCGATATCAACACGATATTCGCCGCGGTGAAAGGTAAAGCGCTTGGTGATTTTCACACCATTTTGATCGAGATTAAGATCAACTACCAAACTGTCTTGGTCGTCTTGCAAGGTGTATTGATTGGCGCTGGAGGTAAAGGTCGGCCGTCCTTTACTGCTATCTGTGCCATTTTTACCTACTAGTCCACTTTGTACGGCATAGGTATGGCCTGCAGTACTGTGTATCAACACAAAAGGGTCGTCGGGTGTATCAATATGAGCAAGGTGGCGAGGCAACGCGACACGACTAATGTCTCCCCCCAAAGTATCGATACTAACCTCAAGCGAATCGGTTACAACACGGATAGTGGCTTTGCTTGCCGCAGGTTTTCCACCGTCGCTGTCGGTTGTGGCCGATACAAGGTCTGGAACATCGGTTGCAGTTTCGGCAAACGCTGTTGGTATAGACTGATCGGCGTTGGTGCTAGCCGTCGCTACCGATTCGGTGGGCACTCGAGCTTGTTTTGCCTCATCCCAGCGCATTATCAACATAATAACAACGGCAGCCATTGCCACCATTAATAAGTTCTTTTGCCAATCTATATTAATCTTTGCCATTTGTAGTCTGCGATTTAGTTAAGTTGTTGTCAGGTATTGGGTCAAAGCCACCAGGGTGCCAAGGATGACACTTTAAAAGGCGGCAGAAGGTTAAATAAACCCCCTTAATAAAGCCAAACCGATTAATAGCCTCTTCGCTGTAGTGCGAGCAGGTGGGGTAAAAACGACATTGATTACCCACCCAAGGGCTTAATAGATAGCGGTAAATATGTATAAGCTTAACGGCGAGCCAGCTCACGCAGATGTATCCTGCGGTGTTGCTGCGGCCTGATCGCGCTTGCGGGCGATTCTTTGCCATTGTTTTGCTAGCATTTTTTCGATGCTCTTACCGTCACATTCATCCATACCCTTGCGTGCCAGTACAATAACATCTAAACCTTGTAATTGTTGCTGGTGGTGGCGAAAACTTTCACGAATATGGCGCTTAACGTAGTTTCTATTTACAGCTAAGCGAATGTTTTTTTTCCCTATTACCAAACCAAGGCGTGCGTGATCTAGATTATTGGCACGGGACAGTATTAATAGGTGTTGGTGGGAAGCACGATACGGGGCATTGGCAAACACGGCCTGAAAGTCTGCGGACTTCAGTAGTCGCACGGCTTTAGTAAAAGCGTAGCTGCTCACAGGTTGTTGCCTCGGGAGGTCTTAGTTATAAAATCACAAACGGCAAAAGGCACCGCTATAAATCTTGTGAAGATCTATAGCGGTGCCTTTTGCGGTCGCACGCGTTACTAAAGGCTTAAACAGCTAAGCTGCTGCGACCTTTGGCACGACGACGAGCCAATACAGCACGACCACCTTTAGTGGCTGTACGAGCACGAAAACCGTGGGTGCGCGCGCGCTTTAATACGCTGGGCTGGAATGTTCTTTTCATGGGGCTAACCTACCGATTACCTTGTTCAAATGCTCACACTGAGTGTGAAAAGAGGCGCGA
The DNA here is from genome assembly GCF_001187555.1 of Gilvimarinus polysaccharolyticus. Lineage (GTDB taxonomy): Bacteria > Pseudomonadota > Gammaproteobacteria > Pseudomonadales > Cellvibrionaceae > Gilvimarinus > Gilvimarinus polysaccharolyticus. The sequence goes on along the minus strand of NZ_LFIJ01000002.1, from coordinate 573,363 downwards.
TTTTATATAAAACTGCGAGCTAAAGCAAATCTTATTAGAGGTCTAGCCTTAGATTATGTTTGTTTGTAAGTTTTAATAGCTTTTGCGCAAGATGTAAGCAGTTTATTAACAGGTTTATCCACAGTTTGGTTTTTTGTGTGGTAGCCGGTGTGGGTGGGTTTTTCGGGTTTTTTTAGTTTTTTGTGAGTTGTTTGTTGGTTTTAGTTGGGGGCTTTGGTGTGGTTAAAAATAATCAATATAGGGTGTGGATAACTTTAGGTGTGGGCGGTACACTACTCGGCTTTCGTTTACATAGAATAAATTAAGTTGTTGGGGGTTGTGCTTTGCCGCATTCAGTGTGGAATTATTGTGTGTCCAGTTTGCGCGAGGAGCTTCCTTCGCAGCAGTTTAATACCTGGATACGTCCACTAAAAATAGATGAAAATGCGGATGCAGACCGGCTATGTTTGTTGGCGCCTAATCGGTTTGTGTGTGACTGGGTAAGCGAGAAGTTTTTAAGCCGAATTACAGAGCTTGCAGAGCACTATCAAGACGGGCCCGAAACCGCTATAGAGGTGACTGTCGCCGCTAGAGGCGGTGCGGGTAGGTCAAATGTTTTGTCTCCTAAAGCTAGCGCAAGCCAGATACCCGCTCCAGATCCGGTTCTGGCACCAGAAGCTGCCCCTTCTTTACATGAGCGTCGTTCGCGTAATGACGCACCACCGCCCTCAAGTCCACCATCATCCGATCAGTCGCCACGTGTAGATGGTGGCTTAAAGCATGAGGATAATCTTAACCGCGGTTTTACCTTTAATAGCTTTGTTGAGGGTAAGTCTAACCAACTGGGTTTGGCGGCTGCTCGTCAGGTGTCGGAAAATCCTGGTGGGTCTTACAACCCGCTGTTTATTTACGGTGGGGTTGGGTTGGGTAAAACCCACTTAATGCAGGCGGTAGGTAATGCGTTAATCAACAAAAACCCTAATGCTAGGGTTATTTATCTGCATTCTGAGCGATTTGTCGCTGATATGGTTAAGGCGTTGCAGTTAAACGCCATTAATGACTTTAAACGCTATTATCGATCAGTAGATGCGTTGTTGATTGATGATATTCAGTTTTTTGCTGGTAAAGAGCGTTCGCAGGAGGAGTTCTTTCACACATTTAACTCCTTGTTAGAAGGTGGGCAACAGATTATTCTGACATGCGACCGCTACCCGAAAGAAATCAATGGCTTAGAGGAGCGATTAAAATCTCGCTTTGGTTGGGGCCTAACGGTCGCGGTTGAGCCGCCAGAGCTTGAGACTCGCGTGGCAATTTTAATGAAAAAAGCCGCTCACGCCGGTGTAGATTTACCCCAAGATGCCGCCTTTTTCATTGCACAGCGAATCCGCTCCCATGTGAGAGAGCTAGAAGGGGCGCTTAAGAGAGTGATGGCGAGCGCTCACTTCACCGGAAGACCTATAGATGTCGAGCTGGTGCGAGAAGCGCTTAAGGATTTGCTTGCACTACAAGATCGGCAGGTGAGCATAGAGAATATTCAACGTGTAGTCGGTGACTACTACAAGATAAAAATAGGTGACATGTTATCTAAGCGTCGCTCACGCTCGGTTGCGAGACCTCGGCAGATGGCAATGGCCCTGGCAAAACAGCTGACTAATCATAGTTTGCCTGAAATTGGTGATGCTTTTGGTGGTCGTGATCACACGACTGTATTGCACGCTTGTCGAAAAATTAAAGAGCTTGAAGAGTTGGATTCAGATATCCGCGAAGACTTTAAAAATCTGTTGCGCTCGCTAACGACTTAAGCGTAACAAGTGACTTTGGTGCAATCGATTGCATAATCGTTTGCCAGACATTTAGTAAAATGGACCTGACGAAGAGACCTGCACATGAAACTTGTCGTAGCCCGCGAGGCTTTACTTAAGCCGTTACAGTTGGTATCAGGAGTGGTTGAACGCCGCCAAACACTACCAGTACTGTCGAATGTTTTGATGGTGCTTAAAGGCACTCATTTATCACTGACAGGTACTGATCTTGAGGTGGAGATTGTTGGCCGTGTAGAGCTTGACGTTCCCGGCGTAGATGGTGAAATAACAGTTCCGGCACGTAAGTTTGTCGACATTGTTCGCTCACTTCCCGATGATGCAAGCATTGAATTGCACGAAGAAGAGGGGCGGGTACTGCTGAAAAGTGGTCGTAGCCGGTTTACTTTATCTACCTTGCCTGCGTCCGATTTTCCAAATGTAGAAGATGGCCCCAGTGATTTACAGTTTAGTTGTCAGCAACGGGAAGTGAAACGTCTGATAGAGCGGACCGCTTTTGCAATGGCGCAGCAGGATGTTCGGTATTACTTAAATGGTATGTTGTGGGAGGTAAAGCAAGATCTGTTACGGGTCGTAGCTACTGATGGCCATCGCATGGCAATGTGTACACGCACGATAGGGGTTAATACAGCCGAGACTATCCAGGCTATTTTGCCCCGTAAAGGGGTGCTAGAGTTGTCGCGCTTAATGGGCGATGTCGATGATTTGGTTGATGTTATCTTAAGTGCTAATCATGTAAGGGTTACCTCTGAAGACTACACGTTCACTTCTAAATTGGTGGATGGTAAGTTTCCTGATTATGAACGTGTATTGCCTCGCGGTGGAGACAAGATCATCTTTGGTTCGCGCACCGAGTTAAAGCAAGCGTTTTCTCGAACCTCTATTCTATCTAACGAGAAGTATCGTGGTGTACGTTTGTTGTTAGAGGATGGTCAGTTAACTATTGTTGCTAACAACCCAGAACAAGAAGAAGCTGAAGAGCAACTAACGGTAGATTATAGTGGCGGCTCGTTAGAGGTTGGCTTTAATGTCAGCTACTTATCTGATGTTGCAAACGTTATAGAAGGGGATTCGATAAAGATTACCCTATCCGATGCTAATAGTAGTGCGTTGCTTGAAGAGCCAGAAGATGGTGGTGATTCTCTTTATGTTGTGATGCCAATGCGCCTGTAATGGGCGCATAGCGACACTATAATACGTTTCTATATGTCTATTAGTCGGTTAAGCATTCAAAATTTGCGCAATGTGATAACGCTAGATATACAACCCTCCTCCGATGTAAATCTTATTTTTGGTGAAAACGGCTCTGGTAAAACATCAATACTAGAGTCTATCCACGTATTGTCTCTTGGCCGCTCTTTTAGGGGCCCAAAAATCAAGGCACTTATTAACGAGCACTGTGAAGATATGACAGTTTTTGCTCGTCTTATCGCTGACGCTGACAGTATTCCTTTGGGGGTTACTCGTAGCCGTAATGGCGATGCGGTGTTCAAAGCTCGTGGTCAGGCGGTTGGTTCACTGGCTGAGCTCGCGGGACTGCTTCCGCTGCAAGTTATTAATGCAGATGTGTTTTTATTGTTGGAGGGGAGCCCGGCCACAAGGCGCCAGTTTTTAGATTGGCTGGTGTTCCACGTGGAACCTACCTTTTTTAGCGCCTGGAAAGCCGCACAACGCTGTTTAAAACAACGGAATAGTATCCTACGGCGTGATAGAATAGAGGGTTCAGAGCTAGCGGTTTGGGAGCGAGAGCTAGTTTCCGTTAGTGAGCGAATAGTAGATATGCGGACACGTGCGTTTAACGTGTTTAGTGAAGTCTTTCACCAGCTTATAGGTGAGTTTGTTATGGTTGAGGGGTTAACCCTTAGCCTCTATCGCGGTTGGGAGAAGGATAAACTTTACGCTGATGTATTAGCGGACACTCTGGAGCGTGATAGTCGCCTAGGGTTTACCGGGGCAGGAGTTCACCGCAGCGATATTCGGATTCGAATAAAAGGCCATGCGGCGGCCGATGTTTTGTCTCGTGGCCAACAAAAGCTTCTTGTTTGTGCAATGAAAATCACACAGGGAGTTGTATTTGCGCAATTAACTGGGCGCCATTGTATTTTTTTGGTTGATGATTTACCTGCAGAGCTAGATGAAGCTCATCGACAGCTTTTAGTTGATTGGTTAGATCGGTTAGAAACACAGGTGTTTATTACTGGTGTGGAGCAAGAACAATTGCTTCAGCCGTGGCGAGAAAAGCCTAACAGGCAGATTAAATTGTTCCACGTGGAACAAGGAAAGATTTCAGAGCAGTTATAATGCAGCTTGCGTACAGGTATGACGCTAGCCAAACGAAAAATTCGGAGTGTAAGACCTATGTCAGACGATACCCCCAGTTACGATTCCTCCAGTATTAAGGTCCTTAAGGGGCTAGATGCCGTTCGTAAGCGCCCAGGTATGTACATTGGAGATACCGATGATGGCACAGGCTTACATCACATGGTTTTTGAGGTGGTCGACAACTCTATAGATGAGGCGCTGGCTGGGCACTGCTCCGAAGTTAAGATTGTGATTCATCCAGATGAATCTATTACTGTCTCAGATAATGGTCGTGGTATACCCACTGAAATGCACGAAGAGGGTGTATCGGCAGCAGAGGTAATTTTAACCGTACTACATGCCGGTGGTAAGTTCGATGATAACACCTATAAAGTGTCTGGCGGTTTACACGGTGTAGGTGTCTCGGTAGTGAACGCGTTATCGGCCGAACTGAAGCTGACTATTCGTCGAGGGGGTAAGGTTTATGAGCAGTTCTACAGCCACGGTGTGCCACAAGCACCGTTGAATGTGGTGGGGGATACTAGTAGCACTGGCACAGAGATTCATTTTAAGCCCTCACCAGAAACCTTTACTAATATAGAGTTCCACTTTGAGTTACTTGCTAAGCGTCTACGCGAGCTGTCATTTTTAAACTCTGGCGTGCGGATCATCCTTAAGGATGAACGTAGCGGAAAAGAAGAGGTTTATGAGTATGAGGGTGGTTTACGAGCTTTTGTGGAGCATTTAAACGTAAATAAAACGCCTATCAATAAGGTGGTGCATTTTAATACCGCACGTGAAGACGGTATATCGGTGGAGGTCGCTTTGCAATGGAACGATTCTTTCCAAGAGAACCTTTTTTGTTATACCAACAACATTCCCCAGCGTGATGGTGGTACCCATTTGGCGGGGTTTCGCGCCGCATTAACTCGCAGTATGAATACCTACATCGAGCGCGAAGGTTTGGCGCAAAAAGCTAAAGTAAGCACAACGGGCGATGATGCTCGCGAAGGCTTAACGGCTATAGTTTCGGTTAAAGTACCCGACCCTAAGTTTTCATCGCAAACCAAAGATAAATTGGTGTCGTCGGAGGTGAAAACCGCCGTAGAGCAAGAGATGGCGCAGAACTTTACCGATTATTTGTTAGAAAGCCCGCAAGAAGCTAAAGCTATTGTTGGCAAAATGATTGATGCTGCTCGAGCTCGTGAGGCTGCCCGTAAAGCCCGTGAGATGACCCGTCGCAAAGGGGCTCTTGATATTGCAGGCCTACCGGGTAAATTGGCCGATTGCCAAGAAAAAGACCCAGCTTTATCTGAATTGTACTTAGTGGAGGGTGACTCTGCAGGTGGTTCGGCCAAGCAAGGACGGGCGCGTAAAACACAGGCTATTTTACCGCTTAAAGGTAAGATTCTAAACGTCGAAAAAGCCCGTTTTGATAAGATGTTGTCGTCGGCCGAGGTCGGCACACTGATTACAGCTTTGGGTTGTGGTATTGGTAAAAGTGAGTTTAACCCAGAGAAGTTGCGCTATCACAGTATCATTATCATGACTGATGCTGACGTGGATGGCTCGCACATTCGCACCCTGTTACTGACCTTTTTCTTCCGTCAGATGCGTGAGTTAATCGAACGTGGTCATGTTTATATTGCCCAGCCACCGCTGTATAAGATTGCTAAGGGTAAACAAGAACAATACCTTAAAGATGAGCCGGCACGAATAGCCTTTTTAACTCAAGCCGCGCTAGATGGGGCTAGTTTACACGTTAATGCGGATGCTCCAGGGGTTAGTGGCGAGGCGCTAGAGAGCTTGGTGGGTGAGTATCGAGCGGTTATGAGTACAATAGATCGGCTGTCCCGTTTATACCCGAGTGACGTACTAGAGCAGATGATTTATATGCCATCTCTTAGTGTTGAGCAATTGGCTAGTCGAGAGAGTGTAGAGCAGTGGTGTGAACTATTAGCATCACACTTTGTAAACTCGCACCGTGCAGGAAGCGACCGCTACGAAATTAGTGTTCGCGAAGACCAAGAGAGAAATCTGTTTTTACCCCATATCGAAATTATTGAGCATGGTGTGGCGGCAGAGTATCCCTTTAATCATGAGTTTTTTGTGTCGGGTGAATATCGCTCGATAATAGCGCTAGGCGTAAAACTTGAGAGCCTAATAGAAGAGGGCGCCTATATACAACGCGGCGAGAAAACCCAAGAGGTAGAGAGTTTTCAGCAAGCACTCGATTGGCTGATGAAAGAGGCCGCGAGAGGTTACTCGATTCAGCGTTATAAAGGTCTGGGTGAGATGAACCCAGAGCAACTGTGGGATACCACCATGAACCCAGAAACTCGGCGTATGCTTAAAGTAAATATTGCCGATGCGATTGGTGCAGATCAAATCTTTACCACCCTCATGGGGGATCATGTTGAGCCGCGCCGAGAGTTTATCGAAACCAATGCGTTAGCGGTTGCTAACTTGGATGTGTAGAATTAAGTAGTAGTTGACCAAAATCCTCACAACTTAAATCCCCAAAACCCCCAATATCCGAAAAGGTATTGGGGGTTTTTTGCACTACTAATAACACAATTTGTGTGTAAATAGCGTGTTATTCGAGACCTTAAGTTTATCGCTATAGATTGGGGAAAGGGGTTAAATTAGTTGCCTTGAGCTTTTCTTGCTCGATAAGTTGCACAAACTGTTCGGCCGGCAGAGGCTTATTAAAATAGTAGCCTTGGCCGTAATCGCAGTGCCAACTACGCAAATAATTAAGTTGCTCTAAGGTTTCTATACCTTCGGCAACCACCTCTAGATTTAGTTTGTGTGATAGTCCGATCATTGTCTCGGTTAGTGCCTCGGGGGTTGCCTCTTGTCCGAGTTTTTTAATAAACGACTGATCGATCTTAATAATATCGATTGGAAATTTAGTGAGATAACTCAGGGATGAATAACCGGTACCAAAATCATCGATGGCAATGGTAATGCCGAGTGATTTTAGTTTAGTTAAAACCCACATAATACGATCGGATTCTTCTATCAACAACCGCTCGGTTATTTCGACGGTGATATCGAGCTGTTTGGATGCTTGGGTAATCAACGCCAGCCATCTATCTAGAGAGTCATCTTTACTGGAAAAAACACGAGGTGAAACATTAATAGATAAGCTAAGCGGATATTCTAATTTTTGTGAAAGTGTGATTAGTTGCTCGCTCGCTGTCGCCAATACAAAACGATCAATCTCATTGATTCGTCCCGTCTCTTCGGCCAAAGTAATAAATTCATCGGTAGGTATTTGTTTTCCATTACGAAACCAACGAACTAAGGCCTCGCACTTTCCTATATGGTTATCGTTTAAATCTATGATTGGTTGGTAGTAAACACAGAACTCTTGGTTTTCCATAGCGGTGACGAGTTGAGTGCTTAAAACATGGCGTTTTTCTGAAACCACTTGCATGTTTCTAGTAAAAAATTGCCAACCATTACGTCCCGAGCGTTTAACACCGTACATTGCTTGGTCGGCTTTAGATACTAAAGGTTCGGCATTATCACCGTCATCGGGGTATATAGAGATACCTACACTAGCGCCGCAAAAAACATGATTTTCACCGATTGTATAAACCTGACTTATGGCTTTAATAATTTGTTCGGCAATGGATACCGAAACTTTCACATCGTAAATATCGTGCAAAATAACAATAAACTCGTCGCCACTATAGCGAGCAACTGTGTCGCTAGATCGGATGCATGCTTTGATTCTATCGCCGACACATTTAAGTAAATGATCACCGATGGTGTGGCCTAAATTATCATTAACCGGTTTAAAGTTATCAAGATCGATAAATAAAATGGCTAATTTAGTATTGTTTCGTTGCGCCGTAGTGATGGCTTTGTTTAGTTGTTTTTGAAAAAGAAATCGATTGGGAAGGCCGGTTAATTGATCGTAAATTGCCTGTTGCTGGATTTTATTAGTAAAGTGTTTTCGCTCGGTTATGTCTTGCATCGAGCCAAGAACAGAGAACGGCTGCGTACCTTCTAATATAGGTTTGCCAATAATACGAGTCCAACATTTCCCTGTGTTTTTAGAGATATAGTACAGCTCTAAGTCAAAAGGTGTGCCGTGTGTAGCAGCAATAATGGCGAGTTTAAGAGCTTTAGCTTGATTAGCATCAAAGGTTGCGAGTATTTGCGCCAGTGTCGGCGGTGAATTCTGGTACGCCATATGAAGCGTATTGGCAGTTTGTTCGCTCCAGTGCGATAAAATAAGGCGATCTTTCTCGGGGGATAATCGCCAACCACCTACCAACGCGAGCTTGCCAGCCTCGCGCAATAAGGCTTCATTTTCTTGTAGACTGCGACGATAATAAAAATCACGCCGTATTTGCCGGTAACGATAGGCAATCGTTGTAATAAGCATTAGCGCAATAATAATAAATGAGCAGCGCAGTAACCAAAAAACAGGGTTATTGCTAACCCAGCCGTGCAGAGGCCGCGCTGCTAGCTGCCAGCCGCCACCTGCAATATTAAGTGTTGTAACTACACTGTGCGGATCAGTGAACACCTCGCCATGGCCATAAAACACCTCTCCTTGCTCGCCAAGACCATCACGGCCTCGTATTGCGATTTCTACACTGGGTTCGTCCTCTAGCAACCCAGCGGCGCGGTATAGGTCTTGGGTCATCATGGGGGCCGATACAACACCCCAAAAGGTGTTGTTGTCAGTAAAGACTGGAGCGCGTCCGATAACGGCTTCAGGACCCTGCCAAAGTATAAGAGGACCTGCAAGGTTAAGTGTACCCGGCTGGGTTAATGTCTTAATTACAGCCAGCTCATGCGGGTAATCGCGGTAATCTAGACCTAAGATTGCTTTGTTTTTGTCGGGTGGATAAACATAATGAGTAATTAAGTTTGGTGCGGCAGAAATATTTATCAATAAGGGTTCTTGGCGAAATACCGCGGCGGCGTAATGTTCAAACTCGGCCTGAGATAGGTTGGGGTGCGCGCCAATATAAGCGGCAAAACCACTAATGAGTGATAAATTATTATTGATAGCACCAACAAGCTTTGCACGGTGTGTGTCGAGTTGTTGGCTGACTTGTTGTTGTTTGTTAAATATTTCTGATTGATGAAAATAACGCTCTAACATCACCTCGACAGCGGTAGCCACAAGTAGTAAGGCGACACATATGGTAAGAGCCCATTTTGCCGCAGGATTACGCTTTAGGTTTTCCAGGGTCATATCGCCTTAATCTAATCCATGGACGAGTAATAAAAGCTGCTAAATTATAACTACAATATAGCTTTTTTTGTGTGGATTTACAGCGGAAATGGAATATTCCGCTAAAGACACCATAATAAAAGGGTTGCGGTAGGCCTTTATCTAGACTGGCGAGCGGTTTTACCTCCAATAAAGCACTTTAATTTTTGTGAAATGACAAACTTCGAGCTTGTGCTACTGTTAGAGCAGAATGAGTTAACCTGAGGCGCAATATACTTGCAGACTTTTTTGCGTATAGTTTTTTTAGCTTTGACTTACTGGATAGTAGGTCTTCTGGTGGCGTTAATGGCTATGCCGCCAGGTTTTGCTGTGGCGGCGTTTCTACCAGCGGGGATGGCGCTAGGAGCGTTACTGTTGTTTGGCCGACGCCTTTGGCCTGGTGTGCTTATTGGTTCATTTGGTTTAAATCTAAGCATTGTTTACGGTAGTAACCTAGCGTTGTCGACGACAGATCTAGTTATGGCGACGACGATCGGGTTAGGAAGTACCTTTGCTGCGGTTTGTGGTGAATGGCTTATTACCCGCTTTTGTTCGCGACATCACACGTTGTCGAGCGAGCGGAATATTCTTGTAAGTTATTTTTTAGGGGGCCCAGTCAGTTGTAGTATAAGCGCGACCATTGCAACTGTTAGTTTTGTGCTTTTGGGTACTGAAGCGCAACAAGATATAAAGCATATTTGGTGGACATTGTGGTTGGGTGAGTCCATAGGTGTGTTACTGGTGCTGCCCATAATGTACTTGTTGTTTGCGCGCCCAAGGGTTTTATGGCGCGCAAGATGGCTAAGTCTGGGGATGCCGTTAGTGGTAGTCTTTACTTTAATGGCGGCTGTTTTTATCCGAGTAAATAATGCCGAGCTAGATAAAATTAGAGAATCGTTTTCACTGCAGGCACAACCCTTTAGTGCCAATATTAAAACACGTTTAGAAAGTCAGTTGGGTGTATTAAAAAGTATCGATAGTTTATTTCATACAACAAGTATTATCACCCAATCTGATTTCGAGAATTTTGTCGCAACACCGATGCAGGATAACCCCGAAATTTATGCCTTGTCTTGGAATGAGTATATTCAACATGGAGATCGCGAGGAAAATAACAGAAACGACACAATTACCGAGGAGGATGAGAATGGCAACATTATTACCGCGCCTGAGCGGGATGATTATATCTACGTAAAATACATAGTTCCAGTGGTGGGAAATGAGAGAGTAAAAAATTTTAATATTGCATCAATCCCATCACGTCGAGCGGTACTGGATCGTGCGGCGTTAACCCGTAAAGCACAAATGACAGCACCGATAAAGTTGGTGCAAGATACGGTAACCTCAAAAGCGATGTTATTGTTTTATCCTGTTTGTCAGCCGGAACTTACAGGCGATCAAACCTCCCCCCACGAATTGCAAGGCTTTGCTACCGCTGTGGTATTTATGAACCGCATAGTAGAGGAAGCGCTGATCGCGTATGGTGCTCGACCGACAGTTTCCGTGACCCTAGAGTACGTTAATAGCAAAGGTTTAGAGGTTATTCACAGGGGCAATAATACATCTGACTCGATATTGTCTGATTATGTTTTTTTCAAAGAATCTTTTGAGTTTGCAGGCCAAAAATTTTATTTAACACTAAGCCCGACCGATACGTTTATTTTACAGCATAAAAATTTATTTAACTGGACGGTTCTTGCCTTTGGTTTTTTGTTATGTGCTTTGTTGGGGGGAGTTTTATTGTCGCTTAGTCTTCGATCCAATATGATAAAACAACAAGTGTTTGAAAGAACACTTGAGTTATCATTAATTTTAGAGCACGCAAGCGAGGCAATATTAACCATAAATAACAAAGGTAGCATTACAAAAATAAATACCGCTGCCGCGTGCTTGCTAGGTGGTTCATCCGAAGACTTAAATAATTCCAGTATTATTCCGTATTTACCAAATCTAGGGTTAAATAAAAATACTATTGATGAAGTTTTTAGTGGTAAAAATAATAGTGTTATTGAAACAAATTTAACAACCGCTACGAATGAAAATCTAGCTGTTGAAATAGGTGTTAGCACAATTGAAATTGAGGGTGATGTTTATCGGATATTAATTTTTCATGATCTAACGGAGCGGAAAAAATCGGAGCGTTTAAAAAGTGAATTTATTAGCACCATAAGTCATGAGCTAAGAACCCCGCTAACGTCCATAAACGGAGCACTTAGGTTGGTTGGCTCTGGAGCACTTGGTGCGGTAGACGAAAAAATAAAAAAAATGATTGATATCGCAAGTACCAATGCTGAGCGATTACAGCAGTTAGTTGGTGATATTCTTGATATTGAAAAACTAGAGTTCGATCAGGTTAATTTTAATATTGAAACGTTTAATTTGGTAGATCTTATCAATCAGTCGATTGAGAGTATGGAAGTTTTTGCGCAAGGGTATAAGGTTAATATAGTAAAGCTTGATGACTTAAAGGCGTTTGATTATATAACGATCAGAGCCGATAAAAACCGTCTAATCCAGATCTTAGTAAACCTTTTATCAAACGCTATAAAATATTCTAAGCCAGGTGGTGATGTTGAGATTGGTCTGAGTGTTAGTTTGGATGAAGCTACATTTATGATTAAAGATTATGGTCGCGGTATACCGGAATATTTTAAGAAATATATATTTGAGCGGTTTTCACAGGCAGACTCTAGCGATAGTCGAGAAAAAAGTGGTACTGGACTTGGGCTGTATATCACAAAGGCTTTGGTCGAGAATATGTCGGGCTCAATTTGGTATGAGTCAGAATTTGGCCGGGGAAGTAAATTTTTTGTATCGCTACCCCGGCCTAAAAAATAAAATTGATTAGCGGCTTTGTTCTAGTAGCCACTGATAAAAATCATCGCTTTTATATACTCGGCGCCACGCATCGTGTCCCATATCTTCGTGCGTGGTGAAACGCACGTGAGTGTGGCCTAGCTGTTCTAAGCGATTGAGCGCTGGGTAAAAATATTGAATTGGCACAGCTGAATCACGTCCGCCGGCAAATTGCCATACAGGGATCTGATGCTTGGCAATAGGTGCGACGTAACTGGGGTGGCCCCAGCCAACCACGGGTGCAATAGCTGCAAATAGCGTTGGGTGCTGGCTGGCCATCCACCAAGTGCCGTATCCGCCATAACTCATGCCGGTTAGGTACAGTCGACTGATGTCAGTACGAAACTTTTTTTGGACATCGGCAATGATTGTCATTAAGTCATTATCTACTTTATCCCAACCTCCTGGTAATTTGGGTGGAATCGCATCCATATCGGTATGGGCTGCAACTCCCGTCATAGGTTGTGGGGTGGCAAAGTAGGGTGGGCGAGGCGGTACCCCTGAAGCTTGGCGTTGAGGGATTTGTGAGCGAGAGCGATTGTCGATGTAGCTGATGCCGCGCTTGTCCATGCCAAACATAGGCAACTGGGGGGAGATAATAATAAAAGGCAGGTCTTTTTTCTGAATCCATGCCTCGTATAACGGCCCATGAATTAATACATAATCAAGGTCTTCTTTACCGTCGCCACGCTCCCCATTACCGTGTAAGAATAAAATTACAGGCCATTGTTTGTCGGGTTGTGTGTGGTAATTCTGTGGCAGATAAACAAAAAAATCCCGCTCTTGTTTGTCAATCTCACTCATGTAGCTGATGCGCTCAAGGGCGGCATCACCATTGACTGTCTCGGTGGTTGACGTGGCAGAAAATCCTTGGGTGGCTAAACATAAAAGACTTACGGTGGCCAGTTGTATAAAGCGAATCATATCAATCTCAATGTTAAGGGTGCGACGATTTAGGCTTTGTGTGAAATAGGCAGTGCTGTGGTACGGATGGGGGATTTAAGTATAAAAGACGATTGTACGCCGGTAACACCCTCAATTCGCGTTAGTTTGTTAAGCAAGAAATGTTGAAACGCGTCCATATCCGCAACAATAACTTTGATTTGGTAATCGGCCGATTGCCCAGTAATAAGATGACACTCAAGCACTTCGGGGTAGTCGGCAATGGCATTTTCAAAGTTTTCAAAGCGCTCGGGAGTATGCCGGTCCATACTGATTTGGATAAGTGCGGTTAGGTTTAGCCCTAGCTTGCGAGCATTAAGTAGCGCGACATAACCATCAATCATGCCGTCTTCTTCTAGCTGTCGCACCCGGCGTAGGCAGGGTGACGGTGAAAGGCTAATTGCATCGGCCAGCTCTTGATTGGATATTCTTCCATCCCGCTGTAAACGCTCGAGAATCATCCCGTCGTATCGGTCAAGTTGCGTGCTCACAAACACATTCCTATTAAAATTCTTAGTGTTTTAACTATAGCGCAACAATATGCTAATAAATGTAAGTGTAAGGTTATTTTTGGCAATCATCTGCTGTGGCGTATTCCCTATACTAAGTGCATGGGTAGCAACATCGACAACCGGCCATAAGCGGGTTGAGATACAGAGGCCACAAGCCAGGTGGAGTAACAAGGGGTGATCCCCCGCGTATACGCAACACCAGCCGCCCCAATAGTCTATCGTACACTAGGAGCCAGTCATGTTAACGCAGCCAAACACCAAATATCACGCCTTTGCCCCAATCGATTTACAAGATCGTCAGTGGCCCAATAAAACCATTAGTAAACCCCCTGTTTGGATGAGTACAGATCTGCGTGATGGTAATCAGGCGTTGATTGACCCTATGTCGGTGGCCACCAAGTTAAAGTTCTTTAAAGCGTTGGTAGCGATGGGCTTTAAAGAAATAGAGGTGGGTTTCCCCTCGGCTTCGCAGGCTGACTTTGATTTGGTGCGGCTGTTAATTACAGATAAGCATATACCCGATGACGTCACTATTGAGGTATTAACTCAGGCGCGTCAAGAGCTGATTGATCGGACGGTAGAGTCTTTGGCTGGGGCGCGGCGTGCGATCGTGCATATGTATAATCCGACGGCGCCGGATTTTCGTGAGATTGTTTATCGCACTGACCAAGCTGGAGTTAAAGCTATTGCCGAGCAAGGCACCCGTTGGGTGCAAGAGGCCGTTGCGCGTTACCCCGATACCGAGTGGGTTTATCAGTATTCTCCCGAGGTGTTTTCCGGTACCGAGTTGCCCTTTGCCAAAGAGGTGGTTGATGCGGTATCGGCTATTTGGCAGCCAAGCACCAGCCATAAAATGATTGTTAACTTGCCGGCAACCGTAGAAATGGCTACCCCTAACACCTATGCGGATCAAATTGAGTGGATGCATCGCAATCTCGAGCGGCGCGATAGTATTGTTTTAAGTGTGCACCCACATAACGATCGCGGTACGGCAGTGGCGGCTGCAGAGTTAGCTGTAATGGCTGGTGCCGATCGGGTCGAAGGTTGTTTGTTTGGCAACGGTGAGCGCACCGGTAATGTTGATTTAGTGACGTTGGCGCTTAATTTGTATACCCAAGGTGTGCATCCAGGCCTTGATTTTGGTCATATAGACCAAGTGCGGCAGTTGGTCGAGCAGTGCAATCAATTGCCGGTGCATCCGCGCCACCCCTATGCGGGCGAGCTAGTTTTTACTGCGTTTTCGGGCTCACACCAAGATGCGATTAAAAAAGGTTTTGCTCAGCGCCAAGCTGATGATGTTTGGCGGGTGCCATATTTGCCTGTTGATCCGGCTGATCTCGGTCGCTCTTACGAGTCGGTCGTGCGGGTTAACAGTCAGTCCGGTAAAGGCGGCATTAGTTTTTTGTTGGCGCAAGAGTTTGGCTTGGATATACCGCGACGCCTGCAAATAGAGTTTAGTCGCATTGTTCAGGCGCATACCGATAAAACAGGTAAAGAAGTCACGAGCGCTGATATATTTGCCTTGTTTGAGCGAGAGTATCTACAAGTCGGTGAGCCGCTTAGCTACCATCATAACGAACAACACAGTCGCGATGACGAGGTGTCTATGGCGCTGGAGGTAAGTGTTGCGGGACAGCGTCAGCGTTTAATAGGACAGGGGAGCGGGCCGGTTGCGGCAGCGCTGGCCGCCTTACAGCCACTGGTTGATGAGCCTATAGTGGTGTTGGATTATCACGAGCACGCTATTAGCGGCGGTGGAGCCAAGGGTGATGCGGTGAGTTATATTGAACTGCGGTTTGGCTCGAGCGACCCCGTGTTTGGCGTCGGTCGTGATGGCAGTATTGTTGCCGCAGCAATAAAAGCATTAATCAACGGTATTAATCGCTCGCGCACCGATGCAGTGTTGGCCACATCGATGGCTGTAGCTTTAAGCTGAGTCAATGAGCATAGGCGTCATGCGTATTTAGCGTGGCGCTTTTTAGTGTGGTTTATTGCGTGCAGCATCACGTTTTGTCCTTAAAATCTATTAACTGCGCAATAACAAGAAGAGCTAAGTATTGTTCAGCAGGTCGATAGCGTATTCCGGTGCGCGGATGTTGGGTTACAATGTGCCCAGCTTCTACTTATTCCGCCGACCTCGAGCGCAGCTTTGATTCGTATCCGCACAACAGTTATCGTTTTGTTATTTACGCTCGGTGCTTGTGGCCATCAGCCTCCGGTGTATCGGCCCGTGGCGACCGATGGTTTTACTCGGGTGCTTGATTTTTGGCAGCGCAGTCACGGAGATCAACAGGTAGATCTGTACGACCAAAATCAAATCCTCGCGATTGCCGATAACCTTTTGTTGATGCAGCGCAATAACGGCGGTTGGCCCGCCAACCTTAATCCGTTTCGTAAACTGACCGCCGAGCAACAACAAATATTTTTACAACAGCAAAATGCTCACGATGCGAGTTTTGCTAACGGCAATATATTTCCGCAAATCTTTTACTTGTCTCACGTTTATCTACAAACCGGCGACGTACGCTATCGCGATAGCGCCAGAAAAGCTTTGCGTTTAGTTATGTCAGCGCAGCTGTACAATGGCGGTTGGAGTCAGAAGGTGCAGCTTGCTGAAGGCGGTGATCCAACGATTAATACCCGCGCCACCATTAATGCTCTTAGGTTTTTGCGTCGCGTTGCAAGTGGTGAGATGCCTTACGGCTATGTTCCATTTGATGTGCGGCGCAAGGCGGCGGATAGTGTCCGTAAAGGCGATCAGTTACTGTTGCGCCTACAGCAGGCATACGATAGTCGCGCCAGTATTTGGGCGGCGGCTTACGAGCTGAGTTCATCGTTGCCCACCGCAGCCAATGCCGAGGCTGTGGCTGCACTGGACCCTGAAGTCAGCGTGATTATTACTCGGTATCTTATGCAGATACAGCGGCCACCGGCTGAAGTTGTACGGGCAGTAACAGGAGCGGTGGATTGGTTTTCGCGTAACACCCTACAGCAGGTGCAATTGCGGGCGGGGGGCAAACAACAAGGCTGGTTGCCGGCGTATTCTCGGGTGGCGCAGCCGCGCAAAGCCTTGTGGGCTAGGCAGTACACCATTAGCACAAATCAACCATTGGTTAATGACGCTAGTGGTCGGCTGCTGGTGCCCGCTGAGATAAATACTTTAATGGCAGATAAAGATTGGTACGGCAACTGGGCGCGCGATTTATTGCAAACAGATTATCCACGCTGGCGGCGTCGCGCAATTATTCCCCCGGGCGCACCGGCGCTGTAACGGGGGTATTTTTCTCTCGTTGCCATGGGGCATAAATACCGTCGTCACGGGCAAGCGGCAATTGTTCGATTTGTTGCTCAATCCAGTTCTTTACTTCTTCTGTTAGGGTTTTACGATCACGTCCTTCGGTGCGAATAGCATCACCGATAACAACGGTAATGACTCCGGGGTATTTTAAAAAATGCTTATGTGGCCAACATTCGGCGGCGTTGTGAGCGACTGGGATAATCGGGGTGCCGGTAGCACAGGCAATGTCGGCACCGCTGCGGGCATACTTACCCTCTGTACCTAATTTGATGCGAGTGCCTTCGGGAAACACTAACACGCTGATACCTTGCTCTAAGCGCGCAATACTCTTTGTTTTTACATCTTTAAGCGCTTGCATTGGATTGCTGCGATCAATGGCGATGGGTCGCATTGATGCCAGTCCCCAGCCAAAAAATGGAATTCGCAACAGTTCTTTTTTTAAAATAATACTGACCGGTGCCAAGTGATACTGTAAAAACATGGTTTCCCATGTGCTTTGGTGTTTGGCCATAATCACTACTGGGTGATCGTTGTGTTGGCGTTTATCGATGATCTCTGTGCGAATATTACAGGCGACCTTTAACCACCAAATGACAAAACGGTTCCATAGTGTGACAACCCGCCAGCGCTGTGGGTAGGGTAAAATAGGCCAGATAATAACGCTGAGGCTACCGGCTATAATGCCCGAGCCGTAGTATCCAGTATTAAACAATAGCGTACGCAGGAACAATAACATTAGGCGTCCTGCTTAATAATTAGCTCAGCGGCGGCGGTTAGGTCGGCGACAACCGTAACGGTTTGACCCGCTAAACAAAACTCGGCATCCGCGCCGGGGGTATGATCCAGTTGTGCGCGGGTAGTGGCGCCGTTGCCGGTCTCTACTAGTATTAGGCGACAGCCTTTAGCCAGCCCTGTTTGTAAATCACGCAAACTGTCGCCAACCAAGGCAACTCCTTCAGCACTGGTATTAAATTCGGCTTCGATGGCATCCACTAATCCCGGTAAAGGTTTGCGGCATTTACAGTTGTCATCAGGGCCATGAGGGCAATAAAAAATAGCGCCCAGCTCGGCCCCTTCAGCCTCAACCAATTGAGTGAGTTTAGCGTGCATTGCTTCTAGATCATCTAGGTCAAAGTGGCCGCGCGCTAAGCCCGACTGATTAGTGGCTACCACAACCGTAAAGCCCGCCTGATGCAGACGGGCGATTGCCGCAATACTGCCGGGAATCGGCTGCCACTCATCTGCATTGCGCACAAAATCACCGGTGTCTTGATTGATAACGCCGTCGCGATCGAGAATCACCAGTTTCATAACAATTATCCTTTGGCCGGTGCCAGTGCAGAAATATCAGCCACTTGTAAGAATAAGCCGCGCAGTTGAGCCAGTAACGCAAGACGATTATTCTTGAGCGCCTCATCGTCAGCCATCACCATAACATCGTCAAAGAAGGTATCAATTGGCGCTCGTAAGGTGGCAAGCTCAGCCAGCACGTCGGCGTAACGGCGCGCGGCAAACAGCGGTTGTACCCGTTGCGCTTTGTCGGCTATTGCCTCGGCCAGCTGTTGCTCGGCAGGCTCTTTAAGCAACTCGGGTTTTACCTCGGTGGCCGGGGCGCTATCGAGCTTGCTTAAGATGTTGGACACGCGTTTATTGGCGGCGGCCAGCGCCTGTGCTTCGGGTAGTTGTGCAAAAGCATCTACAGCAAATACTCGAGTGTTGATATCCACAGGGTGACTGAGTTTCTTCGCGGCAACGGCCAAATATACCTCGATGGCAATTTGATCTTCTTCATACCAAGCGCGAAAACGATCCAGCATATACGCCAGCGATTCATCCACGGTGTTGTCAGCATCTTTAATGTTGCTACCGTGGCCACTTGCCGCGCGGGTAAGCAGCTCGCGCAAATCTAAGTTAATATCTTTTTCGACCATTAAGCGCAGCGCGCCCAAACTTGCACGGCGCAGTGCAAACGGATCTTTTGAGCCGGTAGGCTTTTGTCCAATACCAAAAATACCAACGATGGTATCGAGTCGATCGGCTAGGGCCACTAGCGTTCCGGTTACGGTTTTGGGTAGCTCGTCACCGGCGTGCTTGGGCAAGTACTGTTCTTTTAGTGCATTGGCCACTTCAGTATCTTCGCCGTCGTTTAAGGCGTAATAGTAGCCGGCAATGCCCTGCATTTTGTCAAACTCCAGCACCATCTCTGAAACTAGATCGACTTTAGATAGCTCACCGGCGCGCTTAGCTTTAAGCGAGTCGGCGCCAATATCGCTGGCGATACTGGCAGCTAAGGCGGCTATGCGATCGGTTTTATCTAAGATGCTGCCAAGTTTGGCCTGAAACACAATCGTGCTTAAGCGTTGCCGCTGAGATTCTAAGCTGCGTTTTTTATCGGTCTCAAAAAAGAACGCGGCATCTGACAGGCGCGGGCGAATCACGCGCTCGTTACCGTCGATGACTTGAGTTGGGTCTTTTGATTCGATATTGGCCACGGTAATAAAGAAGGGTTTTAATTGACCGTCGTTATCGACCACGTGAAAGTATTTTTGGTGCTCGGCCATAGACGACACCAGTGCTTCGGCGGGTACATCTAAAAAGCGCTCTTCAAAGCGACCGGTTAACGCGACCGGCCACTCTACCAAGCTTGTCACTTCGTCTAGCAAGTCTTCATTGATAACGGCGGTGCCATTAATGGCTGCAGCTTCACGGTTAACCTGTTCAATAATTAATGCGCGTCGGGCCGCCATATCCACTTGTACATAAGCGGCTTTTAGTGTCGCAACGTAGTTGCTAGGCGCGTCGATGCTAACGGCTTGGTTGTGATGAAAACGGTGGCCGCGGCTTTCGCGTCCAGCCGTTAGGCCCAGTACTTCTGCTTCTATTACATCGTTACCAAAAAGCATTACTAGCCAGTGTGCGGGGCGGACAAACTCTGTGCGTTTGGCACCCCAGCGCATGCGCTTAGGAATGGGCAGTTTGGCAAGTGCTTCGTTAACAATACCGCTCAATAGTTCAACGGCGGGTTCGCCACCGGCTTGTTGGTGGGCTACAAGTTTTTCGGCTTTACCGTCGTTTTCTGTGGTGAGTTGATCGATGCTCAAGCCGTTCTTTTTGGCAAATGCTTCGGCGGCACGAGTGGGTTTACCTTCGGCATCAAAGGCAACCTGAGCCGGAGGGCCCCAATTGGTGACTTGGCATACAGGAGTGGCCTCGGCCAACTGCTCTACGACTAATGCCAAACGGCGCGGCGATGCGTAGCTATTAATAGCTGCGTAGCTTAGGTCGGCACTGTCTAGTCCTGATTTAACACCGGCGGTAAGTGCAGCTAATAAGCTTTTAAGGGCTTTAGGGGGCAGCTCTTCGGTACCCAACTCGAATAGAAAATCGCGAGACATGTTATTTCTCCTCCTGGGCTAACAGTTCGGCGCGCAATGCGGCCGATGCGAGCGGAAAGCCTAGGTTTTTACGGGCGTCAAAGTAAGCTTGAGCCACGGCGCGTGCCAACGTGCGAACCCGCAAGATAAAGCGCTGGCGCTCGGTGACTGATATCGCGTGGCGAGCGTCTAATAAGTTAAAGGCGTGTGAGGCCTTCATCACCATTTCATAGGCAGGCAGGGCGAGGCCGGCTTCGACTAGGCGCTGGCTCTCGCGCTCGCAGACATCAAAGGTCTGAAACAAAAACTCAACATCGGCGTGTTCAAAATTATAGGCCGACATTTCGACTTCATTTTGATGAAACACATCGCCGTAGGTGACTTTGGTGCCGTCTGGGCTGATAGTCCAAGTCAGATCAAAAATTGAGTCGACGCCTTGCAGATACATAGCGATACGCTCAAGCCCGTAGGTGATCTCGCCGGTGACCGGATAGCATTCGATACCGCCAACCTGCTGGAAATAGGTGAACTGAGTCACTTCCATACCGTTGAGCCAGACTTCCCAGCCTAAACCCCAAGCGCCCAGAGTGGGTGATTCCCAGTTGTCTTCAACAAAGCGCACATCGTGAATACTGGTGTCGATGCCCAATTCACGCAGCGATTCTAAATACAACTCTTGAATGTTGTCTGGCGATGGCTTGAGCACTACCTGAAATTGATAATAGTGCTGCAAGCGGTTGGGGTTTTCACCGTAGCGGCCATCGGTTGGACGGCGGCAGGGTTGAACGTAGGCGCTGTTCCAGGTCTCGGGACCAATGGCGCGCAAAAAGGTTGCCGGGTGAAACGTCCCCGCGCCTACCTCCATATCCAAAGGTTGCAGAACTACGCAACCCTGGCGGGCCCAATATTCTTGTAGGGCGAGGATCAGCCCCTGAAACGTACTAACATCAGCTTTTGGTCGTTCGGACACGTGTTATGCCTCCGGGCAAGTGCATGTGGCTCGTGTGTTGCGGCGATAATCTCGATGGGCATTAGGCCATAAAGATGGATTGCTCACGCAAAGGGGCGAATTATAGCGTCAGTATTGGCCTATTGGTATGGTGCAGCGGCAAAGCGTGCGCTATTAGGGGTAAATAGGTGGTTAAAGTGGCCGATTATGCGTTGATATGGGCTTGAACGCTTTTCGTTTTTACTCAGTTTCCGGTAAGCTTCACCACGATTTTTAATCGCTGTGAGGTTACGGCACTTGAAAGACGCCATAATATTAATGCTGTTAAAGCTGCTGGGTAACCTGCCGCTTGCCGTGGCCCAAGTCTTGGGTACTGGGGTTGGTTGGCTTATGTGGTGTGCCGGTTCGCGAGCGGCCCGCGTTACCAAGACCAATTTGGCGCTTTGTTATACGGGTATGAGTGCTGCCGAGCGTCGTAAACTGGCGCGTCAGAGCTTGCTGGAATCCGGTCGTTTAGCCGCCGAAATTCCCGTTGTGTGGCGCCGCTCAAATGCCTGGCTACAGAAAAAGATTAAAACGGTACACGGCAGTGATCTACTCAGTGCCGCGCTGGCCAAACGCCGAGGGGTTATTGTCTTGACCCCACATTTAGGTGACTGGGAAGTCTTGCCGGCACTATTAACGTTGCACTCGCCTTTAATTGCGTTATATCAGCCCCCCAAAGACAAGGCACTGGACGAATACATTCAGCATGCTAGGCGGCGGCCCGATACACAATTAGCTGCGACTAACCGACGCGGCGTCGCGGCTCTCACTAAGGCGCTGCGAGCTGGCCAGATAGCGGGCATCTTGCCCGATCAAGTTCCCGATGCCGGAAATGGCGGTATTGAGGTCCCTTTTTGCGGTGAACCGGCGCTTACCATGACCTTGGTACATAAGCTGATACAGCGCACTGAATGTGAAGTATTACTGACTTACGTTCTTAGAGTTAAGGGTGGTTTTGAAGTGGTGATAAGTCGCTGCGACGATAGTATTTACAGTGATGATACTTATGAGTCGGTGGCGGCGATGAATCGCACCATCGCCCGTGCCGTCGCAACCGCGCCAGCACAATACCAATGGGAGTACAAAAGATTCAAAGGCCGTGAGCAAGTAGAGCCCTACTAGAAAGTACTCTAGTGATTTTCTAACATTTTACCACTCCAGTTGTTAACAAAAGTTAATATTACCAAGCGTTTGATAGCAGTGGGAAACTCGTTTTAAATAGCACAGGTTAAAAAAATGTATCGACGTTTACCGATCACCGTATTGAGTTTAATAGCCCTGTTTTGCACGGCTTGCGCCAGTGATTATCGTGTTGTAAAAACGGCGCAACTTGATGCACTAGATCAGTGTGCCGCCGCAGTAGAGTTAAATGGTTTGCAGGCACAAGAGCAACAACAACAGCTGTTGCAAAGCGTCGATGAAGTTTTACAACAATTAGCATTAGGCCAGGTTGAGGCACCAGTAACCGAGCCGTTAACTTGCCCCGAGGTGACTTATATTGCCAGTCCGCCCGTGGTTGCTGGCGGCGAAAATCAAGATGCGGTCTCAAAACAATTGGTGGGTGCGGTCGAGCAAGTACGATTTGATGGTATCGGCATGACCCTTGCGGCACGTATTGATACTGGTATTGCCACCGCGGTACTAGATGCCCGTGAGATTCAGACTTTTGAGCGCAACAGCGAAGCTTGGGTGCGTTTTGTGGTACAAGCTAACAGCGGCGAACCACAAGAAGTAGAGCGTAAATTAACGCGTATGGCGAGCTTGCCTACCCGCACAGGCGAAGGTAAAAAACGTCCAGTCATTAACATGCGTTTTACGCTGGGGCGTGTATCACAGCAAGGTGAGTTTATTTTGGCCGACCGCAGTGCAAATGAATACCCTGTGTTGCTTGGCAGACTTTCGTTACGCGATGTGATGATTGTTGATGTTAGTCGCGATAATGTGGCGCCTGCTCCTGCCGTCTCAAGCGAGGCACTCTAACAATGCAACGCTTACCTTTTTACTTAATGATCCTGGCTTTACTTGTGGTTGGTTTTGGCACGGCTTGGCTGCGTCATATAGAAACCGATGTTCCGTTGATGCCGGGTGAGCAAAAGCCGGTATGGCTAGTCGAGGCGCGCATTGACTTTTATGCCCAAGGCAATGAAACAACCGTGCGGGTAGATTTACCTGATCACACGCCAGGATTTCGTTTGATTCGTGAGCAAGCGGCATCATCGGGTTATGGTTTTGCAGTACTTGATGACAATAACAACCGCCGTGCCGAATGGACTCGCCGCACCGCGACGGGCTATCAAACATTATATTACAACGCACAGTATTTACCGGTAACACGCAGCGCAGCGCAGCGGAATGTTAGTGATGATGGTGTGACCGATGATAGCAGCGTGACAAGTAGCGACATTTTTTGGAGCGAACCACAAGCGACGGCGGCGCGCGAATTATTGCGCGGCGCTCGTGCCCGCTCAAGCACGCCGGCCAGTACCGCGCGGGAAATATTAAAACAACTCAATACCGATTCGTCTGATCAAAACGCCGAGCTGTTACTCGCGGCCGAACCTAATCGAGCTGAGTTGTTGGTTAATCTGCTCAACCAGTCGGGGGTGGCAGCGCGTAGCGTTATGGGTTTGTATTTAGAGGACGCAAGGCGCCGGCAAAGTTTAACCCCTATGGTTGAAGTTAATACAGAAGACGGTTGGGTTGTGATAAATGCCACTACCGGTGAGCAAGGACTGCCCGAAAACCTTTTATTATGGTCGCGCGGTGAAG
Source organism: Gilvimarinus polysaccharolyticus (assembly GCF_001187555.1). Taxonomy (GTDB): domain Bacteria; phylum Pseudomonadota; class Gammaproteobacteria; order Pseudomonadales; family Cellvibrionaceae; genus Gilvimarinus; species Gilvimarinus polysaccharolyticus. The sequence continues at coordinate 549,276 of NZ_LFIJ01000002.1, read as the reverse complement.
CGGCTCAGCTGGATGTGATTGGTGGTGAAAACTCGCGTTTGAGTTTTTCCATGATCCGCCAAACAGTACCTGCCATGGCTTTGTCAAACACACAATTTAGCGACAACATATTTAACTTGTTGGGTGTTTACAGTTTGCCTATCGAAGACCAAGGCATGTTTAAGTTGTTGTTCTTGTTGCCGCTGGGTGCATTGGTGGTTGTTTTTATGCGTGTGGTGGTTGGTCTGCAAACTGCCGGTACGTTTATGCCTATTTTGATTTCATTGGCTTTTTTGCAAACCTCGTTAGTGCCCGGCTTGATTAGTTTTATATTAATTGTTGGCTTGGGGTTATTGCTGCGCAGTTATTTATCGTATTTAAATTTATTGCTGGTGGCTCGTATTGCCGCATTGATTGTGTTGGTTATTTTTCTCATCAGTGTGTTGTCGCTGGTAGGGTATCGGCTTGGTTTTAATGCCGGCATTACAATTACCTTTTTCCCTATGATTATTATTGCTTGGACAATCGAGCGCATGAGTATTTTATGGGAAGAGGAAGGAGTACGCGAGGTGATTACCCAAGGCGGCGGTAGTTTATTGGTGGCGGTTCTGGCGTATTTGTTAATGAGCATCGACGTGATTAACCACTTAAGCTTTAACTTTCCTGAGCTTAATTTAGTTATTCTGGCGTTAATCTTAGTGATGGGTCAATACACCGGCTACAAGCTGTCTGAGCTGTATCGCTTTCAATCTATGCGGTCCAAAACTGATGCTAATTAGTCCATTTAAACTTAAAAGCCTAGGTATGCTGGGCATGAACTGTCGCAATCGCGACTTTATTGGTCGCTATAATGATCGACGTTTATACCCGCTGGTAGACAATAAATTAAAAACTAAATTGCTGGCTGAAGAGTACCAGTTGGCGACACCGCAATTACGCTTTACGATTCGTGAGCAGCACCAAATAGCCCAGGTGGGTGATTTATTAAAAGACCTGAACGGTTTTGCTATCAAGCCTGCCAAAGGCTCGGGTGGCAAAGGCATTTGGGTTATCACCGGTCGCGATGGCGATGATTTCGTAAAATCCTCGGGTGTTGTGATTACCTTGGCGGATATTCGTCGTCATTTGAGCAATACCTTGGCAGGGCTGTACTCGTTGGGGGGCTCTAACGATGAAGTTTTGATCGAGGACTTAATCGAGTTTGATACTTGCTTTGATGGTTTTTCGTTTGAGGGTGTACCGGATATTCGGATTGTCGTGTTCCGAGGCTTTCCGGTTATGGCGATGTTGCGCTTGGCGACTCACGCCTCCGATGGCAAGGCAAACTTGCATCAGGGCGCGGTAGGGGTTGGGTTAGACTTGGCCACAGGGCGCAGTTTAAATGCGGTGCAGTTTGGTCGCCAAATTTTTGAGCACCCCGATACTAAGCGCCCTTTAAGTGATATCAATATTGAAGATTGGCACGGCATGTTACTGCTGGCGGCGCGTTGCTACGAGATGACCGGGCTCGGTTATATTGGTGCCGACTTAGTGTTAGATGCCAACCGTGGGCCAGAGCTTCTAGAGTTAAACGCACGCCCTGGTCTGGCTATTCAGGTGGCTAACGGGCGCGGGTTATTACCGCGCTTACGGCACGTCGAAACTTTAAAAGAAAAACACTACCCCGATGCTCTAAGTCGGGTGAATTATGTCAAACAGCGGTTTGCGGCAGAAACTCTACTTTAATCGTATATATCTTGCGTCGATTAACTGTTGCGATTTAGCGCAGGCAGCTCATCAGCACGCCAGCTTTTTTGAGTAAGCGGTGTGAGCTTTTCATAGTGCGGTGCTAGCGCATCGATAAAAGCATTGTGCAGCACTCCAAACAGCGCCTGCCAAGAGCTAATACTGGTTTGCTCTAGCGAGCCATTGATGTCTATTTGGGTGGCGAGTTTACCGCTGTCGATGCTCGTTAATAAAACACTTAATCCGCCCCAACTTGCCTCCCATAATAACTGCAACGGATTGTCTTGTTGTTGGCTTACGTCCTGTTTCCAGCTGACAATATTGATATCTTCAAATAAAGGTTTTACATAACCACTAAGATTGCGGTCTTGGGCGCTTAGCTCAATAAATATTTGTCCGTGGCCAGATTTAAAATCTATATTGGCGTAAGCCTGAGAGAAATCGTTTAAACGATTCAGGCGAATGTCATGGGCGTCGGCGGCAAACTCAAAGTCATTAAAGTTAAATGGGTCGAAATCGGCTTTGGCGCTTACCTTGCTGTTGCCAAATAATAAGCCGTCGAATGTAGCGTGAGCGACGCGTTGGCCCGAGCTATCTTTAACGTTGGTAAGGTTGCTCAGTTTGGCATTGATAGCCTTAAGGGCGAGATCAACTTTTGGCGTTGTGTCTAAATTTTTAAAGCGAATGATCCCATCGTGAATGATGAGTTCATGCAAGGTGACCGGTAAAATTTCCTCAAACACGCCTAGCCAGTTGGTTCCTTTGCCAGTTTGCTGATCGGTTTTTTTATCGGCATCAAGAAATGTTAGCTCAGGCTTTGTCAATTTTACACGGGTAAGAATTTCACCGTGGCGTAACCCTTCCCAACTTAAGGCAATGGCAAAGGTTTCAACGGTAAAGAATTCAGTTCGAGTGTTTTGCTTGTCACGCGTAATAACCAACTGTTTAAGTTGATACTCACCATCGATGATGTTTAGGTCGACATCGTTAATATGACCGCTATAGGCACCCATATTGTTTAATACACGATGATTTAGATAGTACTTAATAATAAACGGCGCAAGAATATAAAGTGTGGCCAGCAGTGTAATTACGCCAAGGCTAAACCACTTTAGGTAGGGTTTTAGATAAAAGTTAGATGTCTGCATGTTAGTTGTAATCCGTTATGGGGCCGTTATCAATGAGCGATAACGGCGGGTTAGCATAAGGGTTACAACTATTGTGCCAAATTAATCCGCGGGGCTAGCCGCTACCAGTATTGTTGCCCTTGGTAGCGCAGCCAACCGTGTGCGTGCTTGCCTCTAGGGTCTTTGTGGGTCCAGTGTAAAACGCCGCCGCGATTGTTCCACTCGTACTCACCATAAAACTCAACTAAATCGCCTGGACGTAAGTTGGGCAGACGGGGTGCTAGATCAATATTATGGGCAACCAATAGAGTTTGTTGCTCGTTAATTTTTAAGATAAACCGCTGGTGCTGTGAGCCTTTTGTATCGTCAGCAAGCACTCGGCTAACAATCCCGCTGCCTCTTACTTGAACATCACTGCGTTGTTGTTGCCAGGCTTGTTGTAGTGCGTTGTTATTGCTGGGACTAACGGTGACCGCTTGGGTGGTTTTGTCGCAACCGAATAAACACAGCAGTAGCCAGAAGGCGATTAATGTTTTTTTAGCAGACATACTCAATAGTCCGTGAGTTGTTATGGATAGGGGGATAGCGACTAAAATTTATGGCGAGTTAGCGCCGCCAGAATGCCGGAGTTAAAATTACTAAAAGTGTAAAAACCTCTAGCCGACCTAACAGCATGGCAAAACACAGAACCCATTTGGCGGGGCTGTTGATATCACCATAATGTGCTGCGACTTCGCCCATTCCCGGACCTAGGTTAGTAATACAGGCACCCACGGCCGAAAATGCGGTACGTAAATCTAGCCCTGTGGCCATTAGCGCGATAAACATAACCGCAAATGATACAACGTACATTGCAAAAAAGCCCCACACCGCTTCTATGACTCGGTCTGGCACAGTAATTTTACCCACTTTAACCGAGATGACAGCGTTGGGATGAATTAATCGGTGTATTTCTCGCATGCCTTGTTTGTACAACAACAGCACGCGAATACTTTTCATGCCGCCGCCGGTCGAGCTGGCACAACCGCCAACAAAGGCAAATAGAAAGATTAAGTAGGGCAAAAAACTCGGAAAGCTAGAAAAATTGTTAGCAAACCCTGCGGTTGTCATTGTCGAGACAAAATTGAAAATGCCGAGATAAAAGCTGTCGTGCAGGGAAAAAGTTTTAGAGCTGGCCAAATAAGCAATAGTAATGACAGAGCCGATAACGAGCCACGTTAAGTAAAATTTTAACTCTTCATCGGCAAGGTAATGATTAATGGATTTTTCTCGCCAGACGAAAAAGTGCAATGCAAAGTTAACGCCTGCAATTAGCATAAACACCGAGCAGATCATTAAGATCGCGGGAGAGTCGAAGTGCAGCATGCTGGCATCGTGGGTCGAGAATCCACCGTTAGAGATGGTAGAGAATGAGTGGCAAATAGCATCAAACCAAGACATGCCACTAACCTTATAGGCAATCGCACAGGCTAGGGTGAACACCAAATACATGGTAAATAACGCTTTAGCGGTCTCGGTAATACGAGGGGTTAACTTATTGTCTTTCACCGGCCCTGGTGCCTCGGCGCGGTATAGCTGCATCCCACCAATACCTAGCATAGGTAAAATAGCCACGGCGATAACAATAATACCGATACCTCCGAGCCACTGCAGTTGTTGACGGTAAAACAAAATAGAGGGTGGCAGGGCATCGAGCCCAGTAATAACCGTCGCTCCGGTAGTGGTTAGTCCCGAGACTGATTCAAAAAAAGCATCGGTAATAGAGAGGTTTAAGCCGCTCGAAAAAAACAATGGCACCGCCCCGAAAGTTGCAAGGACGATCCAAAAGAGCGCGGTAATCAAAAAGCCATCGCGAGTACCTAAATCGGCTTTGGAACGATACACCGGCAGCCAAATAGCTATGCCAGCGCTGAAAGCAAAGGCAAAACTCCACAAAAAGGTCATATAGTTATGGTCGTTAAACCATAAGCTAACGACGATGGGTAGCAGCAACGTCATGCTAAACATCATTAGTAAAACGCCCAATACCCGTGCAATTACTGCAAAATGCATGATTGCTCCGCGTCTGGCTTATCGTGCCGTTGAATTTGGGTCATGTGTTTGTGCCGGTTAGAAAAAAGTAAAACCCACGGTAAAGAGTTTTTCGATATCGCGAATGTGTTTCTTGTCGAGCAAGAACACGATCACGTGATCACCAGATTCAACCACTAAGCCGTCGTGCGCGATGATAACCTCGCTGCCCGATTCCGCTTCGCGCACGATAGCACCGATGTTGGCTCCTTGAGGTAGGTCGATATCCTCTAGCGCGCGACCAACGACCTTCGATGAGCTTTTGTCGCCGTGGGCAATTAGCTCAATCGCTTCTGCTGCGCCGCGCCTTAGTGAGTACACGCTAACCATGTCTCCACGGCGCACATGGGTCAGTAGGCTGCCGATGGTTGTACTTTGGGGAGAGATCGCAATGTCGATATCACCGCCCTGAACTAAATCGACATAGGCGGGGTTGTTAATCAGTGCCATTACCTTGCGAGCACCCAAGCGTTTGGCCAGCATGGATGACATGATGTTGGCTTCGTCATCGTTGGTGAGCGCTAAAAAAACATCAGTATCTTCAATGTTTTCGTCACTTAGTAAGTCTTGGTCGGAGGCATTGCCGAGCAGCACAATAGCGCGCTCTAGGTGCTCGGATAAATGCGCCGCACGCTTTTTGTTGTGCTCGATAACCCGAACGTTATAGCGTCCCTCTAGCTTGCGTGCGAGGCGCATACCGATATTGCCACCGCCGGCGATAATAATACGTTTATAGGCAGTCTCCATACGCCGTAGTTCGCTAATAACGGCGCGAATATCGTTCTTGCCGGCAAGAAAGAACACCTCATCATCGGCTTCGATCACCGTTGAGCCGGTAGGCATAATGGCTCTTCCGCGGCGATAAATGGCCGCGACGCGAGTTTCTACCGAAGGCATATGTTCACGCAAAAAGCGTAGTTCTTGGCCGACTAAGGGGCCGCCGTGGTATGACTTGACCGCCACTAGTTGTACTTTGCCCTCAGCAAAATCTAATACTTGTAGCGCACCCGGGGTTTCGATTAGGCGAAATATGTAATCGGACACCAACTGCTCGGGGCTGATTAGTACATCAATGGGGATGGCATCGTTACAAAATAGCTTGTTGTTCGTGAGATAGGCGGTGGCGCGAATACGGGCGATTTTAGTTGGTGTGCGAAACAAGCTATGAGCCACCTGACAGGCGATCATATTGGTTTCGTCATTGTTGGTGACGGCTACCAACATATCGGCGTCTTCGATGCCCGCTTGCACCAGCACATCAGGGTGCGATGCGGCGCCGGTAACCACGCCGATATCCAGTCGATCGCGCAGTTCGCGCAAGCGGTCATCGTCTGTGTCGACCATGGTAATATCGTTCGATTCGCTGGCTAGGTGTTCTGCTAGGCTCGCGCCCACTTGCCCTGCGCCGAGAATAATTATCTTCATAAACCTGCCAGGTTTGTTGCTAACGATGACTGCGAGCTGATTGCCGCAGCACAAACTTTACCGCTTTTGGTCGTCACTTGGCTATGCCGAGCCGGTTTTTATCAATCGAGCGTAGTAAAAACCATCGTGCCCGCCCAGTTGCGGTAGCAGTTGCCGACCGTTATTTTGCGGTTGCCCCCACGCCGAGTCGATGGGGTCATCAACGGCGTCTGGCGTACGTGCTAAAAAGGCACTAATCACATCGCAGTTTTCGGCCGGTAGGGCTGAGCAGGTGGCGTATAACAAAATTCCGCCCGTCGCTAACGTGGGCCAAAGGGCATCCAGCAGCTCGCCTTGTAGCTCGGCTAAGCGAACAATGTCAGCCGGCGTGCGCAGTAATTTGATATCGCTGTGGCGCCGTACAATACCGCTGGCAGAGCAGGGCGCATCAAGCAATATTCGATCGAAAACCTGGTTGTCCCACCAGTCGCCAGGGCGGGTGCCATCACCGGCAATGGTGGTGGCTGTGACGTTAAGCCGGGTGAGGTTCTCGCGCACGCGGGTAAGGCGTCGCTCTTCTAAATCGAGTGCTACTACTTCGGCCAATGCCGGTTCACTCTGTAGTATATGGCCAGTTTTACCACCGGGCGCGGCGCAAGCGTCCAGTACTCGCAGCCCTGGTTTTAGCCGTAATAAAGGGGCCGCCAGCTGTGCCGCTTCATCTTGCACGCTTAATAAACCCGCGTTAAATCCCGGTAGGCCGGTGGGGTTACAAGCCTCGGCAAGGGTGATGCCGGCTTCGCTGTAAGGGCAGGGGCTCGCGGCAATTGCTTCGGCCTCAAGTTGTTTTAGGTATTCGTCACGCGAGCACTGATTGAGGTCCACTCTTAAGGTAAATGGTGGGTGGGCGTTGTTAGCCGCGACTATCTGTTCGGCCTGGTTGGGCCACGCTTGGCGATAAGCATCGAGCAGCCAGCGTGGGTGAGCGGTGCTAAATTCAGGCTCGCCCGAAAGAGTCTCGCGCAGTGTCTCGGCGCTGCGTTGAAAACGTCGCAATACACCATTAATGAGTTTGGTTGCCCAAGGTTTTTTGAGTACTCGCGCGACTGCAACGGTTTCGCCGAGGGCGGCATGATCGGGAATACGGGTGTACTCCAGTTGATATAAGCCCAGCAGTAGTAAGGCGGTGATATCACTGTCTTTAGCGCGTAGAGGTTTATCCAGCAATTGGCCTAAGTAAGCGTTAAGCCTTGGGTAGTAACGCATGGTGCCATAGCAAAGCTGTTGCACTAATGCTCGATCGGTTTCGCTGACTTTGTTCTGCCACAGCGGCAGTGCGCTTGAGAGCGAACCTTTGCCGCGTAATAGCTCGGCCAATGCGCGGGCGGCAGCAACTCGTGGTTTCAAGGTTTCGCCTCCGGTTGAACAAAGCGTTCGCCGACGCTAAATAAGTTGGCGTTGCCGCGCAATAGGTCGGCTACTGGCAGGGCGCGTTTGCCCGGCAGTTGCAGCAGAGTTAACCGCAATGAACCATCGCCACAGGCTACTTCAAGGTAGCTATCGCCAATCTCGGTGATACTGCCAGCCGGCGCGTCAGTGGTGGGTCCAAGATCGGCCTGCCAAACGCGAATTCGAGTGTCGGGCGCGTTTGCTGGGCGGCAAAACGTTACCGGGAATGGGTTAAAAGCACGGATTTTCTGCTCTAGCACGGCCGCGCTTTGCTGCCAGTCGAGTTCGGCTTCGGCCTTAGTGATTTTTGCGGCGTAATTGCTTTGCGTGTCATCTTGAACTTGAGGTTGTGCCGTACCGTTGGCAAGTTGTGCCAAAGTGTCGGTAAGCGCTGGGCTGCCTAACGCAAGTAGGGTGTCGTGTAGGCTGCCACCGGTATCTGTGGTGCCGATGGGGCAGCTGACTTTGGCGAGCATATCACCGGTGTCCAGCCCGACGTCCATTTGCATAATAGTCACGCCAGATTCTGTATCACCGGCCTCGATGGCGCGCTGTATGGGCGCGGCGCCACGCCAGCGTGGCAGCAGTGAGGCGTGCACATTAATACAGCCCAGGCGTGGGGTATCGAGTACTGCTTTAGGCAAAAGTAAGCCGTAGGCCACTACCACCATAACGTCGGCGTTGTAGTTGGCCAGTAGGGCTTGTTCGCTGGGGTCTTTTAAGCTTAGCGGTTGGTGTACCGGTAAGCCTGCGGCTAAGGCCCGCTCTTTGACGGGGCTGGGTTTAAGCTTTTTGCCGCGTCCGGCGGGGCGGTCGGGTTGCGTGTAGCAGGCAACCACTTGGTGTGGGCCGGCGAGCAGAGAGTCGAGATGGGCGGCGGCAAATTCTGGCGTGCCGGCAAAAATCAGGCGCAGCGGTGCGGTCATGGAGTTCCTTAAGTTTATAACGTGGTCGGGGTATCCCCGACCGGCACGCCCTTAGGTTTGGGCGCGGTGTTGTTTTTCGAGCTTCTTGCGAATGCGCTGGCGTTTGATCTGAGAGATATAATCGACAAACAGTTTGCCATTTAGGTGATCCAGCTCGTGTTGAATACACACAGCGAGCAATCCATCGGGGATCAGTTCAAACGGTTTGCCATCGCGATCGAGGGCATTAACTTTTATCTCTGTGGGGCGATCGACACTTTCGTAAAACCCGGGTACTGACAAACAGCCTTCGTCATACGGCGCCTGATCCTCGCCTAACACGGTAACCTCAGGGTTAATAAACACCTGCGGTTGGTCGTGGTCTTCGGATATATCGATCACCACGATGCGCCGATGGACATTTACCTGGGTGGCGGCAAGGCCGATACCCGGGCAGGCGTACATGGTCTCGAACATATTGTCGATTAACGTGCGAACGCTGTCGTCCACCACTGTGACCGGCTTGGCAATAGTGCGTAGCCGAGGGTCTGGAAACTCAAGTATTTCTAATAGGGCCATAAGCTTTGTGACAAACTTCTAGTAAAAGGGTAATAACCGCTGCTAACATGATGATCGCACAGGAATTACCCTGAGAGTTGATGCGCCTAACCGGTGCAGTAAGCTATTATAACGATTAAACCACTCAGGGCCGAACAAAAACAGGATCGGTTTCTATGAAAAAGCTATTTTTTGTTGTTTTGGCACTGTCATTATCGGTAGCCAACCTTTATACATGGGCTGAATCATCGCCCATTAAGTCCGACTCGCCCGATGAGTATGTCGTAGTTAAGGGCGACACACTGTGGGGGATATCTGATCTATTTTTAGAGTCGCCTTGGATGTGGCCCGAAATATGGCAAGCTAATCCGGATATTGAGAACCCACACCTGATCTTTCCGGGTGATGTTGTACGCTTGGTGTATGTTGACGGTAAACCACGTTTAACCGTTAATCGGACCGTGCGTTTGGCCCCCAACTCAGATGCCAAGCTCAAGCCCACTATTCGTGTGATGCCATTAGACGAAGCGATACCCGCAGTACCGCTCGATAAAATCGCCTCTTACTTGTCGCGCTCACGTATTGTTATGCCCGATGAAATCGCAGGTGCGCCCTACATGCTAGCTGGTCCTGAGCGGCGCTTAATTGTTGGTGAAGGCGACCTGGCGTACGCGCGTGGCACCTTTGATGAAGATATAGATAACTACAACATCTTTCGTGAAGGCGAGAAGTTTATCGATGAAGAAACCGGCGAGCTGTTAGGTATTCATGCGCTAGGTGTGGGTGGTGCTCGGGTGCGTAATGTCGACGGCGATATTGGTCGGTTGGATATTACCCGCTCATACGAAGAAATTCGTGTAGCCGATGTCTTGTTGCCGGCTCGCGAGCGCTCGATAGATTCTATTTTTTACCCCAGCGCGCCCGACTTTCCGATCGAAGCTGAAATTTTGGCGGTAGAAGGCGGTGTTAACCGTGTTGGTAAAATGGACATCGTGATTATCAATAAAGGCGATCGCGAGGGTGTTCAGGCCGGTAATGTGTTTCGGGTGTTTGTTCGCGGTGAGTTGGTAGACGACCGAGTAGCGGGCGAGCGGATTCAATTGCCTGACGAAGAAGCAGGTTTGGTCATGGTGTTTAACACCTTCGATAAACTGAGCTTTGGTATTGTGATGGAGTCCACTCGACCAATGACGGTAGGTGATGCTTTGCGCAACCCGCAATAAGTTTTGTTTAAGTAAATTTTACATAGCGCGGCGCCCGTTTGGGCGCCCACTGGCAAGGATGCTGCGATTATGGATAGTACTTCTGATACTCTTACTCACCTACTGACTCTTTTACGTTTACCCGGCCTCGGGTCGACAACCTACACTCGTTTATACCAACATTTTGGCTCCGCATCGGCGATTTACAGTGCTAAAGCTGCAGCGCTGAGGCCTTGGCTCGACCCCGCCTGCGTACAGCTGCTGCAAACACTGCGCGACAACCCACAACATGAATGGCATCAAGCGGTGACCGCCGAGCTGGAATGGCTAGCTGCGCAGCCGGAGGTTCATCCCGTAATTTGGGGCTCTGCCGATTATCCGAGGCTGTTAGCTCAAGTGGCCTCGGCGCCTGCAATTTTATATGTCCGAGGCGCGTTGGATGTACTGGAGCTGCCGCAGTTGGCGATTGTTGGGAGCCGCAATCCAAGCGCTGCTGGCCGCACTAATGCCCATGATTTTGCACAGTATTTGGCGGCTGGCGGTTTTGCCATTACCAGTGGGTTAGCGCTGGGGATTGATGCCTGTGCCCATCGCGGCGCATTGGATGCCGGTGGGGTGACCATCGCCGTGCTCGGTACCGGCATTGATCGGGTGTACCCTGCACGGCACCGAGATTTAGCCGCTGAGATCGTAAATAACGGTGGTGCAGTGGTATCTGAGTTTCCTTTAGGAACCGGTTCGGTGGCGAATAACTTCCCACGCCGCAACCGTATTATCAGTGGTTTAAGTTTGGGCACTTTAGTCGCTGAGGCCGCGGTTAAAAGCGGCTCGTTAATTACGGCACGCTATGCGCTTGAGCAGGAGCGCGAGGTATTTGCCATTCCCGGCTCGATTCATAATCCTATGGCCAAAGGTTGTCACGAGCTTATTAAACGCGGTGCCAAATTGGTTGAGTCGGCCGCTGATATCGTCGAAGAGTTAGGCGGGGCGCTGGCTTTTAAATCACAGCAAGTAACCCCGAGCCAAACACCGCCAACGTTGGCTGATGCTGATCAGCAATTACTCGAGCTGCTCGGTTATGACCCGGTAACACTTGATACTCTGTGCCAACGTAGTGGCACCGAGCCTGGGGTATTGGCGGTGCAGCTAATGACCCTAGAGCTTGAAGGCTTAATCACTCAAAATGGCAGTCATTTTTGTCGTGTGTAAGCCGAACTTGAGCTAAGCCGAAACGCCTTAGTGCTTTAAGTTTTAGCAATAGAAGCCAAGTTTCTGTGCCTTTTGTACGAAACTCAACCAAATGAGCGCAAAATTCTTGTCAGCCGAGGGGTGTTACTGTAAATTTGCCAGCTTTTTCCAGTAGAGGTAATTATCATGAGCAAGCCATTTGTTGCGATTCTTATGGGGTCGGATTCTGATTTACCGGTAATGGAAGCATCTTTTGCCGTATTGAAAAGTTTGGGTGTACCTTTTGAGGCAAGAGTAAGTTCGGCGCATCGCACTCCTGTGCAAACCCACGCCTATGTACAAGATGCCGACAAGCGCGGCTGTGCGGCGTTTATTTGCGCTGCAGGTATGGCGGCTCACCTAGCCGGTGCCGTGTCTGCCAACACCTTAAAGCCAGTGATCGGCGTGCCTATCAACTCTTCTCTAGACGGTTTAGATGCGCTGTTGTCAACGGTACAAATGCCTGGTGGCGTTCCGGTTGCGACCGTTGCCATCGGTAAGGCTGGCGCTAAAAATGCCGCTTACTTGGCCGCTCAAATCATCGGTACCTCTGATGCCGAGCTGCATCAGCGCCTGATTGCCGAGCGTCAAGCTAACGCCGATGCGGTTATCGCTAAAGATCAAGCGCTACAGGAAAAGCTCGCGAGTCTATAACTTCGTGAGTAACTGGATGGCTGATGATAGGGTCGCGCAGGCGGCCCGAGCCATTAAAAGCGGCGGTGTTATTGCCTACCCAACCGAAGCGGTATGGGGTTTGGGTGCTGATCCCGCCAACCAGCAGGCGCTGGCGCGCCTGCTGGCACTAAAGCGGCGCCCTCGGGCCAAAGGTTTAATTTTAATTGCCGCCAATATGGCGCAAATAGAGCCTTGGTTGGCCCCGTTGTCCAATAGTCATCGCACTCAATTAGAAGCCAGCTGGCCCGGCCCTGTAACTTGGTTGGTGCCAAATAATGGCCAGGCATCTCGTTGGGTAACGGGCGATTTTACAACAGTCGCGCTACGGGTCACCGACCACCCCGTGGTGCAAGCGCTGTGTTTGGCCTTTGGTGGCCCAATTATCAGCACATCAGCAAATCCCCAAGGCCAAACACCCGCACGCAGTGCCTTGCAAGTGCAGGCGTATTTTGGCGATCAATTACAGGCCATTGCTCCAGGGCAGGTGGGTGAGCGCAACCAACCCTCAGAAATTCGCGACCTGAAAACAGGTAGAATACACCGGCCGGGTTAACGCTAGGCTCAGTTATTTGGGCTGTTTATGGCGCCCGTCAGACGTACAAGAGAATCTTATGGCCCAAGACACAACAGTCGGCCCTGATAAAAATGCCGTTAAACAATATCTGCTGCAGCTGCAAGACAGCATTTGTGCGGGCCTATCCGATATAGACGGTGGCCAGTTTGTACAAGATGAGTGGACTCGCGCCGAGGGTGGCGGTGGCCGCTCGCGAGTACTGGTTGCCGGCTCGGTCATTGAAAAGGGCGGGGTTAATTTCTCGCACGTGCACGGCACCGCTATGCCAGCCTCTGCCACGGCCCATCGCCCCGAGCTTGCAGGCCGCTCATTTGAGGCAATGGGGGTATCGCTGGTGATTCACCCCAACAACCCCTATGCGCCTACCAGTCACGCCAACGTGCGTTTCTTTATTGCCGAAAAGCCCGGTGAAGAGCCTGTGTGGTGGTTTGGTGGTGGTTACGATTTAACCCCCTATTACGGTTTTGTTGAAGATTGCCGGCATTGGCATCAAACCGCTCATGATGCCTGTGCGCCATTTGGCGATGAGGTTTATCCGCGCTTTAAGGATTGGTGCGATACATATTTTTATCTGAAGCACCGCAATGAAGCTCGCGGTGTAGGCGGTTTGTTTTTTGATGACTTAAATACCCCCAGCTTTGCTCAGAGCTTTGCTTTGATGCAGGCGGTTGGTGATAGTTATTTGCCAGCCTACGCACCGATTTTACAGCGCCGTAAAGACACCCCGTTTGGCGAGCGTGAAAGGCAGTTTCAACTATACCGCCGCGGCCGCTATGTCGAGTTCAACTTGGTTTACGATCGCGGCACCTTATTTGGCTTACAAACCGGTGGTCGCACCGAATCTATTTTAATGTCCCTGCCACCCTTGGTGCGCTGGGAGTACGATTGGCAACCTGAGCCAAATTCAGCAGAAGCGCGCTTGCTTGAAGATTTTTTACCCGCGCGTGACTGGCTTTAATAACAATAAATTAAAAGCGTAAACGTTTGGTAAACATTATCCGATAGATTTGCCCCTCGTTAACCAATAGGTAATCCATGAGTGATGCATACGCCGTATTCGGCAACCCGATAGTTCAGAGTAAATCCCCCGCTATTCATCGCCAGTTTTGTGAGCAAACTGGCGAAGACATGACCTACACCAAACAGTTGGTGGCCGAAGGCGGATTCTCCAGCGCTGCGCAGGAGTTTTTTGCTCAAGGTGGTCGGGGCTTAAATATAACCGCTCCTTTTAAGCAAGACGCTTTTGTTTACGCCGACACGCTCACCGAGCGCGCTCAAAGAGCCGGTGCCGTTAACCTGCTTATCCGGCAAACAGATGGCACAGTAACTGGTGACACCACCGATGGTGTCGGCATGATAAACGACATGCTCAATTTAGGCTGGGAGTTGGCCAACAAGCGTGTATTGGTGTTGGGCGCAGGCGGTGCGGTGCGCGGTGTATTAGAGCCGCTACTGGGACAAAAGCCTAGCGAGCTGTGTATCGTCAACCGTACCGAAAGTAAGGCACAAGAGTTGGCTCGCGATTTTCACGATTTAGGCTGCATAAAAGGCACAGGTTTTGATAGCTTGGCGGGACAGCAATTTGATGTTGTGATTAACGGCACCTCGGCCAGTTTACACGGCGAGTTGCCACCGTTACCCGATAACCTGCTCGCGCCTAATGCCGCTTGTTACGACATGATGTACGCGGCAGAACCTACTATTTTTATGCGTTGGGCCAGTGAGCATGGCGCGTTAAAAGTGACTGATGGTTTAGGTATGTTAGTCGGGCAGGCGGCAGAATCTTTTTACGCGTGGCGCCATATTCGGCCAGAGGTTGTACCGGTGATTACCCAATTGCGACGTAAAATGAGCGATGGGAAAAGTAAGTAAAGTCTTAATCTGTAAGCGTCACCCGCACAAGCGGCGGGTGACGCTTAGCGTTAACAGTCTAAGTTATTGCCGGGAGTTGTACCCAATATTTGGCTGAAGTCGAGATAAATATTAATACGACTTTGAACTTGCCCTGGGTTGCCGCCGTTACATTCGAGTGATCCGTTAATGGTGCGGATAGTCTCACCAAAACCATTGCCGTTAATCATCGAATCGTGCGCTGGGCGATTACCTGCACCGCTTTGCGTCATCCAAAACCACAATGCGGTACGCCATGCAGTTGTTGGGTTTTGTGCGACTTGATCGGGGTTAGACCACAGATCCAGCCCCAAAGCTTGTCCCGCTGTGCAGTAGTTGTAGTTCCAACTTAGCTGAATTGGCCCACGCCCGTAATATTTTTTACCCGGTGCGCAGACGCCACATGCAGTAGCAGTGCCCGAGCAATAAGTCCCTTGAGCAATCTCATTGATGTAATACAAACCACCGGTTTCGTGCGAGAAATTAGCCAAGGCTGCGGCTGCTTCGCGTTTTTGCGTGGTGAGATTACCGCTGCGGCTAAAGGCCGGAAAGGTCGCCGCCGCATTTACCAAACCCGCATAGGTATAAAAGGTATTGCGGTTGGGGAACATCTGGTTAAATTGCGCTTCACTGACAATCGCAGCAAAACCGTTACCACTTGGCGTGGACGATGAGCTGCTGCTGCCATTGCCACCAGGACACGAAGGCGTAGGGTCCCAAAACCATGTGCTGATGGTTGGGTCGTAACCGGGATTATCGTGCTCGGCAATATAGTAAGAACCGCCGTACACAACGACATCACCCGCATAATACACAGCCGATGATGACCACTGCGGACAAGAGCCGTTGCCCGTGGATGAAGAGCTGACAGACGACGAGCTCGATGACCAACTGCTAGAGCTGCCACCGCCGGTGCCATCACACACGCCTAAGCTATTCCAGGCGTTGCTCCACGCCCAGCCATCACCCGGTGCGTAAGGCCCGCCAATAGAGCACCAACCACCAACGGTACATTGGTAAGCACTGTTGTTGCTTTTAACAATAGCGCCGCTACTGTACGAGCTGCCGTCCGAGTATGCCGCGCTGCCAGAGCAATTGTAAGCAAGTGCTTGGTGCGCGCCTAGCAGTGCAAAAACACACACCGCTATATTTTTTATAAGTCTCATAATGAAATCCTTTTTGTGCATGGGTTTGGTTGTGATACCGCTTTATTTCTGCGGCACTTACCACATGGCTACTACGCGTTTCCAAACAGCAGTTTAAGGACGGCGGGCAGGCGTCTAAACAATGGATCGTGCGCTGACTCTTTTCAGCTACGCTATTACAGTTATCGTCATGTATAGCCGTCATGGGGTTAACAGTTGCACGAGTCAAGTTATTGTCAGGTGGACTGCGCGCGGCACTCAAAGTGAGAGCGCGTTTTCACCATAGGTGCAAAGGACAACGTTGTCAATTTTGTTTGTTAGCAGTGGGAGAAAAGTCCGAAATTGATGTGCGGCAATTATCGCCACAACAATTAGGTGCGTTTTTTTAGTCATTCAAAAATTCATCTGGCTGATGAATGAGGCGACAAGAGAGGGCGTTATAACGTCGCTATAGATTGTTTTATCTGCGTTGCCTGTATCTGATAAAAATAAATAAACCTTTTGTAGGTTTGACTTGGCGGAGGCTTAGGGCTGGTTTCAGCTAAAGTTCAATAAAGGGTAGGCTCCTTATTAGCTGGGCTTTAAGCTAAAATATATATCCATCGCAATGAAAAATCATAATTGGACTGGAGTGTTTGAGTTTAATTATCCAGAGGGCTACTTTGATGAAGGCTAAACGCTCTAGCCTCCATCTGTCTTACATTTACTTCCAATCCAACCTTATATCCCACTGATAACGGTGCTCACTATCCAGCGGTTCTATCGCGGTATCAATCGTTTGATAGACGTTGTCTGCCGGAGTTAATACGGCGTCGCGACCGAACAAGAAGCTTTGCTCTTGGACAATACGGTAATAGGCTTTGTTTAAATTTAACGCCCGCTCGGGCGATGGGGTAATTAAATCGTACAAAGATTTTTGTGCGGCGACTTTTTCACGCTTCACCATTCCTTTACTGTCAAACCAGCGCTCTAGCATTTCACCGTTTTGACGAAATTCATCGCCGCCGCCCACACGCTCTAGGTAGGTTAAATATTCGCCTTGGGTTTCGCCAATATTGGGCGCGTCGTTAAGGGATTTTAAGTCGATATAGCCCCAGCCATTAACGCCAGGTTTTTTACGAGCGAAGGCAAAGGTTTGATCGATGGTGGTACCAATGGTTTTGTGGCAGCCCATGCAAAAGAATTGTTCTTGATCATTTTGCTTGCGCATTTCGCCATCGGCGTTTTCGATAAAGCCCCAAAGCAGCCAACCCATGCCGTTACTCATGCCGCGGTCGTCGTGATTAACCACGGCTGGTAGGTTGCCAAAGTGTTTTTCTTTGGCTTCGCGATAGTAGCTGTTGGTTAGGCGCTCTTTGGGCATGAAAGTGTCTTTGCGCATATAGCGTACTTCTTTCATGCGGCGGGCGTTGGTAATACTGCCATCTTGTGCAATGCCTACGTAGCGTACGGTGTGTAAAAATTCAGTGCCCTTAGGGTAGAGCATGTGCATTACGGGAATGTTTTGGGCATCACCAAAATAGTATTTGGTTCGATGTACGGTGGTAACGTTTGTGTTTAATTCTCCGTCGCCATTAAAGTCAGTGCCGCTGGCGGCTTCGTCTAGGGTAATGCTGGGCAGGCTTGCTTTATCGACAATGGCCATTTCTAGTAAACTTAAATTGGCAAAGTAAATGTCACGTGAATATTGCCCGTCGATTTCGCTAAAGGCGTCGGGTAGGCGGATCATTACATCATCGGTCGAGCCGTTGGTGGGCCAAAAGGTACTGGGCAAAGGTTTGTAGTTAAACGCTACCCAGCGGCTGCCGTCCAGCGCTAAACCATCTGCGTTAAAAGCGGCGGCACCATCGGCAAGATGCTCAATGATCGGAGCGCGGCCACTCCAAGCGTCGGATTTAAACCAAGCGGCCAGCGCCGAGTAATTATCTTGGTTAATGTAGTCGCGCATAAATGAGTCGCTGATGTTGCCAATCTCGGCGCTGCGGTTTTTAAATAAATTACTCCAGCGATTGGTGTTGCCGATGTCAGAAAAATCGTAGCTGCCTTGTAAGAATCCATCATTCATCATGTTGGGGTGGGCACGGTCATCACTGTTACTTTGATGGCAAATATAACAGGGATTATTTTCACCTTCGGTTTTGGTGTAGCACTGAGGTGGAATGACCGCCTCGGGATTGTAGGTTTCTTTGTGGGTTATATAGTCTTGCGCGGCGTATTCTGGCTCGGCGCTGGCGGTTTCGGTTAAGCTTTGAGGTGTTTTATCGCAACCCGCTAAATGTGCCGCCATAACCAATAATATAAGGGCTAACAGTCGGTTCATGTTTTTGCCTATGGGTACTGTATGTTGAGTGTTGTATAAACAAAAAAAGGAGCCGCAGAACGGCTCCTGTAAACGCTTTTATTGTCTGGTGTTGTGATTAGTCATTAACGCTCGGGTCGTACATCCACAAAGTGTTGTTTTCTTGGAAGCCGTCTTCGCCGATAACCAGACGACCGTCGTCCAGCACGATCACGTTGTCAGGTTGTGACAGGGCGTTTACATCGCAGCGCAGCGCACCATCTAAGGTAGAGCGGTAGGTTGAGCCCATAACAACTGGCTCGATGCGGTTAACGCTATAAGCATCGGCGCCGGTCAGCAGTGGCATGCGATACACACCGCCGCAATCTTTTACCCGAGATGACAATTGGATGTCGCCTTCGTTGTCGATCATGCCGTTATCCATATCGGCAATAGCAAAGTAAACATACGCTTGTGATACGTCTTCACCGGCGACTAAGTTGGTGCCTTCCACGGCTTCTTTCGCACGTTTTTGGTTGACGTAGATACCTTCAAACTTACGCCACTCGGCGGTGGCACCTTTAGCGCGGGCCGCTTTGCGCGACTCAAGAAAGGCGATGCGGTCGTCCATGGCCATACCGGCGGTTGTACTGCCGCCGCCGTTGGCAACGCTTGGATAGTTGGTGTCACCTGCGGCCCAGGCATCGGCATCGGCGTCGGTCAAATAGTTGCTCTGGCCTGCAACAAACTCGGCAGTGGTGATGCCGTCAAAGTCGGCAATCCAGCCATCGATGGTGGCGTTGTCGCTGTGAGCTAACTCGATCCACTGTACGTTAAAACCCGTAGTTAGCGGTTCAAAGCTGCCAGTATCTTGGATGACTTTTGCGCCATATAGTGTGCCGCTAGAAAGATCTCCGGCTGTGTCGGCGACAAATTTGTAGAGAACGCCGTTGGTATCATCTTGCGATGAATATACCGTTTTTTGATCGGGCATAACGATTGAGTTTTCGTGCTCAAAGCGGCCCAAAGTGTAGTGCTTAACCGGTACCGGAGTGGCACTGGTCGGCTCGGTGATCTCGACACTGTAATGATAGCGATAGGTGTTGGGGAAGCTCGAGGCGCCATCGGCGTCGGTAGCGGTTGGATCGATGTACATGGCCAACGCATCGCGGGCGGTTTGCTTTGACGGGTCGTTCCACTCATGAGTGTTGTCGCCCTGGTTGCCCCACTCCTCTGAGGTTAGCGGTGTGCCCCACGGTGTTACCGAACCAAAGCAGTTGGCGATGGTGCCGTAAATGCCAAAGTCCAGCATTTGCACGTCGTTGCTGTCGACTGACCAGTAGCCGGTGCTGGCGTTTTTGTTGAGCTTTAAACGGCTCATGCCACCGGGGATCGACTCCCAGTTGGTAAACAAATAACCTTCGTTGGCACCGGTGGGCACAAAGCCGTTAAAGTCTGGTGTATCAGAAGAGGCGATAACGGTTGATTTATCGGTGGCCATAATGGTGCCTAAACCTTCTGGCATGGCGCCGCCGAAGGTATCCATGGTTTGCGCGATGACTTGATATTCACCGTAAGCAACCTGAACAGTCTGACGCTCTTGCTCAGTATCGGGTACACCCACCGAAACTAAGTGTTTAGGTAACTGGTTGATATTAACGCCGGCTAATACACCCACGGTGCCGTGGCTAAAGGTTTTACCTTCGCTGTCGGTTGCGCTGTTGGCGCTGTCGGGGTGTTGCACGTTAAAGAATAGATCACCGTTCTCGGTTGCAAATGCACCGGTCACTTCGGCACCTGCAGGTACGGTGGCTAAGCGGGTTAGGCCGGGGGTCATCAAGCTGGCACTACCGGTGCCGCCGTTACCGTTGCTGCCATCAGAGCCATCGGCTCCAGCGGGGCCTTGTGGGCCGGCAGGGCCTTGCGCTCCAGCTACGCCATCTTTGCCATCGTCGCCATCACAGGCAGCTAAAGCCATAAGGCTAAACATGGCCAACGCGAGTTTACCTTTGCCGTTGAGCTGAAATGTCATTGTGTTTTCCTCGATAAATAATTATTAGCACGGTTGAAGAGGCAACACGTTAGAGGTAAAAAATGACGTTAAATATCAGCTTTAATGACGGTTTCGTGAATTTTTTGTAACCGTTTTTTGTCGTGTGAGCAGTGTTCGCCGTCACGCAGAGGCGGCTGTGGCGATTTATTTACACACCGTTGTCAGTTTTTCTTTCGGCAGGAGAGTCAAGATCACTTAAGCGTATTGTTGTGTAGTTCAGGAGGTTGTTTAAGGAGTGATCAATAGAGCTGGGATGTAATCGTACTAAGTTTTTGTATGTTTTTTGCTCTTAATAGCTTTTTACCGCCACGGTGTTAACACCGTGGCGGTAAGGCTTACAAGGCCTCTTCTTCGGTGGGCTCTTGCTCATCCAGCTGCGGTTTTTCATGGCGGTTGGATTTTACCGAGCCTTTGCGGTGGGCGAGGGCTGCCTCTAGTTTTTTAACCGCTTGGGCGATAGCGGCGTACATATCTTGATTGGCGGCTTGTACCGCTACGGGTGCTCCTAAATATTGGGTGGTGACCTCGACACTCTGGGAGGCACGCTCGACCGTTAAGGTCACTGACAGGGACTCTAGCTGAGGGAAGTGCGAACCAATCTTGGCAAATTTGGTGTTTACAGATTCACGAATAGCATCGGTGATCTCAACATGGTGACCGGAAAGTTGGATTTGCATATACTGGATTCCTTGTACCATTAAAATAAGTACCGGCAACAAAAAACATTGTTTAAAGGTACTGTTTGCGGAAGCGAGAGCTTTTCTCGGCCTCTTAGTAAACATGCGCCCGAATGCAGTAAAATTCAAGCCTGAACGACATAATATTTTTATCTTATCGACCAGTTCCAATTGCAACGGAAAAGCGCTATGTGGCAGCAAGTTGAATTTAGTCTTACTCCCCGAGGCCGAGGGTTTCATTTGATTACCGCCGAGGTGGAGCGCCAGCTGCCGGATATTAGTCAGTTGCAGTGTGGCTTGATGCACCTGTTTATTCAGCATACATCGGCAAGCCTGAGTATTAATGAAAACGCTGATCCCACAGTACGGATTGACCTAGAGAGCCACTTCAACCAGTTTGTGCCCGAGTGCGCGCCATATTATCGGCACGATTACGAGGGGGACGATGATATGCCCGCGCATATTAAAAGCAGTATCTTGGGGGTAAGTGTGAGCGTCCCCATTACCCATGGCAGGCTTAATCTTGGTGTGTGGCAGGGTATTTATTTGTGTGAGCACCGCAATAGCGGTGGGGCGCGCCGATTGGTAGCGACCGTGCAAGGTGAGTGAGTACTATCGGGTAAGTGGCTGAGTTTTATGCCGCAAAACTCCGAGGTGTGCTAAAGTCCTTAGATCGCGTGTGGCTTTTGGTTGCCTGTGTCGAAATTGACGGTTCGCGGCGCCTAGACAGAGGGCTGTGATTCTTACCCATTGATTCGATGATAGCCGCTTGTACCGCCGATTGGAGTCTGTCATTGTTTTAATCCCAGCGGCTGGGCGCATGACAAGGATTGTCGATTTGATAAAAACAACATAAAACGACCTATGACTATCGATTTATTTCAACGTCTCTCTTATAAATTAGCGCGCACCAGTTTTGTGGTGGTGGCAGTGTTGGGCGTATTGGTTGCGAGTTTGCAAGCCTATCTAGATTTTCGCAGCAATTATCAAGATATCCGTACAAATGTCGAAGAAATTAGCCGAGTAAGTCGTTCTGCGGCGCAGCGAGCCGTGTTTTTGCTTGACGAGCGACTGGCCGAGCAAGTCGTTGATGGCCTTAGTGAATATCGGTTTTTGGGCCACATCGCCATTTATGATGATCAAAACAAATTGATGGCCGAATACCGTCAGCCGGTTATCGCCAGCCAAAGCTTATGGTTAACCAAGTTGTTGGTGGGTGAGTCGGAGACGTTTGAGTATATATTACAAGATGGCGCCGACGCCCCTGCCGGTACGTTGCGATTAGAGCTTAATAAAGATCGGGCGTTAAGCCCGTTTTATCAGCGAGCGTGGCGGGCGTTGTTAACCGGTACGGTGCGTAATATTGGTATCGCGCTGGTGTTGGTGTTGGTGTATCACTTTTTGTTAACTCGCCCGTTAGTCAATCTTGCCACTCGTTTTGCTGCCCTTGATCATAGCAAGGTCCCGGTCAGTGCGATTCCGCATTTGCGTAAGCATGAGCAAGACGAGCTTGGGCATATAGTGAATTCTGCCAATAGGTTACTGAAAAATTTTAATCAAAAGCATATTGATCTTCAGCACCAACAAGAACAACAACGATTGATCTTAGATTCAAGCCCGAATCAGGTGTTTACCGTTAATACCGACGGTGATCTGTTGCTTTATAACGACGCCTTAAAACGCTATTTTAACGGTGTCGAGATTGGTAATTACTTCTCGATGTTGATAGAGGCTAAAGTCAAAGAGTCTGCCCAGGTTAAATCGTTGTTTACACGAGTGTGCCGCAAGCAAACGCCGCTGTATAACTATCAACAAAGTTTTACCGATGCTAATAATGAAACTCATGTTATGCAGGTGTCATTGGTACCTTTTGTATTTGATCATGTAGTTTGTGTGATTGTAGTGCTAAATAATATTACTGAGCTGGTCGCTGCCGAACAGCGGGTAGAATATCTTGCCTATCGCGATACTTTAACCGGGCTTGCAAACCGCAATAAAATATTAGAACAATTAGACGAAGATTTACAAACATGTAAAGAAGAAAATCGTTGCGGTGCTTTATTGTTGATTGACTTGAACGATTTTAAGCGAATTAACGACACCATGGGTCATTCGCTAGGCGATGAATTGTTGTTGCATTTGTCCCGGCGTATGGCCTTACGAGTGCACGAGCCCGAAACGTTAGCGCGGCTTGGGGGCGATGAGTTTATTTTAAGTATACCGAGAATTGCTGATAATTTAGACGAGGCAAGATCTCGCGCAGAGCATATCGCAAGTCGTTTTTTAGAGGCTATTCGTCAACCTGTAACGCTGGGCAATCAAGATTTTTCCGTTAACGCTTGTATTGGTATCGCACTCTACCCTGAGGTCGATGTATCGGTCGAGTTGTTACTGTCGCAAGCCGATACAGCACTTAATGCAGCTAAACGCAGTGAGACCAGTAGTTATCAAGTGTTTAAGCCGCAAATGGCCGAGGAAGTAAATCGGCTATTGCAGTTGGAGTCTGATATCCGCGCGTCACATCAAGATCGCCAATTTATATTTTATTTA
Organism: Gilvimarinus polysaccharolyticus; assembly: GCF_001187555.1. Lineage (GTDB taxonomy): Bacteria > Pseudomonadota > Gammaproteobacteria > Pseudomonadales > Cellvibrionaceae > Gilvimarinus > Gilvimarinus polysaccharolyticus. Next base: position 525,788 of record NZ_LFIJ01000002.1, on the reverse strand, counting down.
CAGCCGGTGATTGATTTACACACTCGTACACTGGTTGCGACTGAGGCGTTAATACGTTGGGAGCACCCGTTGCGAGGACAGGTGCAGCCTGCGGAGTTTATTAACTTTCTAGAAAACTCCGATATGATTCACCCCGTAGGTTTGCAATTGTTGGACGATGTTTGTCAATTTATTCGGCAACATAAAGAGACCGGACGATTTCCCTGTGAGTTAAGAGTGTCGGTTAATATCAGTGAGCGTCAACTGCATGACGCCGATTTTGTCGGTAAATGTTTGGGTGTTTTACACAAGTATAAATTGCCTGGCAGTTGTCTAGAATTTGAAATTACCGAAGGCGCGGCCTTGCACAACCTCGACGAGGTGGTTGATAAAATGCGCAAGCTGCAAAACGAGGGGATAACCTTTGCTTTAGATGATTTTGGCACAGGCTATAGTTCACTCAGTTACCTTAAGCGGTTGCCGGTAAACAAAATTAAAATTGATAAATCATTTGTCGACGATATCACCATTGACCCGCAAGATGCGGCGATGGTGGCCTCTATTATCGCTATTGCGCGCAATATGAATTTAGTGATTGTAGCCGAAGGTGTCGAGACCGATGCGCAGGCGCAATGGCTAAGCCAATACGATGGCATTTTGATACAAGGGTACTTGTTTGACCGCCCCTTGCCGCCGGACGGTTTTGCGAAAAAATACTTACCTGCGCTGGCCCATTTTTAGCGCGCGGCTGGCTTGGCTACGACAACTGATAAGTGGCACACGTCATCGAGCTTTGCCTCTAAGATATCGCCGGGTACAACCGGGCCAACCCCCGCTGGAGTGCCCGTAAACAGCAAGTCGCCAGGGGTTAGGGTTGTGTAGCGCGACAGTTCGACAATTAGCTCCGGCACGGCCCAAATCATATCGCGCCAACTGGCCTGTTGAGTGATCTTGCCATTGACGCTCAGGCTTATTGTGTCGGTCGCCTTTAAATCAGCGTAACGCCCCGGTTGTAGGGCCGAGCAAGGGGCCGATCCATCAAACCCTTTGGCTAGCTCCCAAGGGCGCCCCTGAGCTTTTGCTTCGCGTTGAATATCGCGGCAAGTCATATCCAAACCCACCGCAAACCCGCATATTGCATCTTGCGCCTGACTCAAATTTGCGTTTTGTAGCTTGCGGTCGATAGCGATCACCAGCTCAACTTCGTGATCTACTTGATGGCTATACCATGGACAAGTGAACTCACGTCCCTGCGGCAGTAGTGCGCTGGTAGGTTTAAAAAAGAAAAAGGGTGTCGCACGGGCAGGGTCGTGGCCCATCTCGCGGGCGTGTTCGCGGTAATTGCGGCCAATACAAATAATGCGCGCAACGGGCATTGGCGTGTTGCTACCGGCAATGGCAAGTGTGGGCATGGTGTTACGCCTCGGTTAAATAGTTATTTTTAAGCGTGACATAATTGCCTGCGGAATAACAAAAAAATTCTCGTTCTTGCTCTTTTAGAGGTCGTACCTGCTTGCAGGGTGAGCCCATATATAAAAAGCCAGATTCTAGTCGCTTGCCCGGTGGCACCAAGGTGCCCGCGCCTATGACTACCTCATCTTCAACTATGACGCCATCGAGTACGGTGGAGCCAATGCCAATCAAAACTCGGTTGCCAATAGTACAGCCATGTAAACAAACGTTGTGGCCTACGGTGACGTCATCGCCGATGGTGAGGGGAAAGCCCTCAGCGTTAAACGGGCCTGCGTGGGTAATGTGCAACACCGAACCATCCTGAATGCTGCTGCGCTGGCCGATGATTATGCGGTGCATATCGCCGCGAATAACGGCAAACGGCCACACCGATGTATCGCTGCCAAGGGTTACGTTGCCAATGACCAGTGCACGGGGGTCGATGTAAACTGAGGCATCAAAAGTTGGCGTATGATCAAGGTGACGGCGGATATTCGCGTCCTTGGAGTGCTGATCTTTCATAGTAAAATCCTGCGTGAAAGGCTTGCCCGCCGCGAATGGTGGGCCGATTGGGTGTATCATACCGATTCTCACGCCGAGACAAAAACCGATTCGATCCGGAGGATAAATGAGTCAAGCCAGCGATAATCCCCTACTGCGTCACAATACCTTGCCGCCTTTTGCCGAGATTAAACCCGAGCATGTGGTGCCGGCAGTGCAGACGCTAGTCGACGAGGGTCGTAGCCATTTACAGGCGCTTCTGGCCGGACTTGAAACCCCCATTTGGAAAACCTTAGTGGCGCCACTCGAGGCAGAGAGTGATCGACTAGAGCAAGCGTTTTCGCCCGTGAGCCATTTAAACGCCGTGGTCAACACCCCCGAATTGCGCGACGCTTATAATACCAGCATCGCATTGTTGACCGAATACGGCACCGAGATGTCGCAAAACCGCGAGCTGTACCAAGCCTACCAAGCGCTGGCCGATGGCGATGATTACAAACGCCTGAGCAGTACCCAGCAAAAAGTCGTCGATAACGCATTGCGCGATTTTTGTTTAGGCGGGGTTAGCCTTGAGGGCGATGATAAAAAGCGTTACGGCGTTATTGCCCAGCGCTTGTCCGAGCTGTCGACGACTTTTTCAAATAATGTACTGGATGCCACTGGCGCTTGGTATCTGCATTTTGATAATGCCGATGCTCTAGCTGGGTTGCCAGAGTCGGCCTTAGAGCAGGCTCGGCAGGCCGGCGATATTAAAAAACACGACAACGGCGAGCCCTTGGGCGGCTATGTAGTAACGCTAGATTTTCCCTCGTATTTAGCGGTGATGATGTACGCCGATGATCGTACTCTGCGTGAGCAAATGTATCGTGCGTTTGTGACCCGGGCCTCCAGCGACGGAGTTAAAGCCGATGGCAGTAGCGCTGCCGAATGGGATAACACGGGTATTATTGCCGAGACCTTAGCGCTGCGTCATGAGCAGTCGCGGCTGTTGGGTTTTGACAATTTCGCCGAGCGTTCGCTGGCGAGTAAAATGGCCTTTAGCCCCGAGCAAGTATTGGATTTTTTAAGCGAATTAGGTGAAAAATCTCGCCCCCGTGCCGAGAAAGATTATGCCGAGTTGGCCGCCTTTGCCCGAGAGCAAGGCTGCGATAATTTAGAAGCGTGGGATATGACTTACTACGGTGAGCAGTTGCGTCAGCACCAATACGCTATTTCGCAAGAGCAACTGCGGCCTTACTTCCCTGCCGAAAAAGTTATTAGCGGTATGTTCGAGGTAGTAGCGCGGTTGTTTGGTATTGATATTTTGCCCGTCGCTAGCTTTGACAGTTGGCATCCCGATGTCCGGTTCTATCATATTTTTAAAGATGGCCAGCAGATCGCCAGTTTTTACCTGGATATCTTTGCGCGCGAGCACAAACGCGGTGGCGCTTGGATGGCCGATTGTCGAGTGCGTCGTAAATTAGAGGATGGCAGCTATCAGCAGCCGGTGGCATTTTTAACCTGTAACTTTACGCCACCGGTGGGCAACACGCCGGCACTGTTAACCCATGACGAAGTCACCACGTTATTTCACGAGTTTGGTCACGGCCTGCACCATATGTTAACCACCATTGATATCGCGGCGGTGAGCGGCATTAACGGCGTTGCTTGGGATGCGGTAGAGCTGCCCAGTCAGTTTTTAGAAAACTGGTGTTGGCAAGCCGAGGTCATTGGCATGATCTCGTGCCACTATGAAACCGGTGAGCCACTGCCCCAAGAGCTATTGGATAAAATGTTAGCCGCTAAAAACTTCCAGTCGGGTATGCAGATGATGCGGCAGCTGGAGTTCTCATTGTTTGATTTTCGTTTGCACGCCGAGTACAACCCAAGCAAGCCTGTAACTGCTGCGGAGTTGTTAGATGAGGTGCGGCAGCAGGTAGCTGTTATTACGCCGCCGGCTTACAATCATTTTGAGAATAGTTTTAGCCATATTTTTGCTGGTGGTTACGCCGCTGGCTATTACAGTTATAAGTGGGCCGAGGTGTTATCGGCCGATGCATTTTCGGCATTCGAGGAAGAAGGCATTTTTAATGCAGCTACCGGGCAGCGTTTTTTGCAAGAGATATTGCAGCGCGGCGGCTCGCGTGAACCGATGCAATTGTTTGTCGGTTTTCGCGGACGTGAGCCTAGCATCGATGCACTATTGCGTCACAGTGGCTTGTTGCCGAGCGCATCATGAGTACTTATAGCACAATCAAGCGTTTTCTCGCCGGCGCCGTGTGTCCGCGCTGCGAGGCTGCCGATGCCATTGTGGTTTATTCTCGCGAAGAGCGTGATTTTCGTGAATGCGTAGAGTGTGGCTTTGTCGATGAAATGCATTTTGCACCGCAAGCGCGCGAACCCGACACTCGCATCAGTGATCAAACCATCAAGGCGGATGATGAGCAAGTGGTAAAAATTGTCTCTCTGCCGTCAGGGCGACCTCGGTAAATGGACGGGACCTGTTGGCGCAAAGTGCGGCTCTACGGATTTTTATTACTGACGTTTTTGTTTGCTCGCACGGCCTATGCGCAATTGCCCGATACAATACATTTAACGTTGACTGATTGGTGCCCATACACTTGCGCCAATCAGCCGACCATGCCGGGTATCGTGGTCGAATACGTTACCGAGTTGTTGGCGCGCGAAAACATTACCCTTAAGCTGACGTTTTTACCGTGGAGTCGAGCGGTGGCGGAGGCCCAGCGTGGCACCTTTGATGGTCTGTTAACAGCCGCGATAGACGAAGCTCCCAACATGAGTTTTACGCGTGCGCCAATATCGTATTATCAAGATTGCATGTACACCAAGCCCAGCAGTGAGTGGCAATATACAGGCTTAGAATCATTAGCAGATAAACGACTCGGAGTAGTGCAGGGATATGGCTACACGGAATTGATTAACCGCTATATTGCCGGCGCCAATGAATCGCAAGTTGTTGCACTGCGCGGTGCAAACAGTACGAGTCGGCTGTGGGATATGTTGTTGTTAGGACGGTTTGATATATTTTTAGCCGAACGGCGCGCGGTGCTTTGGCATGCGCAAGTGCAGCAGCGCAATGCGGCGACGTTACGTCAGGCATCATGCATGCCGCTGCAACCGTTTTATCTCGCTCTGTACCCTGGCCGAGATTACACCGCTGAATTATTAACGCGGCTTGATAACGCATTTGCAGATGAGAAGAATTTGGCGCTGTGGCAAGCAATACAAAAGCGTTACATGCTAGAAGACGCTAGCATGTCGCTAAGCACTTACTAGACCAATAGCTCGGCTGTTTTGAGTTTTTTGGTCTGTCTTTTACGTTTGATTTAGCCCTTATAGCCTGCCCGATTACGGCGCTCCGAGAAATCTAAAAATACTAAACGCCCCGCTGCCAAGCATGGCCAATGGGCTTGCTCAGCGGAGCTTTTGTGGACACAGTGCCGCCGAAAAAATTGCTTAAATGCTGCACTGTTAAAGTGGCATTTTGCAAATAATAACTCGGCCGAAAACAGCACCGCTTGATCAAGCTCTGTGGCAAAGGCTTCGCCAATGAGCTCGTGGCTGACAAGGTTAGCTCGAGTGGTATCCATGGAAATTAATGGCGCGCCGCAAAAGGCAATAAAGCGGTCGTTAAGTTCTTCGAGCAGACGGTGGGCGAGATAAGCTGCGGGGAGTAATGCGTGTACGCTGTGGCGACTGCGCGCGAGTTCACCGGGGTGCAGAAAATAATTTAACGCCACTTTTAGCAGTGGCTCGATCTGCCCGCTAACGTCCGTCTGCGAGATAGCAGCGTGCATAGCTTCAATGTAATTGGGTACATGCTCGATATAGCGCACGACAAAATCGGCTAACAAGAGTGGCGCGACATTGGTTGGAATAGTAATAGCATCGTGCAGTGTGTGGCTGCGAGTTTGCAGGCGCGCAATCAGTGCCGATGTCTCGTTAGCATCAGCACAGAGGTCGTCGATAAGGGCGCGGGTATTGCTAATGTGTGTGACTAGCGTATCGCGGTTAAAGCTGGGGCGGATTACCGGCGAATGCATTAATAATTCCGTAGTAAAACAACTACTATTAAAAGTAATACAAAGTGCGGCGTTTGCAAGCCACCGCCGCGTAAATTAAGCATTATTTTTTAGCTGTCGTTGCAATATCACAAAAACTAACCCCATCGCTAAGCTGCGGGCAAGGTTAAAGCCACAAAAAGCCAGCCATAACCCACTGTTACCTAGCGGCTGGGTTATCCACCAAAGTGGAAAAAATACCACTGCGGTGCAAGCCAGCATGGTGTTTTGCATCGCACGGGTAGCGCCGCAGCCTAAAAAGACACCATCGAGCTGATACGCCCATACGGTTAACAGTGGCAGGGCGATAACCCAGCCAAACTGCAGCTTGGTTTGTGCCAGCACTTGAGGCAGGGCGGTAAATAGCGCCAGCCAGTAGTCTTGGCCCAGCCAAAATAGCAGGCTGATGGCCAGCGCTGTAAGTAGGGCAAGTGCCGTGGTGCCTTGCACAACACGGACAAATTCAGTGCGGTTGTGGCCGCCTACTGCTTTGCCGCATAAGGCCTCGGCGGCGTGGGCAAAACCGTCTAAGGCATGAGAGGTTAGCAGCACAAACTGTAATAAAATGGCGTTGGCCGCGACAATATTGGTGCTCATCTGCGCCCCTTGGGCGGTAAAAAACGTAAACACACCCAATAGACACGCAGTGCGCACAAATAAGTGCCGGTTAACTTGTAATAGTGGCAGGTAGTCACGCCAGCAGGTTAGGCAAGCGCGCCAATGCGCGCTAACGCAGGCAGGGTCGATTTTCGCGGCCAGTAAATAAAGCCCCACAGCTAGGGCGCAGTATTCGGCAATTACCGAGGCCCACGCGGCGCCGTCACTGTTCATCTCTAGGCCGATAATCAATACCACATCGAGTAGTAAATTCACCCCGTTGGCCATCAGCACCAATAGCAGCGGGCGACGAGTGTCTTGTTGGCCGATAAACCAACCAATGAGGGTGTAGTTGAGTAGCGTGGCAGGAGCGCTGAGTAGCCGTATGGCACAGTAGCTCGCGGCTAGGCTGGCAACGCCGGACTCTGGCCGCATCAAATATAAGCCCAGCTCAATCAGCCAAGGCTTGAGTAATAGCAGGCAGACGGCAAGCGCGAGCGCCAATACGGCCGAGCGTAGCCACAGTAAGGTGGCCTCGGTTTGATCCGCGGCGCCCACCGCACGAGACACCAAACTGGTAGTGCCCATGCGTAAAAACCCAAACGACCAATACAGCAGCGATACCAAGCTTGCACCGATGGCAACGGCGCCCAAAAAACGAGAGGTATCCAAGTGGCCTAGAATCGCGGTGTCGACAGCGCCCAGCAGCGGTACGCAAAGATTGCTGAGCATAATAGGCCAAACCAGCGGCCATATACCCCGTAGGCGTCCGCGCGAAGGCTTGGGGTAAGCGTTAGAGTGAGTCATGATCGAATCATACGCGGTTGCGCCTTAAAGTACCCTATAGGCTGCACGGCAAGCCGTTTAGGTGCGCTTGTGTGGCGCTATCAGGGCGCCATAAGTACGACAAATTTATTGACTTTTTTGCAGCGTTGTGGCCACATTGACGCCATGATTGCGACGATTTGCCGCAGTTTATAAGTAGTATCCCTCCGGATTTTTGTTGGTATCCAATAAGCTAACGGAGCAAATCCCGCTTGCTTGCAGGCAAGTGTGACAAAGATTGCGCGCGTAATTTAACAATAACTTGAGTGCGTTTTAAGGTTTCAGTGTGTCGTCAGCGACAAAGTGATGCAGGCTTGAACACCAAGGCCAAAAGCCTAGGTTATGCAGGTCGACCGTAAAACAATAAATATTAAGCATAACGAAACAGTTAACGGAGAAGATGGGCAATGTTGAAAACAGCACGTAGGCTTTGCGCCTGGATGCTCGGTTTCACCTGTTTGCTTGCGGCAGGTGGCGCACTAGCAGAAGAAGTTGAGCGGTGGAAGTTTAATATGACACCGGGTGTAACACCGATTAGTCAGAATGTTTACAGTTTGCATATGCAAATATTCTGGTGGTGTGTCGCGATCGGCGTGGTCGTGTTCGGTATCATGTTTGTTAGCATGTTTTTACATCGCAAATCACGCGGCGTAAAACCGGCAAACTTTCACGAGAGTACATTGCTTGAGCTTCTCTGGACGGCAATTCCTTTCGCTATTCTTATCATGATGGGCATACCTGCCTCTAAAACACTGATTGATCTCTACGACACGGAAAAATCCGAAGTTGATGTTTTGATTACCGGCTATCAGTGGAGCTGGAAGTATGAAATCTTGGGTGAAGATGTAAGTTTCTTCAGCAAACTTACGACCCCCACCGATCAAATTGAAGGTCATGCTAGTAAAGGCGTTAACTATCTACTCGAGGTAGATGAGCCGTTGGTGTTGCCAGTTAATAAGAAGATTCGTTTTTTGGTTACCGCCAATGATGTGATTCACAGCTGGTGGGTACCAGCGTTTGCGGTTAAGCGCGACGCCATTCCGGGTTTTATTAATGACGCTTGGGCGGTGATTACCGAGCCCGGCATCTACCGTGGCCAGTGTGCCGAGCTATGTGGTAAAGATCATGGCTTTATGCCTGTCGTGGTCGAGGCCAAGTCCGAAGCCGATTATCAAGCTTGGCTTGCCGAGAAAAAAGCCGCTGCCGCTGCCATTGCCGAACTAACCGAAAAACCTTTTACCTTTGATGAGCTTTACGCTAAGGGCGAAGAGGTTTACAGCCGCTCTTGCGCCGCTTGTCATTTGGCTGGCGGTCAGGGTGTTCCAGGTGTCTTTCCGGCCCTGAAAGATAGCCCCGTAGCGCTCGGTGATATAAACCATCACATTGATGTAGTCGTCAACGGCGTTGCCGGCACCGCGATGCAAGCCTTTGGTGAGCAATTGTCCGAAGTAGACATCGCCGCCGTTGTTACTTATGAGCGTACTGCTTGGGATAACAATATGGGCGACCTAGCTCAACCAATTGATATTTATAACCATAAACAAGGCAAATAGGAGGTAGACAATGGCTCACGGCCCCGCTAAAGGTTTAACGCGCTGGTTGTATACCACCAACCACAAAGATATTGGCAGCATGTACCTGTGGTTTAGTTTTGCCATGTTCTTTTTGGGTGGCATATTCGCGCTGGTGATTCGCGCCGAACTGTTCCAACCTGGCTTGCAAATAGTCGAGCCAAATTTCTTTAACCAGATGACCACCATGCACGGCTTGGTGATGGTGTTTGGTGCGGTAATGCCGGCGTTTGTCGGTCTTGCCAACTGGATGGTGCCGCTGATGATTGGCGCACCGGATATGGCTTTGCCACGGATGAACAACTGGAGCTTCTGGATCCTACCGTTCGCCTTTGCAATGTTGTCATCAACCTTGTTTATGACCGGTGGTGCACCCAACTTTGGTTGGACCTTTTACGCACCGCTTTCTACCACCTACGCACCGCCGTCGGTAACTTTTTTCATCTTTGCTATTCACATTATGGGTGCTAGCTCGATCATGGGCGCGATCAACATTATCGCCACCATTTTGAACATGCGCGCGCCTGGCATGACGTTGATGAAAATGCCGATGTTTGTTTGGACGTGGTTAATTACCGCCTTTTTGCTGATTGCCGTAATGCCGGTATTGGCCGGCGCGGTTACCATGATGCTGATGGACATCCACTTTGGCACCAGCTTCTTTGATGCTGCCGGTGGTGGTGATCCGGTATTGTTCCAGCACGTGTTCTGGTTCTTTGGTCACCCTGAGGTGTACATCATGATCTTGCCGGCGTTTGGTATCGTCAGCGCGATCATCCCCACCTTTGCGCGCAAGCCGCTGTTTGGCTATAGCTCTATGGTATACGCCACCGCCGCCATTGCTATTTTGAGCTTTGTCGTTTGGGCGCACCACATGTTTACGGTCGGTATGCCAATCGCCGGTGAGCTGTTCTTTATGTGGGCCACCATGCTTATCTCGGTGCCTACTGGGGTTAAGATATTCAACTGGGTGGCCACCATGTTTAAAGGTTCTATGACCTTTGAAACGCCCATGTTGTTCTCTATTGCGTTTGTTATTTTGTTTACCATTGGTGGTTTTTCTGGGGTGATGCTCGCTATCGCACCGGCCGACTTCCAATACCACGATACTTACTTTGTGGTGGCTCACTTTCACTATGTACTGGTGCCGGGTGCGATCTTCTCGATCACTGCGGGCGTTTACTACTGGCTGCCTAAGTGGAGCGGCCGGATGTACAACGAAACCATGGGTAAGGTACATTTTTGGTTGGCGTTTATCGGCCTTAACGTTACCTTTTTCCCGATGCACTTTTCGGGTCTTGCGGGTATGCCACGTCGAATTCCCGATTACAACATGATGTTTGCTGACTGGAATATGATTTCATCTGTAGGCGCGGTGTTGTTTGGCGCTGCTCAATTGGTGTTCTTGTATAACGTTATCTCGACCATTTTGTCTGGCAAAAAAGCTACTGATGAAGTGTGGGATAACCCAGAAGGTTTGGAGTGGACAGTGCCATCGCCTGCGCCATACCACACATTTACCGAACCACCAGCTATAAAATAACGAGCTATTTAGTAGGTGCACAAACATGAAGTTAGCGTGGCCAGATAAACCAACAACTAGGTTAGCTTTGCAGTTAGGGTTGGTTGGTTGTGGCATGTTTGTGTTTGCAATCTGGATCATGCCGCCGTTGTACGATGCGTTTTGTGATATCACTGGTTTAAATGGTAAAACCGGTGATAAATACCAATCGGTTGCAAGCAAGATAGACACGAGCCGCGTTATTGACGTGCAGTTTATTGCAACTAACAACGACGGTATGCCCTGGAAATTTAGCCCCGAGATCAAGCAAGTATCGGTGCATCCAGGGGAGCAAACCAGAATCAACTATGTAGCACACAACCCTACCGATAAAGATATGGTAGGGCAGGCGATTCCTAGCTTGGTGCCTTATAAGGCGGTTAATTTTTTTCACAAAACAGAATGTTTTTGTTTTGAACAGCAAGCCTTGTTAGCAGGGAAAGATGCCATCTTGCCGATGATTTTTATCATTGATCAAGACATACCGAAGCACATTAAAACAATAACGCTGAGTTATACCTTGTTTGATGTAACAGAGCGTTTTAGCAAAGATGAGTTGTTAAACATGGTCCACGAAGGGCCTTAAGATTAACCGCAATACAATAAAATTTTAGCGGGGAGTACAACGTATGAGTGCAGGAACCTACTACGTACCGGAGCAGAGCCGACTGCCGATCTGGGCAAGCTTAGGGTTGTTTTTGACGGTATTTGGTGCGGCCAACTGGATCAATGGTAACGCTAAGGGCCCCTACATCTTTCTTGTCGGTGGGTTAGTGTTTGCAACAGTGTTGTGGAGCTGGTTTAGCATAGTTATTAGCGAGAATATGGCCGGCAAAAATAGCCCGCAACTCAAGCGCTCGTACGTGATGGGCATGGGTTGGTTTATTTTCTCAGAGGTAATGTTCTTTGCCGCGTTCTTTGGTGCGTTGTTTTATATTCGCAACTTAGCGCTGCCTTGGTTGAGCGGTGTAGGCGATGGCGCAGACAATGGTTTGTTGTGGCCGGGCTTTGAGGCCGAGTGGCCCTTGTTAACCACGCCCGATATGGCTGTAAATGGAGATGCCGCAACCAACATTGGCCCAGGCCAGAGCATGAGTTTTCCAGGTTGGGAGGGCATGCTGGGTTGGTTGCCATTATGGAACACCTTGATCCTGCTGACCTCCAGTGTGACAGTACACTTCGCTCACAGCGCCGTCAAAAACAATAACCGCAAAGGCTTTAATATTTGGTTGGGTCTTACCGTTGTGTTGGGTGTGGTGTTCTTGATTCTGCAAGTAGAAGAGTATATTCACGCGTATCACGAGCTAGGCTTAACTCTGCAATCTGGCATTTATGGCACCACCTTCTTTATGCTGACAGGCTTTCACGGTGCGCACGTTACCATCGGTACCCTGATGTTGTTTATTATGCTGATGCGCTCGCTGATTAAAGGCCACTTCAAGCCTGATGATAACTTTGGCTTTGAAGCGGCAAGTTGGTATTGGCACTTTGTAGATGTGGTTTGGGTGGGTCTGTTCTTTGTCGTTTATATCTTTGGTTAAGAATTAATAGCTTAACATTTAGGCGTTTTGGGATTATGGCAATCGCTGATCCCAAGGTGCCGTGTTGGTTAAAATGCCAGAATAAAAACCATATATCACGCACGCCATCATTAACGTGGCAAGCGTAATGCGTATACCTAGGGCGTACAGCGTACGTTTTTTGTGGCTGCCGCCGGCATCGCGCAACAAAAAATTTAAGCCAGCGGTTAGGCTCAGCAATACGCCCGCAAACAGAATCAAGATAATTATTTTAAGCCACATAGTAAAACCTAAGTTATTAGAGCGCTTTACAGCTAACGGCCGTAACAAACAGCTCAGTGAATTAATGCCCGGGAAATAAAAGCCTAGGCAATAGCAAGGTTAGAGTGAATAGTAACGCAGGCAACGTGTTTGCCCAAACAATAGAAGTTGTTGGGCGCACAGGGCCACAGCCGTTAGAGTTCGGCTGCATTAAAGCAGCCATGTTAACCGCTGAGGTAGAGGTACCGCTTGTGACACCCATACCGACAGCTTCCCCACAACTGACGCTTACACCAAATCGTGTCATTATCGGGTTGGCTATTGTATTTTTTCCGCTGCTGTTAACTCTTGGTTTTTGGCAGCTTACGCGGGCGGCAGAAAAGCGCGCTATTTTGCAACAAATACAAGAGCGTCAAGCCGGTGCTCCAGTTGAGCTTGATGAGTTTTCAGCGAGCGCTTTGGCACCCTATACAAGGGTTATAGTTCGCGGTGAGTTTGATAACCAGCACCTTTGGTTGATCGATAACCGTCAGCGTGATGGCCGTACCGGCTTTGAGGTTGTGCAGGTGTTTAGCTTAAAGAATAATCAGAAGATCCTGGTGAACCGTGGTTGGTTGGCCGGAGATGTAAGCCGTAAACAATTACCCGATGTACCTTTAGTCGCCGGCGAGGTCAGTATTTTTGCCGAACTGTACCCAGTAAATTCGCATCCATTGCTTAACGCGCAAGGCGAAACCACTACCTGGCCTAAGGTAATTACCGAAGTAAATGTCGCGCTAATGGCCGATGCAGTTGGACAGCTGTTGGCGCCTGGAATTTTAAAATTAGATGATGCAAGCCCCGCTGCACTGCGCACCGAATGGCAAGCGGTTAATATGTCACCCGAGCGACATACCGGTTATGCTATTCAGTGGTTTGGCTTGGCGATAGCATTAGTCTTGTTAACCTTGTTTGCCAGTACCAATCTTGCATCGGTGTGGCATTATTACTGGCACAAAAGCTCAACTAAACATGACCAACAGGCCGACGACTTATGACAGACGTGCAACAAACATCCCAATCACCTAGTAAAAAGCGTGGGCAACTGCAAGCGCTGCTGTTAATGCTGATCGTCGCTTTACCTATGATCGCCGCCTACACCATTTATCACACCGGCTGGGGTATGCCAGATGGCACAGTTAATCAAGGTGTATTGCTGAGTCCACCCATTCAAATTTCAGATCTTGCCCCGCAAGAGCAAAATGAAACCTGGGATTTAACAGAAGAGTCTAAACGCTGGCGTTATGTGATTCCGGGCAACGCTAGCTGTGATAAAACCTGTCTAGACAACCTCTATCTAACCCGTCAGGTACATATTCGGCTTAACGAAAAAGCAGAGCGAGTCGAGCGTATTTATTTATTGCAGGATGAGGTTCTTTCGCCTGAGCTGACACAACATATTAAAGAACAACATCCGCTGCTTCGGGTGATGACGATTAAACGCTCAGATCTTACCGAGGCTCTTAAAGGCAGTAACTTTAGCGATGACCCGGTTGCAGCCGGGCGTTATTTCTTAATGGACCAAGAAGGTTTTTTAATGCTCGCCTACACCCCTGTTCATAGCGGTGGTGAGCTTTTAAAAGACATAAAGAAAATGCTTAAAAACTCGTACGAATAAGAGTGGCTGTGATGCAAAAAAAATTGTTTGTGTGGGGTTACCGGTTGGCACTAATGGCCACTGCACTGGCTTGTGTGGTTGTGGTACTTGGCGCTTTTACACGGTTGTCTGATGCCGGTCTCGGCTGTCCCGATTGGCCCGGCTGTTACGGCCACATGACTTGGCCCACCACGAGCGAGCACGTGGCTGCGGCCGAAGCGCTGTTTCCCGAGACGCCCGTCGAACACGATAAAACCTGGCCAGAAATGGTGCATCGCCACTTTGCAGGTAGTTTGGGGCTGTTGATCTTAGCGCTGACCATTTTAACTTGGTGGCGTGCCAGTAAAACCGGCGAGCGTCTACCTCGGGGGCACACCGTTGGGCTTTTGGTTTTAGTGATAATACAAGCCGCGTTTGGTATGTGGACGGTCACCTTAAAGCTGTGGCCGCAAGTGGTTACCGCGCATTTGTTGGGCGGCTTTGCCACGGTTAGTTTGTTGTGGTTACTGGTGCAGCGATTGAGTGGCCAGTGTTGGCAACTATCGCCAGCGGGGTTAGCGCGGGTTCAGAACTTGCGGCCGTTGGTTGTTATGGTTTTATTGTTGGTGATTGTACAAATTGCCCTAGGCGGTTGGACAAGCTCTAACTATGCCGCCTTAGCTTGTACAGACTTTCCTACTTGTCACGGTCAGTGGTGGCCGGCAATGGATGTGGCGCGAGGCTTTAATTTAGCGCAAGGTATTGGGCCAAACTATTTAGGTGGACTGTTAGAGGGTGAAGCCCGCACCGCGATTCATATGGCACATCGCCTAGGTGCATTGGTGGTAAGCATAAGCGTTATATTGCTGGCGTTGCGCTTGCTGCGATTAGATGAGCGTACCAAGCCACTGGCATGGACACTATTGGGTGTTTTATTACTGCAAGTGAGTTTGGGGGTAACCAACGTGGCGGCGCAATTACCTTTGTCGGTAGCAGTGGCACACAATGCCTGTGGCGCTTTACTGTTATTAGTGCTGGTAACCTTGACGCACCGAGTCTATACAGCGCACAGTAACTGATACAAACAGCGCATCACATAGTGTATACAAGAGTGTAGACTAAAAAGACTAGGCTGCACGGATTAAAAACCGAGTAAACATAGATAAAGCAGTAACCTTATGACTCAAACACAAGCGGCACCCCACGTACCTATTTGGCGTGATTACTACGAGCTAACCAAACCTCGGGTGGTTATGCTGATGATCCTCACCTCGGTGATTGGCATGTTATTGGCTGTGCCGGGTATGGTGCCTCTTGATGTGCTTATTATTGGTAATCTTGGCATTGCTTTGTGCGCCGGATCGGCCGCTGCGGTCAATCATTTAGTCGATCGCGGCATTGATCAAAAAATGGCGCGCACGCACAATCGTCCGGTCGCTAAAGGCCGAGTCGAGCCAATGCAAGCGGCGCTGTTTGCGCTGGTTATTGGCGCTATCGGCATGACGTTACTGCTGGTATTTATCAACACCTTAACCGCCGTGTTAACGCTAATCTCGCTGCTTGGTTACGCGGTGGTTTACACCTTATTTTTAAAGCGCGCTACGCCACAAAATATTGTTATTGGTGGTATCGCAGGAGCAGCCCCACCGCTGTTGGGGTGGACCGCCGTTACCGGCACGCTAGATGGCCACGGACTATTGCTGGTGTTAATTATTTTTGCTTGGACGCCGCCGCACTTCTGGGCGCTAGCAGTACACCGCAAAGATGAATACGCTAAAGCCGATATTCCTATGTTGCCGGTCACTCACGGCGAGCAATACACCAAACTGCATATCTTGTTGTACACCATTATTATGGTATTGGTTACGGTGCTACCGTTTGTTACTGGAATGATGAACTGGCTGTATTTGATTGGCGCGCTAGTGTTGGGGGCTGGGTTTATTTTTTGGTCGCTGATGATGCTGTTTAGCAAGCGCGAAAACGTGGGTATGGACACATTTAAATACTCCATTGTTTACCTAATGGCGCTGTTTGTCGTAATGTTGCTGGATCATTATCTGCTGCCCGTTACCCAATTGTTTTAAGGAGTTTGTGTGACTGAAACTAATACAACAAATCAAACTCGCCGGGGCATTCGGTTAACGGTTATCGGCTGTGTGGCTTTTATCTTACTAATGATTGCGTTTCTGATTAATAACTTATTAACGCCCAGAGTTATGACTGCGGATGAGCTGCGTTTAAACGGCGCGGTAGTTTTTGATACTCCGCGCCGGTTTGATGATTTTACTTTGCTCAATCAAAAAGGTGATGGGTTTACCCGCGCCGATTTAGTCGGCCAGTGGTCGCTGGTATTTTTTGGCTTTACCCACTGCCCTGATATTTGCCCTACGACTATGGCAGAGCTCGATAGGCTACTAAAGAATTTACCGGCCGATATTGCCGCAGACACCGAAGTGATATTAGTCAGCTTAGACCCAGCCCGCGATACGCCCGAGGTTTTATCTGAGTATGTGGGATACTTTGATCCAACGTTTATTGGAGTGACTGGTGATTTTTTGACACTGCGTCGGTTTGCCAATCAGGTAAACGTAGCGTTTAACAAAGTCACCATTGGCGATGACTACACAGTCGACCACTCCGCTAACGTAGTGTTAATTAACCCGCGCGGTGATTACCACGGCTTTTTTAAACCGCCTTTCGAGCTGGCAAAGCTTAAGGCGACCTACAGTTCTATTCATCAGAGCTTTAAACACTGATGATGTTTGATTTCTGAGCCGTGGGTATGGTGCGGCTCTAATCCTTCCTGTTTGACCGTATAAAATTTTATATAAAAAATAATTTGTACCTGTAAAACCGATGCGTTATAACAGACAGACGCCGTCGAGCGGAGCCTATTATAGTTGGCTATAGGGCCGTAGGTTCTGAGTCGGAATAACGCCATCGCCTGACATCACATGTAGTGGAATCATGGTAAACACTTAACGCCGCCTCGCGAGAACACAAATATGCCTGTTGTCCCATTCCTAAAACGCCTCAAAGCGTTTAGTCACAGCTGCCTATTATTATTGGTTTTGTTAATGACTCTTCCGGCGACAGCGGATGTGGTGCCTTTGTGGTTTGACAGTCCAGCAGTAGATTGGGAGCGTGAAGGTTTGCCAATTGGCAATGGCGCTATGGGGGCGGTTATTTTTGGTGGTGTTGAGCGCGACCGAATCCAATTAAACGAAAAATCATTGTGGACCGGCGGGCCCGACTCAAAACAGGGCTACGATTTTGGTGTCCCGCCCAATGGCAACCAACACAAAGCATTAGCAAAAACCCAAAAAATCATAGCTGAGCAGGGTCGTATGACACCGGAGGCCGCCGCTGAGCTTATGGGCCGAGATATTAAAGGTTATGGTAATTACCAGACCTTTGGCGATCTTTATCTAGAGGTTGCGGGCGAGGGGGAGGTCAGTGCTTATCGGCGTGAGCTGGACTTAACCACCGGCGTCGCCAGTGTGAGTTACCGTCAGGGGGGTATCAGTTATCGGCGAGAGTATTTTTACAGCTATCCAGACCAAGTATTGGTTGTGCAGCTAAGCGCCGATCAAGCGGCACAGCTGAATATTAACGCGAGTTTAGATATTCCCGATAATCGCAGCCAGAGATTTGTGCGCCAGGGAAGCTCGCTCACTGTACAAGGCGCGCTTAATGATAATCAGCTGACCTATGCCGGCAAACTAACGCTGCGTCACAAGGGCGGCAAGCTGCAAGTGGCTGACGCAGACACCGAGCTACATATTTTAGCGGCCGATGAGGTGACGTTACTGTTTAGCGCCGCCACCGGGTACGCGCCTAAATACCCCAGTTATCGTGGTGCTAACCCAGAGCCTCGGGTTAACAGTGTGGTTAATGCCGCCGCCGCGCAGCCTTACCAGCAGCTGCGCGAGCGCCACTTAAGCGACTACCAAACGCTGTTTAGCCGCGTGGCGTTAGACGTCGGTCAGATCGAGGCCGAGGATACCACGGCGCAACTACTGGCCAATTATGGCCAAGGCAATGCCGCTGCCGATCGCACCTTAGAGACCCTGTATTTTCAGTTTGGGCGCTACTTGTTAATTAGCTCGTCGCGTGCGGGCTCGTTGCCAGCTAACTTACAAGGCGTTTGGAATCACTCCAATACACCGCCGTGGAATGCCGATTACCACGTTAATATAAACCTGCAAATGAATTACTGGCCGGCCATGGTGACTAACTTGGCCGAAACCAGCGAGCCGCTATACGCCTTTATCGATTCGCTAATTGAGCCCGGCCGTGTATCGGCACAAAAATTACTGGGTGCGCGGGGTTGGACGCTGTTTTTAAACACCAACATCTGGGGTTTTACTGGCGTTATAGCCTGGCCTACTGCCTTTTGGCAGCCCGAAGCCGCCGCTTGGTTGACGCGACAGTACTTTGATTACTACCGCTTTACACAGGACGAAGTTTTTTTGCGCGAGCGGGCCTATCCGGCCATGAAAGAGGCCACATTATTTTGGTTAGACGCGTTAGTGACCGATCCGCGAGATGGCACGTTAGTGGTAAGCCCAAGTTTTAGCCCCGAACATGGCGACTTTACGGTCGCGGCAGCCATGAGTCAGCAAATAGTTGCCGAGCTGCTGCGCAACACACTGGAGGCGGCCAATATTTTAGGTGATACCGCGTTTGCCAAGCAGCTAATAGTTGTACAAGCCAAGCTTGATTCGGGGTTGCGCATTGGCCATTGGGGGCAACTGCAAGAGTGGAAGGCCGATCTTGACGACCCAGACAGTCAGCATCGTCATGTGTCGCACCTATACGCATTACACCCAGGGCGCACCATTAGTGTCGCGGATACCCCCGCGTTAGCACAGGCCGCCAAAGTCAGTTTAAACGCCCGGGGCGATGGCGGTACCGGCTGGTCACAGGCTTGGAAAATCAACTTTTGGGCACGGCTCGCCGATGGCGATCGGGCTCACAAAGTTTTAAGTGAACAATTTAAGCGCAGTACCTTACCCAATTTATGGGATAACCACCCACCGTTTCAAATTGATGGTAATTTTGGTGCAACGGCAGGTATTGCCGAAATGCTGCTGCAAAGCCACACCGGCAGCATAGCTTTATTGCCGGCACTGCCTAGTGTTTGGTCTAAGGGCAGCGTTACAGGCTTGCGAGCACGAGGTGATGTTACTGTTGATATTGCGTGGCAGGACGGGAAACTAATTCGTGCGAGTTTATTGGCTGGTCGCAGTGGTGAGTTGGTGTTACGTGATTACGGCTACAAAATTGCAGAGGCCGATACCGGTCGTGAGGTAACAACTCGGTCAAAAGATGGGATCATCGTGTTTAGTACAAAAGCCGGCAAACGCTACCACATTATGCCAAAGGCCTTGGCCGCCTTTGAGTAACTTCTTTGCTAACCGCCCTGCGGGGCGTGTCTAAACTGATTAATCTACGACCGTTCAGCTACCAGCGTTACAGCCTTATTTTTTCTTAATTCTCGCCTGCTCGTTGTTAACCTCCGTTCATTCAGAATAATTCAGCCATCAAAGGCCGTGACGTTTAATGTCACGGCCTTTGATGGCGCGACGCCTATTTTCCATATGGAAAATAATTTGCACTTATAAAACCAATGGGTTATAAAGTTCTCGCATATAAAAACACTTTTAAGTTTGAGGGTGGCGTGCGGCAGCCCAGTCGTGCGCAACCCAGCTCTAACTATAAAATATGAAAGAGGAAGACACTCCGTGAATGATGCTAAACAACCGTCAGTTTTTACGCCCCGTCGTATCATTAAAACCAGTGTTTCAGCACTTGTTTTGTCCGCTCTGGGTGTTGTTGCCCCAGTTATAGCCCAATCCGAAGAGGGCCTCGATGAGCTCCTTGAAGAAATTGTAGTTAGAGGGCAGCGTGCCAGTATTCAAAGTGCGCAAACGTTGAAGCGCGATGCTGATACTATTGTTGACTCTATTGTCGCCGACGATATTGGCAAGTTGCCTGATCGCTCGGTAACAGAGACTTTACAGCGAGTTCCCGGTGTTACCATCGACCACTTTATGTCTTTGGGTGACCCCGAGCATTTCTCGGCTGAGGGTAGTGGTGTCGCTGTGCGCGGTTTAACCCAAGTGCGTAGTGAGCTTAATGGACGCGACAGTTTTAGTGCTAATGGCGGTCGTAGCTTAAGCTTTGAAGACGTACCAGCCGAGTTAATGGCTGGTGTTGATGTCTACAAAAACCCCTCGGCGGATATGATTGAAGGGGGGTTAGGCGGGACCGTTAACTTGCGTACTCGTATGCCGTTTGACTCAGACGGGCAGGTGGTTTCGGGTTCTGTGAGCGCTAACTACGGTGACTTTATTAAAGAAACAGATCCATCTTATTCGGCCCTGTACAGTAATCGTTGGAACACAGACGCAGGTGAATTTGGTTTTTTAGTTGATGTCGCTTTTTCTGAAATATCAACCCGTACCGACGGTATTTTTAACCGTCCGTTTTTTCCGCGTGATGATATTGCGGGTATGGAAGGTACCACCGTGCAGGTACCACGAGGCGCCGATTGGCGTTCAATGGAATTTAACCGCGAACGCTTAGGTACCTATGCCGCGTTTCAATGGCGCCCTAATGACGAGATGGAATTTTATCTACAAGGCTTTCGTAGCAGCTACGACATGCGTTGGGATGAAGACGCCATCTTTGTGCAGAATGATGCCTACGCGACTCAACCTGCCGCTGGAACTAGTTTTAATATAGATGCTAATGGTGTGTTTCAGTCGGGTAGTTTAAGCCAAGAAGCTGGCATTCCGTTTGGTGCCGATATTCGGGTGTCCAACCGCGAATCCATCACCACCGATTTTTCTGGGGGTTTTAAGTGGACGCCTAGTGATAGCCTAGAGTTCAGCACTGACGTTCAATATACCAAAGCGACCACCGAAAGTTTAGATGCAACGATCGCAACCGGTATCGATCTTCCTTACATCGATATCGACTTAACGGACGAACGCCCACAAATTAAAGCCAACTCAGAGTATCTAGCGGATCCGACCAACTACTACTGGGCCTTCACTATGCCCTTTATAGAAGATAATGAGGGTGATCAGTTTGCTTGGCGTGGAGATGTTAAATATCACTTTTCCGACGATGGTTTCTTGCGGTTTGCCAAAACAGGTTTACGTTATACCGACCGCCAGGCAACCAATATAAACAGCGGCTACCATTGGCAAGGGGTGTTTCAGCCTTGGATGGCTTGGTGGAAATTACCTGGTGGTGAGCCAATGCCATCGGTTGATGATCCGAGCCAGATGTCTCTTAATGAGTTTGAAAACTTCTTCCGTGGCGATGCTCAGCTGCCAGGCAATGTTTACGCGCCCAGTAGTGAATTGGTTGAGGGTTATCCCGAGTCTTTTGACCAACTTCACGCGGATGCGTCGGCGTATTACTTATGTTGTGATGATTACGTGCCGGCAGATATTACCGACCCTAGTCGCTTAAACGAGCAAGAAGAACAAACCTACGCTGCCTACCTAACCTTAGGTTTCGGTATTGATGATTTAGCGCTGCCGATCGACGGTAATATAGGTGTGCGTGTAGTGCGTACCGAAAACGTGGCCAGCGGTATGCTGCGTTACCCTGAAACGATCGTGCTTGGTGCCGATGGTGTGACAGAGTCACAACCATGGTATCAAGAATCTGAAGATATAAGTGCGGAAAACTCTTACACCAATGTACTACCAAGCCTAAACTTGAGAGTTACTCTAAGTGATGAGTTGTTCTTGCGTTTTGCCGCGTCTAAAGCAATTTCCCGTGCGTCGTTCGGACAAATGCAAGCATACCAGTCATTAAGTGCCGACAAGCCTGAGGGTGTTCCTGATGGTGAGTTTGTGCCTGCCGATGATTTTGTTCTAACGTCTTCGTCTAGTTCAAACCCATTGCTCGAACCCATGGAGGCGACCCAGTTCGATGTGTCGCTCGAGTGGTACTTTAACGACGCCGGCGGTATGGTTCACGTAAATGCATTTACTAAGCAGATTGATGGTTTTATTCGTAATGAAACCATTCTTGAACAGCACGGGGGCTGGGACTATACAGTAACCCGTCCGGTGAACACAGGGACCGCCGACATCAGCGGCTTAGAGCTTGGTTGGAGCCAATTCTTCGACTCTTTACCAGAGCCCTTTGATGGATTAGGTTTACAGGCAAACTATACATACATCGATAGTAGCACCGATGTCCCCGAAAATGCGGGGTCTAACCCGGTGGATACAGATGGATCAAGCTACGGCAAAATGCCTTTTGAGGGGCTGTCTGAAAACTCATTTAATATCGTTGGCATGTATGAAAAGGGCCCGATTTCAATGCGTTTGGCTTATAACTGGCGCAGTGAATTCTTGATGTCTGTTGGGCCTAACGGCTTTAACGGAACCGACCGCGATATCACATGGCGTTTGCCCGTATATAACGATGATTATGGTCAATTAGACGGATCGATCTTTTATGATTTGACCGACAATGTTTCGCTGGGTTTAGAGTTGAACAACATTCTCAACTCCGAAACCCGCACTATCATGAAACAAAACGCAGCGGGTGATCACTATGCCTCTTACTTTGTGAATGACACGCGTTATGCATTAACGTTACGGGCGACGTTTTAAGTTCTGAGTAGGTTTCTATCAACTTAATTTAGTATCTGGAATGACTTGATACTCTTGATAGAGGCCTATTTGGTTGTTCAAGTATGACTCTCTACGGCTTGCGGCCCCACACTCTTAGAGTGCGGGGCCTTTTTTATATTGTAAAACCGTGACCAAAATGCGCATATTTACAGTTAGATAAGTACGTGTAGGCTTAGTTTGTCGCTTTATCTCCCTAAACGTTTAGAATGAATGGTAGCAAGCGCAGAGTTATGACCCGGCGCAAATCTTGCTCCACTTCTGCCTGTCTCTACAATTAAAACGGATTAGCCCTTGGGAGGTTACAGTGAGTGATAGCTTTAAATCCCGCAGTACACTGCGTATTAATGATAAAGAGTACACCTATTACCGGTTGGGAGCGCTGGCCGATCAGTACGATTTAAAGCGCCTGCCTTTTTGTTTAAAAATCTTACTAGAAAACCTGCTGCGTAAAGAAGACGGTAAAAACGTCTCGCGCCAAGATATCGAAACCTTATGTCGCTGGAAAGGCTCCGATAAAGCCTCAGAGCAAGTTAATTTTACCCCCGCGCGAGTAGTACTACAGGATTTTACCGGGGTACCGGCCGTTGTCGATTTGGCCGCTATGCGCGCTGCCATGCGTGATTTAAACGGCGATCCGGCCAAAATCAACCCGCTGGGCGCGGTCGACTTAGTCATCGATCACTCCGTTATGGTCGACTACTTTGGCACGCCCGACGCACTAGAAAAAAACACTCAACGAGAGTTTGAGCGCAACAACGAACGCTACCAGTTTTTGCGCTGGGGGCAGCAAGCGTTCTCTAACTTTCGCGTAGTGCCGCCGGGTACCGGCATTGTCCACCAAGTTAACTTAGAATACTTGGCCAAGGTGGTTTTGCTCGAGCAGCACGGTGACGAACAAGTAGCCTTGCCCGACACCTTAGTGGGCACCGATTCACACACCACCATGATCAATGGCTTGGGCGTATTGGGTTGGGGCGTGGGTGGTATTGAGGCCGAAGCGGCTATGTTGGGACAGCCTATAACCATGCTTATTCCCGAAGTGGTTGGCTTTGAGTTAAAAGGCGAGCTGCCGCCCTCGGCCACCGCGACTGATTTAGTGCTGACGGTGACTCAAATGCTGCGCGAACATGGTGTGGTCGGTAAGTTTGTTGAGTTTTACGGTGCTGGGTTGGCTAAGTTACCGCTGGCCGATCGCGCCACTATCGCCAATATGGCACCCGAGTACGGTGCTACCTGCGGTATTTTCCCGGTAGACGGCGAAACCTTGCGTTATATGGAGTTAACCGGTCGCGACCAAGAACAAATCGATTTGGTCGAGGCCTACGCAAAAGCGCAAGATTTGTGGCGCAATGACGACGACCCTGTCGCCGATTACAGCGATACCTTACAGCTAGATATGGGCGATGTTGTGCCGAGTTTAGCGGGCCCCAAACGTCCTCAAGATCGGATTGCATTAACCGACGCTAAAGCGGCATTTGCCCATTTACTAGAAACCGAACTGGCCGCGCGCGATACCGTGATTGCCAGTGACGACGACTCGCGCTTTGTTGCCGAGGGCGGCCAAACCGCTATCGACAACACCAACCTGCACGAACGCGGCGCAGTACAAGTAGAAATGAACGGCCAAGAATTTATGCTCAACCACGGGGCCGTTGTTATTGCTGCGATTACCTCTTGCACCAACACCTCTAACCCGGCCGTGTTAGTCGCCGCCGGCTTGGTGGCTAAAAAGGCGCAGGCGTTAGGCTTAATGACCAAACCGTGGGTAAAAACCTCTTTTGCACCTGGCTCACAAGTAGTCCCTGCCTATATGGAAAACGCCGGGTTACTGCAGCCGTTGGCCGATTTAGGTTTTGATATTGTTGGCTTTGGTTGCACCACCTGTATTGGTAACTCTGGGCCCTTGCCTGCTCCAGTGCAAAACGCTGTGCGTGCCGGTGATTTATTAGTGGCCGGAGTACTGTCGGGCAACCGCAACTTTGAAGGTCGTATTCATCAAGACGTACCCGCCAACTATTTAGCATCACCCCCGTTGGTAGTCGCTTATGCGCTGGCGGGTAATATGAACGTAGACTTACTTAAAGAGCCTTTAGGTCAAAGCAAAGATGGTAAGCCCGTGTACCTTAAAGATATCTGGCCTAGCCCCCAAGAGATTGCCGACACCATTACCAGCGCAATGACCGAAGGGCTATACCGTGACAAATACTCCGATGTATTTACCGGCACCCAAGCGTGGCAACAACTACCCGTGCCCGAAGACGAGATCTACTCATGGCCGGATTCTACCTATGTTAAAAAGCCCCCTTATTTTGCCGGCATGACTATGGCGTTAACCGAGCCTGCGCACATTAGCGGCGCACGCTGTTTAGTGAAAGTGGGAGACTCTATCACCACCGATCACATCTCCCCCGCTGGTGCGATTAAACCAGACAGCCCTGCAGGAGAATACTTAACCGCCCACGGTATAAAACCCACAGACTTTAATAGCTATGGCTCGCGCCGTGGCAATCACGAAGTGATGGTACGCGGTACCTTTGCCAATGTACGCCTTAAAAACCAACTGGCACCTGGCACCGAGGGCGGTTGGACAACCTACCTGCCCAACGGTGAACAAATGAGCATTTATGATGCCTCGCAAAAATATCAAGCAGAGGACACGCCGTTAATTGTCTTAACCGGTAAAGAATACGGCACCGGTTCCAGTCGCGATTGGGCCGCCAAAGGCACCAACTTGTTGGGGATTAAAGCCGTTATTGCCGAAAGTTTTGAACGAATTCACCGTTCAAATTTAGTAGGCTTTGGGGTATTACCACTGCAATACAAAGCGGGCGACACGGCCGCCACCTTAGATCTAGATGGCAGCGAAGTATTTGACATCGAACCTATTAAAGGCGAGCCAAAAACGTTAAAAGTTACAGCGACTAAAGGCGATGATAAAAAATCGTTTGAGGTGGAGGTGCGTATCGACACCGCTGTCGAGTGGGACTACTACCGCCACGGTGGAATTTTGCATTATGTGTTGCGGCAGTTGGCGGCGTAATTGGGCTAAATCGCCAATGGCTCGCTATGCGTAGGCATAGTGAGCTCGCCCATCCCGAACACCATCAAAAGGGCTTATCACGCCTAGCTTCCCTTGCTTTACGACATGCGTATAAATTTCGGTAGTCTTTACATCCGTATGGCCTAACAGCTGCTGTATGGTTCGAAGATCGTAGCCCTGTTCTAACAGCCGAGTGGCAAAAGAATGCCGAAAGGTGTGGCAAGACACATGTTTAGCAATCTCAGAGCGATTAACACAAGCCGTTAAGTGCTTCCGCACCGCGCTATGATGTAAATGGTGTCGTCTAATAACGCCAGTGCGCGGACAAGGCCCAGGCCTGCTGGATGGGAATAAATATTGCCATTTAGTTTGAAACGCTGCGCGGGGATACTTTCTGGCAAGAGCATCAGGTAAATACACCTCACCAAAGCCCCTTTGTAAATCTATCGCATGAATCGCTTTGGCGTGCTCTATTTGCTGCTGGATATCGTTTAGCAACGATTGGGGTAATAAGGTTGTTCGATCTTTACCCCCCTTACCGTGACGAACCACCAGTATTAGATTCTCAAAATCAATATCCAATATTCGTAGTGACAAACACTCTGCTTGGCGCAGCCCCGCGCCGTACATAAGCGCAAACATAAGCCGATAAGGGTTGTTAGCTAAATCGATAATCGTTTTCGCCTCGTTGTGTGAAAGCACAGTAGGGACTCGCTGTGATTTTTTGGCCCGTTTAAAGTTCATATTCTCAAGTGGTTGACTTAAAAATTGACGATAAAGAAACACTACCGCATTGAGTGCAATTTGTTGGGTTGCCACTGAGTTATTTCTTTCGGTGGCTAAATGCGTAAGCCAAGCCTCTACCGCTCTTTCATCAAGTGTCGACGGATGGGCTTTATTGTGAAATCGAATAAATTTCAAAATCCAGTGAACATATGTTTGTTCAGTGCGGTAAGAGAGCTGCCTAAACCGCATAAACGCCCGCAGCTGGTCCATAAATCGGGCCGACTTTTCAGGGATATACACTGGGATGTCTGAGGCTCTCTCCATGATTAGCTCCGCGCATGCGCTGTGTTTATATACAGCATAGTTGCAGGCTGCTGTCCGGTCAAATCCGTGTTCAGGGGAAACCCTTGAATACCATGGCAAGGAGATGATATTAGAAAACAATATTTTCTAAACAATTCAATGGGTTGAGCGGAGCTTGCGCGGCGGGATAAAAAAGATTAGATTAAGCCCTCAATTAAATTTAGTCGCACTTTCCCCAGACAAGGAACTGTCAACATATGTCTAATTCCTTTTTGTTTTCAACGCCTTCCATGTCTATCCTCATCCAATCTCTACTGGGGATAGGGTGCCGGGACAAAGTGCGACTGAGTCGCATGAATTAGCTGTTATATGCCACCACTTGTTCAAGTAATATTTTGTTGTGGTTTTGGTGTTTTAGAAAAGAGTATTGCGCTTGCTTCGTTCTTTTTCGTGGTAAGTTTTAGCGCAGTCAAATAGTTTTAAATGTGTGGCTACACAGTTTTCGCCTAACGTGTTTTGGTGAATCCATTTACAAAAGTGTTAGCGGCTCAAATTCATGGTTAGTGGCAAAGTGGTGGTTCGTTGTTAGCTCTACTCATTCCATGCAACTAACTTTTATATTTTTTAAACGTTATGTGTTTTCTAACCAGTAAACATATAACAAGTTGCTTCATCGGACACGTACAGTTGGCTGCGGCTCGTACCTCGCGCATTTTAGCCAACCATACTTAGCCGCTGAGCAAAGCGTTATAAGCTACCAAGTACTTGAATAATGTGGGAAGAAATAGAATTAGAAAACTGGAAAAACGTACCCTTTACTAGCGGAAGGTCAGCCACAGAAAGAGACGTCGAAGAGGGTAGAGCAGTATTCTTCATTCCTAGTGGTAGTACGCCGTATGAAACTGATTTACCTTTATTCGCAATACAAATAGATAACGGAAAAAATACAAGAGTTCCTTGTGTGGTAATTCAAGTCGAGAATTGTAGCGAGGGTACTGCCGTCGGTGTAAGGTACTTAGATGGTGGCAATGGTGTAGGCATGGCAAGCGAGTTCGAGTTTTACAATGGCATCCCCGAAGAATTCAGCTTATAACAAAGCGGTCAAGCTGACGTCTATTTCGTCGCTTGTTTATGTGGCGGTCGCTACGCTGCCACAACACAATCAACTACATAGCCGCAGCTTACCGC
>NZ_LFIJ01000002.1:467532-497909 GCF_001187555.1 Gilvimarinus polysaccharolyticus | reverse complement strand
TATTGGGTGCGTGCTATTTATGCATCTAACAAGGCAAATCAGCATCAGTCGCTGCGCTCCTTGGACAGCCTTGCCGTCGCTCGTTTTGTGCAGGCTGCGCCTTTTAGCACAAAACAATCAACAACAAGTCTGCCGCTGTTTGCGGCGTTGAGGCTGTAGAAAAACTCCAAAAATCAGGAGGATTTTGATAAAATAAGGCATCGTAAATGGAGCTTCCGTTATGCCAAACTTCAAAAAATATAATTACAACCAAGATGCCATGGTGGTGATTAACTTCGAAGAGCAAATCCAGCCAGGAACCTTTGAATTTACCCTCCATAATCTGATCGATAATCACATTGATCTTTCCGAGTTTTATAAAAACTACAGTAACGATGCTGGTGGGCGCTCTGCATACGACCCTGCCATACTGCTTAAAATTATTCTTTTTGCCTACGCGAAGGGAATCACCTCTAGCCGTGAAATTCAGTGGCAGTGTGAACACAATATAATATTTAAAGCCTTGTCTTGTGATGCGGTACCTCACTTTACCAGTATTGCCAGCTTTGTAAGCAGCTACCCCGACGCTATCGAATCAGTATTTGAGCAAGTACTCTTGGTGTGTGACCAGCAAGGGCTTCTGGGGAATGAACTGTTTGCCATTGATGGTTGTAAAATGTCATCGAATGCAGCTAAAGAACACTCAGGCACCTTACCTGAATTGGAAGCCAAGCGTGACAAAATACAGCGGAGGCTTCGCGCGTGTATTAAAGAGCATAAAAAGTTAGACGGACGTAAGCCGAATGAACGAGAAAGAAAACAGCAGTTGACGAGCGCCACGGAAACCTTAGGAAAAGAGTTTGAACGGATTAATAAATTCCTAAAGACGGCAACCCCACGGATGGGGCAGGGTAAAAAGCCGACAGAGGTTAAAAGTAATATAACCGACAATGAATCGGCTAAAATTACCACCAGTAAAGGCACCATTCAAGGCTACAACGGTGTAGCGGCTGTCGATAAAAAGCATCAAATTATTGTTGAAGCTCAGGCCTTCGGTGAGGGCCAAGAGCACCATACGCTAGAGCCTATACTGGCCGGTATCAAGCAGCGCTACGCCCGTACGGGAATCAGCCCTGACATACTCAAAGCACAGGCCATTATTACCGCTGACACCGGATTTTCAAATGACGCCAATAATCATTACCTGCGCCGCGAAGGCATTAATGCTTATATCCCCGACAACCAATTTCGCTCGCGTGATAAAACCTTCGCCAAACAAAAAGAAAAATACGGTAAGCGTCACCGAGACACGGTGAAAGGTGTAAAGGCTGTGATTCCTTCCAGCGAATTTATCATCAATAAAAAGAAGAAAACTTGTCGCTGTCCGGCCGGCAAAGAGATGTGGCTAAAAAACGACATCATCGCCAACGATGGCAAGCGGAAACTCTTCTTTGAAGGTAAGTTGACAGACTGCCGACAGTGCGACCTTAAGCATCAGTGCATGCGCAACCCGAGTTCAGCCGATACGCGTGAAGGCCATGGTCGACAAGTCTCCATAACCTACACCAATGGCCGTACGGCGACTGACTGGATGAAACGTCGTGTCGATAGCCGATACGGAAAGGCGATTTACGGTCACCGTATGTCCACTGTTGAGCCTGTGTTTGGCAATATAGGCACTAATAAACGGTTGAACCGTTTCTCTCTACGTGGAAAAACGAAAGTACAGGGTCAGTGGCGTTTGTTTTGCTTGGTGCATAACATTGAAAAGCTAATGAATTATGGAGCGATTGCTTAACCACAGTCTTATCCACAATTACCTCTGCGTTACCGCGCAGAATAAGTGATTATGTTAAGCGAATGTGGTTGAATGGTGATCAATATAAAATTAAAGGGCAGGCTGAGATATGTGTTTTCGAAAAAAACGTTTTTCTACAGCCTCGTTAGTCTGTAAGCACAAAGTGATCAAAAAATGGAAGAGATAAATACTGAAATAAAAAAGAGTTTAGCACAAAAGGTCGGAGCGAATCTGGTCTCTAGTCATGGTAAAAAAAAGTATTATTCCCAGAGTGATATTTCTAAGGCAGTAGTTACAAGCGGCTTCGATTCGGCAATAACTTGTTGGGCGCTTTCTTTGTTTATGCATCACGATAGATTTGATGACTATCATTCTTCTATAGGCGAAGATTGTGATTATTCATCAATGAAAGAATCAATGTTATCCGCTGTTACAGAGTATGACTCCGAGTCATGGTTCAATTTCAATATTGATCTTTCCTGGTTGGAGCTCCCGGATATTGATGTGGGTTCCGTGTTTGATATCTTTGATTTCTAAACGCGCGTAACAAAAGGTTTAACGTTCGCCAGCAAGCTGGCTGGACCTTCATTCCGTCGTTTGTTGTGTGCTTAAATAGTACTTAACTTGTCGTTAAATACCTCGTAATCCAAAATTATGCTCATATTCAGAAATACGCAGAAAGTAAGCAAGGAGATCGGTTTAAAGAAAGGCGATATTGTCGATACCGATAACGAAGGATATCTTGGCTCCTGGTTTTGTAATATTGTTACTGTAAACCACAGGAAGTGTTTGATATTTTGTCACTCAACAACATTATATTGTTTTTGGGTTCCAGCCGTAAAAAAGAAAGATTTCTCAAATATCATTGAGTTATTCTTAAAAAATTTGGCACTAAACCTTAAGTCTGAAGGTATAGCGGAAGTAACGATTGAAAACTTACTTAATGAATACGATTCGCCTTTATTCAGCAAAACTAATAATCGGAGTGTGCTAGGGTCAATGAATGATTATGCCTATCTATTCGAGGCATATGTTGAGCCTTTAGGGCCTGCAGGGTGTGATATATTGGCCGTAAATAAAAAGATTAACACCGCTCCTATGAGTGCTTTAAAATACAGCAGTGGTATTAATGAAATGAAACGACTCTTAATGAGAGTAAGTATTTAACAAGTGTAGCGATGCGACCACAAAAATCGTTGCTTCGAAACAATGCGGCACATTCTAGAGGCGTTAAAACATCATTATTATGAATCAGCTAAATTACGGAATATTGGATATAAATAATGATCGAGACATTACTGTAGTGGCGGATATGCATTGTAGAGCCCCAGAAGAGTGGATGTCCGGCCATTTATATACAGAAAAATTAGTAGTGCGAACAGTAGAGAAAATTAGAAACTCAAAGGAAAAGTGTTACGTTGCAATAGCACGAAATGAAGAAAATACTATAGTTGGCATGCATTGGATTCAACTTGAAGTGCGCGACGAAGAGAAATTTGGAAATATCTTTTCACTTTGGGTAAATCCAAAATATCGACAGCTAGGCGTCGCGACACACCTTAAGGGTATGGCCGAATCTTGGCTTCGAAGTAAAGGCGCTAGTGAAATACGTTCTCACGTGTTTCTTGAAAATAAAAAAATGATGGTGCTAAATGAAAAGCTTGGCTATAAGCCTGTACTTTTGGGAATGTCTAAGAGCATTAAGTAAAAGTACCGTATGTTTTAAAAAAGCCAGTAACGGCGAGTAACTTTTCCGTCGTTTTTTCTGGTGAAAAGACTACCACAAAAAAACTACAAAGCTGCCGCCTCTGGCAGCGTTAATGGTAATTGTGTGATTGAGCCTTTATCCAATGAATTAGTCGATCCTGTATTTGAGTTAATGAAGCAGAACATGTTGAGTTACTACGTCAGGAGAGGTGAGGAATGGAATGAACATAAGATTAGAGAGTACTTCTTAGCCCAAGAAGGAATCGTAATCACTAAATCTGGCCAAGTTATAGGCTTCTCGTTCTATGAGTTAAAGGGAAAACTTATTCATATCCATACCTTACAGATTGCATCAATATACCAAAATAGAACTTTAGGTGGCCGCTTCCTTAAATGGTATCGGGATCTAGCAAGTAAAGTTGGTACTGAGGTGATTACTTGTGGTGTTTACGAAAGTAATGCAGCACGATATATGTATCAACGGGTTGGATTTAAAGAGATTGGCTTAGTGAACGGCGTAGTCAGAATGGCACTACCATTAACAAATACGGGCCTGGGACTCGTGGTCTCGCGTCAGCCGTAGACGTTATATGTAGTCAGCTATGGATGAATTTATATCAATAATACAGTTCCAACAACGATACCTTTTGGGTATTACTATTTTCATTGCTTTGGTTAGGTATTGTCGTGTGGACGACAAAAAATATTGTTAGTAATCTATGGGCAATAAATTTTTATGGGCCAAAGCTATATATTTCGTGGAGTTTACTAATAGGTTTCTGTGTATCCAAAAACGGACTGCTTCGAGTAATAGAATATGGAGATAAATATCGCTTAATTATCGCAGATTACGAAGACCCTGATATGTGGGATGGATGTCTTGGTTTCAAACCCAGGCGCCCGCGGCTTGGGGCGTTTTATATTCAAAAACCTGGAGGGCAAGTAATGCAACTAGAAGGTTCGTGTCATTGTGGTTGTGTCAGCTTCACAGTTTATTCTTCCCACCCCTATCCGTATAACTTATGTTATTGCTCGATATGTCGAAAAACCGCAGGTGGTGGAGGCTATAGTATTAACCTAGGTGGTGAATATAAGACTCTAAAGGTTGTAGGGGAGGAATTTATCAGTGTTTATCAAGCAAAAATAAAGGACTCTGAAGCTGGAGATGATCATGAAAGCCCTGGCAAAAGGCATTTTTGCAAAAAATGTGGCAGTGCGCTCTGGCAGTGGGATCCTAGATGGCCGGAACTTGTTCATCCATTCGCCTCTGCCGTTGATACTGAGTTGCCGTTACCTCCGGAGCGTACGCATATGATGTTGGGCTCAAAAGCTACATGGGTTGTAACTCATGCAGGATTATCGGATAAATTATTTGAAGGGTACCCGAAAGAATCACTTGCGGATTGGCACCTTAGGTTAGGCTTAGTGGATGAAAATACATAATAAAAATGTATCAAGATCTAAAGGATAGCGTGATACCTTATCAAGGAAATATCTTAGGGCGTGAGCGGAGCTGGTGAGCAAGTGATAGATTTCATGAAGGTAAAATCATGACAACTTACTTTATTTTTACTAGGAAGCAGCGTTCTTCAGCGTTGTTACTTATTGTCAATGCCGGGGTGGCATTTCTTCTCTACGTAGCAGCACACAAATATCTCCCCAATTTAACGGTCGATAAAAATGCGCTAATACAGTTTCTTGATATTCTAGATATTGCTATTTGGGTTGTTGAAGCTATTTTACTTGGCTTAGCACTGTGGTTTTGGTTTGAAAATAAAGAAGTTAGAGTTTGTGTTACACCAACTACTTTGTCCTATTTTGACCCTACCTTCAACGATGTGAGTTGGCAGGTTAATGTTTCCGACATTACGGAACTAAAGCAAATAAGCGATGCAATGCAAGAGTTTTCTTCTAACATAATTGTTCTAAAAAACGGAGAGAAAAAGCAACTAATGTATGGAAATTATAGAGGGTTTGATCGGCGCGCATTTTTCGATGCACTTGTATTGGCCAACCCGGATATTATTGTTCCAGAAAATACATATAGCTATAAAATACAAAGATCATCATGGGCTAAGCGAATTCGGAAAAAATTTGGATTAGATGAGTAATTTTTGAAAAACACACAACCAGGTTGATGTGACTAAGTTGGGTCGCTGTAAAAACTGAGGCTAGCCAGAATTTATAAATATGCGCGAGCAATGAAAATACATTAGATAATTAATAATAAGGAAATAGAATGATTTCTACATTAGAGCCAGAGGTTATCAGAGATATAGAAAATGGCCAGAAAATTAGGGCCATAAAAAAACTAAGAGAGTTGCGAGGTGTTGGCCTAAAAGAGGCTAAAGAGTTAGTCGACCTATATTCTGAACAAAATAATATTTCATCGCCATCAGTTACAAAAATAAAATCTAGTAAAGGTGTCATTTTTTTAACTATATTCGTTATTGCTGCGTACTATATTTACAGACATTTTAGTTAGTATAGGCTTCATTTCGTATCAGTTGATGCGTGAATTATTAAATTTCAGGGGTTTCCATGACCATATATATCGATAAGTATGCTGAAAATGATATCGATGAACTTTATACGGTAGTTTTGGATTCAGCAGAGCACCTGAGGCCTTGGATGCCTTGGTTGCACAGTAACTATACATTAGATGACACTAGAATTTGGGTCGAAAAATGTATTGAGGATTGGAGCCAGTGTGTCGCGTATAGATACTTAATAAGATCTAGCGATAGTGGGGAAATCGTAGGTTCTGTAGGTTTAGAGAGAATAGTTCATGCGCATAAAATAGCTGAGCTAGGTTACTGGGTTGCCTCTAAAGCAATTAACCGTGGGGTGGCGACAGCTGCCGGAAAACTTGCTCTCTATCAAGCTTTTAAGGTTCACAGTATAAACCGTATAGAAATTAATGTGCTCACTAATAACGTCTCAAGTAATAAGGTGGCTGTAAAGATTGGCGGTCTGTTAGAGGGGACGCTCAGAAATAAACTGTTCCATGATGGTCGTAGTAATTTAGCAAATAGTTACTCGGTTATTCCGGAGGATTATGGAATTTAACAGGCAGATAAAAATAGCATTTTAATACATTATCGGTCATTTTTTGATTGCTTAAGATTTAAGCGGATACTCTTCTGTTGCATCGCTGAACACGGCACGGTCTCGGCCTTTAGCTTTGGCTAGATAAAGCGCGTCATCTGCGCGCTTTAACCAAGAATCTTCTGTAGTGCCCGGCACCCAGGCCGCAATTCCAAACGATACGGTTATTTCTTTTCCGTCTGGTGTTTTTAGCTCCCTTTTAATTTTCGATCTTAGGTTGTGAATAAACGCATGAGGTTGATCGTTTATTTGGGGGATTAATAACACAAATTCTTCTCCGCCAAATCGATAAAGTCGATCATATTGACGAATGTTTGATGTAATGATGGCAACAAAGTTCTTTAGTACTTCGTCGCCCACTGCATGGCCGTATTTATCGTTCACAGCTTTAAAATGATCTAAGTCCAAAATTGCCAATAGGGGTTTAATACCGTTTCGCTCTGAATTGGATAGGGTTGCTTTCATATCTGAGCTCATGGCTCGGCGGTTTAATGCGCCTGTGAGTGCATCAACGGTATTGAGGGTTTCCAGTAAGCGAAACTGTTTTTCACTGTGGCTGGTATAGACAAAGGTGCTTAGTGACAATATAAAAATTGTGACAATATAGGATACAAGTGAAATGGTAGTAAAAATGTCAGATAGAGCGACAAGAGAAACTCCAGCAATGATATTAATACAAAGAGCTTCAATAGGCCTTACTAGAATAAAGGAACTTGCGAAGACTGGGTAAACCCATAAAAAACTATCTATTCCGTTGGCTCTGACAATGGCTACTACACCGGCATTAATAAATACGGCTAATACCGCGCTGACAATCCGGATGTTTTTAGAGTAATGCGAATAGGCGACTAACACTATGATGCCAAGCATCAGTACTATATCTATGATCGCAGCTATGAGGTTGCCTTCAAAGTAGCGTATAAGCGCAAAGGGAAAAACCCCCAGTACGGCTACAGAGCTGAGCAACAGCAGTAGTGATAGTTGATATTTTTCCTGTAGCTGATTGATCATGGCTTGGTTCACAGAGAAAAGAATGATTATGCCTATCTGTTTGCTAAATTAACAGGCGATATAATTCCATTCTTTATTAATTCTAATGTAATCAATCGGTTAGCTTAAGTTGAAAGGCTAAGTGATATGGGGCTATATAACGAATGCGGTAAGCGCAGAGGGAGCGAGAACTGATGGGTGTATTAACTTTCCGCTGGAAACAATCTTTTTCCGAGAAATACTCTAAGCTATTGATTTGGTTGTTATAAATACTCCTTCGATATTTTTGGTGGTGTTGCGGGGCAATTGATACTTCATTGTGACGTGAGCTGTACTTACGGATACATAGCCGCTTTACGGGTTAGGTTATTCATGAAAAAATATTCATCATCGCATTAGGCCTATTTTGTTGGTGTTAAATTTAAACCAGAAGGTTGTCTGCGAGTTTTCATGGGGGGTGTAAAAATCTATTACGGTCTAAATGACCTAGTAATCATTGAGGGAAAGGATGCATATTTTAATAGCAATAATTACAGCCGTGGGCGGCTTGGTTTGGGCTTTGGTTAGACTGCAAAATTCTGGTATTGATTTGAGTTCTTTTAATCCGTTTTTTTGGGCCAGACGCAGAAGCTGGGAAAAGAAACACGGAACCAAACCGATTCATACCATTGATGACCCAATGGAAGCAGCTTCGGTGCTAGTGGTTGCAATGGCCGAGCTTAAGGCGCCCTTGACAAAAGAGGCTAAAAATTCTGTGTTAAATTCGTTTGTTGATGAATTTAAGATTGATGCAAAAACGGCTACAGAAATGTATACGTCATCGGCTTATCTGTTGGCCGATGTTGTCAATATAGCGGCCGAGGTGAAACATATATTGGCTCTAACCCTCTCGGAGTTTCAAGAGCGTCATATCGCGTCGCTGTCTTCTATGCTTAATTTGGCCGCTACGGTTGAGGGTAGCCCTAGCGATGAGCAACAATCTCTTTTAAAAGCTGTAGAGCACGAGTTTCAGCGGGGACACGGCCAGAGAAAACAATGGTAAAAGCTTGTATAAGATAGTTCGCGGCTTAGCTTGTGGTTGATGTTTCTAGATAGCTATTTTATGTAGATGCTTTAGTGAGCATCGTGCGAATGTTGGGGTGGCTAGGCTAAAAAGTGATAGAATTCAACGGTAAATCTATTGATGTACGCAATTGATAGTACTCGTAACCTAGTTGTTACTCATTTCTTAGGATTCTAATGAAAAAGACCTTTAAGCTCGATCATCCCAAAATTAAACTCCCACGGGTGGTAGATTCGGTAAAGCACGATATTAGAAAGTTTTTGAAAAAAGAGCGTAAAAAGCCTTTGCCTGCGGGTGCAACTTATTGGGATTTTGTTTGTAATCTTGGCCAGTCTGAAGAGTCGGCGGTCGAAGTGCGAGCGACATCGTTAATAAAAAATATCGATGAGCTGGTTGAAAAAAATATTATGACTATTTATGTGGAAATTACGGCTAAAGCAGTTTATGCCAGTAAAAGTATCACTACTGAGGAGAGTTAATTATCAATAACAACGATATTTTACGCCGAGTACGCTATGTTTTTGATTTTAGCGATCAAACCATGCTTGATATCTTTAAGTTGGGTGGTAAAGGGGTAAGCAAAGCAGATTTGATTACTTGGTTGGCGCGCGAGGGTGAGGCAGATTTTGTGTTATGTGAAGATGAAAAACTTGCCCGGTTTCTTAATGGCTTAATTATAAAAAATAGAGGGCCTAAAAGTGATGAGGTTCCTGAGCCAGAGACTCGCTTGAGTAATAATATGGTGTTTAGAAAGTTAAAGATTGCACTAAATTTACAGGCGGATGATCTTATTGAGATACTTAAGCTGAACGAGTTCACTTTAAGTAAGCATGAGCTAAGCGCTTTATTTCGGCGTCCTGACCATAAAAATTATCGCGAATGTTTAGATCAGGTGTTACGTAATTTTTTGGACGGAATGGAAAAGTATTACAGAAAAAAGAAAGCGTAGCTTTGTAGCAGATATAGAGGCCCAGAATGAAGTTGTTTTTAACTAGCATTATTGTGATGGCCTCATGAAATCTAAAGTCAGTCGGTTAGACCGCTTTATTAGTAAAAATAGTGATTATTTACTTTCAGAGGTTCGTCTTTTAATTGCGCAAAAACGGATACTGTTAGATGGCAAAGAGGCGCAATCCGTTCAGCAAAAGGTAACGGAGTTTACGCATGTTGTCTTAGATGGACGCTGCTTAAGAGATAATACCCCTGTCTACATTATGTTGAATAAGCCCCCAGGGGTTGTCAGTGCGACCAAAGATTTAAAACACCCCACGGTATTAGATCTTATCGATCACCCTAAAAAAACAGAACTGCACATTGTTGGACGTTTAGATTTCAATACGACCGGTTTGGTCTTATTGACCAACAATGGTGCTTGGTCGCGCAAAGTAAGCTTACCCGAGACAAAGCTTGAGAAAACCTACCAAGTCACGCTATCAAAACCATTAAGCGAGCAGTATATCGATGCCTTTGAAAAGGGAATCTACTTTGCCTATGAGGGTATGACAACACAGCCTGCTAGGTTAACAATACTCTCTGAATATACCGCTACACTTTCGTTAGTGGAGGGGAAGTATCACCAAGTGAAACGCATGTTTGGTTTCTTTCAAAACCAGGTAATGGAGCTTCACCGGGTGTCTGTTGGCAGTATTGAACTGGGGGAGCTTAACCTAGGTGACTATCGGCTACTTGCCAAAGATGAAGTAGAGCTTTGGCCGTGATTATCTGCCGAGTTAAAATAATCGTCACGCTAGAAGCGTATTCTGAGGTATGCCGACTCGCTGTAGCGGGTTTGGGTAGCAACCGTAAAGGGGAAGAACGCAGCCGATAAATAGCGTATATTGGGAAAATAGAACTCGAGTAATGGCAGTTGTGAACGCTGTTACTATACGCAAAGGCTCTAATTGTATGAAAACCGATGTGGTCATCGACTTAGCCGATGTGATGGACCAAATGTTAAACGCGGTATGCGTTGTGGATGGCGCTGGCAATTTTGTCTTTGTAAGTGCGGCATTTGAGCGGATATTCGGCTATGCGCCAAGTGAGGTTGTTGGCACGCCTATGCTTGATTTGGTGTTTGCAGAGGATCGCCCTGTAACACTTAAAACTGTAGATGCGTTACAGGCCGGTGAAGATTGCTCTCATTTTGAAAACCGTTGGGTTCGTAAAGATGGCCGGGTTGTCCATGTCTTGTGGACGGCGCGATGGTCAGAGAAGCATCAAGCTAGAATAGCGGTGGCTCACGATATTACAGAGCGCAAGCAGATGGAGGACAAGCTTACTCATATGGCAAAGCACGACCAATTAACTAATTTGCCTAATCGAGTGTTAATCCAAGATCGGTTGTTAACAGTATTAACCGAAGCGCGACATGTGCAAACACAATTATCTTTGCTGTTTATTGATATAGACGGCTTTAAGCCGGTAAATGATAGCCATGGTCACTCAGTGGGTGACACTCTACTGCAAAAAATCGCTCAGCGTCTTAGTGACTGTGTGCGCGCGTCGGATACGGTAGGCCGTTTGGGTGGCGATGAGTTTCTTGTTTTACTTAACGGTATTGCAGAGCGTAGCGATGTAGAACGCATTGCCGAGAATATTCGTGTTGAGCTGGGCCGGCCGTTTGAGGTGAACAACCTACAATTGCAACTTGCTCCCAGTATTGGCATTGCGCATTATCCAGAGCACGGTGAAAATGACGAGCAGTTGATTCAAAGTGCCGATCACGCAATGTATCGGGCCAAGCATGCCGGGGGTAATCGAGTCGCTGTATTTACATCTGTGCCCGCTGCGGCAAATTAGTTTACTTTTTAACTCCCAGCTTAAAACCCATTATTTTAAATCCTCGCTTTAAATTTTATTGGTAAAAGAGATCGTTATGCCGAGCAACCCGTTTACCTCATTAGAATGTTTAACACTCGAGAACCCAGCTGCAGGATCAAGTGATGCTTGTGTCATTTGGTTGCACGGCTTAGGCGCTAGCTGTAATGATTTTGCCAATTTGTTGCCAGAGCTAAAGTTAACCAGTGGTGCGCGTATTCGCTTTGTATTTCCGCAAGCGCCTATGTTGGCAGTGACCGTTAATGGCGGGTATCAAATGCCGGCTTGGTACGACTTATTAAGTTTGGATGTTGAGCGGAAATTTAACACTGAACATTTGGCCCAAGCCAGCCGTGCGATTGCTGATTTAATTGAGCAACAAGTTGCAGCGGGTATTGCCAGCGAAAGAATCTTAATAGCAGGATTTTCTCAAGGTGGGGCGGTTGCATTTGATGTGGCGCTTAACAGTGCAAGACCCTTAGCGGGTTTGATGGCGCTGTCGACCTATTTTGCCAGCCACGATACGTGTGCTTTTGCAGCGGTTAATAAAGCTATGCCTATTTCAATTCAGCATGGTACTAATGACACGGTGGTCGTGCCGGAGCTGGCAGCACGTGCCGAGACTGTTTTACAACAGCATGGGTATCAGTGTGATTCGCACCGTTACCCCATGGGGCATGAGGTATGCCCCCAGCAAATAGGCGATATAAGCGCCTTTATAAATCGTTGTTTACCGGCGCTTCATTAGCTTTAGCGCTCTTTTTTGGCTTGTAGCCGGGCATGCACCGTAGCTAATAAGTCTTTTAGCTCGGCTTCGGCCCATGTTGTGGCTTGCGCCTCGGTGGCAAAACCGTCTTGTGCCTTAGAAATCACTGTTTTACGGGCGCTGGCGCGACGGGTTAGTTCTGCGCGCCAAGTGCCTTCTTGTTCGATAACTCGAAAATCAAATTTTTTGCCAGTAGCCATGGTTGCTCCTGCACCTTTTAGTGCTGCGGTGGGATGGGTAGTCTGTTGCATTTAACTGTTAGCGTGTCTAAACGCTTGCGGCCCTGACGTAGAGGGCGCTCTAAGCACGACGTTAACTCAAGGGGGGCCGCGCAACAAGTGCGTGCATTATGCACGCTTGCCGCCTACTGGCAACCGCTTTTAACGTGTAATAGCAGGGTATTGTTGCGTTGGGTGGTGCTTACGCTAGCCGCTGTTTGCTACGCAATACGTCACAAGGGTTAATAACTACGAGTATTTACCCGCTTTACGCATTAAAATGCCCTTTATTCTGGCGTTGCAACTTTAAAGGCCCTAGAGTTTGTAACAGTTATAAAGATACTGGCTGGTCCGCGCCTGTGGATTGGCCGCTTAAATTATTTGGGACGATATAAACATGAAGATTTGTGGTGTTGAGCTAACCGGTAACGATGCAGTGGTGTGTCTGCTTAATCTTGAGAGCCAGCAATTTAACCTGCCCGATTGCCGCGTGCGTAAACTCACTTTGCCGAAAGAGCATACGCGCGACGATTTACAGAAGTTCCAGGCAACTTTTGCCAAGTTGATGATCGATTATCAGATCGATACTGTCGCTATCAGAGGGCGAATGACCAAAGGGAAATTTGCCGGCGGTGCGGTAAGCTTTAAATTAGAAGCCGCCATACAGCTGATTAACGCTATTGATGTGAAGACTTTTTCTCCGGCGGCGATTAAGCAAGCCTTATCAGAAAACCCATTGCCTGTGCCGTTTTCTGAAACTGGGTTAAAAGGCTTTCAAGAGATGGCCTTTACGGCTGCTTATACGGCGCATATGACGGCGTAACAGGCGCTGTAATTTACGGCTTGCGCTCGTTTATCATGAGATACTCGGGCCTGTATGATAAGAGCAATATTTATGAGCACAGAACAGCCAAACAACCCCTTACATGGTTTAACCCTTGAATCGGTATTAACTCAATTGGTCGATCATTATAGTTGGAGCGGTTTGGCCGACAGAATCAATATCAATTGCTTTAAGAGTGATCCATCGATTAAGTCATCGTTAAAGTTTTTGCGTAAAACCTTGTGGGCCCGAGAAAAAGTAGAACAGCTTTATATCACGACTTTTACACAATCTAAGTAACCGTTAGCCGGCCGGCCCCGTGCAGGGGCCGGCCGGATCTGCCGCAGGTTATTCTAGTGTCTCGGTAATGACGGTATCAATGACGTGAATGATGCCGTTACTGGTGTAAATATCGTAGGTTGTTATACCCGAGCCTTGAATCTGTAATTGTCCTGCAACAATAGCAATGCTTACGTCCTCACCCGAGGCGGTGTCGACTTGAGTACCATTTAAAGTAAACGCACTGATGGAGTTAACTGCTGCGCCCTGAATGACATGCTGTAATAACACTTGGGTTAGTGCTGGGGTATCGGCAATTAATGCATTGAGTGTGGTCGAGTCGATTTTGTCAAAAGCCGCATCAGTTGGGGCAAAAACGGTAAAGGTTTCTGCTTCGTTGGCTAAAACGCTGTCTAGCCCGGCTGCTTGTAGGGCACTTACCAAGATCGTAAAGCTGCCTGCATCAACCGCTGTTGCAACGATATTTTTAGTGGCAGTGGTCTCGTCGGTGGGAGGCAAAAGCACTTGGTCTAGTGCGTGAATAACACCGTTATCGGCCATCACATTAGCTGCAATAACGGTGGCGGTATTCACGTAAAGGGCCCCTTCTGCAGAAGATAAACCGGTAAAGTCACCATTGGCCATGGCGAGTCTTGGCGTATCCGATTGCGCTTTACTGAGAGCGGCGTCGGCAAGGATTTGGTCACCGGCGGCTACGTGATACAGCAGGATATCGCTAAGCGCAGCGGTATCGGTTAACAGGTTGTCGATGGCTTCTTGCCCAAGCTTAGCAAAGGCTTCATCGGTGGGGGCAAACACGGTGTAGTCGGTGTCAGCATCGGCCAACGTCACATCCAATCCAGTGGCCTCTAATGCCGCGAGTAATGTTGTAAAGTTGCCTGCGTTACGCGCTACGTCTACGAGCGACATCGGTGGTGCAGGTAGCGTTAAGTCGCCCACTATTACGCTATCGATGACATGAATAACACCATTACTGGTGTAAATATCAAACATGCTTACCGTGGCGCCACCGATTGTTAGGTGGTTATCCACGATGTGTGCCGATATATCGGTGCCTGCTGCGGTTGTTAAAGAGCTGCCGTTAGCTGCAAACGCTTGTAGCGAATTAACCTCGGCGTCAGCAATAACATGTTGTAATAAAACGGCACTGAGTGCGTCAGTATCGTTTAATAAAGCGTTAATGTTGTCCTGGCCTAACATAGCAAAGGCTGCATCAGTGGGGGCAAACACGGTAAAAGTAGCATTTTCATCGGCTAAGGTTGTATCCAGCCCAGCTGCTTGTAGCGCCGTCACTAAGGTTGTGAAATTGCCGTTTGCAACTGCCGTGGCGACGATATCCATGCTGGGGTTGTCGGCTTGGCTTGGAGGTATAAGAACCGCATCAAGCACATGAATCACCCCGTTGCTTGCGGTGATATCAGTGCTGGTTACTTTAGCAAGATTGAGTCGCAAGATATTGTTTTGCAGTGATACGCCGGTAGCCATACCGTTGGCCATGGTTAAAGTCGTGCCGGCGGCATTGATGGCGGCTGACGAGTCTAAGGCCGTATCAGTAACCACGTGGTATAAAAGAATATCCGACAAGGTATCGGTGTCGGCTAACAGATTATTAATAGTTTCCTCACCTAACAAAGCAAAAGCGGCATCGGTAGGCGCAAATACGGTGTAAGTTTGGTTTTGGTTGTCGAGTGTGGCGTCCAGCCCAGTTGCCTTTAAGGCGGTTAGTAATGTTGTAAAGTTACCGTTGCTTTGCGCAACATCAACAATTGATGCGGACTGCTCTGTCGGGGTTTTATCGTCGTCATCGCTGCCGCATGCAGTCAACCCAAGAGAGATAACGGCTAGGATTAAGTAACGCGTAAATTTA
Source organism: Gilvimarinus polysaccharolyticus (assembly GCF_001187555.1). Classification (GTDB taxonomy): domain Bacteria; phylum Pseudomonadota; class Gammaproteobacteria; order Pseudomonadales; family Cellvibrionaceae; genus Gilvimarinus; species Gilvimarinus polysaccharolyticus. The sequence goes on along the minus strand of NZ_LFIJ01000002.1, from coordinate 482,473 downwards.
TTCATAGTGACGTTTCCATGTTGAATTATTTGAAAGAATGTCAAATTTGATTACGCGATCAGTTATGTCGTGGATCAAATATTTATAAAATATTTTTTGGAATAAGAAACTTTACCGTTGAAGCGCTAAGTTTTTGTACTTATGCGCCATTTTTTTGAGATTGTGATCTATCTTTATCACTCTGGCGTAATCAATTTTTGGCCGTTGATTAAGAGGATAAAAAATGCGATTTACGAGCGTTATGTTAAGTGTAATGACGTTGTTTCTAGTGTCGTGCGTGGGGCAGCCCGATGGCGTAAAGCCGGTAGAATCGTTTGAGCTTAAACGTTATTTAGGCACTTGGCATGAGATTGCCCGTTTAGACCATAGCTTTGAGCGGGGGTTAACCCAGGTGACTGCCGAATACAGCCTGAACCAAGACGGCAGCGTTAAAGTGATTAATCGAGGTTTTGATACGGATAAAGGCCAATGGAGTGAAGCCGAAGGTAAGGCTAAGTTTGTGGCAGAGCCCGATATTGGTTTTTTAAAGGTGTCTTTCTTTGGGCCGTTTTATGGCTCTTATATTATTTTTGAGCTGGGTGATGAGTATCAATACGCGTTTGTTGCTGGTCCCGATACCGACTACTTATGGTTGTTAGCTCGCCAAGCTACGGTGCCTAACGATATTATTCAACAGTTTGAGCGCCAAGCTAAAGCTCTGGGTTTTGCAACCGATCAATTAATTTACGTCGCGCAAGCGGCTAAACCTTAAAACCGTATTTATCCCTTACTGCCATAAAAAAACCAGCCAGTGGCTGGTTTTTTTATGGCAGTAAGTTTGGTGCGTACTATTTAGGGGTGACCGTTAGAGCGACAGTGATGCCCGTTAAAGCGGAAGCGTAAGCAGAGGTTTGAGTTACACGATTGCGGGTTAAGCCTTGGGCGAATAAATAATCGCCAATGGCTTTAGCCCTGATATTGGCCAACTGTTCTAGCTGTGACGTTGTCAGTTCGAGCTTGGCGGCCAACGCGGTTATATTTTGTTGGGCAACTTGCTGCCGCGCTTGTGATTTATCCAGCGCTTGGATTTGCATTAGCGCGGTTATTTGATCGGAAACTTTCTCGCCGGTGTGCTGCTGGTAGTGCTTTTCAAGTGTGGTAATAAAATCCGCATCGGCCAGCTGGGTAGTTAAATCGAGGTGAGTCGTCGCTAAGGTTGATATATCAATGGCGATATCTTTATGTTTAAGCTGTGTTAATAACTGTTGCAGTTGTAACGCCGTGCGATCGGTTTGTGGATCGGCGTTGCCGCGTACCACTAAATTGATAGCGGTTTTTTTATTGAGAGCCTCAACCAATTGTTGCAATTTGGCTTTAGCGCGAGTATCGAGCACGGCTGAACCCGGCGCAAAGCTGATTGAGCCTAAGTCATCATCGCTGTTAACCAATGAGCCGAGCAGGGTAAAAGGCGAGGCGGCCGCTTTGACTAGAATATTGCCAAAAGTTTTGCTGATCAGTTCGGTAATGTTAAAGCTAGGGGCCTGCATGTCGCCATTTATATCAAGGTCTAAATCGATATTGCCTTTTAAGTCGCGCAGCAGGGCCAGCCCTAGTTTTATCGGGGCGTTAATGGCTTGCTCACTGTTTACGGTGTCGCCTAAGTTAAATGATTTTGCCAGTATATGGTTTTTCCCATCGAGTTTGCTGCCATCAATACGGTAATCAAAATCGTAGTTAAGTGTTCCGTTATTAATTTTGTAACCTATGTAGGTGCCACTGTAGCTCGACATAGGTGTCAGCTCTAAGCGATTTAAATTTCCTTTTATGGCTAAAGAGTTGGGGTTAGCGGCAAACTGGCCGTTTAGCTCAAAAGGCGCATGCTGATTAAACAATGCATTAACGGTGATATCCGCAGGATTGCTCGACTCGGTGCTAAAGTCATTAACGGCAACGGTTAAGTCATTGATCGATGCGACAAAATGTGGGCTTTGTAGGCGATCGGTAAAGGTGAGTTCGCCTTGCTCGATAGAAAGCTGCTGTAATGCAATGACGGGTGCCGCTGTTTGTAGCTCGGTTTGAGTGTCATGGCTTGGCTCGTTGGTGCTGGGTGCGGCAATATCGGCCGGTGCCAAGTTGGCGGGTTTGTGCGTTGCCAGATCCCAATTGGCGGTGCTGTCGCGAGTTAAATTAACTGCGGGTTTAATGACTTTTATCGTGTCGATCTGAGTGTTAAAGCCGGGTATGTTAAAGCGGATTTTATCAACCGTTAGTTTATCTAGCGCCAGCAGTTGGCTTTGATCGCGGCTGTTAATAAGCTGTAGTGATTGCACCTCGGAGTTCGCTTGTATGGCAATGTTCAGCTCGGGCTGCAGAGTTAATTTAAGGCTGCTGTTATTGGCAATACTGCCCTGTGTTATTGCGGCGTTTAGCCCTTGCGCCATGTATGGATTAAAAACGCTTAACTCGAGCGGTGTATGTTTAATGGCTAGATCTAACTCGAGCGGTGCCGGGGTAAGCTCGCCGTTAATGGTTAAGGTGGTCTCTTGGTTAATCACGGCGCTGGCTGTTAGCGCGGCGGGCTGGGGCTCGGTTAAATGTAACGGGCCCGCTTGCAGGGTTAATTGGCTCATTTGCCAATCTACCGGCGGTGTTACCTGCTGGTCGCTAAAGTTTACGGTGCTATCGGCGAGTATAAATTGATCGATTAGCAGCGCCCACGGATCGTCAGCTTGATTGCTGCTAGAGGCTGGCGGTTGGTTGCTCTGACTGCCGGTTTTGGCCAACAAAGATTCGTAACGAAACTCACCGTCTTGGGTTTGCCACTGGTTTAAGACAATACCGCGATACTCTAATGCGCCAATTTGTAGCCGGCGCGCTACTATATCTAGCTCGATATTGCGCACGGCAATAAGCTTGGCGCGTAGCATGGGTGGTTGTTGAATCGCATCGTCCAAAGCCAGATCGGTTAACTCAAGAGAGCCTTGCTGTAGGCTGATGGCAGTTCCGGTGTTGTTAGGCTGGCTCGCGATGCGAATTTTGGCCTTGGCCGCCAGTGTGCCACGGGTTAGATCGGCGTTAATGTGGTTGCGTAAAAAGTCGGCAAACTCTTGTAAATTGACACGCTCGGCCTGCAAATTAATATCAAATAATAGCGGTTGCAGGCGGTAATTGCCGCTAAGGGATAGTTGTCCGCCGTTGCTAAGGGCAGCGTTAAGACTAAAAGGGTTGAGCAAATCGTCGCCGGTGGCGATGTACATGTCTTTTAAAGCGATAGATAAATCATCGACATGAACCTCGGCCGCGACAGTGCCACTGCTGTCGCGGTAAAGTGCGTCGCCTTGCTCAATAGATATCATTAGCACGCTAAAGGCAAAGCTCGCTGGAGCCTCTGTGGTGGGTTGCGGGGTGGGCTCGCTGGGTTGGCTTAAGCGGGTAATAATCGGGTCAAAATTAAAGCCTTGTGCAGTTTGATGAATATAAGTTTGGGGTTGCTTGAGCTCGATCTCTTGGATGACCAGATGACGGTGCCATAAGGTGGCCCAAAAGCCGACATTAACTCGCAGCTGTTGCCATTGCAGTAGCGGTTGTCCGGGCTCGTCGGCAATCGCAAAGTCGGTGCTCGTCAGCTCTAAGGTAAACGGATTATACGAGAAGGCCTTAGCACTGACATTACGCCCAAGAGCCTGGCTGCCTGTGGTCTCGGCCACCGATTGAAGTTTACCCGGCAGGTAAAAGTACCCCAGTAGCAGGTACAGCACATACAGCGTGACCAAAATAGCCAATAAAATCTTAGTGGCTAAACACAGCCAGCGTTTATGGTGTATGGCAACCATGGTAAAACCTCAGTAATAGCGGGGTGGTGATTGGGCCGAGTGAGTCATATAGCGTGGTCGGCCGGTTAAACCGCCGCCGTTATTTTGCAGGAACAAATCTTTACCCAGCGAGTTGTACTGGTAGTGTGTCCCAAGGGGCACACTGTACTATAGTTTACCGCTTATCTTATTTTATCTGGTTTTTTTATGAGAGCAGCTCCCACACCAGTGGTTACTTCTGTATGGCGTCGCGTATTGCTGCTGGCATTGCCGGTGGCGCTGCAAATGCTACTGCAGTCTTTTTTGGGTATGGCAGACGTTCTTATGGTGGGCGGGTTGGGCGCCGAGGCAGTGGCAGCGGTGGGCCTGGCCGCCAAGCTGCACTTTTTAATGCTGGTTACCATGATGGGGGTCGCTACCGCCTGCGCTATTTTGGTGGCGCAGTACTGCGGCGCAGGTGATCGCACCCAAGCGCAGCGCACGTTGGCGATGGCGTTGGTGGTGGGCACGGTATTTATGTTGCCGTTTACCCTGATGTTTACGTTAGGCGACGTTTGGCTGCCGTTGATTAACCCCGATGTGGCGGTAGTGCAATTGGCGGTTACCTTTTTGTTAATTACCGCCCCAGTATTGTTGCTTACTCAATTAATTGCCATTTATGAAGCGGCCTTGCGCGCGTTAGGCAATACAACGGTGCCCTTGATTATGGGGGCGCTGGCGGTAGCGCTTAATATTGGGCTTAACTATGTGCTGATTTTTGGTCATTTTGGGTTTCCGGCTATGGGGGTTGCCGGTGCTGCTTGGGGAACCTTGATCTCACGGTTAATGCAACTGGCTATCACACTTGCTTGGTTGTACGCGGTAAAACACGACTTTGCTCTGCGCGTGGCCGATTTTGTTCAAGCGCTGCAGTGGACGTCACTTAAACGCTTTTTGTGGTTCGCTTTACCTCTGCTGATTAACCATGTGGTGTGGGCCGTGGGCAACGCGACTTACCATGTTGCTGCGGGTTTTGCCGGCACCGATGCGCTGGCGGTGATGGGGGTTATGGTTCCCATCGAGAGCAGCTTTTTTGCTCTGTTTGTCGGGCTAGCAAATGCCGCATCGGTGTTGGTGGGGCAAACCTTGGGGCGGGGTGATAAGCCCGGCGCTTGGCAGCTGTACCGGTTTTTTAATCGCTTAACCTTGGTGTTGGTGTTTACCCTAGCCGGTGGTTTGTGGCTTGCTAAGCCTTGGGTGCTGGCGGCGTTTGGCCATGTTGATGCTCAAACCACATTACTGTTAGAGCAAACCATTGCGGTGTTTTGTGTTGGGGTTTGGGTCAAGATTCTTAATATGTTGCGTATTTTGGGTATCTTGCGCGCCGGTGGCGATACTCATTACTGCCTAGTCGTTGATGTGATTGTGATGTGGGTGTTTGGTGTCCCTATCTATGTGGCGGCAGTGCTTTGGACGGATTATTCGTTTGTCGTGCTCTACGCGCTGACCTATGTAGAGGACGCTTTAAAATGGCTGCCTATCCGCTGGCGAACGGGGCGGGGAGTCTGGGTAAAAAACCTAACTACCGGCTAAGTAACCTGCCTGAGTATCGCCGGCGTAATCGCCCAGCATAACTTGATATTATCCAGCGTTATATTTTTAAATATAAATTATCTTTTACATGAAAATCTTGCCGTGCTATATAAGGCAGCATAATAATTGCCAGCACGACGGCGTAAGCGCTCGCTTGTGTGAGATTCCCAGGAGAGGCCATGCCTTATAACAAAAACCAAGCAAACCGCTTAACGGGTTTAGCTCTATGGCTGCCGCTATTTCTGATTGTCAGCTTATTTTTTATGTGGGGCGTGGCAAACAACTTAAACGATATTTTAATTACGCAATTTAAAAAAGCGTTTGCGCTAAGCGATTTGCAATCGGGCTTGGTGCAGTCGGCGTTTTATTTTGGCTATTTTGTGTTTGCTATACCTGCTGCGTTGGCGATGAAACGGTTTGGTTACAAACCTGCGGTGATTGTCGGTTTGCTGTTGTACGGGGCCGGGGCACTACTGTTTTACCCCGCAGTACAAGCGAATAAGTATGAATTTTTTTTAGCGGCGCTGTTTGTGATTGCCAGCGGTTTAGCGTTTTTAGAAACGTCGGCCAACCCGTTAATTGTCGCTATGGGTGACCCTAATACCGCTGAGCGCCGACTTAACTTTGCGCAATCGTTTAACTCTCTTGGCACTATTGCGGGGGTGTTAATTGGCCGCGAGTTTATTTTATCCGGTGTTGAGCACGGCCCCGGTGAGCTTGCTGCACTGTCAGAAGAGCAGCAAGCGGCGTTTTATAGTGCCGAGGTACAAGCAGTACAAGGGCCTTATTTGGCGATTGCTGCGGTGGTGATTGTCTGGGCGTTATGGGTTGCGTGGGTAAAGTTTCCAGTGTTGGCAAAAAAACACGATGCGCCCGAGCACACTATACGCAAGCGCGATTTTAGTGCGTTATTAAAGCGGCCCTACTATCGCGCGGCCGTGGTGACACAGTTTTTTTACGTTGGCGCGCAAGTGTGTGTCTGGAGCTTTATGATTCGCTATGGTCAAGAGGCGATGCCCGATACCGGTGAAAAAAATCTAGCCACGTATCTGAGCTTTTCATTGATGGCCTTTATGGTCGGACGATTTGCTTCCACTTGGTTGATGGGCTATGTCAAACCGGCGCGGTTAATGTTGATTTATGCACTGCTAAATATAGTCTTGTGCACGACGGCTATGTTTAGCGTTAATCAGGTTGGGTTGATCGCTTTGGCTGCTACTAGCTTTTTTATGTCACTGATGTTTCCTACGATTTTTGCTTTGGCGATTAAAAATTTAGGACCCGAACTGAAGGCTGGCTCGTCGCTGTTGGTGATGGCCATCATTGGTGGCGCGGTATTAACCGCGTTAATGGGGCTGATATCTGATATTAGTAGTATTCATACCGCAGTGGCAGTGCCGTTGGTGTCTTTTGTTGCGGTGGCGTTGTTCGCCCGTGCCAGTGAACGGCATTATGGGCCCGGCCAAAGGATTTAAACGCTGTGGATATTATCGATGCTCATCAGCATTTGTGGCAAATAACGCGGGCCGAATGTCATTGGCCCAATGCTAACTTAACGGCTATTTACCGCGACTATAATAGTGCTGATTTTACCGCTGTGAGCGCACCTTTGGGGGTGACCGGCTCGGTGTTGGTGCAATCGCAACCCAGTGAGGCCGATACTGATTACTTATTACAGTTGGCCGATGGCAATAAAAATATTGGCGCCGTTGTAGGTTGGGCTAATTTAGCCGCGCCCACAGCATCGCAGTCTATTGCGCAGCTGGCTAAGCGCGACAAGCTGCGAGGTCTGCGGCCTATGCTACAGAGCGAAGCTGCAGCTAACTGGATCGTCGCCAGTGCTCAAGCGCCGGGGCTGGAGGCGATGATTGAGCAAGGCTTAAGCTTGGACGCGCTGATTACTTCACGTCATTTGGCGGCAATCGCGACACTGGCAGCGCGCTACCCAGAGTTAAATATTATTATTGATCACGGCGCTAAACCCAATATTGCTGGTGGGCAATGGCATGAATGGTCCGAGCCGCTGGCGCGCTTGGCGCAATACCCAAACGTCAGTTGTAAGCTCTCGGGTCTAATTACCGAGGCTAAGCCCGCTGCATGTGTGTCAGAGGTTAAGCCCTATGCCGACACCTTGCTACAATTGTTTGGTGGCCAGCGTTTACTGTGGGGCAGCGATTGGCCGGTATTGAACTTGCACAGTGATTACGCCAGTTGGTTGATGTTTTGTCGTCAGTGGCTAAGGGCTACCGCCCCTGATGTCGAGGAGGCTGTACTGGCAGGTAACGCCAAGCGCTGGTACCGGATACAATAACCGCCGCGCTGGTATTTGCAGGCTAATTCGGCGATATTAGGGCCTCGCAAATCCGATTAGACCACGGTGAGCTTGTATTAACAACAAGGCGCAATACAGCGCTACGAATATTGAGCAATACAATCAGCAGTCCTGAATTACGTCATTGTCCAAGTAGGTGGCTCGCAGATAAAACCTGTGGCACATGTTTGGCTTGTGCAGACAAAACTCAGTGGCGGTATGTTTGTCTGTTGCTATTAACCTAAACAGTATTTTTGCTAGGTTAATTTATAGGATAAAAGACGAGTTGAGCACACAAAAATGACAGATAAAACCCCAAGCACAGCAGCCGAGACGGATAATCGTAAATACAAAGCGCCGGCGCTAGAAAAAGGCTTAGATATTCTTGAATTATTGGCCGCTAGCGGCGAGCCGTTAACCACCTCACAAATGGCAACTCAGTTGGGCCGCTCGGTGAGCGAGCTGTTTCGGATGGTGCTGGCATTAGAGTATCGGGGTTATATTGTCGCCGCCGAAGACGGTCGCGATGGCTACACGCTAAGCAATAAACTATTTACTTTGGGTATTGCTCGCGCACCCACCAAAACATTGTTGCAAGTGGCCTTGCCAGAGATGAGCGATTTGGCCCGCCAAATTGGTCAATCTTGTCATTTGGCGGTGGTGTCGGGTGATCAAGTGGTGGTGATCGGTCGCATTGAAAACCCCGGTGATTTGGGTTTTTCAGTACGTGTTGGCTATCGTCGGCCATTGCTGCAGGCCACCTCGGGGCGCTCTTTATTTGGCTTTCAATCGCCCGAGACACGCGCTTTAATGCTTGCGCACTTAAACGATGCAGATCCAACTTGTGTTGCGGAATTTGTTAAGCAAGCCGATGAGACAGTCGCGCGCGGCTACGTTAGCAACGCCAGCGATTTTGTCGATGGTGTTACCGATTTGTCGGCGCCAATACTAGGTGCACGCGGTGCGCTGGCGGCCATTACCGTACCCTACGTTAAATCTAATCCACAGGTTTGCAGCTTAGAGCAGGCACTAGAGTATTTACAGGCTACGGCTAAGAAAATCTCACAGCAAATGTCGGAATACAGTTAACACCCAGGCGTTGTCGATTGTGTCACGGCAAGCCGCGTACCGCGGGTCTAAGCTTTGTTGGCCAAGCCCTGCTCGCTAGTCGTTGCCGGCCAATAATAAGCACCGATAAAGGTTTTAACTGCGCAACCAAAACCTAATTCACTTCGGTTATCATCGCGACACAAACGCTGCCATGGTCAGGCCTTTGTAGTTGAGGCCAGTGGCATTTACACCGGGTGTTGCCCATTCATCCGCTTTTATTTATGATTGAGTTTTCAACTGTAAAAGTGGGGGTGTTTGTGAACGCAAGTCGATCAAAGACGCCGATAAAGCCTATTGGCGGCCACATACAGTTGCCCGCATTGGGTTTTGGTGCTGCGCCCCTAGGTAATTTGTATCGCGCGGTAAGTGACAAACAAGCCGATGAGACTCTAGCGGCAGCACACTCAGCCGGGTTTAATTATTTTGATACTGCACCTCATTACGGTTTTGGTTTAAGTGAAAGCCGCTTAGCGGCAGCACTACAAACTCGTCCAGAGCTTGTAGTGTCCAGTAAGGTCGGGCGTTTACTGGTGCCAATTAATAGCGCTGAGCGCGCACCGATACGGCAAGGTTTTGCCAATACTCCCGATCTAAAACCCGTGTTCGATTATCGCTACGAAGCGGTCATGGATTCTTTTGCTCAATCGTGCCAGCGCTTGGGGCGCGAGCGAATCGATATTGTTTACGCCCACGACTTGGGTGTTCTCACTCACGGTTCCGAAGATGCCTTTTACTGGCAGCAGTTTACCCAAGGTGGCTACCGTGCCCTACAAGAGCTAAAAGCCGCCGGACGGATTGGTGCCATTGGTCTTGGCGTAAATGAGGTGGCCGTGTGTCAACGGGCGCTGAATGAGCTGCAGATAGATGTGCTGCTATTGGCTGGGCGTTACACCTTATTAGAGCAAACAGCGGCGCCGCTGTTAGAGCAATGTGTCACCGCTGGTGTGTCGGTGGTGGTGGGGGGGGCGTTTAACTCTGGCATCTTGGCACGAGGTGTCATGGGTTCAGCTCCACATTATTACGACTATCAGCCGGCCGCCGATAATATTATCCGGCGGGTGCGCGCGCTCGAGATCGTTTGTGCCGAATTTGATGTGCCTTTAAGTGCGGCTGCGCTACAGTTTCCTGCCGCTCACCCGCAAGTGGTGTCGGTGGTTGCGGGTTTGGCTTGTGCCGCTGAGGTGGAGCAAGCTAAACGTTGGTTCGAGCACCCCATACCTACTGCGTTTTGGCATAGCCTGCGTGAGCGCGGGTTAATGGCACCGGGTGTGCCGGTGCCGGCATGAGCTTGCGAATGGGTAGAAGCTATGACTAGTTTAGCCGGCCCACTGCAATTGCTGTTATTGCATCCGGCAGACAATGTTTTGATCAGCGTACAAAACCTTTGTGCAGGCACTAAGGTTGAAGTCGAAGGCTTGTGTTACCAAATGGTTGAGCCGATACCAGTAGGTTACAAAGTGGCTCGGTTTGATTTATCGGTAGGCACAAAAATAATGCGCTACGGTGTACCTATCGGTTCGTTATTTCATCCCGTAAAAGCCGGAGGGCTAGTCCATTTACACAATTTGCAAAGTGATTATTTAGCCAGCCATACGCGTCAAAGTGTTATTCAACAGAATCCTTATAGGAGCAACAGCGGTGAGTGAATCTCGGCCAGTTCTGCAAGGTTATATGCGTGACGATGGTCGCAAAGGTATTCGCAATGTGGTGGTGGTGGCCTATTTGGTCGAGTGCGCGCACCATGTTAGTCGTCGTATTGTTAACCATTTTGATGATTTGGATATACATCTGATTGGTTTTCCCGGCTGTTACCCCAATCAATACGCCAGCGATATGATGCGCGCTGTGTGTACTCATCCTAACGTTGGTGCGGTGTTATTGGTATCGCTTGGCTGCGAAAGTATGGATCGCGACGCATTGCGTGATGCGGTTGCTGCCAGCGGTCGACCCGTAGAGTTACTGGTTATTCAAGAGTGTGGCGGCACACGTACAACCACCGATCGAGGTATTGCTTTGGTTGTACAGTTGCGCGCCCAGTTGGCCTGTCAGCAGTCGGTGCCTATGGCATTGAATGAATTAGTTGTTGGGACAATTTGTGGCGGCAGTGATGGCACCAGTGGCATCACTGCCAACCCAGCGGTAGGGCGTTGTTTCGACAAGTTAGTCGCGCAAGATGTTGCCTGCATATTTGAAGAAACCGGCGAGCTTGTTGGCTGTGAAGAGATTATGGCCGCGCGCGCGGTTAACCCAACCCTGGGCAGTTTGATTCAAGCGTGTGTTGCCAAAGCCGAGCGCTATTATCGCATTATGGGCTTTGGTAGTTTTGCCCCAGGTAATGCCGATGGCGGACTGACCACTCTCGAAGAAAAATCCATGGGTGCCTACTCTAAGTCGGGTTCGTCAATTATTAGCGGTTTAATAAAACCCGGTGATATACCGCCCCGCGGCGGCTTGTACTTACTTGATGTGGTGCCCGATGGTGAGCCGCGTTTTGGGTTTCCCAATATAGTCGATAACGCGGAAATCGTTGAGATGATTGCCTGTGGTTGTCACTTAACCTTGTTTACCACCGGTCGTGGTTCGGTCGTTGGCTCGGCGATATCACCGGTGATTAAAGTCTGCGCCAATCCCGAAACATACCAGCGTTTAGCTGAAGATATGGACATTAACGCTGGCCGAATTCTTACCGGCGAGGCGAGTCTTGATGTCGTGGGCGATGAAATTTACCGCACTGTGTTGGCGGTAGCCGGCGGCCAGCGTAGTGTTTCAGAGGCGCTTGGCCATCAGGAGTTTATTCTTACTTATAAATCTTTTGAACCTATTGGTCCCGCTTGTTTGCCACTGAAAAATATTTAATAAGTTCCGCTACAACACTTAAATTCTGGCTATAAATTCGCTTGGGTGTTGTCGTCTTAAGCAAACATGCGTAAATAGTATTAGCACTTTTTAAGGATTTATTTAATCATAATAAAAGGTAGTAACATGTTTAAAAAATTGATATTAGGTGCGCTGGCTGTGGCTTTAACGGCCTGCTCCATAGTGAGTAAAAACGCTCCATCCGGTACCGTTCAATTGCTTTCTGGCGATACTACAAAACTAACACTTTTTACCCACGATGAGCGCAAGTTAATGGCCTCAGGCGTATTAACGCTGGGCGATAATGAGCGTGCCATTAGTATTAACCGATTGTCCGACAGCATAGAAGTAAGTTGGCACGATAGCTGGTGGGCCGGGTTTGAAATTGAATTTCCCGAGCCAAAAAACTTGTCAGGTTACCGCAGCGGTGCCTATGTTTTTAATTTACATTTAGAGCAGTTTAATAACGCCGGTTTTGATTTTGCACGTTTGTGCGGTGATGGTTGTGAACGTCGATTATCGTTAACTAATCAAGTGTTGCCAATGCTCAATCAGGGGCTACAAACGGTGGCGTTGCCAATGGCGTGCGTATTGCGCGCTAACGACACATTGTTTGCAGAGCGTACGCCGTTGCGATTTGCCACCGGAGGGAGTGGAAAATTAACCCTGAGTGATATGCGTATAGAGGCTCGCATGCCTCAGGTCGATATTGTATTTAATTGTCCCGATTATCAAACCGTGTCGGTAACGCCCGCACCACTGGATGAGCACTGGGCCAAAAGCTGGTGGCTACCAAGGCATGAGCAAAAGCTTAACAGTGTGATTTCGAGCGACCCACAGTTAGTTTTTATCGGCGATTCAATTACTCAGGGCTGGGAGGAATCGGGTAAGCTTGTGTTTGACCAAGCGTTTGCCGAGTGGCCCAGTTTAAATTTAGGCTTTAGTGGCGACCGCACAGAAAATGTCTTGTGGCGTTTGCAGCACGGCGAGGTGGATGGCATTAATCCCGAGTTAGTGGTGTTAATGATCGGCACTAACAACACCGGCCACCGGCAAGATGACCCCGTTGTTATTGCTCGCGGCGTGGAGCAAATATTAACCGAACTAAAGAGTCGGCTGCCCGGTAGTCGGGTGTTAATGTTGGCGATATTTCCTCGCGGCGCGAGTGCTGATGATTACCTGCGGCGCAACAACGCTTTAAGTAATGCGCGATTGCGTAATCTAGCTGATGGCGAGCGAGTTATTTTTGCTGATATCAACAGCGTGTTTTTAGACAAAGACGGTAATTTATCAAAAGAAATTATGCCCGATTTACTGCACCCCAACGAGTACGGTTATCAGTTGTTGGCAAATAAATTAATACCGTTGATACAGCAATATATATCGCCTTAGAACTGGTTTTAAAAAAACGCCGGGCGGTTAGGCTCCGGCGTTTTTTACTTAGCGAGTTAAGCTAGCTAAGGTTTTACACGGACTTATCGTCGTCGTTGTCAGACAGTTCATCTTCTCGTCTTAAATAGCCGCCCAGCTCAGCATCTTTTTCGAGTGATTGTTGTTCATCGGCCTGGGTTAATGCTCGGGTTTGTTGGTTTATCTGATGAATCTGGCTGGCATTACCCAGATCCCGCTCGCTGGTTATCGAGGCGATAGATTCGCGATCTTTTAAGAAGGCAATAACATCGTTACGAATACTGCTTAAATCACCTTCGGCTTTGTGCATCTCTAAAATATACCTGGGATATTCTAAGTTGCGCATACCGGTGTCGGCAAAGGTGGTCGAGACTAAGCGCGAGGCAATCACCCACGGTGTAATAGAGCTGCGTACCAGTGTGTTTTCTGAGCGGGTGCTGTCGTGGATGCCGGTACCGGTAGAGATTTTTGATTCGGTAAAAGTGCCTTCGCATTTAAAGTACACCAACAGCGATTCAAACTGTATTTCGGCGTAAAAGAGACGGGAGGTGTTGGCTAGAATTCGGCCAAAGGCGCGGCATAAAAATCCTAGCAATAATAAATGCAGCAGCCATAGCAGGGGATTTTTTAAGGGCTCGGGTATACTCCACTGGCTTAAAACTTGGCTGTGTTGCGCGTCTAAATTATTGCTTAAGGTATATAAATCAACGACCTGATAGGCTGCAAACAAAGTAAAAATCGCTGCTAATACAAACATGACTTGGCCGGCTAAAGCACTGTAAAAACGCCAGCTGTTAAAGCTTTTACCCAAATCCATCGGGGCTACTTTGGGTTGAATTTCTTGTAATAGTTGTCCGCTAAAATCACCTTTGCCATCGATTTGTTCGTTAAGGGTCGGGTCCAGCTCGCGGTAAACTCGGTTGGGCACCTCTTTGTAACGGCGGTTGGCCATGACTAGGTTATCTAGGTTAATAAAAATCTCATTGGGGTGAACTGATTCTTGCCAATTTTCTCGCAGCTCTGATACTTCAGTTTGTGGTTGGGTGTAGCGCAACCGTCGGGCCAGTAAGTAACCCACCGCGACACAAACACCGGTAGCGGTTATTAAGGTGCCGGCAATATAAAGCCAAATATGTAAGCTTTGTAATAGGCTGTTGCGCGAATCTATAGCTTCTTGCACGGTGGCCTCGTTGCCCGCAGCTAACAATGGCAGTGCCAGCGCTATAACCGCGGGAATAATCAGCGCCCAAATAATAACGCCAACCAAACCACCAGCGCCTAAAGCAGGCACGGTGCGGCCCAGCCGGCGGTCGATGCCTTTGCCGGCGCTGCGCCAAATAAAACCAAGGGCCACTGCTAGCAGTAACGAGTAAAACGGAAACAACAATGGTCCCCATTCACCGGCCAGTCCAGTCAGAGATACAAACGCTACCACCGCGTAAGCAATAATGGCGGTAAGGGTTTTTACCCAGGCGCCAAATACTTGTTGGGCCGCGTTACGAATTGGGTAGGGCATATACAGCAGGCGCGGAAACAAGCTGTGCAGTAGTCGCGCAAGTAAACCTATGGGTTCGACAAACGTGGCGTTTTTGCGCCCCATTAACATCTCTTCAAGAGTCTTGTCGGTATAGGCGACGTACTGCTGCTCAAGGCCGGCATTGCTCGCCTCAGAACTGGCAAAGTTTCTTGCCAGTGAGGTGGGCGGGTTGCGACCGACAAAATAACGCAAGGTGGCAAACAGGCCGCCGCCCAAACGCCGCAACCCGCCGGTGACAATAAATACCCCAAAAGCCACCAAGATCCAGGCCGCCACCGAGCTTTGCTCAATATAGTGAGTTGCCGATACCAACAGCAGTATTCCGAGGGCTGTTTGTACTGCACCCGCGGCTGC
>NZ_LFIJ01000002.1:98715-467522 GCF_001187555.1 Gilvimarinus polysaccharolyticus | reverse complement strand
AGGGGGTTTTTAGGGCCAAGGTCAAGCGAGCCATAATCAAAGGCCATGGTGGTTACTCTCCTGGTGGCGAGGGGGCAGCGCCTCGTTAATAATGTGCTTTAGTCTGCCCTATGGTGCTTTGCATGACAATTGCGATGCGTAAGCGTACTGGAGGTTTTTAGAGTGACGGAGGGTTTTTTAAGGGTAATACAGCTGGGTTATAGGTATTTTCAATACTTGGGTTACGGTTCTCTAGCAACAAAAAAGGCGACCGCTGTGGATCGCCTTTTTATGTAGAGAGTGTTTTGGCTATTGTGTACTGTGGGTAATGGCCTGAATCAGCTCTGGATATACCTGTTCGCCGCTGTCGCGATTAAACAGCCCCATACTGCCATTGTCTGTGCCGCCGTTGTCCCAGTAAACCGGGGCAATTTGATGAGTTATTGCCGATGCGGTAACGGCCTTGTTCCAGGCGATACGATAGGCTTCGTGACCGGCGATTTGCTCGCGACGAATTGCGCCATACTCACCCAGAATAACGCCAATACCTTTGTCGACGAAGGCGTCCTGCATTTTTAGCATTTGGGCGTTGAGAAAATCCTCGTGTGCCCAGCTTTCAGTTCTGGCCGGGTCGTTGGCGCTGTTGCCCCATTGGGTGATGCTGCTGTCGGCGTTTAGGGTAAAGTTGAATGGGTCGTAATAGTGGACCTCCATCAGTAGTTTATCGCTGGCCGAGTCGGTAGGCATAACGGCAAAATTAACGGTGTGGTCGATATTGGTATTAAACCCCTGCACCACTAAAAAGCGGGATGCGTTGTTACCCCCAGTGGCACGCACAGCATCCACAAAGGTTTGGTTAAAGCTGTTTTGTACGGTGTAGTATTCCGCCGTTGGGGAGCCGTAATCGCCCTCTACCAATACCTCATTGGTACCGGCAAAGAGTAAACGTTTGTCGTAGTTGTTAAACCGCTCGGCGATCTGCGTCCACATAATGGCTAAGCGCTCATTAACGTACTCCTGTTCGGCGTAGGTCGGTTGCATCCAACCGCCGTCCCAGTGGATATTAAGCAGCACGTACAGGTCGGCCTTTAGGGCGTAGTTAACCACCTCTTCTACTCGCGCCATCCAGCTGGGCTCAATAATAAAGTTAGCTTCATCGCTAAAGCGGCTCCAGGCAACGGGCAGGCGGATGGTGTCAAAGCCCGCGGCTTTTACCGCGCTGATTAACTCTTGTGATGCTTTAGGGTTGCCCCAGGCCGTCTCACTGCCTATCGCTTCAAGGGTGTTGCCGAGGTTCCAGCCCACACCCATGTGTTGGGTTAGGGTGACACTGCTGAGCAAACCACTGCTATCTGAGCTGGCGCTACTGTGACTGCTGGATGAGAGAGTTGAGGATAATGAGCTGGAGGCTTCAGAGCTGGCTACGCTAGCAGAGGATGACACCGGTGCAATACTGGAGCCGCTAGTGCCGCCGCCTCCGCTACCGCAGGAGGCGAGGCTAAGCGTTAAAAGCAGCATGCTGAGCTTGGGTAAGATATTCAAGGTGGGCCTCACAGGTTTAATTAATTTTTATATATAAACTTAATTTTATATTGAGTGTGAGGTAAAGGCAATGATAAGCCGATGGGGATGACTGAATATTAGGCTTGCAGGTGTGTGTTGGTGTTTTGGCCAGCACGTCTATAACTTGTTTTGTATCAACGAGCTGGCGGTTACACAGAGATTTATAGATAGTTCAAGCAGGTGTGCACTTCGTTGGTCGAACCGGCAATAACAGGTACTTTTTGGTGCAGCGAGGTTGGGACTACACTGAGCAGCGAGGTGCTTTCATTAAAGGCACTGCCGCCGCAGTTTTCAATAATGAGCGCCATTGGGCTTGCCTCGTAAACCAGCCTAAGCTTGCCAGTTTGCAGCTTCTCCCGTTTGTCTGATGGGTACAAAAATACCCCACCGCGACAAATAACCCGATGAATATCGGCCACCATGGCACCGACCCAGCGCATGTTGTAGGGCTTTTGTCGCGGGCCACTACTGCCGTCTAATAAGTGTTGAATATAGTTGCCAAATTCACGCTTCCAGTAGCGGGTGTTGGCCATGTTGACCGAAAACTCAGATGTCTCTTTAGGGATAGAGGTTTTGTTTTCGGTAAGCATAAACATGTTGGCATCTGGCTGTAGGGTAAAAATATAGGTGCCCTTGCCAAAGGTAATTACTAACTGGGTAGCGGGTCCGTAAAGGATGTAGCCGGCACATAGTTGCTGGTTGCCGGCTTGAAAAAATGATGCCTCGGGGCTGCCATCTTTAAGCGCCGGCAAGATAGAAAAAATAGTGCCGACCGAACCGTTAACATCTATGTTGGTTGAGCCATCGAGAGGGTCAAACGCGACCGCGAACTTACCGCTAGGTGATGCGCTAACAACGTTATTTTCCTCCTCTGAGGCGATATACTTTACCGATTTATTTAAGCACAGTTTATCTTTTAAAATCTGATTACTCAGTACATCCAACTGCTTTTGCGTTTCGCCCGAGCTGTTTTGTTGCTCAATAGCGCCGGTTAAGCCCTCGATGGTGCAGCAAGATAAAACTTTAGAGATATCGGTACAAGCTGAAACTATATCTTTAACGACAGTACTTAATTCCAGCTCGATAGCGCTCGACAATAAAAAGTTTTCGAAGCTTTTAAAATGTAGACTATTCATAGCGGTTACAACAGTTGAGGTCAGAGAAGGTGGTTTTTAAGCGTTCGACCATAGAAAGCTCGGCTTTGCGTAGCCATACTCTTGGGTCGTAAAACTTTTTGTTAGGTTTGTGTTGGCCATCGGGGTTGCCGATTTGTGCTTGTAGATAGCCGGCGTTCTCACTGTAATAATTAAATACACCTTGCCAGCTAGCCCATTGGGTGTCGGTGTCGATATTCATTTTAACCACACCGTAGCTGATAGCCTGTTGTATGTCGGCCAGTGATGAGCCTGAGCCGCCATGGAATACGTAGCGCAGAGGCGGGTTTATGGTATCGCCTTGTATGTCGCGCAAGTAATCTCGTGAGTTTTTTAGTATCTCTGGTTGCAGCTGTACATTGCCGGGCATATAAACGCCGTGAACATTGCCAAACGCCGCGGCTATGGTGAAATTAGAACCGATCTTGGCTAACACCTTATAGGCTTCTGCAACCTCGCTTGGTTGTGTGTAAAGCTGGCTGCTATCCATATCGCTATTGTCCACACCATCTTCTTCACCACCGGTACAGCCCAGTTCAATTTCTATTCCCATTCCTAAATCGTGCAGTTTTTGGTAATAGTGTGCAGAGGTGGCAATGTTCTCGGCTAATGGCTCTTCTGATAAATCCAGCATGTGTGAGCTAAACAGCGTGCGACCGGTAGCGGCTAAGCTTTTTTGGTTGGCCTCTAGCAGTCCGTCTATCCAAGGCAGCAATTTTTTAGCTGCATGGTCGGTGTGCAAGATAACCGCTACACCGTAAAACTTTGCAGCAATATCTATATAGGCAGCAGCAGCAATAGCGCCGCGTACTGAGTTTTCTATGGCATCAGCGCCTACCCCTTTGCCGATAAAAAATCCAGCACCGCCATTAGATAATTGAATAATAACTGGCGAGTTTACCGCTTTAGCGGACTCTAATACGGCGTTAACAGAGTTGGTTCCAACTACATTAACCGCGGGCAGGGCATAGCCGTGTTTGAGTGCATGGTTGTAGATGGCTTCGGCATCAGCACCAGTAACAACGCCTGGCTGAATATTTTTTACTGCAGTGTTCATAGCTTCTCCGTAAGAGTTATTTTAGTTCGCACTGGGTACAAATCTGCAAAAAATGCGCAGGATCTAGGCTCGCACCGCCTACCAGTAAACCGTCGATATCAGTTTTTTCTAAAAGCTCGCAAGCGTTCTTGCGGCTTACACTACCGCCATAGAGAATCCTGGTTTTTTGGGAAAACTCATTGTTAAACTTATCGGTTATGCACTCACGAATAAATTTATGAACTTGTTGAGCTTCTTCCGGAACAGCAGATTTACCGGTGCCAATTGCCCAAATGGGTTCGTAGGCGATACACACTTCACCTCTACTAATATCTATTTCGTTTAATCCTTCGTCGAGTTGCCGAAAAATAATATCTTTGGTGATTCCGGCATCTTTTTCTTCTAAGTTTTCACCAATACATAAAACCGGGATCAAGCCATGGGTTAGGGCGTTTTTAACTTTAATGTTGCAGCTTATGTTGTTTTCACGAAACATCTGGCGCCGCTCACTGTGACCAATAAGGCACAGCGAACAGCCTACTTTTTTCAGCATCTCGGCTGAGGTTTCACCGGTGTAAGCGCCAGACTCAAATTTACTCACATTCTGGCTACCTATTTTTACCTCGGAGTGAAACAGCAAACTCAGCATGTCGCGTATATAAATATAGGGCGGGCACACGGCAATATCGGTATCAAACTCTTTACCAACCAATGAGGCGATTGAATTACACATAAGGTCGATGCCGCCATTGAGTTTCCAGTTGGCGATAATTAATGACCGGCGAGCCGTGGTAGAGCTGTCTAGATTTATCACGAAAAGTAGTCCTGAAATTAACGGGATGAATGAGTCGAGCCAGGAACTGACTGGCAAAAGTTCGTACAGTATCTGAGCAAAGGATAGATTAAAAAAATTGGTATGACAACCCTACCAATAATGGATCCTTAGGGTCAAAAAGACTATAAAGGTGGTCGAAAAGATTCAATTAAACTGAGATTTAACGACTTTGAATCAGTGATTATGGCAATAAGAGACTCGATTTATGGGTGGTAAGAGGCTGAAACCTGCATCATCTGGGGTACTTTGTTGTAAATCGAGCTTCTTGTCGTTATATTGGCAAGGTGGTTTTACCGTTTTATGTGTGGCGAGGTGCGCGACGTGTATCGCTTTTGCAAATGTGGAGTTAGCTGTGAGTACACCCTTAATCTTAAATGAAGATCGATTGTTTCCGGTCGAGCCAAGCGCGCGCGCCGTGGCTCGCGAGCTGTACTGCAATATACATAACTTACCTATTATCAGCCCTCATGGTCACACTGACCCGAGTTGGTTTTCGGGCAATGCTAATTTTAGTAACCCTACTGAGCTATTGGTTACGCCCGATCATTATGTGTTTAGGATGCTGTACAGCCAGGGTGTCGATTTGGCCGATTTAGGTATAGCCGGCCCCGCTGGTGTGGTAAAGCCTGGGGTAGATCCAAGAGAGGCGTGGCGAAAATTTGCTAATCACTATTGGCTATTTCGCGCAACCCCAAGTCGTTTGTGGTTAGATTATGTGTTTAAAAATGTGTTTGATCTGCAATTAGTGCTGTCGGCTGAAACATCCGATTTATATTACGACACAATTTTAGAGTGTCTTGCGCAAGAGAATTTTAAGCCGCGGCAGCTGTTTGATCGATTTAATATTGAGCTGTTAGCCACGACTGAATCACCGTTAGATTCACTTCAGCATCACCGCGTTATTGCCGAATCAGATTGGGGCGGCCGAGTGATTACCGCCTTTCGGCCCGATAATGTGATAGACCCAGAGCATGCCGAGTTTAACGCTAATATTGATCGGTTAGAAATTTTAACTGGTGAGAGTGTAGCAAGTTACGCCGGTTATCTTAATGCGTTGCGTAATCGACGAGAGTTTTTTAAGCAGCACGGTGCAACCTCGAGCGATCATGGCCACCCGACGCCGGCTACCGCCGATTTATCGGATCAAGAGGCGGCGGCACTTTATGTTGCCGTTCGCTCCGGCAATGCGAGTGCCGCTGAAGCCGAATTGTTTCGAGCGCAAATGCTAACCGAGATGGCGAAGATGAGCATCGACGATGGTTTGGTGATGCAGATTCATCCCGGTAGCTTTAGAAACCACAACCAATCCTTGTACGAAAAATTTGGCCGCGATAAAGGCGCCGATATACCGGTAAAGGCTGAGTTTGTTAATAACCTAAGGCCGTTGTTATCTAAGCTGGGTAACAATAAAAATTTAGAAATAATTTTGTTTACCTTAGATGAAACTAACTACGCTCGTGAATTGGCGCCATTAGTAGGACACTACCCAAGTCTTAAGGCGGGGCCCGCGTGGTGGTTTCACGATAGCCCCGAAGGTATGAAGCGTTTTCGTGAGCAAATGACTGAGACTGCGGGCTTTTATAATACCGTCGGTTTTAATGACGACACCCGAGCATTTTTGTCTATACCTGCACGGCACGATGTAGCGCGCCGCTGTGATTGCGCCTTTTTAGCGGGTTTAGTTGCCAGTGGTCGCCTGAGTCTAGAGGAGGCCCACGAGGTGGCGCTAGACTTAACCTACAATTTGGCTAAAAAGGCGTATCACCTATGAAACCACAAAAGCCTTTAAATATTGCTAATCTTTCTGAAGCGCCGGCGTTTACCGCTTTGTCGGTTAATAAAAAACCCAGCGATCATAAAATTGTGCACATTGGTATTGGTGCTTTTAGTCGAGCACATCAGGCGCTGTATACTCAAATAGCGAATGATAAAACCGGTAGTCATTGGACTATTGTCGGGGTTAGCTTGCGCAGTCCAGGGGTGCGCAATACGCTAAAACAACAAGATTATTTATACACCATAATGGAGCGTTCTTTATCGCGTACCAATTTGCGTTGTATTACCTGTCTAGAAGATATAGTCGTGGGCAGTGAAGACCCCAATAGCGTACTCGAGCAGCTTGCGAGCGAGCCTACCAAAATAGTCACCATCACCGTGACTGAGAAAGGCTACTGCCAAAAAAATCAACATTTAGATACGTCAAACGCTGATGTGGCAGCCGATATTAAGTCGGGCTTACCTACTACTATGCCGGCATATTTAGCGCACGGGCTGTTAAAGCGTAAAAATATGGGACTGGCTGGCTTAACGATTATTAGCTGCGATAACTTGCCTAACAATGGCGAAATTTTAAAAAATGTTGTTAAAGATTTTGCCTATACGCTAGATACCGATCTGGGACTGTGGATCGACGCCAACGTTAAATTTTGCTCGACCATGGTAGATAGAATTGTCCCGGCAGCAACAGCGCAAGTGATTGAGGCGATCTCCGAGGCGGTGGGTCTTGTGGATGAAGGGGCACTATTGTGCGAGCCCTTTAGGCAGTGGGTTATTGAGGATAATTTTGCCGGCACTAGACCCGAGTGGGAAGCCGCCGGCGCGTTGCTGGTTACGGATGTCGCCGCTTATGAAAAACTTAAACTGCGAATGCTGAACGGCTGCCACTCCGCTATAGCTTATATTGGCACGCTACTGGGCGATGAGTATATTCACGAAACCATTGCTAGGCCGACAGTGCAAGAGTTTATCAGGCGTTTAATGGGTGACGAGCAAAGCCAGTCACTTGAGGTGCCGCGAGGCATTGATATTACGGCATATAGCGAGACGATTATCGAGCGATTTGAAAATAAGTATGTGCCCTATCGAAATGCTCAAGTGGCTACCGATGGTTCGCTAAAATTACCGCAACGATTACTTTTTTCGGCGTTGGATTTAAACAATAAAGGTATATCGGCAGAGTTTATTGCGCTGTCAGTGGCGGCTTGGGTAAGTTATTTAATGGTTTATCAAAAAACTAAAGGCTACTCGGTAAATGATCCAAATTTAGCCCTGTTAGAGACAATTGTTGCGGCTAATATCGATAGCGCTGAAGCTGTGGTGCAACATCTTATTGCCGAGGCAGGAGTTTTTCCTCAGCCGTTGCAGAGCGATGCCGAATTTACCGATGCAATTATTCGGCATCTAATCAAAATTCAGGAAGAGGGTGTTGAGCGGGCAATTAGTGTGGTAATTACCCGTTAATAAAAGCCGGCCAGCTTTTAGTTTGGCCGGCCAAAATGGGTTGCGGCGGCTTCAGAGGCGTTATCGATGTGAACCCGCATGGCATTACGAGCTTTCTCTGGATTTCTTTGTTCTAGCGCTTCGACGATACGCTTGTGATCTTCGATAGAGGGGTGAACTCCCTCTTTTCTAAGGCGGGCAAGAAACGCCGTGCTCAGCTCAGACTCATTGCGTAATTCCCATAGCCAATTGACAACCGCTGAGATCGCGCTGTTTTGACTGGCATCAGCAATGATTTTGTGGAAAGTCCAATCGGCTTTTTCTGACGCGTCATCGTGCTTTTCTTCTTCGGCCATATCTCGTAGGGCCATCTTGAGTTGAGCTATTTGCTCGTCGGTAATCCGGGCGGCAGCTAAAGCACACGCTTCAGCCTCTAAAATATAGCGGATTTCTAAGATCTCAAAAGGGCCAACGCCTTTATCGGCGGTGTCTAGTTTGGGTTTAGTATGGGATACATAAATGCCAGAACCGGTGCGAATTTCGATGATTCCAGATAGCTCCATGGCGATCATAGCTTCGCGAATTGTTGGGCGACTCACTCCAAGCTTTTCGGCTAAATCACGCTCAGGTGGGAATTTATCTCCAGGTTTCAGGGTTCCGTCTTTCACCAATCCGGAAAGTTGTTCGGCCACCTTGACATATAAACGGTCTGTTTTGATCGTGCGAAATTCCACTGTACTAACCCACTAAAGATTTGGGAAAAGCCTGGTGCCAGGCCTTCGATAATCGCCAGTATCCAGAGACTTTGGATACGGCGAGGCTGGTTGCAATTGTTAGCATATATTAACCAAGTTAACGCAATCATTGAACTCATTTGATTGATATTTAAATTTTGTTTTTGTATTTGGCAAGATATATCATATCATGGTAAGGTGGTATTACCAATTAAGTGGGTTGATAATGACAATAAGTCGTAAACGTAGTGTTTATTTATGAAAAATAAAATTGTTACCTTTGGCGAATGCATGCTCGAACTGTCTCAGTTCGGCGGCCAAGACTACCGACTTGCCTATGGCGGCGACACTTTAAACTCGGCGGTTTATATGGCCCGTGCCGGTGCCGATGTAAGTTTCTTAACGGCTTTGGGCTGCGACCAATACAGTGATTACTTAATAGGTAGATGGCGTCAAGAAGGGGTTGGCACCGAGCTGGTAAGGCGTTTTGATGGCAAGGTGCCAGGCCTGTATATCATTGCTACCGATGACAACGGCGAGCGCAGTTTTGAATATTGGCGTCAAGCGGCACCGGTAAAAGATCTAATTAAACTAAAACCCGAAGCGCTAACTGAGCTGGCAGACGTTGCTATTTTTTATCTCAGTGG
Source organism: Gilvimarinus polysaccharolyticus (assembly GCF_001187555.1). GTDB lineage: Bacteria > Pseudomonadota > Gammaproteobacteria > Pseudomonadales > Cellvibrionaceae > Gilvimarinus > Gilvimarinus polysaccharolyticus. Next base: position 458,355 of record NZ_LFIJ01000002.1, on the reverse strand, counting down.
CATCACACTGTCGTTGTTTGATACTGCAGACCGCCGCGCAATACTAGAGTTTTTAACCGCACACCGAGCGCGTGGTGGGGTTGTAGCTTTTGATACTAATTACCGTGCTAAAGGTTGGCAGTCGCCGGCACAGGCACAGGATGCCATAAGCACAATTTTAGCTCAGGTGGATATTGCCTTACCCAGTTTTGACGACGAGCAAGAGCTATTTGGATTTGCCACTATAGATGCCTGTGTTGAGCATTATCGCCAGCTGGGGGTTAACGAAGTGGTTATTAAAGATGGCAAAAACGGCTGTTATAGTCTTATTAACGGCGAGTTGTCGCGCCATCCATTAAAAACTATTGTTAAACCGGTTGATACGACATCGGCCGGCGATTCATTTAATGGTGCTTACATTGCGGCAAAATCACTGGGTAAGTCGGTGGCAGATTCTATAGTTGATGGCCAAGCCTGCGCGGCGTACGTAATACAACATCCTGGCGCCATTGTCGATCGAGAAAATATCAAACATTGAGATAAAACTTGTGAAAACTATAACGATAAAATTAGTCTTGTTAACGTTTATTTGTGTGGTGCTTGCCTCCTGCGGTAAGGGCCATGAAGCGCGAGTATTAAAGTTAGCCCACGGGTTAGACGCAAAACATCCGGTGCACCTCTCGATGGTATTTTTTGCCGAGCAGCTAGCGAAATACTCCCAGGGCGAAATGACGGTTCAGATTTACCCGTCGGGCCAGCTGGGTAGCGAGCGCGAACTCATTGAGTTGATTCAAATAGGTAGCATCGATTTTACAAAGGTGTCGGCCAGCTCACTTGAGCCGTTTATTCCTAAAATGAAGATATTTAGCGTGCCGTACTTGTTTCGCGATGGCGAACATCTGTGGCGGGTACTTAATGGACCAATCGGGAAAGATTTACTAAATTCGGGTACACCCTACCGAATACAAGGCTTGGGTTACTACGATGCTGGCAGCCGGAGCTTTTATACCACTAAAGACCCTGTTAACTCACCCAGTGATTTAAAAGGCATGAAGATCCGGGTAATGAACAGTCCATCGGCTGTGGCTATGGTAAAAAGCATGGGTGGCTCGCCTACCCCTATATCGTGGGGCGAACTGTATACCTCATTACAGCAAGGGGTGGTGGATGGGGCCGAAAACAATCTGCCAAGCTTCTATTTATCAAAGCACTATGAAGTGGCGAAGTATTTAATTCTTGATGAGCACACCTCTATTCCAGATGTGGTTATTACCGGCACCAAAAGTTGGGGTAAATTAACCGTGCAACAGCGTGGTTGGGTTGCGCAAGCTATGGCTGACTCGGTAGCTTATGAGCGAAAGCTTTGGCGTAAGGTAAGCCTGGAGTCATTGGCAGCAGTGCGCGAGGCTGGTGTTGAAGTTGTTGTGGCCGATAAAAAATTGTTTGTCGACAGTGTCAAACCCATCCACGATGCGCTTGCAAACTCTGAACATGGCGAATTATTTAAAAGTATACAGGAGGTTCGCTAATGTCCCTGTCTAAAGTGTGTAACCGGGTAGATTATTTTTTAGAAGTGTTTACCAGTGCCCTAATGGTAGCATTGGTGCTAAATGTTACCTGGCAGGTAGTCACCCGGTTTTTTACCAATGATCCAAGCTCATTTACTGAAGAGCTAGCACGGTTTTTCTTGATCTGGATTGCATTTTTAGGTTCGGCTCATGCATTTAGGAAAGGTGCTCATTTAGGCTTGGATTACTTTGTTGAAAAGTTCTCGCCAGCCGCACAAGCCAAAATCGTAAAAACTATTCTATTGTTTGTCGTGTTGTTTAGTGTCTGTATTTTGATCGTTGGAGGCAGCTGTTTGGCGTATCTGGCTTGGGAGCTTGATCAAAAATCGGCGTCTTTGGGGTTATCCATAAGTATTGTGTATTTGGCAATTCCTATTAGTGGCCTGCTGTTTCTATTGTTTTCGGCCGAATCCTTTAAAAACTACTCCAATAATTAGTGAGAAGCTCATGGATATCTCCGTTGTTATTTTAATATCAAGTTTTGTTGCACTATTGCTGCTAAATGTTCCTATCGGTGTGGCAATCGCGCTATCGGGATTTTTCTCATTGCTATTAAGTTTAGACTTTGTCTCAACTACCACCACAATGGCCCAGCGTATGTCGGCTGGTGTTGATAGTTTTGCTCTTTTGGCAATTCCATTTTTTATTCTGTCTGGATTTTTAATGGGCCAAGGCGGTATCGCTCATCGGTTAATTGAGTTTGCCAAAATTATGGTGGGACGACTGCCCGGTGGTTTGGCGTTTGTTAATATTTTATCTTGTACGCTATTTGGTGCTATTTCTGGCTCTGCGGTTGCGGCTACCTCCGCGATTGGTGGTTTTGTCATACCAGAGATGGAGAAGGACGGTTACAGTCGTGAGTTCTCAACGGCGGTGACAGTGACTGCCTCGACCACAGGTATGTTGATTCCGCCTAGTAACATTTTAATTGTTTACTCTCTTGCCAGTGGTGGTGTCTCTATTGCTGCATTATTTTTAGCGGGATATCTTCCTGGGTTAATTGTTGCTCTGTGTTTGATGATCGCCAGTGCAATTTACGCCAAGATGAAAGGTTATGGAGAATCTTCTGAAAAACAATCGGGACAGGTTTTTAAAAAAACGTTTGATGCTCTACCAAGTTTGTTTTTAGTGATATTGGTGATAGGTGGTATTGTCTCGGGTTACTTTACCCCGACTGAAGCGGGTGCCATTGCAGTGCTGTATTCATTTGTTTTATCAACATTTGTTTATAAAGAAGTAAAATTTAAAGATTTATCAGGGGTGTTGAATAAATCTGTTTGTACCACCGCGATTGTTATGCTGTTAATTGCTGCGTCGTCGGCTATGTCTTGGGTGTTATCTTACGAGAATATCCCGCAGTCTATTAGTCAGTTCTTTTTGGGCTTTAGTAATAACCCGATTGTTGTGTTGCTAATGATTAACCTACTGTTGTTGTTGGTAGGTACGTTTTTAGATATGACCCCAGCAGTGCTGATCTTTACCCCGATATTTTTACCTATTGTAGAGGCGCTTGGTATTTCGCCTATCCACTTTGGTATCATTATGATTCTTAACTTGTCGATTGGTCTTTGTACCCCGCCGGTTGGCAGTGTACTTTTTGTCGGTTGCAGTATTGGAAAGACCTCGATTTCTAAAATCATTTCACCATTGTTGCCCTTATATTTAGCGATGTTTATTGCTCTGTTAATTATTATTTGCGTTCCAACGTTGTCGACTTGGTTGCCTGGGCTGTTTTCACTTTAAACAAACTGTTTAAATTATCAGCCAGCCTAGGTATAGAGCTAGACTGGCTATTTTCACTCTGAAAAAATAGTGATTATAAGGCTCTAACTTTAAGATAATTACAGCCGTTGCTAGCATTGATGTTGAGTTTAGTACCTGTCAAAGAATTTGTTGCTTGATAGTTGTCGGGTACGGTTACAGAACCACTGCCATCCACTGATTGAATGGATCCCCTAAAGTCGCAAGACGGTTGTGCGTCACTATCCCACACGGCAAAGGTTTTTCCGGCAAGGTTGCTGGTAAACTGTAAGCATGAATAATGGTAGAGATTAATTTCATGTTTACCAGAGCCGTCAGGGATGGTCATGCAATTGCCGTTGGTGCTGCTAGAGCTTGAACTACTAGATGAGCTGCCTGCAGTTGAACTACTAGAGCTTGCATTGCCGGAATTGGGTAGTGCATTCATACCAATCGGATTGCTCGATACAATAAAGTCATCATAAATGGCGTACACGTCGGAGGTGGGTTGCCACTGTGTTACGGGCGCGCTTGAACCACCAAAAAAGGTCGAGAAGTACAGATGATTTAATTGCGTATTGCTGTGGCCCAGTGCGCGCACCCCTGTGTTGTCGGTGTCGTCACAGACTAGCTCGCCGTCTAGCCAGCCTTGTAATATACCGTCGCGCTGCCCTGGGGTGTTGAGCTTTTGGCGTATTTCTATGTGATGCCATTGGCCTGGAACCACTTTCGCGTGGTAGCCGGCATCATCCCAAAAGATCCGATAAGGCTCGGCACCATTGCTATTGTTTACTTCATAGCCATGTACATAAAACTCTAACTTACCTTGCTCGCGCCACATTAGTCGAGTGGTAAAGCCGTTGTCGCCGTAGGGGAAGTTAGTAGCGCCGCCAAGGCCGGGCATTTTGCCGCCCTTAACAAAGTCAAAATTGTGATCAAACTTAACCCAGTAAGACATATACATTTCATCGCGGCTTTGCGATAAGTTGGTCTCCCATGTGGCGCCGCTAGGGGTTGATTGGTTACTGTAGGCGGGATAAGTTATCTTTGCCGCTTTACCCGAATTAGAATCGGTAACAATTTCTACTCGACCTTCATCGGGTCCTTTTGCGTAACGCGTATCCCAAGATTGCTTGATAGCGCGGTCATTTACCTTGCCTAAACTTAAGCTCTCAAAGCCATTTGAGTAAATTATTTCGGCCTGGATACTGTTTATCAACAACCCTTGTGCGAGCACAAGTAATAACAGTAATTTTAATGATAGATATCGAATCATGATAGTTTCCTTTTTATTGTTTACTTTTTAGTGGTTAAAAAAAAGCCGGTGCAAGGCACCGGCAAAAGAGAGCCACATTCAAAATGGCTATTCTGAGGAGAATACTATTACAGAAACTTATGCTGTGAGGATAAAGCGCAAGTTTGACCATAAACGTGAGTGTCTGCCAAATAACATTTTCATATAAAGTTTCTGTTAGACTGGAGGTCAGCCTCAAATCTGAGACTGACCTAATAATGCCTGTTAAGCGGTGAGACAGCTGTGGGCAAGCCCAGACATTATTCAAGTTAAGCTAACTTAGAAGCGGTAACTCGCACCAAATGTAATTCTACGATCTGGATAACCTGCAAAACATACGGGGCCAGTCTCAGATACACAAGTTTGAAGAATACCTTCTTCGGTCAGGTTAACCGCTTCAACACCAATGTTTAGCTGATCGGTAACATCATAACTAACACTAGCGTTTAACTGACCTCTGTCGTGATTTACAACAGGGAAACTATAGGTACTACTGCCACTAGCACCGCCTGCAAAGTCTAATGAACGGAATGCTTCACGCCATGTGTAACGCATTCTGACCGAAAGGCCGTGCTTCTCGTAGTAGCCAGTAATGTTATAAGCATTTTCAGAGAACTCTAGCAGCCCCTGAGGTATTGAAAAATCACCTAGCACAGCTTGACCACGACCAGACGTTTCATCAATTTGTGAACCACCTGAAAACTCCTGCCAAGTGTAGTTAGCCAAGAAACCAAAACCTGAAGCCCAGCCTAGAGAGTCCTCAAACTCTGCGAGGTCATACTGAACCTGCATCTCAACGCCTTTTTGAGTCGTTGTCGAAGAATCGTTACCTCTTTGGCTAGAGTCAACACACAAGCCTACGGTGTTTGGATCACCTAAGGTATTAGGTATAACGGTTGGGTTCCAAACACCACCGCCTGGACATGATGGATCATTTGAACGTTCGAGACCACCAACGGTTGTAGTGCTTTCAGTCAGGGGCGCACCGTTAAAGATCGTAGTAATAATATTACTACGATCTTTTTTGAAGAAAGCAACACTAGCTACCGCAGAAGGTGCAAAGTACCATTCAACAGAAAGATCTAAAGAATCTACTTCTTCTGGCTCAAGATTTGAGTTGCCCAGCTCTAATACAGAAGTCTCAGACTGACTATAGGTGAAGCCTTCATTTAGATCATTAAAGTCAGGGCGTCTAATATCTGAACCGTAGGCTGCACGAATGACTACGTCGTCAGTTACTTGAGCGGTTAAGTTCAAACGAGGTAAGAAGAAATCGTACTTTCCACTGGTAGTTTTTAACGAGCGAACACCATTCACTTCAGTCCCATAAGCAACCGAATCAATTTCGGATTCTACATACCGAAACCCGATGTTACCGCTGAGCATGCCGTACTCGAAGTTAGCTTGGGTGTAGAACGCGGTTGTATCTTCTTCAACTAGATAGTATGCGTTTAAGTCTTCTTCTAGGCCTAATGAAGTAGCGCCAGTACCTTCAGGGAATAGTGCTCGGTTGGCCGCAAAAGCAGATTCAAAGATATCGATTGTGCCATCGGGATCAGAGAAGGCTTTGTCTGCGTCAATCATTAAGAAGTCGCCAACAAATAGTTCACGATCACCCGTATCACCATAGTTAGATGGCCCGGGAACAACAACATCAGAGAACAGAGAAGCTCTTGGTGAGTCACCTAATTTGCTGAAGTTACCAAGCTTATCGTTAATGGTTACTGATTCAGCAGAGGTGCTGTTGAAGCGCAAGCCGGCATCAATCGATGTGATTCCAAACTCTTCAAGAGTGTAAGAGAAGTCAACACGGAACTGGTCATCGCTGTTTTCTTGTGTGTCACGGCTCACATCTAATGCACGAAGCACATAGTTATCAGCTGAAAGCAAATCTGCAACGGTTGGAGCGTATTCGTTGTCAAAATCGATACCAAATGCTAGAGCACCACCAGACAAATCATAAATATAGGGTACAGCGTTGTCATTGCCAGTCGCGGCAGTAACAGTATAACCACCACCGTCAAGAGGAGTGTTGGGGTTGATGAAGTTCATGGTTGTGTTTAGCTTAGGCGTGCTTGTGTCAGACGCTGCTGAGGAAATTTCAAAACTTGCGGTCAGCTTATCGCCTTGCCACTCACCACCAACACTAAACAAAGTGGTGTCTGTAACGCGTGCGTTTGTTTCACTAGTCACGCGCATGTTTGGATCGTCATCATCGAAATCAAGATTCGGAGATAAACGACCCGTTTCAGCCATTTGGAATTCACCCAGTCCATAGCCGAAATCTACGGTTTCGTATGAGTCTGGGGTAGAGATGGATCTTATGGAGCCGACGCCTGAGCCTTCAATTTTGTATGAGTCGCGGCTTCGTTCTTGATTGTTGACGATAACATCGGCATGGAATTTTAATTGATCGCTGGGCGCCCACTCAAAAGTCGATGCAACGTTCACTGTCTCGTAGCTATCATTTTCTTGTTCTTGCAGCAAGAAGTTGATGCCGTTGAAAGTATTGTCACCTTGAGTAACGACAACATCACGGTCAGCACGAGGGCGGAAAGACAAAGCTTCTTGCTCGGTGTAACTACCGCTGATGACAAAACCAAAGTCACCAGCACTGGTTTCCCAAGTGTCGCCATAGGCGCCTGAAAGTCTAGGCTGAATGCCTTCTGTACTTAGGCTGCTGTCTTCGCCTTGAACTCTTATTGATCCTAATGTTTCGCTTAAGTCTAATGGACGAATAGTTCTTAGGTTAACCGTACCGCCTACAGAGCCTTCAACAGTTTTGGCATCTGGAGCCTTTGTTACTTCAACCGCTGCAATAATGGCTGGGTTAACATCTTCAAAACCAATACCGCTACGGCCAGAACCTGAACCTACAGTAGCAACACCGTTGATTTCTACGCGGTTAGCGTTAGTACCACGAATTTGTACACCAGTACCCACACCTGCAGTACGAGTAATTTGAACGCCTGTGATGTTCTCCATTACTTCTGCAAGGTTTTGATCGGGTAGTTTACCAATGTCGTCAGCGATGATGACTTCGACTAATTTAGGTGACGAGCGCTTTTCTTCAAGAGCGTTTGCCAGCGAAGCGCGGATGCCTGTTACGACAACTTCTTCTAATTTAGAGGAATCTGACAGGTCTTGAGCCGTTGCACTGGAGGCGGCGAGGGCAATTGAAACACCGAGTAGGGATTTTTTGAAAAGTTTTAAGTGCGGTTGAGATGTTCTTTTTTTCATAATGAGTCCTTCGTTTATTTATTATGTGAAGCACAGTCGCCCTCCCGTCATCTTGTTTTGTAAATGATTCATGTGGTTCTGGTGCAACCCTCAGAGTACGGGCGGGTGCTATGAATTTATTTGAATATGGGATGGTAGTCAAGTGGTAAGGCCGAAATGTGTGTTTTTCCGTGATGACTCCCTCTTTTATTGCCGGCCTTACCTCTTAATGATTACGAAATCTTGCTAATGGGAATGTGGTCCATGTCGTCAAAGGTTTGGTTTTCACCCCCCATGGCCCAGATGAAAGTGTAATTAGTGGTGCCGGCGCCACTGTGAATTGACCACGCTGGTGATATAACAGCCGTGCCTGCGGCCAACACTAAGCTGCGGGTTTCGCTGGGTTCGCCCATAAAGTGAAACACGCGGTTATCGTCGTTGTACTCAAAGTACATATAAATTTCACTGCGTCGACGGTGGGTGTGGGGCGGCTTGGTGTTCCAAACACTGCCCGAGGCCAGCTCGGTAAAGCCCATAACCAACTGGCAGCTGTCGACAATTCCTGGGCGAATCGACTGGTTGATAACCCGGTCGTTAGATTCAGTGGCGCTGCCCAGCTCTATATGGTGAGCATCTGCTTTGGTGACATGAGTCGTTTGAGTGGTGCGGTGCGCGGGGTAGCTAACAATGTAGTACTGCGCCGGCTCTGAGGGGTTAACGCTGGCAAAGCTTATGTCTTTGCTTTCGCGGGCAATGTACAGCGAATCTTTGTATTGCATATCGTAGCTGACGCCGTCTACCTCAATGGTGCCAGCGCCGCCGATGTTGATAACTCCAATTTCTCGGCGTTGGCAAAAATAGTCAGAACCCAGCTCTTTTGATTGTGGTAACCCCAGTGGTTGCTCTTGAGGTACGGAGCTGCCAACGATGGCGCGATCGACGTCGGTATAGGTGAGAACAGTTTCACCCGGCACGAACAATTCATCGACCACAAAGGCCTGTTTTAGCTCGGAGTTGGTCATGCGTTTGTAGCTATTAATGTCGGCGGTATAGCGTAATTTCATGGTTCACCTGTTTATAGTTTGTGGGACGTTAATGTAAAAGGATGGTTTAGCTGATCGATTTCGCTGCGTAATAGGGCCTTAAATTCAGCAGCAGATTTTGGGCCATTGGGGTGGGCTGACCAATAGGCGGCAAAATAATAGTGGGTTCCTTGAGGCTGATTATTGAGTACCACAAGCTCGTTGGCAGAATCGGTTTTAAACGAGTCAAAAGCCTTGAGCGGAAAGAAGATCGCCATCCCCAGGTCGTCGTCATTGAGACTTTGATTGCCGTAGGTGGCGAGATACCCCCATTTACCATGATCAGGAGCGTAGGTGAGTACTTGCACGTCGTGTTTAACGATACCAGTGGCAAGCTGCGATAAAGAATTAGCTGCAACCTCGACCCGGGTTAGTGGGGAGTTGGCACGGATGCTATAGCGGGTGCTTAAATCTAAAGTGTCGCCGCCTACAGGCCAGCCGTTATGCTTGACGGTGATGCTGGACTGTAAAGCGCCATCTTTAATGCTGGCGGACATACCTTGGGTGGGAGCGGGTTTAACGAGTTGATTGTCGACCCAGGCAGCAACGGCGCCGAGCCCTAGAGATGGCCCCACTTTTAACACGTCCATTCCCCAGTCAGAAAGGCTGTGATAGTCCCCGCCGTCAAGGCCTGTGGCTGCGAGCGACAAGCCGTTTTTTATTTTGCCAAAAATATCGACAGCGCCGCGCTGATCAAAGTAAAACCGGTAGGCAATGTGTTCTGACTCCCAACCAAACCCTTCGTATTTGAAAAGTTTGTTACCGATACTATGGCTGGCAGGTAATTGCATTGCCTTTACGGGGTAATATTTTCCGCCGCTGTAAAGACCTTTTTCGTCAGATTTCCCACCTATTCGTACCGCTAGCTCGGCGTAGGTTTGCTTGGGGTAAATGATTTTTGGGGCGCCTTCTATTAAACGATGTACCGTAATATCGCGATGGCTGTTAGCGGCAAGTTCAAGTGCTACGAGCAGTTCTGTAGCGGTGGTTTGGCTTGGCACTTCGGCCCCGTTGCTGGTGACAAGGAGGTCACCTTTGCCTTGTGTCTCACTATTTAAAGGGATAGCTAAAACTTGTTGTAGCGGTTGGTTGAGGGGGTTGCTGACAGTGTAATGTGAGGCGTTTTCGGTTATCGCAGAGGCAAAGCTGTACGAGTGTATGAGTGCTGCCAAAACGGCTATTGATGTGGGTAAGAGTCGTTTCATTCGCCTTGTCTCCAATGATTTATAGTTAGGCCATAGACTTTAGTGTCAGAGGAATATACTATAGGATTATTGGTATTACCACATTACCAGTTGCTGAATTGATCGTATTAAGCGGTTAGTCGGTGGTGGCTATGAGCACAAATAAAATGACTCTGGAGGTCATAATGATACGCAAAACTCTACCTGCTTTATTGTTAGGCGCTTTGTCTTACGGGTGCGCGACCGCTGAGGTGGACCAGAGCCAAGGGTTGAGCTGGCCCGAGCTTATTGAGTACCAAAAGCCAGGCACGGCCGAGCTGAACTTGAGCGCTAAATTTAGTGTTCAAGACGTGCGGCAGGTAGCCAACCAAGTGGCCGATTGGCAGTTGGATCAATACGATATTCGCTCAAATAAAATGCGTAAAGAAGGCCGTGCCAGCGGTTTGCCCCAAGGGTGGATGTACGCTCCGTTGCACTCAGGCTTGCTAGCTTGGGGGAAGGTTTCTGATCAGCTCGGTTATGAGCAGGCCGTACGTAATATCGCCGCAGTTAACCAGTGGCGCTTGGGGCCTCGTCGTTATCACGCCGATGATCACGCTATCGGTCAGGTTTATCTTGATATGTATGAAAAATATCAAGACCCAGTGATGAAGCAAAACGTCGAAATGGTATTCGATTGGGTGTTAGACCACCCTAGTGATCGCAGTTTAGATTTTGAACATCCAGAAAAAGAAGTTATCAATGGAGCTAACCGTACCTATACCGATCCGTGGTGTACGCAGCGCTGGTGTTGGGCTGATGCAATTTATATGGCGCCACCGGTGTGGGCACAGCTGTCAAAAATTACTGGAGATGCCAAGTATTTAGAGTTTATGAATCGCGAGTTTTGGCTAACTACCGATTATTTATACAGCGAAGAAGATCATTTATTTTTACGTGATAGCCGTTACTTTAAGCGTAAAGCTGAGAACGGTAAGCCGGTTTATTGGGGGCGCGGAAACGGCTGGGTGTTGGCTGGTATTGCACGCACACTACCATATATACCAAAAGACTTTAGTGATCGCGAAAGGTACGTGAATCTTTTTAAGCGGGTGAGTAAGAGTTTGTTACAGGCGCAAAAAGCAGATGGTAGTTGGCCTGCATCTTTATTGGAGGCTAGCGATGGGCAAAATCCAGAGTCGAGTGCTACGGGTTTGATTGTCTTTTCATTGGCGTGGGGTATAAACAATGGCGTATTGCCTGCTGAGCAGTATCGTTCGGCGGTAGAGCGTGGCTGGCAATCATTGGTTAGCACCGTGCAGCCCAGTGGAAAGTTAGGGTATGTACAGCAGGTTGGCTATGCCCCCGAAAGCGCCACAGCAGATGACACTCAGTTATACGGTACCGGTGCATTGCTATTGGCTGCCGCCGAAGTTTACCAGCTGTTAAATCAATAGGGGGATAAGATGAGTCAGTCAGTTATTTCACAGTTGTTTTCGGTGGAGAACAAGGTTGCTGTAGTAACCGGTGCCAGTCGCGGCTTAGGTCAGGCGATGGCGTTGGGGTTGGCGCAAGCGGGAGCAAAAGTTGTGGCTTTAGGTTCGCGTCCAGAGAGCCTTGATAAGACCTGTAAACTATTTTCCAAGCATGATTTATTTATCCGTCCGTTAGCTTGTGATCAGCGTTCAGCTGATTCTATTCGAGAAACGGTTGCGGAGGTGTTGGAAGAGTTTGGCAGGATTGATATCTTAATCAATAACGCGGGAACTATTGCTCGCGCTCCTGCTCATGAGTTCTCAGACGACGATTGGAATGATGTGATCGAAACTAATCTTAACGGAGTGTTTCGGATGTGTCGTGAAGTTGGTCGTTCTATGCTTAAAAACCAGTCCGGAAAAATTATTAATATCGCCTCATTATTGAGTTTCTCCGGTGGTATTACAGTTCCTGCTTATGCTGCAAGTAAAGGTGGCGTGGCCCAGTTGACTAAAGCGCTGGCCAACGAGTGGGCTAAAGATAACATTCAAGTGAATGCTATTGCCCCTGGTTACTTTGAAACTGACAATACTGAAAATTTGCGTAAAGACCCAGGAAGGCTTGCGGGAATCAGTGCTCGAATACCAACAGAGCGTTGGGGTATCCCAGAAGATTTAGTCGGGACAGCCATTTATTTAAGCAGCAAGGCCTCTGATTATGTCAATGGGCATGTGTTACTGGTAGACGGCGGCTGGATGGCTCGCTGATAAGGTGAGCTTGGCTACTTTTATTCAATCTAACATCGTGTATCGCTTATGAAATTATTAAACATCTTAAAATATATTGCTCTTGTGTGGGTTACCTTCACATTTAGTTCATCTGTGCAGGCTAGTGTTGCCAAGACGCTTTTTAATAACAATTGGCAGTACTCTGAGGTTGGTATTGATGAGCCAAGCAGCAGAGCATCGGATTGGATTGAGATAACGTTGCCGCATACTTGGAACGCTACGGATACAGTGGATCAGATGCCAGGGTATCGTCGCGGTGTCAGTTGGTACAAAAAAACCTTTAAGGTTAGCAATGCAGACCGTTACTTACTGCACTTTGAAGGATCCAATATGGAAACTGAGGTCTATTTAAATGGAACCTTAGTTGGTTCGCATACCGGCGGTTATATTGGCTTTGATGTGGAGTTGAGTGATGCGATAAAAGTATCGGGTAACAATGAGCTTTTAGTTAGAGTCTCTAATGCCTATAACCCGGATCTTATACCCTCGCAAAAATCCGATTTTTTTATTCACGGGGGGATTACTCGTGATGTGTGGTTGTTAAGTAAAAACAAAACATTAATTGAACGTTTTGAAGCCCGCTCACCTAAGGTGGCACAAGGAGATTACTCTACAGAACTGACAGTTTTTTTTGATAGTAAGGTTAAAACAGTAGGGCGATTAAAGGCGACTATTACTTCTCCGACAGGTGAAACGGTTGCTTCAATTGAGCAGCCAGTAAGCATTGCTAAAGGGGAGACGCAACAAAAATTTCTGCTGGATAGTTTCTCGGATGCTTTGCTTTGGTCACCAAGCACACCCAATCTTTACTCAATAGGTATAGAGCTGTTAGGCAGTAATGAGGGGCGCGTTCTGGATACGGCTGAATCGCAGTTTGGTTATCGTTGGTTTGAGCAGCTGCCAGGTAAAGGTTTCTTTGTTAATGGTGAGCGTTTGTTACTGCGTGGCACGCACCGTCACGAGGAACTAGCTGGTGTTGGTGCCGCCATGAGTAATGAACAGCATCGCAACGATATGCAGTTGATAAAAACCATGGGTGCTAACTTTGTACGCTTAGGTCATTATCCGCAAGATCCAGAGGTGTACCGTGCAGCTAACGAGTTAGGTCTGATCGTTTGGGATGAATTGCCGTGGTGCCGTGGCGGCAAAGGTGGTCAGGCGTGGGAGAAAAATACCGAAGCATTACTAAAAGAGCAATTGGCGCAAAATTTCAATCATCCTAGCATTGCGTTTTGGTCGTTAGGCAACGAAATTTATTGGGAAGCTGATTTTCCTGGTGGTGGTCGCGATGAAATTTTAGTGCCTTATCTTGCCAAGCTTAACGATATGGTAAAAGCGGTTGACAATTCACGCTTAACCAGCATTCGTAAATACTACCCTGGTGCCGAGATAGTGGATTCGTTTTCGCCATCAATTTGGGCGGGTTGGTATGGGGGCGCTTACGGTCAATATGAAACGGCCATGCGTGCGGCCAGTAAAAAATACCCTAACATGATTCATATGGAATATGGCGGTTCAAGTCATGTTGGTCGGCATACTGAAACTCCAATTGATGCACAGGGGTTACGTGATGCGCAAGTGTCTGTCGAGGAGGCTGTTAATCAGACCGTAGTAAAAAGTGTAGCTAAGTCGTCAGATTGGAATGAAAACTACATGGTGGATCTATTTGATTGGCACCTAAATGTTAGTGAATCATTGCCGGGTTTAAGTGGTACCGCACAATGGGCTGTACGCGATTTTGGCACGCCGCTGCGTCCAGAAAACCCCATTCCTTATGTTAACCAAAAAGGTTTGTTTGATCGTAATGGCAAACCTAAAGATACCTATTACGTATTTGCTAGTTATTGGGCCAAAGATCCGGTGTGCTATATCGAGTCACATACTTGGACGCATCGCTATGGCCCTAAAGAGGGCCGTACGGTGGATGTATTTTGTAATACTGAGTCGGCTGAGCTGTTTTTAAATGGGAAATCGTTGGGTGAAAAGCCTCGTAAGCAGGGCGAGTTTCCCGCATCAGGTTTGGTTTGGCAGGTTCCTTTTAATGAGGGTGGTAACACGCTTCGTGTTGTCGGCCGTAACGCTACTAAACAGGTGGCAACGGATGAAGTTGAGCTGACTTACTACATCGGTGAGCCGGGAAAATTTGACCGTTTACATGTGACTCAGCGCGCTACAGAGCACGGAACAGTGTTGGTAGAGGTAGAGGCTGTTGATGATAAAAACCGCCGCTTAACCGATTACTCGGACCGCATTTATTTCTCTGTATTGGGTTCAAATGATGCTTTGGTAGACCGCTTTGGTAGTCCAGGTCGCAGCAGTGTTATCGAGGCTGCCAATGGTTATGCGTCTATCGAAGTGCTCCCTAAAGCCGGGCATGATCTGGTGGTAGAGGTGAAAACTCAAAATGTTAAAGGTGTATTTGTTGCTGTTAGCGGGGAGTAAATCTGTTGTTAAACAGTGTCGAGTAGTATGAATTTTCGGTAAATACGTGTAGGTGGTCGCCATCTGGCTACCATCGTGGTAGGATGGTAAGGCCAATTTGGCGCAAATACTAATACCATCGCAAAATTTAGTTAGGAATGTACAGATGCAAGAGTCTTGGAGATGGTTTGGCCCAAGTGATTCGATATCGCTGGAAAAAATTAAGCAGGCGGGGGCAACTCATATTGTCACTTCTATGCATGATATTCCCACAGGTGATATTTGGCCTGAGACAGAAGTAATAGCGCGCAACGAGAAAATTAAAGCTTCGGGTTTATGTTGGAATGTGGTCGAGAGTATTCCTCTGCACAATGACATTAAGACGCGCAGTGGCAACTACTTAGAATTGATTGAGAATTATAAAGAATCGATTCGGAGTGTTGGTAAAGCAGGTATACCGGCGGTTTGTTACAACTTTATGCCGGTGGTTGACTGGACCCGCACTAATTTAAGTTATCGCATGCCCAACAGTAGTCAGGCGTTGAGGTTTGAGCTTACCGATTTTGCAGCTTACGACGTTTATATGCTGAAGCGTCAAGGTGCAGAATTGGATTACACTCAAGCAGTACTGGAGAAAGCCAAGTCACGTTTTAGTGAGATGGGTGAGCAAGAACAGCTATTACTTGAAAAAAATATTATTGCGGGACTGCCTGGTGGTGAAGGTTCTTATACTCGTGAGTCAATTAAAGTGGCGATTGAGCAATTTATTGCTTTGGGGACCGAAGGTCTGCGTCATAACTTAATAGAGTTTTTGAAAGCGGTAGTGCCAGTGGCGGAGCAGAGCGGTGTTAAGTTGTGTATTCACCCTGATGATCCGCCGTTTTCTTTGTTTGGTTTGCCTCGGGTGGTTTCGACCGCCGAAGATGTCCGTAAAATATTAACCGCGGTTGATAGCGCTGCAAATGGCATAACTTTGTGCGCCGGTTCTTATGGTGCACGATGCGATAACGATTTAGTGGCGATGGCGGAAGAGTTTGGCCCACGTATTTATTTTGTGCATTTGCGTAATGTTAAGCGTGAGGAAGACGGATCGTTTTATGAGTCCGATCATCTAGACGGTGACAACGATATGGTGGGGCTTATTAATGCTCTGCTAAAAGAAGAGCGTCGTCGTAAACAAGCCGGCGAGAGCTTGGTTTCGATTCCTATGCGTCCTGACCATGGCCACCTGATGGCTGATGAGGAAAAATCCGAAGGTGTTAAACCGGGTTATTCGTATATGGGTCGCTTACGTGGGTTGGCAGAGTTGCGTGGTGTTATTCACGCATTAAAGCACCTTAATACTTAGTATTAATACGATTTTACTAAATAAAAACCCCAGTAGGTTAAGCCTTCTGGGGTTTTTATTTAGCAGTTTATTAGGTCTAAACTTCTACATGTTACCAATAAGATTAATTTATAATTGACATAAACCATCATTTCTTTCGGTTTTATTGTTAAGGTTTGATAAAGTAAAAGATGGTTTAATGTCTTCTGAAATATCCACAGGAAAAGCTAGTAAGCAATCGTATTCATTGTGCTTTAGCATTAAAGTTTTAGCGTAATCGGTAAAGCGTTTGTCATAAATTTGACCTGCTAGTAAATTTACTCTAATCAAAGATTCTCGACTAACTGAGTTAGGTGTGTGATCGCTGATGTTTAACAGTTTATTTTGTTGTTGGTTTATATAATCTAGGGCTTTGACAATAAGATGTGTTTGGTTATCCTCTTCAGAACCTATAACTAATTTAAGTTTTCCTATGTCGGAAGCAATGACCGCCAATCCCCAGAATGCTTCAAGATTAAAAACACTGTAATGATAAGGCCGAGTTCGATTCAACTCGTGTGGTTGTTTTCCTGAGGGATTTATTTGGTTTTTTATGCGTCGTTTATAGAGTTTATTTATAGTCTCATTTAAGTTTTTTTGATCGTTTACAAAACGGGAAAAATAGGCGATTTGATAATCGTAAAAACTGGCATGATTGTTGTGAGTAAGTGATTCATCAATACCGTTAGGACTGTTTATCAGCCACTCTAGGTAGTCTGATATCCAAAGTGATAATGGCGCAGATACATATTTTTTGTAATTTTTAGAGCTTTTTAATAGTTGATGCGCATTGAGCACATTGATCAGTAAGCGAGACTCAATAATTCCAATTCCTCGACCATCGGTGATCCCCGGTATCGCCTGAGCATAGCGAAAATTTGGGTTCATTCCGGTATCTTTATCAAAAAGGAAGACCTGAAACAGAAGTTGTGCGTATTTTGCATAGGATTCATTATTGGTATATGCATAAGCTTGAGCTAATGTGCTTACACTCGAGACAAAACTTCGTAATTCAGTAGAGTCGCTATCTCGGCCTCGTACTTCGCGATTAATAACTCCATCTCTTCTTATCCAAGGTAAACCGTTTTCTGTTGTTGGGTTAGGCCACCAATAGGGTCCGGTACTGGTGTAATCTTGTAAGTCATTACTTGGAGGAGTGGAGTTATTAAAAGTGACGCTAAATGTTTCGTTTGTTTCAAGTAACCTGTCAGCCCGAGTGATAATAATCTTCAAGATGTCAGATCGAGTAGAGTCTTGTGGGTTAAAAAAATCTTGTGCTTGCCGTTGCCATTGATAGATGGAATCTGGTTGTTTATTAGAGTCTGGTTTCGTATTGGCTTTACTGTGACATCCAAAAATTATGGATGATAGCGTCAAGAAAACACCAGCTTTATAAATTAATGGTACTAAATTTATTTTATTTTTCACGGTTACTCTCCGCACAAGCGTTTTTGTAATTGATATTGGTATAGAGGTAAAGTTTTAGTCATTTTTGTAGCCAGCATAAGAGGGGGCGGGCAAATCACGATTTAAATTTTCAATAGTCTTTGCGGTACTTGATAGCGAGAGCATTATTAAAAGACAGCCAATAATCCTGTGGGCTTTAGGGTAAGTTATTGATTTATAAGTTTTATTGTTAGAGCTTTGGGGCGTCATGTGGTTGTACCTCTACTGTCTACCGATGAGTTTTTTGGGGTAATCTACGTTCAACTGGTAATACCACTTTACCATTTGCTTGGGTTGATTCATACTCTAACTAACGCTATTGGCAGGCCCAAGAGCTTGCATGGCGCTTCAGGTCGGTAACGACTTACAATAAAACGAATAAGAGTAGGAGAAAGTATGAGCTCTCTGTGTAAGCCACAATGTATAAATAAACGCGCGAGCTTCGCCCGCAAGCTTCTAGCTGTCACTATCGCATCAAGTTTTTTTCCGTCGTCTTTTGCTTTAGCGCAAGATGATGAGATGGATTTGCTAGAGGAAGTCGTGGTCATTGGTGTTATTCGCGAGACCATGCGTAACTCTATTGAAATTAAGCGTGATGCTGAAACGATCGTTGACGTTATTTCAGCATCTGAAATGGGCGCGTTGCCCGATTTGTCGGTTGCTGAAACCTTAGAGCGTATCGTTGGTGTGACTGGCGACCGTTTTAAAGGTAACTCTAGTGAAATATCGGTACGTGGTTTAGGGCCATTTTTGGGTTACTCTACTTATAATGGTCGTGAGATTTCATCTGGTAGTGGTAATCGCTCGGTTGCTTTTTCGCAATTTCCCTCTGAGTTGGTTAACGGTGCAACAGTCTATAAATCACAATCAGCTGATTTAGTAGAAGGCGGCGTTGCGGGCCTGATTAACCTACAAAGTATTCGCCCTATTGATTTTGGTGATCGCCGCTTCCAGGCAGAATTAAAAGGCAACTACAATGATTACGATGCAAAACTAAATGGTGATGACGGTATCGGTTATCGTGGCTCGGTATCCTATACCGATGTGTTTGATACTGAGGTAGGCACCATCGGTGTTGCTGTTGGTTACGCCGGTCACGATTCTTCAACACCGGAAGAGAGCTACAATACCAGCTCTTCACTGCGCAACTGTAACTCCGATCGATTTTTAGATGGCGGTAGCAATTGTTCGTGGAGTGATGACAATGCTGCAGCCAACGGCGGTGCCGCAGCGGATGGCGATTATTATTTTATACCTAATGCGTTTTATTTTAGACAAATGGAGTCTGAAGAGAGTCGCGATGCAGTGATGGCCACTGTTCAATGGCAGCCTAACGAAGATTGGAATATTACTGCAGATGCACAGTGGTCTGATCGTTTTTATTACGAAGATCGTCACGATTTATATTTTGATGATGGACGTCGTCGGATCAGCAACTGGGAAACTAATGAAGATCACGCATTAACCAAATACACCGGTGAATCCCGTATTAGTAGTTACGGTGAATACCGCGAGCGTGATGAAGAGTACCAAGGTGCAGGGTTAAACATAGAGTGGAACGCAACCGATAAGTTGCTATTAAGTGCTGACTTTTCTTACTCAGACACCACTCGTTATCAAGAAACATGGCAAACTCGCTTCCGTTCCGATCGTCTATGGTATGACTTTACTAATGAAGGTAATAGCGATTACCCATCGGTTACCATTTATGA
The DNA here is from genome assembly GCF_001187555.1 of Gilvimarinus polysaccharolyticus. GTDB lineage: Bacteria > Pseudomonadota > Gammaproteobacteria > Pseudomonadales > Cellvibrionaceae > Gilvimarinus > Gilvimarinus polysaccharolyticus. The sequence continues at coordinate 439,101 of NZ_LFIJ01000002.1, read as the reverse complement.
AGATCCAGACGATGTTACCGGCACAACTATTAATAATAGTTTGTTGAATGATTATAGTTTCTATGATGCTGATCAGCGTGCCCGTTATGGCGAACAAGAAATTAATGACTCTATTAGCGCAGTTGCAATCGGTGCGTTTTACGAGCTGGATGGTAAAGTCTTCACTTCGTTAGAAGGTGGTATTCGTGTTTCGTCACACGAGCATAATAACTATGGCGAAGATCGTATCGAGTATACGAAATCTGACTTTGCTGACATTTCAACAATAGAACAAAACTGTGCTATCGAGTATCCACAGGACGGTTATGGTGAGGATGCGAACAGCAGCTTTAATCGGTGGGCTACTTACGATACTTTGTGCGCATCGGAGTTAATGTGGGGGACAGAGGATTGGGCGCTTTCACCTACCGATCCTAGTGCTGGTGATATCAACTTAACTGAAGATATCGTCTCTATTTTCGCTAAGGTTAATTTTTCAACGCAACTAGGTAGTGTTGATGTTAATGGTAATTTTGGTGTGCGTGTTGTAGAAACCAATGTTGAGTCGATTGGTTATCGCCAAAATTATACGATTATTGAAAATGATGCTGGAACTCCTGGTGATTTAACTGATGATAGTTACACCTTCAAGGAATTGTCCGATACGCTTACAGAGCAAGTCTTTGAAAATAGTTATGTCAATGTATTGCCAAGCTTAAACTTAAACATTGGCTTGACTGAGACTGTTCAGTTGCGGGCGGCAGCTTACATGGCTATTTCTCGCCCCGATATGTGGTGGATGGGTGCTGGTCGGGATTTAGAGTTGGGTGATGGTGAAGAAGAGTTCGCTAGCCTACAAGATGCTATAGATAACGGCAATGCGACTGCGTTGGGTAATCCCAATATGGAAGCAATTGAATCCATGAACTATGACTTGTCGTTGGGCTGGTACCCGCGTGAAGACACTATGATATCTGTCGCTTTGTACTATAAGGATTTTGAGGCAGGCCTAGAGGTTGCTGATGCCGCTGGTGTACAAGAATCGTTTAATATTAATGGTGAATTAATTAATATGAACGTCAATGGTTTGATTCAAAATACCTCTGAGTCGTCTAGCATTAATGGTATTGAGCTTAGCTTGCAGCACGGCTTTACCAACTTGCCGGCGCCCTTTGATGGTTTAGGTGTGATGGGTGGTATTAATATCGCCGATACCGATTTTGAATACGCCGAAAGTGGCTCTGATATGACCGACGATGTTGTTATTGCGCCCTCTGACTTACCGGGGTTTTCTAAAGAAAGCTATAACGCTGAGGTATATTGGGAGAATTACGGTTTCACGACTCGTCTTTCTTATAAGTATCGCTCTGATTACTTGAAGCCTTTTGGCAGCAGCTTTGGTCAAACAAATCGTTTTGTTGATGATACTAGCTCTGTAGACCTTTCTCTGGCTTATAGCTTGACCAAGAATCTTCAGGTTAAATTCCAAGCGCTTAACTTAACTAATGAGCCTTATGTGGAATACCGTGTAGCAGAAGATGCATTTAACCGTATCGAATATAGTGGCACTAAGTTCTTTTTGGGATTACGCTATAAAATGTAAGAGGACTTAACGGCTAATGGTGATTGTTTTGTGCGATCATCACTGGGTTTAAGGATTAATCAGTAAAACTTAAAAACCGGATGACTATCTAGTCATCCGGTTTTTTTGTCTGAAATATAGGCTGCGTATTGGTGTCGTCGGGCCAGCCAAGGTTAACGCGCCAATCGAAAAGATGACGGTTTCGTCGGCTAGGAAGTGGTATTCACCGGTAGCGATAGTAAAACCACTGCTGGATTTGGTTTGGTATGCAAAATTAGTCACTAGACTATCGAGCAGGCGCTGAGGTGCGGCTAAAAATGTGGTTGGCGGGGGGGATTAAAGCGCGGTGAAAAGATACCACCGCGCTGTTGTACTTTTGGATTTAACTGATCAGTGTCCCGATGGTATTGGATACCAAGGATCGGGGACGTAACGTACGCTTTCTTGGGCTTTATAGTACTGCAATGGGTGAGCTGGCGCGGGTGAGCCTTTCGGTAGGGCTAAACCGTTTATGCTGGAAAAATAACTAATACAGGCGTCGCGCCAGTAAATTGCATCGCGTAACTGCACCTGCAATTGTGCTGTTATTTGAGCAAAACGTTCGGGGTCGATATGGTTTTCTAGGCTTTGCCATTGCGATTGCATCTGCCGTACTTGTGCAATACCTGTGTCGTATTTATGTACTAGCTCATGCCACAAGCTGCGGCCGGAGTTCATTGGCTGGCTCCAAGGCAAGTGATGAAACCACAACATTAAATTCTCGGGTGTTGTCTCGGGCTTGGCAAATTGTTTAGCCCAGTGTGGATAATATTGCTCGATTGCGCTGGAGCCGCTAGCGGTGCGATCGTAACCGATGCCATCTTTATCGGCTTGATGATAATAGTAGGCGGTCCAGTCGGGGCGGCCCGATGTGTCGTGCCAGGGGGCGGGGCCGTAGTGGTGACCTTGAGCGTACAGGTGCGTTAGCCCTAAAGGCATGCGGTAGTTAACACCGGCTTCGCGACTGATGGCCATAATATCCGCGATCGGTGAGCGGACTGAGTCGGCGTTACTAAAGGTCATGCGAGTCCACTCATCGGCAATTGCTACCGAACTTAACTCGACGTCCCACGCTAATCGGCCAAAGGCATACCAGCTCGATTGAACAAAGGTGTGGCCGGTCCAGTTGCGATCGGTACCAGGGTTTATCACAGCAGCCATGCCGGTGTGTTTATAATCGAATACTTTGCCCGCTAAAATTTTACCAATGGTGCTGCCGGCACCTTGGGCGTAGGTATCAGTGTCGAGCGCCTCTTCAAACAATGGCCCTTGATAGGCCAAATGATTCGAGAAACCAAAATATTCTTGCGAGACTTGTAGCTCTAGCGCGATATTGGTTTTTTGCAGTGCGCCAAATAATGGCGAGAAAGGTTCGCGGGGCTGAAAGTCGATGGGACCGTTTTTGATTTGCACAATCACGTTGTCACGAAACTTACCGTCTAGTGGTTTAAATTCATCGTAAGCTTCGCGAAATCGGTCGCCTTGCTCTGGCGCGTAGACGAATGCGCGCCAAAATACTAAACCGTTATAAGGGGCGAGGGCGTCGGCCAGCATATTGGCCCCCTCGGCGTGGTTGCGGCCAAAGTCTTGTGGGCCGGGTTGGCCTTCAGAATTGGCTTTAACTAAAAAGCCGCCAAAGTCGGGGATGTATTGATAGACTTTTTTAACCCGCTCGCGCCACCATTTTTGTACCTTAGGGTCTAGCGGATCAGCGCTGTCAAAATCGTCCAATAACATCGGCGAGTTAAATTTAACCGACAAATAAAGCTTGATACCGTAGGGGCGAAACACCTCAGCCAAGGCGGCGGCTTTTTCTAAGAACGGTTCGGTTAAAATGCGTGCGTCGGCGTTGACGTTATTAATAACGGTGCCATTAATACCCAGCGAGGCATTAATACGGGCGTAATCGACATAGCGCGGATTGTTTTTATATTCGGGTAAATTGCCCCATTCCCATAGTGATAATCCGGCGTAACCGCGCTCGACAATTCGGTTAAGGTTGTCCCAGTGGTTGACGACGCGGTGCTCGACCGAGGGCGCTGAGTGCAGCGCTACGTTAGAGATGTCCGTGTTGGTTTGCAGCAGGCGCAACAAATGAAACGCGCCATATAAAACACCTGTATCGTTATTGGCAGCAATGATGGTGGCCTGGTGCCCAGCAACGTTGGCGCGGGTGATGATAAAACCCTCGGGGCCCACCGCGGTTAGGGCATCATTGAGTTTTAATTGGGCAATAGCCGCCGAGCTTGCTGGGGTGCCAATAATTAAATTGCCGGCCCCGTTAGGGCTTGGATGATTGGGTATCTGTTTGCTTAATAAACCGCTTAAGCCACGAGTTAATTCGGCTTGAGCAATGCTTAAGGTCGGCGATTGATCATTAACGACTAATTGTTGCAATTGGTTACGGTATTGCTGTTTGAGTTGGTCGTTGCTAATGGCGTCGTAGCGTAACCACATACGGTAGCCGTCTTCGGCGTGGGTGTTAAAGCACAGCAACGTAAGCATCACGCTGGCCAGCAGTGCCACATATTTTGGGGCTCGAGTCAGTTGTCGCATATTGCACAGGTCCTATTAGATGGCGTTATGGTCATTTTTACCATAATAGCACTTGTACTGCGCAGGGTTTAGTCTGCGGGCGAATTTGGCTGTAAGCGGTTTTAAGAGGGGTAACACATGAGGGAGTGTAGATTAATTTTATGCCGTAGTGGTAGACCGCGGCAGTGTTAAAACACGCTCCCATAAGAGGTTAGTCCAATGGGCCAGCTCGGCAATAAAAGGCTCCTGTACCAAGCTTGGATCAATAGACCATAAATCGATCTCGGGGTGGCCCAATGCGGCGTATTCCCAGTCAATAAGGTATAGGTGCTCGCCGGTATCGAGGATGTTCTCGGGAATTAAATCATGATGAGTGAGCTGCCTTGGCCAAGGCTGTTGATCAAATTGGCGTAAACGGGGCTCAAATTCGGCCCACAGTTGAGTTAACGTGTGGTCGGTGATTTTGGCTGTATGCAGCTGCTGCCAATAATGTGACAAGTAAGCGTGATAAGAGCGTGTGACAGTGGCAGGCTTAAGCTCGCGCACTTGTTGTAGCAACGCAAATAACCGTTGCCGTTGCTGTGGTTGGGCAAGCTCGGCGTGGCTCCAAACTCGCGCTTGTAGGTAGGGCAGCAGAGAAAAACGCTGCGCCGGGTCTTGATACAGCGGCGCGGGGGCGATGCCGGCGTTGGCGGCACACATCAAAATTTTCGCCTCGGCGCCGCGGTCGATTCCCAGTGCGTTGCTGTGACGATTATTAAGCCGCAGTATTATTGGCTCGGGAATACCCGGCAGTTCGATTTGAATACTGCGGTTGGTACGCCCGCCAAGGATTGGGCCAATTATTTTAGGTGGTGCACTAATCGCCAGTGGCCATTCGCGCCAGTTATCTAGTATCGGCTGTAGTTCGGCAATATTAGACACGGGCTAAGTCGGTGAGGTAATCGCGCCGCCAACTGATAAAACCAAACACAGAAATAATTAAATAAGACACCAGCAGCGCTGCAGTTAAATACAACCCGCGATCAATAAACAAAAAGATCGATGTGCTGTTGATAACCATCCAATAAGCCCAGTTCTCTAGCACTTTGCGGGCCACCATAAAGGTGGTGATCACACTGGCCCAAGTGGTAAAGGAGTCGACATAAGGCCAGGCGGCTCCGGTGTGTTGGTGCAGCAAGCTACCCGAGGTAACGGTTAATACCGCAATGGCGATAATTGCCAGTGCGTGTTTTTTTATCTTCCAGCGCTGCACGGGTAGCACCGTGTTACGGGTGCCACCATGATGCCAATGCCACCAACCATAAACGGCCATCAGCATGTAGTAACCGTTAAGGGCCGATTCCATTAACAGTTGTACATCCCAAAACAATAGCGTGTAAATGGCGGTGCTGGCCAGTGCGCAATACCAGCATAAGCTGTTTTGGCGCACCGCCAGCAATAAATAAGCAATTGCCAAAATTACCGCAGCAATCTCCCAGCCTGACATAGCTTGCCAGGCGTTGTTTATTTGCTGGGTAACGCCGTCACTCATTCGTCGTGCTCGGGTAGAGCGGTAAAGCCCGGTAAGAACTTGGCAACAAATACCGCTTTTCCGTGCTGCTCTATGCTGTGCTTAAAGCCATCGCGCAATATATTCATTACCCGGTCGTAATCGCCGGTAACGATGGTACATGTGGCGACGGTTTGTAGGCGTATGCCTTGTTGTTGATTGAGCCAAGCGATAAACCCCTCGATGGGCGGTAAATAATCGCCATTAAAGGGGTACATGCTCAATTCGACGGATAACTGCATAAAGGTTCTCTGCTTCTCGTTTAGGTTTGTTTGCACAGTAGCACTGCAAGGTTCTGGCGTTAGTTTACCTAAAATCGGTAGCTGGCGGTGGCAGCCACCATACGTGGTTCACCAAACTGATAGTAAGGTTTAGTGGTGTAACCGTCTCGGGGGTCGTTACCAAAGCTGCCAAACCCGCGTGTTTGCGTGTCTTCATCGGTGAGGTTACGGCCGTATAGGGCAAATTCCCACTGCGCTGTTTGGTAACCGATACGGGCGTTTAGCAACTCGTAAGAGTCTGCCTGCGCCTCGTGACGGCTAGAGAAGTAAAAGCCGTCTTTACCTTCTATCTCGATTCGGGCGTACCAATTGTCGCTAAAGTTAAACACCGCACCGGTGGTGAATTGGTAGCGTGGTGCGTGGGGTAAGTCGTGGCCATCTAGATTATAAGGTGCGCCTTCAGTGGCTTCGGCGTGGGCGAAGCTTGCAAAGTTTTTAAATTCGCTGCGCAGCAGGCCTAGGCTGGCAAACAAGCTCAACATTTCATGGGCTTGCCAGTTTATCTCGGCCTCTAAGCCGTAGGTAATACCCGCAGTGGCGTTGGTGGTGTAATCAATAAAGCTGCAGGGACAAATCTCGCCCTCGTCGGGTTGCACCAGTGATTGCTTGGTCTGCAAATCGTCTCGGTCTTGATAAAACAGTGCAATTTGGCTTTGCAGGCGACCATCGCTGCTGGTGGTTTTAAGGCCAGTTTCGTAGTTCCATAAAAACTCTGGATCGTACACACGGTCTTGCGCTGGAATATCGCTGTTGCTGTTAAATCCGCCGGCTTTGTAACCGCGCGAGGCCAGTGCGTAAATTAAGGTGACATCGCTCGGGCGATACTCTAGCGCCACTTTGCCGCCCAGCATATCGTCGCTGGGGTTGTAGCTGACGCCATCACTGTCGCGGTAGCTGGCTTCGCGTTGTTCGACACGTAGCCCGGTGATTAATTGCAGCGCTTGGCTTAGGGGAATTTCTAGCTGGCCGTAAAGTGCGCTGTTGTCGCTGTTAAAATCGCTTAAAAAGTCCTCGTCTAGATAGGTGTACTCGCGGTGCAGGTCTTCGGCTTGGTCGCGGTAATATGCACCGGCAACCCAGCCTAATTCACCGGGGGTATGATCGGAGACTAAACGCACATCTAAGGTGGTGTTGTTAATGTCGCGTTGGTAGTTATCAAACGAGGTAAAGCCATCGTAGATACAGGTAAAGTCGACACAGATATCGGTATAGGCCCAGTCTTCATCGTAACCGTACTCGGTGTCTGAGTTGGCGTTGCTGGCTTGGATTACCGCATGAAAAGCATCGCTTACTTGCCAGTTAGCTTTAACGGCAAAGGCGGCGGTCTCTTGGCGATCGTGGCCGGGCTGATCCGATAGTGTAGTGCGGGTGTTGTCTAGCGAGAAACCGTCGTAGCCGTTATCGATATTGACGTACAGGCCGGTAACGTCGAGAGCGAGTGAGTCGCTTACTTGCCAAGCGAGTTTGCCGCGCAGGGTTTGTTCATCAATGTTGGCGTTGTCGTCTATGTTTAGGTAGGCGTTATCTTGGTAGCCATCGCTGGTGTGTTGTTCAAGCGCAACGCGGAATCCGACATTGTGACTAATCGGGCCGCTGATGACACCGCTGGCCGTACGGGTGTTGTACTCGCCTACAGTGGCCGAGACATTACCGCTAAGCTCTTGGCTCGGGCTGCCCGAGGCCATATTGATGAGTCCTGCCAGTGCGTTGGCACCATATAGGGTGCCTTGTGGGCCGCGCAAAATTTCGACTTGTTGAATGTCTAAGGTGGTGGCAGCTGCGCCGATGCCGGTGAGGTCGATACCGTCAATTAATAAGCCCACTGATGGGTTTACAGGCTCAATAAATTGGCTGCGTTCGCCGATGCCGCGGATCTGAAAAAAGCGCCCGCGCGATGCACCGGTCGAAAAGTTAACATTGGGGGCTATGTTTAAAATATCGGCTAAATGCTCGGCGCCGCGTGCGGCGATGGTATCAGCAGCAATAACACTGGCGCTGGTCGATAAATCTTGTAGCGGTGCGGCGCGAAAGTCGGCGCTGACTAAGATTTCTTCGATAGTGTCTTCAGTCGCGTGGGTGTGCGCGGCAATGGCGAGGCTTAAAGTGCTGAGTGCGATGGTTTTTTTCATGTAGAGTCTCCGGTAGTGTTAAGGAGACCCGGTCTGCTTAAAGTAGCGTTGTAATTGGGGCACGTTGTTGGTGCTTGGCAGCCAAGAGTTTTGGCGGTGGGCTTGTTATTACTGTGCGAATAGTCCAATCCCTACGCCGGCATTAACCGGATCAGGTTCAACGGGTCCGCACTGTGTGCGTCTCAGGCATTGGGTTAAACCCTGCCACCCCGAGGATATAAAGTCAGTACTGCTTGTGCGCCGGCATCTTATACCATATTGCTTTAGCTCTCCAGTGATCGGCGGGATATTTCAAATCGCTCAGACCTTCGTCGCTGTTAAGCGCTAAATGTGATGATTAATGTATGTTAGTAACTAAGAGTGCGACTGAAAGCGTGCGAGGAACCTATCAATGCCGCTATGGGCATTGATAGGTTTTTACTGTGGTACGTTTAATGTTGCTAGAAAGGCTTACTGGGTGCCACACGCGGCTGGAATAAACTTAATCCAGTTTACATTAAAGTTGCCACTTAAGATGTTGAGCTCAATTGGAGTCTCTGCTTGCAGGGCAATATTGTTCAGCGTTAATGTCTCCCAGTTTTGCCAGCCACTGGTAGAGTCAATGCTTAGTGCAGGGCTAATATCTTGTCCTTCTGAGCGCAGTGTCAGCATTCCGCCGCCCGGTTGTGATGCCACACGCAGCGCTACGTTATAACTACCTGATGGTAGGCTGCTGTTATAACGCAGCCATTCGCCTGATGCTGTCCAACCAAGGTTATAACCGCCGCCGATGTCAGAGGTGACTTGCAGGTCAACATCATCAAAGCGGTAGCTGTTGCCGGAGTTGCCAGAGGTTGTATCGTAAAAAGCCGTATAGTCCTCGGCCTCAAGGGTCACGGCTTCACAGCTAGGGTTATTGTCAGAGGGGTCCGTTGCAGATCCATTACGCAGCTCAAATTTATCAAGCAAGGTATCGTTTTGCCCAACGTCTGTCTCTAAAATAAACACCAATTCAGTTGCGGTGGAGGCCAGGTTAAATGCAATGACTTTTTCACTAACACTTGTGCCAGTAAAATCGGTTGCACCTAATTTTTGCCCGTTTGCGTACAATGCAATACCGGCAGCGCTAGAGTTACTAGACGCGCCGAATATGCTTATTTGATAAGAGCCCGCAGACATTGGCGGCACGCTTACCGTAACTGATTCACCATTGCCGTAGAGTTTAGCTCCCGCAAGTGGCGAGCTAATGGGGGTTCTATAGCTGGGTGAAATGGTGCCCAGCTCAAATTCAAATACGCCAACAGGTGTGCCGTCGTTGCCGCCCGGTGTGGTGTTGGGCTCGTTGACGGTAATTGAGACGGTGGCTGATGCCGATAGGCTTCCATCAGAGATGGTATAACTAAAAGTATCCTGTCCAGAAAACCCATTGGCTGGTTGGTAAGTGAAACGGCTGCCCGATTGTGAAACTTGTCCGTTACTGGCTTGAGTGACGCTAACAATTGATAGCGTATCACCATCGGCATCAGAATCATTTTGCAACGCGTTAATCTCGATAGCCGTTTCAAAACCTGTTGTCACAGTATCGTTTTGGGCAATAGGCGCTTGGTTAGTCGGACAGCTATTGGTTTGTTCGCAAGAAGGAGGCGGTGTAAATTCACACTCCCCTGCAGGACAAATCACATGATACTTACCGCTTACGGCAAGCATGCCAAGCATATACAGTGAACCATCGTAATAGCGCCACTTACCACTGGGCACCTCGGTGTTCCACAAAGCTTGCACAAATTTCCAGGCCCGAGCATCGTCGGCCGCTAAGCTTGCTACCGCATTCATGGCAACTAACCCAGTTGAGTGGTCGGCATTATTTTCATAAGGCGTACCGTCTAACTCGTATAGGCTGGAATAAGCGTCCACGCCTTCACCTTCAAAGAAAGCTTGTAGTCGGTTGGCCCAAGTGGTTTGCCAAGGATCGTTTTGCCACCAAGAAAAATCCATCGCAGCATTGCCAATGGTACGCCATGCATCGTACTGAAAAGTGTCTTTCCAGTGCTGAAAGTCGCCATGAGGCGAGCCATCAAAATATGCGTAATCTGGAGACAAGCCGGTAACTGGGTGCGCAGTATCTTTAAAAAATTCTCGACTTTTTACTGCTAGATCTGCCCAAAATTGATTGTTGTTATCGGCCCAGCGTGCCCATAGCTCGTAAAATGCGGGCAGGTGATAAGAAGGATCTGTCCAGTTGCGATCAGAGGGGGTTGCTGGTGAGAAGACGACTTGCATCTCATCGTGATTGAATAAACTAAAAGTTTCTAGCTCTCCTTGATTGTTGTAACGTGTCTGGCCGTTACTGTAAAGATCATCAAGAATACTGTTAGCTTGGGCGTTGTAGTCGTAAATACCGCTGCCATCACCCCAAAGATGAGAGGCAAAAAATAAGGCGGTAACAAAATATTCTTCGCCATCGGGTGCCGGGTTCTTATCGAGTACATTGCCGCTGGTACTGACTTGCCAGGCGAAATAACCTTTCATGTCGCCCGATTTGTTCAGCGAGTAAGTGTGAGCCCACTTCCATAAACGATCAAAGTCGTCTTTTCTTCCCATTTGTACGGCCATCATCATGCCGTAAGACATCCCTTCACTGCGAACATCGTTGTTACCGACGTCCCAGATGTAAGCCATATCTGAACCTACGGGAACAAACAGCGCTTCGTTCTGTTGGTCTGGGCTGTGAAATAATTGATCGTAAGCCGATTGGATTTTGCTGTCGATCTCTGCGTTGCTGTAGCCCAGTTCTGCAAAAAGATTACGGTATACACCAGATTCGTAAGACCCAGTAGAAGGCAGTACAGGTGCTGGCGGCGGCTCTGGAATATCGCCTATACGATGCAGCTCAAACCAGTCGAGCAGTGTGTCGTTGGCACCGGTATCGGATTCCAGCACCAAACGTATTTGCTCGACGGAGCTATTGTTGTCCAGCTCAAACTCGAGTGATTGTACCGACGGTGTTTGCCCTGAAAAACTTAACTGGCCGAGGCGGCGAGTATCTAAATAAGCGCTAATGCCCGCGCTATTTGAAGCGCTGCTAGCGCCGCGAACATCCAATCTAAAAGTGCCGGGTGCGGTATTTACAATGGCCTCCGCACTTGCCCCATCTCCATTGGCGTAAGTCGCAATGCCAAGAAATGGCTGGTCAATAATGTTGGTATAACCCGGCAGTAGAGCCGTATTTTCGAGTTCTGTGTGTTGCAGTATTTCGGCGTGAGCCGAATGTGTTACAGCGCTAAGCAAGCTTACCGTTAATAGTTTTTGAATGTGTCTCATCGGTGTTCTCCCAATTATTTTTATCGTGGAGTTGCGATACATCTCCTTTGATGCGGAATAGTCTTTGCGTTTCCTTACATTCGCGCTGGCTACCCTACACCCCTTATGGTCAATCTGACAACAATTAATTTGTGTTATTTAGCCAAGACGTGAAAAATAGCAAAATGTAACCGAAATCATTTTTTAAAAAATGATTTCGATGTCCATCATTGGAAATTTTTAATAGTATTTTTAATAAGATTAGGGGCGCTAATACACACTTGCGTCATCTAAAAAGGCAGGAGACTTTAGGAAGTTTTAAATTTAGCACTTAAAAAATTTGGAGTTTTAACACAACGTTTAGAAGTTTTTTAAGATAAAAACCGGCGTGAAGAGCAAGCTCAGTCACGCCGGTTTAAGAGTAAAAAATTAGGCAGTTTTTGTTGTAGGTTACAAGCTTGTGGCCCAATCTGGCAGCCAGCTTACGGCCCAAGTTTCTAATAATTTATCGAGCCCAGTCAGTGTTAATAGCGCCAATAAAATTAGCATATAACCCAAAATAACTTTGCCACGACTGGCATTGCTGGTGAGTTTGCCCGAGAACCGGCTGAGTAACTTACCCGAAAACAAACCCACTGCCAGTAACGCCAGCGCGGTACCCAAGCCAAAAGCGAGCATGATGATAAAAGCTGTACCCATTTGCTGGCCGAATGATGCCAGCGCGATAGCCGCGCCAAGGGTTGGGCCAACACAGGGTAACCACACCATGCCCAGTAAAAAGCCCACACCAAACTGGCCGCCCCAAGCGTTTTCGGTTGTGCTGTTAAAACGACTGGTGAGTAGTGATAGGCGCAAACTTATCCAATCGCCCAACGGTTTAATGACGAGTATAAGGCCCACTAGCAACAGCAAAGTGGCGGCGATATAACGAAACAGCTCGGGGTCGAGCCCGGCACTGACCAATACAAAGGTGAGTAGTGTACCGGCAACGGCAAACGATAGGCTCAAACCCGCCGCCAAGGCGTAGGGCCCGTAGCGGCTTTCACCTGCAGCTGACCCCATAACGATAGGCACCAGTGGCCAAACACAGGGTGAGAGTACGCTGAGAATACCGGCTAAAAAAGCCAGCGGCAGTGCGGTTAACTCCAACGTCATACTTATTGCCCTAGTAGCTCGTCAATGGCAGCAAAGATTTTGTCTTCGCGAGTTTCGGCTACGCTAAACCATACTTGCTCGGTACCATCAAACAACAATAAGGTTGATTGGCGCGGGGCTTTAAAGTGTTTTACCCACTCTTTTTGGTCATCAAAATCCACTTCTAGAATGACTAACTTAGAATCGGGGTTTGCGCTTTGATAGGTTTCTAGCACCTTGCGTTGTTTGGCGCAGGTAGGACACCAAGTGGCATAAACATCCACTAAGATTGGGGCGCCTTCTGCTTGCAGTGCTTCAAAGCGCTCTTTGGTGAAAGATTCTGCCTCTAAGGCGTCGGCTGACAATGTGATGCTAAATAGCACAAGAAGGGCAGTGATAGGAGCGAAAAAGCGCGAAAATTTCATACTAAACCTCATAGGGATTAAACCGTTATCGGCGAAATGGTATTTAACAGACTCTTAAACGCCAACAATGTTACAGAAGTTTGCCATTGGTGTTTGAGATGGCTGGCAGGTTTTTTTCGAAACAGGTGTGTCGCAGGTAATATAGGCATAAAAAAGCCGCCGGTAGTAACGGCGGCTTTGGGATCTACTGCTTGAAATCTACAGCGATTAATCTATGTCGTCGAGAGTAAGAATTAGATCGTATTTCTTTACATTGATATTCTCGATGGTGTAGGTGTCACCGTCTTCATCTTCAGCTTGCACATCAAATTTGGGGTTGGAATAACCCTTTAAGCTGACAGTCACTGTCTCGCCATTGAATACATCAACATCCAACACATCCTCTTCCCATTCCACACTGCCAACACTACTGACGTAAAGATGGTAAATATCGTTGCCGGTGTTGTTGGTTACTTTAACGTACATGTTTTCGGCGTAGGCAGAGAGCGGCCCCAAGCATAATAAGATCCAGAAAATCGCAAGTTTCTTTATAAATAGAAATTCCAAAAAGTAATGATTGATGGCGCCGCTTTCAACGGATTGTGTAATATAAGCCAGTGCTTAGGCTAGGGCGACAAAAGTTTAAGATGGCGTCCAAGGCCCGCATAGTCGCAGCCTTGGCCGGGCCGCAAGTTTGCTCTATGGGCATTGTGGTGTCCGAGCGTTATAATAGAGCGCCGTTTTTGTTTGATTTGACGGTGCAATTAGCGTGTTTTGTCTAGCCGCCATGAGTAAAAAGTTTTAAATAAGTCGCCATCTTTTACCGAGTGTTGGTCGCCATAGCGCATATATCTTATGTTGATCCCGCCTTTGCGTTATAACTACCGCATCACTGTGGGTGATGCACACCAAACGTAACCACGAAGACTACATTATGACTCCTGAAATTCTTGTAGAAAAATTATCCAGTGAACCGCTTAATGTCGAGTTCGCCGAAGTTATGCAGATAATCGATGTTTTTTACCAATATCAACCCACTGCTTTTAGCAATGGTGAATTACACAATGCCGCTGGTAGCAATGAAGGCTCGTGCAAGATTTTTGCCTTTGCCAAATTGCATGGATTAACTGAGGCGCAAACCTTAGCCTGCTTTGGTACTTACTATCGCGATGATGTGTTGGCGCACCCTGAGGGAGTCGATCACGGAAATATCCGCAATTTTATTCAACACGGTTGGGACGGTATTGAATTTCACGGTGAGCCGTTAACACTCAAAGCGGGCTAACAGTGAGTAATCTGCTGGCAGCTCGCGTGCGTACTACTGAGATAGACACCGGAACATTCGGGCCGGGTAATCTAATCAGAGGTGAGGTTTGCAGAGAGTGTATGTATGCATTGGATTTTTCGTGTTGGCATTAACCTTGGGGGTGTTGAGTGGTTGCAGCGGCACAGGTGTTCTTAATGCGCTCAATCGCGCAGACCATTACCAAACGGCTAAAGGTATTGCCTACGGCCCTCACGAGCGTCAGCGGTTAGATATTTATCGGCCTCGCGAGTCGGCCAATGCTTGTGTGATTGTATTTGTTTACGGCGGCAGTTGGGACAGTGGCGCCAAACAGCAGTACGGTTTTGTCGCGGCGGCTTTAGCGCGGCGTGGTTATACAGTAGTGGTACCCGACTACCGCCTTTACCCCGAGGTAACACATCCCACCTTTGTTGCAGATGTGGCCAAAGCTGTGGCCAGCGAGCCGGTGCAGCAATTGATAGCAGATAAAACGCTGGTCATGATGGGCCACTCGGCGGGTGCTATGATTGCGGGCCTGATCAGCTACGATGTTAAATATCTGCAAGCGGTGGGTTTAAACCCCGATATTATTGCCGCCTACGTTAGCTTGGCCGGCCCGCACGATTACTTTTTACCTACCCAGAATCCTCGTTGGGCCAATATTTTTGGTGACGATGAGGCCGAGCAGGTAGCTGCATTAACGGTGAATCATATTCGGGCTACAAATCCGCCCACTCTCATCTTACATGGCGCGAGCGACGAAACCGTCACCCCTAAATCTGCGGTGTCGTTAGAGCAAAAACTAAAAACCGCTGGGGTCTCGGTAACACGTAAGACGTACCCTGAAGTGACGCATGTAAAAATTTTGGCGGCTATGGGGCGGCCGCTGGGCTTTTTGGCCCCAACATTAGATGACGTTGATGAGTTTTTGCAGATGAGGTGCAACGGGGCTAGTGTCGGTAGCCATGCGCATTAAGCTGTGCGGTCAAAGAGCGCAGCTTGTCTGAGTTCAAGTTGGGCGATTAACTTTGCCCGTGGGTGCTATGTGATAAAGCTCGGTTGACGGTAGCGAAGTTAACTCAGGCACTTGGTCGTTAAAAATAAAAATAAAGGTCGGTATAAGGTTTCTATCGGTTAACTATTAAGCCTCTTTTAACGTTAAGCTTCAGTAAGAATTACAAACCGAGAAAAATTTACTGAAAATTTTCCACTCATAAGATATAAAAAATACGATATCCGCCGTTAAGGCTGACGTATTATCAGTGCCCATCGCTTATGCGCAATAAAAATTCCTCTAGTTTTTCTCTTTGGCATGCAACCTGCTGTATCCCATGCACAACCTTTAAAGGTTTTAGTAAAACGGTAGAAATCATCAACTATGAGGAATTACTATGAACAACGATCAATTTGAAGGTAAGTGGCATCAACTCAAAGGTGGCGTGCAAGCCCAGTGGGGCAAGCTGACTAATGATGATGTGGACAGAATAGAAGGTAATCGTGAAAAGCTTGCAGGTGAAATTCAGGCCAAGTACGGTAAATCTAAAGAAGAAGCGAAAAAAGAAGTTAATGATTTTATTGATAGTCTTTAATTGTTTGGTGTCTGTGTCGCTCTTCTGAAAGTATAACTTCAGAAGAGCGAACCAGAAAAAAGATTAAATTAGCATCACGAGTCTCGAAGCTAGTGATTCTTAAGTTGAGGATTGGCGTAATTTATAATTTATGAACTTAGGTCTTTTCAGTATGGTTTATGCTGAAACCAAGTCTTGCTCACATTTCTTTATGTTTTCTCTTAAAACATCTAAAGGGCGGCCTTAGGGTTTGTCCGATACTTCCAGTTTTTCTTCGTTTGCCATACAAGAGTTAATACTGTGTTGTTTGCGCGCTAGCTGACTTTTGCCGTTATCTATGCTGTGTGGGTATCGTTGTATCGAAGCTCTGTACCGACAAGAATTGTTAATCTGTACAAAAGCGGTTGCGGTGTTAAAAACCTATTTGGTTTAATCGGTTACATTGTACAATCACACCTAACCATGGGCCCATGCCGTGATCAAAGATTCCCAGCCAATGGCAGATGCCAGCAAGCGAGATTCTCTTAAAACTCTGGCCGGACTGCTAGGTCTTGGCCTAAGTGCCACCACTTTGGATGTTCTTGCCGATTACCAGCCACCTCAAGATTTAGTCACCGATAGCCCCAAACTGTTTAGCAAAGCGCAGATGCGCTCTGCCTCGGCGTTGGCTGAGGTGGTTATTCCTACCACTGATACCCCAGGTGCACAGGCGGTTGGCGCACACCACTACCTTGATTATCACCTCAGCCGATGCGCTAGCAAGCCCGAGCAGCTGGCCATAACCGGTTTGCTAGACAAGCTGGACGCGACTGCGTTACGTGGTCACGAACGGCTTTTTGCCGCTTTAAATGCTGAGCAGCAAAGCGCTCTGGTTGAAAAGCTGCACGCCGGCCAAGCGCCCTTTACTGCTGCCGATGCAGACACGTGGAGCTACTTTATTTCGCTGGTGGTGTTGGCCTATTACAGCAGTGAAGTGGGCGCTACCCAAGAGCTTAGTTATCTTGCTGTGCCCGGCGGCTATGATGGTGATATGCCGTTTTCTGAAGTGGGCCGAGCCTGGTCTTTGCAACCTTTTATTTGATTTTCTGGAGTTTAACCAACCATGAGTTATCCCTATATTTCTGTGGCCAAAGAGCCATTTGATGCGATTGTGGTCGGCTCCGGTATAACCGGTGGATGGGCGGCAAAAGAACTGACGGAAAAAGGCTTGAAAACCCTGATGGTCGAGCGTGGTCAAGCGGTGGAGCACCGTAAAGATTACGTCGGCGAAGGTGTTAAAGCTTGGGAAATGCCCCTGCGCGGCAAGCTCGACCGTGAGACGCTAGAGCAAGATTTTTATGTGCAGAAAAAATGTTACGCGTTTAACGATGCCACCAAACAATTTTTTGGCAATGACCGTGAATACCCCTATCAGCAAGAAAAGCCCTTTGACTGGATCCGTGGCAACGCCCTGGGCGGTAAGTCACTGTTGTGGCATCGGCAGAGCTACCGCTTAAGTGATTTGGATTTTGCGGCAAATGCCAAAGAGGACGTGGGAGTTGACTGGCCCATTCGCTACGCGGACTTAGCCCCTTGGTACAGTTATGTCGAAAAGCATGTGGGTATTAGTGGCTCTAAAGAGAATCTTGCGGTACTACCCGACAGTGAGTTTTTGCCTGCATTTGAAATGAATCAAGTAGAAAAGGCGGTCAAAAAACGTCTAGAGCAACGCTACAAAGACCGCAAAATGATTATGGGTCGCTGCGCGCATTTGTCTAAGCCCACGCCCGAGCATATGGCGCAGGGGCGCTTTCAATGTATGGCGCGCAACGAATGCCAAAAGGGATGCTCGTTTGGCGCTTACTTTTCAACACAAAGCTCAACTCTGCCAGCCGCCATTAAGACCGGCAATTTAACGATTGCCACAGACAGCGTGGTGCACAGCGTTATTTACGATGATAAGCAAAACCGGGTGACCGGGGTGCGGATCATTGATTCGGAAACTCTGGAGGTGCGAGAGTATTATGCTAAGGTTGTGTTCTTGTGTGCGTCTACGCTTGGAACGACGCAGATTATGCTCAACTCCACCAGCGAAGCATTTCCCACCGGCTTGGCTAATTCATCGGGTGCATTGGGTCACTATTTGATGGACCATATTTACGGCGCGGGTGCTACGGCCAGTGTCGAAGGTTTTCACGATAGCTATTACAAAGGGCGGCGTCCTACCGGTATTTATATTCCCAGGTTTCGCAACGTTGATAAGCAAGATACGAATTTTTTGCGCGGCTACGCTTTTGGCGGCAGTGCCCAGCGCGACAGTTGGCAGTCGCTAGCTGGCAGTGGTTTATATGGCGCGGCACTGAAAGACAAAATTCGCAGTGCCGGTGATTGGGGATTTTATTTGGGCGGGCAGGGCGAAATGCTGCCCCACTATGACAATCATGTACGTCTCGACTCTAGCAAAAAAGATAAATGGGGTATTCCGCAGCTCATTATGAGTTGTGAACATCGGGATAATGAAAAGAAAATGATTGTTGATATGGGGGAGAGTGCCGCCGAAATGCTGGAGGCGTCGGGGCTGAAAAATGTCAAAGCTCGGGTTGCTCCTCGCGCCCCCGGCTTGGCGATTCACGAAGTGGGTACGGCACGAATGGGTCGCGATCCTAAAACCTCGGTACTCAACGGCTATAATCAAAGCCACGATATTCCCAACCTCTTTGTGACGGATGGCTCGTCGTTTGCCTCCAGTGCCTGCCAAAACCCATCGCTCACCTTTATGGCATTAACGGCACGCGCTTGCGATTACGCAGCGAGCGAGTTGGCCAAGGGCAAGCTTTAACTTATTTTATTTACGGAGGCTGGAAGGGGCTTGTTAACAGGCTCGGTTTTACCGGCGCCTAGGTTGCACCGAGCTACTACATTGAATGTCTATTGCTGTAGAGATGAGCCCCACCGCATTGTTTTATTAACAGGAACGGTAATCGTGTTGATCAATCATACAGGTGCTGCTGTGGATGATGAATTTGCCACATGTTAATGGACACCTCTATGTAACGTAACTAGAGGTTAAAATTCCAAGGTCCACTAATGCTGGTGTTCTTTTAGTGGGTCAGAAAGGCCCTCTAGTAAAAGTTCTGCAGCGCGATCTGCCGCATCTTGGAATGGTTCTAACACAAGGTCTACGCCGAGATTTTTTAATGCTTCCGTTTCTTGTTTACTTTGCGATACGGCTGCGAGTTTCATCGCTAGGCCTGCGGAATTTACCGATTGTACAATTGTTTTTTTTGTATCTTCATAAGATAACCCAGTGTGGTGATGGGGGATGGTGGATACGATCCACTGGGCGTGACGCAAGGGTAATTCTTGTAAAAATTCAGCATCGGTTACGTCACCGTAGGCGGAGTCCAATCCTAGTAGGCCCCAGTGTTTGGTGGCCGAGGGATTAAAGTCTAGCCCCAGAACTTTTATCCCTTTGTCCGCAAGACGCGTGGCGATGGCAGTTCCTAAGCGGCCTAAGCCAAAAATAATAACTTGGTGGTGATTATCCGCTTGATGTTCAGGGCATTGCTCGCGGCTTGTGTTTTTCCGTTCAAATATGTTTAGCCGTGGTTCAAAAAAAGCATAAATTTGGTGAGAATAGGTAATCATGTAGGTGGATAGGGTGATCGTAATCATGCCAACCAATGTTACTAAGCCAAGAATGTCTTGCGGTACATGCCCCAGACCAATGCCCATTGCGATAAAAATTAATGAGAATTCACTAATTTGTGCAACGGTTAGTCCGGCTAAAAATCCTGTTCTTTTTCGGTATCCCATAGCGCCCATAATGATTAAGACGATAAGAGGGTTACCAATCAAGACAAACAGTGAGAATACAACGGCTCCCGAAACATGTGAGCCGAGTTGAGATAGGTCCAGATTTGCACCTAGTGCAATAAAGAAAAATAACAACAGAAAATCGCGTAACGGAGCCAGCCGCGCAGCAATACTTTCTCGGTAGGGTGTCGAGGCCAGTGCTACGCCGGCTAGCAGCCCCCCGACTTCCATGCCCAATCCTACGGCGTTACCTATGGTGGCAAACAGTGCGGCTTGAGCAATCGCGTAAATAAGAAGTAGCTCGGGGTTTTTGGCAATCTGCTCTGTGAGTGGGGTGGCAATGTATCGAATAAAAACGATAACAAATAACAATAAGCCAAGACCCGAGAGAGCAACTTGCAGTATAGAGCCATTATTTTCACCGCCATGACCAGCGCCTATACCAATGGTCGCGAGTACGATCATGGCGACCACAACAACGAGGTCTTGAACAATCAAGAATCCCAGTGCAATCTGGCCATGCAGCGAGTCTATCTCCCGTTTATCGGATAGCAGTTTTACAATAATAATGGTGGATGAGAAGGTTAGGGCGACGGCAACATAAATGCTGGATATGTGGTCTAGGCCAATGGCAATGCCAATGAGATAGCCAACAATGGATGTGAATGCGACCTGCCCAAGGCCGGTGAAAACGGACACGACGCCAATGGAGCGAATAAGCTTTACATCTAGTTTGATACCGACCAAAAAAAGCAGAACGGCAATGCCGAGCTCAGAGAGAAACGCGATTTGATCTTTAGAGTGCACAATATCTAGCGCGGATGGGCCGGCAAGCAAGCCAACGGCGATAAAGCTCACAATTAGAGGTTGTCTTAACAATGATCCGATAAAGCCAATGATGGCTGCCAACACCAGTAATGCAGAAATTTCTGCGAAAGATGACTGCGTAATTAACTCGACCAATGTAAGTTCTCCAAATTAAGTCTTATGTGCTATGCACTGCTCGATGAACCTGTGTGTTTGTTGTGCGATTTTGTTGTGAGCGTTTTGCAATATAATCGTTGCTAATCTTACAGTATAAAGCCGTTTTTTGGGTTGTATTGGCGTTGGTGTTTTGTCCATTAGCCGCGCTTGCTTATGGCTGCATTGCAGCGGCAACCTCATCACTTAAGCGAACGTATCTAAACCCGTCCATCTACATAGTGCTACTAGGTGCGGCATTGTATGACGGCTGTGGCTTATATAATACTTGAGCTTGAATAATGGGTGGCATTTTCGACGCGGGGACTTGTTTCTTTGAGTTTAAATAGTCGCACTATGGGGTATGCTGGCGGCATTAGTAATTCGATGGATTGCAGCTTTGAATAAAGACTGGGCGAGTTTATAGGCGATTAGTGCTGTGTTAAACGCCCTTGTCTTTGACGGTGTTAGGGCTATTTTTATCTTGATTCATAGCCCGTTGTCTTGGCGGTTATTAAGCAAATTGCTTTACCGCAAGGGGCTTTTCTTGGTCGCGCCATTGCGCTTGCTCACTAAAATGCAGTAAGCGCATGTGGCCCGAATAATCTTCTACTAGTGCGGTGCAGTTTTCGATCCAATCGCCGGTATTACAGTAGCGAATACCGTTGCTTTCGGTTAGCGCCGGGTAGTGGATATGGCCGCAAATCACACCGTCAAAGCCGCGTCGACGAGCTTCATCGGCAGCTGCTTTTTGATAAGTTTCGATAGCGTCTTTTGCACCTTTGATGTTGTCTTTGATCATCCCTGCCAGCGAGAAATAAGGCCGGCCTCGCCATTTGCGCCAGCGGTTGGCCCAGCGATTGATAAACAACAGCAAATCGTAGCCGATATCACCAAAAACGCGAGTGATATGGGAGAGGTTAATGTGGGCATCCATCGCGTCGCCATGCATGATCAAGTAGCGTTTGCCGTTGGCGCAGGTGTACTCGTGTTCTTCGATGATCTCAATAGGGCCAAACAAGTGACCAGCAAAGCGACGCATGGGCTCGTCGTGGTTGCCGGGCACATAAATGACGCGAGTGCCGTTGTTGGCCATGTCATAGAGTTTTAGCATCACTTGATAGTGTTTTTGGGGCCAGCGGAATTTACGTTTAAGCGCCCACATATCGATGATATCCCCCACCAAATACAGCGTATCGCACTGCACACAATCGAGAAACTGCAACAAGTATTCTGCCTTGCAGTCGCGGTAACCGAGATGTAAATCGGATATCCAGATAGTGCGGCCTTTGATGACAGCACGTTGTGTGGCTTTAGCTGTCGGCTTAACCGCTTGGGTTGTAGGGGGTGACGATATTACCGGTGTAACGGGTGTTGCAGAGAGAGACTCACGGGCAGTCGAGGTCATGGCGCAGTTGCCTATATCAGCTGTCTGTTGGCCCAAAGTGTGGCCAGCAGCGGTGACCGTTAGGCGACAATTTGGTGAAGCTTTGGTGACAATAGGCTTTATGCTGAGCTTGAGGTTTGTGTCGTGTCGAGCGTGTTAGGTCCCCTGTTTTTTTATCAGTGACACAACAAACACGGCGGTGGCGCCCAGCACAATGGCTGGACCGGCGGGCCAATCCCAATAAAAAGAGGCCGTTAGGCCGCTAATAACCGCCAGCGAGCCAATACCGCTGGCAAACAGCGCCATTTGCTCGGGGGTGCTGGCCAAGCGGCGCGCGGTGGCGGCGGGAATAATCAACAAGGCGGTAATCAGTAGTACGCCAACAACTTTCATGGCGATTGCGATTACTAGCGCCATCAATAACATCAGCGCGGTACGGACGGCGGTAACGGGTACCCCTTCTACACGAGCAAGATCTTCATGTACGGTAATGGACAACAGTGGCCGCCACAAATAGGCCAGCGCGCCCAGTACCAACACCCCTACCACCCAAATAGTGGCAACGTCCACCGCGGTAGTCGCGAGAATGTCACCAAATAAGTAACCCATGAGATTGATACGCCCAGGGCCGATGAGGCTAATGGCGACCAACCCCAATGCCAAGGTGGAGTGAGACAAAATACCCAGTAGAGTATCGGTGGCCAGTTGCCGCCCGCGTTGCAGCGCGACCAGTACAAGGGCAATCAATAGGCAGCCGGTGGCGACGGCAAGATTAATATTGATATCTAGTAGAAACCCTAAGGTGACACCCAGTAGTGCCGAATGGGCCATAGTGTCGCCAAAATAAGCCATACGTCGCCAAACGGCAAAACAGCCCAGAGGTCCTGATACCAGTGCCACTCCTAAGCCGGCGGCGAGTGCTAGCAGTAAAAACTCAGGCATGGGACTGGCTGTCCTTGTGCGCATGATGCAGCTCGCCGCAATCGTCGTGGGCGTGATCGTGGTGGTGGGTGTAGAGCGCCATTTGCGCCTCGGCGCGGTGCCCAAATAGCTCGAGGTAGGCAGGGTTAGCTGTTACTTGTGAGGGATGCCCTTGGCAACAAACATGGCCGTTTAAGCACACCACGGTATCGGTATTGGCCATAACTAAGTGTAAATCGTGAGATACCAACAGCACGCCGCAGCCTAGTTCGTGGCGCAGCTCATTAATTAATGCATAGAGCGCCGCTTGACCGGCGACATCCACGCCTTGTACTGGCTCATCGAGCACTAATAGTTGCGGGTTGCGCAACAAAGCCCGCGCCAATAGTACTCGCTGGGTTTCGCCACCCGATAGCGCTTGCAGGTGTTGTTCTAGCAAATGAGCGGCGCCGGTGCGGGTCAATGCGCCGGTTATAGCGGCGAGCTTGCTGCCGCCCAGCGCCAAAAAGCGTTTAACGGTGAGCGGTAAGCTGGGGTCGATATGCAGCTTTTGTGGCATATAGCCGATACGTAGCCCTGGTTGCTGCACCAGCTCGCCACTGTTGTAAGGCATTAGGCCCAGCAGTGCCCGCACCAGTGTGGTTTTACCTGCGCCATTAGGGCCAATTAGCGTGACTATTTCACCAGCATGTACGGTTAAATCGGCACGATCCACCAATGTGCGCTTGGCGCGAATAACCGACAGTTGTCGCGTTTGCAGTAATATCGCTGGGTTGTTCATGGTGCGGTTGTGCTTGTGCGGCAATCGGGGCATAAGCCAAAGACTTCGAGCGATTGCGATACGACGGTAAAGCCTGCTTCACCGGCGGCGTGCTGAATACTATCGCTGACCGTTTTAGAGTGAATTTCTTCGGCGCGACCACACTCATCGCACAGTAAAAAGTGGCTGGCGTGGGAATGATCTGGGTGTGGGCAGCCGATAAACGCATTCAGGGCACCGATGCGGTGGATCAGTTTTTGTTCTAATAAAAAATCCAGCGCGCGGTATACGGTTGGTGGTGCTACTTGGCGTGTGGCTTGAGCGGCCAGCAGGTCGATAAGCGCATAAGCGCCTAACGGTTTGTGGCTTTGCCAAATTAGCGCTAATACTTGTTTACGCAATGGTGTTAACCGCGCTCCGCGCTCTGAGCAAAGGCTGACCGCCGCTTGCAACGCATCGGTGACGCAGTGTTGATGATTGTGGGCGCTAAACGCCGAGGGTGTATTGTCCATGAATTCAGTATAACTGATATGTTATACTATAACTATTCAGTCTTTGATCGCTTGCTAGGTTGTCTTTATATGCACATCTCTTATTTTTTGCGCCCGTTATTATTACTCGCCTTATTGCTGGCTGGTGTTGCGGTGCGGGCGCAGCCGCTGGAGGTCGTTGTTAGCGTTAAGCCGCTGGCAATGATTGCCGGGCGTGTGGCAGGTGCGGATGCGCAGATACGAACGCTATTGCCACCGGGTGTTTCTCCACATGATTTTGCGTTAAGGGTGTCTGATATGCGCCTGATTCGCGGCGCCGATTTGGCGTTGTGGGTGGGGCCCGAGCTAGAGAGTTTTTTGCAGAAGCCCTTGTCTACTTTACCCGTGGGCAAAGTCATAACGGCAGCAAGCTTAGATTTAATTAATTGGCCGGTTGATCGAGGCACGACACCGCCAAAAGATGCCGATGGACACATCCACGCGCATGCTCAGGGGCGTGATCCGCATATTTGGCTTGACCCAGCTAATGCAGTAGTTGTGGCGCAAGAGCTGGCGTTAAGGTTAGGCCAGTTGCGTCCGGCGCAGGCGGCGGCGTTTGCTGCGCGTGCGCAACAGTTTGCCCAGGAGTCAGACGCACTGGATGCGCGTTTGCAGCAAATGTTGGCGCCGGTAAAAGAGCAGGGTTTTGCGGTATATCACGACGGATACCGCCATTTTGTCGCGCGTTATCAGCTTAATCAGGTAGATTATGTCGCTTTGACGCCCGAACAGCGCCCAGGTGCACGGCATTTGTACGAACTAGAGAAGCACTTGCAGAGTGAGGCCGCATGCTTGTTTATCGAACCTTACGCCGATAGTCATGCTGCCCTCGCCCTCGCTCGACGCGTTGGATTGCAGACGGGGGTGTTGGATCCGTTGGCAAGTGATGTGGCGATTGCCGATTATCCTAGCTTAATGAACCGCTTAGCGGCGGAGCTGGTAAGTTGTTTACAGTAGGGGAAGTAAGTAAGTATTACGAATTAAAAGGCAAGTGCTCGATGAAATTCATTGAAGCGCATTAAGAGAGTTTCTGAGGGAGGTAATAAAGGGAAACAGTTGGTTGTTCAGGGCCTGCTGCAGGCGATCATCGGCGTTGGAACCGATTCTGCTTTGCACCTTGGTGAACAACCAAAGCTTTTCAATTCAATCATCAAATCTTGCGTCGATGTCCGTATCGTTGTCGAACTGTCCAATCATACTGATGTACCACTCTCGCGATAAATCATATGTCTGTGCTTCAGCTGTTGTTACAGGTTCAGCTCGCGTTGCATTTTTTCATTGAACTTTTCGTTAATCTTGGCGCTTAACTTGTCAGAAATTGCATCGGTTTTGTCAGCAAAGTCCACGTCGATCACTTTTAGTTCTTTAGTCGCCAATTTTCGTTCTGATTTAATGTTGATCGCTTGAGCGGTTTGATTGGTAGCCAAGGTAAGGCTGTTATCAGCTTGCTCGGTGGCGTCGTTTGCAGTAACGCCGCTGGCAAATAGTAATCCTGCCAGTAAAACACCATAGGTCTTCATGAGATCCCTCCATTGGTTTAGGTGATGTTACACGTCGGTGTGTCGTGTAACGGTATTGTAATCGGCTGCTTTTGGCGGCCTGCTACAATATGTTACCCATGGTAACAGATGGCAAATAATTGTCTATGGTATTAACGATTATATTTGCCAAATAGTAGAAATATGTGCTCCAGATCACCGATGTTGGCGGGGATTTTTATTTTCTGGGTGTTTTTTGATCGGTAACACTTGGGGTAACTCTGAAGACGACCAAAGTGAGAGGCGGGGCTTTGGTGTATCCTTGCGACTGCTTCGGCCATCAATTGGCCACGTTAGGTCTTAGGTATCAGAAAAAGAGCACACGAGAGAAAATTATGAGCGATCAAAAACCTGTCGTTTTAGTGGACGGCTCCTCTTATTTGTATCGCGCGTATCACGCGCTGCCACCATTAAATAACTCTCGCGGTCAGCCGACCGGTGCTGTTAAAGGGGTGATCAGCATGCTGCGGCGGCTGTTAAAGGATTACCCTGATAGCCCTGTTGCGGTAGTGTTTGATGCAAAGGGTAAGACTTTTCGCGATGAATTGTTTGCCGAATACAAGGCGCAACGGCCGCCTATGCCTGACGATATGCGTCCGCAGATCGAACCGATACATAATATTGTTAAAGCTATGGGTCTACCGCTACTAGTCGAGGAGGGCGTTGAGGCCGACGATGTGATTGGTACTTTGGCTGTGCAGGCCATTGATGGTGGGCGTCCTGTAGTGATCTCGACTGGCGATAAAGATATGGCGCAGTTGGTTAATCATAAGGTAACACTCGTCAATACCATGACAGGTAGTGCGCTAGATGAGGCGGGTGTAAAAGAAAAGTATGGGTTTGGTCCAGAGCTAATGATCGACTTTTTGGCGCTGATGGGCGACAAAGTGGACAATATTCCCGGTGTGCCAGGGGTAGGTGAGAAATCGGCAACAGCCTTGTTGCAGGGCATTGGTGGGCTCGATGCCTTGTACGGCAATTTAGAGGCTATTCGTGAGTTGGATTTTCGTGGCGCGAAAAAAATGCCTGAGAAATTGACCGAGCACCGTGACCAAGCGTATTTATCTTATGAGCTCGCCACTATTAAAGTGGATGTGCCACTGCATATTACCGTCAATGATATTGAGTTAGGCCAACCCGACAATGCAGCCTTAAAGGCGTTGTTTGAGGAGATGGAGTTTAATGCCTGGCTTAATGAATTGAACGCCAGCCCCAGTGCTGCCACTACAGATTTTATAGAGCCTAAAGAGAAAGTAAGTATTCACTATGACACTATATTAAACAAGGCCGATTTTAATCAGTGGTTGCAGCGGTTACAGAGCGCTGAGCTATTCGCCTTTGATACTGAAACCACCAGCGTACAGGCGATGAGTGCCGACATAGTGGGGCTGTCGTTTGCGGTAGAGCCAGGCCGCGCCGCCTATGTGCCGTTGACGCACGATTACCTAGAGGCCCCCGAGCAGCTTGATCGTGATTGGGTGCTGGATCAATTAAAGCCCCTGCTAGAGGATGCAAGTAAAGCTAAGGTAGGGCAAAATTTAAAATATGATCGCAATGTGCTGGCTAACCATGGCGTTATTCTCAAGGGCATCGCCTGGGATACCATGTTGGAGTCTTACATCCATAACTCGGTCGCTGGGCGTCACGATATGGATTCGCTGGCGATGCGTTTTTTAAACGAAACAACGATTCATTTTGAGGACATTGCCGGTAAAGGTGCCAAGCAGCTCACTTTTAACCAGATAAAGATAGAGGATGCAGCCCCTTACGCCGCCGAAGACGCCGATATTACTTTGCGTTTGCACACCGCTATTTGGCCGCAGTTACAGCAAGATGAGCCACTACGTAAAGTGCTGATGGATATCGAGATGCCGTTGGTGCCGGTGTTGGCCGACATCGAGCGCAATGGCGCTTTGGTGGATGCCAAGCAGTTGGGAATACAAAGTAAAGAGCTGGAATTGCGCTTGACGGAACTTGAGCGTGAAGCGTTTGCGGCTGCCGGCACAGAGTTTAATCTAAGCTCGCCCAAACAGTTGGGGGTGATTTTGTTTGAAACCCTCGGCTTGCCGGTTAAAAAGAAAACCAAAACTGGAGCCCCCTCAACAGCCGAAGAGGTGCTGCAAGAGCTGGCGCTTGATTATCCGTTACCCAAGCTATTGTTGGAGTACCGGGGCTTGGCGAAGCTTAAGTCTACCTATACCGATAAACTGCCGAAGATGATCAACCCTCGTACTGGTCGGATTCATACCTCATATCATCAAGCGGTTACGGCCACGGGGCGTTTGTCATCGGCTGACCCAAATTTACAGAATATCCCTATCCGTACTGAGCAAGGCCGACGGATTCGCAAGGCCTTTGTGGCGCCAGCTGGCTATAAAATCCTAGCTGCTGACTACTCGCAAATTGAATTGCGAATTATGGCCCACTTGTCGGACGATGAAGGCCTGTTGAGTGCTTTTGCTCAAGGTCTGGATGTCCATAAGGCGACAGCAGCGGAGGTGTTTGGCACCGATGTCGACAGTGTTACGGACGAAATGCGTCGTCGTGCCAAAGCGATCAACTTTGGCTTGATTTACGGTATGTCGGCCTTTGGTTTGGGCAAACAGTTAGGGCTGGGGCGCAACGAGGCGCAGGGGTATATTGACCGTTATTTTGAGCGCTATCCAGGTGTGGCGCGATATATGGAAGATACTCGTGCGCTGGCTCATGCTACCGGATATGTCGAGACGATACATGGACGGCGTTTATACCTGCCCGAGATAAACGCTCGCAATAAAATGTTACAACAAGGTGCCGAACGTACCGCGATTAACGCGCCGATGCAGGGCACAGCCGCCGATATTATTAAAAAAGCCATGGTCAGCGTGGCTGATTGGCTTGGGGTCAGCGGCTTGGATGCCAAGCTGGTGATGCAGGTGCACGATGAGTTGGTGTTAGAGGTGGCGGACGTGGATGTAGATGCCGTGCGCGTAGGTGTGATTGAACGAATGAGTGCGGCTGCTGACTTAAAAGTACCGTTATTGGTTGAGGCCGGCGTTGGCAACAACTGGGATGAGGCGCATTAGTCCGTTGTTTTGCAGATTCTGACGCCGGCAGAGGAGAAAATGGAAAAATTTTATACAAATACTGAACTTTCCCGCAGTAAGGGGCTCTGAGTATTAGCGTATTGAACAGTTTAGTTTTTTCATGAGCTCCTCCTCTATTGGCTAAATGCCAACTTGGCAGAATTATTTTCTGACATCAGACCCCAATCATATGGTTGGGGTTTTTTTTATCTAAAGTTTGGCTGGGGTCGCCAACAAGCCTAAGGCTATTGACGTGGTTCCAGCCGTTGTACTTAGAAAAGGGCGGCGGTACAAAATTTTACAGTGGCGAATGAACTAACTCGAAAGTGTTGAGTCTTAAATTGTAGGTTGAATGCATAGCATGCAAATCCGTTACTGACATCACCCCCCAAGGATGTCAGGGTTGTGGCCGATAACAATTTGTTATCGGCCTTTTTTTTACCTATAAATTGGGGCGCCGGCGCTTCACTGAACGACGTAAGCACTTACGAGTCTTGCTCGTCACCTGCTATTGCCTCAGGCTCCTGTGGTTCGTCTTCAAACTCTCGGCCGCCTTCTAGTAGCCAGCTAGACAATTTAATCCTTAGCTCATCGAGTCCAGTCTTTTTTAACGATGAAAACATCTGCACGCTAATAAGATCATCCACTTCAGCTTCTTTTAATTGTTTTTTGATTTGTAGCAAAATGGTGTTGGCGGGGCCTTTTTTCAGCTTGTCGGCTTTGGTTAACAACAAATGCACCGGCATGTTGGTCTCTACTGCCCAATTGATGACCATGGTGTCAAAATCTTGCATCGGATGACGAATATCCATGACCACCACTAATCCTGTCAGGCAGCGGCGCTCGTGCAAGTATTCGGATAGGTTTGCTTGCCATTTTTGCTTCATGGCCAGTGATACTTTGGCGTAACCATAGCCGGGTAAATCCACCAGCCGAGTATCCTCGGTCAGATCAAAGTAATTAATAAGCTGGGTGCGGCCGGGGGTTTTACTGGTGCGCGCCAGTTTGGAGTTGTTGGTTAAGGTATTGATGGCACTGGATTTCCCCGCGTTAGAGCGTCCAGCAAAGGCCACTTCACGTCCAAATTCGGGGGGACATTCGCGAATACTGGGGGCGCTTTGAGTAAAGTGGGCGCGGTTGAAAGCGATGATGTCGGACATGGTAAATACTCGTTGTTGGACTTGTAGGGATTGTGGTTCGCAGTGTACCGGTTTCGGGTTTGGTGGGGAATTGTTCAGAGCTTCCCGAGTTAGTATATAATGCCGGCTGCAACCGGGCCCTGTTGGTAAAAGAGGGCCTCAATCTCTGCCTAACAGGCAATGCCTGGGCAGCATCGCCAACATAAAATAACGACTTCATGGGTTAGCCAATGAAAAAACATGTTTTATCTATGCTTCTTGCGCTGGGTGCCGCTGCGCTGACCCAGACTGTTAGTGCTGCGGGTGTCGCCAGCGCTGGTGCCGATAAATCGGCTGTTTGTGCCGCTTGTCATGGTGCCGACGGCAATAGCCCGGCTCCGAGTTTTCCCAAAATTGCAGGTTTGGGCGAGCGCTATATCCTTAAGCAGTTGCGAGACATTCAGGCGTGGGACAAAGCTAGTGGCAGCGATAAAGCCAGCACTGGCCGTCCCGTTGTTGAGATGACTGGACTGTTAAGCGGTCTTACAGACCAAGATTTACAAGATATTGCTGCGCATTACGCCGACCAAACGATTCAGCTGAGCGGTTCAAAAGAGCTAACGGTAAAAATCAATTCGGGCGAAGATGTTGATGCACTTAAGCTAGGTCAGCAGGTGTATCGCGCTGGTAACGAAGAGACGGGTGTTCCTGCCTGTACCGGTTGTCATTCACCTACCGGTGTTGGCAATGCTCCAGCGGGTTACCCTCATTTGGGCGGCCAGTACGCTCAATACATCGAAAAACAGCTGCGTGCGTTTCGTGCTGGTGAGCGGACTAACGATGGTGATCAGATGATTATGCGTTTGGCTGCCAAGCACCTAAGCGATGCTGAAATTAAATCGTTGGCCAACTATATAGCTGGGCTGCACTAAGCCGAGCTAAAGCAAAAAAGGCGGCCCTGGGTCGCCTTTTTTGGCTTTTTTGATTGCTGTCGAGCCGGAACTTGCGCAAGCTTAGCGGCTCTATAAAATGTCATTGTGATTTAATCGTTAACAGTAAGCACTTAGTGGAGCAAAATTATGCGCGTTTTAGTTGCCTTTTTTGGCATTCTGTTTAGCCTTGTGGCGTGTGCCGAGGATTCCGCGACTACTGCGGGGCCCGCTTATGAGGAAGGTAAAGAATATATAGAGTTGGCCGAGCCGGTACGCACTGACGATGCCGACAAAATTGAAGTGCGCGAGATGTTTGCCTACACCTGCGGCCATTGTTTTCGTTTCGATCCGCTGTTTCATCAGTGGCGCGAAAAGCAGGCTGATGATGTAAACGTTGTGCAAACACCCGTTGTTTGGGCGAAGCAAATGGAACCATACGCACGGGCTTTTTATACCGCTAAAGCTCTTGGTGTACTGGAAGAGGCGCACATGGATTTATTTAATGCGCTGCATATTCAAAAATCGCGTATCAGCAGCGTCGAGGATTTTGCTGAATTTTACACGCAATACGGCGTTGATAAAGATCAGTTCACCAAAACCTTTGAATCTTTTGGTATTGGTAGTCAGCTGCGTCAGGGTGATGCCAAAGCGCGCGCCTATAATATTAGTGGTACACCAGAGTTAGTAGTGGATGGTCGTTATCGAGTCGGCGCCGCTGGTGCCGGTGGGCATCGCGAGATGCTGCAAGTGGTCGACTATCTGGTTGAGAAGATTCGCGCAGAAAAAAAGTAACTCAGTATTAGCTATATTTAGTCGTCTTAAACCCCAGTAGTGGCACACTACTGGGGTTTTTTATATGGGTTAGAGCTGCTTGAGGCTGGCGTTGAATGACGCGCTGGCTATAATAAGATCATTAACCGCAACAGGTGAATAACGGCTATGCAGGAACCGGAGCTCGCAGATAACGGGTCAGCTAAATGGCGAGATAAATATCTCGACGCACTAGATACTCATGAACAACAAGAACAAGCGCATAAGGCTGATATTCAGTTGTTGGCAAAAGCTTTATCGCGGGTGAGTTTGGCAGCCGAAGGGCAACACCCTGCGCTTGATGTTGCGCTGGGTGCGTTGCGCCAAAGTCTGCGAGGCGATGATAAAAATGATATTGCACAACAATTGCAGCGGCTTGAGCAATCGCTATTGGCTTTTGAGCAGTTCCGCGAAACAAGCACGGCTAAGCAGAGCGATGCCTTGCAAGCTATGGTGGATCGACTGTTATCGTTGACGCCAGAGCGAGCGTTAAAAAAACAGCTGCGTAACTTGACTCAGGATGCCACCCGTCAACGTGACCGGCTGGATGTTTACCCCGACTTATTGCGTCAGCTAGAGCAGTTGCAGGGCGAAGTGTTGGCCGAGCGAGCCCCAGCAGCGGATAAAGCGCCAGGCTTGATGGCGCGATTACTGGGTTCGAGCGGTGCGGCAGTATCGGAAGTGCAGCAACACGAAGGTGATGCAGCTGAAACACCTGAGCCCGCTGTTAGCGAGAGCTGTGACAAAGCCGATCGGGCCCTGTTTGAGTTGAACCCCAATGCTACTCTACGCGATAGTGAAACCGTTAGTGACAGTCTGCGGGCTATTATCACCGAGCTGTTGTTAAGTGTGGAGGCTCAAGCGATTGCACCCGAGCGCGTGCGCCTGCTGCAAAAGCGATTGAGCTCGGGTTTGAGTAATGCCGATTTACTGCCAGCGCTGACAGAGGTGAGGGACCTAGTGTTGGCAGCTTATATGGCGGCGAGCCGAGCGTTTGCCGGTTATTTAACGGAGGTTAATCAGCAGCTGGCGGATATTTACCAAGTGATCGAAGGGGCGGCACATCATACCGATGGCTTGCAGCAGGCTAGCGATCAAATGCAACAAAAAATGCTGAGTGAATTTGCTGAGCTTGAGAGTCAAAGCGCTCGCGCCGAAAACCTTGATGAGCTTAAGCATCAGGTGCAAAACCGGTTGGGCAGTATTCGCACGGCGTTATCCGATTACCAAAGTGCCGAAGGGCGCGATCATCCGGTTACCGAGCAGCTGCAGCAGTTGGCTACACGTATTCGAGAGATGGAGCAAGAGGCCAGCCAAAATCGTGAAGTGCTAGAGGAGCAGCGCAATAGAGCACTGACAGACACGCTTACCGGAATGCCTAATCGCGAAGCTTACACCGAGCGTGTTGAGCTAGAAGAGCAACGTTTTATCCGCTACGGGCATCCGTTGACGCTTGCTGTGTGTGATTTAGATTACTTTAAAAGAATCAACGACACGCTTGGGCACCAAGCGGGTGATCGGGTGTTAAAAGTGCTAAGCAACGCCATGGCTAAACGTTTGCGAGAAGTAGACTTTTTTTGTCGCTATGGCGGCGAAGAGTTTGTGGTTTTAATGCCAGAGACAACAGCCGAGCAAGCATTTGTGGTGCTTGATCGAATTCGCGCCGCAATTGCTAAAACAGCATTTAATTATAAAGAAGCACCAGTGGCAATTACAGTATCTATGGGTATTGCCGAATTTAAAGCGGGTGTTGATGAGAGCGCCGAAACCGTGTTTGAGCGCGCCGATAAAGCTCTTTATGATGCCAAGGCGGCTGGACGCAATACTTGCATGATCGCTAAAGAATCAACAAGTGCAGAGTGAATAAATTGGATGAATGGATTTATTCACTCAACGGATGACCAATCATAACTATTTTTTAACTACCTTAACGCGCATATAGGTAGGACTCTATAGAATAGTCCCGCGAAGCCTTATCATTCTAATTATAATCGAGGAGAGCCATGAGAACGCTATTGTTTGCTACCCTGCTATTGGCGGCTGGAACGTTGCAGGCTGAGAGTAACTTAGAGTTAAACGAGCGAGGCTACTTTTCTATGCCGGGCTTGGATGTGACAGTTTTTGCCGACATTTACCCCGATGGCCATCAAACCGGTGTAACGGTTATTCAGCACGGAGTGCGTACGGCTGCCAATGGTGATTTACGATTAGAGGTCTCACCAGGGCAATGGTCTCCAGTGCCGGCGGGTGTGGGTGAGGCGCATGTTGATGAAAAAAATCAACGTATTTCACAAACATTAGCCTACCCGGACGAAAGCAAAAATCGTCAAGGGTTTAACCCAATTACTTATCCCGATTTAAATTTTAGTTATCAAGTTCATGTGGAGCCACTTGAGGGTAGTAGTTTTAAGGTCAGTGTCGATTTATCCCAGCCGTTACCTGCACAGTGGATTGGCAAAATAGGTTTTAACTTTGAACTGTTTCCCGGCGACTTATTTGGTAAGTCCTACATTATGGACGATGACGTTGGAATTTTTACCAACCAGCCTAACGGCCCCATCATTAAACACAAAGGCGAGTGGTTGGGTGAACCCTTAGCGGTTGGTAAAACATTGGTTGTTGCGCCGGAGACCGATGCACAGCGATTAATTATTAAACAGTTAAAGGGCGATAAACTCGAGCTTTGGGATGGTCGTGCTAATCACAACAATGGTTGGTTTATTGTGCGCTCATTGATTCCGGCGGGTGCAAGTCGTAACGCTATTGAGTGGATAATAACGCCCAATGTGATTGATGACTGGCAATATAAACCTGTGATTCAAGTGTCGCAGCTCGGTTACGGTCTCAGTTTGCCAAAAACGGCAGTGATTGAGCAAGACAGTAGTGATACTAAAGCGAGTAAGGTGCAGCTGTTAAAGCTTGGCGCTAATGGCGCAAAATTAGTACAGGAAGGCGACCCTAAACCTTGGGGTAGCTTCTTGCGTTATCATTATTTGCAGTATGATTTCTCTGCCGTGCGCGAGCCAGGAATGTACCAGATTTCTTATCGTGGGGAAAAATCACAACCCTTCAAAATAGGTCTTGATGTTTATTCACGTCATGCGTGGCAGCCGACCTTAGAATATTTTTTACCTGTGCAAATGTGTCACATGCGCGTTAATGAAAAGTATCGAGTTTGGCACGACAAGTGTCATCACGATGATGCGTTAATGGCGCCGGTGGATTACAATCACATCGATGGTTATATCTCAGGATCATCGACCTTGACCAAATTTAAACCTGGCCAGCCCGTACCGGGTTTAAACAAAGGCGGCTGGCACGATGCAGGCGATTACGATTTGCGGGTTGAGTCGCAAATTGGCACAACGTGGTTGTTGGCAATGATGGTAGAAGAGTTTGGGCTTGATTACGACGCAACCAGTATTGATCAGCAAAAGCAGTTGGTAGAAATTCACCAGCCCGATGGTAAAAATGATGCACTGCAACAAGTTGAACATGGCTTGCTTACGGTGTTGGGGGGGTATCAGAGTTTAGGGCGTTTGTATCGAGGTATTATTGTGCCGACTAAGCGACAATACGTTATGTTAGGTGACGCCGCCGCTCAAACTGATAATTTAGTATACCACCCAAGCCTAGAGTCCGGGGAGGTTAAAGAGGGGCGTTCGGGTACGCCTGATGATCGCTGGGTGTTTACCGAGCAAAACCCTAAACGTGAATTACGTGTGGCGGCAGGTTTAGCTGCCGCCGCCCGAGTTATGAAAACCTACAATCTTGAGCTGTCGCAGCAGGCTCTTGCTGCCGCTGAAGGGGTTTTTATCAGTGCGTTTAACAAAACCGATGATACTTTTGCTCGTGCGTTTGTTTTGGCTGAACTGATTCTGGCAACGGGCAAAAGAAGTTATATCGAGACCTTGATCAATATGCAGGAGGCTATTGTTGCCGACATTGATAATACTGCATGGGTGATCGGCCGAGTTATGAGGCTGATTGATGATCAGAGTTTTGTGGTGGCAGTTAACACGGCTGTGGTTAAGCAACAAGAAAATGTCCAAGCGCAGGCACAAGAAACGCCTTATGGTGTTCCGTATAAACCCAATATTTGGGGTGCGGGTTGGGGGATACAAGAGTTTGGTGTTAAACAATATTTTGTACATAAATCTTGGCCCGATATTGCCAGTAGTGATATTTATGTCAACGCATTAAATTTTGTCTTGGGGGTCCACCCTGGCAACAATACCAGCTCGTTTGCTTCTGGTGTGGGCTCGCAATCGGCTTTGGTTGCTTATGGGGTCAATCGCGCTGACTGGTCGTATATTCCAGGTGGTGTTATATCCGGTACGGCGCTGATTCGCCCAGACCTGCCCGAGCTAAAAGTGTGGCCATTTTTCTGGCAGCAAACTGAGTATGTCATGGGTGGTGGCGCGACTAATTATATGTTCTTAGCCTTGGCGGTCGAGGCGTTGGAGCTTAGTAATAACCAGTCGGTTGTTGCGGAACCTAATGTAAAAAATTAATGCTCAAGTACTAAATAATTAACAACGGCCGATGATCTGTGTGATTGTCGGCCGTTGTTAATTGGGCATGAAAAAACATAGGAGATTTATTTTGAGCGATCAATAAATTTATTCGTCACCCGAGTAATCAATGTCGTTCCAGCCCTTTACTATACTTTTCACATAAACGCCCGATTCGGTTAAGTCGCTATCGCTCCAAGGGCCATTGGCTGCGGTTGTATTTTTGAGAATCGAAGCGCCTTCTGCTTTGTCGTTTAGTGCCCAGTTGGCGTGGCTTAATTGATTGCTTTTGAGAAATTCCATCCATTGTTCCGTACTACTGCGATCTACCTCGCCATCACCGTTGGCGTTAACCGTGCCCCACTCAGTTACCATTAACGCGATGCCTTTATCCAGTGCGTATTGGGCCTTCTTACGTAACTCACCTTTGTGAGTTCCGGCGTAAAAGTGCAAGGTGTAGGCAATGTTGGCGTAACCGGTAATGGGGTCGTCAGCGGCTTTGTCGACGTCTTGTGACCAAGTTTGAGTGCCGACAATAATTAGGTTGTCTGGATCAATGGCTCGAATCGAGCGAATGAGTTTCTCGGCATAGGGCTTAATAACGGTTTGCCAGTCGGTATCGGCTAGCGGCTCATTATAGATTTCATAAATAATGTTTGGCTGTTCGCCGTATTTGCGTGCGAAATACTCAAAAAAGGCGATGGCTTCTTCTGCATGATCTTCTGCGTGATGAGCGTGCCAGTCGAGAATGACATACATCCCCTGATTGATGGCGGCATCGATTACGGCTTCGGCTTTGGCGATGTTTTCATCGGCGTGGGTGAGCATACCGCCATTTGCTCCGGCGCCAATGGCGGCGCGAATAATGGGGGCGTTCCATTGCTCTTGAATATAATTGACTACTTCTGCGTTGTAATATTTATCTGCCCCCCAGCCGCTATTGCTCCAGAACAAGCTGGGGCCGGCCAGAGACACAGGCTGTAATTGTTGGTCGACAATGCGATTGCCTTTTATGCTTAGTTGGCCGTAGTGATCAACGGCGGTATCGGCCAAAGCGGATGCGCTGGCACATAGAGCGGCGGCTAGCCATAGGTATGACAGAGGTTTAGCGAGCATTGTGAGTACCTTATTATGTAAGAATTGCTAATCACTTATACTAATGCAAGCCACCGTTGTCTATAAGATGGACGGCAAGCCAAAACAATTCTTTACGTGGACTCAGCTAGGGTAGAGTTTTCGATATATTGAGAGGTGACCTATGCGTCTTGCGATCGATGTAGTTAATGCCTTTTCTCGAGGCCCTTTTACGGGTAATCCTGCGGCGGTTATTGTGACTGAAACGGCTCTGGACGATACTCTGATGCAGGCGGTGGCGGCACAGAATAACTTGGCAGAAACGGTCTTTGTTGTGACGCAAGCAGCGCCTTGGGCTATTCGTTGGTTCACCCCTATGCGCGAGGTCGACTTGTGCGGTCATGCGACATTGGCGGCGGCATATGTATTGTCGATACGAGGTTTGTTGGTCGGTGGGCGGGTTGAGTTTAGCAGCCGCAGTGGGTTGCTAGTTGTTACTCAGCAAAAAGACGGTTGGCAGCTGGACTTTCCTGCGCGGACGGTGGGGCCAGTATTGGATGTTGAATATGACCATATCGCACAGGCGTTAGGGTGTGAGTTGTCCGCCATTGTGGCGTGTTACGACGGCGTACAGCTGATGGTTGTTATGACCGACGAAGCAGCCGTGGCATCTTTAAACCCCGACCATCGAGCATTGGCGCGATTACACGATTTTGCCGTAATGGTCACGGCGGCGGCCCAGAATGATTTTGTGGCACGTTTCTTTGCCCCTAATGCTGGAATTGATGAAGACCCAGTCACCGGCTCGGCCTATACTACACTTATGCCTTACTGGGCTGAGCACTTACAGCTGAGTCACTGCCGCGCACGTCAGCTGTCTGTTCGTGGAGGCTGGCTTGAGTGTACACTGGTAGATACACGGGTATTAATTACCGGTGTGGTTGAGCCTTACCTACAAGGTGAAATACAGTTGCCAGCGTACTGAGTAAGCTGTGTAGGTAAAGCTCAAAGTAAGATAATATTTGTGAAATCGTCTATGGTTACAGAGTATTTGCAGCGCGTATAGGTTCTTAGGCCAATCGGAGAAATCGTTATGTTTTTGTTGTCGCTCGTTATCTTTTTTGTACTGCTTGCCGCGGTGCTTTATTACCAAGTGTCATTGCTGCTCAGCTCGGTGGTGTTGGTAGCCGGCGCGCTGGCTTTGACTTTTGTCTCACCGTGGATGGCAATCTTGTTGTTGCCAGCCTTAGCGCTAGCGATATTTCTCAATATTCCAGCGTTGCGTCGTCCGATATTGATTAAGCCGGTATATAAGCTACTGCAAAAAGCCATGCCGCCTATGAGTACGACCGAGCGCGAGGCCATGGAAGCCGGCACCACTTGGTGGGAAAAAGACCTTTTTAGCGGTCACCCCGATTGGAAAAAGTTTGTTGAGATCGAGCTGCCACAGCTGACCGAAAAAGAGCAAAGCTTCCTTGATAATGAGGTCAATGAGCTATGCACACGTATCGATGAATGGCAGATATTTGAAGACCAAGACCTATCACCGCAAGCGTGGGACTATTTAAAGCAGCAAGGCTTTTTTGGCTTAATTATCCCCGAAGAGTTTGGCGGTCGCGATTTTAGCCCCTACGCTCAAAGCCGGATCATGAGTAAGATTGCTAGTCGCTCGGGAACCGCGGCGGTTACCGCGATGGTGCCTAACTCTTTAGGCCCTGGCGAGTTGTTAATGAAATACGGCACCGAAGAGCAAAAGCAACACTGGCTGCCAGGCTTAGCCGATGGCAGCGAGATTCCTTGTTTTGGCTTGACGGGTCCAGAAGCTGGCTCCGATGCTGGTTCGATTCCCGATATTGGTGTGGTTTGTAAAGGCGATTTTGAAGGCCAAGAAGTCGTTGGTATCCGGTTAAACTTCTCGAAGCGCTGGATCACCTTAGCACCGGTTGCGACAGTGGTAGGCCTTGCATTTAAGCTACAAGACCCCGAACATTTGTTGGGTGACGATGAAAAATCTGATTACGGCATTACTTGTGCTTTGCTGCCTGCCAGCCATCCTGGTATCGAGATAGGTAAACGCCACAACCCAGGGTCGCCGTTTATGAACGGCCCGATCAAAGGTAAGGATGTTTTCATTCCGGCGAGCTGGATTATTGGTGGGCCGGCGCAGGCAGGTAAAGGCTGGCGTATGTTGATTGAGTGTTTGGGCGCCGGTCGCGGTGTATCCCTACCCGCACTGTCGACGGCCAGTGGCGAGATGAGCTACTTAACGGTCGGTGCCTATGCGCGTATTCGCCGTCAATTTAATATGGAGGTCGGCAAGTTTGAAGGCGTTCAAGAGGCTACGGCGCAGATTGCAGCTAATGGTTATACCCTAGAGGCAATGCGTCAATTAGTCACCCGTGGACTGGAGTCCGGCGCCCCATCGGTGATGACTGCGATGGCTAAATACCATGCCACTGAGCTGATGCGAACCTCGGTTAATCACGCGATGGATGTGGTTAGTGGCCGGGCGATTCAGTTGGGGCCGCGTAACTTTACCGCTTTTGCTTATCGTTCTGTACCGGTGGCTATTACGGTTGAGGGCGCTAATATTCTGACGCGCTCATTAATGATCTTTGGTCAGGGCGCGATGCGTTGTCACCCTTATTTATTTGATGAAGTACAAACTCTACAGGCCGAGGACGAATCGGCCGCGCTGGATACGTTTGACGGCTTATTTATGAAGCACATAGGCCACGTGCTTGGCAACATTACACGCCTTAAATTGTTTAGTTTTACCGGAGCACGTTTGAGTCCCACACCGGTAAATGCCGATGATTTTTCACGTCGCTGGTATCAACATATTAACCATATGAGCGCCGCGTTTGCGGTGGCGGCTGATGTTGCTTTAGGTGTATTAGGTGGTGATTTAAAACGCCGTGAGTTGCTCTCGGCACGGTTAGGTGATGTGCATAGTCAGTTATTTATTGCCTGTAGTATCTTGAAGTTTCACGGTGCACATCCACGCACAGAAGACGAAGATGCGCATGCTACATTTGCACTCGAACAATCATTGTTTAAGGCTCAAGAAGCATTGCTGGGTTTCTACCGTAACTTTCCTCTGCGGCCGGCTGCTTGGCTGTGTGTTGCTGCCAGCTTTCCTTTTGGTCGCAAACACAAAGCGCCATCCGATGATGCCGTGCGGCGTTTAGGTGGGCTAATAATGGAGAACAACACCGTACGACAACAACTGGCAAGCTATGTGTACGTAAGCGATGATCCTATGGATTCAGTCGGTCGGTTAGAGACAACCTACCAAATGCTTTTGGCACTAGGTGATAGCTGGCACAACTTCTCCCGCGCGCAAGCAAAAGGGGAGCTGACCGGTGATACGTTAGAGGCGCGTTTACATGATGCGGTAGCACGCGGAATTATTAATGAGTCTGAAGTGGCGCCGCTAATGGAGTACGATGTACGTCGTTACGACTGCCTACTTACGGATAGCTTTGATAAACTTTAATAATCATATAGCACGCTATAGTTGAGTTTTTTGCGGGCGCTTGCGCCCGCTGCATACAATAATAATTAATAAGCAGGAGCCGCTATGAGCAGGCTTACCGATACCGACCCAGATTGTCGTAGGTTGAATGAGCCTGAGGCTCCGGTAGAAACCATTATTATCCCCAACATGCGCGACATTGGTGATTTCTCTGTACGTCGTGTTTTACCTGCGCCTGCCCGTCGCGCAGTCGGGCCATTTATATTTTTTGATCATATGGGGCCAACCACTTTTGCCCCCGGTCACGGTCTTGATATCTGTCCGCACCCTCATATTGGTTTGTCGACGCTTACCTATTTATACGAGGGGAGTATTTTGCATCGCGACAGTTTGGGATTTAAGCAATTAATTACCCCCGGCGCGATAAACTGGATGACTGCCGGTCGCGGGATTGTCCACTCCGAGCGCAGCTCCGAGCAAGCTCGAGAGCAGGGTCAAACCTTGATGGGGCTGCAAATGTGGGTGGCATTACCTAAAGCGTTAGAGCAATGTGCCGCTCAGTTTCAACATTACAGCGTGTCTAGTCTTCCAGAGCTGGCTGCCGATGGCGTTAAAGTTCGGGTGGTGGCGGGAGAATGTTTTGGGGTGCACGCACGTCTAGAAACACACTCCTCTTTATTTTATGCCGATATCACAGTCGAGCCTGGTCGTTATATAAAAATTGATGCCGATTATATTGAGCGAGCTATTTATTTAGTGCAGGGCGTTATTAGCGTAGATGATTGCACCTTTGGTGCCGGACAAATGCTAGTGCTAAAGCCGGGTGCAGAAATTATTGTGCACAGCTCCTCCGGCGCAGCGTTTGCCGTGATCGGTGGCGAGCCGTTGGATGGCCCTCGACACTTATGGTGGAATTTTGTCGCCAGTGACCGAGAGTTGATTGAGCAGGCTAAGGCTGATTGGCGCGATGGAAAGTTTGGTCGTGTACCGGGCGATAATGAGCTTATTCCGTTGCCAGAGTCTTAGTGCTTTTTGTCAGGTAGATTGAACAATTAATTAATACGCTTGCCCGCGGCATTGGCGGTGTCTTCATCAATGCCGCGAGCGACCTCTATACAAGTTTGGTAGGCTTCATCGGTTGTCTCATAGCTGCACGAGTACTCATTTTCTGTTTGGTTGTGAGAGCAAGCAACAAAACTGATAACGGTAAAAGCGATTAAAATTCGAGGCATGTTGGCACGCTATCTAGGTTAGGTGTGGCTTGAAAGAGATGTTTGGTAGCTTATGACTCGCTCTGGAGTGAGGCAGTTCCCGAGTGTATAGAGTCAATCAACTATTCTTTGGGGTGAGTTGTATAGATTGTTCCGTTCCAAAAGCTGCGGCGTTAGAGCGCCGCAGCTTTTTATGTTGTAGCCTGTTGGTTTACGTTTTACGGCGCTGCACCGCACGCATGCCAAAGCCCGCTAATAGTATCAGTAGCAGCAGTTGGCTCCACTGGCTGAGAGTGGGTAGGCTAGTAGCGCCAGCGCCAACGCTGGGAGCGACATCGTCATCCAGAGCAACACCGTTGATATCTGCAGGGTTAAGACCATCGAAGCCAAGATCAGTTGAGGTGGCAGCGCTGGTGGTAAAGGTGAAGGCTTGATCGCCATCGATCAGAGCGTCATCATTGGCGGTAATATCAAAGGTGACGCTGTAACCATTGCCGGCTGTTAAAGTGACGGTAAATGGTGTGCCAGGTGTCGCTGTTGCTTCGCCACTAACCGTGGTCACGTCAAAAGAGATATCGTCAGTTGGGAGGGTGTCGGGGCCAACACTCACTGTAATGGTTTGTGCGGCGCCACCTTCGGTCACAAAAATACTGCTGGGGTCGACAATAATAACGGCGATACCCCCAATATTAGCGTTATTAGCATTGACGTCAGGGGCTGTTTCGCCATCATAGGCACCGCCACCGAGGTTGGATGTCACTGCATTGGTAATGGCATAAGCCACGTCACCGTCGTTGCCATCGCCAGATGCGCCGGGAGTGACTGTGATGTATTGAGGAGTTTCCCAGTTGGCGTCGGTAAAGTTAATAGCTGCGGAAACAGTGCCTTCCGTAACGTCGCCACTAGAGGGAGTTACGGTAACGGTTTCACCGCCATCGGGAGCGCTGTCTAACACTACTTGGTATTGAACGGTGCTGCCACCCTCGGTTGTGGAGATGTTGGTGGGATTAATAATCACGGCGGCCTGTGTTGTTGCGGCCAGCGTAAGCGCGGTAAGCGCCGAAAGAACACGGAATGATTTCATCATAAGTTGTCCATAAATTTTTAATTGTAAGTGCCCTACAAACATAGTTCGCCTGTGGCCAATAATCAATAATACGATGATAAATTTGCGCTTTTCACTAAAATTTGGTGTGTTTAGTTGGTTCTGGGGCTATTAATATTCAGAGGGTGTCTGTGGGGATGGCTTACTCGTTGCCAATATTGTCATTGTTTAGCAACGAGCAAGCGTTAGGCTTTTAGCTGTTTTTTAAGCTCTTCATATCAATGACAAAGCGATATTTCACATCGCCTTCTTTCATCCGCAGGTATGCGGTGTTGATGTCTTTAATATCCAGCATCTCGACATCACAGGTAATACCGTGCTCGGCGCAAAAATTCAATACCTCTTGAGTCTCGGCCATGCCGCCGATCAAGGACCCGGCCAATACCCGGCGACGCATTACTAGGCCGCCAGCTTGCAATGCGGGCTCTATCGGCATGAGTAGCCCGACTAAAATATGCACGCCGTCAAAAGTTA
Source organism: Gilvimarinus polysaccharolyticus (assembly GCF_001187555.1). Classification (GTDB taxonomy): domain Bacteria; phylum Pseudomonadota; class Gammaproteobacteria; order Pseudomonadales; family Cellvibrionaceae; genus Gilvimarinus; species Gilvimarinus polysaccharolyticus. The sequence goes on along the minus strand of NZ_LFIJ01000002.1, from coordinate 395,662 downwards.
GGCAGTTAATGTAGGGGTTTAGGTCGTGTTGTACTGGGATGGTGTCTAGCAGGTAGTCAAATTGTTCGGCGGCGACGGCCATTTGTGCTTCATCGGTCGAGATGATGACATGGTCGGCACCTTGTTTTTTCGCTTCGGCAATTTTTGATTCTGAACGGGTAAAGATGGTGACTTCGGCCCCCATGGCTTTGGCAAATTTAACGCCCATATGGCCCAGTCCGCCCATACCAATTACGCCGACTTTATCGCCTTTTTTAACACCAAAGTGCTTTAACGGTGAGTAGGTGGTAATGCCAGCGCATAAAATGGGCGCGGCACTGGCGGGATCAAGTTTAGCGGGTACTTTAACGACAAACCGCTCACTTACCACTATGTTGTCTGAATAGCCGCCCATGGTAATAGAGCCATCATGAAGGTCTTCGCCATTATAGGTGCCGACAAATCCGTCTTTGCAAAATTGCTCGAGGCCCGATTCACACGCAGAACAACTGCGGCAAGAGTCGACCATGCAACCGACACCGACTAAATCGCCCACCTTATGACTGGTAACATTATCGCCCACGGCGCTGACACGGCCGACGATCTCGTGACCGGGTACGACAGGGTAGACGCTCATGCCCCAATCGTTTTCGGCAAAGTGAATGTCAGTGTGGCACACCCCACAGTAGTCGATGGTAATAGCCACATCGTCGGCGCGCAGGTTACGGCGGTTAAATTGGTAGGGCGCTAAAGGGCTACTATCGGATTGTGCGGCGTAAGAATAGGTTGTGCCCATGGTTTTTCTCCTGAAAAGGTTATTTCATCGTAGATCAGTATTGTGCGTTAGGAGCGCTCGCTTTGGATCACTCATTCGTCGGTAGTTTTTGCACATTTCTCCAAATCTGTTCATGCGCTGCTCGTGATACGGCTGTTAGCTTGGCATACTGTATTGGGTCAACCATAACGGCAATAGGGCAACGGCATGAACTTACCGGTGATGATGAGGCTGATCGAGCCTCTGCTTAAGCATGACGGATACTCCGATACTGCCCTTGCCGGGGTGACGGTGTTTGGTAGCCATAAACATCTAAAGCGGACACCTATGGTGTATCAGCCGAGCCTAATTTTTGTCGCGCAAGGTCGCAAAGTTGGTTATTTGGGTGACCGCGAAATTCACTACAATCCAGGGCACTACTTAGTTCAAACTCTGCCTTTACCGTTTGAGTGTGAAACCTTTGCCAGTGAGTCGGCGCCGCTAATGGGGGTGTCTGTACGCATCGATCCGGCCACTTTGGCCGAGTTGGTACACACAACTCGGCCTGCGGCGCTCGCGCAAGGCTCGCCTGAGCCGATGGCTGCGGTGGCGATGACCGATGCCATGGAGGAAGCGGTGACACGTATGCTGCGGGCATTGGCAGACCCGCAAGTGGCGCAGCTGATGGGGCCGAGTCGGGTGAGAGAGGTCATATTTGAGGCTTTAAGCGGCACACAAGGTCCAGCGCTAAGAGCGTTAGTTGATGGCAGTGGCAATTACTCGCGAGTGGTGCAGGCGCTGGAGCTAATGCACACGGATATAGCCGCTGAGTTGAGCGTTGAGCAGTTGGCGGAGCAGGCACATATGAGTGTGTCGTCGTTTCATCAGCATTTTAAAGATGTGACGCAAAGCTCGCCCCTGCAGTACATAAAGCGGCAGCGGTTGTTAAAAGCGCAGATGTTACTGAGCCGCGATGACTTAAACGTGACACAAACCGCTGAGCGGGTGGGGTACCGCAGTGTTAATCAGTTTAGCCGCGACTACAAACGCTACTTTGCTGTTAGCCCCTTACAAGATAAGCGTGAAGCTCCTCAGCGGATAGCGGTTTAAGTGTCGGTGTTATACCGCCAAAAATTAATACTGTAGCCTGGCACTCGGTGGTCGTGTTCAAACTGGGGAAATTGGGCAAGGTGTAAGGCGCCTTTTTGCAGTTTAGGCTTTACGCCATTGATTGTAATTTTGCGGCTGGTTAAGCGTTTAGCCGTAATTGTATAGCGTTCTTTGGCGGTACCGGGGATATCCACTGCAATGCGCACGCCGCGTGGCTTAAGGTTGATCACCATCAGTGTAATATGCATTTTATCGGGGTGTCGGTGAGCGTAAATGCGCAGGTGTTTATCTGTGTGATAACAGCGGTATACATCGTTGCCCATTAATCGTACCCAGAGCCAGCTTACCCAGTAATCGGGCCGTGGCTTCAGGGTTAACCTGTCAAGTAAACCATAGTCGCCGCCCAGCAAGCTCTGTCGCACCATGACCTGATGACCCAGCAGTGCGCCCTGGCCTAGCTGATCGGCCCACCAAAACGATGAGATAAACCGGTCGGATAGATTGGGTTGGCCACCGCATTGTGCCGAGCCGGTTTCACCCGTCCACAATTGTGCCTGAGGCTGATATTGATCGCGCCAGAAGGCTAGGGTTTGGCTGTGCTTAGCAAAATCGGCAAACGACTTAGGGTTAAGCAGCGTGCGTAAATTAGCACCTCGTGTACGCACCGGCGAACGGCTGCTTTGAAACGGGTAGTAATGCCAATTAATGATGTCCAAAGGGGTCTTAAGTTCTTGTAAAAAGCGCCGAGTGATATTGGAGAACGGTTTAAGTGCCTCACCGATGCGCGGCCAGAAGGCACTGCCGGGACCGGATACTCGGGCGTCTGGATAGTACTCGCGGATATGATTAATAAAGGTCGCATAATCGGTGGCCAGATCACGTGCACGGGGCTGGGCGCGCAACCCGTGAAATGCCCAATAAGCATTGAGTTCATTGCCGAGCTCAAATACATCAATCCGATAATTTTGTTCGCGGCTGTAATCCAGCAACTCTTTTACCTCGTCGCTGCACCATTGGCCGTGATCATGGCGAGTAAATAAGCCATATTTAACGGTAAATATAAGTTTCAAGTTGTTGCGCTTAATAAATCGATGCAAGCGATCCCACTGCTTGCGCGTGAGCACTAAGGCATCGGTCTCGTCAATCGGGGCCGAAAAGTAGTGGATCTTATCCGCCTCAGAGCCGCCGATACGCAAATATGAGCAGCCGAGCGCCTGCACCAAGTTATCGAGCTTTTTACCTTTTAATGTCAGAGGTGGTACTCGTAAGGTACCAAGACCGCGACGCGAGCCTTTGCTGCCCTCCCACCAAAAGCCGCCGGCTAACACCGAGATGTCGATTGAAAACGATAAATAGTAATCGCTAACGCTGGCAACAGGCGTGTGCGTAGCCACCGTGACGGTCACGATGCCAGTGCTGATGCCAGCGCGAGCGGTGTATTGGCGTTTGAGACGAGCGTACCAACGCGGCAGTAATAGGCGCAAAGAGTTAGGCATAGTAATATGGCGTGTAAAGAGAGTCGCGCCGATGATAACGGTTGAATGTGATTAAGAGGTTGCAAGTATGCGCAGTAGCGTAAAACACTACCTAGTGTCAGGGCGGGTGCAAGGTGTTTCATATCGTGCGAGTACAGAACAAAAGGCCCGAGCATTGGGGCTAACAGGTTGGGTGCGTAACTTGAGTGACGGTAGAGTTGAATTGATTGCCCGAGGCTCTGATAGTCAGCTTAAGCTCTTAGAGGCTTGGCTGTGGCAGGGGCCGAGTCAAGCGGCAGTAACACAGGTGGTCGGCTGTGCCGTTGAAATGGAAGTTACTGCAGGTTTTTGCGTGCTTGAATCCAGCGATAAAATAATAGAGGTCTAGGGCGATATGTTGCGTTTTTTTGTCGTGTTTTTTACTGTGATGGTAGGTTTGTTTGTATTGGAGTTGTTGCCCATTGGACAGCGTTACTTTATTGAACCTTTAACCATATTTCTGACCAACAGCTCGGCTTTTTTTATTGAACTGTTTGGTCGTGAGCTGTTAGTTAATGGCATTTTAATCGTTGATAGCGCAACTGGCTTTGCCGTGCAAATCGCAGCTGGCTGCAATGGCGTCGAGGCGGTGATACTACTGGTGGCTGCCATTGTGGCGTTTCCCGCACCTTGGCGCTATAAGCTGACAGGTATTGGCTTAGGTATAGTATCCATTCAGTTGTTAAATTTAGTACGCATTGTCTCGCTGTTTTATTTAGGTATTTGGCACAAACCAGCCTTTGATTGGGCGCACCTATATATTTGGCAGGCGTTAATTATGCTAGATACATTGTTGGTTTGGATGGTGTGGATTCGTTTTATCCCGGCGCTGCCTGTACGAGATACTCAAAATGCCTCAGTCTAATTTTTCTCCAGCTCGATATTTTTTTCACGTTGTGCTTTGGCTGCCGATATTTTTTGTGCTTTGGTATTACCTAGCGGGCATGCTGAGTATTGTCCCCGCGCATTTAAGTGAATGGATTATAAATTTAATTAGTCCGGGTGCAGTGGTGCAACTCGATTGGGTAAACCGCGAGTTAGAATATGTTACTCGTTACACGGTTCCCGCCGCTGATGGTGTGCGTACAGGTCATGCAGTCGTAAGTATTAATCCATTACTATACTCGTGGAATATTCCCGTTTTGTTAGCGCTGTGTTATGCCGTTAGCGATAAATTGTTCTCTAATAAACGAGTCATCATAGGGGTTATTGCATTGCTTCCGATGCATGCTTGGGGGTTGGTGGCAGAGTTTTTTGTTAATGTACTGTTTCGAATGGGAGACTCCGTAGCAGAGCAGATTGAGGCAGCTCAATGGCAGCAAGAAATGGCGGCACTTCTTTATCAGTTTGGTTACTTAATGTTACCTGTGATTGGTGCCGTTAGTGTGTGGTTTTTAGTTAACCAGGCATGGGTTCAAGAGCTGATTAACAGCAGTGGCCAGCGAGCCCGCGATTAATGTGCGGGCTTTAGCTTTTTAATTAAAGTTATAATGGCAACCAGTAAAGCGCCGGCAGTTAGGCCGATAATACCATTAATAAGAGTGGGGGTGAGAGCACCAAGTATTGTGCCAACGGTTGGTAGGCTGGTGGCCCAATCGGCGCTTTGATTGCTCAGGTGATGTAACGCTGAAACCCCATGAACTAAAATACCGCCACCGACCAAAAACATGGCTATAGTACCTGCGACAGATAAAAATTTCATCAGTTTAGGGGCCGCAGCCAGCAGTAATCCACCCAGCGATTGTTGCCATTTGGCCGTGCCGTTTTGTTTTAGCCACAAGCCGGCATCATCTATTTTTACGATTCCTGCGACTAAACCGTAAACTCCCATAGTCATAGTTGAGGCAATAATGCACAGCACGATAAGTTGTTGGGTAAAGTTTGCTTGGGCGACAGCTCCTAGGGTTATGGTGATGATCTCGGCTGATAAAATAAAATCGGTACGAATGGCGCCTTTAATTTTGTTTTTTTCAAACTCAACCATATTGGTTTTGTTTTGCGCGATCGCTTGCAGTCGCGCTTTATGCTCTGAATCTTGTTGGTCTTTAGGGTGCAGCCATTTGTGCGCAATTTTCTCAAACCCTTCAAAGCACAAAAATGCGCCGCCTAACATAAGCAGCGGTATAATCAGCCATGGAATAAATGCACTAATCAGCAGTGCTGCAGGCACTAAAATGACTTTGTTTAATATCGAGCCTTTAAATACCGCCCACACTACAGGCAGCTCGCGATCAGCTTTCACTCCGGTAACTTGCTCGGCATTAAGCGCTAGATCATCACCGAGTACACCGGCCGTTTTTTTTGCGGCAACTTTGGTCATCACCGAGACGTCGTCTAGCAGGGTGGCGATGTCGTCAAGGAGTGTTAGTAGGCTTGATCCTGCCATATATTATGTCTCTGTGGTTGTGTAAAACAGTTGATCTTGGCGCGAATATTGGCGGTAAATAGAGGGTGAGTCAAATTTTAAAGGGGTAAAGGTGGCTTTGTGACTGTGGACATAAGCCGTTAATAGGTATCGTTAGGTATTGAGCTGGTTGTTGTAAAGTTAGAAAGTTGTTTGATGCTGAATGCTATGGAGTGTTATAGGAGACAGATGATTCCCTGTCTTATTGTAATTTGCGAACCCAAGTGATTTATAAGTTCGAGAAAAGTTGGGAATCATCAATGTGGATTAAAGTGCTGCGGTATTAGCCCCGCGCAGCCCAAACTGCACACCAGCCCGCGCCTTTAACACGTTTGCCAGGGAAGATATTACAGCCTACCCAATCAGCAGCTAGATCACCATTTGCGTGTGCGCAATTGTTACAGTGCTGGCCTTCGGTGGTGCTGGTTTCGGTATACTTCAGGGCACTGGCTTGTGTGTCATCGGTAGAGAGTTTTGGTAAATCGTTGTCGGCGAGTGCGATGGCGGGTATCAAACTAGCACCAGCTAATACAGTACTGGTACGTAAAAAGTCTCTGCGTTTCATGATTTAATCCTTGAGGTATATGGCTAAGGCCTCGATCAAAGTAAGATTGATATTCGGCCCTTAATTGAACCGCTCACGGCTTGTTAACGCAACAGCATAAATGTAGTTTTATCCGCCATATTTGCGCGAAATAATCCTACTTGGATTTCGATTCTCATTTAGCCTGTAACAAAAAGGGGAAGCACCAGAATAAAAGGTTTTTGTTGGTTGTGAATAGGCTTTGATATCAAATTTGGTGCGCTGAAGGTTTTGTCTTAGCCAAGTACTGTATCGAGGTACATCATGATTGAAAAACCACCGAGCAAGGAAAATGTAGCGTAACCCTCATGATTGCGACGATGAGTCTCGGGGATGATTTCGTCACTGATAATAAATAACATAGCACCAGCGGCGCCACCGAGAATCCAGGGCATTAAGGGGGTGGCAACAGCGATGAGCGTGGCACCAAACAGCCCGCCGATTGGTTCTAGTAAGCCGGTTAATGTCGCCACGCCAAACGAGTATAACCGGCTGTAGCCAACGGCCATTAGCGACACCGCTACTGCGAGCCCCTCGGGAATATTCTGTAGGCCAATACCGATAGCCAGTGGTAAGCCGTTATCTATATCGCCATTGGCAAAGCCAACTCCCACGGCCATGCCCTCGGGGAAGTTATGTAGGGTAATCGCTAAAATAAATAGCCAGATTCGTTGTAGTTTTTTGGCATTGATATTGGATTCGGGTTTTTGAAAATGTTGGTGCGGTGTGTAGTGGTGAATGAGAGCCAGTAGTGTAGCGCCTAACAGCATGCCTGCTAGCACAATAAGAACCGCATTGCTTTGGCTGTGGCCTTGAGTTTGCGCTTGATCAATACCTGGCAATAACAGTGAGAAAATAGCGGCGGCTAACATAATCCCCGCCGCCGCACTAAGCAAAATATCTTCACTGCGCGATGACAATTGGCGAATAAAAACAATACCGGCAGCACCTACTGCGGTCATCATGCCGGCCGCTAAGCTCCCAAGAAAGCCCAGGGTGATGACGTCCCAAGAAGAAATCATTGCTGCGTTCCGTTAAAATAGTTGGATATTGTGTTGCTCACTGACGTTAAATGCAATGTTAATCATGATATTTTTCGCTGGCTGGTTGATAGTGTATGTCGACCTGCGGGGTGTCTTCTTCATCTGGAAAGCTTAGGTTAGACACACCTAAGTAACGGGTTAAACGACGGCCCTCCCTCTGGTAAGTCAGCTCGATAGGGTCAACCAATATTCGCAGTAACCAGTTGTTGATTTCCAGTGAAAGACACAGGTGAGTGTCGGGTTTAACATCGCTACAAGTGTGCGACGTTAGTCGAAGCTCCACCAGTTTTTCACGTCGAGGTAATAAAAAATAAAATTCTTCTGAGTTTCCTCTGCTAAGACTCTCCCAGTTATTTTGTACAAATGGATCGAAGCCTGCATCCACCACTAAAGGTTGTTTGATGTCCAGTTTAGACTCTTGCAGTACATCATTTTTTGCATAAGCAATGGATATGATTTTTTCTGCAATATTTACTCTTAAAGTTTCGTTATTAAGTGAATCGGTTAATTCGAAGCTAGGAGCGGTTGCTTGATCATTATAAGATATTTTTTTATAAGCTAAAGGAGCTCCATTCGGTTGTGTATATGTCACGTTATGTTCTAACTGATCGCTGGCGTTAATGGTGTATTGATGTCGCTCTCGGTAGAGTAGTTCATTGCTACCTTGGCGAAATGCTTCGCCGATTATGTCTGGAGATTTTTTTTCTGTATTTTCTTGCTCGGTAATGGGTGCAGCGGTGCTATGAAATACAGCAGCCCCCAGTAATACTATTGCAATATTAAAAACTCGTGAGCCGGTGGAATACAAGCTATACATAAGTTGTTCCGTCGTTGGGTCGGCAATAGTTTTTACACAATCTCAATGCCACTGGGAGTACAATCGCCCAACCGAAGGCAACAGCAAGCAATGGTGGCCAGTGCGGCTGCGATAGTTGAGCATCGCTTAATTGAACGCCAGCGTAGTAGCTGATAGGCGCAAAAAATCCTGTCAGTAGCGCGGCAAGCCAAGGGTGGGGCGCCAGCCAATACAAGGAGTGATTAACCGTCGTGGCAAAGAGTACCCAAAGGCAGATAAGCCATAGGGGAATTATCGCAAAGTGTCCTGCGATTAATAGTGTGTCTTGGATGGGTGAAAATTGTATAAGAGCGGTACTCATTAGCAATCCATCCCATACAATGCCGACAAGGGCAAAGCCTGCAATCAGCCACCACTCTCGCGACGAGTGCTGAATAAACGTTGTGTGAATTAATAAAGCGATTGCAGTAAACAATAATGCCCAGCGTGAGCCGCCTAATAGGCAGACAAACCAACCCACTTGAAATAGTGCCAAGTTGATAATAAGCCGAGCAATATGCATTTTTGGATTAATCATTTTTTAGGTTGCTCTGGAGTAAGATTTTCGCCATTGGGGTTTGCTCAATAAAAATTGTCCAGTGCCAATGACTCGCTCTTTAAAACCGCCTTCACAGTAGCTTAAGTAGTACTCCCACATGCGGATAAAGGTGTCGCTAAAACCCAGTGCTTTAACCTCGTTACGTTTGTTTTGAAAGCGACGGCTCCAATGTTCCAAGGTAAGTGCGTAATCTTCTCCAATCTCTTCCATAGCCACTATTTGCATATCGGTATGGCGACTAAGTTGTGTGGTTATTTCGCGATCGCTGGGTAGGCAGCCACCGGGAAAAATATACTTTTGAATAAAATCTACAGAATGTCGAGCGTATGCATAACGCTGATCTGGAATCGTGATCGCCTGTAACAGCATTAAGCCATCTGGTTTTAATAGTTTTGAGCAGGTTGTAAAGTATTCAGGGTAATATTTATGTCCTACGGCTTCGATCATTTCGATAGAGACGAGTTTGTCATAATGACCGGTAAGGTTTCGATAATCTTGACATAAAACTGTTATCTGTTCAGTTAGCCCTGCGTCTTTTACGGCCTCACATGCGTGACGGTACTGCTCTTTGGATATTGTAGTCGTAGTAACTTTACAGCCGTAATGGCGTGCAGCGTGCAGTGCCATGGCCCCCCAGCCTGTGCCTATTTCTAGTAGGTGATCGTGAGGAGTAAGATTTAGTTTCTGGCAAATATTATCGATTTTTTCTAATGCAGCATCTTCTAATGATGTCTCTTTAGTCGCGAATCTTGCGGCGGAATACATCATGCTGCTGTCTAAAAAAAGCGAGAAAAACTGATTGCTTAAATCGTAGTGAGCGGCAATGTTAGCGCGCGCGTTATCTTCGGTGTTGCGTCGTGACCAGTGATAAAACTTCTCTAATAGGCGCCCTAGGCCAAAGCGTGAACTGTCAACCTCGTTGAGTAGCTTGAGGTTGGCACACATGAGTCGAATGAGAGCCGTTAAATTGGGCGAGCTCCATGATCCTGCCATATAGCCTTCAGCTGCACCGATAGATCCAGCCAGCATAAAGCCTCGGTAAGCACTGGCTTTGTGTACATAGATGTGCGCGTGGTGTTCGGGGTTGGCATTGCTATCGCTATCACCAAAGCAGGTGATCTCTCCACCGTCCTCTATAATTAAGCGTCCGATAGTAATTTTTTTTAGCTGATTTAAAACAGTTTTTTTGGCAATCTGATCCAGCATGCTGGGTTTTACCTGTCGAGCAATTCTCGGACGGTTAAGCGACTCCATCGTCATGGTGGGTTACCTTAAGGTTTGGTTTTATTATCGACTGTTGCGTTAGCAGCTTGAGTCGGTTGATTGTGAAATGGTGAGCCTTTTAGCCAAAGTTTTAATGCTTGCCAGTAAATCGCGCCGACAACTTTTATGGTCATCCACGGATAACGCCAAATGACTCTGTTGAGTTCATGTGTGCTAATTGGTTCACGCTTAAGCGACAAGGTTGCATCCATCACGTCTTGTTTTTCTATCGAGCATCGCAAATCAATCAATAAACGCTCGCCAGGCACATTGCTGCGCCAATGGTATTGCATGTCCATGGGGTTAAATGGTGATACATGCATACCTTTATTAAAGGTAAATTTATTAACCCTGTCTCTTTGTTTTAGTTTACGTGGCCGCTCACTGTTCGGATCACAGCTAAGAACATAGCTGATACGCTCGTCCCAAGGTGTACTGGTAACCTGCGCGACAATAAACTGCAACTGTTGTTGCTCATTAAAGCAATAGTAGGTGGTTATTGGGTTGATAATGTAACCAAAGTAGCGCAAGTTGGTGAGTACTCGAATAGGTCCTGTATGGTGTTGTTGGGTTTTTTCTAAAATCTCATTGCGTATCGCGGTATCTAAACTCAGCGATGGATCACCAAAGAAATCTTTACGCCTAAATTGCGCTGGGGCCCAGCGACTTTTTGACCAAAATCTCGATTGGGCGAGAACGGCATCAATTTCGTTGATGTCGAGATACATCATAAAAACCCGATATAAAAACGAGTTCTTGCGTGGGCTAAAACGACGGTGCCTAACCCAGCCGTGATATATTCCACTGTGTTCAATGGTAGACTTTTCTAGTGACAAATCACTCACGGGGTGTGGCTCTTAGAGTTTTCCGAAGTTTTTAAGATTTTCTTTAATAGCATCACTTACACGTTTTGCGCTAACAACCCCGTCTTCGTGAAATCCGTTGCCCCAGTACGCACCACAAAACCATGTACGGTTTACACCATTGATAACGCTCCAGCGGTTCTGTGCATTTATCGCCTGGCGAGTAAAGACCGGATGAGAGTAATTAAAGCGTTGTAAAATAGTACTTGGGTCAATTGCTTGAGTATCGTTGAGCGTTACGCAAAAAGTTGTGTCGCTGACAATCCCCTGCAGAATATTCATGTTGTAAGTCAGTACGGGGCGTTGTTGCTCGCGCTGGCGTAAACGATAGTTCCAGCTTGACCAGGCTAAATTTCGCTTGGGTAATAGCTGGGTGTCGGTATGTAAAATCACCTCGTTTGATTGATAGTCTATAGCCCCTAATATCGCACTTTCATCGGGTGAAATGTCGGCTAATAAAGTGCTTGCTTGGTCGCTATGGCAAGCAAAAATAACTTGGTCGTATTCATCGTTCTGACCACAGGCTCGCTTAATAACAACGCTATTTTCCTGACGGATTATTTGCGTAATTTTAACATCGGTCTCAATTTTGGCACCGCTATCTTTAATGGCTTGGGTAAGGGCGGGTAGGTAATTGCTTGAGCCGCCAGTAATAACTCGCCACTGAGGTCGGTTACTGACACTTAACAGGCCGTGATTTTTAAAAAATCGAACAAAAAATAATAATGGGAAGTCGAGCATTGTTTTGGTCGAGGCCGACCAGATGGCGCATCCCATGGGAATTAAATAATGGTTAATAAAACTTTGGCTGTAACCGCGCTCTTGTAAATAGTGACCAAGGGTTATATCGGCATCAATACAGTCGGCCTCAAGATCGGCTACTGCTTGTTTATTAAACCGTAAAATATCGCGCACCATCATTAGAAAAGATGGGCGTAGTAAATTGCGTCTTTGGGCAAACAAGGTGTTGAGGTTGTTGCCGCCGTATTCTATGCCGGTTGTGTCACAGCTGACGCTAAAGCTCATTTCGGTGGTGTGTGTGGCAACCCCCAAAGTGTCCATCAAAGCGATAAAGTTAGGGTAGGTCCACTCGTTGTAAACAATAAACCCGGTATCGATGGAGTACTGCTTGCCATCCACCGCAACATCTACCGTAGCGGTATGGCCCCCCACGCGGTTGTCGCATTCGAGGATATGCAGGTTATGTTCGTCCTTTAAATAATAAGCGGCGCTTAAACCCGAGATGCCGGCCCCGATAATGGCGATTTTCATGGTGTTTTCTCTGGAGTATTTTGTTTTATCATGGCGCGGCGCCATAGACTGGGTAAGCGTCGTGCTAACCACAAACTGGCGCTTAACCGACGTGGAAAACTTAAGCTGATGGCACGTTTGTTAATGGCGCGTGCCATGCGCGTGGCAGCGTCATCGGCGTTCATTAAGAACGGCATTGAGAAATCGTTTTGAGCTGTCAGGGGGGTAGCGACAAAGCCTGGGTAAATAGCGGTTACATCGATCTCATGGGCTAAGTCGAGACGTAAGCTGCTAAGAAAATAACTCAGTGCGGCTTTGGATGCACCATAGGCTTCGGCGCGAGTGAAGGGGGCGTTGACCACTTGCGAGACGACCCCGACAATATGTCCGCGTCGCAGGTTGCTGCGTAACAGCGGTAATGCCGCCTCTATGGTGGCGACGGCGCCATTAAAATTTACCGCGAATACCCGTTCAATGGCGCTCCAGTCGGGGTGAGGAAAGTCCAGATATTCGCAGCTGCCGGCATTGGCGATCAGTCGATCGATACGCCCCAGTTTGATGTTGATAAGTTCGCTGGCGGCTAGCAGACTGCCGCGGTCGGTAACATCCAAAACAACGGTGAGAATACGCCCTGGCCCGGAGTTATCACTGGCAAGTTGGGCCAGCCCTTGTGGGCTACGGGCACTGGCGATCACCCAGTGCCCCTGCTGGGCTAGCTGTAGCGCTAAAGCTTTGCCTAAGCCGCTGCTGGCGCCGGTAATCCAGCTAATCTGGGTACTATCGGCTACGCTTTGGGTGTTGCTGAGTTGGGCTAGAGCTGTCATATATCCTCCTTGATTAGCGGGTTAGACGCGCTTTTAACCAGCGGGTGATACTGCCTAACAGTGGTACTTGCTCATACAGCATAGCTCCCATATCGTAGATGTCTTCATGAAAATCAATTTTGTCACTGAAGTGAATATGGGATACCCCGCGAACGCTAATCAAGCGGTTGCCCAGTTTGTTGTGGCGAAAGCGCATAACCCACTTTATATAGGCATTGTTGTCATCGAGTAGCTCATCTAAGTATTCAAACCGGCACTCTGTTAAACCCTCTGATTGTGCCGATAAGTAATCTTGTAGGGCAACCAGTCCTTCTATATCGTGCACGGGATCTTTGAATTTAACACCTGTTGCATAGACCTGATCGAGCTTTGCGATGCTGGTTTCGTCGAGCTTTTGGTACAGTTGCTTAAAGTCATTCAGTAAGCGGTAGGCAGCAGTGCCGGGTGTTATATTGGCGTGGGACATAGTCGGCTCGAATAATGAATGCGTGATATTAACCATACGTTATTAATTGACCGTTGGATCAGGTGATCCAACGGTCAATTTGCTGCGTAAAATAAATCATTACACACAAGCACCAAAAACCAGTAAAAAACAATGCGCCGCCATTAAGAGCTGGGGCACAACTTAAAAGGCAGGTAGCCATCTATATGGTGCAGGCACAAGTAAAAGCAGAGCAGCAAAAGCAGCTTAAGCAATGGCTTAAAGCCGTAGGGCAAAGCCAAGATAGGGCCGCCTTTGCCAAGCTATTTGAGCATTATGTGCCACTGTTGAGAGCTTACAGTTTGGCACAAGAGCCGGGTGCCACCTTAGTGGCCGACGATTTGGCACAAGAGGTCATGATTAAGATTTGGAACAAAGCTGCCAGCTACAACCCTAGCCTAGCCAACACCAATACTTGGGTGTTTACCTTGGCGCGTAATACCCGCATCGATGCGTTGCGCCGTAACGGTCGCTACAACACGACTATCGATGCCGATGATCTATTCGAGCACATAGAGGATGAAGGCCCAGGACCGTTTCAGGCGGCACAGACATTAATGACGCAAGAGGCTATTAACGCTGGGCTGGCACAGCTGCCAAAAGAGCAAGCTGATGTCTTACATAAGGTTTATTTACAGGGGCGCAGTCACCAGCAAGCGAGCGAAGAGCTGCGCTTACCGTTAGGGACAATCAAATCGCGAATCCGCTTAGCGTTAAAGAAAATGTACCTGCTGATGGGAGGCCAATAGCATGACGATTACACAACACCCCAGTAGTGACTGGCTATCAGCCTACGCCGCGGGCACACTGCCCTTGGGGCAATCACTGTGTGTAGCGACACACTTAGAGTTTTGTCATCAGTGTCGACAAAACTACAGCCGTCTTAATCAGTTGGGTGGCGAGTTAATGCAAACCCTCACGCCTGTGCCTAGCGCTAAGTTGTCGCTTGATGAGTTGATGGCGCGCATCGAGGCGCAGCCAGCTGCACCGAAACAAGATATCGAAGCTGAAGGGGTGACGTTATCTGGAGCAGCCGCGACAAGCCCAACCAAACATCCGACAGCGGGTGTGCCTCGTAGTTTGCGTAAATTGATTCCCGCTGGGTATCAAAAACTTAAATGGTCACGCATCTCTCCCAGTATCCGTGCTGCCGAGCTCTGTCGAGATAATAGCGGGCTTAAGGTTGAGCTGCTGCGTATTAAACCCGGTGGCGCAACACCCACGCACACTCATTTAGGTGACGAGTTAACATTGATTTTACAGGGCAGCTTTTCAGATGAAGAGGGGGTTTATCATGCGGGTGATTTTATGAGTTGTGACCAAAGTGATACCCATACCCCAGTGGCAAGCGTTGATCGTGAATGTATTTGTTTGACTGTGACCCAGGCACCCATTCAATTAACGGGCTTTTTTGGTCGTTGGCTCAATCCGCTGCTAAGACGGGGTTATACGTCGCATTAAGTTTACAAGAACGCCGGCAATAGCCGGCGTTCTTGGTTTTATAGTTGCACAAGCTGGGCTAAAAATAAGTTGATATCATTTAATAGCCAGTTGCCGAAGGGGGTGAGTAAATAGGTTAGGGCGCCGATGTTCAAAATAACGGTCAACCAAAACACCGTGCGAAATTCTTGTTTTTTTGATTTATGGCGCAAGTGTTGTTGGGCAAATAAAGCGCCAGGCCAGCCTCCTGCAACGGCAACTAAATGCAGTGTTACCTCTGGCATTCTACGTTGATTTTTACGCGCGGCCGATTTATCCCATGCATATATTATGTAAGAAAATAGACTGGCGCTTAAGTATAGCCATAAAAGCATATAAGGTATTATCTTCAGCACTGCTAACGAGGCAACAATAAATAAATACAAAGCACTGGTAAAAAAGGCGTTAACAGCCGGGCTTGTATGTTTGTTCCCTGGACTTGAGGTTAGTGGCCTTACCCGGCTTGCACGGTTACGCCCTTGCTTATCCCGCTCGGGGATAAAGGTGACTTTTAAACCTAAGGTTGGTCTGGTGTTATTTTTAAACGCCGAGACATGAAAAAACACCTCGCTTGCACCTGATTCGGGAGTAATAAAACCAAAGCCTTTATCGTCGATCCATTTACTGATGGTTCCAGTATTAGTGTGTTTCATAATGATATCTTTTACATGATTTCTTTTTAAACGCCAGATTCAATCATTTCTTTTATTTTGTAAGCTTTCTCAAAGTGATCAAGTCGATGGGTTTTAATCCACCAGGTGGCGGCTTCGAATAAGAGCTCAGGATTGTCGTTTTTATTGGCAAAAAAAGCGTAAAAAGACAATCCCACGGTATCGCCTTTGGCGGCTATTTTTTGCTCGCAAACGGTAATAATTTTTTGTCTTAACGTTGCTCTCATTGGGCTTCTTCGTTGTTGTAGAATATTTTAGCGTTTAGTATTTTTTGATCAGACTGATAGTGATGCTAAAACTTCATCAGTAGGCCGACTGTGACTGTTGGCGCATCTATTAAGTAGCTGGCGCTGAGTGTTAACAAAAAAGCAGTAGTATAAAAATACTTGCTGCCCGGGCAAGAATTTAGTTAGCCCGCATTTGGCTTGTGCGGGTTAACTGGTGCTTTAATCTGCTAAATTAAGCAGTTTTAATTATGCAGTTACAGGCGAGGTTAAAATCTGTAACGCTTGCTGTACATGCACCGCGGCCTCGTATCCTAACGTGGTTAAATAACCGCCATCTGGTTGAGTAATCAATTGTTTTTCATGCAATCGCTGAGTCGCTGCCACCACGGCGGGCGCTGCATCAGAATGCACCTTAATACCAATTTGAGTGCCGGACACATCAAAAGACCGTAAAACAGTAATTTCATCAACAAGCTCTGAGCTAATAGACATAAGGTGTTATCCGAGTGGTTATGGTTGGGGTGTATAAGTCGATAGAATGATAAAACAGACTATAGCAAAATAATCTGGACTTGGCTGTTATCGGAAACAATGATCGATTGAAGCCCGTGAGGGGTAACCAATTAAAGCCAAGGATAACGTCGCAGCTTCCTTGCTCTGACGGTTGCGCGCAGTGAATAAAGGTATATCTGCTTAGAGACAATTTTGAGTTATTTTTTGCTCATTAATTGCGCTAATTCAGTAATATCCTTGACGATATAATCGGGTTTTTCGGCCAGAGGGTATAAAGCTTTACCGGGTCTTGCCACAAACGCGGTTTGTAATCCGGCGGCTTTTGCGCCGGCAACATCCCAGCCGTGGGCGGCGACCATTAAGGCTTCTTCGGGCTGAATGTTCAATTGTTGTAATACCCACGCGTAAGCTCTTAAATCTGGCTTGTAAATTTTTATATCTTCGATGCTATATCGGGTATCAAAATAATCAGTCAATCCGGCATTCTCAAATTGAGTTTTAACACCGTTATTGGAAGAGTTGGTTAGGCTGACGATTTTAAAGCCTTGTTTTTGAAGAGTAGTTAATCCGGCCTTGACGTCTGGATGTGGAGGTAAGCTTAATAACGGAGTTACAATAGCGCTTTTAGCATCGTCGGCACTTAATTCAATAGCATTATTCTGAGCTACCATTAATAGCGATGCGACGCCGATCTTACCAAAATCTTGATAGTCGCCGGTTACTGTTGTCACCAGTGAGTTGTGCAGCATGGTAGAAAACCACAAAGGCAATAAATCCTCTCTATTGCCTAATGCCGTACCAATTGATGAGCGCATCGATTCAAGGTCAAGTAGCGTCTCATTAACATCAAAAATAATAACTTTAGGTTTTACTGGCGTTATTGCGATCTGATTTTTTCCGGATGATGAATTCTCTTGAGCCATAGTCGTGCCTCCGAAAAAAGTGCAGAGAATAAGTGAAATTATAGATAGGCAGCGTTTACTCGTAATCACGTCGGATGTCCTTGCTGGGTGTAGGGGAGAGTGTAGATGTTAATTTAATTGGGGTATAGAATTGGTGCGATTTCGGAGAAGGAAAGTGGCGCACCCGGCAGGATTCGAACCTGCGACCAACGGCTTCGGAAGCCGCTACTCTATCCAGCTGAGCTACGGATGCGTAGTACTGAAGTTTTAACTGGTTCAGTGCCAGTGTTTAGATAGTAGCGCTAAACGCGCTACCCGCTACTCCCCTCGCTACCCGCTACTCCCCTCGCTATCGCTCGGGCCCTGTCTTCCAGCACAGCTGAAAGCCGTTCGGCGGCGCACAAAGCAGCGCTTTGTAAAACGCTTGCCTCACCCAGCTGAGCTACGGATGCGTAGTACTGAAGTTTTACTGGTTCAGTGCCAGTGTTTAGATAGTAGCGCTTAGCTCTACATCAGTGAGAGCGCATTCTACTAGTCAAAATGTTAATCGTCTATGGCTGCAGAGCTAGGTTATTCACCTTGAGGGGTATTTCTGGCTATAATGACGCGCCAGAGACCCGAGCAGCATCCAGTGTTGCCGTTATATAGAGGAAGCATCCGTGAGCCAAGCGAAAAAAATGATCGGCCTGATGGTCGTACTGGGAATGGGGCTGTTTGCCTCTGGGTTGGCTATGAGCCAATCGAATGACGTTACAAAAGAGATTGCCGAGCGTATTGCGCCGGTGGGTGAGACTTGTATGGCAGGCGATGACTGTGCTGCGGCACCTGTAGCAGCCGTCAGTGAAGGTCCACGCTCGGGCCAGCAAGTATACGATACAGCTTGTCATACTTGTCATACTGCGGGTATTGCCGGTGCACCTAAGCTGGGCGATGCTGCAAGTTGGGCCGATCGCATAGCGAAGGGCATGGATACCTTGCACGAGCATGCATTGAAAGGCTTCAACGGCATGCCGGCGATGGGTTTGTGTGCCACTTGCTCGGATGATGAAGTGATGGCTGCGGTTGATTATATGGTTGAAAATAGCCAGTAATTAGCTTGCGATATAAAAAAACCCGCTACGGCGGGTTTTTTTATATCTACTATCTCGCAAAAATACCCTGTGCGATTAATCAAACATATTCAATAAGCTAGAGATGGTTTGTTCTCCGGTGGCTTTAACTTGCTCGGCCGTGGCTGGGCTAAAGCCTTCAAAGACGATATCTTCTTGTGGTAGTTCGTCGATAAAGCGGCTTGGAGTGGTCTCGTTAATATCGCCGTATTGTTTGCGTTTGCCGGCTAGGGTTAATGTCATGGTGCGTTGGGCTCGGGTAATGCCCACGTAGGCTAAACGGCGCTCCTCTTCTATGTTGTCGGTTTCGATACTGTTGCGATGCGGCAGTAAATCCTCCTCCATCCCCACTAAATAAACATGAGGAAACTCCAACCCTTTGGATGCGTGTAGCGTCATTAGCTGTACTTGGTCGAGGGTCTCCTCTTCCTCTTGGCGCTCTAGCATATCCCGCAGTACCAGCTTGCTGATGGCATCATCGATGGTGAGTGGTTCGCCATCGTCGCGTTCGAGCATTTTTTGGATCGAATCTGTTAGGTAGCGAACGTTATTCATACGCTTTTCGGCGGCTTTAGCGCTGGATGAATTTTGGTGTAGCCAGGCCTCGTAACCTATATCTTCTAACATTTGCTCAATGCCTGCGACCGGCTCTGGACCGTTACAGCGCTCAACCACGCGAGTAATCCAATCGCTAAAACGGCGTAAACGTTCTAGGTTTTGTTTGGGGACGTGGCGTTGTAGGGCAATATCGTCAGTGGCAGCCAGTAGGCTTAAGTGGCGTTCGCCAGCAAAGCGGCCCAATGCTTCTAAGGTACTGGTGCCAATTTGGCGGCGCGGGGTGTTAATAATACGTAAAAAAGCATTATCGTCGTCGGGGTTAACCAATAATCGTAGGTATGACATCACATCTTTGATTTCGGTTTTGCCGAAAAACGATGAGCCGCCACTGATTTTGTAGGGTACTTGGTGTTGTTGCAGTTTGATCTCTAGCAAACGCCCTTGATGGTTGCCCCGATATAAAATGGCATAGTCGCTAAATTTACCGCCACGACGCAGTTTGTTGGCCAAAATTTCGGTGGCAACGCGTTCGGCCTCGGCATCCTCAGAGGCGCACTTCACCACTCGGATCTCGTCTCCTAATCCCATCTCACTCCACAAGGCTTTGTCGTATTCGTGAGGGTTGTGGGCAATTAAGTGGTTGGCTACTCGTAAAATCCGGCTGGTAGAGCGGTAGTTTTGTTCAAGCTTAATTAAGTGCAGGTTGGGAAAGTCCTCTTTAAGCAGCACTAGGTTTTCGGGGCGCGCGCCGCGCCAAGCGTAAATAGATTGGTCGTCGTCGCCTACCACAGTTAGCGCATTGCGCCCGCCCACCAGTTGTTTAACCAGCAGGTACTGGCTGGAGTTGGTGTCTTGGTATTCATCCACCAATAAGTATTGAATTTTGCGTTGCCAGCGGGCGAGCACCTCGGGCTGGGTGTTAAATAGGTGTACCGGCACCAGAATCAGATCGTCAAAATCCACCGCGTTATAAGCCCGCAACGCTTGGTTATAGCGCTCATAAATGCGCACCATAGTGAGCTCGGCGGGGCTTTGGGCTAGTTCTTCGGCGGCCTCTGGGGTGGTCAGGTCGTTCTTCCAGTTGGAGATTTGGTTTTGCACCATATTGAGATGGTCGTTATCCATCTCGCCGTCTTTCATCATTAGTTCTTTTAACAGCGAGCGGGCGTCTTCGGCATCAAAGATAGAAAAGCCCGGTTTAAAGCCTAGGGTTTTGGCTTCGCGACGGATAATGTTGAGCCCTAGATTGTGAAAGGTCGACACCGTTAAGCCACGCGCTGCGCTGCCTTTTACTAAACTCCCCACACGCTCTTTCATCTCGCGGGCGGCTTTGTTGGTAAAGGTTAAGGCCGCAATGTGCCGTGCGGGCATATCGCATTTTTGAATCAAATAAGCGATTTTACGGGTAATAACCGAAGTTTTACCGCTACCGGCACCTGCAAGTACCAAGCAAGGGCCATCAACATACAGTACAGCTTCGCGTTGGCGGGGGTTGAGTCGGGTCACGGGGCCTCGTTACTAAATTGCAGGGGTGATATCACGGGGCGCCATTGTAGCAATGCAGCGAAGGAGTTGGAACGTAAAGGTAAATTCAACGCTGTACAAAAAATGGGCTAATGGTGTATGTTTACAGTCAGAGCAATTATGTTGATTTAGACGCAGTTTTTAACATTGTCAAAACACGACAGAATTAGAAAACTTACTCAATATTAACGCCTAAGATTGCCAATGGCCGTACAAAAGGCAGGTAGAAATGGAATTTTCACGTTGAACAGGGAACCACAATGATTAGCTGTACGCGCGTACTGTTGCTCGGCGGCGATCATTCGCTCGCCCAGTATTTAAGTGGTTTGTTGGACGAGATTAGCCCCGCAAGTTATCAACTACAGGCCGGTCATCTTGAAAAAGAGGGCTTAGAGGCATTGCTCGGCGGCGAATACGCGATCGGCTTAGTGTTGTTGTCCGATTGTGCAGCAGCTGCCCGAAACTTATTGGCCGAGATTAAAAACCAAACTTCCTCGATCCCTATAGTGGTCATGTCGCAAGCCATGGACTTATTGCTTGATCGTGAAGCCATCCCCTGTGGTGCCGCCGATTATTTAGTCCTCGATGATATCAACGCGGTGCTGCTAGAGCGCTCGGTACGCTACGCCATCGAGCGCAAACACAGCGAGCAAAATTTAGCGCGTCTGGCGCATCACGATCCTCTGACTGATATCCCCAATCGCGCCCTATTTCGCGATCGCCTCGAGCATGCGATTCGGGTGGCTACTCGAGATCGTGCCCGTTTTGCGCTGATGTTTATCGACTTAGATCATTTTAAGGTGGTCAACGATCGCTACGGTCACGATATTGGCGATAGTTTAATTCGTCAGTGTGCTGGGCGCTTGCAAACGCTTCTACGTCGCAGCGATTCGATGGCACGGATGGGAGGAGACGAATTTACCCTGTTGCTCCTAAATGTCGAAAGTTCATCAAAGATTGCGCATCTTGCGGTCAAGATCATTGAGACAATCACCTCAGTTTATAACATTAATGGTTATCAGCTCTCGGTTGGTTGCAGTGTTGGAGTGGCGTCTTTTCCCGAGGCCGGTCGCAGCGCCGATGCGCTGTTAAAAAGTGCCGATTTAGCGATGTACCAAGCCAAGCAACATGAGGGCAGTCACTTTCGTTTTTTTACCGAAGAGATGAACCGCGATGTGCGCTATCGTTTGAGTCTTGAAGAGGATCTACGGCGCGCGGTGGAGAACCGTGAGCTGTACTTGGAGTATCAGCCACGCTTTGCTGTGAATAGCGGCAAAGTTGTGACGCTTGAGGCATTGTTGCGTTGGAACCATCCACAAAAGGGTATTTTGAGCGCGCCTAACTTTATTTCGATTGCCGAGGATACCGGGCTTATTTTTGCCATAGGTTACTGGGCCGTGCGGCAAGCTTGTGGTGATTTACAACAATTAAAGGATGACTGTGACGTTGAATTAAAAATGGCGGTGCGACTTTCTGTGCGGCAGTTTCGCGACGATGCGATGGTGCAAACCATGGCCAATATATTTGCTCAAACGGGGGTCGACGCCAAGTGCATAGAGTTTGAGCTGACCGAGACGGCCTTGATGGAAAATATCGAAATGGTCAGTTTGTGCATGCGGCCTTTATCGTATTTTGGGGTGACGTTTACTTTAGATGACTTTGGCACCGGCAGCTCGTCTTTTTTGCACTTACAACGTTTGCCGATTGCTGCACTTAAAATAGATTCGCAGTTTATGGCGGATTTACTGCGGCGTAAGAGTGAGCGGCGATTAGTGGCGGCAATGATTACCCTTGCCCACAATTTAGGTAAGGTTGTGGTGGCCGACGGCGTGGAGTCGGGCCGCCAGCTGCAATGGTTGGTGGCCGAGGGATGCGACCAGGTTCAGGGACACCATCTTGGTGCTCCGATGGGCTATCGTCAGTTGGTAAACACGATTCACACTCTGCAGTTAGCCGGTGATCCGCCGCCTCAACCTTGAGCTTTTCTTGTTAAGGTGCACGATCCAGGGCTCTAAAACTTAACGCCTCGGCCAGCTGTGCGCGGCCAATAGTATCTTGTTGGATCATATCGGCCAGTGTGCGCGCTACCTTGAGTACCCGGTAATAAGAGCGAGTTGATAACCCCAGACGCACCACCGCAGCTTCTAAAAACTGTTGATCTTCCGCAGTTAACACACAAAATTGTTCAATATCTTTCGAGTTTATCTGTGCGTTAGGCTTGTTTTGCCGCTGTTGTTGTCGGTTAACCGTTCGGCTTACTCGCGCTTGCACAGTGGCGCTAGATTCACCCATAGGGGCGTTGTTAAGTTGGCTGGGCGGAATATTATGCACCGGGACGTGCAGATCGATCCGGTCGAGCATAGGGCCCGATATCTTATTGCGATAGCGTTGTATTTGCTCGCTGGTACAGCGGCAGCGATTATTATTACCGTTGATGGCTCCGCCAAAATAACCACATGGACAAGGGTTCATGGCGGCTATTAGTTGAACCCGCGCCGGATAGCAGGTTTGTGCTCGGGCGCGGGAGATACGAATCTCTCCGCTTTCCATAGGCTCGCGCAGCACCTCTAGTACTTGTCGTTGAAACTCGGGCAGCTCATCTAAAAATAACACCCCACCATGGGCCAGTGAGATTTCCCCCGGGCGTGGTTGAGTGCCGCCGCCCACTAGTGCCGCCGCCGAGGCGGTGTGGTGCGGCGCCCGAAAAGGTCGTTCAAGCCAGAGCGGCGTATGGCCTACACCACATACCGAATAAATCGCGGCAACGTCTAAGGCGTCGCGCTCATCAATAGCGGGCAAAATGCTAGGTAAGCGACTGGCAAGCATGGTTTTACCCGTGCCGGGCGGGCCAAACATCAATAGATTGTGACCGCCGCTGGCGGCGACTTCTAAGGCCCTTTTGGCCTGTTGTTGGCCCTTCACGTCGGCAAGCTCTGGCTGTGGACGGCGCGTAGGCGAGGCGGGAAACTCGGCGCTGGGTAGCTCGCCACGCCGATGTAGATGGGCGCAGACGCGCAGTAGGTTTTCGGCACTGTAGATGTGGGTGTCGCGCGCCAGAGCCGCTTCGGGGGCGTTGGCCGCAGCGACAATTAGACTGTGTCCAGCCTTACCTGCAGCTAATGCCGCTGGCAGTGTGCCGGTTACTGGCCGCACCGCACCAGATAGCGCCAGCTCGCCGATCAGCTCTAGTTCATTTAATAGCTCGGAGGGTACTTGCTCGGAGGCGGCCAGAATGCCAATGGCGATGGCCAGATCGTAGCGACCACCCTCTTTGGGTAAGTCGGCAGGGGCTAAATTGACGGTAATGCGACGAGCTGGAAACTCAAGATGAGAATTTAAAATTGCGCTGCGAACCCGATCTTTGCTTTCTTTGACCGCGGTTTCTGGCATTCCCACTATCGCTAATGATGGCAGGCCGTTAGACAGATGAACCTCAACGGTGACCGGTGGTGCATCGACGCCGAGCAGCGCGCGGGTGTGGACGATGGCGAGTGACATAGGCAATCCTTGCGTGACAAATTATCCCTTAAGTATAGAAGTGAGCGGGCTTAAAGCCCGCACTTTATAGAACTTAGCTGGCTCTACTGCTGGGGTCAATGGTGTGCTCGAGGGCGGCAACCTCGGTCTCGAGTGCCTCAAGGCGTGCCCGGGTGCGGGCCAGTACCGCCGCTTGTGCGTCAAAGTCGGCACGGGTGACTAAATCCATGCGTCGCACCACGGCCTCTAGCGCCGCCTGTAGCTGGGCTTTGGGTAATACATCGGCACCGGGTAAGGCATCTTGTAGTTCTTTAAGCATACGCTGAGTAAATTCTGACATGTTAGCGGCTCTGATAAATTCGGAATTGCGTATTGTACACCCTGAAAATCCCGTAAGTTGAGCCGAGTCGTCGGTTCGGTAATTCAATGCGCCGAGCGTTAGAGTTGTTTTTATTGCTCGGATCGATTTTTCTGCGGCGCTTGTATTGCCTACTCAAATCCTCTTGTTAATGTCGAAAAAAACGTCGCTCGCTAATGGTGCATAGCGCTTTGTGCTTGGGGCGTTTTTGGTGCGCGGCTGTGAATTGGCTGCTCCGTTTTCCGCAGGCGAGCTTTGCTTTGCACGCTAATCCTTTGAAAACAATAGAGTTTGTTTGGTTGGCCTGCTCTGTGCAAAGTTGTGCTTGGCAGTAATGGTTAGTGGCGATTAATCGCA
Organism: Gilvimarinus polysaccharolyticus; assembly: GCF_001187555.1. GTDB lineage: Bacteria > Pseudomonadota > Gammaproteobacteria > Pseudomonadales > Cellvibrionaceae > Gilvimarinus > Gilvimarinus polysaccharolyticus. The sequence continues at coordinate 371,021 of NZ_LFIJ01000002.1, read as the reverse complement.
CGGCAACAGGTGCTGTTTTTATTGCGACGCGTTACTTGATCGATTTTCTAGGAGTTAAAAAATGAAACTAATAACAGCGATTATCAAGCCGTTTAAGCTCGATGTGGTGCGTGAAGCGCTTTCCGACATTGGTGTACACGGTATGACAGTGACTGAAGTAAAAGGTTTTGGTCGTCAAAAAGGTCACTCAGAGCTGTATCGCGGCGCTGAGTACGTTGTGGATTTTTTGCCTAAAACTAAGTTGGAAATAGCGGTTAAAGCGTCGGATGTCGACACCGTTGTCGAGGCCATTGGTAAAGCGGCTAACAACGGCAAAATAGGTGACGGCAAAATTTTTGTTGCGGCTCTTGAGCAAGTTATTCGGATACGTACCAACGAAACCGGCGATCAAGCGATTTAAGAATACTTATATACAACAGACGGGGATTAAGCGATGGAAAATCAAATTTTTCAGTTGCAGTACGCCATGGATACCTTTTATTTCTTGGTATGTGGTGCACTGGTAATGTGGATGGCCGCTGGCTTCTCCATGCTAGAGGCCGGCCTAGTTCGCGCCAAAAACACTACAGAGATTTTGACTAAAAACGTCGCTCTGTTCTCGATCTCGTGCATCATGTACTTGATCTGTGGCTACGCAATTATGTACGACGGAAGCTTCTTCCTGTCGGGCATTCAAGGTGGCGAAACCTTAGTGGCTGATGCACTAGCATCTTCTGCTGAAGAAGGTTTTGAAGGTGGCTCGGTTTACTCCGGCGCATCGGACTTCTTCTTCCAGGTGGTGTTTGTAGCTACGGCGATGTCGATCGTATCGGGCGCGGTTGCCGAGCGTATGAAGTTATGGGCATTCTTGGGTTTTGCGGTTGTTATGACTGGCTTTATCTACCCAATGGAAGGTAGCTGGACCTGGAATGGTGCCGACGTATTTGGTATGTACAACTTGGGTGACTTAGGTTTCTCTGACTTTGCAGGCTCGGGTATTGTCCACATGGCTGGTGCTGCGGCTGCTTTGGCTGGTGTTATCCTGCTGGGTGCGCGTAAAGGTAAATACGGTAAAAACGGTGAGATTCACGCGATTACCGGCGCTAACCTGCCAATGGCGACTTTGGGTACTTTCATCTTGTGGATGGGTTGGTTCGGCTTTAACGGTGGTTCGGTGTTAAAACTGGGCGATATCGCTAGCGCTAACTCGGTTGCCATGGTGTTCTTGAACACTAACGCTGCCGCCGCTGGTGGTTTGGTTGCCGCGCTGATTGTTGCTCGCATCTTGTTCGGTAAGGCCGACCTGACTATGGCGCTTAACGGTGCACTGGCCGGCCTGGTAGCGATTACCGCTGAGCCTTCAACCCCAAGTGCTCTGGGCGCCACCATCATCGGTGCTGTCGGTGGTATCATCGTCGTCTTCTCTATCCTGTCTTTGGATAAGATGAAAATCGATGATCCAGTAGGTGCCATCTCTGTACACGGTGTTGTCGGTCTGTTTGGTCTGCTGGTTGTCCCTTTAACTAACGACGGTTCGACCTTTGTTGGTCAGATTGTGGGTGCCTTGACCATCTTCATCTGGGTATTCGTTTGTAGCCTGATCGTATGGAGCATCATTAAGGTGATCATCGGTCTGCGCGTTAGCGAAGAAGAAGAGTACGAAGGTGTCGACTTGGTAGAGTGTGGTATGGAAGCCTACCCTGAGTTTACCTCTGCTAAGTAAGTAGTATGTAAGCAGATGACCAACTGCCGGGCGTTAGCTTGGCAGTTGGTTTAACTGGTATCTCTGGCGTAAAATACCCTATGTGCGGGCAGAGATGATTTTTTGACGGCTTGCGTGTATCTTTACCCATACTTTGGTAACCCTCTACAGGGTGAACCCCCAAACCATTCAGCAAGCTAGCTGGTTCCGCCGGATCAAGAAGGAAACTTACATGAAATTGATTACCGCTGTCGTAAAACCGTTCAAACTCGATGATGTACGCACAGGGCTGTCCGAGGTCGGGGTGCAGGGTATGACTGTAACTGAGGTTAAAGGCTTTGGCCGGCAGAAAGGTCATACAGAGCTATATCGTGGCGCCGAGTATGTGGTCGACTTTTTACCTAAAGTTAAAATCGAGCTGGCTGTCGATGATGCACTGGTCGATCAGGTCGTTGAGGCAATTACTAAAGCGGCCCAAACTGGTAAAATTGGTGACGGTAAAATCTTTATTACCCCGCTTGAAGAAATTATACGTATTCGCACTGGCGAGACCGGTAGCGATGCAATCTAGGTAAGACTAAATAAAGCATATAAAAAAACGGCGACTTTGGTCGCCGTTTTTTTATATGCTTTATTCCGTGCCGAAACACAACACTTAAGCATTTAGGCCTCTGGTTGCTGTAACGCGCGTCGAATTAAACGTAAATAGCGCCGCTGTTGAAGGACAAAAAAAGCCGGTAACACAACCACTAACATAATAATGGCGGCGGCATCTTGCGATAACCCAAGCGCTGGCGCTATAAGCGCCATAAAACCCACCGATCCGATAAACATTAGGCCAAATAATAGAGTGTTGCCGCGCCAACGCTGTAGACGGTTATCTGGACCAAAAGCAATGGCCTTGGCATTGTTCAGGCGCTGTTGTTGCTCTGCTACAGGTAGCTCTGATAGCTCTGGAAAGTACTTGAGCTCACGTGGGGTGGTCATGGTCAATCTCTTGTTCTATTTGTCGATGTTGTTTAGGTGGCGTGCAGTGTACGGTTTATCGACTGCCCTGACAAACAATGCGTGTGTTGCAAGGCTGCTGATATTACAGGGCGCAATTGAGAATGATTAGATTTTTAACTGGGGCTTTAAGGCTTAACAAGGGTAAATAACAAAAATGTAAGATGGCCGTCGTGCTAATAAAAAACAGGCCTAAAAAATTGTAAATAATCTGTGACGAAAAGCTCTCCTTGCGATATAAAGGGAACAAGCCCATATAACAAAAACAGTACCCTCAAAGAGGTTCTGATTTACATTTCAAGACAGTAAAAATTGGTTATGGGTGATTTTTGTTTTGGCATGAATAAGGCATACGGTTTGAGAGGTGTTATTTATGGCGAGTCAATATGAACTAAATGAAAGTGCTAGTTTAGATGACGATAATGACGTCGATATCGATGATAATGATGAGATCCAAGCTGACGTTAAAGGCAAGCCGTCAGAAGACCTAAGCATCGCATCACGTGAACGCGTAAGAATGGAGTTACAGGCCCAGATTGAGGCTTTTTTGGTCAACGGTGGCCGAGTTCATGAAATTCCTAGTCGTGTAGAAGATGCCAGTAGGCCTAGTAAGTTGGCCAATGTAGACTCTAGTTTGTTAATTTAATCCCTGTATCAAGGCTCGCTTACAGTGAGCCTTTTTAATTTCTCTTTTAAATAAACATTAACCTAAATTCTTAGGCTATTACTCATTAAAAAGTGGGTTTTAAGGCTATAAAATTGGTCTTAGTCGTTGGTCTTAGCTTCTTTAGCCATGATGGTTTTACAATAAAGCCTTGCTAAGTCTTAAACCCCACCGGTATACTTTTGCCATCGTCTTGTCGGAGTGCCCTTGTGGGCTGAGACTGTTTTACAGAATCCGCGGAACCTGATCCAGTTAATACTGGCGTAGGAATCAAGATTAAGCGTTAGATTTGTCTTTTTTTAAAGATAAACCGGCGCTGCGTCCCTTCGCATTAATGGCAGCTTCCCGTTCGGCAGACACTTACTTACTTTTAGTGGTGGCCGACATGTCAAAAGCAACATCCTCAGAAAAACCCGTTAACTTTAGTCAATCTTTTATTTCCGAGTTAAATCGTCAGCCGTTTCCTGCCTCCGATAAAGTGTATCTGGGGCAAGAGCTTGGCTTGCAAGTGCCTATGCGGCGTATCACACAAAGCGACACTCCGCTGGAGTCGGCAACCGGAGAGCTAAGTGTTGAAATCAACGAAGATATCTTTGTTTACGACACCTCTGGACCAATAACCGATGCCGATACTGTGGTGGATGTTCGCGCGGGCTTGCCTACGCTTCGCCAGCCCTGGATCGCTAATCGCAATGACAGCCTACAGGTTGCGCAAGCTGTGGTTGATACAAACTCGGCGTTACTTAACAAGCCGCACTTACAAGCTAAAGCCGGTAAGGCGGTAACGCAAATGGCCTATGCGCGGGCCGGTATTATCACCAAAGAAATGCAGTTTGTGGCGGTGCGCGAAAACTTAAACCGCAAAGCATATCGCTCCGAGCTTCTTAGACAGCAACATCTGGGAAACGCTTGGGGGGGGGCAACTCCTGATGATATTACTCCGGAATTTGTTCGTCAGGAAATCGCAGAAGGGCGCGCGATAATTCCAGCCAACTTAAATCACCCAGAGCTTGAGCCGATGATTATTGGGCGTAACTTTTTAGTTAAGGTTAATGCCAATATTGGCAATTCACCGATTAAATCAAACATCGAAGATGAAGTGGAAAAACTGGTCTGGTCTACCCGCTGGGGAGCCGACACTTTGATGGATTTATCCACTGGTGACAATATTCACCAAACCCGTGAGTGGATTATTCGCAATTCACCGATTCCCGTAGGTACGGTTCCTATTTATCAGGCGCTAGAAAAAGTGAATGGTATAGCGGAGGATTTAAGCTGGGAAATAATCCGCGATACGATTATCGAACAGGCAATTCAGGGCGTCGATTATATGACCTTGCATGCCGGAGTGCTGTTGCGCTTTATCCCGATGACGGCAAACCGCTTAACCGGCATCGTCTCACGCGGCGGCGCTATTATGGCAAAGTGGTGTTTGGCGCACCATCAAGAAAATTTTATTTACAGTCACTTTGATGAGCTGTGTAGTATTTTAAAACAGTACGATGTTTCTATTTCGCTAGGTGATGGGTTGCGCCCCGGCTCTATTTACGATGCGAACGATGAAGCACAATTCGCAGAGCTTCGAACACTGGGTGAGCTGACCAAAATTGCCTGGCAACACGATGTGCAGGTTATGATCGAAGGTCCAGGGCATGTACCACTACAGCTTATTAAAGAGAATATGGATGAGCAGCTACGGCACTGTTATGAGGCACCTTTTTATACTTTAGGGCCGCTGACCACCGATATTGCGCCTGGCTACGATCACATGACTTCGGCGTTGGGTGCGGCCAATATTGGTTGGTATGGTTGCGCAATGCTTTGCTATGTCACGCCTAAAGAACACTTAGGCCTGCCCAATAAAGAGGACGTAAAGCAAGGCTTGATCGCTTATAAAATTGCCGCCCACGCCGCCGATTTAGCGAAAGGGCATCCGGGGGCACAAATTCGTGATAACGCTCTTTCCAAAGCACGCTTTGAATTTCGCTGGGAAGATCAATTTAATTTATCGATGGATCCAATGACAGCGCGTGATTTCCATGATGCAACATTACCTAAGGCGGCAGCTAAAAAAGCACATTTTTGCTCGATGTGCGGTCCTAAGTTTTGCTCTATGAAATTAAGCCAAGATTTAAAACGAGATTACGGCAATTCGGCCGAGCTGCAAACTGTGACCGAAGCCGACATTAACCGTCAGAGTGACGCGGCCGATGAAGGCTTTGTTAGCATGGCCAAAAAGTTTAAAGCGCAAGGCTCCGAGCTTTATATCAATGCCGAGGCCGATTTGTGAAAGTTGCCGTAGTTGGGGCGGGTGTTGTTGGTCGTTTAGCGGCCCTCCAGTTGGTTAACAAGGGCGTAGCAGTTACCCTCTTTGAAAAAACACCGCTATCTGTACCGCACAATGCCGCTCACGTTTCGGCAGGCATGTTATGTCCCATCAGCGAGATTATTCACGCCCCTAAAGAGGTAGCCCAGATGGGGCTGTGGGGTGTGGCGCAGTGGCCTAAATTGTTACAGCAATTGCAATTGCTCGACCCGCAACAAGAGCCGGTTTTTTTTCAAGCTAAAGGCAGTTTGGTGGTGGCTTTTGATGCTGACCGCCAATGCTTTGCTCAGCTTAAGTCGGATTTGACGACTAAGGCTACTGACTACGCCGCTAATATTGATTGGCTGACAGAAAATGAACTGCATCAGCTTGAACCCAGCTTGCACAATTTTAAACAGGCGAGTTTTCTTAAGCCCGAAGCACAGCTTTGCAATCGAGCTTTTTTAGCCGTATCGACCCGAGCATTACAGCAGCATTGTGTTATTTACGATAACCAAGAGATTAGTGTTAGTAAGCTCCAGCAACTTACTGGCGAGTATGATTGGGTGGTCGATGCACGCGGAGCTAATGCCATTGGCCAAGAGCACCATCAAAATCCAGTGGGGCCGCTACGCGGCGTGAGGGGCGAGGTGATTAGGGTGCACTGTCCAGAGGCGACGCTGTCTCGTCCGGTGCGGGTACTGCATCCGAGGCACGCTATTTATATAGTGCCTAAACCTGGGGGTGAGTTTGTGATTGGCGCAACCGAAGTAGAGTCCAGCAGCGAGCATAATATAACCGTAAAAAGTACATTGGAGTTATTGAGTACTCTTTACAGTGTTAATCCGATGTTTTCAGAAGCTCGAGTTCTCGAGGCCAGTGTCGGTATCAGAGCGGCTTATTTAGATAACGTGCCCAACGTCTCTATTCGGCAGCGAGTGATTGTAGCTAATGGTCTGTATCGTCACGGGTGGCTAATGGGACCGGCAATCGCCAATCAAATAGTTGACCATGTGATTAGGAGGGAAAGTGAAAATATTGCTTAATGGTGAAGCTCAAGAATTAGCCCATAGCGAGCTACACGAAATTATTAAACAGCATGAGTTTAAACCGCCCTTTGCCGTTGCCATTAATAATACCTTTGTGCCAAAACATTTGTACGTAACAACTTACTTACAAGATGGCGATACACTGGATGTGGTATCACCGATACAAGGCGGCTGATATGGACCTATTAAGGATTTACGACAAACGCTATGAGTCGCGTCTTATCTTAGGCACGTCGCGTTATCCTTCGCCAGCGATTATGCAAAAAGCCATTATCGCATCGGGTGCGCAATTGGTTACTGTGTCACTGCGCCGGCAGCAATCTAACTTAGCGGCGGCACAGTCTTATGTGGCTTTAATTAACGCCGCCCAAGTTGATGTTTTACCCAATACCGCAGGCTGTGAAAGCGAGCAAGAGGCCATTACCTTAGCCAGAATGAGCCGAGAGATTTTTGCGACAGATCTTATTAAGTTAGAGATTATTGGGGACAACTATACACTGCAACCGGATATGGAAAAAACGCTGTCTTGTGTTGTTAAACTGATTAAAGAAGGCTTTAAAGTTTTACCTTATTGCACCGATGATTTAGTCGCCTGTAAAAAATTAATAGATGCCGGTTGTGAGGTTATTATGCCTTGGGGTTCACCCATCGGTAGCGGTAAAGGTTTAAACAACCCTTATCAACTGGCGGTGCTGCGTCAAAGGTTGCCCGAGGCTACCATTGTGGTAGATGCAGGGCTCGGTAAACCCTCACACGCAACTGGCGCGATGGAACTCGGTTGTGATGCGGTACTGCTTAATACCGCCGTCGCCCAAGCTCATAGCCCAGAGCTTATGGCCGAAGCTTTTTGTCATGCGGTTAAAGCCGGCCGCTATGGCTATAAAGCCGGTGCAATACAAGCGCAAGAGTTTGCTACCCCCAGTACCGCTACCATAGGGATGCCTTTTCGTGTTAATGAGTAGTGCCAACTTGCTGATTATTGCCGGCTTAGAGGCAAACGGCTTTGCCGGTGTGGTTCGTGATGTTCAAGTTGCGAATGCGTTAGGTGCATCGGTGTCGGTAGTGGCGAGCTGTTTAACGGCGCAAAATGCACAAGGCTTATCGGCTAATCAGCCGGTGTCCTGTGAACTCATAAAGCAGCAGTTGAACAGCTTGATAAAGCCGCCAGATGTGGTAAAGATTGGAGTCCTTCCCAGTCAAGCAATCGCTATGGTGATTACCCAGTGGCTGGACGCTTGTAGCGTGCCAAAGCCAAAGCTGGTACTTGATCCCGTGTGGCTAAACAGCGGCGATAACGGCGCTTTTTCGGACGACTCTATTCTGACTATTATTACCCCGTTACTGCCATTTATTACATTGTTAACCCCCAATCTGGCGGAACTCGAAGCACTTACTGGTCAGGCTTTAAAGGCAGCTGGCCCAGAGGCATTAATGGCGAGTTTTTATCGACAACAAGCTACTTTTAAGGGGGCTATTTTATTAAAGGGGTTAATCATCCAGCCGGCGGATGATCAAGTTAAAGATATTTTGCTTAAAAGCCAGCACCAAAATCAGCCTTATTATTTTAGACAAAGAAAAAATAATAAGTCGATGCGTGGTACTGGCTGCTTGTTGGCGACGGCAATAGCCTGTGCCCTGCTTGAACAGCACAGTTTAGAAAGCGCGGTGACTTTAGCCAGTGCCTACTTGGCCCGAGAATTTTCCGTCAGGGCAACGCTTGCTGCAACCAGCAATAGCCCACTTAACAATGGTTGGCCTGCTGCAGCTCGGTATTATCCTGCGGTTGGCAGTACTGGGTTGTCGCGACCGATAACAAGTTTTACTACTTTAAGCCAGCCACAGGGTTTGTATCCTATTGTCGATAGCAGTCAGTGGCTCGAGCGGTTGGCCAGTCTGGGTGTAAAAACGATCCAGTTAAGAATAAAAAATAAACCCATGGATGAAATCGAGCAGGAGATACAGCAGGCGGTACAGATCGAAAAAAAATATCAGCTACAGCTGTTTATTAATGACTACTGGCAATTGGCTATTAAGTGCGGTGCTTACGGGGTGCATTTGGGCCAAGAAGATTTAGCAACGGCCAAGCTAGACGATATCCAGTGCGCCGGACTGCGTTTAGGTATTAGCACCCATGGTGATTACGAGTTTTTACTCGCTAAGCAATATAAGCCAAGCTACCTTGCGGTGGGGGCTATATTTCCGACTCGCACTAAAGATATGAGTGGAAAAATTCAAGGTATAGCGCGGCTTAAGCGTTATTGCGCTATGGCGGGCAATACACCGGTGGTGGCCATAGGTGGTATAAATTTGGCCAATGTAGCCTGCGTGCTAGAGGCAAAACCTGCGATGATTGCCGTGGTTTCTGCGATTACCCACGCTCAATCGCCAGAGGCGAGTGTTCGGGCTTTAAGCCAATGTTTAGCCAGTGCGAAGCGGCCTATTTAAGGCGTTGTTTGCAGCGCCTGCAGTACCGATAGTGTGCCCCAAATAATAAATCCATAGCGACACGCTTTGCCCAGTGTTAACCATACATAAGCCGCAGGACGATTGATCGAGAACGCTCCGGCAACCAGCGGCAGTAAGTCGCCGATAATCGGCAGCCAGGCAAAAAATAAAATAGCGCTGCCGTAACGCTTAAAGTAATACTGCGAGCGTTGCCAGCGCTGGTGTTGTTGCGCTTTTTTCTGGCTTATCGATGCCGATGAAAAACGCGCTAATTCAAACATGGTAATAGCGCCAAGGGTATTGCCTAGCGTTGCGGTTAACCAAACCATAACAAATAAGTCGGGTTGATTAACAACGTAGTAGCTGACATAAGCCTCTGATGCCATTGGCCAAATAGTGGCGGCAATAAAAGCCACGGCAAACAGTAATAGCATGTCTGAATCTCAGGTATTACGATATGTAATTAGTGAGTGTAGGCGCGATTTTATCAAGAGCTGGCTTTTAAAAATGTACCGGTGTGTTTTCTTGGCTGGTATGTTAACAGAAAGACCAGTCATAAATGCGCTCTCACACAGTAAATCAAGTGGCTCTGTGAGAGCGCATTTAATCACAGTAATTATTATTGCTCGTATTTGACGGACCACTCATTGACTTCGCGCTCGGCCTCTTGTTGAGTCATGCTGTAGCGCTCTTTTATCGCGCCAATCAGTTTGTCGCGCTTGCCAACGACACGCTCGATGTCGTTATCGGTTAGTTTTCCCCATTGTTCGCGGGCCGTCCCTTTAAGTTTTTGCCAATTACCTTCTAATTCTAGCTTGTTCATAATGACCTCTTCCTAAATGACAATATCAATCAAAGGTAACCATTCTTAAATAAGAGTGTGTTGTTACCTTTGCTTAACTAGGACTTAGCAAACATCGGTCCAAATAAAATCAGCCGAGCCTTGTTGGCTGTGGCGCGCGGCCGCAGGATCATCGGCGTGAACAATCGCGGGTTAAGCGCAAGCGCGGTTTGGCTAATTTACAAAATAATCAGCAAGTGAGAGGTTTTTTACAAACGTAGTTGCCATTTGTGCTATTGCCGCTCGCGGATTAATACTGCCGCGCGATAACCATTTTTACCATAGCCTAAAATACGGTTAAGTTGATCTAGGGCCAGCGGCAGATTGGCGTTATCCAGTGCACTGCGGTGCTCGAGGGGGTCTACATCGGGATCGTGTAAATACGCAAAGCGTTCATCTATGGCCGATAACCAGACCCAGTGAGGGGCTTTGTTACGGTTGAGCTGCCAAGTGCTGATTAACAGCAAAATGGTGTAACCCGCGTCTATTTGCTGGCGCAATACACTGGAGTTAATGGTGCATATATCACTCGGGACTTTGGCCTGTTGTAAGCGGGCGACATGGTCATTGTGTACCAGCTCGACCAGCTCTTTTTTATGCTCACCGCGAACGCTGTCAATAAACGCTACTTGATTGTTCGATTGCAATAGGCGCACATCAAAGCTGCGCTGGTGCAAGGCTAATGCTAGCCCGTGCGGCGAGCACCCGCCGTGGCCGCGAGTCATATAAACAGTGGTGGCCTCGCGCCAGAGGTTGATCTCGTCAATGCGGCCATACTCACTGTTCGGACGAATCGCCTGCATGGCCATAATGGCCGCTGCCGGACCACAGGTAAAATCGGTGGTTTGGGGGTAAAAATTGCTGCCGCTATTACTGCGGATATTACGCTCTAAGCGTTTTTCTAGCTGCAGTGCATCGGCGCCGTTTTCGTAGTAAGCGGCCAGTTGTTTTATTGGCCGAAACTCCAGTGAGCGATATAAACCGATAGCCGGCTCATTGCTGTCGGCTACTTCTAGCCGTAAAAATAATGCTCCGCGCAGTCGGGCACAGGCTTCGGCGGCCTCCATAAGGGCGCGCGCAAGGCCACGACCGCGCGCCTCGGGGGCAACGGCTAGCGAGTATATACGCGCGAGTGAGGTGCCGCGTCGAAACAAAATCAACACATAAGCCTGCACCGGCTGATCGATCACTAAAATCTGATTTTGCTCGGTATCTAAAAAGTGCTTAAAACTACGCCGGCTAATTTTATCGCCCATAAAGCTCGAGTTTTCAAGCGCGACAAGTGCGTCTAGGTCGGACATTTGTGCGGGGCGGGCAGGTGAGTTCATAGCGATCTCGATGGCAGGTTTGCCCAGTGCAAACCTTTACAGACAATAGGCAAAATAATACTTGCCTATTGTCGCGATTTTGCCACACTTGCGTCGCTGCGCAATGGATTATTTGCGCTCTTTTAAGGTGACCACAGTTCTTATGACACAATTGAAAATCATTGTTGAAAAAGCTTCCGATTGGGCGGGTCTTTATCCATCGGCCGACGTAATATTAGCCAGCGATTATCTCGCCGATGCCGATACTCGGCAACGCTGCCGGGTGATTAACTTGTGTCGCCAGTACGATTACCTGTCTACCGGTTATTACTGCTCGCTGCTGGCTGAAGCCCGTGGCCACAAAGTGCTGCCTTCGGTAAAAACTCTGCGGGATTTATCGCGCCGGCAATGGCAAGAGGTGTTGGCCCTTAATGTAAAGATAGACGAAAAACTGAATGCCATTGCCGCTGCCGACGATTCGGTATCGTTGTTGGTGTGTTTTGGCCAAACCGAGATCGCGCCCTTGGCCGAGTTGGCTCGGGCACTGTTTGAGCAAATATCTGCGCCAATATTGCGCGTGCGCTTTAAGCGCAAAAGCGGCTGGAAAATTCAGTCACTCGAAACTGTGCCTTTGGGGCAACTGCAAGAGGCTGAGCAAACCCTGTTTGCCAGTGCGCTGGACAACTTTAGTCGGTTGATTTGGCGTAAGCCGCGTGCCCGCAAAGAGTACAAATACGATTTAGCGATTTTGGTGGATAATCAAGAACCTATGCCGCCCAGTAACTCGACCGCTATTAAACGGTTTATTAAAGCGGCGGCCAAGCAAGGCATTATGGCCGAGATTATTGGCCGTGGTGATATTAACCGTATAAGCGAGTTTGATGCGCTGTTTATTCGTGCCACGACCTCGGTAAACCATTTTACCTACCGGTTTGCCCGCCGTGCCCAAGCCGAAGGTCTGGTGGTTATTGACGATCCAGATTCTATTTTACGTTGTACCAATAAAGTCTATTTAACCCAGCTGTTAAAAACCCATAAGCTACCTATGCCACCGACGCGTATTTTGAGCCGAGCAGATATTGGCCGTGAGCAAGAGCTGATTGATGAGTTAGGTCTGCCGGTGGTGGTAAAAATTCCCGACGGCTCATTCTCTGTGGGAGTTAAAAAAGCCGGTAGTTGTGAAGAGCTGGCCGCGGTGATGAAAGAGATGTTTCAAGGCAGCGCGCTGTTATTGGCGCAGCGTTATTTGTATACCGAGTTTGACTGGCGTATCGGTGTATTAGCCGGTCAGCCTATTTACGCTTGCCGCTATTTTATGGCTAAAAATCATTGGCAAATTTATCACCATTCAAGCAAAGGCACAGCCTCAGGTGGGTTTGATGCAATGGGCACATTTGAGGTGCCAAAGCCGGTACTAAAAGCTGCGGTGGCGGCCAGCAAGCTAATAGGCGATGGTTTTTATGGTGTTGATTTAAAGCAAAATGGCAATGATATTTCCATTATTGAGGTGAATGACAACCCATCCATTGATTCGGCGGTGGAGGATAAGTACCTAGGACTTGAGCTGTACGATGTGATTATGGCTGAGTTTAAACGTCGATTGGATGAGCGCGGCTAAGCCTCTGGGCGTCGGCTGTGGTTGCCGGCGCCGATTTACGCTAGTATCTGACTCTAGTGTTTATAACTATAAAATCTGAAGAGAGTCGAATGAGCGATCGTAAACCCACATCGTTTGATATTGCCTATCGTGCGGGAGTCTCCCAGGCGACGGTGTCGCGGGCACTTAGAGACAGTCCTTTGGTGAACGCCGAAACTCGCCGGCGAGTACAAGAGATCGCCCTTGAGTTAAATTACAAGGTCGATAAAAATGCCCGCAATTTACGCTCGCAAAAAACCCGCACCGTGGCGTTGTTGCTTAATGAAGACCACGGTACCGGTGATTCTTTAATCAATCCCTTCTTTGTGTCGATGGTGGCCAGTATTATCAGCGCCACGGCTGATCGCAACTACGATTTACTGGTATCGTTTCAGCAATTTAGTGAGGATTGGCACGCCGATTACGAGGACGCTAACCGCGCCGATGGCATTATCTTTTTAGGCTATGGGGACTACACCACTTACGTTAAAAAGCTTACCCACTTAGATGAGCAAAACGCTCATTACATTACCTGGGGGCCGGTATTGCCAGGCCAGCCTGGGGTGTCTATTGGTTGTGATAATTTTAACGGCGCGCGCAAAGCGGTGGAGTATTTATTAAGCTTAGGGCGCCGTGATATCGCTTTTGTGGGAGGCATTTCGGAGGGTAGTCCCGAGTTTAAAAGCCGCTACGAGGGTTATTGCCAAGCGCTTAGCGAGGCGGGTATTACTGTTAACCCGGCGCTGCAAATAGATGCCGAAACCTCAGAGGACGCCGGCTACCAAGCCGCACTGCAGTTGCATCAGCGCGATTTACCGTTTGACGCCATATTTGGTGCCAGCGATTTAATCGCTATTGGCGCTATGAAAGCCCTAGAAGAGGTCGGCTTGAAGGTTCCCGATGATGTTGCCATTATGGGCTTTGACGATATTCCGATGGCAGCCTACACCCATCCGCCGCTGTCTACGGTGCAGCAAAATACCAAATTTGCCGGTGAGTTATTGGTGGATGGATTATTAAAACTGATGGAGGGCGAGCCGCTGGAATCGTTTTTGATTCCCGCCGAGTTAGTCGTGCGCGGTTCGTGTGGTGGTAGCGCTAAAGATTAAAGGGAGCACAGCCTGCTCCCTTTGATTAAGTGGCGCGGGTTACTCGTAGGTTTAGTTGTCGTCGTCATCCACTAGCATCGTAAAGCCGGCCGCAAGGATAAAACACACGCCCCCCAGTACCAGCGCGTAGATACTTTGCCCCTCAAACACGACCCCGACCAATAAGCCCAATAAGCTGGCGGCTAAAATTTGCGGGATCACGATAAAAAAGTTAAAAATCCCCATGAACACGCCCATTTTGTGGCCTGGTAAGGCACAAGACAAAATGGCGTAAGGCATCGAGATAATAGAGGCCCAAGCGCAGCCCACACCCACCATCGACAACAGCAGCCAGCTGGGGTCGCGAATCAATACAAACGAGATAAAACCAGCGGCGCCCAGCAGCAAGTTAATAGCGTGGGTGAGTTTGCGGCCCAGTTTGCGGGTCATTAAAGGGATGATAAATGCCGCCAGCATGGCAAAGCCATTGTAAGAGCCCAGCAATACCCCAGACCAGTCGGCCCCCTCGTTATACAGTGCGCCGCTGGTGTCGGTGGCGCCAAAGTGAAAACTGGCAATCGCGGGGGTGATATAGATCCACATGGCAAATAGAGCAAACCACGAGAAAAACTGCACCACAGCCAACTGCATCATGGTGCACGGCATATGAAACAAATCGTGGGTAACCTGATATACGCCGTGTTGGGTCTTGCCGCTGTTTTGTAACCAGCCGGCCAGCAATTGCAGTAGGCCAAAAACAGCTAAACCGCCGGCCAGAATATACAGCTCGGCCTTTAGCTGTAGGGCGTAAATAAGCCCCGCGCTGGCCAAGCTGCCGGCACACCAAGCAAAACCACCTTTGAGGTAGCGTGCTGCAGGTCGGTGCATAAGATCGGCTGGGGATTCAAGCTGACCTTCGTGAGCATTAAAAGCGGCCAGTTGTTCGGGGGAGTACTCGCGGGTGGTAAAAATTGTCCAACCCATGGCCAGCAGTAGTATCACGCCGCCCAAGGTAAATGAGAAAATCACCGAGTCGGGCACTACGCCGGGCGCCGCGGTGTTGCTCACGCCCCACATATTGGTCATTAACCACGGCAGGGACGATGCCACCACAGAGCCGACACCGATAAAAAACGCCTGCATGACAAACCCCAAGGTACGCTGGCGCTGGGGCAGCATATCGCCGACAAAGGCACGAAACGGCTCCATCGAGATATTAATCGAGGCATCCATAATCCACAGCATACCGGCCGCCATCCAGAGGGTGGGCGAGTGCGGCATGACAAACAGCGCGCCACTGGTCAGCAGAGCGCCGACTAAAAAGTAGGGCCGCCGCCGGCCTAAGCGGTTCCAAGTTTTATCAGAAAAATAACCGACAATGGGCTGTACCAGCAGCCCGGTAATAGGCGCGGCTACCCATAAAATAGGTAGCGCATCGATCTCGGCGCCTAAGGTTTGAAAAATCCGGCTGACATTGGCATTTTGCAATGCAAAGCCAAATTGGATACCGATAAAACCGAAGCACATATTCCAGATGTGCCAGAAGCTTAGTTCTGGACGGGACTTGGCGGCTTGGGACATAAGAGCCTCATTATTTGTTGTTATTAATATAACTGGGGCGCACGAGCGCCCCTAATCGTGATTAAGCCGGTTAAATACTATTGGCTGCGGTAGCGCGCCTCGACACTGGGGTAATGATCCCACACCTTGCGGTCGTTAAGTGAGCGCAGCAGTTTAATATATTCGGCGTGGGTCCAGGCCAGTGGCGTGGCTGAGTTGGTGCCTTGGCCTTTGGCGTACTGATAGGTGCTGTTATCGCCCACCCCGTCCCAAACTTGTTCGGGTAGCATTAGCCCCTCGTTGGCAAAGGCCTCAAGCGCACCGGCATAAGTGTTGTTTAAACCTTTGATGGCGCTATTGTTATTGCTGGCTAAGGCATAGGCCAGTTCGTAATGGCCGCGCTCGCCACTTAAAAAGGGCCATACTCGGCCGCGTTGTTCGGCATGATTTTTACCGCCCACAGCGTAACCGGCACCATCGTTAATACGCTCACCGTAGCCGTCGCCACCGTAGCGGCGCCAGCCCGAGTACTGCTGCCCGTTGTTGTTAAAGTCGTATTTAACTCGCAGGTAATCTGGCAGCTCGGGGTTGTCGATTTCTGCCAGCGAATCGCGGACCGCAGGATCGGTGGCTGCCAGCACGCCATAACGCACCAATTCTAAAAAGCCGGGGTCGACAATCTCGCTTTCGTTGAGCGCGCTCTGGCCGTTGCGCTCCATTAGGGCGCCGTTGTCGTTGGGGTTTTCGTTGCGGTTAATGCGTAAAAAGTAGCGGCCATCGGAGCCATGGCTGGTCAGCGCGCCACTGTTGGTAACGGTGCGTGGTATCAGTTTGGCGACGTACTCGTCGGCGCGGCTTAAATAGTGTTGCGCGCGTTCCGGCTCACCGGCCAGTTCGGCCAGTTCAGCGGCGCTTACCAGTCCGGCAATAACTGCTGCGGTGGTCGAGGGTGAATGTCCTTCTTGCTCCTCCCAGCGCTCTTGTTGGGTAAAGGGTGGATGAATAGTGGCGCGGTTCCAGTCGAGAGAGATGTCGCCGCCATCGGCTAAAAAGTCAGCCGCTGGGCGCAGCATATCGGTATACCATTGGCGCGCTTCGGTATCGCTTAAAATGCCGTCTTGCCAGAGACGCCAGCCCAGCATAATCGGCATAGCCGTTTGATCAAGCTGCACGGCAAACCATTCGAGCGTACCGTCGACATGGGTTTTTTGTAAAAACCAGCCGGGGGTGCCGCTATAGCCAGGGGTTTGTGGGCCAACCTGAACTTTCTTTAAGTAGCGAAACGCCACCTCTGGGGTTTGGGTATCGCCCAACGCCAAAAAGGCCATCGCCACTTGATAAAAATCTCGCGGCCACACAGCTTTATAACCGGTAGCGGATTTGTCCGCCGGGACGATATCGCCCCAAGGGTTAGACAATGAAGCAATCAGTGCACCGGCGTGGGTTTTATCCTCTTGTGCCTTAAGTACCATGGCACTAGCGTAAGCCAGTTGGCCGCCATCGGTGGCACTGGCGCTTAGTGTGGGTAAAGCGCCAAGACTGGCGAGGTAGTCTTGCCAGCCAATGGCATCGCCTGCGCCGTTATAGTCGGCCAGCACTTGTTCAAAACCGCGCTCGAGCGAGGCATCGGCTTGAGTGCGTGCGGCGGTGTCACTGTTGCCAAAGCCCAGGGCAAAATCCCACTGAGCGCTGGTGTTGCTAAGGGTGGGTAGGGTAAGAGCAATACTGACATTACCCGCGGTACTGCCGGTGCTGTGATAAAAGTGGTCTTGGCTGCCGTCGGCTAAGTCGCTTAATAAATCGGATGTACCGACAAAACCTACCGAACCCTGCACTGGGGTTTGGGTGGTCAGCACCATGCTGGTATCGCCCTCGCTGGCGTACCAATATTGTCCTTCGCCACGGGCGCTATCATCGGTGCCAGTGTTGGCGATGTGAGGGTTGGCGACTAAGTGCGCGGTGATATTGTCGGTTAGTGCGGTAAAGGTTACTCGCTGCAGTAGGGTTTGCTGCTCCGGATCGGTAACGATTTGTTTTTCAATTTGATATAAACCGTCTTTGTCTGTATTGGTAATTTTATACGCGAGTGACAGCGGTCGACCTTGCTCGTCGGTGTGCAAATATTCGATGCGGCTGTTGGTGGCCTCTTGTTCCAGCTCGACAAAACCTGGGCCGCTAATCACAAATTGCATGTCTTTTAGTTGTGCTTGGTGAATCAAGCCGTACATGGTTTCCGTTACGATGCCCTCGGCCACAGAAAACCACACCTTAGATACCGTGCCGGTATCGGCCTGATCACTGTACTCACCGTTTACATATTGCTCATAACTGGTGCCAATACCGGTTTTACCCGAGTAAGCCCATGTGGGCGCGTTGCCGGGTGCACCGGGGGCCACTGATGTGGTTAGCGGGTCGCGGCTGGCGGTGTCGTTACACGCGGCTAAAGTGGCAACGGCAATACTGCCAATAAGGCTGGGGAGTAATCTTGCAAGGGTCATGTTGTGTCTCTCTTATCGTTTATAGCTCAGCGCTTGCACAAATTTCGGCGCAGCAATAGAGCGTAGATGTTCAAGATAATCGAGCCACTGGGGGGGCGGCAACCAAATGAATACGTATTCATCGGCTTTTGGCGTTGCATACGAATGCAGGATCTTGCGTGTGTTTGGCTCGGTGAATTAGTCTTTTAACCAAGCTGACAATAACAAATGCCGAAAACTCGACAAGCGCCGAGTGGGCATGCACTTTTAGGAAGTATCATGCAAAACACCCCTTGGTGGCGCGGTGCCATTATTTATCAGGTTTACCCACGTTCTTTGATGGACAGCAATGGCGATGGCGTGGGCGATATCGCCGGTATTATCGATAAGCTAGATTACATTGCCAGTTTGGGGGTGGATGCGATTTGGGTTTCCCCATTTTTTCGCTCGCCGATGAAAGATTTTGGTTATGACATTAGTGATTATCGCGATGTCGACCCGCTGTTTGGTAATCTCGACGATATTGATCGGCTAATTGCCGAGGCGCATCGGCGGGGCATAAAGCTGATTATTGATCAGGTGCTTAGTCATACATCTGATCAGCACGCTTGGTTTCAGCAAAGCCGCGAGTCAAAAGATAACGCCAAAGCTGACTGGTATGTGTGGGCCGATCCGAGCGAGGATGGCACCCCACCCAATAATTGGTTGGCCATTTTTGGTGGTAGCGCTTGGGAGTGGGAGCCACGTCGCGAGCAGTATTACCTGCATAACTTTTTGAAAAGTCAGCCAGATCTCAACTTTCACAACCCCCAAGTACGCGCGCAAATTTTGTCCGAGGTAGAGTTTTGGTTAAAGCGTGGAGTTGATGGTTTACGGTTGGATGCGATTAACTTTTGTTTTCACGATCAACAGTTACGTGACAACCCCGCTAAGCCAGTTGCCGAGCGTAAAGGCAGAGGCTTTAGTGAGGACAATCCTTACGCGTTTCAGCGTCATATCTTTGATAACACTCGTCCCGAAAACTTGGGTTTTATGGAAGAGATTCGCAGTCTGATGGACCGTTACCCCGGCGCGGTAACTTTGGGCGAAATTTCATCAGAAGATTCATTGGCCACCATGGCCGAATATACCCAAGGCAATAAACGCCTGCATATGGCATATAGTTTTGAGTTGTTATCTGATGAGTTTTCGGCCGCTTATATTCGTCAAACTGTAGAAACCCTAGAGCAAGGTTTGGGTGAAGGTTGGCCCTGCTGGGCTATCGGTAATCACGATGTCGCTCGGGTGGTAAGCCGCTGGGGTGCAGGCAATCAATCGCCGCAGCTGGCTAAAGTGCTTAACGCCATGCTGTTTTCACTGCGCGGCAGCATTTGTAGTTATCAAGGTGAAGAGCTGGGGTTAACCGAGGCAAGCATTGAACAGCACCAGCTGCAGGACCCTTACGGAATTACTTTTTGGCCTCGCTTTAAAGGTCGCGACGGTTGTCGTACGCCAATGCCGTGGAGCGACGAGGCTAATGGCGGTTTTACCGCTGCAGTTCCTTGGTTGCCGGTGCCGCAAGAGCATTTGCTCCGCGCTGTGTCGGTGCAGGATCCCAATAAAGATTCAGTGCTGAATGCTTATCGCCACTTTACCCAGTGGCGCAAACAACAGCCTGCCTTGTTGTGGGGCGATATTCAGTTTTACGATTTAGGTAAAAACGTTTTAGCTTTTAGTCGTCAAACGGCCGAACAAACGCTGTTGGCTGTATTTAATTTATCGGCCGAGGACGTGCGCGCTACTTTACCCTCAGAGTTAAACGAAAATGGTGGACTTGATCCGTTAACCGGGCATGGATTTTCTGGGATGAAGCAAGCTGAAGTTTTGGTGTTGCCGGCCTTTGATGCTTACTTTGCCGTAATTAATCAGTAATAAGCGTTTTAATCTGTGCTATTGCATCAATTTATATGATGGCCGATTGAATACGTATGCAATGCATTGCCTGTTTAGTAATGGCTGATTAATATCAATGCAAATGGCACTTTACGCTACATAAAATTAATAAAAAAGGCTCCGGCCTAGGGTGGTCACATGATTAAAAAGCAATTCAATCCGTTTTTGGCGATGTTATCGTCGTTAACCTTATTGGCTGGCTCACAAATGGTTTACGCTCAGCAAGATGCGGTGGTAGCCGATGAGCTGTTAGAGGAGGTCGTTGTTAAGGGCTTCCGCGTCAGTGTTGCCAGCTCTGTCGAAGAAAAGCGTGATGCCGATACAATCGTTGAGGCTATCTCGGCCGATGAGCTGGGTATTTTACCCGACACCTCTATTGGTGATGCCTTGGCTCGTCTGCCGGGTGTCACTTTACTGCGTGCTGGTGGCCAAGCCGGTAAGATCAATATTCGTGGTTTAACCGGTGATTTTGTTCAAACCACTTTAAACGGACGCGAGCAAACTGCCACCAGTGGCTCTCGTCAAGTAGAGTTTGATCAGTACCCCTCAGATTTAATCTCTGGTGCAAAAGTTTACAAGTCACCAAAAGCCTCTTTGATAGAAGGTGGTGTAGCCGGCACTGTAGAAATGCAAACGGCCAGTCCACTGGATAACGCCGAAGCACACAAGTTTAATGTCAACTTACGCGGAAGCTACAATGATCGCGCCGACGAAGCGGTCGGTGCCGATGATTACGGTTACCGCTTTAGTGCCGCGTATCAAGGCAAGTTTGCCGACGATACCATCGGTGTTGCGTTAGGTTATTCGCGCATGACGGCGCCCTATGTCAACACGCAATTTGCGGGTTTTGCCTACACTAACTCGTGGGATGTAAACAACGACGGCCAAGATAACTCGGTGAGTGAAGGCTTTGAGATGCAGCAGCGCGGAGGTGAAGAAATTCGCGATGGTTATGCTGCTACTATTCAGTGGGAACCCAGTGAAAACTTCACCTTAAAAGGCGATGTGTTTTATACCACTTTTGATTCAGAAGCATTTGCCCGTGGTTTTAGGGTAAAAACTTTAGCCAATGGCGAGCTCACTAATTTAGCCATTCAACCTAACGGCGCTATTACGGGAGCCACCATTACTCCTTGGTCCGATAACGATTACTTTGCGGTGCAAACCACTAACGATGATGAGTCTCGTTACCGTGAGTCTATATCTGGTGGCATTAATGCCGAGTGGCGTGATGGCCCTTGGACGGTTGCGTTAGACATCTCGCGTTCGGAAGCCGATCAAACCTTTACCAACTCGGTAACTTGGAGTATGCCGTTTGAAGACATGAGCGCGGCCACTTTAATGCCAGAGCGTGATTTGTCGGTTAGTTATTTACTGCATGGCCAAAATGTTCCAGATATCAGTTACTCGAACGCCTCTGACTACACCAATCTAAATAAAATGGGTTTGGCTAAGGTCGGTGTTTACCCTTATGAAAACACCGATGTGTTGGATGCCTTTAAAGCGGATATACAATACGATATTTCTGACAGCTCATTATTTTCATCGTTTGAATTTGGTGTGCGCTACTCTGAGCGTACCTATAGCGCCGACCGCAGTGTGTTTGAGTACGGTCATGACTTTGGCTTAAACAGTAGCGCCACACCTGATCAGCCGGCCTTAGCGTTAACTGATAACACGGCCAGTGTGGTTAACTTTGCCAGCGAGTTTGCTAACTTCCCAAGCTTCTTGATGGTCGATGCTATGGCGGTTTTAGCCGAGCACGGTATTACTCCAACACCGATTAAAAATTGGAATAATAACTGGACTTTAATTCAGTCGGGCGAAGTGTATGAAGATGTCTTGGCCGGTTATATTCAGGCCAATATTAACACTGAGCTAATGGGTAAAACGTTAACTGGTAATGTGGGTGTGCGAATTGTTGAAACCGATCAGAGCAGTTCGGGTTTACAACAATTGCAGGGCGCCGAATTGGGTTCAGGGCCAGATATTGTTGATGGCAACGGTGTGGTAAGCAACGATTACCTACCTGTAGTGCGCGGTAAAAAGTTTACTGATTATTTGCCGTCTATTAACTTAAATTACCATTTAACCGAAAACGACTACCTACGTTTTGGTGCGGCTAAAGTAATGGGCCGTGTGCCATTGCAAAAGCTGAAGTCGGGCGGTGGCTCTTGGGCCTCTGACGGCAAGTTTAATATGTGGGGTAATACCAGCCCGTTCTTGGATCCGTTTTACGCGACTCAGTACGATTTGTCCTACGAGCATTACTTTGACGATACCAGCGGTAACGTATTTGCAGCGTTGTTTTATAAGGATATTGAATCGTTTATCGAAGATTCCACCATCTACAACTATCCTTTCGCGGATAACGGTATCTTAGTACCTACCGATCCGACGACCGGTGAGGCTTTTGCCAATGGTGAGTATCAAACGGCGGTTAACAACGACAAAGGCGGTTACATTCGCGGTATTGAATTAGGTTATAACCAAGCTTTCGATTTCTTACCTGGTGCATTGTCTGGTTTGGGCTTTACCGGTAGTTACTCATATACAGAAAGCGAAGTGGAAAACATCATCTCTAGCGGCGCCGTTGGCTGGGATGCAACCCTGCCTGGGCTTGCACCTAACGTGTTTACTGGGACCTTGTTTTATGATTACGAAGGTTTCTCGACACGCTTATCCGTTAACTACCGCGATGCATTTGTTAATGAAGAAGTGATGGCCGAGAACCCACAAAACGTCTATTACGCGGAAGAGACCATACTGAACTATCAGGCGTCTTACTCGTTTGATAGCGGTTTAAGTGTTAATTTCCAAATCAGTAACTTAACCGATGAACCGTCTTTGACTTATTTTGGTGAGTCGGCGCAAACCGGTAATGTTAACTATTATGGACGTCAAATATTTGCAGGTGTTAACTACTCGTTTTAATCTCTAGCGCGTAATGTTTTATCCCCTTATGTGGTAATCTTTGCCGGCTCTGTATAAAACAGTGCCGGCATTTTTTTGTTTAAATAATAGGTAATAGCATGAAATATTGGCTTGTATTAACAGTACTAATGCCGCTGTTGGCTTTTGCTAATGGCATCGATAGAGTCGAGCCGCCGTCGTGGTGGGTAGGTATGGACAGTGCCAAGTTGCAGCTTTTGGTGCACGGCAAGAATATCGGTCAACTGCAGCCTAAGCTCGACCATCCTGGGGTTAGTGTCGTTAATGTACATAAAGCCGATAGCCCTAATTATTTATTTATTGATTTACGTATCGACCCCGATGCCGCTGTCGGCGAAATGACACTAGAATTTTACCAGGGCGAAACATTGACCACCCGCTGGCCGTATTCGCTGCAAGCTCGGGTCGACGACTCGGCTAAGCGCCAAGGTTTTTCTGCTAAAGATGTTATTTACCTGATCACCCCTGATCGTTTTGCTAATGGTAACCCCAGTAACGACAGTGTTGCCAGTCTAGCAGAAGGTCTTACCCGCGATGCGCCCGGCGGCCGTCATGGCGGTGATTTAGCCGGCATTATGAATCACCTCGATTACATCAGTGATATGGGTTTTACTCAGTTGTGGCTCAATCCCGTGTTAGAAAATGCTCAGCCAGAATATTCTTACCACGGTTACGCCATCACAGATTTTTATCGGGTTGATCCGCGCTTTGGCAGCAACGATCAATATCTGGCGTTGGCGCAACAGGCACGTCAGCAAGGCGTTGGTCTGATTATGGATGTTGTGCTTAACCACTGCGGCTCGGAGCATTGGTGGATGGCTGATGCGCCTTTTACTGACTGGATTAATTTTTCCGGTGAGTTCTCGCCCACGACACACCGCCGCACTACTTTACGCGATCCGCACGCAGCCGCCAGCGATACTCGACAATTCACCGATGGTTGGTTCGTGCCAACCATGCCAGACTTAAATCAGCGCAACGAGTTTATGGCAGAATACTTGATTCAAAACAGTCTGTGGTGGATCGAATATGCGGGCTTAAGTGGTGTGCGGGTGGATACTTACTCCTACCCCGATAAAAACTTTTTAGTCGCTTGGGGTGAGCGTGTCATGGCCGAATACCCCAATTTTAATATCGTCGGTGAAGAGTGGTCTAACAACCCTGCGATTGTCTCTTATTGGCAGACGGGCAAGCATAACCCCGATGGCTACCAACCTCAGCTGCCAAGTTTAATGGACTTTTCTTTGCAGACGGCGCTTATTAATGCGCTAACCCATGAAGAAAGCTGGGGTGAAGGGATGATCGAGTTGTACGAAGCATTAAGCAACGATTTCTTATACCCTAATCCAGATAACTTAGTTGTGTTTGCCGATAATCATGATATGAGCCGAATTTATACTCAATTGAATGAAAACTACGACCTCTGGCAACAGGCGATGGTGTATTTGTTAACAACTCGTGGAATTCCGCAAATTTATTACGGTACAGAAATTTTAATGACCAATCCAGGCACTGAAGATCATGGCGTTATTCGCACAGATTTTCCTGGCGGGTGGCCCGATGACAAGATTAATGCTTTTACCGCTAAGGGGTTGAGTAAAGATTCTAAGCGCGCACAAGATCTTTTACGTAAATTATTAAATTGGCGTAAAAATAACGCGGCTATTACCGAAGGACGCTTAGTGCACTATGCTCCCCAAAATGGCGTTTATGTATATTTTAATATTGCTGAAAAATCGGAAGTCATGACTATTATTAATCATAGTGATAAAGCTCGTGAGTTAAAGTTAGACCGGTTTTCTGATTTATTGGCAGGATCAAATAAAGGTGTGGATGTTATGAGTGATAAGTTAGTTAAACTTACAGAATCGTTGAGGTTGGCACCTATGAGCTCACAGATAATTGAATTGCAATAGCCAATAAAACGCCATATTTTATGGTTATTATTAAAAAATTACTTAAATCTTTGTGGCGGTAATATTATTGCGCCATAAGGATTTTTGTTGTTCGTTAAATGTTAATTATGCCTTAAGGTCTACCCGACAATAACCTTGTTTAAATTTTCTGCATACGTATTCATATTGAACAAAAACTGTTCTATCAATAATCTAGTTCCATAGGCTAAATAGCGCCGAGATATTAAACGAAGCCACTAATAATAATGAGGGCTAACATGAATATATCAAAAATCTTTATTTCCCCCCAGAGCACTTGTCTGCCCCTTTCTTGCTGACGACTTTTTTGCAATAAATTTATATCTGTTGCGTTTCTATAGAATAGTAATAGAAGCATAACTGATAAAACGCTCGAAAGACTGAATTCTGTATACAAGAATTTAGTGTAGGTAAGCTCGCGCCTAAAAATTATTAGCTGTTGATTTTCGCGAGCATAAGTAATTTTATGCGCTTAAAGTTTGGCGCGTTATTCCAATAATGGTGCTCGTTGAGTGCTCATAATAAAACTGGATAGATTGCTATGATTGACGACAATCGCATGATTACGCCCACCTTGCGCCCGCATTTGGCTTTGTTGGCACTGCTGTTTACTTTTTTTCTGGCCATGCCAGCAAAAGCTCAGTTGTGGGATAACGCCTACTTTAGAGGGACCGCTAATAACTGGGAGGTTGCGGCGCTAGATTATAACGCTACAACCCAAACGTGGCAGACAACCCAAACTTTTTCCACCGACAATCCACGATTTAAAATAACGCGGTTTGATAACTGGAGTGAAGCTTACCCTGCGAATGATTATTTAGTGACGCAGGGAGAAGGTCGTTACCAGATTAGTTTTAATGATAACAATCACGCCATCACTTTAACGAAGCTCGCGACTGCTCCTGCAACCCCGATAGCAGAGCACGCTATATGCTATGACAATCCCGATAACTTTGCCCAAGGTTACGTTTACCTATGGAATGCCAATCCGGTTCAGTCTGTCACTAACTTGGATCAGTGGCCCGGTTACCCGTTGACAAAAATTGATAACTATCTGTGTTTTGATTTGATGCCTTTACTGCAGGGCGATATTAAACCTAACAGTATAAATGTGATATTTCATAATAATGCCGGGCAACAAACCGACGATTTATTATTTAATGAGGCGGCTTGTTTTAATGATAATCAATGGCAAAGCTTAACATCGTGTGGTTTTAACCCAGAGGAGCCAGAGTTTACTCTGGATGTTGGGGCTGACCTTAACGTTGAGGCGGGAGGCATTGTTACTTTAAGTGCAAACCCCAGCAATGGCGCTATCAGCACTCTTGAATGGTCCAGTGATGCTTGGGACGGGGTCTTGTCAGGTAACTTGATTAACTCGCCAGCACTAACTGTGGCGGGTAGTTATACCGTCACCGCCACGGCGATTTCAAGCGCCGATGCGCTGGCCAGTGATAGCTTCTTGCTAACGGTTGATCCTGCTCCGGTGGCGGATCAGGTTAATGCCAACAGTGTGTGTTTTAGCAACCCTGATCATTATCAGGCTCCTCATATTTACCTGTGGGATGCGGCTCCAGCCGGATCATTAACCGCAACTTCGGGTTGGCCTGGCGATGCAATGACACAGGTGGGTGAGGTTTATTGTTTTGATTTAACCCCTTATTTACTCGGTGTGATGCCGGAGTCGGTGAATGTTATTTTTAATAATGCCGATGCGCAGCAAACACCAGATTTAACGTTTACAACTAACGCGTGTTACACCGCGCAGGGTTGGCGCGCGTTGGCTGAATGCGGCGTGTCGTTGGGCGATCAAAAGCCATTGGCTAATGCCGGTGAAGATCGGGTGATATCGATTGGTTCGAGCGTTAATTTGTCGGCTCTGGGCTCCAGTGGTGTTTATCAAGAGGCTCGCTGGAGTAGTGATGAGTGGCCTGATACGTTAATTGGCGAGCAGGTGACGAGCCCAGTTTTTACCCGCGCAGGTGAGTATACCGTGACCTTAACGTTAATGGCGGCCAATGGCGTCACGGATAGCGACGTTTTGCAGGTGACAGTTATTGCAGACGGCAGTGCGCCGGGGATGAGCGAGCGGCTGCTGTTGGCACAGCCACATAATTTGCCTATTGAAGGTAGCGTCTCTCAGGGTAACTATCGCTTTGAAGTTGCCTACCCTAATTTGACCAATCAGTTTATGTCGCCGGTGATGATTATCCCCGAGCCCATCAGCGGTTTAATGTTTGTGGTAGATAAGCCTGGGGTTATTTACGCGTTTCCCGATACAGCAACAGTAACACCCGCCGATGTGCTTACACTGCTCGATATTTCGGCTCAGGTTAAAAATTATCACGAACAAGGTTTGCTAAGTATTGCCTTTGACCCTAATTACGCCAGCAATGGTTTTATTTATGGTTATTATATTAACGGTAGCGATGATAATGAGCGTGAAGCCAACGGCCAGTTTGGAGATGGGGTGCTGCAGCGCTGGAGCATTAATGATCCTTATAACCCCACCAGCATTAATGCCGGCTCGGCGACCGAGCTGTTGCGTATCGCGCAGCCAGGCCCAGATCATAAAGGCGGCATGCTGCAATTTAGTCCCGAGGACAACTATCTTTATTTAAGTGTTGGCGATGGCGCTTACGGTCACAGTGCCATCACCGCTTACCCAGAAGATCCACGTACTAATAACAACGCCCAAGTCACCAGTAATTTATTGGGCACGATAATTCGTATTAACCCAATCGAGCAGGCGTTGAACGGTAAATATTATGAAGTGCCCAGCGACAACCCGTTTGTCGGTGTGCCGGGGTTTCGCCCAGAAATCTGGTCGTATGGGCATCGCAACCCTTGGCGTTGGGCGTTTGATAGCGAGGCACCTTATACCCTGTGGGAAACCGAAGTCGGACAAGCTGGTTTTGAAGAAGTTAATCTGATTGAAAAAGGTAAAAATTACGGCTGGCCGATCTGCGAAGGTAGTAATAATCGCGGTGATTTAGGTGGCGACAGCAGTAAAGATTGCAGCACCGATTTTGAGCCACCAAGGGAAGGCTATAACCACCCAGTAGGCCGCTCTATTATTGGCGGTGTTGTTTATCGTGGTAATGCTTTGCCGGGGCTGAGCGGACGCTTTGTTTTTGGTGATTATGTTACTAAAAAAATATGGGCTATTGCCGATGGAGAGGCTAAAACTTTAGTCAGTGATGCCTTTCCTGAAAACATCGCCTCATTTGGCACCGGTATTGATGGCGAGTCGCTACTGGTATCAACGTACGGTGTAGAGTACGGCGGCAATTCGACGATTTATCGTGTACTGGATGATGATGCGGAGCGGGCCATTATTCCTGCACAGCTTTCGGCTACCGGTTTGTTTGCAAGTTTACAACCGTTGGTTCCGCTTACCGGAGTCATCGAGTATCAGGTTAATTCACCCGGTTGGTTTGATGGCGCCGAGCTGCGTCACTTTATGGTAATTCCTAAAGATAAGGCCATAAGCTTTTCGGCAACCGATGATTGGAGTTTACCGATAGGTTCGGTGTTGATTAAACATAAAACCGTGAGCGCGACCGATGGCAGCTCGGTGCCCTTTACCACCTCGGTGCTGTTTCGTCAGCAAGACGGAAAATGGCAAGCGGCCAATTATTTATGGAATAGCGATCACAGCGACGCCACTTTGGTTGCCGAGACCACCACGGTTAGCAATACCGATGCCGAGGGGCGCGAGCGCGCCGTGCAGTCGGCCGCCGATTGTGGTTCGTGCCATACTGGCAACGGTAGTCGCGATCCGCTGGCTATGCATACTCGCCAACTTAATCGAGATTTTAATTACGCCGGCGTGATCGATAATCAAATCGATGCACTTAATTATGTTGCAATGTTTACCAGCGGTATCGATAGCGCCGATCATTACCAAGCGTTTAGCGCCTTAGAGGATACCACTGCGAGTGAGACTCAACGAGCTAAAGCGTATCTGGCGACGAACTGTGCCCACTGTCACTCCAGCAGTTTTATGGACTTGCGCTACGATACACCGCTGGCCGATATGAAACTGCTTAACGTGCAAACTACCGGTGGCAAGTATCGTTTAAAACCTTTTAGCCCCACCGATAGCTTATTGCATATTTATCAAGTTACCGATGGCAACCGTATGCCCAAAGGAACGCTTTATACCAATCCTGAAGCCGACACATTCTTTAATGATTGGATAACCGCAGCAGGTGCTCAACAAATTGCACTTCGCATTGTGATGGATGATACGACCAACCCCGGTGACGCTATTAGCGCGCAAATAGAAGCGGTGTACGACAATGGCTTTAACGCCGCGGTCGATACCATTACGGCGGCCACGACCAGTCATCCGGAAATTCTTGAGGTGGAATCTATTACCGGTAATACCGTTGTGTTGCGCGCCTTGGCAGTGGGGTCGGCGAGTGTAACGGTACAAGCGGAAGGTTATGTCAGTACGGCGGATGTAACGGTTGTCGGGGCTGATACTGCGGTTACCGCGATCGCTATTTCACCCGCTCAAGTAACGGTTGCTACGCAACAACAGCTAGTGGCTTACGGCTTAAGAGCCGATGGCAGCAAGGTTAATTTGTTTGGTTTGGCAAGCTGGCAAGTAACCGCAGGCGCTAATGCGATAACGGTAGATGATCAAGGAATATTGCGCCGGATAGGCGATGGCCCTGGGACTGTTACCGCGCAAGTAGGTGAGTTGGTTGCCAGTGCCGAGATTATTGCACCTGTGCAGGGCTTGGCATTGCGTTACGACAATAGCAATAACTGGGAAAATGTTTACGCCCATTTATGGGTAACCGTTAACGGGGTTGATCAACCTCTTGCGCCTTGGCCGGGAGTAGCAATGACGGCCGATAATGACGGTAATTGGTGGAGCTATTATATCGAGCCTGATTTGCTGCCTAATGGTAGCGTCAACGTCGTGTTTAATAACAATGATAATGGCGAGCAGTCAGAAAATATAATCGATGTCTCAGAGTCGTCTAGTTATCAAAATGGCGAGTTACAACGATGGGATGGCGGTGATGCTAATGGCGCTGATATTTATCGTTTGGCCGTTATTGGTGGCAGTACCGCTAATAACGAGCGCGATTTTCCGCAGGGTAGCGTGGTGACGGTAACGGCTGATACGCCCCCCTTGGGGACCGAATTTAGTGGCTGGCAAGGCGATGGTGCGGCGTTTATTGTCGGTGCGCTCAGCACTCCAGTAGCCCAGGTGTTGATCCCCGAGCATAACGTATCGTTGCAAGCGTTATTTACCGGTAGCGTCGACGAGTATCAAGCTGGCCGTGATCTTTATGCTGCGCAATGCGCAAGCTGTCATGGCAGTGATGGTAGTGGCGGTGTTGCGAAGGCGGTTAACAACTTAGATAACACGTGGAATCAAAGTTTACTGAGCAGTTATATTGCCAACTTTATGCCTATGGATAATACCGCTAGCTGTAGTGGTAATAGTGAAGGTGAGTGTGCCTTTGAAATCTCTAGCATGATGATCAATGATGCTTGGGAGCAGAAGGTGTGCACGGGAGCCGAGTGCGAGGGCAATGCCATTGATGCACGGAACTTGCGCTTACTGACAAAAGAGGAATATCTCAATAGCGTCAGAGACATCTTTAATATTAATTTCGCAACAGAAATAATGAATACCGTTCCAACCGATGGCCGCTACCGAAATTTTACCACGGCTTCTTATCTAACCTCGGATTACGACCGCACGTTAGGTTATCAAATGGTGGCCAAAGAACTTACAGAGCAAGCTATAACTCGTTATACCTTTAACGGTTTAGAGGTTGGCTGCCAAGATGCTCGTTGCGCCATTAATGGTTTGGGTAAACGTTTATTCCGTCGCCCGCTGTCGAGCACCGAGGCGGATGCCTATGTTGCTTTGTACAGTGCCGATGATGCTGGCCGCAGTGCGTTGCAAGCGATGCTAATGTCGCCGCACTTTATGTACCGCTCAGAGCTCGGCCAGTTGAATGCAGAGTCGGGTTTGTATCAACTGTCGCCTTATGAAATCGTGACTTCTTTGGCCTATACCTTTTGGGGTACTACGCCAGATGCAACACTGTTGGCGGCGGCCACTGAAGGCGACATAGATATTAATAGTCTATTCACCTATGTGCTTAATGATGCTCGTGCCGAACAAGGTTTACGGCGCTTTATTAACGGCTGGCTGATCAACAACCAGTACCCGTTCCCGGCGATTTCTGACACAGACTTAGTCGTAGCGTTAAAAGAGGAGACTGTGCGTTTTGTTTTAGAAAATATTGAATCAAATATGCCGTTCTCGGAATTACTTTTGGCCGAATACACCCAGGCGAATGATCTGGTGGCGGATCATTATGATCTTGCCGGCTCTGCAGCCGGCGGTTGGGGGCAGCGCAGTTATGCGGCCGACGACCCACGCTCTGGCGCAGGCTTGTTGGGACACGCGAGCTTTTTAGCCTCGCGCACTAACACGATTAATCCGTCGCCTATTAAGCGCGGTGTATTTGTGCGCGAGATGCTGATGTGCCAAGAGTTTCCGCCACCGGCGGCCGCTAACTTTGATATAACGTTTGAAGCGGATGACAGCAACCGCGACGCTACATCGCGCCACACCAGCGAACCGGCTTGCCGTGCTTGTCACCAGTTTATCGACGGTATTGGGTTTGGATTTGAACGTTACGACAGCCAAGGGTTGTATCGGGTGATTGAAACGCTGGGTAATGGCGAAACTCAAACAATTGACGCCAGCGGATCAATTAAAAGTTTGTACTCGCCCGAGACTGTTATGGACCCAGACAGTGAGGCGGTGCCGTATCATTCGATCGCTGAATTGGCCGAATTGATTGCCGGCAGTGGTCAAGGAGAGGCGTGTTTTGCGCGCCAGTTTTATCGCTATTTGGTGGGTCGTGAAGAAAACGAGCTAAGCGATGAAATTATCATTCGAACTTTTAGCCAAGATCTGCGTAACGGTGGTGGTATGCGTGACATGCTGAAAGACTTGGTGTTATCCGAAAGTTTTACTCAACGCCGTTAAGCGATAGGAGAATGACAATGACAAAAATAACAAATCAGTCACGGCGTAAGTTGTTAATTAATATGGCTCGCAGTGGTGCGCTGCTGCCATTTGTCGGTCAGATGCTGGGGCAAAATGTGTATGCCCAAACAGGAATGGCGCAGCGGGTATTGTTTTTATATTACCCCAATGGTGTGGTTCCCTATAATTGGCAGCCGAGCCAGTTTG
The DNA here is from genome assembly GCF_001187555.1 of Gilvimarinus polysaccharolyticus. Lineage (GTDB taxonomy): Bacteria > Pseudomonadota > Gammaproteobacteria > Pseudomonadales > Cellvibrionaceae > Gilvimarinus > Gilvimarinus polysaccharolyticus. The sequence goes on along the minus strand of NZ_LFIJ01000002.1, from coordinate 338,902 downwards.
ATGGCAGCATTGGTGGCTCGCAAGAATTAAGCTTCGGTTTGGGGCCGTTGGCTAATTGGCATGATCGGTTAATTATTTTAAAAAATTTAACCCTAGATATTGGTTCGGGTGCTGGCGCTCATTACAACGACATGCGCGGTATTTTAACGGGCAATAAAGATATCAGTACCGGTAGCGCCAGCATCGATCATTTAATTGCCGAGCAGCTGGGGAGTGAAGGAGTGCTGAGTCTTGGGGTACGCACAGGTCCTAAATCCGACATTATGATTTCTAAACCGCGTAATGTTACAACCACTCAGCGGCCGATTCCTAATAACGATCCACGTGATGTGGCGACTAAACTGGCATTGGGTATTGGCAATGTAGATAGCCCACAATCGGATGAAATGCGCCGAACCTATGAGGCTATTTTGGCCGACTTTGACTCATTGGCAAATGCCACGCTCGACAGTGTGCGACGAGCTAAGCTAGATATGCACGAGAACGCGCTAAAGCGATTAAAAGATCAGTCGAGTGTGCAAGTGGGCGAGTGTGTATTTAATACCAATGTGCTGGCCGACCCTTACGCCAACTCCAGCCAAGAATTAAATCAAACCGAGTGGCAAATGTTTCCGCATTTGTGTCGCGCTCAAATTGATAACATTGTGGGCGCCTTTTCTTGTGGTTTGCATCGTGTGGCTACACTGCAACTATCCAAGGGTGATGAAAACGGTAACTTGGTAAACTACTCGTTTGATGAGTGTTGGCAAATGGCGCAGCAAGCGATTGCTCAGGGTATTCAATCCAGTCAGGGTGGTGATCCAGTCAGTTCGATGACTCGTTGGTACAACGAGTTTGCCAGCCACAGTGCATCGCACAGACCGGGCGATGTACCACATACGGCGCAGGTGCGTTGGTATCATTCGCTGCTGGCTTACACGTTAGAGCAGTTAAACAACAAAGGGCTGCTGGACGACACGCTAGTGGTGATGTTCTCGGAAGTGGGGGATGGCTCGCAACACGGCGGCGCGGCGGGGGCGGTAACTCTTGCGGGTGGTGCCGGCGGTGCGCTGAGTAGCGGGCGAATTATTCACTGCGGCAATGGTAGCAATGAAAGCCAGCAGCGGATTTGGGGCACTCACCAATTGTTTGGCGATGTGGCGCGCTTAATGGGGGTTAATTCTTTGCCCGAACCTTATTGGACCGGCGGCGTGGTGTAGTCGCAGTTGCATACGTATTCACCGCAAGTGGGTGGCTGTATACGTATGCAGTGCGTTGTATCGTGCGCTTAAGGTGGCTATTCTAAAACTCTACATTCACTTCTCTGGATATGTAGTTATATATGGGCTCTTCTTTATATTGTGTTAGCGCGGCTTTGGCTGCGCTTTTTTTTGCCTGCTATTAATCTTGTTTATCCTCACTGTTGTCTCGGCGGCGTTGCGCGCGAGGGTGGGCGCTGTCATAGACTTTGGCTAAATGTTGAAAGTCTAGATGGGTATACACTTGGGTGGTAGAGATATTGGCGTGTCCGAGTAGCTCTTGCACCAAGCGTAAATCCGAGCTGGATTCGAGCATATGGCTGGCAAACGAATGACGCAACATGTGTGGGTGTACGGGTTGCTCCATACCTTGACGCAGGCTCACTTGCTCCAGCCGTGCTTGCACACTGCGGTGACTAATACGGTTGCCTCTTTTACTGACAAATAATGCCAGCTCGTCACTGTTAGCGTGTAAATCCCGTACGGTTAAATAACGTTTAACGGCGTTGATGGCAAAACGGCCTACCGGCAGCTCGCGCTGTTTATTACCTTTACCGGTTACTCGAATACTGGCGCCCGCCAAATCGATATCTTTTATGTTAGTGCCTACCAGTTCTGCTAAACGCAAACCCGAGGAATACATGAGCTCGACCATGGCGCCATCGCGCAGGCTAATAAAATCATCGCCGGCTAATTGCACAAACTGACCGGCTTGGTCGGCATCTAATGTTTTGGGCAATTTTTTAGGTGCCTTAGGCGCCTGTAAGCCTTCGGCCGGATTGGTGTTAAGCCAGCCACGTTTAATGGCAAATCGAAAAAAACTGCGCAGTGCCGATAGCCCGCGTGCCAAAGTTTTACCACCATTGCCGGCACGATGTTGCTGCGCAAGCAGAAGCCGAAGTTCTTGGTGATTAATAGCATTTAGGTTGTTGAGGTTGCGGCTATCGGCGTACTGCTGGAGCTTGAGTAAATCGCGGCGATAGGCGTCTAAAGTGCGCTCTGAGAGTTGTCTTTCGATGCGTAGATACTGGGTGAAGGCGTCAACTTCGGCGGCCAATGGTAGCGCGTTTATGGGCATAGCCGCCTCTTTATAGCATTAACGTTTCGCCCGTCGTGATTACGCAATAGGCGGTAAATGGGGTGGCAAGCGGCGGTTAAGCACCTCGGCAATATAGGCTAAAAATAGCGTGCCCATGCTCGAGCTATAATATTTAGGGTCGCGATTACCAATCACTAACAGACCAAAAGTCTGCCCGTTGTTAAGCGGCACGGTGGCGGCCGAGCCAACTTGCAGTGCGACATCGCCAAACAGGTAAGCTTTTTCTTTATCGCCCAACTTACCGCAAAACGAACGGTTACTTTTTAGCAGTACACCAATATTATCGTTCGCTTCTTTTAGGCTTACTACCCGTGCGGCCGAGCCGCCGATAGCGTTGGCATCGCCAAATAATAGCGTGCGGGTAAAGTGAATATTAAATTCTTTGTCAAAGCTGTAGTGCAGTGCGTCGATAATGTCGCCTAGGTCACGACCTTCGAGCAGCTCTAAAATCAAACGCTTGGTTTTATCAAACAGGCGGTCGTTGTCGCGGGCGTTATCTAATAGATGGCTTAGACGATGCCGCATGTCCATGTTGCGCTCACGCAGTACCGCCACTTGGCGCTCTACCAACGAAATGGCGCTGCCGCTATCGTGGGGCAGTTCGATATCGGCCAGTAGAGCAGGGTAATCTGCGAAAAATGTCGGGTGAGCCATTAAGTAGCGAACTACATCGGAGGCACTCGGCATAGGGGGCATGTTGTTGCTGTTGTCCGTCATATTAAATTTTGACCTGTCCGTGAAATACATTGGTCGCGGGCCCAGTCATCAGCACCGGCTGACCTTCTCCGGCCCATTGGATGGTTAAGTGCCCACCGGGCAGTTCGACATCGACTTGTTCATCTAAAATACCGCGCAATTGGCCGGCGACTACTGCGGCACAAGCGCCGGTGCCGCAGGCGAGAGTTTCGCCAGCGCCGCGCTCGTATACGCGTAGTTTGATGGCGTTTGAATTTAAGATTTGCATAAAACCGGCATTAACCCGACGCGGAAAGCGCGGGTGTGATTCTATCAGGGGGCCGAAGCTTGCGACCGGAGCGGTGTCAACATCATCGACGACATACACCGCATGAGGGTTGCCCATCGAGACTGCCGAAACACTGATTTCGTGATCGCCCACTGTGAGCGGGTAAACCACGGCGCGGTTGTCGGCGACAAACGGTATGTCGGCGGGTTCAAGCACCGGTACGCCCATATCGACACTGACGTTATCATCGCCATCGACGCTGAGAACCATAATCCCCGATGCGGTTTGGACTCGAATAACGTTTTTGCCGGTGAGGTGGCGATCGCGCACAAAACGGGCAAAACAGCGTGCGCCGTTGCCGCAGTTCTCGACCTCGGTGCCATCGGCGTTAAAGATACGGTAGCAAAAATCCACATCGGGAGAGCTGGGCACCTCGACCAGCAGCAGTTGATCGCAGCCGATGCCAAAGTTGCGGTCGGCCAGTGCTCGCACCTTGTCGGTGCTTAGGCGTACTTTTTGGCTGATGCCGTCAATGACAACAAAGTCGTTACCAAGGCCGTGCATTTTAGTAAACCGCAATCGCATAGAGGTCCCTGATGCTTACTTCTTAAATGAAAAGACGAACCATTTTATCTTACTTGGCTCGTCTTTGCTCGCAAGCTGTTGCGGCCGATTACTGCTCGACGATGTGCTCGCCGCGAATCATATCCACAAAGCTTTCGCGCTCGCGAATTACATGAATCTGATCGCCGTCTACCAAGATCTCTGCCGCGCGAGCACGGGTGTTGTAGTTGGAGCTCATGGTAAAACCGTAGGCGCCTGCCGACATTACCGCGAGGTAGTCGCCGGAGGCCAGCGCTAAATCGCGATCTTTGCCTAAAAAGTCGCCGGTTTCGCACACTGGGCCCACTAAGTCCCAGCGTTTGGTGGCCGCTTTAGAGCTGGCCAGCGGTCGAATATCTTGCCACGCCTGATACAGCGCTGGACGGATATTATCGTTCATGGCGGCATCGATAATGGCAAAGTTATGTGCTTCGGTAGGCTTTAAATACAGCACCTTGGTCAGCAGTACGCCGGCATTGGCGGCGATCGAACGGCCCGGCTCGAACATTAAGGCCAGCTCGCGCTCGCCGATTTTGGCTTTGATGGCGGCCATATAGGTTGCGACCTCAGGAGGCTGTTCGTCGCGGTAAGTCACGCCTAAACCGCCACCCAAATCTAGGTGGCTAATATTTATACCGTCGGCACTGAGGTTATCGACCAGCACCAGTAGCCGGTCGAGCGCGTCCAAGAAGGGGGCGAGCTCGGTAAGCTGTGAGCCAATATGGCAGTCGATGCCCTGAATATCGATATTGGGTAGCTCAGCTGCGCGGCGATACACCATCGGCGCACGGTTAATATCAATGCCAAACTTGTTTTCTTTAAGGCCGGTGGAGATATACGGGTGTGTTTTAGCGTCGACATCGGGGTTAACTCGCAGTGACACCCGTGCGGTAAGGTTTTTCTCGCTCGCCACTTGGCTTAATAGCTCAAGCTCAGCCTCTGACTCGACGTTAAAGCAATAAATGCCCACGGCCAGTGCTTTGGCCATTTCGGCCGCTGTTTTGCCTACCCCAGAGAACACAATGCGCTTGGGGTCACCGCCAGCGGTTAATACCCGCTCTAGCTCACCGCCCGAGACGATATCAAAACCGGCACCTAAGCGGGCCAGTAAATTTAGTAGGGCGATGTTAGAGTTGGCTTTTACGGCATAGCAGATCATGCCTGGATGCTGCCCCAACGCTTGGGCGTAGGCTAAATAATGCTGGGTAAACGCGGCGCGGCTGTATACATAAGCGGGGGTGCCATATTGCTCGGCAATCTCGCGCAAGCGCACATCCTCGGCGTACAACTCATTGCTGCGTTCGGTAAAAAAAGACATAACATTCTCTCTTGGACTAATCGGCCGGTGCTGGCTCCGAAGGGGCGGAATCGTCAGCAGGTAAGTACAGCGGACCCTGTTGGCCACAGCCGGTGCTGAGGCAGATAAGGGCTGTGGCACATAAAAGCCGTAGATAGGTCATAAACGGGTCACAGTTTGTAGGCGAATAAAGCCGCTAGTATAACCGCCGGCTTGAGTGGGAACAATTATACTGCACGCGAGGCGCCGACCGGCGTTTACATTCTTTGCACTTCCTTGCTTGCGATGAATAATATGACATTGTACAAGAGAGTCGCTAACCCTAAAACTCAGACGCTTACGCCCAGCTTGCTTACAGGATGACTGTTTTGAATCAAACTATTATCGAGCTTGAAACTCTGCGCAAAGAGTATCGCAGCGGCGAGATCTCTGTCGCCGCCTTGCAGGGGGTGAGCCTAACCATCGCCGAAAATGAATTTATAGCCATTATGGGCCCGTCGGGCTCAGGCAAATCCACCTTAATGAATATTCTTGGCTGTCTTGATCAGCCCACTTCCGGCTGTTATCGCTTGGGGGGGCGTGAGGTGAGCACCATGAGCGATGACGATTTAGCGGCCGTACGCAATCGAGATATCGGCTTTGTATTTCAGTCGTTCCACCTACTGCCGCGATTGAATATCGTGCGCAATGTCATGCTGCCGTTAAAGTATTCTGATATTGACCTCGTGGAGGCGCGTAAGCGTGCTTGCGATATGCTGGCGCGAGTTAATTTGGAAAATCGGCTAGATCACGTTCCTAACGAGTTATCCGGTGGTCAGCGACAGCGGGTGGCCATTGCGCGAGCTTTGGTTAACCGGCCCAAAATCATTTTTGCCGATGAACCTACTGGGAATCTCGACAGTAAAACCTCGGTAGAGATTATGGAGCTTTTTAGCGAGCTGCATCGCGCCGGACAAACCATTATTTTGGTAACTCACGAGCCCGAGATCGCCGAGTATGCGCAAAAGGTTATTCATATGCGCGATGGCAAAATAGAAAAGGTAGAAGTTAATGCGTCTCGCCCTATGTAGCTTGTTATTTTTGCTGTGGCTGCCGGCGGCGGCCGAGCCATTATTGTTGACCGGTGAGGTTGCAGCGCGCAACTCGCAAATGTTTGTCGCGCCAGAAACCGATGAATGGATTGTGCAAATCGCTTGGATGGTGGAGGAGGGCACTCGGGTTGAGCCGGGCGATGCCGTAGTGCAATACGATAGCGCCAGTGTCGCGGCTAATCTAGAGCAGCTAGAGGCGGGCTTGCGCAAAGTAAAAGCCGAGAGTCGGCGCAATGGTCTGGTACAAGATTTACAGCTGCGAGAGGCACAGCATCAATACGATGTTGCATTTTTATCGTTACAAAAAGCTAAGCTTAATGCTGGTATTCCAAGCGAGTTATTAAGTCAGTTGCAATATGAGCAATATCAACTGGCCTTGGTTAAGGCGATCAACGCTGAGGTTGAAACGCGTAAAGCACTCGAGGTAAAAAAAGACGATGTGTTGGCCGAAAAAAAACGCAGTCAAGTTGCCATTGCCGGTGCGCAAAATGAATTGCGTCGAGTGCAGTTAATGCTTGATGGAATGACGCAAAACAGTACTCGCAGCGGCACCGCCATGTATGTCGATCACCCTTGGACGCGCGAAAAAATTCGCCAAGGTGATTCCGTTGAGCGCGGCTTTAGTGTGCTCGCCATTCCCTCAACCGATGATTTACACGTGCGCGCCTGGCTTAATGAGGTGGATATTGCAAGGGTAAGTGAAGAGCAACAAGTCAGTATCGGTTTTGATGCGCGTCCCGAGCTAAAAATAGACGGTGTGATTGAAAGAATTGGCAAACAAGCGGAGCCTAAAAATCACTGGGGCGACTCCGGTTATATTGATGTTGATATTCGTTTTGTCGATGATGTGATGGCAGCCGGTTTGTTGCCGGGCATGAGTGTGCTGGTGGAAATAAAAGCGGAGGCTTGGCAATGAGTCGTTGGCGAGTATTCGGCCTTGGGGCAATGGCGCTATGGCTTAGTGCCTGTGGTGCCAGTGATGTGCCAACCCTAACGGTAAAAAAAGCAGACATCCCTTTGGCGATTCAAACCACCGGTGAACTGGCGGCGGCACGCACCATCGAAATGGGGCCACCTAAAGTAAAATACACTTGGCAATACAAGTTGTCGTATTTGATTCCAGAGGGCACCTGGGTAAAAGAAGGTGATCCCATTATGGCTTTTGATGCGCAACAGCAACACTCGCGTTTGCGCGATTTAGAAAACTCTTTGGCTACAGAGCAGCAGCGTTTGGCAAGCCAGGCGCTAGACAGTAAACAAGAGCGCGAGCAGTTAGAGCTAGATTTGGCTGAGGCAAAGATGGAGCTAGAGAAAGCCACACTTAAGTCAAGTAATGTGGATGATTTAATGGCTCGACTAGAAGTTGAACAGCTGCGTATCGATCGCAAAATTGCCGAGCTTAACTACGCCATGGTGGATTTTAGACGCGCTAACCGAATTAGTCAGATGGTGGTCGACCGAGAAATTACCGAGACCGAAGTGTCGCGCTTAACCTCCGAGGTTAATGAGCAAAAAAAATCTATCGCGGAAATGCAAATCAAGGCGCCGCGGCCAGGTATTGTGGTTTACAAACCCAACAATGATGGCGACAAGCCCGCCGAGGGCGATCAGTTCTCGGTCATTCAAAAAGTTATTGAGCTCCCTGATTTAAACAGTCTAGTAATTGAAACCACCGTTGATGAGCAAGTGGCTCATAAAGTAAAAGCAGGCGACAAAGTCGAGATAAAACTCGATGCGGTTCCCGAGCGAACCTTTACCGGTCAGATAGAGTCACTGGGCAGTATCGTGCGTTTAAAATCGCGGCGCGAGCCCAGTAAAGTATTCGACGCGGTGGTGCGTATCGATAACCCAGATACCAATGCTATGCGACCGGGAATGGCAGCGCGACTTTCTATTGTCCAGCGAATCGAACCTGATGCGGTGGCTGTGCCTCAGCATGCGTTACTGTATCGTGACAATAAAGCTTTTGTGCGGCTTAAAAGTTTAACCGGTGAACAGCAACAAGAAGTTACCATTGGCGCGCGTCAAGCGGGTGAGGCAATTATTACCCAAGGGCTAGACGATGGCGATGAGGTGATATTGTGAGAGCGGTTAGTTTTTTGCGAGGGATGTTAGTCGTGGGGCTGATAGCGCTAGCCGCCTGTACCTCAAAGGAGGTGTCGACCACTTTAACTATGACCGTGGCGGCTAAGCCGTTTGATTTTTCGGTGCCAGCCAAAGGCGAGCTAGTATCAGCAGAGGAGGTGACTATTAATGCCCCTTCGGGGAATCGGGGGCGTTTAACCTTGGCGTGGATGAAAGAAGAAAATAGCCGCGTCACTGCCGGTGATGTCGTCGCACGTTTTGATGGAACAGAGCACGAGCTAGAAAAGCAACGAGCTGAGCTTGAACTTGAAAAAAATTCTCTGTCGCGAAATATTACGGCTCGAGGTTTGGATCAAGGCCAGTTTGCCATTGTTCAGCAGGCCGGCGAAGTCGCGCAAGAGAAAGCTATGGTTGAACGTTTTAGTGTTGATGATTTAACGGTTTATTCGAAAAATGAAATTATTGATCAGCTGCTCAGTAAAGATTACTTGGCTGCGCAACAGCTCTACCTTGATTGGCGTCAAGGCTCGCAAAAAAATCAAGGCGAAGCTCAACTCCAACTGCTGAGCCTTGAGGGAAAAAACTATCAAGATAAAATAAAACTTCGCCAGAGCGCATTAGAGCATCTGGAAGTGTTGGCGCCAGCCGATGGCATCTTAATTCACGCTAAAAACTGGCGCGGTGAAAAAGTTCGTGCCGGTCAAACACTGTGGCCTGGCTCTAAGCTTAGCTCGATTCCCAGTTTAGAAAAATTACAGGCACGTTTGTATGTGCTAGAGACTGAAGCCGCCGGTATCGAAATAGGTCAGCAGGCGGATGTTGTGCTGGATGCGTACACCGATAGACCACTTAGTGGCAAAGTGGTGGCTCTGGCTAATATTGCCGCGCCACAGGATACCCGCAGCCCTACTAAATACTTTGAGGTGACGGTCGCGTTAGATCAATCGGATTCCAGTTTTATGCGGCCGGGACAAAAGCTGCAAGGTACCGTTAAGGTCGCATATAAAGAGAGTGCTTTAAGTATTCCTAATCAAGCTGTGTTTAAGAATGAGCAAGAATCGTGGGTGTATCTAAAAAATCGCAGCGGTTTTAGTCGAAAAATTATTCAAACCGGATTGCGCAGCTTAACTCAAACCGAGGTTGTGGTAGGGCTTGAGCCGGGCGATCAAGTGGCACTTCTTAAACCTGCGGGAGAAATCCTGTGAAAAAATTAAAGCAGAGTTTTCTTGAGGCGTTAGAGCAGCTGTGGTTTCACCGCTTACGTACTTTTTTAACCCTACTTGGAATGATCTTTGGTGTCGGTGCGGTAATCGCGATGGTGAGTGTTGGTGAGGGTGCTGAAAAAGAAGCTCTACAGCTGATCGAGTCGATGGGTTTGCGCAATGTGTTGGTCGAGGAAAAATCAATTTACGGTGAGCGCTTGCGTGATGTGCGAAAGCACTCGGTGGGTTTGTCGCTGCAAGATGTGCGCGCCAGTATGGAGACTTTGCCATTTGCGCTTAATTACAGCGCCGAGAAAAAAATAGAAGTCTATGCCTTGTTTAGCCGCAACGCCAATAGCGACAGCCAAGTGTTAGGCGTAACCCCAAGTTTAAGTGAGCTGGGGAGCTTGCAAGTGGGGCAGGGCCGATGGTTAACCGAAGATGATAATCGCTATTATCGTCAGGTGGTGGTGATTGGTACGGCGGTGGCTAATCAGTTGTTTCCGCGCGGCGATGCAGTGGGTCAAACCTTAAAAGTAAATCATCTATGGCTTGAAGTGATAGGAGTGCTGGAAAGTAAAAATCTAACTAAGGATAACTTTCAGGGGGTCCAGTTATCGGGTGAGAATAACCGAATTTATATGCCGTTAGAAACGGCTCTAAAGCGTTTTGATTTTAGGGATATGGCCTCGGAGATAGACGCCTTTAGGGTCGAGCTAAGCCCTGGTGTCGATCCTCAGGCGGCGGCTAAAAACCTTGCCCACCTACTGGATAGGCGGCACGGCCAAGAGCAAGATTACAATATAGTGGTGCCCGCTGAGTTACTTAATCAGCACGAACAAACCCAGCGTATTTTTAACATTATTATGTCTTGTGTGGCCGGCATATCACTGTTGGTGGGCGGTATAGGTATTATGAATATTATGCTGGCCACTGTGCTTGAGCGCACGAATGAGATCGGCCTGTTGCGTGCCATAGGGGCAACAGAAAAAAACGTCCGCGATCAGTTTATTATCGAGAGTGTCACCATTGCCGGCCTGGGTGGTTTGCTGGGTATCGTACTGGGTTTTAGTTTGGCAGCGGTGATCTCGACTTTTGCCGGTTGGCCGGTGGCTTGGTCGTTCAATGCGGTGATTGTAGCGGTACTCTTTTGTACTGCGACGGGTTTGATTTTTGGTATTTATCCCGCAATCAAAGCTTCGCGGCTCGATCCGATTACCGCACTACAGCACGATTAATGCGAAACTGGATTTTAGTCTCGATAAGGCAGCTGGAATATACAGGTAAAAAGGCTTCCTTTGCCTACTTCACTGGTGATTTTTAACTCGGCGTAATGCCGCATAAGAACGTGCTTAACAATCGCGAGCCCGAGACCTGTTCCACCTGTGCTGCTATTGCGGCTGTCATCAACTCGGTAGAATCGCTCGGTAAGGTGCGGCAAGTGTCGGCTGCCAATGCCCGGGCCATTATCGCCCACCGAGATATAAAAGTTGTTTTTATCTAGCCATAAACGAATGGTAATTTCGCCACCGTCTTGAGTGTATTTTATAGCGTTAGTCACCAAGTTAGACAGTGCGCTATGGAGTTCTTTCTCGTCTCCTAGAATATGTATGCCTTGGCTGTTTTCATGGCACTCTAGTTTAAGCGTTTGCTGCTTGTCTTGAGCCAGGATGGTGGCTTCGTCTTTTATAATAAGCAGTAGCTTGTTGATATCAATATCGGTTTGGTTCAGGTCGGAGGCGGTGGTCTCAAGTTTGGATAGCACCAGCAAGTCATTAATTAGCACCGATAACCGATTGGATTGTTGCAACATTTGGTTTAATGGTTTGTTCCACTTAGGCATGACATTGCTGTCGGCTAAGGTTTCTATATAACCGTTGATAACCGTAAGTGGGGTGCGCATCTCATGGGATGCGTTGGCGACAAACTCTTGTCGCATTTTTTCTAAGTTATGCAGTTGGGTCGTATCGCGCACAATGATTAGGCGCTCATTATTGCCAAAAGGTGTCACCTGAAATTGTAACCGTTTGGCTGCAAAACGTGGAGAGGGCAACTCTATATGTTGATCGTATTGTTGCTCTTCTAGGTAGCTGACAAACTGCGGGTGACGGATAAAGTTAATGACCGATTGCCCGCGATCTTTACTGTTAAAGGCCAGCATGCGATGAGCGGCCGGATTCCAGAAATCGAGATGACCGCGCGAGTCGAGAATAATTACCCCTTCACGCAGTGTTGAAGTGAGCTTTTGTATCCGATTAACTACCGCCTGCAGTTGCTGATTTTGGCTGCGTTGACGCCGCTGGGTATGATACAAGCTGTCAAAGATTTCACCCCACAAGCCTTTGGCCTCTGGCGGTTCTGTATCCTCATGCATAAGCCATACTTTGAGCTTATAAATGTTGTGATAGATAACCGCTATATACACCAAGCTCCCCAGCAGTAATGCTAAGGTGATGTTGTCGGTGGCTAAGCCGACAAAAAAGACGATTAGAGTGATAATTAGAATGCGTTGGAACTCGGCGCCAAAACTTTTTAACAAGGTACCGCCTCCGGGTTCCGATCGATCTTTTGGATGATGTTGTGCCATGCCAGGTGAGAGCAGCAGTGGACTTTTATTATACAGTTTTTATACTGTATACATCAGTGCAACTAAGGCGTGCTGGTAGGGTTTAGGCTTCTGCTTTTATAGAAAACCGATAACCTGTGCCGCGTACAGTTTGTACTAGATAATCGAGACTGTCGATAGCCAGTACTTTACGTAATCGTCTTATGTGAACGTCTACCGTGCGCTCTTCGACATAAACATTGCCGCCCCAGACATGATCGAGTAGCTGGCTGCGAGTGTATACGCGCTCTTGGTGAGTGATAAAAAACTCTAACAAGCGGTATTCCGTTGGCCCCATACTCACGGGCTGGTCATTAATGCTTACTCGGTGGCTGACTTGGTCGAGACACAAGCTGCCGATGACAATGGGCTCGGACTCTGATTTTGGTGCGGTGCGGCGCAGCACCACCTTTAATCGAGCAACCAGTTCACGCGGCGAGAAAGGTTTAGTGATGTAGTCATCAGCACCGACTTCTAGACCTTGCACCTTATTATCTTCTTCACCTTTGGCTGAGAGCATAATAATAGGTAAGGTAGCGGTGACCTCGTCCTGCTTTAAGCGCCGCGCCAATTCTATACCACTGGTGCCTGGCAGCATCCAGTCTAAGAGCAGTAAATCAGGCTTTTCATCAATAATTAAGCTGTGAGCATCTTGCGCATTACTGGCTTCTATACACTGATAATCAGCCATTTCCAGTGCTACGCGTAGCATATCGCGAATGGCCGCTTCATCATCAACGATTAATATCTTTCGTTCGTTCATTGGTATCTGCCTAGTGGGTAACCTGGAGATCATGCTTGTTTGAACATTTAATAAAAGATTCATTGCAGAATTATGACAGGATAACAAAAATGTCATAATTTTATATGGTTAAGTGAAATACTAGGCTTCGATACTAGTATTGTTGGTAAATTGAGCCGCGATTGATTTTTTGGCTTAGTTTTCACTGCCCGCATTTTTACTACTTAGTTGTGGCGATTGATTTAACGGTTGGGCTGCCTGCATCACGGCTCGGTTTGATTATCCCGCTCACTTAGTGCTTGGATCGATAGCTTGCTTTTCGCCGCCTGAAATAAAACCTTCACAATCCTGTCACCCAATATTCACAAAACTCGTCAAGTATAGGCGCCACATGAGTACTGAGCTCAGATTGGGCCGACCACGAAGTGGTGCCTTTTTAGTCAGTCATGTCAGCTCATTATGGGCACGAACTACGAATTTATCCGACGCTAACAGGGGTTAGCGTCGGCATACTTTGACAAGCAATCCTTTGGGGAGCGTTGGAATTTATGAAGATCAAGACTTTGGTAAGCGTGAATGCATTAGCCGCTATGTTAGTTGCTTGTGGTGGTGGTGACATTAACCTGAACCCGTCGAGCAACGTTATCGACTCTAACAACACCACCAACAATGTCACTAACGGTGGCAGCGGTGCAACGCCAGATACCAACCCTTGTGCTTCTTACACCAAAGACGGTCAAGCACGTCAAGGTTTGTTTGACGGCAGCAACTGTACTTATGGGCCAACTTTTGTCAGCGACACTAACCCACTGACTATTGACCTGTTGATCCCAGCGCTGGACGGCGGCATTCATATTTTTGAAGACAGCTTGTGGGTTGGTGAAGATGTTGATGCCAGCGAAGCTACTAGCGGTGTTCGTATTCCACAAGAGAGCGAAGGTTCTGAGTTGTCGATTGAAGCCGGCGCTAAAATCGCTTTTTCGGCCTCAACCGATTACGTTCGTATCGCACGCGGCTCTACCATCGTAGCTGACGGTACCGCAGATGCACCGATTATCTTTTCGGCCGTTGCTGACTTGCGTGATGGCGTGGGTACTGAGTCTGATCGCGGTCTGTGGGGTGGGGTACAAATTAACGGTAACGGTATTACCAATAAGTGTACCGATGAGCAGCGCGCGGCGACCGACAACAATGTTCACAGTTGCAGCATTACCGCTGAAGGTCGTCCGGCTTCTTACGGTGGTAATAACAACGCTGAAAACTCAGGCATCTTGCGCTATGTGCAAATCAAGCATGCGGGTTTTGAAGTGGTTGATGGTTCAGAGCTGAACGGTTTGACTTTAAACGCCGTTGGATCTGGCACCACTATCGAGTATGTACAAACTTACACCACCCAAGATGATGGTTTTGAAATGTTTGGTGGCGCAGTTGATTTGAAGCATGTCGTTGCCACTAACGTGGGTGATGATTCGATAGATTACTCTGAAGGTTGGGTGGGCAATGTTCAGTTTGCTCTGGTAACACAAACTTCTGGTTCTAACCGTTGTATTGAAGCCGATAACACCGGCGGCGGTCGAGCTGATGATCTGGCTCCTTTCACCAAAGGTCGTATCTCTAATATGACTTGTATCACCTCTAATGTTGATGAAGGTGAAGGTGATGATCCATCCTCTAAAGGTGACGCAGAAGGTGTGTTGTTTCGTGAAGGTGCACACTTCGAATTGTATAACTCTATCGTAACTTCTAGTGCTTCTGGCATGTCCTCTAACGAATGTTTTGAGCTGGACGACTCTGAAGGCCCGCAAACAATTTGGGCGGCTACCGAAGGTTGGTCAGTAGTACACAGCACTTTGTTGGCTTGTACCGAAGCGACCAAAGTTGGTGTTGATCCTGCCAATGGTGCATTCGATGTTGACAGCTGGATTGCCTCAGCAGGCAACACCAACAACGTTGTACTGGACGAGAACACCACTGGTGTCTTACCAGCCTCGGTGATTGATGGTTTGGATAGCAACCCACGCGCTTATATTACGGCTGCCAGCTTTAGCGATGGCAACGGCGTAACCATTAACGTTCCGGTATACGACGTCACCATGTTGCAAGACAGCTTTGAGGCTGGCGCAGCGCCCGCGTTAGGTAATGCTGGTACTAGCAGCTTCTTTGAAGCGGTTGATTTTATTGGCGCCGTTAGCGCAAGCAACAACTGGGTAGCTGGTTGGACCACCGGTCTGAATCAATAAGCTACACAGCGGATCGATCGGGTAAGGCGCCTCTAATGGGGCGCCTTGTCACGGCAAAGTCCAACGTGTAACAAGCTAGACAGGCGGTTGCTTCAACCGCCTAGTTAATTAAGACCCATCCACCGCCATAATGAGTCTGCATGTATCGCAGAGCGCGTTGGGTGGATCTTCCCAGACCGTTTGGAAAACCGCCTTAAAAGGTTTTTAAAATGCGCACAATGATTACCAAGCGAAACCCGTTAGCATTGGCTGTAGTTGCCGCCACTGTTGCACTGGGTAGCACTCACTCGGTACTGGCTCAGTCCAACGATGAAGCAGGCGAACAGCCTGAGCGTCAGCGGTTGAGTATTCAGGCACCGGTTATCGAAGAAGTACTGACTATCGGTCGCCTGCAAAGCAGTGCCGACTCTATTGTCGATGAGCGTATTGAGCAGGCATTTGCCGCTGATGTGCTTGGCTTCGAGCAAATTTCTCGCGCCGGTGACGCCGATGTAGCATCGGCGCTAGAGCGTGTTACCGGTTTGACGGTTGTTGATGATAAATACGTTTATGTTCGTTCGCTCGGTGAGCGTTACTCCAGCACTTTGCTTAATGGTGCGGCGGTACCTTCACCGGAGTTGACCCGTAACGTGTTGCCGTTGGATTTGTTTCCATCAACCATCGTCAAAACGCTTAAAGTTCAAAAGGCATACTCGCCTGATCTGCCGGCAACGTTTGGTGGCGGTAATATTGATATCCGCACTAAGGGCATGCCCGACGACGTGGTACTTGAGGTGTCTTTGGGCACCGGCTGGAATACCGTAAATAGCGACGATGGTATTAGTTATTCCGGCGGCAGTGTCGACAACACGTTGCCCGAACCCATCGGTCAAGCACTGCAGCAATACAGTGGTGATCCAAGCAGCAATGGCATTTTGAATGTTCTGCACAGCACCGGTGGTTCACCTAGCTCGGAGCTGATTGCCGAGGCCAATCAAATCAACCGTAACCTGTTGTTGTCGCTTGATCGCGATGTGGAAATGACATCTAAGTCACTCCCTGCTGATTTTGACGGTAAGTTCTCGATAGGCAACTCTTGGTATGTTGGTGATGATTGGCGTGTTGGTGGGCTGGTAAACGTTTCTTACGATCATCAGTGGCGCAACAAAAACCAGAGTAAAAAAGGTGTAGGTAGCCCCGACACCATTAACTCTGAAGTGCAGCGTACCGCTGAAGAGATTCGTGAGTTGGCCGCGGTTAGTGCTGGTGTAAGCTTTCAAGAAATGCACACCATTGAGGCGAGCGCTTACCATATTACTGATGCAGAAGACCTGGTGTCTTACACTGAAGGCTTCGATTCCAACAGCAGTGAAGTTGATGGTTCGCAAACCGTCAATTACCAAACTCGCTATGAAGAGCGCCGTTTAGAAATATTTCAACTGACCGGTGATCATAATTTTGATTTGTTTGCGGGAACCTTCGCCGACGAATTACAAATCGATTGGTTTTACTCCGATTCGCGCGCCGAAACCGCCGTGCCAAACGAAGTCAATATTCAGGCATCAAACGTACTTGATCCGATCACGGGTGAAGTGCTGAAAACTCGCCTACTCTCGACCACATCGGTTGCTACGTTTGCGTTTTTACAGCTAGAAGATAACGTAAAAAGCTACGGCTGGAACGGTGAGCTGCCACTTAATTTTGGCGATAACCTTGTGACCCTTAGTGGTGGTTACAGCTATAACGATAAGTCTCGCGCTTACTACGGCTACACGGCCAATATTGATGCGGCGGGTGTGTCAGGTGATGTTATGGAGGGCACGCCAGGGCAGGTGTTGTCCGATGAAAATTTGAGTAATATGAGCAATAATTTTCAACTAACCATGGGTAATGGTCTG
Organism: Gilvimarinus polysaccharolyticus; assembly: GCF_001187555.1. Lineage (GTDB taxonomy): Bacteria > Pseudomonadota > Gammaproteobacteria > Pseudomonadales > Cellvibrionaceae > Gilvimarinus > Gilvimarinus polysaccharolyticus. The sequence goes on along the minus strand of NZ_LFIJ01000002.1, from coordinate 321,859 downwards.
GGCAAAGAGAGCTATATTGCCGCGCAAATGACCGATGCGGCTTATGGTATGGTCGATATTAATCTCGATTACACCTGGCGCTTTACTGCCGGCGTGCGTTACGAAGACTTCCGTCAGGCGGTTTTGCCGGTGGATCTTTTGGATTACTCCGGTGAGTCGATTGTTGATCTGAATAATCAGTTGGCCAGTGAAGGGCAAAAGTTCGCCATTAAGGATGACGGCTGGTTTCCATCGGTGGCTTTGACGTTTATGAATCAAGGCTTTATGAATGCCGATGACTTCCAAGTGCGTGCCTCGGTCAGTCAAACTGTGATTCGTCCCGATTTGCGTGAAATATCTGATGTTGAATATATCGATCCGGAATTAGGTATACGCGTTCAGGGTAATCCGTTATTGGATTTCTCTGAGTTGAATCACTTCGATCTACGTACTGAATGGTTTTACGCCGGAGGTGATAACTTTACGGTATCGCTGTTTTATAAAGACATCAAAAACCCCATCGAGCAGACCCGTGCGCCGGGCTCTGATGACGATATCCTCTTGCAGTTTTACAACGCTGAATCTGGAGAAATTTACGGGTTAGAGTTTGAAGGCTTAAAAGATATCGGTGCGGGATTTTTTGTCTCGGGTAATGTCACCTTGAGTGATTCAGAGATTGTCTCGGCCGACGGTCTTGGTTTTACCAACACCAATCGTCGTATGACTGGTCAGTCCGAGTATGTGATGAACGCTCAGCTGGGGTTTGATTCGCCCGACGGTATGCATACGGCATCGTTACTGTACAACGTGTTTGGTGATCGCGTGTACTACGCGGCCCGCTCTAATGGCCATCAAGACGCATTTGAGCAACCGTTTCACTCGATTGACTTGGTATACACCTTCTACCCAACCGATATGCTTAGCATGAAGCTTAAGCTTAGCAACTTGTTGGGCCAAGATCGTGAGTTTGATCAAGTGAACTCTGCCGGTGAAGTGGTGACGATCCTTAAGCAAGAGCAAGGCACAGGCATAGGCTTAGACTTTAAATACTCCTTCTAAGTCAGGCACCCTAAGCACAATAACGCTTAGGGGTAAGAAGAGGCCCGATTAAGCCGCTACCGCAAGGTAGCGGCTTTTTTTTGTGTTTGGTTTTCTGAGGCGATAAATCGATAGATGTGGCTGGGGCCTAAAATGATCCACTTGAGGTTCACCAAGGCTAAAAATGCCATTAAAAATTAGATTAGGCTTAGACGCTTTTGCTATAGGTTTAGTCGTTAATTCAAAAAGTTCTTCGTTTTATAGGTAAGCTCGATGCTGGAAGGGGTGTTTTACGAAAAAATCACGCTTTTTATAAAAAAAATTAAAATATGTCACTTCTGTAATAATAATTTAACAGTGATGTGCGTGGGCGGGTGATATTCTTTATAACAACAGCGCAGATCTAGCATATCAACTGCGTTTATTTGAAGTCGGGGATGTCCCCCAGAGATGATGAGGATTTGAGCATGAAAACACTTCTAACCAATAAAGTGCTCGGTTCACTGGCGATTTTGGCAGTAGTTCTGCCTTTTTCTAGCAGTGCGAGCTCCATGTATCAACCCGCGCAATTTGGCGATGTGGTTGATCAGGTCAGCCAAAAAGTGATTATTCCAGCAGAGATGGCGGCAGATCAGCGCACTATTTCTGTGTACTGCCAAGCAGATATTGCCGCCACCGGTGTGGCCAGTAATGTTAGCTGTTTTGATAAAGCCGCTTACGATGATTTACAGGGGCAAACGCAACGTGCGATTGAGGGATTGAGCTTTTCACCGGCACAAGTTGATGGAGCAACCGTCCCGGTGCGAATGACGTTTCGGGTGGTTTACTCGCGCAATGACAATCAACCTAACGTAGTGATGCTGCCGAACCTGGGTACCTTGCAACGTGAATACGGCGTGAGCTACGTGGCCCCACAAGAGCGCCTTAGTGGCGACGATTGGTACAGTGTTTATGTGGCCGACGGTCGAGCAGAGGGTAAAGCCTTTTTTAATAATGGCCGTTTGGCGCGAGTAGTAGGTAATGTTAGTGCTAATGGTGAGGTGCAAGGGGTGCGTACTATTGAGGCGTCCGGTCGCGCTCGTCAGGATGCTAAAGTTGTCGAGTCGGCGTTAAAAAAATCCAGCTTCATTCCGGGTTTTGTCGATAATAAAGCGACTAGTATGAGCTATATCGCGGTGCTCAATTACCCCGAAAAAAATTAAGTTAAAGTCACTCCCCAAGGGCACCGCAATGGTGCCCTTTATGTTTGGCGGCACGGTGTTGGTTATATCTAAGATAACTATTGTGTAGTCCTGTCATAACTTCTTCGCAGTTACTGTGTTACTCCCCCCCTTTAAATGTGACAGTTTTTTTACGGCCTGTCATCTGTTTGTCATATAGCCTAGTTAGAGTGCGCTCCATACCAAGTTGTCCTAGTGTTTAACCGAGGAGTGCGCAATGAACACCAAACGTCTTATCAGTGGTTTAGCCCTTAGCTGTTCGCTGCTATGCAGTGCGGCCTTTGCCGATTTAGATCCAAACTTGCCCGACTATCAAACAACTTCCGGAGTCTCTGGCAATATCAGTAGTGTCGGATCGGACACTCTGAATAACTTAATGACCTTGTGGTCTGAGCAGTTTGCCAAGCATTACCCTAACGTGAATATTCAGATCCAGGGCGCGGGCTCGTCATCTGCGCCACCGGCTCTTACCGAAGGCACCGCTAACTTTGGCCCCATGAGCCGAGAAATGAAAGCTTCCGAGATTCAAGCTTTTGAAGCTCATTACGGCTATAAGCCCACCGCCGTGCCAGTAGCTATTGATGTTGTGGCGCTTTATGTCAATAAAGACAACCCGATTGAGGGTTTAACCATGAGCCAGGTGGATGCCATTTTCTCGGCTACTAGAATCTGTGGTTATGGCGAAGATATTACTCGTTGGGGTCAGCTGGGTTTGACTGGCGCTTGGGAAAATCGTGATTTTACTGTTTATAGTCGTAACGCCGTTTCTGGCACCTACGGCTTTTTTAAAGATGTTGCGTTGTGTGGCGGTGATTACAAAGCCAGCATTAACGAGCAGCCCGGTTCTGCCTCAGTGGTGCAAGGCATAAGCGAATCGATCAACGGCATTGGCTATTCGGGGATTGGTTATAACACCTCAAGTGTACGTGCGTTGCCGCTTGCGGCCGAGGCGGGCATGCCCTTTGCCAGCCCCGATGCCGAACACGCCGCCGATGGCAGCTATCCAATGGCTCGGTTTCTGTTTGTCTACGTAAACAAAAAGCCTAACCACTCGCTTGATCCGTTGCATAAAGAGTTTTTGAAAATGGTGCTCTCTAAAGAAGGACAAGAGACCGTCATCCGCGATGGCTATATCCCTTTGCCGGCCCAAGTGGCTAAGCGTGTGCGTGCCGAGTTAGAGCTATAAAGCGAAGCCTGTAAACATGCGGCGGTATAGTGCCGCATGTTTTGTCACAAAACTGTCATTTTTGGCGGTTACTATTTGCGCCTTAGCACCCATTCCTTAATTTAAGTCGCCTCGACGCTCTATTGGCGTCCAAGCTAACAGATCACCAAGGATTGTCATTCATGCAAAAGACCCCTCCTGTCGCATCCGAGCCCGAGAGCTTGATGCCCCAAGCCCAACAGCGGGCCAAATTGCGCAGGACTCGCAAACTTAAAGATCGCTTTTCTCATTGGGGTGTGGCTACCGCAGGCATCGCCGTAGTGGGGGCGCTTGGGTTGATATTCTTCTATCTGTTTTCCGAGGTGATGCCGTTACTTAAAGGGGCCAAAGTAACGCCTGTAACCCAATACAGCAGTACCCAAGTTACTGAGATGACTAGCCCTACGGTGTACCAAACCTTAGAGCGTTATGAACAAATTGGCGCTAACTACAGCGAAAGTGGCCAAGTGCAGTTCTTTCAGGTAGCCAGTGGCGAGCCTTTGCTGAACGTACAGTTACCTGCGCCTGCGGATGCCGAGTTTAGTGCGATGGGTTACGGCACGCCAACCGATGCCTTGATAGCCTACGGCTACAGTAATGGCCAAGTAGTGGTAGCGCAGCATGTATACAACCTTAGTTATCCTAATGATCAGCGCAAAATAACCCCAGAGCTAAAATATCCTCTGGGTGCAGCTCCAATCACTTTAGATCAACAGGGCCAGTCGCTAACGGCGGTGGCGATACAAAAAACCGCACGAGGTTATGCCTTGGTGGCGGCTACCGCGGATAACCGCCTGCTGTTGGGCAGTTATACCACTCAAAGTAATATCATGACCGGTGAGACGAGTATCCGTAGTCAGGTGTACCCGCTGCCGGCACTGCCAAACGGTGCCACGCCGCGTTTTGCTCAAGTCGATGCCGGCGCCAGTCATGTTATTGTTGCCGATAACCAAGCGCAATTACATGTGTACGACATTAGTAACCCACAACAAATAAGTTTAACTGAGACAATCCCCACCGAGCGTGGCCAGACAACCGCATTGCAGTTTTTGGTGGCAACCGGTTCGGTAGTGATGGGCACCGATAGCGGTTCGGTAAGTCAGTGGTTGTTAGTGCGCGATAGCCAAAATATTTATCATTTGCAGCATGTGCGTGAGTTTGAGTCACTGCCGGCAGCGGTGACTACTATTGCCCCAGAATATTCTCGACGAGGTTTTCTGGTGGGCGATAGCAGTGGCCATCTAGGAATTTATTACGGCACCTCTTCGCGTACCTTGTTGGTAAAAAAGGTGGCGAAAAAGGGTATCGCGCAGTTGGCTATATCCCCCATCAATGGTCGTTTGATCATTACCGATTCCGGCAATCATATCCAAGTGGTAGATGTTTGGAATCAACACCCAGAGATCTCTTTTAGTTCACTTTGGCAAAAAGTGTGGTACGAGGGACGTTCGCAGCCAGAGTATATTTGGCAAGCATCTTCTGGTGGCGATACATTTGAAGCAAAAATGAGCCTTATTCCACTTTCGGTTGGCACCTTAAAAGCGGCTTTTTTTGCCATGCTTTTTGCCATGCCATTGGGAGTTATGGGTGCGCTCTATACCGCTTACTTTATGACACCTAAATTGCGTGGAGTGGTTAAGCCTTCGATTGAAATCATGGAGGCTTTGCCCACGGTTATTTTGGGCTTTCTTGCCGGTTTATGGCTTGCCCCGTTTTTAGAGAGCCACCTTCCTGCGATCTTTAGTTTGTTGGTGTTTATTCCCTTAATCATGCTGGTAGTAGGGTTTTTGTGGTTTTTATTGCCGTCATCGGTTCGCAGTTTTGCCCCCGAGGGTTGGGAGGCCGCTATTTTGGTGCTGCCAATTATTTTAACCGGTTGGCTCTGTGTTAGCTTAAGCCCTCATATTGAAGTGTGGTTTTTTGATGGTAGTTTGCGTCAGTGGTTTACCAATCACGGTATAACCTACGATCAGCGTAACGCCTTAGTGGTTGGTATTGCTATGGGCTTTGCGGTTATTCCCACCATATTCTCTATTGCCGAAGATGCTGTCTTTAACGTGCCTAGGCATTTAACCCAGGGCTCGTTAGCGTTGGGTGCTACCCGTTGGCAAACTGTGATTGGGGTGGTGTTACCGACGGCTAGCCCAGGCATTTTTTCCGCGGTGATGATGGGTTTTGGTCGCGCGGTAGGTGAGACCATGATCGTCTTAATGGCCACCGGCAACAGTCCATTGGTTAACTTTAATATCTTTGAAGGTATGCGTACTTTATCGGCCAACATTGCGGTAGAGCTACCAGAGACCGCAGTGGGTAGTAGTCATTTTAGGGTGTTATTTTTGGCCGCACTGGTGCTGCTAACTCTGACGTTTATCGTTAATACCTGCGCCGAAATAATTCGTCAGCGCCTGCGTAAACGCTACAGCAATCTATAGTCTGGGAGTTAACAAATGAAGCAATGGTTTAAAAGTGGTGCTCCCTGGATCTGGCTCAATGGCGGCGCGGTAGCTTTATGTATGATTATGGTGGTGGGCCTAATTGGGCTGATCGCGGTGCGAGGCTTTAGCCATTTTTGGCCAGCCGAGGTGTTGCGTACTACTGTGATTGATAAACAAGAGCAAAGCCAAACGGTTATCGGTGAGCTGGTTCGTTCAGAGACAATACCCGCGGCAGTAGCCCGAGATGCTGGCTACTCGGTGCCAGAGGGGGCAGAGCTAGTGACTCGCCACCTGATAAAACAGGGTAACCGTGACATTACTGGCAATGATTTTATGTGGTACGTTGCAACCGGGATGGGCGAGTGGGATTACCCGCAAGACATTATGGTGCTTGAACGTCGTCAGTGGGGCAATTTTTATGGCTTTGCGCAACAAATCAAAGCCCATGGAGAGGTGATTGCCGAACGTGATGATGCCCAGTTTTGGCAAGAGTTAGAGCAGCGGGTTGCTCGTAGCGTCAGTTTGCACGAAGAAATTAAAGCGATTGAAAATGGCGCTATCGGCGATGTCAATCACGCCCTAGAAGGTTTGCGGTTAGCACGTAAAAAATTAACCATAAACAACGCCGATGTTGCGACTATTAATCGTGCCGAGGCTGAGTTTGCTGAGCGCCGAGCCGAGCTGCAAACACACTATGAGGTAGCAAAAGCCGAGCGCGATGCACTTTACCAAAGACTAGAGCGCGACACCTTAGTTATGCAGGTGGCCGATGGTCAGACAGTGCTTGTGCCGTTGCACAATATTGTCCGTGTCTCTCGCCCCAATGCCTTAAGCGTATGGGGAAAGTTGGCTGAATATTCAAGTCGATTTTGGGGCTTTTTAGTTGATGACCCACGAGAGGCCAACACCGAGGGCGGTATATTTCCCGCTATTTTTGGCACTGTAACCTTGGTGCTTGTTATGTCGATTATGGTGACTCCGTTTGGTGTGTTGGCGGCCATTTATTTACACGAATACGCACGCCAAGGGCCAGTATTGCGTCTTATACGGATCTCGGTGTACAACCTTGCCGGTGTGCCCTCTATTGTTTACGGGGTGTTTGGTTTAGGCTTTTTTGTCTACTTTTTGGGGGGCAGTATTGATGAGCTGTTTTACCCCGAGTCTATGCCAACCCCAACTTTTGGTACTCCAGGATTGTTCTGGGCCTCGTTAACGCTAGCACTGTTAACCTTGCCGGTGGTGATTGTTTCAACCGAAGAGGGTTTGTCACGTATTCCTAAAACGATTCGTCAAGGTTCACTCGCGCTGGGCGCGACTAAGTCGGAGACGTTATGGAAGGTGGTGGTGCCCTTAGCAACGCCCGCGATGATGACCGGTTTGATTCTGGCTGTTGCCCGTGCTGCAGGCGAGGTGGCACCGTTGATGTTGGTGGGGGTTGTTAAACTGGCGCCATCGCTGCCGATCGATAGCCACTACCCGTACTTGCACCTCGATCAAAAAATAATGCATCTTGGATTTTATATCTACGATGTGGGCTTTCAGAGCCCCAATGTCGAAGCTGCCAGACCCTTAGTGTATGCCACCGCGATGACGCTGGTGATGCTTATTATTATTCTTAATTTAGCCGCGATTAAAATCCGTAATAATTTACGCGAAAAGTATCGTAGCGCATCAGATTGATTGCTGGAGAATAACCATGTTAGATGACATTACCAAGGTGGCTCCAAGCGCTGCTGAGAGAATAAAGATTCAGACGAAAATGCCGACTATAAAAGGTGTTGAAGGTTTTTCTGAGGCAAATTGCATGACCCACGAGAAAGTAAAACTTGAGGTTTCTGACTTAAACCTTTTTTACGGTAAAGATCGAGCACTTAACAATGTTAGCTTGCAAATACCTGAGAAAAAGGTCACCGCTTTTATTGGTCCGTCGGGTTGTGGTAAATCCACGTTGTTGCGTTGTTTTAACCGTATGAACGACTTAGTGGATAATTGCCGCGTTGAAGGTCAGGTCATGCTCGATGGTCACGATATTTACGATCGCACCGTCGATGTTGCAGAGCTGCGTCGTCAGGTAGGTATGGTATTTCAAAAACCCAACCCCTTTCCTAAAAGTATTTATGAAAACGTCGCCTATGGTTTGCGTTTACAAGGGGTAAAATCTAAACGTAAATTAGATACTGCGGTTGAGCAATCCTTGCGTGGTGCGGCCCTTTGGGATGAAGTGAAAGATCGGTTGCACGACAACGCTTTTGGTTTGTCCGGTGGTCAGCAACAGCGCTTGGTGATCGCCCGCGCAATTGCCATAGAGCCCGAGGTGATTTTGTTGGATGAGCCCGCCTCGGCGCTGGACCCTATATCGACGTTAAAAATTGAAGAGCTGATTTACGAGTTAAAAAATCAGTACACCATTGTTATCGTCACCCACAATATGCAACAGGCGGCACGGGTGTCCGATTACACGGCGTTTATGTATATGGGCGATTTGATTGAGCTGGGTGATACCGACACCTTGTTTACCAATCCAAGCAAAAAACAAACCGAAGATTATATTACCGGCCGTTACGGTTAACCGTTGCCGCTGAGGTTATTGGGCCATTTATTGGAGTAACTTATTATGGCAATGGATATCACCAGTCATAAGCATCATATCTCGCAGCGCTTTAATATAGAGCTGGACAGCATCAAAACACATCTGGCTGAAATGGGCGGAATGGCAGAGCGTCAGGTTAACGATGCGATTCGTGCCATGATTGATGCCGACTCGGCAATGGCCGAGCAGGTCGTGCGCGCCGACCGTAAAATCAATGCCATGGAAGTGGCCATTGACGAAGAGTGTGTCCGTATTTTGGCTAAGCGCCAGCCAGCCGCCGGCGATTTACGTTTAGTGATTGCTGTTACCAAAGCCATTACTGATTTAGAGCGCATTGGCGATGAGGCGGCTAAAGTTGCTCGTCAAGCGATGGCCTTAAGTCGTGATGGGCAGGCTAAACGCGGCTATGTCGAAGTGCGTCATATTGGCGAGCATGTCGCGCGTATGCTGCACGATGCTCTAGACGCTTTTGCTCGGCTTGATATGGATGTCGCCCTGCGTGTGGTGCAAACCGATCAAACCGTAGATCTGGAATACGGTACCGCCATGCGTGAAATGATCACCTACATGATGGAAGATCCGCGCAGCATTACCCGGACGCTTAATATTATGTGGTCGTTGCGAGCGCTAGAGCGTATCGGCGATCACGCCCGCAATATTGCTCAGTACGTGGTTTATTTGGTTAAAGGGGAAGATGTTCGCCACGACAGCGCGGAAGAGATAGAAGAGTATATTCAGCAAGAAGACTAACCGTTAGTGCTAAGGGTAAATGCCGCCGATGAGTGCGGCTAAGCCCACGGTTAATTGTTATGTATCGCGCGGGGTGTAGCTAACCCGCGCTTATACTTGCCTCAGCTTAAGTCCATACGCGTCATGCCGCTAGCTGCATTTAAATACTAGCTCGCCATATAACTTTGTTTCCCCGTCCCTCGCTGTTTTGCCAAGCGTTAGCGCCATTAGCCATCGAATTTTGCAAACTGTACTTTTGTCACTCCTTAATTTACAGAGCTGCCACCCGTCATGAGTTGATCGCCCCTGATTTCAACGGTCTGCGGTAATGGCGCTGTTTTTGCTTTACATTAAGGCCCTAACAATACAGTTGCTATTAGATGGTGGATTAATGGGATTAAATCGACTTTTTAGGTGGTTTGGTAATCGCGAGCTAACCGTGTTGTGCGTGGTATTTGCGTTGCTGGCATCGGTATGGATGTTTGCCGAGATAGCCGCCTTAGTTACCGCGGGCGACACTCACGAGCTAGACCGCCAAGTGTTACTAATGATGCGCACTGCGGGCGATGTATCAGACCCCATAGGCCCCGGTTGGGCCGAGGAGATGGGCCGCGATATTACCGCATTAGGCGGCAACGTAGTGTTAACGCTGCTTACGCTAGTGGTTATGGGCTATTTGCTACTGTCCCAGCGCAAACGGTTAGCGTTTGTGGTGTTGGTGGCGGCGCTTGGCTCGTTGGGCGTAAACACTTGGCTCAAAGATTCTTACGAGCGTGATCGGCCCGATTTAGTGCCCCATGGCGCCGAGGTGTACACCGCAAGTTTTCCCAGTGGTCACTCTATGGTGGCTGCGGCCACGTACTTAACTTTAGGCGCGCTCTTGGCTATGGCCGAACGTCGCCGTCGTTTAAAAATTTATTATTTACTGGTGGCCTTAACACTTACGTTATTAGTGGGGGTTAGCCGAGTGTATCTGGGCGTACACTGGCCTACAGATGTGCTGGCGGGCTGGACCGCAGGTTCCGGCTGGGCCTTGGCCTGTTGGCTCTTAGCTCGCCGGTTGCAATGCCATCGTTCGTTAGAACCAAGTTTCGATAACTCAGCGGTAACTGCCGGCAAGAGCCCCTAGGTATTAGCTTTAACAGTGCAGACTTGTGATACAAATTATGAGGACTTTATATGAATACCCCCGCGGTTAATATGACCAAGGTTGCTGCGATCGATGTGCTTGCACGTATGGGTTATACCGCTCGGGCGCTGGTGTATTTAACCGTCGGCTCCCTGGCCGTTTTAACCGCAGCCGACTTGGGCGGGAAAACCACCAACAGTCGCGGGGCTGTACGCGAGATTGCCGAACAGCCTTTTGGCCAGATTTTATTAGTGTTATTAGTCGTGGGTTTAGTCGGCTATGTGATTTGGCGCAGTACCCAAGCGCTGCGCGATACCGATAATCACGGCACTTCTGTTAAAGGCTTAGGGGTACGCGCGGGCTTGTTTATTAGCGCTGTTAGCCACGGGGCCTTAGCATGGTTTACCGCAAAGCTGGTCTGGTTTGGCTCCGACAGCCGTGAGGCTGAGCCTACTTGGTTATCGTCTGATTTGGGTTTGTGGTTATTGGCTGTTGTTGGTGTGGGTATGGCGGTTGCGGGTGTGGCGCACATGATAAAAGGTTGGAATGTGGGTTATGAAAAATATATGCGCTTGCCACCTGCACAGATTTTTTGGTTACGGCCGCTGTGTCGTTTTGGGTTATTAGCGCGGGGGGCTGTACTGATTTTAATCGGTGTTATTCTTGCGCGCTCAGCCCTGGTGGCTCACAGCTCCGAGATTAAAGGCATCGCCGATGCTTTAAGCTCACTACAAAATAATCCTTACGGCGCTTGGCTGTTAGGTTTTGTTGCGCTCGGGTTGGTGGCATTTGGTTGCTATAGTTTACTCGAGGCGAAATTTCGCCGAATTAATGCAGACGAAAAATAAAAGTTATGCAAAAAAATCAGATACGTAACGCCTTATTGATTGTTAACCCCAAAGCACGCCAAGGGGCAGAAGCACAGCTTGATGCAGGGCTCGAGCGGTTAGAGCAGGCCGGCATTCATGTCGAACGATTAAACTCTCACAGTGCCGATACCAGTCGTCAAGCCGTATTTGATCGTAAAAGCCATTTAGACTTAGTGATAGTCGGTGGTGGTGATGGCACCATTAGCTCAATGGCGGGTACTTTGTACCAATGTGACCTGCCTCTTGCGGTATTGCCTTTAGGTACTGCTAATGACTTAGCGCGTTCGCTGGGCTTAAGTACAGAGCTGGCAGAAGCTTTTGAGACGATTGCTTTAGGTCGGTGCCAAAAAATTGATTTGGGTGTGGTAAATGAGCATTACTTTTTTAATGTTGCCCACCTAGGACTTGGAGTAAAGGTTACCGAGGAGTTAACGTGCGAGGTAAAAAAACAATGGGGCGTGTTTAGTTACCTAAAAGCCCTATTTGCTGCGCTGGCTCGAGTTAAGCAATTTAAAGTTAATATCTCCGCCGATGGTGTGCACTACCGCCAACGCTCTATTCAAATGGCTATTGGCAATGGTCGTTATTATGGCGGCGGCAATGTGGTAGATGAAAACAGCCGCATCGACGATGGCAAGCTTTCGCTGTATAGCTTGCGTCCGCAAACTCTGTGGGAGTTATTAACGCTGGCGCCGCTGTTACGTGATGGCAAACAGCATTACAATGAGCGAGTCTTTAATATTCAGGCAAAAAAGATAGAGATTATAACCGGCCGAAAAGTTATGGCGATTCACGCCGATGGCGAACCCGTAGCCAACACGCCGGCACATTTTAGTGTCTTGCCCAAAGCTTTAGAGGTAGTAGTGCCAAGGCCTATCGCTATTGACGAGTCTCTATGACCGCCACTTACCATCAGAAGGATGCCTGCTTATGAGTGTATTACGTAATGATGTACAAGTTGCACTTAACGATTTACATGTAGCGCTAATGCAAAGCGCCGACCACTACCGCTACGCCGCCGAGTTTGTTACTGATAAGCTTACGTGCGAGCTTTTTGACACTATCGCCCACGCACGTGATCTGTTGGCTAAAGAAGCCGAAGAAGCTGTTCGTAATAGTGGTGACTTACCCTCAGTTCCCGATGCCGATCGCGAAACCGGTGAGCAATTATTGCAACGGTTAGAGGCTGCGTTCTCTGCTCATGAAACCGAAGGCGTTATATATCAAAGACTAGAGGCCGAGTCGCAACTTGAACAGCTGCTGCAAACGCCGGAGCTGACGGTAATTGATAAAGATTACCCCACGCTGCGCCGCGCTTGTTTGCAGGGCATTGAGGTGGCAAGAGAAAGCCTCAATGGTACCGAGGTATCTTAAAAATAAAATATTAGCGCTTTTACAGCATTGCCAAAAGATAAAAAGCTAGTGATATAGAGATGCTCGTAAATCTGCGCGAGCAAGGTGAGTTGCGCAGCGCAGCAAGAGAATGTGCCATGGGATAGGCGGGGAGCCAGTGGTTGAAAATACCGAGGCCTCTGGATTTTCGTCTTCGTGGCAATAGCAAAAAAGTTAGTGCTTCGGCACTCAGTAAGTGCCATTCAGCCCAGCGGTGTGATAAAAATATCGTTGCCGATGGCACTATCAATCTATCGGGCTTGAAATTCCACGTTGCTCGATACCCACTACATGGGTATAAATTTGCGTAGTCTCCAAACTCGCGTGCCCCAATAATTCTTGAATGTTTCGCAAATCAGTACCAGAGCGAAGTAGTTGTGTGGCAAAACTGTGGCGAAAAGTATGACACCCGGCTTTTTTGTGAATTTTACTCGCCAAAACAGCTTTTTTAACAATACGTTGAATTTGCTGCTCCCCCAAGTGGTGTCGCCGCTCCTTGCCAGAGCGCGGGTCAATAGCGCGGTTTGGTGCAGGGAATATATATTGCCAAGCGGGCTCAGTTGCCGCACTCGGGTATTTTCTGGCTAAGGCATTAGGCAAATAAACCTCCCCAAACCCCTCAGCTAAATCCTTTGCTTGAACATTTAAAGCTAGAGCGATTTGCTCGTTTAGCGGCCCCACTAAAGATAGCGGTAACAATGTGCGACGCCACTTACGGCCCTTTGTCTCGCGCGCAATAATGCAGTTATTAGCAAAGTCGATATCTTGAACTCTAAGCCGCATTGTCTCCATCACTCTTAACCCCGCGCCATACATAAGCGATGCGCACAACCAAGCAACGCCCGATAATTGCTCCAGCACCGCGGTTGCCTCATCGTGGCTAAGCACTGTCGGTAGCGTTTTGGGCCGCTGACTAGTGGAAAAGCTTAGTTGCCCAAGTGGCTTATCTAAAAATTGATTATATAAAAAGGCAAGAGCGTTTAAGGCGGTTTTTTGGGTATTAACAGAGCAAAAGCGTTGGTTGGCAATATGACTTAAATACCGGTCAACCTCGTGGGGCGCTAAGCTTTCGGGTTTAGCCATATTATGAAAGCGGATAAAATCCACCACCCAGGTACAGTAGGTTTGCTCCGTCTTATAGCTCAACCCTTTGGCGCGAATAAAAGCTCTAAACCGGTCCATAAATCGTACAGGGCTTGCGGGAAGTAATCGGGGAACGTCTTTCATAAAACCTCCTCATGCTGTCTATATATACAGTAGCAGGCTTGTACGGTCTATTCAAATAGGTGCAATAGGTGAGCAGGGAGCCTATCAAGGGCACCTATTGAGTCGTTTGTTAAATAACTGTTAAAAATCAGCGGCTTAACGTGTACCTCTCCATCGGGGATAGGCTCCCTACGAGTACGGTCTATTGGGTGGTTAAAAAACAGTCAGGCCGTTTGTAGGTTTGACTTGACGCGGCCTTCAGAGTAATTTCTGTTTAAATTCAAAAAAGATAGGCTCCCTCGAAGCGCAAATTCCGGAAGGAGCCTATTAAAATGTTATATTTTTCAGGATAAATCGTGGCTGGCCAAAGAATTATAAATGATGACAAGTTCGAATGTTCAAATCTTATAAATAGAATAATCGAATACTTCACTGTTTTTTATACAGATAGCAGTAAGGTTGATGTTTTGATGGTTGTCTGTAAATTCGAAGGTATTGATCTATATCAGCGATTTTTTCTAGATGCGACTTTAGGTTTCTGGGAAGAATTCTGTAAAGTTGATGCTTTCGAAGATTTAGATGATTTAGAATTAACTGATTTTATGAGTGAGTTTAATTTTCAAGGTGAATTAATTAGTAAAATAATTTGTTCTACCTCTAAAAATGAATTTGCTAAAATTAAATTTTACATTAATGGTATTACCTTTACCTTAAAATACTCAAATAATGAAGATACAGACTCTGATATAATCATTGAAAAAATATAACAAGTGCATCAAACGGACTCGTTCAAATTGTCCACTTTATTGCAAAAAAAACAACGGCGCAACAAAGCGTCCAATTTGCTCGCCGTTTATGCGAGCGTTAGTAGCCTCTACTTATGAAATATCATCTTACTTTAATATTTTTGTCTATGGCGTGGTCAGCATTGGTCTTTGGAGATAGTATATTTGGACTGAACAAAATGAATAGTGAAACGTCAAACTTTTATCAATTAACCCTTCATATCGGAAGGGGCACTAATACTGAAATACCAAAAGAGCTTCTTGGTGCATACGTGCCAGTTTTTGTTGTTGCAAAGAATCATGAATTAGCAGCACAAAAAGCAGTGTCAAGCCTTGTTCAGCAAGGATATGAGTTTATAGATATAGAAGGTAAAATAGTTCAGTTAGACCCGTTAAAGTGGGATTCATATGTTAGCGAAGGGTGGCCAGAATTTAAGGGGCACTTCCCAGTGAAAAGTGAAGTTATAGCGGGCCTAAAAACTGAGAAGATATTTTATGGTCCGTTTGCTGGCTATGATAAACCGGCAACTAACAAGTAAATCAATTTGACCTACGTAAACTGTCGCCTTTTTTGCGGGGCAAAAAATCCGCCATTTTACTGCGGCAAATTATTTAGGCGTTAGCATTTCAGGAGGCATCGAGTTGCCATCAATTGAATTAGTATGCATTAATCAAAACGATCCAATAGACTGCTCTTCATATTCGTTTCTTGTAGAGTCTGGTAGGGAGCTAATATCAGATAGAGCACATTCATCTACCTTTCAATCTGATTTCGATCAGTTAAGTGGGTGTATATATCGCGTCCATGAAAAAAGAGGGCGTACCGCTTACGAGTTGCTAAAGAAGGATTGGTATGATGAAAACGGAGAAGATAATGGTATCGACGATAATATTGAATTTATAGAAGAACATGATTCCAGCTTCGTCGAATTAATTAAAGATTTGTTACAAGCATCCCCTGCGGGAAAAATTGTTTTCACCTCAGATTACCAGTTTGGTCCCGATGAGTTTAGGTGTTATGGCGAAACGACTATCTTGGAATTTATTGAGCTTTACAAAGAGGGAGAGCTGCGCATGAACTCATTGTATAGGGTAAAAAAATGCTAACAAGCGACTGTGATTAAAATCAAGCCTTCAGCAACGTTATTTTTGGCTAATTTATGCCTCCATCCACGGCTGATTATCACGAACCATGGCGTTTAATATTGTCATCATTTTTCGCATACAGGCCGTCAGCGCAACTTTTTTATGTTTACCATTAGCGACTAGCCGATTGTAAAACTTTTTCATTGTTGCGTTATGCTGGATGGCGCACATCATTGCCATATAGAGCACGGTTCGTATCGGAGCCCGTCCACCTTTTATCCGACGCTTACCTTGCATATTGCCGCTGTCGCGGTTGTAAGGGGCGAGTCCACACAGGGCCCCAACTTGACGGTTAGATAGGCTGCCCAGCTCAGGGAGCTCGCCTAGTAGGGTGAAGGCAACGCCATCACCAACGCCAGGAACGGTTTTTAACAAATCGTAAGTGTGTTGCCACTCGGTGACATCGGCCACCTCTTTGGTAAGTTTTTTCTCAATCCATTCAATCTCTTTTTCTAGGAATTTCAACATCCGTGCGTGAGTTGGTACTAAGGTTTTTGTAGTTTTTTGCTGGCGATTAAGCTCTTGTGTTCGGGCCTCCATAAGTTGGCGCTTCCGAGCCAATAAGTCTCTGATATGTCTGATCTTTTTGCTTTGTATGGGTCTTATTTCCGGCTTCATTACGGCGCCGAATTGGGCGATCAATTGCGCGTCAATTTTATCGGTTTTAGCCAAGGTTCCTTGAGCTTTTGCAAACTGCCGAACATTGGTGGGCTGTACGACAACCACAGGCAGTTCAGCTTCAGCCATGGCTTGTACGAGTGTGCGTTCATAGCCTCCCGTCGCCTCGACCACTATGCGCGATAACTTGAAGCGCGAAAGCTTGTTGATCAGGGTTTTTATCTCACTCGCCACATTGTGAATTTGCCAATGTCGATCGATCTCCAGAATGTGGATGTCTAGAAAGGTTTTCCCGACATCAATTCCCACGTTTTTTTCATTCATTCCAATGCGTGCTTTAGAGGTTGTTTTCATGACTCACCCTTGCTACATTCGAGCTCGAGGCTCATTCGACTGTTCGAGTTAAAAGTAGGATCAGCGTGGCGCTCTGGCTTGTTAACGGACTCGGTATTACCGGTGCCTGGCATCAATCGAGTTACCACGCTGAATGTCTGTTGCTGCAGACATGAGCCTCACCTTATCGCTTTATTAACAGGAACGGAAATCGTGTTAAATCAATCATACAAGGCATTAAAGCAGGACAAAAAACAGTTTGCTGTTTTTCGTTCCTCAAACATTTTAGCAAACAATTTTTAGCCTCTTAATGGGGCGTTGAGGCTGTAGAAAAACTCCAAAAAACAGGAGGATTTTGATAAAATAAGGCATCGTAAATGGAGCTTCCGTTATGCCAAACTTCAAAAAATATAATTACAACCAAGATGCCATGGTGGTGATTAACTTCGAAGAGCAAATCCAGCCAGGAACCTTTGAATTTACCCTCCATAATCTGATCGATAATCACATTGATCTTTCCGAGTTTTATAAAAACTACAGTAACGATGCTGGTGGGCGCTCTGCATACGACCCTGCCATACTGCTTAAAATTATTCTTTTTGCCTACGCGAAGGGGATCACCTCCAGTCGTGAAATTCAGTGGCAGTGTGAACACAATATAATATTTAAAGCCTTGTCTTGTGATGCGGTACCTCACTTTACCAGTATTGCCAGCTTTGTAAGCAGCTACCCCGACGCTATCGAATCAGTATTTGAGCAAGTACTCTTGGTGTGTGACCAGCAAGGGCTTCTGGGGAATGAACTGTTTGCCATTGATGGTTGTAAAATGTCATCGAATGCAGCTAAAGAACACTCAGGCACCTTACCTGAATTGGAAGCCAAGCGTGACAAAATACAGCGGAGGCTTCGCGCGTGTATTAAAGAGCATAAAAAGTTAGACGGACGTAAGCCGAATGAACGAGAAAGAAAACAGCAGTTGACGAGCGCCACGGAAACCTTAGGAAAAGAGTTTGAACGGATTAATAAATTCCTAAAGACGGCAACCCCACGGATGGGGCAGGGTAAAAATCCGACAGAGGTTAAAAGTAATATAACCGACAATGAATCGGCTAAAATTACCACCAGTAAAGGCACCATTCAAGGCTACAACGGTGTAGCGGCTGTCGATAAAAAGCATCAAATTATTGTTGAAGCTCAGGCCTTCGGTGAGGGCCAAGAGCACCATACGCTAGAGCCTATACTGGCCGGTATCAAGCAGCGCTACGCCCGTACGGGAATCAGCCCTGACATACTCAAAGCACAGGCCATTATTACCGCTGACACCGGATTTTCAAATGACGCCAATAATCATTACCTGCGCCGCGAAGGCATTAATGCTTATATCCCCGACAACCAATTTCGCTCGCGTGATAAAACCTTCGCCAAACAAAAAGAAAAATACGGTAAGCGTCACCGAGACACGGTGAAAGGTGTAAAGGCTGTGATTCCTTCCAGCGAATTTATCATCAATAAAAAGAAGAAAACTTGTCGCTGTCCGGCCGGCAAAGAGATGTGGCTAAAAAACGACATCATCGCCAACGATGGCAAGCGGAAACTCTTCTTTGAAGGTAAGTTGACAGACTGCCGACAGTGCGACCTTAAGCATCAGTGCATGCGCAACCCGAGTTCAGCCGATACGCGTGAAGGCCATGGTCGACAAGTCTCCATAACCTACACCAATGGCCGTACGGCGACTGACTGGATGAAACGTCGTGTCGATAGCCGATACGGAAAGGCGATTTACGGTCACCGTATGTCCACTGTTGAGCCTGTGTTTGGCAATATAGGCACTAATAAACGGTTGAACCGTTTCTCTCTACGTGGAAAAACGAAAGTACAGGGTCAGTGGCGTTTGTTTTGCTTGGTGCATAACATTGAAAAGCTAATGAATTATGGAGCGATTGCTTAACCACAGTCTTATCCACAATTACCTCTGCGTTACCGCGCAGAATAAGTGATTATGTTAAGCGAATGTGGTTGAATGGTGATCAATATAAAATTAAAGGGCAGACTGAGATATGCGTTTTCGAAAAAACGTTTTTCTACAGTCTCGTTATATGCTCCAAGGAGGTTACATATGATTTCGGAAATGGAGTTTCCATTAGAAACAAAAATCAACGGTAAAGAGGTCAATTCTTATTACCGAGATTCATTTAAAGTTCGGGTTAATAAAACTAACCTTGAAGCTAAAAATGTATATCACAGCATATTTGGTTTTTTACCCAAACCAGTGCGACTCGCTTTATCTTTGCGTAATTCCATAGTGAAACACTTTGGCTTCTCGGCTAGTAATACAGAAATGAGTCTGCCACTAGATGATATTCAGGCAGGTAATAAAGCTGGCTTCCTTGTAATCGAGTCAGTAGAAACTACAGAAGTTATTTGTGGTGCGTATGAGCCTAATATGGATATGTGGTTATCTGTTTTAAAATTATCAGAACAAGAGTTTTCTGTTTCTACCTTAGTTAATTTAAAAACTAAAACAGGTAAAGTGTACATGGCTTTTATAAAGCCTTTTCATAAATTAGTTGCTAAGTATTGTATTAAACAAGCACTCAAAGCAGGTCGCATATAACAAGTCGCTTAAAAGGACAAAAAACACTTGGTTTTTGCTCCTGCGTCGCTTATTTTAATCAACTATTTTTTGCCTCTTAGCGAGGCGTTTATATCCCATCAAGCATCGACCGTACTTGTTGTCGGCAAGAGGCCAAGATTTTTTTAACTAAACTCTTATCTTCAATTGTTCTTGAAACGGCTACCGCCCCGATAATCATTGAAGTTAATGAAAGTATATCATCTTTGTTACGAGGGGCGTCAGCTCCAGCATACTCAATAATAATTTTATTCATGTTCTTATAGGTGTGCGCATACGCCTTCTTTGCTGTTTTGTCTTGTGAAACAATATCAGTTGCCAAAAAAGCCAGAGGACACGGTTTTTCGCCGTTCACATGTTCAATACTAAGATATCCATTTAACAACTGACTTAGCCACTCTTTTGAGGATGTTTCTTTAGGTTTCATTTTGGCTAGCTCACTATTCGTTGCCGAAAACTTTAGAGCCTCACTATACAATTCAGATTTACTTTTGAAGTGAGCGTAAAAGGCCCCTCTTGTGAGGGAGCAATCTTGCATCACCTCATTCACAGTAACTGCACTAAATCCTTTTGAAGAAAATAACGATTGGGCGCTTTCCAGAATGCTTTTTCTGGTTCTTTCTTTATGTTTTTTTGAGTAGGGCATTCTAAATCTCAATAATCTAAATATGACCTTTATCATATATAGATTATTGTTAAGATCAAGTCTTTCCCAAAACCTATAAGGAACTGAGTGATGATTTATGCAATGTTTATCGTATCGATTCTAACCATTTTGGTAGGCTTGATAGCCGTTAAAGCGAGGATTTATAGTGTAAAAAATGGTCACATTCCAGCGGGTTATTTTAAATTAATGCAAGGTCAAGACGTTCCAGAGATCGTCACAAAAACGACTCGCTGCTTTAACAACCTGTTCGAAATTCCTGTCTTATTTTATATTGTTTGCACGCTGTACATTGCTTTAGGTATAGAAACCTATGTGGCGGTTGTTGTTGCATGGATATTTGCGATCCTTAGATGTACACAAGCATATATCCACATAACCTATAACCATGTGAAGCATAGAATGCTTGCGTTTGGAGCCTCGGTGTTGTGTGTATTTTTGCTATGGGTTAATCTAATCGCACTAAAAATATAACAATTCAAGTAAGAAGGACGCGCTAAAGCGCGCCTCTTCTTGAGGGGAACACCAAACTTTTAATTAGAGAATGGAAGTCACAATGAATAAATTTGACATAATCAAAGAAAAAGAAACAAATGGCGCTAACTATGATTTATCTCCAGATGACATTATAGATAGGCTGACAGCTTGGGATTCTATGTATGGAGTTTCAATCGACAATATAGATCATAATCGTTGCGAAGTCACATTTGATTCTTTACCCGATGACCTTGAGGCATTTGCAAGTGAGATTTACTCATTTTGTCCAGATATCGTAGACCAGGGATATGGCTGTATAGATGAAATGATTGAAATGATGGAAGAATCTGGGCAGCCGATTCCTGAAAAGATAATGGATCAAATCGAAGGGGTTGATCTAAGTGAAGAAGATTATGGCTTAAAAGTACTTCAGAACGTTATAAGGAAAGAAAAAAGATTAGGGTTTTGGTGGGACTAAGCATATCAATTACGCGCAGTGGATTGGTTACGCTACGCTCCACCAACCACTGGCGTGAACGTTAAATGTCAGAAGGGATTCATATCCGACAAAAAGAAGCCATACAGTCTGTTCGCTTGGAAGAACTGAACTTCCCAGGCTTCACTAGACACTGGTTGATTTCCGATCGCGTGTTAAGCATATCTCCCCAGATAAGAGCATGAACTGTCACTGCGCAAAGCTTCCACGTCCTGCTTACGCCCCTGACCTGCATCATTTACGGTGGTCGTTAGATCACATGGCTTCACCGTCTTGGACCCAAAGCGCTGCGCGGGCCGACCCTGCCAACTTGCCTCCAGCCTACGCCTTATATGATGTTCTTGTTCATCAGCTCGCAGTTTTGCGTCTGGCTTGACCTACAAGGGTGTAGGAAATGCAGATATTGCAGGAGCAATATATCTGTCCTTCAGGCAGACCCTCGCGGGGCTGCCCTTGCCATTCGCTAGTAGTTATCGTCTAATCACAACATGGTTTTCGAGGGTGATCTTCCTACAGAGGACTTTCACCTCATTAGTTCATGCCCATGCTGGGCGTACACAAGCATAGCCAGTGCGACATTTATTTCGGCGATTTTGGGTGTCCATTACTTCTTCAACTATTCAACGATTTACGTTGGTGCCGGTCGTAGAGGGCTTGAAATAGAATTAAGCCCTGACGATTTAGTAAAGCTAACAAATAGCATGGTTTCTGAAATATGTTATTAATGCTTGCTTTTATTTTGTGTGTGAAAATAGTCAAACGGCCGTAACATTTTTTATGTTGTTGTGTTTTCGTTAACTGATAGAGTTATTCAATGGATATAAGCGTTAACAATCGCTTTAAAAGTTACCCCGAAAATGCCCGAAGCAAGATTGAAATCTTACGTGGTTGGATATTTGAAATTTCTGCCAGTTTAGATCTAGGAAAGATCGAAGAGTCATTAAAGTGGGGGGAGCCTAGTTATAGCGTTAAAACAGGTAGCCCAATTCGTATTGATTGGAAGCCAAAGTCACCGAATAATTGCTATCTGCTCTTTAACTGCAATACGACTTTGGTGGACACATTTAGAGAGCTATACGGCAATTTGTTGGAGTTTCAGGGCAATAGAGCCATAGTTGTAAGCCTCTCAGAGGAATTACCAGAAGCGGCTATAAAGCATTGTATAGAGCTTGGTTTAACCTATAAAACCCGCAAGCATCTGCCATTATTGGGCACGTAATAAGGTTCCCTAGGCGCTTAATACTAAGGCGTTTATCGCGGTATTGCGAAGTAAAGAAAGTACCTAATCTAATAAGGCTATTAATCGATACTATGACAAGAAAAACATTAACGTTAAAAAATAAAAAGCCTAAAAGTGTTGCAGCCTCAGAGGAGCTTGTCGAGGATTTGTATCCGGGCGACCCTAAAAAACGCTTTTTAAATGGCGTGGCTGTGCACCCTGCTCCATGCATTCGCTTAGAGTCCGGTTCTAGCGAACTATCGGTACGAGCGATGGATTTGATTACGCCTATCGGTATGGGGCAACGCGGTTTGATAGTAGCGCCACCTGGCTCGGGTAAAACAACAATTTTAAAACATATCTGTCAGGCGGTGGGCGAGGCTTACCCCGATATTAAACTGTATGCGTTGCTGATTGATGAGCGGCCAGAGGAAGTAACCGATTTTAAGCGTAGCGTACCGGCTGAGGTGCATGCGTCATCGTCGGATGAAAGTTATACCGAGCATGTTCGGGTGGCCAATGAGCTGCTAGATACAGCCTGCAAGCAGGCAGGGGAAGGTCATGATGTGATGATTGTGATCGATTCTCTTACACGGTTATCGCGGGTGCACAATGCCGAGCGCAAGAGTAGTGGAAAAACCATGTCGGGCGGGGTTGATGCTCGGGCATTAGAGATACCGCGCAAACTATTTGGCGCGGCTAGAAACATTGAAAACGGCGGTTCGCTCACTATTTTGGCCACCATTTTGGTAGATACCGGCAGCCGCATGGATCAAGTCATTTTTGAAGAGTTTAAAGGCACCGGTAATATGGAGCTGGTGCTCTCGCGTGAGATTGCCAGCCATCGAGTATTCCCGGCGCTGGATGTTGCCAAAAGTAGCACGCGTCGTGAAGAGCTTTTACTCGCGCCTAAAGATATTGATAAGGTACGAGCTTTACGCCGATCACTTACTAATTTAAGGCCAATGGAGGGGGCAAAAACATTGGTTGAGCTGTTAGATAAGTTCCCAACCAATGGGTCGCTGTTAAAGCAATTTACACCGATATAAAAATTAGCTTTAACAGGTAGAGTTTTTAGCGCTGACTTTTACGTACATAGTTTAAAATAGAAATGGGGACGACTTTTCTAACTGGAAACCCCTCGATTTCTTTGCGGTCGATAATATGGTTTAAGCGACTTTCAATGGCGCATAGGTTTTTAAAGTCCCCCATAGCAACAAACGAAATCGCTTCGCCAGCGGTTCCAGCTCGGCCGGTGCGGCCTATTCGGTGAATATACTCTTCTGGCTTAAAGGGCAGGTCATAATTTACCACGCGACTTAAATCGCCAATGTCGATGCCTCGTGCAGAAACACCGGTAGACACTAAGTATTTGAGTTTTCCTGACTTAAAGTCGGCCAATATTTTTTCACGCATGGCCTGGCTTTTATCGCCGTGAATAGCATCGGCTTTAATGCCTCGCTTTGCCAGCTGATCAACCAGCTTGGCAGCGCCGTGTTTTTTCTCGATAAAGATCAGCGCTTGATCCCATTGCTCGGTGTTAATTAAATGACTCAGGAGTGCCGATTTTGTGTCTTTATCTACCGTTATTAACCATTGGCTTATGGTGGCGGCAGTTGTAGATTTTGGTGAAATCGATATCTCAGAGGCGGGGTTGCTCATCTTGCTGTCAGAAAAATTATCGGCAATGGTGTGAACCGCATGGTTCATTGTGGCCGAGAATAATAAGTTTTGACGGCTTGCAGGTAGGCGTGCAATTATTTTATTAATATCACCGACAAAACCCATATCAACCATTCTATCGGCTTCATCTAATACCAGTACTTCAAGTTCATCAAAGTGCAGTGCACGCTGGTGGGCCAAGTCAATGAGCCGGCCAGGTGTGGCCACCAGAATATCAACTCCGTCTATTAAACGTTGCTTTTGTGGCTCAAGCTCAACGCCGCCATAAACAGCCATAGAGCTTAGGTTTAGATGTTTGCTGTACTGGGCAACATTAGCCGCCACTTGAACGGCTAATTCGCGTGTTGGCGTTAAGATAAGTGCTCGTATTCGCTTGCCCCGCAGTTTTCGCTCTTTGTTAATGTTCTCTAATAACGGCAAAACAAAGGCTGCGGTTTTACCTGTTCCGGTCTGAGCGGTGGCAATTAGATCTTTTCCTGCAAGGATAAGAGGGATAGCTTGTTTCTGAACTGGGGTGGGTGCGCTATAACCTAGCTCTGTAATGGCTTGTACAATAGGGTCACATAACCCAAGGTTTGAAAATGGCATAGAGGCTCGGATGGGTGTCATAAGAAGAGTGGCGGCCAGTATAACGTAAAAGCAGTAGCTCGTTATTTAATCTTGCTGGTTGACGATGTGAGGTTACTCTTGGTGGTAACATCGCATTTGGATAAGCTCTTGAGGTTAAGTTT
Organism: Gilvimarinus polysaccharolyticus; assembly: GCF_001187555.1. Lineage (GTDB taxonomy): Bacteria > Pseudomonadota > Gammaproteobacteria > Pseudomonadales > Cellvibrionaceae > Gilvimarinus > Gilvimarinus polysaccharolyticus. The sequence goes on along the minus strand of NZ_LFIJ01000002.1, from coordinate 297,284 downwards.
ATGGCTTGCTTTAAGTGCATTGCTGCGATGTCAGTAAGTATTTATCAGTTTGTCTTTTTATATGAATGCTTTTATAACTAAGTGGATTTTTGTTAAGCGATAGTTTTGATGCCCCACGGGCTAAAACACACCGACACAAAAAAGCCGGAGCTAGGCTCCGGCTTTTTTGTGTCGGCTAAAGGTCGATTTTAATCGGCAAATGCGTTAACGGTTTCAATGGTGCCGTCGGCGTTGTGAGTGATTGGCATCATCTTCACGTTGCGTAGGTGCGTTTGGCCGCCAGAGAGTTGTGTGTCGTGGTAAAAGACATACCATTGGCCATTAAACTCGGCGATGGAGTGGTGGTTGGTCCAACCCAATACAGGCTCTAAAACGACGCCTTGATAGGTAAATGGGCCGTATGGGTTATCGCCAGTGGCGTAGGCAATATTGTGAGTGTCGCCAGTTGAGTATGAGAAGTAATAGGTGTCGTTGTATTTGTGCACCCATGCGGCTTCAAAAAAGCGTTTCTCGTTATCGCCATTTTTAATCGGCGTGCCGTCGGTATCCAGCAGCATGATTTCTTTTGGCGCCTCGGCAAAGCTGAGCATGTCGTCGCCCATTTTAGCAATCAATGGCGCCAAAGCAGGCTCGTCATCGGCGGGGTAGCTATCTTCAGCGACATATTCACCGGTGCTCCAGCGCTGCAATTGACCGCCCCAGATACCGCCAAAGTACATGTAGTATTCGCCATCGGTGTCTTCGTATACCGTTGGGTCCATGCTGTAGCTGCCCTCGATGGGCTTAGGTTCAGCGGTGAATGGGCCTGTGGGGGAGTCGCTAACGGCAGCGCCAATATGGAAGATGCCGTCATAATCTTTGGCGGGGAAGTACAAATAGTACTTATCGCCTTTTTTCGCCGCGTCTGGTGCCCACATTTGTTTTTCGGCCCAAGGGACATCATCTACATCGAGCGCCACGCCGTGGTCGGTTACTTCGCCGCCGGCTTCGGTCAGTGATAGAACATGGTAATCGCGCATGGCAAAGTGCGCGCCGCTGTCATCCATCGCGATGTCAGTTTCGATATCATGAGAGGGGTAAATATAGAGCGTGTCATTCCATACATGGGCCGATGGATCCGCGGTGTAGATATTGCTAACCAGTGGTTGTGAGACATATTTGCGCTCGGCGGCCATACGACGATTTTCGGCCTCTTTTTGGATAACGTCGGGCACCTCTTCTGTTGTCGCGGCAGCCGGCGCTTGGTTGGCGGCTGTGACCGATTCGCTTTGTTGTTCACCGCAGGCTGCTAGTGCAGCGACCATGGCGAGCAGAGTTAGGTTTTTATTAAATTGCATAACAATCTCCAGTTATCATTTTTAGTGTGTATGTTAATTTTATAAAGCTATGTTTAAAGGGTTTTAAGTTTTCGTTTAACAATAGCCACTATTACCAGTGCCATAACGTGCCATCCTCTAATCGATTAACCGGCAGGCAAGCGCGTTTGTAAGGATGTTTGGCGGCTTCAGCTTCGTTAATATCTACCCCGTGGCCAGGTGCTTCGCCGGGGGTAAAGTAGCCTTCTTTAAATTCATAGGCACGGCTGAACACTGATTCCATGAGTGGGCTGTGGGGCATATGTTCTTGTATGCCAAAGTTGGGCACCCAGTAATCAAAGTGCAGCGCGGCGCCCATGCATACGGGCGATAAATCGGTAGCGCCGTGAAACCCAGTGCGCACGTGATACAGCGAGGCGAGATCGGCAATACGGCGCACATGAGTAATACCGCCGCCGTGGACGATGGTGGTGCGAATATAGTCGATCAGCTGATTTTCGATCAGCTCACGACAATCGTGAATACTGTTAAATACTTCGCCTACGGCAATGGGGGTGGTGGTGTGTTGGCGTAGTAGTTTAAAACCTTCTTGGTTTTCTGCCGGTATCGCATCTTCTAGCCAAAACAGATGGAAAGGCTCTAACTCTTTGCCGAGTCGGGCGGCTTCTATCGGGGTAAGTCGGTGGTGAACATCGTGCAATAAGTGAAGATCGTCGCCAAATTCGTCGCGAATTGCCTTAAATAATTTAGGTGTAAAGTTTAGATATTTTTCGCTCGACCAAACGGATTCGGTTGGTAAATCGGCATCGGCAGGTTCGTAGGCTTTGCCCTCTTTGGCGACGCCGTAAGTGCTGGCCACACCGGGAATACCACATTGCACGCGGATGGCTTGGTAACCGGCATCACGGGCGCGAGCTACCGCCTCTAGGGTGCTTGGCAGATCTTTGCCGTTGGCGTGGGTGTAGGCCATAATCCGATCGCGGCTACGGCCACCAAGTAATTGGTATAAGGGCATGCCGGCGAGTTTGGCCTTAATGTCCCACAGGGCGGTGTCGATACCGGCCAGTGCCGTCATGCCAATAGGTCCTCGGCGCCAGTAAGCACCGCGGTAGATAAACTGCCAAATATCTTCAATACGCTGTGGATCGCGGCCAATAAGCGCCGGCAACAGATAATCCTCAAGGTACGAGACGACCGATTTTTCACGGCCGTTTAGGGTGGCATCGCCAATCCCGTAAACGCCTTCGCTGGTGGTGATTTTAACGGTGACAAAGTTGCGCCCAGGGCTGCAAACGATCACTTTGGCTGCGGTAATTTTCACGCCAGATGTTACCTCGTGCATTGAGGGTGGCAGTTAATTGGCGCCTTCCCTACATCTTATAGTCATTAAAACCATAAGATTAGCGATATTTTTCCTAAACTACAAGCCAAGCAGTTGGTTTAGAGGCTGCCGTTAAGGATTTCACAGCGCTTTAGCTGTTTTTTGGGGGCGAGGTGTCATTGGATTGGGTGTGGGCGACTTAATATAAAGTCGCCTTTATTTTGCGGCGTATGGCGGTCTTATTATTATCCAGTAGAGCGTGTCATGCTTATTAGCTACTTTATAACTGTTTGGCCATTTTGACGTAATCGACCCCGCCCTTATTGAATGGCTCGCTCTCGACCGCTAGGCCAAATCGAGTGTAAATCCCCGTGGCGGATGAGCGAGCATCACACCAAAAACGCTTGGCGTCATGATCTTTTAGCTCTTCTAAAATATGGGCGAGTAAGGCGCTGCCAATTCCCTGGTTTTGACGTTCTGGCAAGGTGGCGAACTTACGCAGACGAGCATTGCCACCCTCGATAAAAATAGAGGCTACGCATACCAGCTGGTCATCGATAAAAGCGCCGTAGTGTAGGGCATCTTCGTCGCCGCTAATGCGACAAAAATCTTCGGTGCGATCTGGCCATAGCACGAGGTGACGCAGGGGCAGGACTTGGTCTATATCAATTCGTGCTAACTTCATAAATGTGTTCCGAGGTTATGTCTGGGCGTAATGCGGCAGACACTTAGTGTAGACGATTGGTACAGTAAAGTGTCAAGCCGTATGTAGTGACTAACCGTAAGCGGACAATGTGATGCTATTTTGTCTGCCGTACAGGTGCGCAATAATGGTAGGTTTCCCTCTGCCATTAGGGCATATGCCGTAATGTAGGCATAGCGGTGAAGGAGGCGCCCGAGCCAATATCATTCATACAGGATAAAAACACAATACTCGATGTCCGGCCTTATAGCCGCATGGCGCGGCCTGCTGACAGTCTCGGTAGGTAAAGTGGGCAGGGTTGCCTTAGCTGTTGGTTAGGGAAGGCTAGGGCATTAAAATGCGGTTTACTCTGTGTTGTCAGCTGCCGCTTTGCGGGCCTTAACTGCGCTGTCGTGCGCGGCAAATGCGGCCTCACGGTTATCAAACTCAAAAATATGGCGGATGGTGCAATTGTCGCCCCCTGTCTGCACCTGTCCCATTCCGCCGCCACAGACTTCATATGAGCGGCTGCCAAACATCGCGCGGCTGGAACTTGCAAGATCGATGCAGCCGGGCAATACCGTCGCAAGGTAATAACGGTTGCGAGCGTCGATAGAAATCACGTCTTGCTCGAGTACACCGTAGCCGCGAATATCGTTGGCCTTGATACAGGCGCGACCGTTTTGGCCTGTGCTATCAAGCAGTACCGATGAGATGTTAGGTAGCTTGGCCGTGTTACTACAACTGACCAGTGCGGTGACTAAAACGATGCCGGTGAGTCGGGCGACTGAGGGCATGAGAACTCCTAAATATTAATAGTATGTGAGGACTATATTAGCGGTATTTAACAGTGTAAACGAGATTTCGCCGGTTAACTTTTTAAAATTATAAGCAAAAAAAACCCCAGTGGATGACTCCAACTGGGGAAAGCTTCCTGAGGTTGCCTCGTGTTTTAGATTTACCGGCGACAGCTCTCGGAGGTGCCGAGATAACTGGGTTTTAACTCGTCGGTATTGATAACGGTTTTCTTTTCAAAGTCATGTCAAAATCAGTGGTGTAAAGCCGTAATGTGTGAAATCTAGGTTAATCTATAAGCTCACTGTGACCAGCCTCTGCGGTAGGGCTGCTTACTTGCTGGGGCTATGAGTGTTGAGATTATGGATGGCAGTGTGCGGTCGTTCACCAAGCAAAAGTTTGTTACTTGTGGGTTGACGGTTAAATAGCTGGAGCTCGCCGGCAACCGATATCAATGAACGAAAGGGCGTATGCATGTTGGTATTACCCATCCTTTGATTATTATTTATAAGCAAACGCAAAGAGCTGCCGCCTTTTGCCGAATATATTGGGCTTGGTGGCATCGTGTTCCAGCTGTTTGGGCAAAGAGCTGGAAAAGAATCGTTGCTCGTTAGCGAATGTGTGCCTAACTGGTTTTTATTAAAGTGACTTCTTGTGAGTCATAGTCAGCAATATCATGGTCTCCTTGTGGAGGATATCTATTGACCGCAATGTGTCATCTTATGGTCAGCAGAACTATAAGATAGTCAAAAATAACGAAAACCTCAAGTGTTGCGATAAAAAAATTATAAAAAAATTGCAGGTAGCTGGGGGCAGCGCCCTAGGGGCGCTTATTTGGGGGGGTTAGATCTCGAACGAAAAGCCTTTTTCGGTAAGTGCTTGGTAAGCTTGTTCATCAAAGCGGTAAAGCTTGGCGGCACGATGAGCGACGCCTTGTTGTTTTTCGTCGCAGCTGGCGAGCAGGTTCATTTTCATGATTTTGCGCCGAAAATTAGGTTTGTCGAGCTTAGTGCCCAAAACCCCTTCGTATAAATCTTGAAGCTCTAATAGGGTGAATTTTTCTGGCAGCAGATTAAAACCAATGGGGCGACGGCGTACTTGCTGCTGCAAAAATTCAATCCCGTATTGCAAAATCTCGGTATGATCATAAATAAGCTTAGGTAGGTCGCGGACACTAAACCAGCTGGCATCAGCCGCGCCGTTGCCGGCCACTAAGCTGTAGTCTTCGGCGCTGACTAAGGCGTAATAGGCTATGGTGACAACGCGCTCATTTGGGAAGCGGTCGACGCGCCCAAAGGTTTTTAGTTGTTCTAGGTAGATGTTTTGCACGCCGGTGAGCTCGTTAAGATGCCGAGTTGCGGCGTCGCGTAAATTCTCGTCATAGCGAATCCAGCCACCAGGTAGTCCCCAGCGGCCTTTGCTGATACCGTCGCGGTGCTTAATCAGCAAGATATCTAGGTTGCCATTGTCTAAACCAAAAATTAGGTTGTCGATGGACAGCGCCTGGATTACGTTGCTGGGGGTGCGCGCTGGCTCAACATGATTACTGTAGGGGTGATCTGTATCTGGCACTGTCTTATCCGGCTGGAGTGATTGAGTCGATATGCGCCAATAACAAGCGAGGCGCGATTTTACTATATGATACCACTTTTATATTCGATCTTTTTTGTCTCGAAATAGCTGATTGAGTGGCTCTTTGCAGTATGGCAAGCTAATTTGGACGAGTTTGGGTAAAAATTCAAGCAAAAGCCTTGTGGTCAAAAAGACAATAAGCTATTATTTGCTGTAATGTATATAAGTGTCGGCTACTGGTAGGTTGCGAGCTGATGACTAGGTAAAAACACAATAAGTGGGAAGCCATGATATTTCTCGGTATCGATATAGGTAGCTCGTCTACCAAACTTGCGGTTATTGATGGTGCCTCAGGTCGCACTTTAGCCACAACCTCTTACCCCGAGGTGGAGCTTGAAATCAGCAGTCCTCAAGTCGGTTTTGCAGAGCAAGACCCCAATGCTTGGTGGGAGTGTGTTAAGCAAGGGTTGGCAAAAATTGCCGCTACCACTGAAGTTGATCTGAAACAGATTGACGCGGTTGGCATCGCTTATCAAATGCATGGTTTGGTGTTGGTCGATGAGCAGCAACAGGTATTACGGCCTTCTATTATCTGGTGTGATAGCCGTGCCGTACCGTATGGTCAAGCCGCGTTAGAAGCGCTGGGCGATGACTACTGTTTTGATCACCTGCTCAATTCACCCGGTAACTTTACCGCGGCGAAACTGCGTTGGGTGCAAGAGAATGAGCCAGAACTTTTTGCTCGTGTGCACAAAGTGATGTTGCCCGGTGATTTTATTGCTATGCGTTTGTCGGGTGAGATTACGACTACGTCTTCGGGGCTTTCAGAAGGCATTTTCTGGGATTACCTCGAGCGTGCGCCAGCGTCGCAGTTGTTGGCGCACTGGGGAATGTCGCAGGCGTTATTGCCCACGATTGTGCCTAACATCGGCGAGCAAAGTACCGTGAGTGATGCTGTTGCTGCCGAACTTGGCTTAAAACGTGGGGTCAAGATCAGTTATCGCGCGGGCGACCAGCCTAATAACGCCTTTAGTTTGAATGTTCTGCAGGCCGGAGAAGTGGCTGCCACTGCCGGAACTTCAGGAGTTATTTACGGTGTGACAGATAACAATGCTGCCGATCGGCTATCGCGTGTGAATACATTTGTGCATGTAACCGATACCGAGGCTGAGCGCCGCAATGGTGTATTGGTGTGCGTCAATGGCACCGGTCGGTTGTACAGCTGGTTGCGGCAAATGCTCGCGACCGGCGGTGAAGTCAGTTATCCGTTGTTAAACGATTTAGCCACCAAAGTGCCGGTGGGCAGTGAAGGTTTAGTATTTCATCCATTTGGCAATGGTGCAGAGCGTATCTACCAAAACCAGAATCTTGGTGCTCACATTCGGAATATTGATTTTAACCGTCACGGTTTAGGGCATATGGTACGAGCCGCACAAGAGGGCATTGTGTTTGCGCTTAATCAAGGCTTTGACGTATTAAAAAGTCTGGGCGGTAGCTGTGAGGTTATTAAGGTGGCCAAGGGCAATATGTTTTTGAGTGATGTTTTTGCGCAGACGTTTGCTAACACTACCCAGGCGGCTATCGAGGTGTATGACACCGATGGCGCAGCGGGTGCGGCGCGCGGTGCGGCATTAGGCCGAGGTTATTATGCCAGTGCGAGCGAAGCGTTTGCCGGTTTAGATCGTATAGATGTGATTGAACCCAACAGTGCGCAAGCCGATGAATATCAGGCTGCTTACCAAGCATGGCAGGATCAGCTGCCTAGCGTTAAGTAAAGCGGTCGTTGCTCATGACTAAAGCGATCCAGTTACAGGCGGGCTCATCGACCGCGACACTCTACCCAGAGTTGGGCGGAATGATCAATGAGCTGGAGTTTGCTACTCCTGTCGGTGTGCGTAATGTGATTGATGGGGTTGTTTGCTCCGAGCTGCCGCATAACCCTGGCTACCGCAGTGCAGTATTGTTTCCATTTGCTAATCGTTTGCGTGATGGACGTTATCAATTTGCCGGTAAGTCGCATCAGTTTGCCGTCAATGAAGCGGTCACACAAACTGCATTGCACGGTTTTTTGTATCGTACAGCCGCTAACATTATTGCCGAAGAGCAAACGGCCACAGCGCACAGCGTTACTTTGCGCTACAACTCAACGGCAGAGGCGGGATATCCTTTTGCCGCTGCCGTTGAGTTGGTTTACACCTTGCGTGCCGAGGGGGCTTTAGATGTTGAGTTGACGGTGACTAATCGCGATGATTGCGCGATACCCGTTGTCATCGGCTGGCACCCTTATTACACCTTGGGCTGTGACTTGGCCGAGTGCCAATTACAAACGCCGCCTATGCAACGTTGCGAAATTGACGAGCGTATGTTGCCTACCGGAGGGCATACAATCGACGAGCGGTTTACCCAGTCGATGTCATTAACTGACACACAACTGGATAATTGTTTTGTGTTGAGTGCTGACAGTGGCGGGGAGCAGTACGTTAGGTTTTACAGTAAGAGTGTCGGTTATGGGCTGGAGTTATGGCAACAAACCGGCGCTTATGGAATGAATTTTTTGCAGTTATACACGCCGCCTGAGCGGCAGTCGCTCGCGGTCGAGCCGATGAGTGGCGGTATTGATGCATTGAATACTGGTGAGGGGTTGCAAATACTTGAACCCGGCCAGCAATATCAAGGCGCATTTGGTGTGCGTTTGATGAAACAGGTTTAACGACTTAATAGGCTAAGCAGTACCTTCAGGTAACTGCTGACTCAAGCAAAGGTGATTTGATATGAGCGTACTCATTGGTGATAAAGAATATTTTAAGGGTGTGGGTAAGATTGCCTACGAAGGCCCCGAGTCGGACAACCCTTTAGCGTTTAAATGGTACGACGAGAATCGCGTTGTTGCCGGTAAAACCCTAAAGGAGCATTTGCGTTTTGCAACTTGTTACTGGCATACCTTTTGTGGTGCTGGCCACGATCCGTTTGGTCCGGGGCCACTACAGTTTCCGTGGAACGAAGGTCAAGATGCCGAGACTCGTGCGCGTATGAAGCTTGATGCTGCATTTGAGTTTTTCACTAAAATCGGCACTCCATTTTATTGCTTCCACGATGTGGATGTTATTGAGGAAGGCGCTAGCCGCGCCGAAACTCAGCAGCGTTTACAGCAGTGGACTGGCTGGGCCAAAGAAAAACAAGACGCTTCTGGAATGAAGTTGTTGTGGGGCACCGCCAACTTGTTTTCTAACCCGCGTTTTATGAATGGCGCCTCTACCAACCCAGATTTTAACGTTGTAGCGTTTGCCGGCGCTCAGCTGAAAGATGCCATCGATGCGACCATCGCACTGGGCGGCGAGAACTACGTATTCTGGGGTGGCCGTGAAGGTTACATGAGCTTGCTAAATACCGATATCGGTCGCGAGCAAGAGAACATGGCGCGCTTTTTAACTATGGCCCGCGACTACGGTCGCGCCAACGGCTTTACCGGTAGCTTCTTAATTGAGCCAAAGCCAATGGAGCCATCAAAGCATCAGTACGACTTTGACAGCGAAACTGTGATCGGCTTTTTGCGTCACCACGGTTTAGACAAAGACTTTAAATTAAACATCGAAACCAATCACGCAACTCTGGCCAGTCACACGATGGATCATGAGATGCAAGTGGCGGCTAACGCTGGAATGTTGGGCTCGATCGATGCCAACCGTGGCGACTATCAAAACCAGTGGGATACCGATCAGTTCCCGTACAACATCAACGAGACTGTTGAAATGATGTTGGTTATGTTGCGCGCTGGCGGTTGGGCTGGGGGTGGTGTTAACTTTGATGCCAAGCGTCGTCGCAACTCGACCGATTTGGTTGATACTTTCCACGGTCACATTGGCGGTATGGACGTATTTGCTCGTTCATTGATTATTGCTGATGACTTGCTGCAAAACTCCAAGCTTGAAGCCATGCGCAAAGAGCGCTATGCCACTTTTAACGCTGGCGAGGGTGCCAAGTTTGCGGCGGGTGAGCTGAGCTTAGAGGCTTTGGCTGCGATAGGTAACGCTAATGGCGAGCCTGCACAGACCAGCGGGCAGCAAGAGCTGTATGAAAATATCATCAACCGCTTTGTGCGCTAACGATATTTTAGAAGTCGGTTAAATGACTTTATTAAAACGGGTTTGCTGCTCTTTACGTGAGAGCTGCAGCCCGTTTTTTTTTAAACTTATTTTTGTCTGTGGCTGCGTCGTCCGAATTGGTAGGCAGACAACATTTATAATAATACGAGAGGCAAAGGCATGATGATTTGCAGAGCACGAATTTTATCGATGATAGTGTTAATTGGTGCAGGTTTTAGCAGCGCCACAACTGTTTCCGCCGCTGACGAACTCGCTTATAAAAATCCGAATTTGTCGGTAGATGCGCGAGTGAATGATTTATTGGGACGCATGAGCTTAGAGGAAAAGGTCTCGCAGTTGCAGGCCGTTTGGGCAGCGCGACAAGAGTTAGAAACAGATGCCGGTGTATTTACCGACGTTAAAGCAAAAGATATTTTGGGTTTGGGGATTGGTCAAATCGCTCGGCCTGCCGAAAACAAAGCGCAGGTTACCGCCAACAAAACGCCAGAGCAGACGGTTGCGTTTGTAAATGCCGCGCAGCGTTGGCTGGTCGAGAATACTCGCTTGGGAATTCCTGCTATTTTTCATGAAGAGGCCTTGCACGGCCATGCCGCACGCGATGCAACAAGCTTTCCGCAAGCAATTGGTTTGGCGAGCACTTGGAACCCTGCGCTGATCGAGCAAATGTACACGGTTACCGCGGCCGAAGTGCGTCGTCGCGGTGGGCAGCAGGCGTTGACCCCTATTTTAGATGTGGCGCGCGATCCGCGCTGGGGCCGTATTGAAGAAACTATGGGCGAGGACCCTTACTTAATTGCCGAAATGGGTGTTGCCGCGGTACGTGGTTTTCAGGGGGCTGACGATACAATTGGCCGCGACCGAGTTATTGCCACGCTTAAGCATTTGGCCGGTCATGGCGAGCCTACCGGGGGCATGAATATCGCACCGACTCCAGTTGGTGAGCGCACCTTGCGCGAAGTATTTTTGTTTCCATTTGAGGCGGCGGTTAAGCTCGCAGGCGCGCGCAGCGTAATGGCATCTTACAATGAAATTGACGGCGTACCATCACACGCTAATGGTCAGTTATTGAATGATATCCTGCGCGGTGAGTGGGGTTTTGATGGGGTGTTGGTGAGCGACTATTATGCCATTGCCGAGTTGATGACTCGGCATAATATTGTTGCCACTAAGGCCGAGGCCGCTGTGGCTGCGTTGCAAGCTGGCGTGGATATGGAGCTACCGGACGGTGATACTTACCTTGAGCTTGTAAGCTTAGTTGAACAAGGCAAAGTGGAAGAGTCGCTAATCGATACCGCTGTGGCCCGTGTGTTGCGCGAAAAATTTATGCTGGGTTTATTTGAAAGCCCTTACGTAAATACCGAGGGAGTTGATGCTTTTGTTGGCAATGCCGAGCACCAAGCATTAGCTCTTAAAGTTGCCGAGCAGGCGATAGTGTTGTTAAAAAATGATGCTGACCTGTTGCCGATCGATGCTAAAAAATTAAAGTCGGTTGCGGTTGTCGGTCCCCATGCCGATGAGGGAATGTTGGGCGGTTACAGTGATGTGCCACGTCATACGGTGAGTATTCTTGAAGGTGTAAAGAGTTACTTGGATGGTCAAGCTGAGGTGAAGTTTGCCCGTGGTACTCGTTTGACGATTGATGCAGGTGAGGCGGGAGCTGACTCTGTGGCGGCCAATACTCGCTCTAAAGAGCGTTGGAATACTGATGCAATCGTACTGGCTACGGCCGAGGACAAGCGCGGCTTGATGGCAGAGGCGGTTAAACTTGCTGCCGGCAGTGATTTGGCCTTAGTGGTGGTTGGTGGTAACGAGCAAACTTCTCGTGAAGGTTGGGCCGAAAGCCATTTAGGTGATCGTACTGATTTACAGTTGCTCGGGGATCAGCGCGAGCTGGTAGAGAAAGTTTTAGCAACTGGTACGCCCACTGTCGTGTTGTTGCAAAACGGACGGCCCTTGGCAATTCCGGAATTGGCTGACAAAGCGCCTGCCATTATGGAGTTGTGGTATCTCGGTCAAGAGGCGGGTCATGCCGTTGCGCGTAGCGTATTTGGTGATGTTAACCCAGGTGGTAAGTTGCCGGTAACGGTGCCGCGCTCGGTGGGTCAACTGCCGGTGTACTACAACCATAAAGGTACCGCCAAGCGCGGCTACGCATTTAGTGATGCATCGCCTCTATACCCCTTTGGTCATGGCCTTAGCTATACGAATTTTAGCTACGGAGATATTACGGTTAAGGGCAGCCCGGTTAAAGCCGGCGGCAACGTAACCCTAAGTGTTAAAGTAACTAATAGTGGTAAACGCGCTGGCACTGAAGTTGTGCAATTGTATTTGCACGACAAAGTCGCCAGCTTGACGCGCCCGGTACAAGAGCTTAAAGGCTTTACTCGGGTAGAGCTTGAACCAGGTCAAAGCCGCACAGTTAGCTTTCAATTAGCCGCTAACCAGCTGGGTTTTTATGATCGCGATATGCGCTATATCTTAGAGCCTGGTGTGTTTGATGTGATGGTCGGAAGCTCGTCGGCTGACATTCGCGCCCGCGGTGAATTCTCTGTGGCAGGCGAGGTTGTTGATATCACTCAGCAAAAAGCTTATTTAACGAAGGTCGCTATTAAATAATGACGCTTGCTAACTCCCGGTGGCTAAGCGCCACGGGGAGTCAGGGCTTGTAGTGGTATTGTCAGTGCTATCGTTAACGGCTGAGTGTTTGAGACTTTACGAAAGGCACAGTTCTTTGATGTTTTTTTCATAAATTAACTGTTAGCGATAACATCCCTTCTTGGTATTCCATTATTGAAGCTGCTATAGGCGGATTAAGTATAGATGTGTTGAGATTACTTAGCGTAAGAGACGCTTTAAGCTCGGCCGTTGTAGCATTTTTTTCTCAGCGCTGTCCTTAAGGCTGTTTTGCAGCTTTTCTTGCTCTTTATGCCTGCGTTATTGTTGATTTTAAAAAAACATTATGGTCTCGTTGACTATTAGGTATGTCTGTCGTATAAATAGCTATGGTTTGAGCCTAGCCAGCAGTAACAGTAGGTTTAGTGCTAATTTTTAGGTTTGACTATTAGTTTTTAATCGAGCATCATTTGTTAGTAATGACCACCTGCAAGGTGTGATAGCGCTAACATGCCGTGCCCAGGCATTAGCTATTAAACCTGCTTTCGCTTGTTGGTCATGCCACATATAAAGCTCATGTTATTAATAAATATAAATAAAGAGATCATGCTATGACTATTCGTACCCGCAGACCCGGTATGAAATCCGGGATTGTTACCCTTGCTTCCTCCTTGCTTGTTTTAACTAGTGTTGTTGCGTCGGCGCAAGATGATGCCAACGATGATATGGAAATGTTAGAGGAGATCGTTGTACAAGGTGCACGACTGAATTTACAAAACGCACAAGATATTAAACGTGACGCCGATACATTTGTAGACGCTATTTCTGCAGAAGATATTGGTTCGTTACCCGATCGCAGTGTGCTTGAAGCGATGCAACGTTTGCCTGGTGTATCGATCGAGCGTTTTGCTGGTCCAGATGATCCAGATCACTTTAGTGTAGAAGGTTCTGGCGCGGTTATTCGCGGTATGAGTGCAACCCGTAGTGAGTTTAATGGCCGCGACTCTTTCACTGCTAACTCTGGCCGTGGTCTTAGCTTCCAAGACGTATCACCCGAGCTAATGGGTGGCGTAGATATTTATAAAAACCAGACTGCTGATATGATTGAAGGCGGTATTGGCGGTACGGTTAGCTTGCGTACTCGTAAGCCGTTTGATTCCGATGGTCGTGTGTTGTCGCTAGGTGGCGATATTTCTTACGGCGATATGGCTGAAAAAAGTAGCCCTACCATTTCTGGTTTGTACAGCGATCGCTGGAATACTGAAGTGGGTGAATTTGGCTTTTTGGCGAACTTTGCTTACTCCAAGCTCTATGGCGAGTCACACGCTATTCAGAGTGATGCCTATGTGATTTACGACGCTTCTGTTTTGCCTGGTGCAGAAAATTTTGTAGGCGATGGTACTGGAACCGTTTGGATGCCTAACGGCTCGAACCTTCTTATGAAGGAAGATGACCGTGAGCGTCAAGGTTATGCGGCCGCCCTGCAGTGGGCCAGCCCAGATGAAACGATGGAAGCAACCGTCCAATTTATGCGCTCTGATGCCACCTTGGCTTGGACTGAAACGGCCTTAAAATATCAAGGTGGTTATTACGATCCGGGTGCTGGACAAGATAAGCGTTTTACGCGCCCTGTCGACGGTACTGAGTTCTCGTTTGATGATGAAGGCTTGTTTGAGTCTGGTTTTATGGGTGACACAGACGGTTGGCGAGCTGCTGATGATAACGCAGAGCGTATTCCTCGCGCTTGGAATGATGGTGTGGGTGCCGATGAGGGCATCGCGCTATTTGGTCACAAGTATCAATCAGAGCGTCGCTTTAAAGAAACCAACACCGTGGTTGACGATTTTGCGGTGAACTTTAAATGGACGCCTACCGATCAGTTTGAGTTAGAGGCTGATTTGCAATACGTACAAGCTGAGACCGTCGATAACGATTTGGTGGTGATGCTAGGTGTTAACGCTTTGCAAGATTATGACACCACAAGCTCTACCCCGACCCTTGGTCTGGTTGAGCCTTGGAACGGAGTACGTGATGCCGATAGAGCAAACGGTGGAGGCATCTATGATACTGGCTACCCAGGTTTCTCTGGTGATGATGCTGGTGATAGCAACTACTTCCAAGATCCTAACTCTTACTGGTGGCGTTCGGCCATGGATCACTATGAGCGTTCGGATGGTGATTCTATCGCAGGCCGTTTGGACGGCACCTACCACTTTGATGGCGATGCAGGTTTATTGCGCGCGGTAAAAGTGGGTGTTCGTTATGCAGAGCGTCAGCAAACAGTACGCAATACCGATTGGAATTGGGGGAGTGTAGGGCCTGAATTCTCCGGTGGTAACCCTGCTTTGTTTTTGCCTGATGTTGAGTCGCAAGCGAGTGACTATGAAGTGGTCGATTGGAGTGATTTTCACGGTGGCGGGGTAGTTGATATCTCAGGCGGCGGCCTAATTCACCCGACCGAAGAATTTGTGCAAGATCTTCTTTATCAGCGTCGTGAGATTGTTAAGAGTGGCGCTGGCGACTGGGTGCCTTATCCAAATCGTACCGATGTTGTTCTAGACGATGAATTTGGCCTATTTAGCCCAGGGCAAATATTTGATACCACTGAAACCAATCAAGCGGCCTACGTGCGGTTAGACTTTGGTTCAGACGAACATGCTTTGCGTTTTAGCGGTAATGTTGGTTTACGCTATGTCAAAATCGAGCGTGAATCTTTGGGTTCGGTAGCATTCCCTGATTTGGTTCCTGAAGATGTGGCACCAAGTGACATACAGTTACCTTTGACTAGTGCGTCTGTAGAGGCTTACTTGCAGGGCCAGGTTGATGCAGGCACTTACGGTAGTCTTAAAGAGGCTGGCGATGCTGATGAGAATGACTGGGCGGGAGATCGTCTTAATTATTTGTCTGATGATGAGCGTAACTTTGGTAATAACGCCGAGAACCTGCTAACTGCGGTTTCTGATTATGATGCATTTTTACCAAGCTTTAACTTAAAGCTTGAGCTGACTGATGATTTGATTATGCGTTTTGCCGCGGCAAAAGCCATAGCAATGCCAGATATGGGTGACGTGAAAAATCAGGCCGACCTTGGCACCTTGTCGATTGAGGTAGATCAGCCGCAGGTCGATCCAAACAATCCGCCACCAGTTAATGAATACTCTGGTATCCGGGGCGCATACGTTAGTGCTTGGACCGGTAGTGGCGGCAACCCATATCTGCAGCCAATGGAATCCACGCAGTATGATTTGTCGTTGGAGTGGTACTTTGCATCGGTAGGTTCGTTAACCGCAACCGTGTTCCACAAAGATTTAAATAACTTCTTTATACACGGGGCGTTCCCGCAAACGTATACCAACCCGACAACAGGGGTTACCAATACGGCTGATGTTACTGGCACTCGTAATGGTGGCGAAGGTACGATGGATGGTGTGGAGCTGGCATATCAACAGTTTTTTGATATGTTGCCAGAGCCGTTTGATGGCTTGGGTGTTCAGGCTAACTACACTTATATTGATGCCAGTGGTGTGCCTAACAATGAAGAAAGCTATGAGGATGCTGGCTGGATTGGTGGTGATGAAGAAAACACCAGTGCTCGAGTAAGTCTTGATAGCGTACCTTTCCAAGGGCAGTCAGAGCATACAGCTAACTTAGTGTTGATGTATGAGAAGAACGACTGGAGTGCACGAGTAGCTTATAACTGGCGCTCTAAGTACTTGTTGACCACTCGTGATGTTATCAGTAAATATCCATTGTGGAGTGATGATGCAGGCTATATGGATGCATCGGTGTATTACAATGTGAATGATAATGTTCAAGTTGGTCTGCAGTTTACAAACCTTCTGGACACCCAAACCGAGACTCTTATGATCTTGGATGACGGTGGAACCGAAGCTGGTCGTAGCTGGTTTAAACAAGATCGTCGTGCGTCATTTGTCGTACGTGCGAACTTTTAAAATAAGTTAAGCTAGCTATAAAAATGCGCACTTTCGGGTGCGCATTTTTTTTGTCTGTATGATAAGTTTAATTTAAAGATTGCTGAGTCATCTCCAACCCCAAACAAAAAACATAAGAGACCCTATGCAGCAGGAAAAAAAGCGCGAAATTCTTATTGTTGGCGGCGGTACGGCAGGCTGGATGACGGCTGCGGCGCTGGCACGCTTTCTCGATCCCCGCAATTTTAAAATTCGTTTGGTAGAGTCAGATGCAATTGGCACGGTGGGTGTCGGTGAGGCTACCATTCCTCACATACGCCAGTTTAATGACATGCTCGGCATTGACGAAAATGAATTTATGCGGGCTACCAATGCCACCTACAAGCTTGGTATTCAGTTTAATGGTTGGGGCGATAAAAAATCATCTTATATACATCCATTTGGATTGTGTGGCCATGATATTAACGGTGTGGACTTTCACCATTATTGGCTGAGACTGCAAAAGGAGCAAAAGGCTCGCCCGTTTGGTGAGTACTCATTTGCGGTGCAGGCAGCAAATGCCCATAAATTTGATTATCCGATATCGACTCATGATGGCCCAAGAGGTGAATATGGTTATGCATTTCATCTTGATGCGACACTTTATGCCCAGTTTTTACGAAAGTATGCTTGCGATCGATCTGTTGAGCGGATCGAAGGGCGGATCATTGATGTTGATGCACACGCTGATGCAATAACGGCCATACAGCTTGAGAACGGCAGCAAGTTGAGCGCCGAGATTTTTATCGACTGTTCGGGTTTTAAGTCGTTATTGCTGGGTGAAGCGTTACAGGTTCCCTATGAATCTTGGGGGAAGTGGTTGCCGTGCGATCGTGCCGTGGCGGTTGGCTGCGAGAGGGTGTCGGTGCCTAATCCTTATACGCAAACCTTTGCAAATGATTGTGGTTGGCGGTGGCGTATTCCGTTGACAAGTCGTACCGGTAACGGCGCGGTATATAGCTCAAAATATATCTCCGATGATGAGGCTGCGAGCCGGCTTATAGCTGATCTTGATGCTCCAGCGCTAGCTGATCCACGTATTATTAAGTTCGAGGCTGGTAAGCGCGAGCAAGGCTGGAAGGCTAATTGTATCGCTATTGGTTTGGCTTCAGGATTTCTGGAGCCGCTAGAGTCGACCAGTATTTATTTGATCCAAGTGGCAATTCAAAAATTATTGGAATTTTTTCCGGGCGAGGATTGTATTGGGCTTGAGCGAGAAATTTATAATCGTCAGATGAATCTTGAGTATGATCGTATTCGTGATTTTTTAATATTGCATTATTGGCTTAACCGTCGTGATGATAGTGCATTCTGGCGCGAGTGTGCAGCGATGAGTCTGCCTGAATCGCTGCAAGAAAAAATCAATTTGTTTCGTGTTACTGCTCAGGTAAAACAATATCGTCAAGGATTGTTTATGCCTGCCAGTTGGCTGGCGGTTTATTTTGGTCAGGGGCTTATACCTAAAAGCTATGACTCGCGTGTTAATGTGCCTGATATGTCTGGTGTTGAGCGCTACCTAGAGCAAGTGTACGGTGAGTGTGCAAAAGAGTTGATGGATCTTCCTTTCCATGAGCAAGCACTTGCTCGAGTTCAAGCAAGTGCGGCGATTTACCCTCCCTCATCGTTAAGCCTATATGGAGCTAAAACGTGATGTCCGAAGAGCCGCTTAAGCATATCGCGATAGTAGGAGCTGGAGTTGAGCTGTGGTTTTCTGCGGCATTTTTAGCCGCCACTCTTAAGCCATTTAACATCAGTGTGACCAGTATTGAGCTGCAAAGTGTTAATGGTTCAGCGCTGGAGGCCCTCGCACCGCAAAGCCTACGACTGCTTCAATTGCTGAAGATTAATGAGTTTGAGCTTATTAGGCAGTGTCGCGCAGGCTATTCACTAGGTCTAGATTGTAATAATGAGGCTGGAAGTTTTTTTATTCCTTATGGCGGTTTAGGGTTTGCCGCGCAAGATGGAACATTGATCACCGCCGCGTATAGATCTTTTTTTCAGTCAGGTAAAAATAATCTTGATACTCTGAGTCTAGCAGCCACGGTTGCCCAGCAAGGTAAGTTTGCTATAGCGGGTGCAGATAGACCGGACTTGCAAAAATTATTACGTTACGGTGTTCAGCTAGAGGTGGCGGGCCTTACTGATTTAATGCGAAGCCATTGTAATAAGCTAGGTATTACTTGCCTATCTTCGAAGGGCTCCATTGGTGATGTTACGTTTGATGATGGCCATATTACATCATTTACTTGCCTGCCTGAAAACAACAGTGTGCATGCTGATTTTTGGATTGATTTAACGGTTGATGGAGTGCTTCGAGATCCTGCAGAGAGTACAGCAATGCTCACCGGTAGGGAGGAAGTTGAAACATTATTTGTTGCACAAACTTGGCAAAAGGCTTCACCTAAGAATGCTGCGAGAGTAATAAGCGCAACTTCTGATGTGCTGAAAAGTAGCTACAGAAGTGCGGATGTTGAGCAAAATACGTTTTATTCTAATAGCCAAGATAAGTTGTTAGAAGAATGCAGTAAGGCTTCTTATAAGAACTTTTCTTGGCATATGACCGAGCAGTCGAGTTTTATTCCTGATTTGATTTGGCAGAAAAACTGTTTGAGCTTAGGTTGTGTGTGCTTGAATGTATCCGGCCCGACATACTCACGAACAGATTTAACCTTAGCTGCCTTGGTGCAATTTGTTGATCAACTGCCCGACGCAGACATTAAGCCGGAACTTGTCTGTATGTATAACAGAAATATGTCAGATTATTTTTCTGAAATTATTAGTTTTAACAGCTCTATTTTTGGCATGGCTAATATTCAGGTAGGGGGCTCGAGTGAGGCCCGCCAGCGTAAAGATGTATTTTTTCGAACTGGACGGTTGTTGCCAAATGTAACAGACGCGATAGATGCGCAGCAATGGCAGTGCTTGTTGTATGGCTTACTGGGGGTTCCAGCGCTACCTGATGTGACCTTGGATCGAGTAGGCTCAGATGATGTGAATGAGGCGTTAAGCTCGATTCAATCAAAGGTTGCAAGTGTAGCCGCCACAATGCCTGGCTATGCTGATTTTTTGACGCGACTGTTGAGTCGCCATATTTAAAAATTATTATTACAACACCGTATTGATAGGTAAATATATGACCAATGCACCATTGCAAAAAATAACGATTGTTGGCGGCGGTACGGCTGGCTGGATGGCCGGGGCTTCGTTAGCTAAGTTGCTTCGTTCTGAAACGTGCCAGGTGACTTTGATTGAGTCTGAAGATATTGGCACGGTAGGTGTGGGTGAGGCGACTATTCCGCAAATATTATTATTTAATAAGTTGCTTGAAATTGATGAGGACGATTTTATCAAGAAAACCCAAGGAAGTTTTAAGCTGGGGATAGAGTTTGTCAATTGGGGGAGCCTTGATAGTTCGTATTTCCATGCTTTTGGTAGTGTTGGCAAAGACATGAGAGGTGTTCAGTTCTATCATTACTGGTTAAAAATGCGAGCTCAAGGAAAAGCAGCAGATATAGATGACTATACATTGTCGTCTCAAGCATGTTTGCAGAAAAAATTTATGAGACCCATCGATGCGGGTAATTCGCCACTTTCTAAAGTGGCCTATGCTTATCATTTTGATGCGGGTTTATATGCGGCGTATTTACGTGAGTATGCTGAGCAGCGAGGGTTGATCAGGGTCGAAGGGAAAGTTGTTAAAACACATTTGCGCGATGATGGTTTTATTCGTAGTGTTGAGCTGGAAAATGGTGATCTTCACGAGGCCGATTTCTTTATTGACTGCTCAGGGTTCCGAGGTTTACTTATCGAAGAGGCATTAAAGACTGGCTATGTAGATTGGACCCACTGGTTACCTTGTGATCGAGCTGTAGCCGTGGCCTGTGAGCGCACGGCAGACCCGATACCTTACACTCGATCAACTGCGCGTTCGGCGGGCTGGCAGTGGCGCATTCCATTGCAGCATAGGACGGGTAATGGTCACGTGTATTCAAGTAAGTTTATGAGTGACGACGAGGCGCGTAAAATACTGCTGGATAATTTAGATGGGGCGCCGATATCCGAGCCAAAACAGCTTAGATTTGTAACGGGTATGCGAAAAAAGTTTTGGAATAAAAACTGCTTGGCACTTGGTTTGGCCAGTGGCTTTATGGAGCCGCTAGAATCCACTAGCATTCATTTGATGCAGGCGGGTTTGGCAAAGTTTATGAGTTTTTTCCCCAATAAAAATTGTGATGCGGCCGATGTGGATGAATACAATCGTCAAATGACGTTTGATTTTGAACGGATACGAGACTTTCTTATTGCGCATTACCATGTGACAGACCGAGATGACACGGAATTTTGGCGCTACTGCAAGACGATGGATATCCCCGATAGTTTGGCGCAAAAAATTGAACAATTTAAAGCGAACGGGCGGGTGTATCGACAAAATAACGAAATGTTTAGTGATCTAAGTTGGTTTGAGCTAATGTACGGCCAAGGCATTGTGCCCCGTGGCTATCACTCGTTGGTCGATAATATCCCTGAGGACGAACTGCAAGAGCGCCTTGAGGGCATCCGTTCTGTGATCAGCCAGTCAGTTGATTATATGCCGACACACCAAGAGTTTATTGATAAAAATTGCCGTGCAAAAACTATGTAGCTTTAGTTTACTTAGGCGGAAATTAATAATGCCATGTTAAACCGGCGATATTAGTTTTTCGCATAATACTTCATATAAGCTTTTGGGTTTTATCGGCTTGCTTATGTAGTCATCCATTCCGGCCGCTAAGCAGCGGTCGCGATCTTCGTGCATAGCTTGGGCGGTTAAGGCGATAATGGGCAAGGTGTTATAGAGCTCATTTGCACGAATTCTTTCTGTTGCTTCTATGCCATTCATGAACGGCATTTCTATATCCATCAGGACCGCATCAAATTGCCTGCCCGACTCTATAAGTTGTACAGCTTCTTGGCCGTTATTGGCTGTTGTGACTTGTACGCCTTTTTTACGCAACATGCCGGTGGCGACTTGTTGGTTTACGATATTGTCCTCTACCAGTAAAACGTGACGTCCCTGTAGCTGCTCGAAGGCTTCGGGTTCCGTTGTTTGATTGTGTTGCAGACACTCTGGCAGAGCTTTACAGATAGCATCGAATAAACGAGACGGGCTGACTGGTTTGCTTAAAAAGTCATCTATAAGCTCGGAGCCTTGTGGTTGTGCTGTTTGTTGCGTGTTCTTTGTCTGTAAAAAAATCTCATCTCGATTTAAAGAAGATACTAAAAATATACGCGGCTTTTTGTTTAAGTCACAAGCTGTTTTAATATCTCGGGCGGCAGCCAGGCCGTTTTTTATAGGCATTTTGTAGTCGATTAAAACTAAATCATAGGGGCGATCATCTTGTTCGGCGCGGCGAATTTTTTCGCCGGCAACATGTGCGTCGCAGGCAGTATCGACATGGTCGACTAACTTGCCAGCGGACTGGCTGAGTATGTCTAGCGCTAATTGGTTGTCATCCACCACCAGCAAGCGCAGTGCTCGGCAGTTGTAGTCACTATCGTTAATGCGTCGCGCACCAATATGGCTTTTTTCAAAGTTAGCGGTAAATGAAAAGGTAGTGGATTTATTGGGTAAGCTAGTTAGCTCAAGTGTGCCATTCATGAGCTTGACCAGCAGTTTACAAATTTGTAAGCCAAACCCATTGGTGTTGCCAATGGTGCGGTGCGGCTGGCGGTGTAAGTCTTGGCGCAAACGCTCGAGTGTCTGCGGCGACATGCCGCGACCGTAATCGGTAATTGAAAAACGCAGACGAATGGCGTTGCTGTCGCACTTTACAAGCTCGGCTTTAATTAGAATTTCGGGGCTATAAGAATATTGTAAAGCGTTACTGACTAAGTGGCTGATGATGTGGTTGAGGCGGGTGGCGTCGCCACGCATAAAAAGTGGTACATCATCACCAATGGTGAAATTAATATCGACCGCTTGAGCCTCTTTGTTATGAGCTAATCCAAGGCTTTCAAACTGATGCGACAAACGCTCAAATACTCGCTCTAAATCAAAATGACTGTGCTCCAGCGTAATGTTGCCAGTTTCGAGTTTGGCGTAATCAAATACTTGATTAACGGTTTGCAGTAAGGCGTCGGCGGCGATACTCATGTTGCCTAGATAGCTGCGCTGTATGTCGTCGAGTGGCGTGTCCTGCAATAAGTGGCCAAGTCCAATAATGGCATTCATGGGGGTACGAATTTCATGGCTCATACTGGCTAAAAATTGACTTTTGGTTTTACTGGCTTGCTCTGCTTCGGCTTTAGCACTAATCAGTGCGGCATTGGTTGTTACGTCGTGGGTTATATCGCTGATAGTGCCGACACAGCGAGTGGCGTAGCCTGCACTGTCGGGCTCAACCAGCACGCAGCGGCTATCGACCCAGAGCGTTTCGCCTTTGGCTGTTAACATGCGGTGCTCAAGCCGTAAATTGGTGCGATGATTGGCAATGGCGGTGCGCAGCTCGGTGAGCACGGCATCGCGGTCCTCTGGGTGCAGCAGTTGTTGCTCAATAGTTTGGAAGTTTGCTTGGCTTAAAGGCTCGCTGAAGCCTAACAGTTGCCAGTAACCGGGGCTGAAATAGCAGGAGTCTGTGCCGATGCTCCAATCCCATAAGCCATCGCGAGAGGCGGTTAATGCGTATTGAAAGCGTCGATCTCGTTCGACCAAATCCTTCATTGCTGAGGAGGTCGTAGTGGAGGTAGCTTGAGGCTGGGTGTGCTGCAGAGCTAACGCCGCCTCAAGTTCGCGGATACGCGCTTGTAGCGCATTGGTGTTGTCGCCTTCACTGGCCAAGCTAAGCTACTCCCGCACGTGGGTCGAGTTGCGATTAGCGTGCTTTTGAGGTGTATTACCACAAGCACAATTTATCAGCTAAGCATAGTCGAGTTGATTGCCGAGTGCAGCGTTTTTGCACAAAAAACGCACATTAATTGATGTGCTAGAGAGGTCTTTTGGGGACGAGGGGAGGGGCACGCGACCAGCCATCCTAAAATGGCTGGTCGCTGGTGCACTTTAAAGCTGCTTGCGGGCGCGGGCGATCGCAGCTTTTACTTGGGCCGGTGCGGTGCCGCCAATGTGATCGCGGGCGGCCACAGAGCCCTCCAAGGTCAGTACTTCAAATACATCGGCAGCGATTGTATCGGAGAACTGCTGCAGCTCATCAAGACTCATTTCTGATAGGTCTTTACCGGACTCAATGCCATAGGCCACTGATTTTCCCACGACTTCATGAGCATCGCGAAACGGCATACCTTGGCGTACTAAGTAGTCGGCTAAGTCAGTCGCGGTTGAAAACCCTCTGCGAGCTGCTTCGTACATACTGTCTTTGCGCGAACGGATCGCCGGTATCATATCGGCAAATGCGCGCAGGCAATCTTTAACCGTGTCGACGGCGTCAAATAACGGCTCTTTGTCTTCTTGGTTGTCTTTGTTGTAGGCCAGCGGCTGAGACTTCATTAAGGTTAATAGCGCTATTAGGTGGCCATTTACCCGTCCAGTTTTGCCGCGTACCAGCTCTGGGACATCGGGATTTTTCTTTTGCGGCATAATCGACGAGCCGGTGCAAAAGCGGTCGGGCATCTCGATAAAGTTAAATTGTGCGCTGGTCCAAAGAATGAGCTCTTCACTGGCGCGCGATAAGTGTGTCAGTAAGATACTGGCAAAGGCACAAAATTCGATGGCAAAATCACGATCGGACACCGAGTCTAGCGAGTTGGCGGTAGGCTTATCAAAGCCCAGCAGCTGCGCGGTTAACTCGCGGTCTATGGGGTAGGTGGTGCCCGCCAGTGCCGCTGCGCCTAATGGCGATTGGTTAAGCCGCGCGCGGCAATCGGCCAAGCGGCTGGCGTCGCGTACGAGCATTTCATACCAAGCCATTAAGTGATGGCCAAAGGTGACTGGCTGGGCCGTTTGCAGGTGAGTAAAGCCGGGCATAATGGTGTCGGCTTCACGCTGGGCCAACTCTAAAATGCCGCTTTGCAGGCGCTTTAGTTCGCTGGCAATTAAATCGATTTGATCGCGTACATACAGGCGAATATCAGTGGCAACCTGATCATTACGCGACCGACCGGTGTGTAGTTTCTTGCCGGTAGTGCCGATTTTTTGCGTCAATGCCGCTTCGATGTTCATGTGTACGTCTTCAAGCTTAACCGACCAGGTAAAGTTGCCCGCGTCAATGTCGGCGCGGATCTGCTCTAGCCCTTCGATGATTTGTGTTTTTTCATCGGCGCTCAGTACTCCGACCTTCTCGAGCATGGTAGCGTGGGCGATAGAACCGTTAATGTCCTGCTGGTAAAGGCGCCAGTCAAAGCCAACAGAGGCAGTAAAACGCTCGACAAAGGCATCGGTGGGTTCGGTAAAACGTCCGCCCCAGGATTGGTTGGTCTGTTCGTTATCGCTCATAGTGTGTCTCGCGGTTAAAATCGGTATTTTGTGCCAGTCGGACCGGTGGCGTAATCGCGTGGTCGACGGGCCTGTATGTGCTGGGCCGCATCGGCTAGTATTCTGGCAGAATAATACTGGCACGCATCTTAGTGGCGGCATTATAGCCTATGAAAAAACCGGCAGTAAGGTGGCATATAGGATTGCTATGAAGAAACCCAAAAACCAGGCGCCTGTTGAGTTTACAGAACAAGGGCTAACGCGCTTACCTAATCTGTGCAGTATCGAGGCATTATTTATGCTGGTGGTGGCCGCCGAGCTGTTGGCGGTGTTGCTTAGTGTCGCCAGTCACGGGCTGGCGGAATTGAGTTGGGCACATTTGGGCTTGGTATCGGCTCTGGTGCTTTGGATTACCTTAGGTAGTGCGGCCTTGATTTGTACGTTGCGGCCGAGCTTTGAGCGTCTGCCGCAAGTGGCGGCGTGGTTATTAGCTTATCTGCTGATTTTACTCTGTGCGGGTTTTTTTTCGGCACTTGGACAATGGCTGCTAAAAGGTCTTGGCCGAGGCTTTATGGATTGGTGGCAAGTCGCCTCACATGTGCTTATCGCGGCCATCATTGCCGGTATGTTGTTGCGTTATTTGTATTTATTGCAGCATTTACGCGCCCAGCAACAAGCCGAACTGCGAGCTCGTATTCAGGCGCTGCAGTCGCGTATTGAGCCCCATTTTTTGTTTAACAGCATGAACAGTATTGCCAGTTTAATAGCGGTTGACCCAGATCTGGCCGAGCGTTTGGTGGAGGATCTGGCCGATTTATTCCGCGCCGCTTTAGCCCAAACAAGTATGGTCAGCGCGGAACGCGAGCTGGCGCTAACCCGCGCCTATCTGCGTATCGAGCAGTTGCGCTTAAGCGAGCGATTGCGGCTTTCGTGGAACGTGCAAGCCCCGCCCGAGGGCGCGCAATTACCCAACCTGTTATTGCAGCCATTGGTAGAAAACGCCATTTATCACGGTGTCGAGGCTAGCCGTACGGGTGGTGATGTAGCCGTTGAACTGACGTTTGAGGGGCGAAGTGCTATCTTAACTGTACGCAACAGCGTGCCCGATGCACCTCATATCGCTCGCCGTACTGGGCATAATATGGGGCTTGATAATGTGCGTCATCGGCTGCAGGCGTTTTACGGCACTGGTGCGCAGTTGGTGGTTGAGCAACTTGACCAAGAGTTTTCGGTGCGTATTCGCATTGTCGATACGGCGGCTCAGCCTGCATCATCAACTCCTACAAAGGTTTAATTATGTTAGACGTGCTTATTGTCGATGATGAGCCGCTCGCACGAGCCAGATTAGTGCGAATGATCGATCAGTTGAGTGATTACCAAGTGAGCGCCGAGGCCACCGATGGCGAGCAGGCATTGGCGGCGGTAGTGCAGCACGACCCCGATATTGTGTTGCTGGATATTCATATGCCGGGCGAAGACGGTTTGCAAGCAGCGCAGGCAATCAGTGAGCTGGATGCCCCGCCGGCGATTATTTTTTGCACGGCTTTTAGTGAGCATGCGCTAGATGCTTTTGCCACCAGTGCCGTGGGTTACTTGCTTAAGCCGGTGCGACTTGAGCAGCTAGAGGCGGCGTTGGCGAAAGTTACCCAGCTTAATAAAATGCAACGCGCCGCAGCGCGCGGCACGACCTCACGCACCAGTATTACCGCCAAAACCCACCGCGGTATAGAGCGCATTGCATTAAATGATATTCGCTATTTTTTGGCCGATCAAAAGTACGTTACGGTGTATCACACCGGCGGGCAACACTTGTTAGATACCACTCTTAAAGAGCTAGAAAATGAGTTTGGCGACCAACTGTTGCGGGTACACCGCAATGCACTGGTTTCGGTGCCTCATATTCAAGCATTAGAGCGTTGCCCCGACGGTGGTTTGCAAGTGCGTTTGGCCGATACCGACATTGCTCCTTCGGTAAGCCGGCGCCATGCCAGTGATGTTAAGGCTCTGTTGCAGCAGTTGTAGTTGACCGTTGGTTTTGGCTTGTGTTGCTGAGGGGGGTTTGTTGCAGTTTGTTTTGCTATCATAGTGGCCGCGTTAAATTCTAGCCAATATGAGAGTAATATGAGTACCAGCTCCCGCACTATTAAGATTGCCACGCGCAAAAGTTTACTGGCCTTGTGGCAAGCAGAATACGTTAAAGCCGAGCTGCTGCGTCACCACCCAGAGGTCACGGTCGAACTGCTGCCGATCAAAAGCCGAGGCGATAAAATTCTGGATGTACCGCTGGCTAAAGTTGGCGGTAAAGGGTTGTTTGTTAAAGAGCTAGAGCAAGCCATGCTTGATGGCGAAGCTGATATTGCCGTGCACTCGATGAAAGACGTTCCGATGGAGTTCCCCGAGGGGTTAGGTCTGCCGGTTATTTGCCCGCGCGAAGACCCTCGCGATGCGTTCGTTAGCAATCATTACCCCAATTTAGACTCGCTGCCTGCCGGTAGTATTGTCGGCACCTCCAGCCTGCGTCGTCAGTGTCAATTGTTGGCCCAGCGGCCCGACCTTAAAGTTAATTTTTTGCGTGGCAATGTGCAAACTCGCTTAGCTAAGCTTGATGCTGGCGAGTTTAATGCCATTATTTTGGCCAGTGCGGGCCTGCTGCGATTAAAACTCAAAGAGCGTATTACCAGCTATCTAAGCCCGGAACAATGCCTGCCTGCGGGTGGCCAAGGGGCGGTGGGAATTGAGTGTCGCAGCGATGATGTCGAGCTGATCGAGCTGCTGGCGCCATTGCACGACCAGCTTAGTGCCGAGCGGGTAATTGCAGAACGGGCGATGAATCGTCGTTTAGAGGGCGGTTGCCAAGTGCCAATTGGTTGTTATGCTGAGCATCGCGGCGACCAGCTTTGGTTGCGTGGCCTAGTGGGGTCGGTAGATGGCAGCACGATGTTACGCGATGAAATTGTAGGTCCTGTAGCCGAAGCCGAAGCGATGGGTATAACCTTGGCCGAACGCTTACTAGCGGCGGGGGCTGATCGTATTTTGGCTGAGGTTTACGGCCGCGAAATCCAGTGAGTTATGCTTTTTATCGGTCTGCTATGAATTGTTTCTGAGTTTAGTATGAATAAATGGCGTGTCATTATCACTCGGCCGGAGCCGCAAGCTAGCCTATGGCAGCAACGCTTAGCCGGTGAGGGTTTAGCGAGTACCGTGGTTCCGGTAATGGCTATTGTCGCCGTCACAGATAGCGCGGCTCGTGAGCGTGTAAAGCAGTTAATTCTTAACTTTGATCATTACCAAAAAGCTATTTTTGTGAGTCGCAATGCGGTTACTCATGCTTGTGAGTGGCTTGATGACTATTGGCCACAGTTGCCGATGGGGGTTGGTTATTTTGCCGTTGGTAGTGGCACTGCCCAGCAGTTGGCTCAAGCCGACTTTAGGGTGACGGCATTGGGCCGTGAGGATTCTGCCATGAACAGCGAAGCGCTGTTGGCTGACCCCACATTACAACAGGTTGATGGTGAAAAAATTGTGATTTTTCGCGGTGTTGGAGGGCGTGATCTGTTGGCCTCAAGACTGCGTGAGCGCGGTGCTCATGTGGATTTTTGCGAACTATACCATCGGCAATTACCCGCCGATGCGCAGCTGCAGGTATTAAATGCATTAGCGCCGGCTGCGCGGCGGCAAGATATACTTAGCGTACACAGCGGTGAGAGTTTGCAAAACCTTATGCAAACGCTTGCCGCGCACCCAGCGTTGGCCGATTATGCCCGAGCACAACCTTTACTGGTGCCCGGCGAGCGGGTGGCATTGCTGGGGCGCGAGATGGGTTTTAAGCACTTGTTGGTGGCTTATAATGCCGGCGACAGTGCTATGCTGAAGACGTTAACAGACTATATTCACAACTAGCGCCGCGCCATACTCGCTGCGGGCTACAGTAAAAATGGGTGCCACACGGCCGAGAGTTGAGTGCGTCAACCTCAGACGAGCACGAGTTATCCTAGGAGAAGTTCATGGCGCAAGATCATTCGCAAAACAACGATAAGCTCCCAGTAGTGGGTGATGCTGAGCCTGCTAGCAGTGCTGAGGCGGCACTCGACTCAAACACCACGGCGACCGAAGAGGCCTCCTCGACGGCTAAGGTTAAGCCAAACTTAAAGGCACCGCGTCGTTCGGGACTGGCGGTATTTTGTTTGCTATTGATTGTTGTGTTGGGTGGCGCTGGCGGATGGTTTGGCTGGCAAATGTGGCAACAATTGGCGCTGTTGGAAAATAATGTGCCCGCTAACGATGCACCCGCCGTAGCGTCGTTCGATCCAACCGCGCTTAACCGTGAAATTAACACTCTTAAGAATCGTCTAGGGCAGCAAGATAAGCGATTCGCGCAACTGCAAGCCGAGCGTGCCGATACTTCGCAACTTAACAGTTTAGGGCAACAGCAGGCCGCTATGGAGCGTCGCTTGCAAGCGTTAAGTGACACCTCGCGAGATGATTGGAAGTTAGCCGAGGCGGCTTTTCTATTGCGTCTTGCAAGCCAGCGAATGCTTATTGAGCACAACAGCTCCGAGGCAATCGCATTAACCCAGGCCGCTGACACGATTCTGCGCGATCAAAATGACCCAGATTTGTTTGGCGTGCGCCAGACATTGGCACGTGAGCTAACCGAATTAAAAATGGTACAGCCGGTAGACCGTGAAGGTTTATACGCTCGCTTACAATCGTTAACAGAACAAGTAGCCCAGCTGAAGCAATTGCACAGTTATCAGCGCGAAGCCCTTGGCCCCGATAATACTGTAACTTCTGAACCTGTGGCGCAAGGTGTCTGGGCAAAAGTTAAAGCCAGTTTTGGTCGCGCCTTAAGTACCATGAGTAGCTATGTTCGGGTGCGAGATCGGGAGCAAGAGGTTGCGCCATTATTACCACCCGAGCAGCGTTATTTTTTAACGCAAAATTTGCGCTTGATGTTAGAGCAAGCTCAGCTCGGATTGTTGCGTGAGCAACCCCGAATTTATCACCAGAGCTTAGAGCGATCACAGCAGTGGATTGCTGAGTATTTTGAGCAAAACAACCGCTCGAAACTTATTCTTGAAGAGCTGGCGCAGTTACAACAAGAGCCTGTGGTGGTCGAGCTGCCCGATATTAACCAAGCGTTGGGCCAACTACAGGCGTATATCCAAAAACTGCACAGAATTGAGGCGGGTGGCACGCCATGAAAAAACGTCTAGTTATTTTATTACTGGTTATGGTTGCCGGCGCAGCGCTATTTCAGCTAATGCGTTATGACGGTGGTTATGTCTTGATCGCCTACGGCAATAAAACGATAGAGATGAGTGTTTGGACGGGTATTGTTTTATGGCTAATCGCTTTTTTTACGGTTTGGTTGGTCTTGCGCTTAATCAATACTGGCCGTCGTGCGGGCAAGTTCTTTACCCGTGAGAGTAAATTTTCACCGCGCTCACAGTCTAAAACTATGGCGGCGTTGGTGAGTTTTATTGAGGGTGACTGGTCTACCGCCCGTAAAAATTTACTGCGCAGTGCTGGCAAGTCTATTAGTCCACAGGTTAATTACTTGGCCGCTGCACGCTGCGCCTACGAGCTAAAAGATTTCTCTGGCGCATTAGATTTACTGCATAAAGCTGAGCGCTCACGGGGCAGCAGTGAGCTGGCGGTAGCCTTAACGCAGGCGCGCATGCAGTTGGGTAGCCAAAGTTACGAGCAGTGTTTAGCAACACTTAATCGAATTAAGCGCACGGCCCCCGAGCATCCAGTGGTGCTCGATTTGTTGGCCGAGGTCTATTTAGCACTGAATGATATTGATGCGCTAGAGCAGCTGTTGGGCACGTTACGAAAATTAAAAATTCGTCCAGAAGATGCTATTCGTGAACTAGAAGTTGTGGTTTACGAGCGTCAACTTGCCATCAGTACTCGAGCTGCACGCAAGCCAAAAGTAGCAGTAAATGATGCTCGAGCCGAGTTGGATGCAGTGTGGCAGCGCATGGGTAAACGTTTGCAAAAAGAACCTAATCTAATTGCTGTTTATGCTCTTGAGCTACATCATTTAGGCTGCGATAAAGAGGCCGAGCCGCGTTTAGTTGCTGCGCTAAAAGGCGAGTGGCGTAGCGATTGGGTGGCACTTTACGGTGAGCTGAATGGCGCTAACATCGATGCACAAATCAAAATGGCTAATGCTTGGTTGGCTCAGCATGATGCCGATGCTGTTTTACTGTGTACTTTGGGGAAACTGAGTTTACGTAATAGTTTGTGGGGCCAAGCTCGAGATTATTTTAGAGCGAGCCTTGTTATTGCGCCTACCGCAGAGGTTTACGAGTTACAGGCAAGACTATTGCAACAGCTTGGTGAAATAGAGGCGAGTAATGCGTTGTACCGTGAGGGGTTAGAGTTTAGTGCGCAGCGCGCAACATCGTTAGCGCTATCGAGCAAACCACGTTTAGAGTGCGCGACCACAGCCCCAGCTAAAACCGGTATCGCTAGCCTTTGAGTGCCTGCGAGGGAACCGGTCAAAATCCTACGCCATTGAATCTTATGGCGGATATTCCTGCGGAGCTGCCAAATGAGCTCACGCAAATATTATGCAGTGGTGCCGCTGTACGCATCGAACGTATAGTGTCTTGCGGGCACGCGAGTGAGGCGGATTTTTGGTATCAACAACACGAACACGAATGGGTGATTTTACTCAGTGGTGGGGCTATCTTGCAGTGGGGCGATGGTTCCGAGCAAGCACTGGCGCCGGGTGATTATGTCTTTATTCCTGCTGGCACTCGCCACCGAGTTGCCGGCACTCTTGCCTCCGAGCCGTCTATTTGGTTGGCTGTTTTTTTTACACCTTAAATTTTTGTTGGTGAGGCGTCGAGCTTGTTTGTTGCAGTCCCAATAACTGAGGTGCGTGAACAAGCACCCAAAGAGCAATTAAGTCGTACACCCCGTGCCAAACCATAACAAAAATAAGGCTCTGACTCAGATAGTACCCTACGCCTAACAGTAGCCCAATTATCAGTGTCAAAATAAAATACAACCACGACATAAAGTGCAGTAAGGCAAAGCTCAATGAGGTTAATCCAATGCCAATCCAGGCGTTACTGTAACTGCTGATAAGCGGTTGTAAAAAGACTCGAAACAGCAGCTCCTCACCAATCCCCGCCAGTACAGAGATTAGAGTTAATTGCCAAAGCGCTAGCGGAGTAAATAGCGGTCGGACAGATCCCATTGTGGTGACAGTGAAGCGCTGCATGGCTTGGTTGTAGCGATTGATCAGCATGAGTAAGCCGTAGGATAAGAGCGCTAAAGCGATCCCCCCAAGCCAAGCGGCTAGCCCCAAGTTGCCGAACCAAGAGATAGGCTGAGGCAATAGTTGCAGCATTATTAACGCAATGACGATAATAATGCTTTGCCATTTAATCATGGTGGTAAAGGGTGACTTGGCCAAATGTAGATCCTTGTTGTTCGGTTGTTGTGCCATTCAGGTCAAGTGTAAGGTTGTTGGCTGATCAGTGCATTTAATGTTCCGGTGGTACTCGATGGAATAAAGCGATTAGCTCGATATTACAGTTAAAGTTAATTCTTGTGTGTTTATAAAACGTAGCTATGGAGTCTAGAGAGACAAAAGTGCCATCAGATATATCGGTGCGGCTGCAGTTTTTGCGTTATGGCGAGTGATTGTTGAGCTTCTGTGAGAGGGTGCTAAAGGGATTGCTTGTGCCACACTTGTTTATTAAAAAGCCCACAAATGCGGGCTTTTTAAACACCTGATGGCAAGTGCAGACGCTGCTAGTTGCGCATACCTTTACCGGTAGCGGCCCAATATAAGCCACCATAAATATGCTCTAAAAACATTTTATCGCTGAAAGTGGATGGCACGTGGCCAAGGCCGGTATAAAACGCGCGTCCACCATCGTATTCGTGGTACCAAGCAATGGGGTGAAAGTCGCCCATTCCTTTGCCGGCGACACGGCCCCAGTCGGCGACTGGATCGTAAGTGGTTTCATCGATAGCGAGAATGTAATTTAACCCTTTAATACGCTCGGCGCCAAATTCGTAAAATTCGTCGGTCCACAAAAAGGTGTCGGGCATTCGTTCAACACCCGGAAATTGTCGGTCCAGTACATCTATCTCGGCGGTTTGAATAGTCGGATGAATGTGGAAGGTGCGGCCCACCATCTTGGTGTACCAGTCCCAGTCATATTCGGTATCCGAGGCAGAGTGAATGCCGACAAAGCCCTTACCCGATTGAATAAAGCGTTCCATAGCGGCTTGTTGTTCATCGTTAAGGATATTGGCGGTAGTGTTTAAAAATACGATGGCGTCATATTTTTGTAGTTTATCGTCGGCGAAAACGTCAGCCATTTCATGCCAGTCGAGGCTAAAGTGGTGGCGTACGGCCATTGCTTCCATGGCAGTTACCCCAGCGTTGATGGACTTGTGGTGCCAACCGGCGGTTTTGGTAAACAGTAAGACGCTAAATTGTTCCGCCAGCGCGGGTAGCGCGGCGAGGCTAAGGCTGGCTAAAAGTGCCAGTCGGGCTGTGAGATTACGCATAGTTTGGTCCGCTATTGTTATGGGTCATTCTAATGGTTATGGGCTCTGTGTACGGCGACGGCTGAGTGGATACCACGCCGGCGCACGTTAGTTTAATGCCAATCTCACCATAAACGGCGACGTCACAACTGACAATAGCCAGTTGTGAGCTTAGCAATTATTTACTTTGAGGTGGCGGGGTTAATCGTCAATGCCGAGTGAAGCCCATAACTCATCGATGCGCGTTTTGACGGCGGCGTCCATCACAATGGGCTCGCCCCACTCACGGTTGGTCTCGCCGGGCCATTTGTTGGTGGCATCCATACCCATTTTGGAGCCAAGCCCAGACACCGGTGAGGCGAAGTCGAGATAGTCGATGGGAGTGTTTTCAATAAGCGTGGTGTCGCGTGACGGGTCCATGCGAGTGGTGATCGCCCAGATGACATCTTTCCAGTCGCGGGCGTTGATGTCGTCGTCGGTGACGATGACAAACTTGGTGTACATAAACTGACGTAAAAAAGACCAAACACCCATCATCACTCGCTTGGCGTGACCGGGGTATTGTTTTTTGATGGTGACCACGGCTAAGCGATACGAGCAGCCCTCGGGTGGCAAGTAAAAATCCACGATCTCGGGAAACTGTTTTTGCAGTAGCGGAATAAACACTTCATTTAACGCCACGCCTAATACCGCGGGTTCATCCGGTGGGCGGCCGGTGTAAGTGCTGTGGTAGATGGGATCTTTGCGGTGAGTAATGCGGGTAACGGTAAACACCGGGAAGGAGTCTACTTCGTTATAGTAACCGGTGTGATCGCCGTAGGGGCCCTCGGGTGCCATATCGTCGGGGGCTATGTGGCCCTCTAAAATAAATTCTGCCGAAGCGGGCACTTGCAGCTCGTTACTGCCGGCTTTTACCACCTCGGTTTTGCTGCCACGCAGCAGTCCGGCAAAAGCGTACTCGCTTAAGCTGTCGGGCACGGGAGTAACGGCTCCTAAAATAGTGGCCGGATCGGCGCCTAGGGCAACGGCTACGGGAAAGGGTTCACCGGGGTGTTGGAGCTGCCAGTCACGAAAATCCAAAGCTCCGCCACGGTGACTCAACCAGCGCATAATGAGCCGATTTTTAGCGATTTTTTGCATCCGGTAGATGCCAAGGTTTTGTCGCTCTTTAAGTGGGCCGCGAGTGATCACTAGAGGCCAGGTTACCAGTGGGGCGGCATCGCCGGGCCAGCAAGTTTGGATGGGAAGGAGGTCTAGGTCGACTGCCTCGCCTTCTAATATCACTTCTTGGCAAGGCGCCTTCTTGAGTATTTTGGGTGCCATGTTAAGCACTTGTTTAAAAATCGGTAGAGTTTGCCAAGCCTCTTTTAGCCCTTTGGGTGGTTCCGGCTCTTTTAAAAAAGCCAATAGCTTACCTACATCGCGCAGCGCTGCAACGGACTCTTCTCCCATGCCTAACGCCACTCGCTCGGGGGTGCCGAACAAGTTTCCTAAGACCGGTATGTTGTAACCTTTGGGGTTTTCAAATAGCAATGCTGGGCCGCCGGCGCGCAGGGTGCGGTCGCAGATTTCAGTCATTTCAAGGTTGGGATCGATCTCGGCACTGATGCGCTTTAGTTCGCCACGGGCCTCAAGCTGTTGAATGAAGTCGCGAAGATCGTTGTATTTCATGGTGATTCCACAGTGCGAGTGACGGTGTGAGTCGCGGTTAAGCAAAAACGGGGGACAATTATTGTCCCCCGTTTTTGCTTAACCGTTACCCGATCGATTACTTCCGTTTCATGGACAGGAAGAATTCGTCATTGGTTTTAAAGTCTTTGAGTTTGTCGACTAAAAATTCGGTAGCGGCGACGTCTTCCATATCGTTAAGCAGGCGACGCAAAATCCAAGCGCGTTGCAGCTCATCTTCTTTCATTAGGAGTTCTTCGCGGCGAGTGCCAGAGCGGCGCACGTTAATAGCTGGATAGATACGCTTCTCGGCAATTTTACGATCAAGGTGCAGCTCAAGGTTACCGGTGCCTTTAAACTCCTCGTAGATAACTTCATCCATTTTAGAGCCGGTATCCACCAAGGCGGTGGCGATGATCGATAAGCTGCCACCCTCTTCGATATTACGTGCGGCACCAAAGAAGCGCTTGGGGCGTTCTAGGGCGTGAGCATCAACACCACCGGTGAGAACTTTACCGGATGATGGAATGACAGTGTTATAGGCGCGAGCTAGGCGGGTGATGGAGTCGAGCAGGATGATGACGTCTTTTTTGTGCTCTACCAAACGCTTGGCGCGTTCGATAACCATCTCGGCCACTTGTACGTGACGTGCCGGCGGCTCATCAAAGGTGGAGGCGACTACTTCGCCGCGCACCGAGCGCTGCATCTCGGTCACTTCCTCTGGACGCTCATCAATCAGCAAAACAATCAGGTGACACTCGGGGTTGTTGCGAGTGATGGCCTGAGCGATGCACTGCATCATGATGGTCTTACCGGCTTTGGGCGGGGCGACAATCAAGCCGCGCTGGCCTTTACCGATGGGGGAAGTTAAGTCAATGATGCGGCCGGTTAAATCTTCGGTCGAGCCGTTGCCGGACTCTAGCAGCAAACGCTCATTGGGAAACAACGGCGTTAAGTTTTCAAATAAAATTTTATTGCGTGAGCTCTCGGGTTTGTCGAAATTAATTTCGTTAACCTTGAGCAGGGCAAAGTAGCGTTCGCCCTCTTTTGGGGGGCGAATTTTACCGGCAATGGTGTCACCGGTGCGCAAATTAAAGCGACGAATTTGGCTTGGCGAGACGTAGATGTCGTCTGGGCCTGCCAGGTACGAACTGTCGGCCGAACGCAAAAAGCCAAAGCCGTCTTGCAGAATTTCTAGTACCCCGTCGCCGTAGATGTCTTCGCCACTTTTGGCGTGACGCTTCAGGATATTAAAAATAATATCTTGTTTGCGCGATCGCGCGAGGTTTTCTTGACCTGTCTCGCGGGCGAGATCGATCAACTCTTCAATGGATTTTGCTTTTAAATCGGTAAGGTTCATACAGTTGGACTTAGGTTAGTAGGTTTGTTGTCTGCAGGGGGTTCGTGCCGAATGGCGTTGAATTCAAGCGGCAGACTGCGTTGCTTAGCGACGTTACATGCTTCTTGTGCGTCGGGCAGAGAATGCGTTGTAGTTGTTGTATCGCATACACTGTCAGTCAAAAATCTGTTATTCATCATTCAGTCTTGCGGATAAGCTACAGAACTAACGTCTGAAAGTCGGAGATAGTTGTAGGGGTCGGCATTGCCCGAGATCTGTATATTAAGATCTGATGAATAAATAAACGCTGATGTCGGGCAGGACTTAAATGAGCTGTAACAGGTGGTTTGGAGTATAGCGGTAAAAAACGGTGAGTGCAAAAAATTAATTTGGCCGCAGATTATCCTGCGGCCAAAAAGCAAACTACACCGCAGAATCGATAAACTCTACCAATTGGCTGCGTGATAGTGCCCCTACTTTGGTGGACTCAGCATTGCCGCCTTTGAAAATAATCAATGTTGGAATGCCGCGAATCCCAAATTTAGCAGGAATCTCTTTGTTGGCATCTACGTCTACTTTGGCAATTTTTATCTTGCCGGCGTATTGGTCGGCCAGCTCGTCGAGTACCGGAGCGATCATTTTGCATGGGCCACACCAGGCTGCCCAAAAGTCGACCAGTACAGGAACGTCTGATTGCAGAACGTCGGCGTCAAATGAATCGTCGGTAACGTGGATTATAGTGTCGTTACTCATAGTCAAATAATCTCCAAACCCGGTTGAGGGTATTTAATTAGCAATACTGTGGGGGACCCTGTATCGCTATATGGGGGCGTGAGCCGTGATTTAAAGACCGTAAGTTAGGATAAATAGGCCCACGCAGTGCGTTTCATCAGGCAATCATAATAAAGATTGGCTAACGTCTGGGCAAGGAGAAAAAAGCTATAAAGGCGATTGCTAAGCTTAATGTGGGTACTCTTGTGATGGCGGTTTGATTCTCGGCGCGGATGCTTAACAGGGCTATATGTGATCATATTGGGCTGTATGGGATTAAGATTTGATTTTGGCCAAAGTGTTAGGTGAGTCGGGGGCTAGACCTAGTTTATCGAGTGCCTTGGTGAGGCTTTTGAGTGAGATGGGCTTGCATAAAAAATGATCCATACCGCTGGCAAACACCGCCTCGCGATGCTCCTCTAGCGCGTGGGCGGTCAGCGCGACAATGGTAGCTGCTGTGTGTGATTCGGCTTGCTCGTAAAGGCGAATTGCACGGGTGGCTTCAAAGCCATCCATATCGGGCATTTCGCAATCCATTAAGATTAAGTCAAAGGGCTTGGCGCTGCGCTGTACGGCACGGAGTGCCTCGCGGCCGTTTTCGGTAATGATTGGCACGACTCCGAGCTTGCCGAGTAAACCTTTTATGACCATACGGTTGACGGCATTGTCCTCGGCAACAAGGACTTGTAAGTGTGCCAAAGAGCGGTGTGCAACCAGCGCGGTTGTGTCGTTATTATGGTTCGGTGGAGTTAGCCCACAGGCTGTAAAGAGTGTGCGATATAGCTGACGGGGCAGCAGGGGTTTACGCAGTGTTGCATGAATATTAAGTCGTGTTAACTCGTCGGTGGCGAGTGGATCATCTGAACCGCTCAGAAGAATAATGGGCACCTCGGCGAGCTTGGCCTCGCGACGAATCCAATCGCTAAGGTGTAACCCCGACATCACTGGTAGTTGTTGACACAGAACGATGAGATCAAATGCTCCCTCGGCGTGAAGAGCATCGATAGCGCCGCTGGCGTTCGTGGCGTGTACCAGTTGTATTTGCCAGGTACTGCAAAGTTTAGCGACGAGTTCGGCCAATGGTTCGCTGTGATCGACCAGTAGTAGGCGCTTGCCTGCCAGAGGTGTTGGTTCGTTGCTATTTTTTGCCAAAGTAATTTTAGTCGATGGCGCAAAGCGGGCGGTAAACCAGAAGGTTGAGCCCTGCCCGACTTTGCTGTCGACGCCCAGATCGCCGTGCATAAGCTCGGTTAAGCTTTTGCATATTGCC
Source organism: Gilvimarinus polysaccharolyticus (assembly GCF_001187555.1). Lineage (GTDB taxonomy): Bacteria > Pseudomonadota > Gammaproteobacteria > Pseudomonadales > Cellvibrionaceae > Gilvimarinus > Gilvimarinus polysaccharolyticus. The sequence continues at coordinate 258,936 of NZ_LFIJ01000002.1, read as the reverse complement.
AGCCCTAAGCCTGTGCCCCCGTAATGCCGGGTTGTGGTGGTGTCGGCTTGGCGGAATGCGTCAAATAAGACGGCTTGGGAATTTTTGCTAATACCGATACCGGTATCTTTGATCGCGAATTTTATTATCGGTGTGACACTGCTGCTGTCGCGAGCGGTGCTAACGTGCAACACAATAGAGCCGCTGCTGGTAAATTTAAAAGCGTTACCGATTAGGTTAATAAGTATTTGCCGCAGGCGGGTAGGGTCACCCCTTAAGAAGGTCTGTACTGTGGGCTCGATATAGCCGTACAGCTCAATATGATGTTTGTTCGCGACAGCGCCAAACAAGGTAATGGCGTCGTCGACAACCAGTCCTAGGTCAAACTCGACAACTTCCAGCTGCATCTTGCCCGCTTCGATTTTAGAGTAATCGAGGATGTCGTTGATGATATCCAGTAAGTTTTCACCAGAGCGATGGATGACATCGACATAGTGGCGTTGATTGTCGTCGAGCTGGGTGTCGCGCAGCATATCAAGCATGCCAATGACGCCATTCATGGGGGTGCGAATTTCATGGCTCATGGTGGCTAGAAACTGGCTTTTGGCGCGACTGGCCTCTTCGGCAGCGAGCTTTTGGCGACGAGTTTCGAGCTTTTCTTCTTTTTCGTTTAACAGTGCCAACTCGATACTGTGACGCTTTTTAATATCCTCTTGCAGGGTTTCACGCATATGGTTAATGGCGTTAGTGACGTTGTCTAATTCATCGGGGGAGGCGTGATTTAGGCGACGATTAAGCGTCAGTGGAGTGGAGAGCTTGTTGAGGTTTACTTGCCGAGCGTAGCGCGCAATGGTGTCGATGTGACGAGTGAGTAGAGTGTGTATTAACCATAAAATTAGCAGCGAGACTAACAGGGTTTTGGTGCCCTGAATAAAAGCGATAAACAAGGCGCGCTGCCACAGTTTGTCGTAAATAGAGGTGAGCGTAGCGGTGATGGTTAGCTGACCTAAGTATTGTGCAGAGGTGGATTCATCTTGATAGATTAAGTCGTATTGCTTCACTAAAAAGCGCGCAGGACTGTCGCTAATGGCGTCTTCTTGTATGTTGGGTTTGCGTGCAATTAATGTTTGCGGCTCGTTGTTCCAATCCCGCCAATCGACCTGCACCTTTACGACGTCGGCAACGTCTAATACGCTGTTTGTTTGAATCTTTAGCTGTTCTTGGTCGAACCCCCAAAGGCTCTTGGTCATGCTGGCAAGAGTACTGACTCGGACCTGATCGAGACGTTTTTCTAGCGCCGAGACGTCGTCGTTAAAGTTAGCATACAACTGTAAGACAATAGCAATGAGGGTAATGAGGGAGCTGCATAGAATAATCAGCCCCAGCAAGCGCGTGGCGATAGGGTTGTCGCGGGCGTAGCGGGTAAATGGCAGCATTTAAAGGTTTCTAGCCTGACCTAAGTGACAATTGTTTTAAGTGTAGCAGCTGGCGTAGAAAGCGCTGTATAGGATATAAAAATTTATTCACTAAAGGCGCCTAACACATCGTTTAAAAATCGTTGCCCCAAGGCGGTGGCGGCGATATTTGGCTGGCGTGGGTTTACCAGTGCTCGCTCTAGCAGTTGTTGCCATTGAGGTTCGAGTGCCTCGGTGGTCAGTCCTGTGCGGTGAGTAAAGTAGTCGCTGGGGCAGCCATCAGTAAGGCGCAGGGCGTTCAGCAAAAATTCTAGCGGTAACATGGCGTGGGTCAACTCTTCACGGCCGGCGATGTAAGGGTTGGTAAAGCGTGCCGGCGAGTTGGCTGCGCTTAGGTAGCGCTCGGGTTGGCGGGTTTTCCACTGGCGGAAGATTAAGCTTTGCTGAGGCTGGGTGATTTTGCTGTGGGCGCCGGCACCGATGCCTAAATAATCGCCAAACTGCCAGTAGTTTAGGTTATGGCGCGCTTGTGGCCCGCGTGCGTAGGCCGATACTTCATAGCGATCAAAGCCGGCGGTGGTTAAACGCTCGTGACCTGCGTCTTGAATATCGGCCAGGGTGTCTTCGATGGGCAGCGTCGGCGGTGCGCTGTAAAAGACGGTGTTGGGCTCGATGGTGAGCTGATACCAGCTTAAGTGCTCGGGGTTAAATCCAAGTGCGGTGTCGAGGTCGGCCATGGCCGCGTTTAAGCTCTGGCCGGGCAAACCGTGCATTAAATCTAAATTGAGATTATCAAATCCTGCGCGCCGAGCCGTGTCGACTGCTTTTAGCGCGGCTTTGCTGTCGTGAATACGTCCCAATGCGATGAGCTGATCGTCGGCAAAGCTCTGAATGCCAATCGATAACCGGTTGACCCCAGCACGGCGGTAATCGGTAAAGCGCGCCTGCTCAAAGGTGCCGGGGTTGGCCTCAAGGGTAATTTCAATATCGGGCTCAAAACCGATGCGCTGTTCGGCGTGATCCAATATCCGACCAATGGAGTGTGCCGAAAACAAGCTGGGGGTGCCGCCGCCAAAGAATATGCTGGTGAGTTTACGGCCCTGGGCTAGCTCGGCGTCGGCGTTTAAGTCTTGTATGAGTGCGTCTATGTACTCAGTTTCGGGCAGCTCAGTGTCGCTTTGGTGAGAGTTAAAGTCGCAATAGGGGCACTTGCGTACGCACCAGGGGATATGAATGTACAGCGATAGAGGTGGCAAGCAGAGCATAGCGGGCACGGGTTTTGAAGTGGCCGCGCATTATGCCACAGTCCGCTTGCCGGTTAATACGCGGGCAGGGTGATCGCCGGCAGCACAGTGGCTGCCAGCGATACCAGTGGTGCCGTTAAAAGTTAATACGAACACTTACCCAAAAATTGCGACCGGCGTCTTTTACGTTGTAGTCATCGGTAAAAATCACTTCATCGTCATCGAGGCTGTAGGTGCCGTTGTTATCCAAGTCGACGTAGTCGGTTTGATAAGATGTGAAGTCTTCATCCAGCAGATTGTTAACACGACCAAACAGCGTAATGTTTTCGGTGACGTTATAGGTTAAACCGAGGTTAACGATCTCGTAGCTCTTGTAGTAGAGCGGTTTATCGAGGACGGTGTCCCAGCTGCGGTAGCGATCGGAGCGCATTTCTGTCTGCAGCGACATGGTTAAATTGCCCAAAATGGCCCAGTCCAGCGAGGCGTTAGCCATGTGCTCGGCGGTATTAGTGAGCGGCTGGCCTTCGTCAGCGCCACTTAATTGCTCGCTGTCGGTCCAGGTGTAGTTGGCGTTTAGTGACCAAGCATCGCTAATGATATAACGACCGGCCAGTTCGATACCCTGAATGCTGACTTCGTCGATATTGATTTTTTGGCTGTAGGTATCGTAGCCCAGTTGGTCGTAGTCCCCGAGGTTTACACAAGGGCGCACGCCGCCGGTGGTCTCACAGCTATAAATGGTATCGCCGCTGGCGATTTTGTCATCAAACTGGGTGTTGAAGTAAGTGATGTTGATGTTGTGGCCATAGTCACCTGTCCAGTACAGGGCAATCTCGTTGTTTACACTGGTCTCTGGCTCAAGCTCGGGGTTGCCTGCAAAGGGTGAGGTGCCTTGGCCACCAAAGCCGGTAATGCCGTCATATAAGTCGGTGGTTTTTGGCGTTTTATAGCCGGTAGAGATACCGCCTTTTAGCGTCCAGTGGTCGCTAATGGTGTAAACCCCGTAAAGCCGCGGTGAGGTCTGGCCGCCAAACACATCGTGCTCGTCAAAACGAATACCTGCGGTTAACGTAAAAGGCTCGGTCATGGTCCAGCTGTCCTCAACAAACAGCGAATACATTTTTTGCTCTTGAACACCACCAGGGTTGCCGCTCTCGAGGCCGAATACGCCGTCTTCAAGTTCGCCATCAATGGCCTGGCCGCCGATGACAAGCATGTGTTTACCCATCGCTTCTAGCGGGATATCGACGCGCGCATCAAGGGTGTACTGACGGCTGTCGAGTGGACGATCGGGGCGAGGCAAAAAGGTACTCTCGGCCAGTGTACGTCGCTCTTCCTCGCTCATGCCGGCGTAGTCGCCAGTGCCATCGTACATCTCTTGCAGATGTAGGCGCTCAGCCACAGAGAGCGGTAAGGTGCGGCCAGCGTTGGCGGTGTCAACATAAGACAGTGCTACATGGCTGGTGCCAAAACCCCATTTGGCATCGTGGCTTAGTGACCACCACTCACGATTAAACTCTTGGTCTGCGGCGTAACCGGCGCGGGGGTTTACTTGGCCGCTTTTGTCTTGCCACAGGGCTTCAATGTTGTCTTTTGTGCCTAAGGGGTATGACAGTTCGCCGGTGTCGGGGTTGGCAAACGGCGTGTTGTCGTACACCTGGGTTGAGTAGTCGTAGTCTAGCTGAATAGTGTTGTCTTGATTGGGGGTGTAGCTCAGGCTTACACCAAACTCTTGAGTCTCGCTGTCGACGGTTCGGCCGCCGCTGCCAAAGCCTAAGCTGCGGTAATGAACGGTGCCGTTGGGGTCGGTGGCAGGCTCAAATTGTGGTGAAGATGCATCGCTCTCGTGGTGACTACCGCGTATGCCGAGCGACAGAGTGTCGTCAATAAGTGGGCCAGCCGCGTAAAAGTCACCTTGCATACTGCCGCCAAAATCGCTGTTCTCTTGAAAGGTGCTAGCTAGGTTAACGGTGCCAAACCAACGGTCTGGGGTGTCTTTGGTAATAATGTTAATAACGCCACCCAAGGCGTCGGCGCCATAAAGGGTTGAGGCCGGCCCACGGATCACTTCGATACGCTCGATTGCCTCAGCCGGTGGCATATGGCCAAAGGCATTACCGCCAAAGTTGTTAGGGTAGATGTCGCCGTGGTTATTTTGGCGCTTGCCGTTAATAAGGTACAGCGTGTATTCACCCGTTAAGCCACGCATGCTGACGCTGCCTTGGCCGGTCTTATCGCGTGAGGTACCAATATCAATACCTTCTTGATACTTCAGCATGTCTAGCAGGTTGGTATGGGGCCTGGCGATGATTTCGCCCTGATCAATCAAAGAAATACTGGCCGGTGCGTCTGTTATCTTTTGCTCAAAACCAGATGCGGTAATGACCATTTCTTCGATCGCACCGGAGTTGTGTTCGGCGTAAGCGGTAGTCGTTAATGCGCTTAAACTGAATAAAGCGAAGCGGCGAGTATTAGGTGAAATCACGGTAATTAGCCTTAGTATAAATGTTAATGATGATGCGAATTATTAACATTTGTAAGCGTGGTTGCAAGTATTTTATTGCCGTATGATTTTTTGGGAGGGGATTTTTAAGCGGATATAAATGCCTAGCGCCGCAATATGGCGGCTAGGCTTAGTGAGCTATAACAACGCTTGCAGGAGCTGTTGTAGCGCTACTGCGCGGTGGCTGATACGGGCCTTCTGTTCTTTGCTAAGCTCGGCAGCGGCACAGTTGTGGGTGGGTACGTAAAATAGTGGGTCGTAACCAAAGCCGCCAGTGCCCGCGGGTGCGGTTAAAATCCGGCCTTCCCAGCTGCCTTGGCAAATAATCGGGGTTGGGTCCGTCGCGTGGCGCATGTACACCAGCACGCACTGATAACGTGCGGTGCGCTCGGCTTCGGGCGTGTTTTGTAATTCTTGTAGCAATTTCTGGTTGTTGCTTTCGTTGCTGGCGCCGGCGCCAGAAAAGCGTGCCGAGTAAATACCGGGTGCACCGTTGAGGGCGTCTACTTCAATACCAGAATCGTCCGCGAGTGCGGGTAGGCCTGTTGCCTCGCAAGCGTTGCGGGCTTTAATAATGGCGTTTTCGACAAAGCTTAAGCCGGTTTCATCGGCGTCGGTCACCTGAAACTCTGACTGCGGGCGCACATCGAGGCCGGCGCCGGCGAGCAGTTGTTGAAACTCTTTAAGCTTGCCGGGATTGGAGCTGGCAAGTACGACTTTGCTGATGGATTGATGGGCTGCTGACACGGTTATTGGGCCTTTTTCTGGTAGAGCTTGCGACTGAAGGATACCGTCATGGGGGCTGTGTCGGCTACGGTTACCTGAATCTTAAAGTTGTAGACTTCTTCATTGCTGTGTTTAAGGGGGGCGAGGTAGTAAGTTGCATCGCCTTCGTTGATCTCGGCAAAATCTAATACGCTCTGCTGCTGTAATAAGTTGCTGGCGGTGCCGCTGAGCTTGGCGGGAAGACCAAGGCTGGTTTTGTCGCCCGAGGTTTTAGTAACGCTAAGGTTGATCAGTGTTTGGTTGCGGGCGCGCGTAATACCGTATATCTCGGCTACCTCGGGGGTAATGAAGGCGCTGTTAAAGGTGCTGAAATGCACGGTGTAGTCGCCAAAGCGTTGTTCGCGAAAGTCATTGTCGAGCACTGTGGCATCGGGGATGTCAATGGCAACACTTGAGGCGCTTGTCAGCAGTAAGCTTATGGCTACTAGGCGGCGGGACAGGCTTTTAAACAAAGACATAATAACGCTCCGGAGCGACGATTATTTACTTAGATGATAAATGGCAGTTTCGCCAAATAGGTTGGGATTAAGGTTGCCCAAAAATTGACTGGTGCGCTCGTTAACGACTTGGCGGTTGAGCACGTTGATATGCTTTTCATGGCACAGCACTTCAAAATCTTTGAAGGTACAGAAGTGAATATTGGGTGTGTTGTACCATTCGTAGGGCAGTAAGTCCGACACCGGCATCCGGCCGCGAAACGCTAAGTGAAAGCGCGCCTTGTAGTGGCCAAAATTAGGGAAGGTAATAATGCACTCTTTGCCGACCCGCAACATTTCATCTAACACTTTGTGCGGAAAATACATGGTTTGCAATGCTTGAGTCATGAGTACTGTGTCAAAGCTCTTATCGGCAAAGTTGCCTAAACCGCGGTCGAGATTTTGATTGATGACATTGACGCCGAGTCCGATACAAGCCTCAATTTGGCCCGGATCGATTTCCAGCCCGTAACCATTAACTTGTTTGCTATCCCTTAGGTATTTCAGCAAAGTGCCGTCGCCGCAGCCTAAATCGAGTACCCGGCTGCCTTCGCCAATCCACTGTTGTAGGTGGTTAAAGTCGATGCGCATGATTACTCCGTGGTTATGCGGGCCATGTACTGGCGAAAGGTTTGCTCGTAGTGTTCGTTGGGTAATAAAAATGCGTCATGGCCGTAAGGTGAGTCGATCTCAGCGTAGCTGACCGATTTGTCTGCAGCGATGAGGGCGTCAACTATTTCGCGCGAGCGCTCGACCGGAAAGCGCCAGTCGGTGCTAAACGAGGCCACATAAAAACCACACTGGGCACGACGAAATGCCTCGGCCGGATCGTCATTGTACTCGCGGGCCAAATCAAAATAATCCAGCGCACGGGTCATTAAAATGTAGGTGTTGGCATCGAATTTGTCAGAGAATGTGTCGCCTTGATAGCGCAGATAGCTTTCAACCTGGAACTCCACCAAATCATTTAAGCCTTGCTCAAAGCTGCCGCTCCTAAGGTCACGGCCAAATTTTTCGCCCATTACATGATCGGACAAATAAGTGATATGGCCGATCATTCGCGCCACTGCTAAACCGCTTTTGGGGTAAGTGTCGTGAGCGAGGTAGTCGCCCTCAAAAAAGTTTGGGTCACTCATAATGGCTTGGCGCGCGGTCTCATTAAAGGCGATGTTTTGCGCGCTCAGTTTGAGTGCCGAGGCAATCACAATACAGTGACGGATTCGGTTGGGGTATTCCAGCGCCCAGCGCATCGCTTGCATGCCACCTAAGCTGCCGCCCACAACAGCAGCCCATTGGTTAATGCCGAGGTGGTCGGCAAGGCGTGCTTGCGCGTGAACCCAGTCGCGTACCCGCAGCGTGGGGAATCTTGCCCCCCAAGGGCTGCCTGTTTCGGGTTCAATAGAGCTTGGTCCAGTAGAGCCTGAGCAGCCGCCTAAGTTGTTTAGGCTCACTACGTAAAAGCGGTTGGTATCGATGGCTTTGCCGGGCCCAATATAGTGGTTCCACCAGCCGGGCTTGCGGTCGGATTCGGTATGGTAGCCGGCGGCGTGATGATCGCCCGACAGTGCGTGACAGATAAGCACGGCGTTGCTGCCCTCGGCGTTTAACGTACCGTAGGTTTCGTAGACTAGCTCGTAATTATCCAGAGTACGGCCGCACGCAAGCGTTAAAGGCTGTTGCAGTAACGCGGTGCGGGGCGTAACCAAGCCCACCGATTCCGGTGGTAAAGGTGTAGTCATGACGCTTGTTGTCTCACAGAGCCGATTTTAGCGGCAAAGGCGCAAGTCTAAAGTTGTGCCGCCACGCCTGCAAGGGTTCAGATGGTCTGAGCCTCGCGGGCTGACTGCAATGAGACGATATCGGCGCTCTCGGGAATCACCTGTCGCGGTGTTGTAGTGATCTCGGTAAACAGTGGCGCCAAGTCGGTGCGAGCAAGGTTAAGCTGTTTCAGACTGGCCTCTAAGGTATGTAACTGCTCACTGCGGGTATGGCTTTTACTGCGCAGCTCTCCTAAGCGCAGCATGTGATGCTCAAGTAACTGCTTTTGATACTGATTGTGATGAGTTAGCGGTGTTAAAGCTTCGGCTAACCAGTGATCAATACTTTGGTTGAGGCCGTCAAAAAGGTTTTTGACCTCTTTCACTAGGGTGCCGACAAAACGTTTTATCAGTACTTTTTTACTGGTCAGCACACTGTTAAGTGAGCGTCTAAAGCTGTCGGCATTTTGTTGTAGATTGCGCAGCTGACGCCGTTGACGGGTTATATTGAGCTGGTGTTGGCTGGCCAGAGAGCTTGAGTCTAGGCCGTATTCAGGGCGCTCGTAGATAGAAGTCATAACCTGATTGGCTCGTTCTATTTCTCGCAGTAGGTGGTTAATGCTGGTGTCGACATCATCAAAAAAACCACTGATGGCACGCGACAGACCTACGGTTGTCCAGCTTTGCTCTAGCGACTGATTAGTCTCCTCGATGATCCGCTTAAAATTCGCCGGAGCGATGGGGGCAAGTAAAGAGGTGCGCTGGTTGTCGAGCATGCGTTGGCTTGTACGCAGCGATAACGCTTGTTTGTGGTAACGGTGATGAGATACGCGGATTTTTTCGCGCTGTTTGTTTAGCACTTGTTCTAGCTCGTGGTCATCGGTGGTATGTAGAGTGCGCAGCTCTTGCTCGGACTCATCGATACGACGGCTGAGGCTGTTGTAGGTGCTCACGACCATTTCTAAGCTATTGCTTACGACTCGGTGGCCGATGATTTGTTGTTGCGAGCGAATAATACATTCGGCTAAGCGTTGCTCGAGCTGTGGAAAGTTACTGCGCAGTAAGGCGCTACTGCGTTTGCAGGTTTTGGCGACTAACGCTTGCTTAGCGGATAATGGCAGTACGTGCTCGGGCGCCAGTTGCAGTTGGCGTGCAGTTTGGATGCGTACCGCCTCGATGTTGGCTGCCACCTGGCCGGGTGGGGTTAGTTCGTCCCACAAGGTATCTATTTTATTCAGCAGAGCCAAGACAGCGGTGCAATTGTCATCGCGCAGGCCGGCAATATGGTTGCGCCAAATCTCCATATCACTGGCACTTACACCGCTATCGGCGGCTAAGATAAATAAGATCGCCTGTGCATCAGGTAGGGTTTTTAAGGTTAGCTCGGGCTCGTTACCTAAAGCGTTAAGCCCAGGGGTATCTACAATTCGCAGTCCCTCTTGCAGCAACGGGTGTTTGAGGTTGATTAACGCATGGCGCCAAGTGGGCACCTGCACCAGTCCGGTGTCGGCATCGGGTTCTAAGTCGGCGGCGTTAAAGCCAAGTTTAATGGCCTCGGCGCGACTTACCTGCTTGCTGGCGGACACCTGAGAAATGGCTTCGGCCATAGAGTCTGGATCGTTGCCGTCAAACGCCATTGTGAACCAGTTTTGCGGAATGCGTTTAAAGCTTTGCAAGCTTGCTGCACTGCGACGGGTTTCGATGGGCAGCAAACGCACACAGTTGGCTGGTTGAGCCGGATCAAAGAAGATCTCGGTGGGGCACATAGTAGTGCGCCCCGCTTCGGAGGGTAGCAGACGCGGTTGGCCGTCGACATAAAGCAGAGCGTTAATCAGCTCGGTTTTGCCGCGGGAAAACTCACCGACACAGGCGAGAGTAAAATGCTCACCTTTTAAAAGTGCACGGGCGCGCTCCAGTGAGCGCAGAGCGTCTCGGGTCACCAGTTTATGTTTGTCGCTCCAGCAGGTAAACGCTTCAAGGCGTCGGTCTAGCTGCTGTTTCCATGCGTTATATTGTGCCATCTGGCGGTGGAGTGCTTTTATATCCATAGTGCGCCTGCCGTTTCTCGTCCGTTTTGCCTGTCAGTATAGGTTATACGTAAAGTTTAGTTATAAAAAGGCAGGGTTATTAAAGCGCAAAACCCCGACTATCGCCAGTAATTACATGTTTCAGGGCGACAGTCGGGGCTTTGGTGGTTATGAGGGGTTTTAATAGCCGATCATAAGGCCGTGCGGTGCACCGAGTAGTTGCGCAATAGCGGGGATCACAAATTGGTTTATAAGGTTGAGTGTTAGCATAAGAAATATAGGCGAAATGTCGATCGGTCCTAATGGCGGGATTACTTTACGAAATGGCGCCATGACTGGCTCGATAAGCTGACGCAGCAGTATTAGCGCTGGGTTTCGGCTAAAGGGAGCAACCCAGCTGACAATAATGTGGGCGATCATCCCCCAAAAATAGATACTCGATAGCATCGCTAAAATGCCCACGACAGACCAAGCAAGCAACATTAGGGGGTTAAAAAGACCGTAGCCTGCGATCATTAATATTAGTTGCAGTACCACCCACTGGACGATTAATGCGAGCACTAGACATGCGATGTCGAGCCCAAATAGCCCCGGAATCACTTTGCGCAACGGCAGTAGTAATGGATTAGTTGCCTTGCTGATAGCTTGCGATAGTGGATTGTAAAAGTCAGCGCGCGATAGTTGTAATAAAAAGCGCAGTAGCACAATCAATAGGTACAGTGAGCCAAGTGTTTTAATCAAATAAATGGCCATTTGTGCCATAGTTTGCATGAGATATCCTCGTAATGCTTTAAAAGTAGCGCGTAGCAATGAATGGGCGGCAAAGGCTATTATGCCTGATCGATTTCTTTTGTGTGTAGCGGTTAATAGCGCACTCGTCTAGGTTTAATTTTTGTCGGCAAGCTCGCGGGCTAGTGTTTCGGAGCGAGCCGCGCATTCAGTCATGGCTTTGTTGACTTGTTCGCGCAGGCCTCCGGCTTCAAAGCTATGGATGGCGCGTTCGGTGGTGCCGCCGGGTGACATTACACGGCGTTTTAGCTCGTCTACCGGGACATCTGCTTGGCTTGCAAGGGTGGCCGCGCCAAGAGCGGTTTGTAGGGTGAGCGCACGGGCCGATTCGGGTGTTAATCCAAGTTTAACGCCCGCCTCTATCATTGCCTCCATAAACAAAAAATAATAGGCCGGTCCCGAACCCGATACGGCGGTTACGGCGTGTATCAAAGCCTCATCATCAACCCAAATAAACAAACCGGTAGCGCAGGCTAGCTGCTCGGCAAAATCGCGTTGCTGAGGGTTAACGTGGGGGTTGGCAAATAGACCGCTGGCGCCCACGCCTACCTGTGATGGTGTGTTGGGCATACTACGAATAATCGCGTGACTGCCACCGAGCCAGTGATTAATACTGTTGCAGCTGATGCCTGCGGCGACAGAGACAATGAGTTGTTTGCCTAGCGCAGGTTTAATCTCAGTGCATACGGCTTGTAGCATTTGTGGCTTGACTGCCAATACGACGACATCGGCCCATTGAATAGCGGCAAGGTTGTCGCTATCGACCCGAATACCAAGGCGCGCGCTGGCGCTGCTGGCCGAGTCGGCGGTGCGGGTGGTGGCGCGAATAGCGTGATCGGGATAGCCCTTGGTTAGCAGGCCATTGATAATAGCGCCGGCCATATTGCCGGCACCGATAAATACGATGTTCTGGTGGTTCACAAATACTCCTAACAGGTTATGTGAGTCGGGTGCCAAAGATGTCGGTGCCAATACGCACGATGGTGGCGCCGGAGGCAATGGCGGGTTCAAGATCGGCCGACATTCCCATGGATAATGTGTCGAGCGGGCTGCAGGGTAGAGCAAGCTTTAGCTGTTTAAGCGCAGCGGCAGTTCGAGCAAAACTATTCGGGTGGTGTTCATTTGCCGCAGCGTTTGGTGCGGGAATGGTCATTAGGCCACGCAGGGCTATATTAGGCAGTTGCGCGACGCCCTCGGCCAGCGTGGTCAACTCGGCTAGGGTGACCCCCGATTTACTGGGCTCGTTGTCTATGTTGACTTGTAAGCAGATGTTTAATGGCTCGAGTGTGGTTGGGCGCTGATCATTTAAACGCTGAGCGATCTTGAGCCTATCGACACTGTGCGCCCAGCTAAAGTGCTCGGCAATGGCGCGGGTCTTATTGGATTGGATAGGGCCAATAAAGTGCCATTCGATGCCATCTAGGTCATTTAGCTCGTTTTGTTTTTCGAGCGCTTCTTGTAGATAGTTCTCACCAAAACGGCGGACGCCGGCCTGATAAGCCTCGCGTAATCGGTGGGCTGGTTGAGTTTTGCTGACGGCAAGCAGGGCGACGCTCGCCGCGTTGCGATTAGCAATTTTAGCGGCGTGCGCAATGCGGGCGGTGACATTGGCGAGCTTCTCGTCTATCTTGTGCATCTAGGCCTCGGGTCTGTGCCATCGTGGCAAGTGCGAAATTAGCCTTTGACGGCGCCTTCGCAGCACAATAGCATGACTAAACTGACAAAAAATTAAGGGTTTTGCTGTATGGATATCACGGAGCTTCTCGCCTTTAGCGCCAAGCAGGGCGCTTCGGATTTGCACCTTTCGGCGGGCTTGCCGCCAATGATACGCGTCGATGGTGACGTGCGTCGTATCAATCTGCCACCTATGGATCATAAACAGGTGCACAGTTTGATCTACGAGATCATGAATGACAAGCAGCGTAAGGACTTTGAGGAGTTCCTAGAAACTGACTTTTCATTTGAGGTGCCGGGCGTTGCGCGATTTCGGGTTAACGCGTTTAACCAAAATCGCGGCGCCGGTGCGGTGTTTCGGACGATTCCATCAAAAGTGTTAACCATGGAAGAGTTGGGTATGGGGCAAGTGTTTCGCGATATTTGCTCGGTACCCCGCGGTCTTGTGTTGGTAACTGGGCCTACAGGTTCTGGTAAGTCCACCACGCTGGCGGCGATGATCGATTATATTAACGATAATAAGTATGAGCATATCTTAACCATCGAAGATCCGATCGAATTCGTTCACGAGAGTAAAAAGTGTCTGGTGAACCAGCGAGAGGTGCATCGCGATACACACGGTTTCTCTGAGGCGTTACGCTCGGCGCTGCGAGAAGACCCGGATATTATCTTGGTGGGTGAGCTACGTGACTTAGAGACCATTCGTCTGGCGCTAACCGCAGCGGAAACGGGTCACTTAGTGTTTGGTACGTTGCACACCACCAGTGCGGCAAAAACTATTGACCGGGTGGTAGATGTATTCCCCGCCAATGAAAAATCAATGGTGCGTTCGATGTTATCGGAGTCGCTGCAGGCGGTGATATCGCAAACACTGCTTAAAAAAGTGGGCGGCGGTCGTGTGGCTGCGCATGAGATTATGCGTGGCACACCGGCAATACGTAACTTAATTCGCGAAGATAAAGTGGCGCAGATGTACTCGGCGATTCAAACCGGTGCATCAATGGGGATGCAGACCATTGATCAATGTTTGGAAGATATGGTGGCGCGTCGTGTAATTAGTCGTGAAGTGGCTCGTGAAAAAGCCAAAATGCCTGATAATTTTTAAGTGCTAGAGTTATAGTTTAGCTGCAAGTGCAAAAAAACGCAGACGCCGGTTGCCGTGCAACCGGGCAAGAATTTTAAAAGATACGTAGGCTCACATAATGGATTTCAATCGATTACTGCAACTGATGGTAGACAAAGGTGCATCGGATTTATTTATAACTGCCGGCGTGCCGCCATCGATCAAATTGCACGGTAAAGTGGTGCCAGCAACGGCAACTGCATTAACCCCCGAGAAAGTGCGGGAGCTGGTGTTGTCGGTGATGAACGATAAGCAGCGCCGAGAGTTTTTAGAGTCTAAAGAGCTTAACTTTGCAATCAGTGCGCGGGGAATCGGACGGTTTCGTGCTAGTGCGTTTTATCAGCGCAACTTGGCTGGCATGGTGTTGCGTCGTATCGAGACGATTATTCCTCGCGTCGATGATTTGAATTTGCCCGAAATTATTAAAGAGTTGGCTATGACCAAGCGTGGCTTGGTGATGTTTGTGGGGGCAACCGGTACCGGTAAGTCCACCTCGCTGGCCGCAATGATTGGGCACCGTAACCGCAATTCGAAAGGCCATATTATATCGATAGAAGATCCAATTGAATTTATCCATCAGCACGAGGGGTGCATCATCACCCAGCGCGAGGTGGGTATTGATACCGACTCGTTTGAGGTCGCGCTAAAAAATACGTTGCGTCAGGCTCCGGATGTTATTTTGATTGGTGAGGTTCGTTCGCGTGAAACCATGGAGCATGCGATTGCCTTTGCTGAGACTGGCCATTTATGTTTGTGTACCTTGCACGCCAACAACGCTAACCAAGCGCTGGATCGGGTAATTCACTTCTTTCCGGCTGACCGTCATCGCCAGCTGTGGATGGACTTGGCGCTTAACTTAAAAGGCATTGTGGCGCAGCAACTGATTCCCACGCCCGACGGTCAAGGCCGGCGCGCTTGTTTGGAGGTGTTGCTCAACACCCCGCTGGCGTCAGACCTGATTCGCAAGGGCGATGTGAGTGAGCTTAAAGAACTGATGAAGAAGTCCAATGAGTTGGGTATGCAGACCTTTGATCAGGCGTTGTACGCATTGTACGACAATGGTGAGATTACCTATGAAGATGCCTTGTCGCACGCCGATTCGCCTAACGATTTGCGCCTGATGATTAAACTTGGCTCTGAAACTGATGCGGCGTATCTTTCTAATGCCGCCGATGGTTTATCAATGGAAGAGGAAGAATCCGGTGCTGGTCGTGGACGAATGTTCTAGTTGACCTTGACGTGTAAGTTTGATGAATGGCGAAATAGCTTTCGCTATTCATCAAGTGAGCTATTCATATTTCCGTTTAACCAATCTTCTAAAATGATTCTGGCGGCGATGGCGTCGACGGGATCATTTTTGTAATGCCTAGATCCCCCTCCTGCTAAATGCTCGCCTTTGGCTGCAAAGCTGCTCAGTCGTTCATCTACCATTTGTATCTGTACGCCAAAGCGGCCGTGAATGCGATTGGCAAATTTGCGTGCTCTTGGGCAAAGCTCGCTATCGCTGCCGTCCATGTTAAGTGGTAATCCTATTAATACCAAGTCTGGCTGCCACTCGTCGAGTAGCTTACCAATCTCATTCCAGTTAGGGATGCCATCGCGCGCTTTTAGTTGGGTAAGTGCGCGTGCGCTGCCGGTTAATGTTTGGCCAATGGCGACCCCAATATTTTTAGTGCCGTAATCAAAACACAATAAAGATTGTGGTTTTTGTTGGATGGGTTTTGGGGGGGGGCTAGGCATGGCCGGCGGTGCTAGATATTAAGTTGAGGTCGATGCCCAAGTAGCGTGCGGCTGCGGACCAGCGCTGTTCGACGGGGGTGTGAAATAAAATCTGCGGATTGGCTGGTACCGTTAGCCAAGCGTTGTCAGCTATTTCTTGCTCGAGCTGATCGCCGCCCCAGCCTGCGTACCCCAGAGCCACCAAGTAGTGCGCAGGCCCCGTGCCTTCGGCTAAAGACTTAAGGATGTCGCCGGAGGTGGTTAGGCATATTTCGGTCGAGAGCTCGGCAGTCGATTGCCATTGTTGTGTGGTGTGGGGGTGTAAGACAAAGCCGCGTTCTGTGCTTACAGGTCCGCCGGCTAATACTTGAGCGTGGCCCGATGGGTTGTTCTCGGTTAATTCTAGCTGCTCAAAGATATCGCTTAATGCTAGCCCCAGTGGGTGATTGATGATCAGCCCCATAGCGCCATCGGCATTGTGTTCACAAATATAGGTAACACTGTGGGCAAAGTGTGGGTCGCTCATGCCGGGCATAGCGATCAAGAATTGGTTGCGCAATGAGCCTAGCTCAAATGTATTGAGATTGGGCCGAGGGGGCAGTGTATCCATACTGTCAGTATTAGGGGGCGGCGGCGTAAACTCAAGCATTGATTGGTATCGTGAGTCCGGTTAGTGAGCGAGGTTGCGGGTAGTTAAGCCGTCGATTTCAAACGACCAAGTGCGAATAATGACTAGCTGATCGGTATCTTGTCTAATCTCGGCGGGAAATGGCGCAAACGGTGCTGCGAGTCTCACGATTTGTAAGGCTGCTTGATCGAGTAAGCTTACCCCGGATGACTCTAGTAGTGATAGATCACGAATAGTGCCGTTGGGGTTGAGGGTGACGGACAGTCGCAAGTTGCCGGTGATCCTTTGGCGTAACGCTTGCTGAGGGTAGTTGTCGTTACCGACTTGTTCAATCTTAGCGCTCCAGTTGTGTAAATACTCGGCGCCGGTGGAACTGCGAGTGGCGACCGAGGTGAGGCGCCGGATACGTGGGCGTTTTGCATACTCTTGTCGTTGGCGATCGAGCTTTGCTTGTAAGCTAGCGATCTCGGGGGTGATAATTGGCTGCTCTTCGGGCAGCCCCTGGCGCTCTACTTCTTCGCGCAGGCTCTCTTCATCAAGGCGGCGCAGGCGCTGCCGTTCGGCGTTGGCGCTACTGGTGATTACTTGTGTTTGTTGTTGGTTGCTAGCGGTGGCGGCAGCGGGCATGGGGGCTGGGTTCACTTCGCGAATATCTGGCGCGGCAAAATCGGCACGATGTTCTGTGGTGAGCTCGCGGCTTTGCTCTTCGGTGCCGCTGGCTTCTTGGTTGTGCTGGGCAAGAAACTCCGCGTCCTCAGGTGCTAGATCAGCTTTGTGATTGGCTAGGGTGATCTCAAGCGTTGGCGCCAGCGTGTCTGGGTCGGGTAGCTTAAACGTTAGGCCAAAAATAATCAGTGCGTGAGCGATAATCGCGATAAAAATCGTAAAGCTCAAGCGCTCGGTTGATTTGACCGAGGTGTCGATGCCAACGGCAACATTAGACGCCATAATTAACCTTGTGCCCGGTACTTGAGTTCGGCCTCGAGCGCTAGCATCAAGCGCTCGCCAATGCGAGTGTCGTAAGCGGCATCAATTTCGCGCACGCAGGTGGGGCTGGTTACATTGATTTCGGTTAAATAATCGCCTATCACGTCAAGGCCAACAAAGTATAAGCCGCGGGCCTTAAGTTGCTCGGCAACTTGGCTCACAATCCAGTAGTCGCGCTCGGTTAACGGCTGCGCTACACCGCGGCCACCGGCTGCTAGGTTGCCGCGGGTTTCGCCTTCGGCTGGTATTCGAGCCAAGGCATAGGGCACGGGTTCTCCTGCAACCACTAGAATGCGTTTGTCACCATTGCTTATTTCGGGAATGAACTTTTGCGCCATGGTTAGGTGTTTGCCGTGGCCGGTGAGCGTTTCAAGAATGACGCCGACATTGGGGTCGTCTTGCTTACAGCGAAAGATACTGCTGCCACCCATGCCGTCGAGCGGTTTAAAAATAACGTCTCCGTGCTCTTTGTGAAAGCTTTTAAGTTGAGCCATTCGGGCACTGACGATCATTGGTGGGCAGCACTGTGGAAAGTGGGTGGCGAAGATTTTCTCGTTGCAGTCACGTAGTGACCGAGGGTTGTTGGCCACTAGTGCGCCTTGTCGTTCCGCCGCTTCAAGGATGTAGGTGCTGTAGATGTATTCGGTATCGAACGGCGGATCTTTGCGCATCAAGATTACATCAAGCTCGCCCAAGGCAATATCGGTTGCCGGCGCCAAGTCGTACCAGTGGTCGGCATTGTTGTAAACGGTAAGTGGGTGAGCGTTAGCGCGAGCTGTCTCACGTTCGAGGTAGAGATCTTCTGGTACCATGTAAACCAGCTTCCAGCCGCGTTCTTGAGCGGCCAGCAATAGCGCCAAAGAGGTGTCTTTGTAATAGGTAATGCTCGCAATGGGGTCCATTACGATGCCAAGGGTCAGGCTCATAGTGTCGGGCTCAAGCTAAAAAGTGACAGGGCTGTATATATTGCGCCGTTAAGTTAACGGCTTGCCGGAGTTGGCGCAAGTGCCTGTAAGTCATAATTGTAAGTAATATTAAACAATGAAAAAGTATATTTTGTGTATATATTCAGTGATTTATAGATAAACCTTAAAAACTATGTTAAAAATCCTGCTAGATAAATAAATCCGTAGAGCGGTTGCGGTTAAACTCAATGCGTACTATTGTGCCACTGAAAGTGTGAACTCTGTCGCAACCTAAAACACTCTACAATAACAGCGCAAAGGTCAGCACCTATGGACGTTAGTTTGGAAAGTCTGAAAGTAATGGTGATCGACGACAGTAAAACGATTCGTCGCACAGCAGAGACGCTACTTAAAAAAGCTGGTTGTACGGTAATAACCGCGACCGATGGCTTTGACGCACTCGCAAAAATCGCCGATTCAAGGCCCGATATTATTTTTGTCGATATCATGATGCCGCGCTTAGATGGTTATCAAACCTGCGCTTTGATCAAAAACAATACTGAGTTTAAGTCAACGCCAGTCATTATGCTTTCTAGTAAAGATGGTCTGTTCGATAAGGCGAAAGGCCGAATCGTAGGGTCCGATCAGTATTTGACTAAGCCGTTTAGTAAAAGCGAGCTGCTTGGGGCAATTGAAGAGCATGTAAAGCAAGCCAAGGCGTCTTAACGTCGGCTGTAAAACATTCATTATCTATGAGCTAACCGCGTAACTTGGGGATCCTATGGCTAGAGTACTTATTATCGACGACTCGCCCACTGAAACTTATAAACTAACTACCATGCTGGAAAAAAATGGCCATGCTGTTTTAACCGCGCCGAATGGTGAGGAAGGTGTGGCGCTGGCTAAAAAAGAGCTGCCTGACGTTGTGTTGATGGATATTGTTATGCCTGGGTTGAATGGTTTTCAGGCGACTCGTCAACTGACTAAAGCACCAGAAACCGCCAAAATTCCCGTTATTATTGTTACCACCAAAGATCAGCAAACAGATCGTGTTTGGGGGATGCGTCAGGGCGCACGCGCTTATTTGGCTAAGCCGATAACCTCTGAAGTCTTAATGGCTTCGATTAACGAGGTTATGGCTTAACACGTCGGGTAGTGACGCAGGCGACTTATGCCGCGTCAGAGTCAGACACAATAGATAAAAACGGACTCGGAACATGTCAGAACAATCGAGTGCATTCACGGCATTGGCCAGCTTGGCCAGTAGTTGTCGGGCAGCGGCGAAAGGTCTGCCTGCCCAGATTGATGCACGCCCGCAGTGGAGCGGTATCGGCTTTACCTTGCTTGGCGGTCACTTTGTGGCGCCGATGGACGAGGTGTCCGAGATGCTTGAAGTTCCCAGTTATACACATTTACCTGGCGTTCAATCGTGGGTGCGTGGTGTGGCGAATGTTCGAGGGCGTTTGCTGCCGTTGTTCGATTTAGCTGCTTTTTGTGGTGGTCGCTTGGTAGGTGGGCGCAAGCGCCGCCGAGTGTTAGTGCTTGAAACTGAAGAGTTATACACGGGCCTTATAGTCGATCAGTTGCTGGGTATGCAGCATTTTCCGGTCGATGAATTTATGCCCCATAACTCTGAGTTAGTGGATGGTTTGCGGCCTTATGCGCAGGGTAGCTACGCCCAAGCAGAAAATACATGGAATGTGTTTCGTTTATCAATACTTGCGCAAGACCAACGATTTACCAATGCGGCAAAAGATATTTAAAGTATTGGTTTGTAGTGCCGTTCGCCAGCTAGAGCACTAGTAATTGATAATGTAAGTCGGCGAGTAATATAGCAGGCAGCATTACGCTGCGATAAAACAACATTTGTCATAGGTTTGTGCAGTGCCAGAAGAGAGCTTTAAAGTCAGCTCAGTGAGTTACCTTTAAATTCTCGGCTAACAATGAACAACAATGATGCAGAGTCGGTCAGGAGTGTGTAATGAAAACTGAGTCCAGAACTATTGCCGCGACGCTTAAGGGCAATCCCGCGATTGTTTTTGTAAGCGTTTTGCTGGTGGCGCTTATTGTTGCCATGGCGGTAATCTTCACCATTGTCAATCGTGACAGTGATCGAGATGACTTCTATGAGCAGCAGGCCGCGGAACTACGGGCTCAGGCCTACCGGCTGACGTCTTTGGCTCGTGATGCCACATCGGGTAACGAAGCGGCCTTTGGCGAGCTAGATATCGTGGTAGATACCATGAGTGCCACGTGGGAGCGGTTGCGAACATCTGATCCGCGTACCCGAGAGCAGCTTAGCGCTGAATTTGGTGCGTTTGGCTTGGTGTGGAACGATATTAAGGTCAACGCCGAGTCGATCTTAAAAAACCAAGAAGCCATTGTTTTTATTAACAGTGTGGGTAACGAGCTGAATAACAACCTGCCAACCTTGCAGGCGCAGCACAGCAATATTGTAGAAATTCTACTTGAGGCGGGCGCTCCCGCAGAGCAAGTGTCGCAGGCGCAGATGCAATCTTGGCGTGCAGAGCGTATCGGTCGGAACGTGGATAAAATGCTCCGTGGTGACGCCGACGCCGATAAAGCCGCAGACCAGTTCAATCTAGATGCTAGTCTTTATGGTCGGATGTTGGCTGCGATGCAGGACGGTGATGAAATGCTCGGTATCTCGCGAGTATCAGACCCAGATGCGCGGGCTAGTTTGGAAGAAATTGCACAGCTATTTCAGGGTGTGGGTGACTCGATCCGCGATATTTTTGAAGGCGCACCAGCGCTGTTCTCGGCGCGGCAAGCGGAAGAGGCCATTATTACTCAAACGCCGGCTCTTTTGCAGGCACTGAGTGATATCGCTGATAAGATTTCGATTCAGGCTACCGAGCGGCCGCTGAATAACACCTTGCTGCTGGTTATTGCCGGTTTGATTCTTGCGAGTTTGGCCTTTGTCGGTATATTTCTATATCGCGGTACGCGTCGTCGCTTGGCTGTTACCGCCGAGGCTAACGAGCGTAACCAAACTGCAATTTTACGATTACTAGATGAGTTGGCCGACTTGGCAGATGGTGACCTGACCACTACTGCAACGGTAACTGAGGATTTCACGGGTGCGATTGCTGACTCTATTAACTACACCATTGACCAGCTGCGGATCCTGGTAGCGCGAATCAATGAAACGGCCGTAAACGTATCGGCTGCTGCGCAAGAAACCCAGCAGACAGCACTGCACTTGGCCGAGGCCTCTGAGCACCAGGCGCAAGAAATTGCCGGTGCATCGGCTGCAGTAAATGAGATGGCGGTGACCATTGACCAGGTATCGGCCAACGCCTCTGAGTCGGCAGCGGTTGCGGAGCGCGCGGTATCGATCGCGAGCAACGGCGCCAAAGTGGTACAGAACACTATTCACGGTATGGATACGATTCGTGAGCAGATTCAAGATACTTCGAAGCGTATTAAACGATTGGGTGAGTCGTCACAAGAAATTGGTGACATCGTATCCTTGATTAACGACATTGCTGACCAAACCAACATCCTAGCACTTAACGCTGCGATTCAGGCCTCGATGGCCGGTGACGCAGGTCGAGGCTTTGCGGTGGTAGCGGATGAGGTACAGCGTCTTGCGGAACGTTCTGCGGCGGCAACCAAGCAGATTGAAGCGCTGGTTAAAACAATTCAGAACGATACTAACGAAGCGGTTATCTCGATGGAACAAACCACCTCTGAGGTGGTTCGCGGTGCTCGTCTGGCGCAAGACGCTGGTGTGGCACTAGAAGAGATTGAGGGTGTATCGACCTCGCTGGCAGAATTGATTCAGAACATCTCTAACGCTGCTCGTCAGCAAGCATCGTCTGCTGGTCATATCTCCAACACGATGAACGTGATTCAAGAAATTACCACGCAAACTTCTGCGGGTACGAGTGCCACGGCACAGTCGATTGGTAATCTTGCGGCGATGGCCCTCGATTTACGTGAGTCGGTAGCGGGCTTTAAGTTGCCAGAAGAAGACACCGGCGCACGCGATAGCTTTGATGCTGACCTTGCATCATTCGATGGCGCCACTAACGCGGGTGGCACGGCTTCTAGCGACTTAAATAATTACGACGAAGTTGTTGATCTTGGCGCGGCAGATGTTGTTGACCTGAGTGACGAAGTGGATATCGAAATAGACATCGACGCCGATGATGAGTCTGATCACCGTCATGTATAAATTGTCCTCTGGGCGGACGCTGATTGCGTAATTAAATATGGGCTGGTCGTTACGGACAATAATCGATCTCAGTGATAGTGAATTTGAGCTTTGGAGTGAATTGTTAGAGGCGCGCGCGGGTATTCAGTTAGCCTTAGCGCAAAAATCGCTTCTTCAATCACAGCTTTCTATTCGCATGCGAGAGTTGGGTTACGAGCGTTATAGTGATTATTACTCGCTGGTAACAGATGGCCTGCAAGGCCGGCTGGAGTGGTCGATTCTGATCGATCGAGTGGCGGTAAAGGAGACGAGCTTTTTTCGTCATCGTCAGTCGTTTGAGTATGTGCGCCATTTTTTGCAGGATAAAATCAATAATCGTCAGTTAGAAGACAGTTTTGATGTTTGGAGCGTGGGTAGTTCTACCGGTGAAGAGCCCTACTCGCTGGCCATGGTCATCAACGATTGCTTTGAGCTGGCACAGCTCGAACCCTATTATGGGGTTACAGCGCTGGATATAAGTTCGACAGCATTGGCCAAAGCTCGATTGGGACGTTATTTACCTCGTGCCATAGAGCAAATGAGTGCAGAAGAGGCGCAACGTTATTGCAGCTTGTGTGACGATGGCAGCTATGAGATCGCGCGCAAATTGCGAGATCGAGTCTGTTTCACGCACGGGAATATTTTACAACTAAATGATATTCCCAATGTGCCAATGGATGTGGTGTTTTGTCAGAATCTGCTGGTATATTTTCGCCGCTGGTTGCGTCGGGATATCCTCAACAATCTTGCAAACCGTCTGAAACCAGGTGGATTGTTGGTGGTTGGCCTCGGTGAGGTGATGGACTGGGAGCATCCTAGTATGGCGCGAGTGGCCAACGACAAAATCCAGGCTTATATACGGGTCGAGAAAAAACAACAATGAGGAAGGCGCTAGATGGCTGACAATCGCAACTTTGCGGCTCTCGACTGGGTTATTCATGAAATAGCCGAGACCTTGAAGCAAGCGCGACAATCGCTCGAGTCTTACGTGCAGGATACCAATGATAAGGCACGCCTGCGCTTTTGCTTGACTCATATCCATCAAGTACGCGGCAGCTTACAGATGGTGGAGTTTCACGGCGCAGCGATGCTTGCCGAAGAAATGGAGCAGCTTACTCAGGCGCTTATCGGTGGCTCTGTTACTAATGCAGGTGAAGGGCAAGAAGTGCTTATGCGCGCTATCTTGCAGTTTCCGATATACCTCAATCAAGTAAAAGTGAGTCGTAACGACAATCCATTAGTGGTGTTGCCGTTATTGAACGATCTGCGCACTGTGCGCGGTGAGAGCTTGCTGTCGGACACTAATTTATTTATGCCAGATATGACGCCTGCGCGGCAAATATCTGGTGAGCGTATGCCTCTTGCAGATGACAATGCTCAGCTGATTGCGATGGCAAAAAAGCTACGTCAAATGTATCAGTACGCTGCAGCTGGTTTTATTAAATCTGTAAATCCAGATGAAAACTTAAGCTACCTCAGTAAAGTATTCTCACGCCTCTATCGGTTAACCGCTGGCACTGCTCGCCAGCCATTGTGGCTTGTTGCTCAGGCATTGACCGAAGCGCTGGAGATGGACGCTATTGAGTCGAGCGTCTCGATTAAAAATTTATTACGTAAATTAGATCGTGAAATTAAAGCCTTGGTGCTTCATGGTACGGCAGCGTTAGACACTTTTAGTGATGATGATTTAGTTAAAAACCTGCTTTATTACGTAGCCCGGTCGGGTAAGCATACGCCAAGCTTTGGTGCCAGCTCTAAGCTCAAAGAAGTGTATGAGCTTTATCAGTTAGATAACGCATTGCTTGAAGGCAAAGAGCAAGGTGAAAGCCACGATATTTTATCCAGTCCCGATCCGGATGCGATGCGCTCGGTTGTTACCGCGCTTAAAGTTGAGCTGGATGGCGTCAAACGCGCATTGGATGAATGTTTGTCTGGTGTCGATACTCAGCAACCATTGGCCAATGCGGTAGGTATACTCAAGCGAGTCGGCGATACCATGGCGGTGCTAGGTATTGGTGATTTGCGCCGTTCGGTGATCGAGCAAGGGGCAGCCTTAGAGCTTGCCATGAGTTCGGCTACAGGTCTGTCTTCAGGGCAGCTGCAAGGCGTTGCTAATCATATTATTGATATTGAAGGTGAGCTTGACGTATTAGCTTCTAACGCCGGGAAAAGTGTAGCGAAGCAAGTAAAAGATCAAGCCGGCATGACTCTATCCGATGCAAAAACATCGGTTATGCGCGAATCGCGTAATGGTCTTGAGCACGCAAAAGATTCTATCGTTGAATATATTGCCTCGCAGTGGAATCGTGATCATCTAAATAATGTACCGCAAATGTTGCGCGATATACGCGGCAGCTTAGAGATGATTCCGCTACCTCGCCCAGCGCGAATTTTAGGCGCTTGCGCACGTTACATCGAAGAGCAATTACAGCAGAAAGTACAGACGCCGGAGTGGTCAACACTCGATACCTTGGCCGATGCTATTACCAGTGTTGAGTATTATTTAGAACGCTTAGGTGGTGAGAGTAGCGAAGAAGAGAACGAGCTGCTGTTAATGGTTGCCGAAGAAAGTGTCGAGCAGCTTGGCTATGCAGTTACTCAGTTTTCTGGTCGTGGACAAACTGCCACGGCAGACGTGTCGCTTGAAAATAAAAGTGATTCAAGCGATGAAATTGAGCAAATATTACCGTCAGTACCAAACGATCAGAGCATAGAGGCTGATGATGCGGTGTCGGCACTGCTGCAAAGTGCTTACACTCAGGCGCTAGAGCCTGACGCTAATGATACCGAAGATCATGATTTGGCCGTCGACTACGTACTAGGTGATGACGGTACTAGTGATCTTGAAGTTTCCAACAATGATCCTGTGGATGAAGTGATTCCAGCTCTCGATGTATCAATCATCGAGCCGGAAGATACGAGTGTCCCTGCGCCTGTCGAAGACGATATTACTATCGATGATGATGACATCGTCGATGACGAAATTCTCGAAATCTTTATCGAAGAGGCGGGTGAGGTTAGCGAGGTCATTGCAGAATTCTTCCCGCTATGGGCTGATGATTTTGATGACAGCAACTCTTTAACTGAATTCCGACGTGCATTCCATACCTTAAAAGGTAGTGGCCGGATGGTGGGCGCCAATGACATTGGTGAACTCGCTTGGTCGGTCGAGAATATGCTTAACCGAGTCATCGACGGCACGATTGTGCCTGGGCGGCTCAATGTTGTATTTATCGAAAATGTTCGACTTAAATTGCCGGCAATGATTGAAGCTTTTGCCGCGCGTGAGGCGACCCCAGATATCGCAGGGGTTACTCGGTTACGCGAACAAGGTGAGGCATTGGCTCGAGGCGAAGTGCCGACTGATTTAGAGCCGTTTAGCAGTGCCGATCTTGGCAGTGACGCTGTTGCAAATGACGCACTTCCCACAGAAGAGTTAGCTGCAGAATTAACGGGCAACGAGTACTCTGTCATTGAAGAGGATGAAGATAACTCATCCGACGACGGTCAACTCTGGCAGATTTTTGGCGTAGAGGCGCTATCGCATCTGATCATTGTTGAAGAGTTCATTGATCGTATGGAGCAAGCGCGGCCATTGTTTGAACCGCCTAGTGATGATATGCAACGCGCACTGCACACATTAAAAGGCAGTGCACATATGGCCGACGTTACGCCAATTGCCGAGCTTGCCACGCCACTAGAACGATTTGTTAAAGAGCTACGCAGCTACCAAGTAAATATTAATGACGATATCTTGCAGTTGTTACGTGATGGTGTGACCTACACCCGCTCAGCCTTAGAAGATATCGACCGTAGTCGCGATTTAATGATTCCGCGATTAGATCAATATTTGGCGCGGGTAGATGAGTTGCGCGAGCTTTATGTGGCACCGCTTGCGCTACTGCAGCAGACGGATGCTGGTGGTAAGCGTCCGGTCGATCCTGAGTTGCTTGAAATTTTTATGGCCGAGGAGATGAACTTACTTCTTGATGCCGATCAACTTATTAATGCATGGCAACAAAACCCCAGTCATATCGCCCAGCTACAGCCTATTATTGATGAGTTAAAGAATCTGACTCGTGGCGCGGCCCATGCCAACTTGCCTCCCATGGCGAGTTTAGGTGACAAGCTGTATCAGGTGTATCAACGCATCGTTGCAGGTGAGTTAGATTGTGAGCCGCCGTTGTGTGAAGCGCTTATCGCCACACATGCCGCTCTATTGGATATGGTTGATGCTATTGCTGCAGGACAAAATTTACAGCCCATTCCGCCGGATGTAGATGCTGTCTTAAGCCGGTTGCTTGAGGGTTCGGTGTCTAGTAGCAGCCTATTACTTGAAGACAGCGTTGATATTGAAGCTTCAGAAACGGAAGTTCATTTGCCTGATGGCTACTCGACGGATAATGTCGACGATGGTATTAAAAGTGTTGATTCTGAACTTGTAGATGTTGATGAAATTGAGTTGTCGGCAGATGTTCCAGGTGTTGATGAAGACAATGACGCTCATTCAGACGTCGAACAAACCTTTGCAAATGATCCGGTAGCGTTTGATGGCATAGTCGCGGACGAGCTAACGGATTCGGAGCAAGAGGCCGAGAATGTTGATGCTGTCAATAACGCCAATTCTGATGCCGAACAGACTTTAGTCGATGATCTCGTTGCTGTTGATGGCATAGTTGCGGATGATAAGCTAACGGATTCGGAGCAAGAGGCAGAGATTGTTGTTGATGTCGTCAATGACACTAATGCAGAAATTGAACAAGTTTTAGCCGATGATTCGGTGGCGATTGATGGCATAGTTGCGGACGAGCTAACGGATTCGGAGCAAGAGGCAGAGATTGTTGTTGATGTCGTCAATGACACTAATGCAAATGTTGAACAAATTTTAGCAGATGATTCGGTGGCGATTGATGGCATAGTTGCGGACGAGCTAACGGATTCGGAGCAAGAGGCAGAGATTGTTGTTGATGTCGTCAATGACACTAATGCAGATGTTGAACAAACTTTAGCCGATGATTCGGTGGCGATTGATGGTATAGTTACGGACCAACAGAACGAGTCCGAGCAAACTGTCGAGAATGAAAATATTGCTGAGCAAACAGCATCAATCGCAAACGAAGTTGTCGATACCGATTATGCCGCCGAAGTTGAGATAGAGGACGATCTCGATCAAGAAATTCTTGAAATTTTCATGGAAGAGGCCGGTGAGCTGAGTGAAGACATTGAGCGCTCGATGCACGATTGGCAAGAGGATTGGAGTAACACAGATTGCGTTGAGGAGCTAAAGCGTACACTGCACACACTTAAAGGTGGCGCACGGTTGTCTGGTCTCAATGAGCTGGGCGATTTAACTCACGATTACGAAACAATGGTTATTGATCTTAATATCAATGATATGGATCAAGCGACTTTTAGTAAGCTTTTAAACTATCAAGATCAAATCCATCATTGCATACAAGTGGTGCAGGCGAAGTTACACGGCACAGAAGTGCCCGAAGCGCCTGAAGCCCCCAGCGCGACGGTCAGCGTAGAAAGCGCTGTTGATAACAGTCAAAGTGCGACGCTAGAACAAGAATCAAGCACGGATATTGCAGAGCCCCAAGCTCAGCCATCGCAATCGATCGAACCCGCTAAAGTATTACCATTTGCGCCGAAAACGAAGCCGGCTGTTCAATATGGGTCGAGCGGTTCTGCCCCGACAGGTGGTGGCGCAGTTGCAACCCCTGGTGGTCAAACCCAGCATTTGGCTGCAAAACGTAGCGGTCCCCAAGAGGTTGTAAAAGTATCAGCCGAGTTACTTGAGGAGCTGGTAAACCTTGCTGGTGAAACGTCTATTGCTCGGGCGCGTATTGAAGAGCAAGTGGGCGATACCGGTGTTGCGTTAGATGAAATGGACGCAACTATTGAGCGTTTGCAAGAACAGCTGCGTCGATTAGATATAGAAACAGAAGCACAGATTTTGTTTCGTCAAGAGCAGATGGCAGCCCTAGATGATTTTGATCCACTGGAAATGGATCGCTATTCGGCACTGCAACAATTGTCGCGTTCGTTGGTAGAGTCTGCGTCTGACTTGTTGGACTTGCGAATGACGTTGGTGGATAAAAACCGCGATACCGAGACGTTGTTGTTGCAACAGTCGCGAATTAATACAGATTTGCAAGAAGGCTTAATGCGTTCGCGCATGGTGCCTTTTGCTCGCTTGGTGCCAAGGTTGCGCAGGATTGTGCGGCAAGCGGCAAACGAGCTGGGTAAAGAAGTTAGTTTTGAGCTGGATAATGTAGAAGGGGAATTGGATCGCTCGGTGCTCGAGCGAATGATTGCACCTTTAGAGCATATGTTACGTAACGCAGTCGATCACGGTATTGAGACAGCCGATGAGCGTAGCAAAAGCGGTAAAAATGATGTCGGTGTTATCTCTCTGAATTTATCTCGTGAAGGCGGTGATGTTGTGCTGCGCTTGGTGGACGATGGCCGTGGTATTAATTTAGAGCGCGTGCGTGCTAAAGCGATCGAGCGAGGTTTGATGACGCATGAGGCACAATTGTCTGATCAAGATGTGATGCAGTTTATTTTGCATGCAGGCTTTAGTACGGCCGATAAAGTAACGCAAATATCCGGCCGAGGCGTCGGGATGGATGTTGTTCACTCCGAGATTAAACAGTTAGGCGGCTCAATGTCTATTAACTCCCATTGGGGGGAAGGCACTGAGTTTACCGTACGTCTGCCGTTTACGGTCTCGGTAAACCGCGCCTTGATGGTACAAATTGGCGATGATCTGTACGCGATTCCTCTAAACACTATCGAAGGTATTGTGCGGGTAAGTCCATTTGAGTTGGAACATTATTATCAAGATGAGCAAGCTCGTTTTGAATACGCTGGCGAAAATTACCTAGTGCGTTATTTGGGCTCGTTACTCGATAGCGACTCGCTGCCTAAGTTAGATGGCCAGGCATTACCGCTACCAATTGTTTTGGTGCGCAGTGCCGAACACACCATGGCTCTGCAGGTTGACAAACTGTTGGGCAGCCGAGAAATTGTCGTGAAAACACTTGGTGCGCAGTTTAGTAAAGTGCGTGGTGTGTCGGGCGCCACGGTGATGGGGGATGGCTCTGTTGTTGTTATTCTTGACCTCCATGCACTGATACGTGAGCAGCTTGCGCTGGGCTTGAGTGAATCCATTTTACTGGAGCCACACGCTAGAGCTAACGCCGTAGATAAAGAAGACGACGAAAAAACAGTTATGGTTGTTGATGATTCGGTGACTGTGCGCAAGGTAACTGGGCGCTTCTTAGAGCGAGAAGGCTATCGTGTGGTAACCGCTAAAGATGGTGCCGAGGCGATTTTGTTACTGCAGGATAGTATCCCTGATGTTATGTTGCTTGATATTGAGATGCCACGAATGGATGGTTTTGAAGTGGCAAAAAACATACGTACAAGTTCGCGCTTAAAACACTTGCCGATTATTATGATTACTTCGAGAACGGGTGATAAACACCGCAATCGTGCTTTAGATCTGGGGGTTAACCGTTATATGGGTAAACCTTATCAAGAAGATATATTGCTGGGAAACATCCAAGAGTTGATCGAAGAGCAGGACGCTTAGTCGAGTGAAGCCCTTAGCATTAGGGTTGCTGGTTGACAGCGAAATAAAGTTGCGGCAATTGAGCTCGCTGGTAATAAAAATGGGCCAGCGGGTCGAGTACAGTGCAGTTTTACCACAATACGAGCATTCTGTAGTACCTGATCTTGATTTAGAAGATTTAGAATGCATCGCTAACTTGGATGCTTGGTTGGTCGACATTACCTGTGTCGAGAATGAGCGCAGTAGCACGACAGAAGTGCTGAGTGTGTTGTTGGCTACCGTCGATGTGCCTGTGTTGCTTAGCGATAGCAGTGAAGTTGAGACTGATGGAACCAGTTTGTTACAGTGGTCTGATCGTTTGTGCGCGAGGCTGCAGCGTTTAGTTGGTGAAGTCAATCTTGCAAGTAACACACCTGCAAACATGGTCTGGGTATTGGCCGCATCAACGGGGGGGCCGCAGCCGGTTAGAGAATTTTTACATGCTTTGCCCACAGGGCTTGGTGTTGGTTTTTTATACGCACAGCATATAGACCAAGAGTATTGTGGGTCGTTGGTTACAATGCTTGGGAAAAACGCTTCTTATTTAGGCGTGGCCCCGGAGCAAGGTGCGGTCATAAAGCCTGATACAGTGACCATTATGGATCCGGCACGTCGAGCTGAGTTACAAGATAATGCCACACTAGTTGTCTACGATGAGCCTTGGGGCGGACGCTACAAGCCGTCAATAGATCAATTGTTAGCAAACCTGGCGAGTACTCAAAAAGAACGCGGTGGGGTTATTATTTTTTCTGGCATGGGACTTGATGGTGCGGCTAGTTGCCGGCTTATTAAGCAGCAGCGGGGGCAAGTTTGGGTGCAAGAGCCCACCACTTGTGTGGTCGACTCGATGCCCCAAGCTGCATTGGCCACTGACTGTGTAGACTTTACCGGTACGCCAAAAGAATTAGCCGCCAATTTTGTGCAACACATAAACCATATAAATGCGATGAAAGAGGCCGTAAGCTCATGAGAGCGGAACATCAGATCCAATCAGATAGCTATCAAGAAATTGCCAGTTTGTTAGTGCCTCTTAGTGACTCCCTGTTGTTATTGCCTAACGTTACCGTCGCTGAAATTGTACCGGTAGGCAATATTCAGCCTGTCGATAACGCCCCCGACTGGCTGTTGGGAGAGATTAGTTGGCGTGAGCGAGATATTCCCATCGTCGCGATGGAGATCATGAACGGACAAGCGCGTCCAAGCTTTACTGGCCGGTGTCGTATTGCGGTACTTAACACAACTGGATTGGATGATTCTTTGGGTTTTATTGCAATTTTAACCCAAGGTTTACCACGTCTAGCGCGTGTTACCGCCGCAGAAATTGCCGAACGTGATGACGTTGTAAAAGCATCCTACGATGATCTTGTGGTTACCTGGGCCGGTGAGCAAGCGGTGATTCCTGCGCTAGCGAAAATCGAGCAGGCTTATCTGGAGTTTTCTTCCCAGCGTTAACGCTATGTGCGAGCACTGGCTGACGCAAAGTATTTTCTAGGCGGAAGCCTTTCCGCCTTATTAGTTTATCCTTTCCTATTCTCAGTTAAGTGAACAATAAGTTCTTTGTTGCGGGCGGGCATTAAGCAGCATTTAGAATTTATGATGCAAAATCCCCCCATTGATACTGCAGTACGCTGATGGCAGCGAGTGGGGCGGTTTCGGTACGCATAACTCGTGGCCCGAGTGTTAGTGGGTTAAAGCCTGCATCTCGGGCAGTGGTAATCTCGTGGTCACTTAGCCCGCCTTCGGGGCCGATCAAAAGTGCTGCACTATGGGGGCTGGGTACGGAGGGTAGGCCTTGGTTGTCGCGATGATGCAGGACAAGCTTCTGTTCTGCATTAGCACCGCTTAAGTACTCGGTTAGTGTCGTTAGTGGTGCAAGCTCGGGGACTCGGTTGCGTTGGCATTGTTCACAGGCACTGATGATGATTTGGCGCCAGTGCAGCCATTTTTTTTCTAGCCTGTCAGCTTTTAGTTTTACTTCCGTGCGCTCGGTTAGCAGCGGCACAATACGAGTTGCGCCAAGTTCAGTGGCTTTTTGCAGCACAAGGTCCCAGCGCTCGCCGCGGGATAATCCTACCGCTAGTTCGATGCTTAGGGGCGACTCGCGTTCGGTGTTATCAAAGTGCTCGAGGGTGACTTGTAAGTGCTTTTTACCCACATCGCTAATAATGCCAGTGTATTCACCGCCTTCGCCGTTAAACACTACTATAGGGCGCCCAGTCCCCATGCGTAACACTTTGCCCAGATAGTGAGCGGCGTTGTCGTCCAGAGTGATAGGAGTGTTAAGTACGAGATTGATTGGGCAGTAAACACGGGGAATGCGCATGGATTATTTGGTCTTCGCTGAATGTCAGAGTAAGATCATAGCAGGACTCAGATGGATGATTAAAGTGACCCAGAAGGCTACTTGCTACGCTCGCTATTAAATCTTAAATAATAGGATCCAAACAATGAAAATATCAATTGCTTTGATGGTACTGCTTGGCTTTAGCGCTTCTGCGATACAAGCGGCCGACTGTCCCGCGTATCTCGATGCCGATTATCGTAAGCTACATGCCAGTGAAAGCATTCATTTATGTGATGTGTTGGCGGGTAAAGATGCCTTGATTGTCAATACGGCCAGCCACTGCGGTTACACACCGCAATTTAAAGCGTTAGAGGCTTTGCACAACCAATACGCCGAGAGGGGTTTGGTTGTGGTGGGTTTTGCTAGCGATGATTTTAAACAGGCTGCTAAATCCGAAGAAGAAGCCGCAACTATTTGCTATACCAACTACGGCGTGACGTTTACCATGCTGGCGCCTACGGCAGTTACCGGTGCTGAGGCCAATGATTTGTTTGAGTATTTGGGCCGTCAGAGCGAGCAGCCAGGTTGGAACTTTAATAAGTATCTGTTAGATGGTGAAACCGGCAGCGTGCAGCATTTTGGCAGTAAAGTGAAGCCAGGTAGCGTGGAGTTAAACAAGGCCATAGAGGTTTTATTGCAGCCTTAGGGTTTATTCCTGTTCGACGGTGACGCTAAGGTCGCCGGCGTTATCCTCCCAAATCGTAACGTCTATTGGTTGGCAGCACACATGGCAATCTTCAGTGTATTGCTGTGTGCCGGCCGAGTCGTCAACTAAAAGGGTAAGCGGCGCATCGCAAAAGGGGCAATGCACCGATTTTTCTAGCAGCTGGGACATAAATTAAAAGCGATAATCTAGGTTTACGCTGATCGACGTGAAGTCTTGATCGTCGACATCTAGCAAGTTTTTATACTCAAAGTTTAAATTCAATTTTGGCGCGACAAACCAGCCAAAGCCTACGCCCCAAGAAAATCCGTCGGCACTGAAGTCGGTGTTCTCTAAACGATAATCGAGATCGACATAGCCTAATAGGCCGTAAAATCGGCCGTGTTGATTGGTGGCCTCAGCGCGGTAGTAAATAGCACGATAATGGTTAATGTCCATGTCCACTTCAATGGTGTCTTCACCATCTAAAAATACTGTATCGGCACCAAGGCTTGTACCGTAGCGTACTTCGCCACCCAGAAAGCTGTTGTATTTGTAGCCGGCCATTAATTCGGCTATCCATAAATCGGCCCCGTCATAACTTTTTTCATCGTCGGCATTAATGGCGGAGGCGCCAATTCCGGCAAAAAAACCACGTTCGTTATCGGCAACGCTGGGGTTGCTAAGTAGTAGTGTGGCAGGAAGGGCAAATGTCAGTAAAATGCGAGTTAATTTCATAAAAATACACTATGTTGGGGCCGATATTGAGTGTTCTTGATTAAAAGACCCACGCAATCATCAGCCAGATGATAATAAAAAAGGTAAAAAAACCACCGAGTACAAATTGTATCTCGCCGATAAGTCCATCGCCCGAGGTAATGGCAAGTACCACGAGTAATGCGGTGGTGACAAAAAAAGATATAACTGCAGCGTCTTTAAGACCTAAGCCTTGCGAGAATGTGCCAGCGGTAATGTCCCCCAGCATAGGCAGTAACAAAGCGGTAGCTACCACCGCTAAAAGCAGCACCGCTACAATGCCAATAAAGATGGCTCTTGCCTGGCGCTTGTCTTTTTCGTCACTGCCCATAACTGCCTCAATTAATCGTGAGCTTTAATAATGTCGCGCACACGGTTTGGGTCGGGCATTCCAATGGCGGTAATCTCAGCTGCATCGCCGGCGGTGTAGAGCTCAATGGTGCCGGTGCCAAAGACGCGATTCCAGAATGATTGCTTCACTTTAACCGTGCGAATGCTGGTGATGTTCAGCTCGGAACGTTCTTTACTGAGAAGGCCTTTCTCGTATAAAACATCTGACTTTGTCACTATTAAGCGCGATGATTTGTTTTTCAGGTGCCACACTAGCAAAATAATAATACCGATACCCACAAGGCATAATATCAGGGCGACAATAAACCCCAGTGGGTTGTTTTTAAACATCACGGGGTGTTCGTCGTAGAGTGCGTCCATGGTGTGTCCTAGCTCAATTTTAGTCCAACAATGCCCGTGAGTATAAGGGCAATACAGACTAGGCGCAAAGCCGACACGTTTTCGCCAAACAGGAATATACCGAGTATGACCGTCCCCACTACACCAATACCAGTCCAGATCGCGTAGGCGGTGCTAATAGGCAGCTCTTTAAGTGACAACCCCAGTAGCGACATACTGATAATAATCGCTGTTAGGGTCGCCAGGCTCGGCCATAAGCGAGTAAAGCCCTCGGTATATTTGAGGCCAACGGCCCAGATAACTTCGAATAAGCCAGCGAAAAGTAAGTAAAACCAAGACATGTTTGTTAATCTCACGGGGCGGGGTCGTCCCCAGTTAGAGATAGCCAGAAAATTCTGCAGTACGGGTCGTCCCGTACAGGTCGGTGCCTTAGGCTCGCCGCTCGTATGAGTTAAAATAGAGGTAATGGGCGTAAACTTCAAGACCCTAAGTGTTCTCATAGATCAAAGTAAAATTAAGGCACATGAATGTTAGAAGCGATATGGATTGCCTGTGCGTTCACGCTGGGTTTATTGGTGCGGACAGTCGGTTTGCCGCCATTGGTCGGGTATTTGACCGCAGGATTTGCCATCAGTGGTTTGGGATACTTTTTTGAGTTGCCCGAAAATGGCGACGAGATTATCGCTCACCTTGCTCACTTGGGGGTATTGTTGCTGCTCTTTACTGTGGGCTTAAAGCTTAGGGTGCGCAACCTGGTACAGCCCGAGGTCATCGGCGGCGGTATCCTGCACTTTGCCTTGGCCGTAGGCTTGCTCGCTCCGGGCATGTACATGTTGTTGGATGTGACTTGGTATGAGGCGATATTGCTCGCCATTGCGCTGTCATTCTCAAGCACTGTTCTGGCCGCCAAGGTGCTCGATAGTAAACGTGAGCTGCGAGCGTTTCACGGTCGTGTCGCCATTGGTATTTTGGTTGTACAAGACTTGATTGCACTGCTGGTGATTTCGTTGGCCAGTGGCAAGGTGCCCTCGATTTGGGCACCTTTGGTACTAGGTTTACCGCTGTTGCGGCCGGTATTATTCAAATTGCTGGATGTGTGTGGCCACGATGAACTTATGGTGCTGTTTGGTCTCTTACTGGCACTGGTAGTCGGTGGCATGGGCTTTGAGGCACTGGGGTTAAGCTCGGAGTTGGGCGCTTTGGCATTTGGTGTCTTGCTGGCCAAACATCGTAGTGCTACAGAGTTGTCAAATTCACTCTGGAGCATCAAAGAAGTCTTCTTAGTGGGCTTCTTTTTACAAATTGGAATGAGCGGATTACCGGGTATGGATGCCTTGGTGCTCGCTATTGTGGCTTCAGTATTATTACCGCTCAAAGGCATTGGTTTCTTTTTATTGCTGGTGTTGTTTAAGTTACGCGCCCGCAGTGCGTTTCTAACCAGTTTGGCACTGACCAACTACAGTGAGTTTGGTCTTATTGTGATTGCCGTTGTGTTGCCGGAGTGGTTGGTGCCGTTGGCGTTAACCGTAGCTGTGTCGTTTGTGATTTCGGCCCCTCTTAACCGTATTGCCCATCCTTTTTACGAAAAGCTATCCCGCCGTCTATTGCTGTTAGAGCGCAACATTCACCATCCAGATCAGCAGCCTATCTCGCTCGGTGATGCCGAGGTGCTGATATTTGGCATGGGGCGGACCGGTACGGCCGCATATGATCAGCTTAGTGGCAAAATAGGTAAGCTGATAGCGTTAGACTCCGATCCAGGTAAGGTTGATCGGCATCGTAAAGCTGGGCGCTCAGTGATGTTTGCCGATGCCGAAGACCAAGTGTTTTGGCAGGGGCTGGATATGAGTTGTATCCGCGCGGTTATTTTAAGTATGAGCGACCTAGAGGCTAAAATCATTGCCGCTCGGCAACTGCGTCAACGCGGTTACAGTGGCTTTATTGCCTCGCACAGCTTGTTTCAGGACGAGGCCGATAAAATCAACTTGGCTGGCGCCAATGAGACCTACCTGACTATGTCGGAGGCTGGTGTGGGTTTGGCCGAACACGTGCAGGAACAATTGTTTACCAGTTTTGAGGGGTCACTGCAGTATGAAAACATTAAGCCTTCTATTAATTGAAGATAATGTTGCGATTGCTCCACTTTTGTCACCCCTTACTAGGTAAGGGGGGGGCTTTTGGCTGAGCGACGCCCTCAGCCGATAGATGACTTAACTGCTGCGCTGATACATTAAATCCCACACCCCGTGACCTAATCGCTCGCCACGTTTTTCAAATTTAGTAATCGGGCGGTGATCTGGGCGCGGTGAGTAATCGCCATTGGCTTGAGTGTTAGCGTAACCTTCGGCAGCATCCATAACTTCTTTCATGTGTTCGGCGTAGTTTTCCCAGTCGGTGGCAAAATGCAGCAAGCCGCCGATTTTAAGCTTAGCGCGAATGCGTTGCACAAATTCAGGTTGAATAATCCGGCGTTTGTGGTGCTTCTTTTTATGCCAAGGATCGGGAAAGTAAATTTGCACGCGGTCAAGACTAGCGTCCGCAATGCAATCGCTCAAAACATCGGTGGCGTCGGCCATGTACACTTTTAAATTGTCGACACCGGCTTCGCCTGCGGTATAAATCAAACGCCCCACACCTGGCGGGTGTACCTCTATACCGATAAAGTCTTTATCTGGTTCGTTGCTGGCCATTTCACGTAGAGAGTCGCCCATGCCAAAGCCGATCTCTAACACTACGGGGGCATCGCGGCCAAATTGTTCGCAGGGAACAAAAGCACCGGAAAATAAACTGGCACCGTATTTAGGCCAGTATTGCTCAAAGGCTTTTTTCTGGCCGTCGGTCATGCGTCCGGCGCGAATTACAAAGCTGCGGATAGATTTGTCTTTAAACTCGGGACGAAACTCAGGGATATCGCTCATGTTTTGGGGGTAAAGTCCTTAGATGATTTTAATGCGGCCAGTAATAGACACAGCCAACCCAGCAGCAAGCAAACGCCGCCAAGGGGGGTGATAGGGCCAAACAAACGAAAGCCGGTTAATGTTAACCCATAAAGACTGCCGCTAAACAGAAGCGTGCCGATTATAAATAACCCGCAGGCACGATTGAGCCAAACGTTGGTGCTTTGATGTTCCGCTCGTTGTCGACAATGTTGTAACCACAGACCCACCATTAACAAAGCAAGCGCGTGGTACATTTGGTATTGCACACCTGTTTGAAACGCCCCTAGTAGTTCAGGCGTTAGTGTGTCTTTAAGGCTGTGGGCGGCAAAGGCGCCTAGCGCTACGGCGATAAATCCGTAAGCGGTGGCAGCAATGAGCGCTAGCTGAGGCATTAGTTGTTGTCCGTAATGGTGACATAAAAAAGCCGCGCAGGGCGCGGCTTACGGTGACTTATGCGGTTAAGTTTAAGCCGCTTCGGTCATCATGTTTTTGACTTTGTTCATTGCATTTTTTTCAAGCTGGCGAATACGCTCAGCTGATACGCCATACTCGGCCGCCAGTTCATGCAGGGTAGATTTACTGTCGCTTAACCAGCGACGCTGTAAAATAGTACGGCTGCGATCGTCCAGTTGCTCCATGGCGCGCTCTAAGCTGTCTACATTGGTTGCTTCCCAATTAGAATCTTCAAGCTGTACCGCTGGGTCTTGGCGTTTGTCTTCTAAATAGTGTGCTGGCGCAACAAAATGGCTGTCTTCGTCT
Source organism: Gilvimarinus polysaccharolyticus (assembly GCF_001187555.1). Taxonomy (GTDB): domain Bacteria; phylum Pseudomonadota; class Gammaproteobacteria; order Pseudomonadales; family Cellvibrionaceae; genus Gilvimarinus; species Gilvimarinus polysaccharolyticus. The sequence goes on along the minus strand of NZ_LFIJ01000002.1, from coordinate 220,953 downwards.
TCGTTTTCGGGCGCGTCAAAGGCTGCGTCATACGATGAGAGGCGTTTTTCCATTTCGCGAACGTGCTTAACTTCAACGTTTAAATCTTCGGCAATTGCCTTGGCTTCGTCGTTGCTGAGCCAGGCCAAACGTTTCTTGGCGCTGCGCAGATTAAAGAACAATTTGCGTTGTGCCTTGGTGGTTGCCACCTTAACAATGCGCCAGTTCTTTAAGATAAATTCGTGAATCTCGGCTTTGATCCAGTGCACGGCAAAAGATACTAGGCGCACGCCTTTTTCGGGGTTGAAGCGTTTAACAGCCTTCATCAGGCCGACATTACCTTCTTGGATTAGATCACCCAGCGGTAGGCCGTAGCCGTTATATGAGCGGGCAATGTGAACCACAAAACGTAGGTGCGCCATAACCAGCCGGCGGGCGGCTTCGAGGCTGTCGTTGTAGTAAAGGTCTTCAGCGAGGGTTTGCTCTTCTTGTGCCGTAAGAACAGAAAAGCCGCTGACAGCCTGCACATAGGCATTGAGGTTACCACCTGGTGCGAGGTTCCCCATTGGCTGTAGGCTTGTGCCCATAGTTGTGACTCCCAATTTTTGCGCGATTAAAACCGAATATAAGCCTCTGCGGTGATTTGCAGGGCTAGTTAGTCTAGCATTGATCCTTGGAGTCTGCCAATACCGAAAGGTTCCCATAGTGCTTGGAAAAAGCGTAATAAAAACAATGGCTTGACGATTCTTAACGAGCGCAGAAAGTGGTTGTTGATAACCTTTGAGCTAATGCGGGGCGATTTGCGTCAAATGCCGCCCTACCGCCAGCCAAGCACCGGCCAAACCTATTAGACCTGCCGCCAGCACTAGCTGCAGGTTATGTACCAAGCTTAGGCCGCGAAGGTTAAATTCACTCTGATACAGCTCTGCTAGCGAGGCAACTGGTGTTTCTAGCCACGCCAAACCTAAGGAGAGCAATACCAGTGCGATTAAGCCCCCCCCCAGTCCATACCAAAGGCCGGTGTACAAAAACGGTCGGCGTACGTAAGCATCGGTACCGCCAACCAGCTTCACTATTAAAATTTCATCGCGTCGACTTTCAATCGCCAAGCGAATGGTATTACCCACTACCAGCAGTAGCCCTAATGCGAGCAAGGCCGCCAGAAAAAATACCCCACGACTGGCCAGTTCGACTAATTGCTCTAATCGTTTAACCCACATCATATCCAGTCGCGCGTCGTCCGTTAAGTGGTTGCTAGCCAGTTCGGCCAGCAGCCGCTCCAGCGGCTCGCCCGTAGTGGTGCTGCTAGGTTGCACTAAAAGCACGGCAGGCAGAGGGTTTTCGGTTAGATCGTCCAATACCGCTCCAAGTCCAGAGTAAGCTTTAAATTCTAGTAGTGCTTGTTCTGGACTGACGTAAACCACATCACTGATATCGGCACGGGTGCGTAAGGTATCGGCCCACTTTTCAATAGCGGTGGATTTGGCCGCGGGCTTGATAAATACCGATATCTGACTGGAGTCTTGCCAGTGATAACCGAGCGACTCGATATTTAACAGCGCCACGTATAATGTGGCGGGCAGCGCGGTGGCTATGGCGACGACCAGCCATGTAAGGGTGCTTTGCAGTGGTGTGCGCAACAGCCGCAGTAAGCTTTCGATGGCGCAATTGCTGTGATGGGCCTGCCAAGCGCTGAGACGGTCGCGCCAAGCTGTTTTACTTTGACTGGCGCCTTGGCTGCGCGGCGTTGTCGCACGTGTGACTTGTTTGCGGGCGACGGGCGGGCGTGATGCATTGCTACGTGTAGCGTTAGAGCGCGGTGGGGTTATGCGGCTCACAAATTGCCTCCGCCGGCTATTACGCGTCCCTCGGCCAGTTGCAGCACGCGTTTGTTCATGCGCTCGATTAGGTCGATATCGTGGGTGGCGATCATCAAGGTAACGCCCAGTTCGTTAAATTGGCGAAACAGCGTCATGATCTCGGCAGAAAGTGCTGGATCGAGGTTGCCGGTGGGTTCGTCGGCCAAGACTAGCGCGGGCTTGTTGACCACTGCTCGGGCGATGCCAACGCGCTGTTGCTCGCCGCCCGATAGCGTGACTGGGTTAGCTCGCTCTTTGTGTAATAGACCGACTTTATCCAGCGCCGCACGTACTCGGCGGCCGACATCTGAGTTTTGGTAGCCCGCCACTTGCAAGGGCAGTGCGACATTGTCGAACACGCTGCGATCAAATAACAGTTGGTGGTTTTGAAACACGACGCCAATGTCGCGCCTGTAGTGAGCAATACCGCTGCGTTTAATGCCGCTGGTATCACGCCCGCCGATTTCGATGCGCCCATTACTGGGGCGCTCCATCAGCATAATTAACTTCATAAGAGTGCTTTTTCCGGCCCCGGAGTGGCCGGTTAAAAACACCATCTCGCCGCGATCGATTTGGATATCGACTCGGCTGAGCGCTTCTTGCCCTGTAGCGTAGCGCTTGGTGACGTTCTGAAAGCGAATCACCGCTCGAACAAAGCCTCAATAAAGGGCTTGGCGACAAACGGTTGTAAGTCGTCGATACCTTCACCAATACCGATAAACCTTACCGGTAGGCCAAATTGTTTGGTCAGCGCAAAGATGACGCCGCCTTTAGCGGTGCCGTCTAATTTGGTCAAGGCAATACCCGAAACGCCAGACGACTTAATAAAGTGCTCGGCTTGGCTCACGGCGTTTTGGCCGGTGCCGGCATCCAGTACAAGAAGTGTCTCGTGAGGGGCGCTGTCATCTAGCTTACCCATTACTCGGCGCACCTTAGAGAGCTCCTCCATTAGGTGTTCTTTATTGTGCAGGCGGCCAGCGGTGTCGGCGATGAGAACATCGATGCCGCGTGATTTGGCCGCCTGTACAGCATCAAAAATTACCGAAGCGCTGTCGGCACCGGTGTGCTGGGCTATCACTGGTACTTTGTTGCGTTCGCCCCAAACTTGTAGTTGCTCGACAGCGGCGGCGCGGAAAGTATCGCCTGCGGCCAGCATCACGGTTTTCCCCTCGCCTTGTAAGCGCTTGGCAAGTTTGCCAATGGTGGTGGTCTTGCCCACACCGTTAACCCCGACAATTAAAATTACGTAGGGTTTTTTACTGGTATCGATAATCAATGGCTGCTCGGAGCCCGCAACTAATTCGGCCAGTGATACTTTAAGGGCATCATACAGTGCGTCAGGGTCGGCTAGCTGTTTGCGTGCTACGCGGGCGGTTAGATCGTCGATGATGGCGCCGGTGGCCTCGATACCCACATCGGCAACCAATAGCTGCGACTCAATATCCTCTAGCAGTTCGTCGTCAATTTCTTTTTTTCCCAAAAAGATGTTGCCGAGTCCCTCCGAGAAATTGCTGCTGGTGCGTGACAAGCCGCGCTTAATTCGGCCAAACAGGCTTTCTTTGGCTGGAGGCGGGTCGGCAGGCTCGGCCGAGGACTCTACCGCCTCTGTTTTAATTGGGGCGGATTCAGTTGCCTCGATGCCAGCGGGTGCGGCTTCGGGGAGCTCGTTGGGGACTTTATCATGGTCCGCTTCGAGCTGTGGCTGTTCGACCGCTGGGTCGACTTTTTGGGCGGATTTTTTAAACCGTTTAAAGAACATGTTGGTAGGCGGCTCTTATCGCTGCAAGACAAAGGCGCTATCCTACCACTTCTGACAAACGGTGGAGAGTAGCAGGTGGCAAAACAGCAACGAGGAAAACCGGCCGAGGCTACATTGCGCCAGCCATTGCGACTTATTGGCGGGCAATGGCGAGGACGAAAATTGCATTTTCCGCTGTGCGACGGCTTGCGGCCCACCGGAGACCGCATTCGCGAGACGCTTTTTAATTGGCTTGGCCCGTATTTAGTGGATGCAGTAGGGGCTGACTTATATGCGGGTTCGGGCGCTTTGGGGTTAGAGGCTTTGTCTCGGGGGGCAAGCCGCATGACTTTTTGCGAGCGTGACCCAGCAGCGGCCAAGGCTTTGGCTAATAACTTAACGGTGCTCGGTGCCAGCGGCGGGCGCCTACAGCATATAGATGCGCTGCAGTGGCTGCACACTGGCGAGATTAACGCGCCGCTTGAGTTGGTGTTTCTCGACCCGCCGTTTGCCGCTAACTTGTGGCAGTCGAGTATTGATGCGTTGAGCGCCCGAGGCTGGCTTGCCGATGGTGCCGCGATTTATATCGAGGCGGGGCCCGACAGCGTGTTTCAGGTGCCGGATACTTGGATGTTGCATCGTGAAAAGCGTGCCGGCGGCGTGTGCTATCGGCTGTATTTTTACCATTCGACTAGTAAGGGCTAGGCTATTTTTGTAGTATCTCGTCCACACCGTCTGCCACACAGAGAATAATCTATGCGCAAGGTTGTCTATCCAGGTACGTTTGACCCCATTACCAATGGCCACAAAGATCTTGTGGAGCGTGCCTGTCGCTTGTTTGATCGTGTGGTAGTTGCGGTTGCCGCCAGTAATCGTAAAGCCCCTATGTTTAATTTAGAGCAGCGAGTCGACTTGGCTCGGCGCACGCTTTCACACTTAGATAACGTCGAGGTGTGTGGTTTTGATAATTTGCTGGTAGATTTTGTCCGTGACTGCGGTGCTCAAGGCGTGGTGCGAGGCTTAAGAGCTGTGTCTGATTTTGAGTATGAGTTTCAGCTGGCAAACATGAACCGCGCTTTAGCGCCGGATATGGAAAGCTTGTTTTTGACTCCCGCCGAGCATTTGTCTTATATATCGTCGTCTATCGTGCGTGAAATTGCGCTATTGGGGGGGGATGTAAGTAAGTTTGTTACGCCGGAGGTCGAGCAGGCGCTGAAAGATAAGTTTGCCGCTGGGTGAATTAGTTAGGGGCGGTTGCCGGAAGCTCTATGCTGACGGCGTTTAAGTTGGGTATTTTAATCTGGCCATAATGCTGGTCAAACAGGGCATCTAAGCTACCGTCTTTACTGGCACGCGTTAGCCCAAGTGTTAACCGCTCGATAATATCTGGACGGTTGTGGCTCACATAGGCGTATACGGGCAGAGGGTAATGGATCGTAAGGTTTTCTACGATGGTTAGGTCGCTGGCATACTTAGAAGCGGCTAATGCTGAGTCTGCCTCGAGCATGCCAAGAGGTAAGTAATCAAAGCGACCGTGGGCCAACATATTAAAAAGTTGGGGAAGATCCGCGCCAGTGGTAAAAGTTAACTTCCCGTTCCGAAAGTAATCTTGATCAAGCCAGCCAGCTCCCAACCCTGCATTAAATTGGCGTAGCTGAGGCAAGGTTTTAATGTTGTTAAAATCGGCTACGCGATCGCGCCGGACGATAGCCACCCGGTTGCCAAGCAAGCCCTTTAGCAGAGGGATCGGGATACCAATGAGCGGCTGTGTTTTTGAGTCTACTTGGTAGGTACGTGCCGGAGCGGTAATGACCTGTGCGATATGCCCTTTGCTTAAATTGCGAATCGTGCGCGGCCTTGAGTGAGTCGAGTCGACGACATTTAGCTGATAAGAGCCGTAAGGGTCACGACTTCTCTCTAATGCTAATCGTATTACGCTTGCCTCATGAGCTTTTCGAGCCTCGCTCATGGCGCCGATCCAAAGGGTGATCTCTGTGGAGGCGGGCTCACTCGCTGCTGCGTTGGCATTTTGCTCGGACACACCTAATGATGGGCAAATTAGCATTGCCGCTGCTATATACCGGCGCATCTTAGTGTAAAAGTTAACCGGCATGTCTGGGGTGCTTAAGCTCATAAGCCAACGCAATTGTCATCATTTAGTGAGTTTGGTGCCCATTAGTGTAGCGTAATTTATAACAAGCCGGCATCATTGGTAGAATTTCTCGTTGAAACCGGTTACATTGCGCGTGTAATCGAATCGTAATACCCCGAGTGTTCGTATTGGGGGGCTGTTTGCGATTACCTTTTACTGATGATTCTTAATGAGGGAGGCTCATGGCCCGCGATATTAAAGCTCAGACCCAACGCTTACTGCAGTGGTTTGAGATGGACGCGCTACCTTTGTGGCGCGCGCGCATAATAGACCCGTGTACTGGCGCTAGTTTCGAGCGCTTGCGCGCCGACGGTGCCGCAGATACTCATGCTAACGTGCGAGTCCGAGTGCAGGCGCGTCAGGCATTTTTTTTTGCTGCCGCTAAAACCTGTGGTTGGTGTGATGACGGGGCCGATGTGGCGCAGAGGCTGCTGGCCTTTACTGAATCGCATGCGGCACACCCTAGCGCCGGTGGTGGTTTTACACATTTGTTGAATCCTGAGTTTGAAGTCATCGACTTTAAACAAGATCTATACGATCACGCTTTCTTTTTGCTCGCCTACGCTTGGCTTTATCGGGTGACAGGTGAGCGTATTGCCCTTGATAAAGCTGAGGCTCTGATTGCCCACTTGGATGCACATTTTTGCAGTGAATTTGGTGGTTGGACTGAGGGTGACTATGGTCACGTTGTGCGCCGACAAAACCCCCACATGCATTTGTTTGAGGCCTGTATGGCGCTTTATGAGGCCAGTGGTGAAGCGCATTGGCTGGCGCGTGCGGATAAATTGTTTGGTTTGTTTGAGTCGCATTTCTTTTGCCCTAAGCGAGAGGTGCTGTTCGAGTTTTTTAACGCAGACTGGACTTTGGCCGCTGGTGAAGCAGGGCAGGTGGTTGAGCCTGGGCACATGATGGAGTGGGTGTGGTTGTTAGATTGGTACGCGCGACTTAGCGGTCAGGAGGTGAGTCATTATACAAATACCTTATATCGTCGCGCGCTAGATCTAGGCCTAAAAACAGATTCCGGTTTGCTTTACGATTCCGTGACTCCAGGGGGACAGATTTTGCAATACAGCAAACGCTGCTGGGGGCTGACCGAGCTAATTAAAGCAAGCTTAGTCATGGCCCGAGCAGGTAGTGCGGAGGCAGAGACCCGTGCGGCAAATGCGGTGGATACATTGTTTCGTTATTATTTGTGTGCCACTACACTCGGCAGCTACGTTGATCAGCGGGGCAAGAGCGATGAAGTGGTGGTCGCTGAGGCGCCGGCTAGTACTTTGTACCATCTGATCGTCTTGGCGCAAGAGTTGTTGCGCTATTGCAATGAGCTACCTGAGCAAGCTGAGCAATAAACATTTCACTGTGCCGCGATTAGTCTCTGTGCGGCACAGCTGTACTTTTGCGAATAACAAACTCAGCCGGCAGTACATTCTCCTCTTGGGCGAGCTCTTCGCCTTCTATCAGTCGCAATAGCATATCCATGGCCAACTTGCCGATTTCTTCGGCGGGCTGGGTTACTGTGGTTAGACTTGGGTCGCAGTAACGGGCGTAACTAATATCGTCAAAGCCGGTAATCGAAATATCTTCTGGTACCCGTAGCCCGTGTTGTTTAAATGTTTGGATGGCGCCTATGGCCATTTCGTCATTCATGCAAAATATAGCGGTGGGTTTGTCTTGCATCGCACAAAACTGCTTAGCGCTGTTAAGGCCCGACCAAATGGTAAAGTCGCCCTCGGCCAGAAGAGACTTATCATATTTTATTCCTGCGTTTTCAAGACTTTCGAGATAACCTGCCAGCCGGTCGGTGGTGTGTGGGTTGTCTTTTAGGCCCGACATAACTCCGATACGGCGATGCCCTAAAGAGATTAAATAATCCACTACGGCTCGCGCGGCGCCGCGGTTGTCGATGCGCACTCTCGGCCCTCGGGTCGATTCACAGCCACAAGCATTAACGCAGACGACTCCAGTGGGCATCTCGTGATGTTTAATGGCGTCGTCGGGGCGTAACTGAATAACACCGTCTGCAAGGCGGGTTTCTACTCGGCGAACGTATTCTTTCTCGCGCTCAATCATGCCACGAGTATCGCCCAGCAACACCGCATAGCCTTTTTGTTGCGCGCGATCTTCTATACTGCGAATCACTTGCGCAAAAAATGGGTTGGTAATGTCCGGTACCAGTACGACAACGGTATAGCTTTTAGCCGAGCGAAAGCTGCGCGCTAGCATGTTAGGTCGATAGCCAACTTTGTTAATGGCTGTGTGAACCTTATTAAGGCTTGTTTGCGAGACTTTATCTGGGTCGCTGAGGGCGCGAGATACGGTGGCTACAGACACTCCCGCTTCGCGTGCTACATCTCTGATATTGGACATAAAAAGTAAGGCTTTTATAAAGGGTAAGGTTGTGTGAATAGTAGCATACCGTTGGTGGTCGCTTAAGGGCACCTTTAAGTGGCTTAATGTGCTGGTATTATTCTCTGTAATCGGTTACATTTGGCGCTACTTTGTGACAAAGTGATCGCAATGCCAAATTGCAGCACGTTCGGGCAGCCGGTTGTTGCGTTGATAACGCACTGGCAGTATCGATGTTAGGGCATGTTTATATGTCGGAGCCGGACCATCGGTGTCTCGCCCCAGAAGCTGTACAGCCTGAAACTACACGCGCAGAAGTATCATCAGCGCAATAATAATTGGACGCACTCATGCAGTTAGCAATCGTAGATGTGGTGGTGATCGCAGCATACCTGTTTGCCACAGTGTTTATCGGCTTTTGGATTTCCAGTCGTGCCTCAAAAAATATGCGCAGCTATTTTTTAGGTGGCAACAAGCTTAAGTGGTACACATTAGGGTTATCCAATGCCTCTGGCATGTTCGATATTAGCGGCACTATGTGGATGGTGTACCTACTGTTTGTATACGGCTTAAGCAGTATTTATATTCCTTGGCTTTGGCCAGTCTTTAATCAAATCTTTTTAATGGTGTTTTTGTCCGTGTGGCTGCGTCGCTCGGGGGTGATGACCGGTGCTGAGTGGATTACTTTCCGCTTTGGCGATACCACCGGCGCGCGCTTGTCGCACCTTATTGTAGTGTTGTTCGCATTGGTTAATGTCGTGGGCTTTTTGGCTTATGGTTTTATCGGCATTGGTAAATTTGCCTCGGTATTTTTACCTTGGCAGTTAGCCGCCGATCCTGATACCAATGATATTTACTATGGCTTAATTATTACCGCTTTAACGACGGTTTATGTGGTTAAAGGCGGTATGTTTAGCGTGGTGTTCACCGAGGTTTTGCAGTTTTTTATTATGACAGTGGCCTGTATTGCAGTGGGGATTATTGCAATGCAGCAGGTATCCCCCGAGATGTTGGCAAAGGTGGTACCAGATAACTGGGACAAAGTGACCTTTGGTTGGAATCTCGATATGGATTGGTCGGGTACGCTTGAGTCTGCCAATGCCAAAATTGCTGCCGACGGTTACGAGCCATTCACTATCTTTTTTATGTTGATGCTGCTCTCGGGCATAGCAAAAAGCTTAATGGGCCCGCCGCCTAACTATGATATGCAGCGGGTGCTGTCAGCACGTTCGCCTACTGACGCGGCAAAAATGAGTGGCTTTGTTAATGTGGCACTACTGTTTCCGCGCTATATGTTGATTGCTGGTTTAACCATATTGGCATTAGTGTTTTTTATGGATGACATGCGGGCGATGGGGCCAGATGTCGACTTTGAGCAAATCTTGCCGTTTGCGATGAAAGAGTTTGTTCCGTCGGGGCTGCTCGGATTGTTAATTGCCGGTTTGCTCGCCGCGTTTATGTCTACCTTTGCCGCCACAACTAATGCTGCACCAGCTTATGTGGTTAACGACATTTATAAACGTTACTTCAAACCTAATGGCAGTGACAAAAGCTACGTTAAAGTCAGCTATATAGTGTCGGTGTTGTTTGTCGCTCTTGGGGTTGTTATCGGATTGTTCGTGCCCTCACTTAACGCCATTATATTGTGGATAGTTAGCGCATTTTATGGTGCTTATACCGCGTCTAATTTACTTAAATGGTTTTGGTGGCGCTTTAACGGCGTTGGGTATTTTTGTGGCATGGCAATGGGTGTAGTTATTTTGCTGATTATTCAAATCCTACAATGGACGTTAGATTGGCAAGTCATGCAGGTATACGCCTTCCCGTTTATTTTTGTCGGTTGCTTTATTGCTTGTGTGGTGGGCTCTCTGCTGAGTCGGGCCGACGATATGGAGGTATTAAAAACCTTTTACATCAAGGTTCGGCCCTGGGGTGTGTGGGGGCCGGTTTATCGTGAAGCACTGAAAGATCATCCCGAACTACAGCGTAATACTGATCTGGCTCGTGATGTTGGCAATTTGATCGTTGGTATTGTTTGGCAAACCTCTATGGTTGCAGCATCGATATTTATGGTAATTCAACACTGGCCGGAGTTTAGCGTTTCGGTGGCTGTGTTTGCGACAACTAGTTTATGGTTGTGGCGTTTTTGGTGGTGCAAGTTGGAAGACTACCCTGCGGATACGCCAGCGAAATATATCGATTAAGGTTTGGTGTTGATCGATATTTTTAGGTAAATGTTGTAGCCGGTTATGCTCCTTGTGCCGTTGTTACAATAATAAATAGATTGAATTTTAGGATAGATATTATGAGTGACTTTCGTGTTCGCGCCCAACAACTGCTGCAAAAGCATGAAGCGCTAATTACGCGTGCCAATTGCGCGATAGAACCTGGTAACGGCGTGTACTCCCGCTACCAAAATCCCATTTTAACGGCGGAACACACACCTATTTTTTGGCGTTATGATCTAAATGAGGAGAGCAACCCACGTTTAATGGAGCGCCTAGGGGTTAATGCCGCGTTTAATTCTGGGGCGCTGTACTGGAACGGTAAGTACATTTTGGCGGTGCGTATCGAAGGCGATGATCGGAAAAGTTTTTTTGCTATAGCTGAGAGTGATAACGGCGTGGATGGCTTTCGTTTTTGGGACTATCCCATTACTCTGCCCGAAACCGATCGTCCCGATACCAATGTGTATGACATGCGTTTGACGCAGCACGAAGATGGTTATATTTATGGTTTATTTTGTACCGAACGAAAAGATGAAGATCAGCCCAATGACTTATCGGCGGCCGAAGCTCAGTGTGGTATCGCTCGCACCAAAGATTTAGTGACGTGGGAGCGGCTGCCGGATTTGATCACCTACTCTGGTCAGCAACGTAACGTGGTGTTGCACCCCGAGTTTGTCGATGGCAAATATGCCATGTATACCCGACCACAAGATGGTTTTATTAGTGTTGGTGCTGGTGGCGGTATTGGCTGGGGTTTGAGTGAGTCGATGGACGGCGCCGAGATTAAAGACGAGGTGATTGTTGACGGTAAGGCTTACCACACCATTAAAGAGGTTAAAAATGGCCAGGGTCCAGCGCCCATAAAAACCTCCCATGGTTGGTTGCATATGGCTCACGGCGTGCGCAATACGGCCGCAGGTTTACGTTATGTGTTGTATATGTTTATGACTGAGCTTGAGCGCCCTTGGGTCGTCACTCATCGTCCAGGCGGTCATTTCATTGCGCCAAAAGGTAATGAGCGTGTTGGTGATGTATCTAACGTGGTGTTTGCTAACGGCTGGATTGTTAATGAAAAAAATGAAGTATTTATATATTACGCCTCATCGGATACCCGTATGCATGTTGCCACGTCAAGTGTTGATAAGCTAATCGATTACTGTGTGAATACACCGGAGGACGGTTTTCGTTCGGCTGCCTCGGTGCAGACTAGAAATACATTGATTGCGGCTAATTTGAATATTCTGGATTCGCTTAAATGAGTCAAACCGTCGGCACGCATAACGAAACTCATATGGCCGTATCACCTGATCGGGATACGGCTGTTCATTCAGCGTTAGCTAAGGTATTTAATAAACAACTGGATGATATAGCTCAGTGGTGGTTGAGCTATGCACAAGATCAGGCCCAAGGAGGTTTTTACGGTGAAGTGAGTGATGACAACATTGCCCGTACTGATGCAGATAAAGGCATAGTGCTTAATACTCGAATTCTTTGGTTTTTTTCCGAGGCGGCAGTTTTTACTGGCAATATGGATTACCGAGCGATCGCCGATCGGGCGTATCAATATTTATGTGAATATTTTTTCGATCGAGAATATGGTGGGTTTTACTGGTCGTTGTCTCCTGGCGGTGAAGTTGAACAAAGTAAAAAGCAAGTGTATGCGCAAGCGTTTTCTATTTATGCTTTGTCGGCATATTACGAGTTAAGCAAAAATTCGTCGGCACTAAAGATGGCGCTAGATTGTTTTACTTTGATTGAAGAAAACTGTATCGATACTGAAGGTGAGGGTTATTATGAGGCCTACACTCGAGAGTGGGGCAAGATAGAAGATGTTCGCTTAAGTGAAAAAGATCTTAATTACCCTAAAACCATGAATACCCATCTTCATGTGCTTGAGGCCTATACCAAGCTTTACCAAGTGCACCCAGATAAAAAAGTGGCGCAGGCGCTCGCTTACGGCATTGATTTGTTTGATAAATATATGATCGATCACGACAGTTACCACTTGCATATGTTCTTAGATGACAGTTGGCAAGATCACTCTCCCGGAATAACCTATGGTCACGACATAGAGTGCAGTTGGTTGCTGTGTAAGGCGTTAAAAGTGTTGGATGATCCCTCGCGTAATGAGCGTTTACTTCCGGTTATCATAAAGCTCGCCAAAACCTGTCAGCGTGAAGCCATAGGTGAGCATGGCGAGGTTATCGATGCCTATAGCTGGGTCACGGAAAGCTATCATGAAGAGCGAGTTTGGTGGGTTCAGGCCGAGGCATTAGTGGGTTTTTTAAGTGCTTATAAACTCAGCGGCGATGAAAGTTTTTTAAATACAGCACAAGATATTTGGTCGTTTATAGATACTTATCAAATCGATCACGATAAAGGTGAATGGCGCTGGCGCTCGACACTGGATGCACCCGATGGATCTCGTAACTATAAGGCCGGTTTTTGGAAGGGCCCTTATCATAATGGTCGAGCGATGATAGAAGCTGCCAAACTGCTCGGCGGTTAATATGGGCTGGGTTGTCAATTAAAGTCATCAAAAAATATATTCACTAATATCCCACGCATAAATAACAATAGAAAATAATCTAACCAATACCAGCCGCTAGATTCAATAGCCGCTAAGTTTATAGAAAGGTACTTATGATGCAGAAAATAATACTGAAGCACTTGATGCTGTTGGCGGCTGCTCTGTTCTCCGTATTCGTCGCGAGCTGCTCGCAATCAGTGTCAAATAGTACACACGATAACGATGAGTTTGTCCGTGTTGATGGGCAGAATTTTTACCTGGGTGACAAACCCTATCGATATGTGGGTGCCAATATGTGGTATGGCGCGTATTTAGGTTCGCCGGGCGAAACAGGTGATCGTGAACGCTTGACACGTGAGCTAGATGTGTTGCTTGAGCATGGCATTACGAATTTACGTATCTTGGCCGCCTCAGAAACTAGCGATCTTATGCGGGCAGTGCGACCTGCCGTTGTCAAAAACACTCAAGGAGATCTTGATAGCGAGTTGCTGTTAGGATTGGATTTTTTGTTGGCTGAAATGGCTAAGCGCGATATGAAAGCGGTATTGTACTTAAATAATTTTTGGCAATGGTCTGGTGGTATGTCGCAATACGTTGCATGGTTTACCGGCACGGAAGTTCTGGACCCTGATGTGACAGGTAAGTGGAACCCTTTTATGGAAAACTCTGCTCGCTTTTATCGTATTGAGCAAGCGCAGCAGTTGTATCGTAAAGTGATTCGTTCGGTTATCACGCGAACTAATAGTATTACCGGGATGCCTTACAATGATGACCCGACCATTATGTCCTGGCAGTTGGCAAATGAGCCTCGGCCAGGTAGCGATGCCGACGGCCGAGTTAACTTTGAAGCATTTGAGCGTTGGGTTGATGTAACGGCCGGTTATGTTAAATCACTGGCGCCCCGTCAGTTGGTAAGTACAGGCAATGAAGGTGCAATGGGAACCCTCGGCGATGCAGAGCTGTTTGAGCGCTCACACTCCAGTCCCAATATCGATTATTTAACTTTTCATATGTGGATTAAAAACTGGAATTGGTTTGATATAACCAAACCAGAAGCAACTTATGATTCTGCAGTGGCTACCGCTAAGCATTATATGAGCCAGCATGTTGAGATCGCACAGCGTTTGGGTAAGCCGATAGTATTAGAGGAGTTTGGGGTTGAGCGCGATAACGGTGTGTTTGACCACAAAACTCCCGTTGCTTATCGCGATCGTTTTTATGCAATGGTTTATAGCGTTATAGAAGATAACACCGCGGCAGGTGGCCCCTTTGTAGGTTCAAATTTTTGGGCGTGGGGCGGCTTTGGTAAAACCGATCGTGCAGATTATATGTGGCAAAAAGGGGATGATTTTTTTGGCGATCCACCGCAAGAAGCACAGGGCTTAAACTCGGTATTTTCTGATGATGAAACCACGCTTAAAGTTATCGCTAAACATGCCGAGCGCTTACAGGCTCTGTAATTATGGTTATTAATAAACTATTAATCTGAGTATGTGGGTTGTTATACAATTAACAATTATGCATTGTTTAAAGAAATCGAGTCTGTTGGTTAAAAGTTTTAATAATATCGATTTTTCTTACAGTAATTTTGGATGTGTTTAACGTGGGTTTCAATTATCTATTTCGTCTTTAGGTTGCTGATATTAATTTTTTAGGTTGAAGGTTTCATGATTAAAATGTCGGGGGTCTTGTTTGAGCGAATGAGTTTCATTTTTTATTTGTCACAAAGCTGAGGTGAATATTAAATTCCTCAGCTTTGTTAGTTGTGTTTTTAGTAGGCCCGGATTTTTAATACATTGCAGTCATTATTGCTGTTAATGCTAAGTGAGCTACCTGAAAGGTTATTGGTAGAGGCGTAGTTTGAGGTGACCGTAAGATTTCCGTTGCCATCGATAGAGCTTACCGTGCCTCGAAAGTCACAGTGAGAATTCTCGTCACTATCCCATAGCTGCAAAGTATTGCCTTGTAGTGGTTGGTCAAAGCTAACACAGTGTCCAGAACCCAGAGTCACCTCTGTTCGGCTATCAAACGGTACAGTTACACAGTTATTATTACCATTACTTGCGCTTGAAGAGCTGCTACTGCTAGATGAGGAGGAACTGCTGGAGGGCGTACTGCTAGAGCTAGATGAACTGCTGCTAGATTGCGTTGGGGTTCCACCACAGCCGCCGTCGAGTTCGTCAAAGCATGGGTAGGGGCCTTCGTTGGGCTGTTCGATGGATTGGTTTAATGAGTAGTCAATATTACGGCTTTGGTACTCTTTCCAGACTAACGTTGAGCCACCATCGGCTCGGTAATTATTTGAGATATGAATCATCGGCTCTTGCGCACGAAAGGTTCCGGCGGAAAAAGGTAAGTTAAAGGTATTGTCGTACACATTAGATTGTTGGTGTTCACGAAAAGTGTAAATAGCGTGAGTGATGTTATTGTCGTTGCGGTAATCCATCTCATTATTGCGCACAATGACATCGGTGCCTTTTAAGTCGACAAAGCTGTCTGCATGAGGGAATGCCGAGGTGCCGACAATACCCCTAGCATCGACGTAGTTGTACTCTATAACGGTGCCCGTAGTGCCCGCTTTAATATCGAATGCTTCAGCGGTTACCTGTGGTCCAATGCTGCAGCCGCCAATACGGTTGTAATTACTGTTGTCAGGTGTGGTGGTTTCGTTGCCCTTGTTTGTTCCTATGTAAATTCCTTCGCCAGTGCCTGCTTTTCCTTCACGCTTGCCAGTATCGTGTATATAACAATTGCTCAATCGGTTGTAAGAACTGCTGATACGAAAATGAACAGCTTCTTGGCCTAGATTATACACCTCGATATTATCGATTTTATTGTGATTGGCTGACTCTAGTACGATCCCTTTTTGTGAGTTGCTAAATTTTAAATCTTTAATAATCCAGTGGTCGCCTTCTAGTAAAAAGACATAGCCATCGTTTATATCATTGCCTTTTAATATTTGCTTGTTGTTTTTGGTGGCGCTACG
Organism: Gilvimarinus polysaccharolyticus; assembly: GCF_001187555.1. Lineage (GTDB taxonomy): Bacteria > Pseudomonadota > Gammaproteobacteria > Pseudomonadales > Cellvibrionaceae > Gilvimarinus > Gilvimarinus polysaccharolyticus. The sequence goes on along the minus strand of NZ_LFIJ01000002.1, from coordinate 205,135 downwards.
CAGTGTGATGGGATCGTTTTCGGTGCCGTTTTGACTGCTATAAAAGTGAGCTCGACTTTCACCGCTGGTACTTCTGTCGCCGGTATAGGTGCCAGGGTAAACAACAATTTCGTCACCTTGGTTCGCCGTCTTTAAAGCATTTTGTAGATCAGTGGCGTTATGAACTGACACTGTTGCCGCATAAGAGAAGCTTGTAGTTATAAAATAAAAGCCAGCGGCGGATATTAACTTAGAGGGTATTGTTCGTAGTGCTTTTGAAAAAGTCATAAAGTTATTCCTGTGTAAGGGCGTAAAGTGGACTCCACCGCCGTTGGCGGGAGTGTTGCAATCGGGGCGAAGCTTGAAGCTCACCTATGCTTTTCATTGTGTTGATCTGGTCATTTGGTAAGGCCATACGACCATTCCGGCTAAAATAATAGTCTTTAGGTGCAAAAATTCATAATTTTGGTAAGGAGGAAATACCAAAATGTGAGATTTTACAGAAAGAATTGTATAAAATGTGAACTGAGTCCGCGGTAATGCCTCATTCGGCCTATATTGCTGAAGGGTAGCGAATAGTTGCAGGCCAGTTAGAATTGAGTTTGTATTAAAGGCAATGGCTGTATGTTTACACGGGGAATGTGTGTATGTTTAAAGGTGCACTCACCCACTTAGAGTACAGGTTATGCTTTTACTGGGTGCGATGGTTATGAGGGTAGCTCGATAAAATGGAAAATGATGGACTTCAATTCAGTGCGGTTAGAAAGCTGTTTGGCCTTGATTCGCTAACAGTGCCGGCTACTGTGGCCGACATCAGTGCGCTGGGAGAGGAGTTTTATCGTGCCGATGATAGCTGGATAGTCTATAGAGAGTTACCTTTTGCAAAAAAAGCTGGGTTGTCGGGCTATTATGCGGCGTGGTTGTGGCGAGCATTGAGCGATAATGTTTTGTGCGATCCCAAGTTGGAAGACGCACGTATCGCCATAGTTGGCGCGATAGTTTCTTATGTCGCAAGCAACGATGCGCTGAGTCTTGCCGCAGTGCAAAAAAATCGTAAAGCGTTTGATCAGTGTTTTTTTCATTTGCGTACTTGGTATCCAGATTTAGGTCCCGTTGGGCGAAAATTTACCGAGCGGCTCGATGTTTTGGTTGACGCTTTACAGGGCGGTGTTGAACAGTGGGATGCCGCACTGGCAACATTTAACCTCGGGTGTGGTAAAGAACTTGATCGAGCCGCAATGCTGGCTAAGCGTATGCAGGCGTCAGAGCTGGGCGAAATAAAAATAGCTCATGCGGAGCAGCGCGTTACGCAGATATACAATGATGTGGTGGCATTGCACCCGCTGCCAGAGTCTACCTTAGACCTGATTGATAATATTGTGCTGCCTAATTTGCAGTACTTATTAATCAACGAATCTGAGCAGGCACCCGATTGGAGTTATTGGGTGCGTATTTTGCGCTTGATTGTTTGGTCCGTTAATCCCGATAAATCCTCCGAAGATCGTCAAGCCTTTTTTAATAAAGGGCCGGTGTTACTTGCCCAGCTAGAGGACGGCGCTGTTAATAAAGCGTGCTCAGACAATGTTTATCGCGATTACGTCGATGAATTTTCCTCTCATATTATTACCTTACTAAAAGGTCAGGCAATTGAAACCGTAACGGCACCCAAGAGGAGAGTGTCGGCAGAGGTAGAGTCCCTTAGCCAATTGCAAAGCGGTGGTGTCGAGCATCATTTCTCGGCTGGAGATTGGCTTGGGTTTGATAACGGTGACACGTTGATACGCTGTCAATTTCTAATGCAGGCGCCGGGTACCGATACTTTATTGTTTGTTAATCGTGCCGGCCATAAAGTATTGCAAAAAACGGTCGAGCAAATGTCGGCTTGCTTTGATGCGGGTATCGCCGAAGAAATCCCTAAAGTCCCTGCGTTATCGGCGGCTCTGTCGGCTGTTAATGCACGTATGGCCGCGCTGCAAGAGCGAGTGGCTACTCAAGCTCGTGCGCAACATGAAGAGCGTGAAAAACTAAGGCGTCACAAGCAGGCGTTAGCGCAGATCAAAAGCCGTGAATTACTGGCAAAGCAGGCTGCAGAAGCCAAGGCGCGTGCTGAAGTTGAGCGTTTGGCTGTTGAGCGCGCCGCTCGTGAGAAGTTAGCAAAAGTGCGCCAGATGACAGAGGCGCGCGAGGCACGCGAGCAACAAATGCGCGATACCTTAGACGGCCTTACTCTGGGTACTTGGGCAGATTTGCCTTTAAGCGAGGGTAAAACCGTACGCTGTAAATTGGCGGTTAGCATGCGCTCAACCAGCAAATATATATTTGTTGATCGAGTGGGGAGCAAAGTTGCCGAGTTATTGTACGATGATTTGCTTGGCTATCTTATGCGTGATGAGGCCGTATTTTATAAGCCAGAGCAAGGTTTTGAAAATCGGCTCGAAACGATTGTTCGCGGCCTGCGACGTACAGAATAATTAATCGTGGATACACAGAATGACTATTGAAGCTAATAACGAAGAGCAGCGCCAAGAGTATCGGTTGAGTGTCTCGGAGGCGGTTTATATCGAGCTTGAGGCTGGCCAGGATGACGCCACGGCGCGAATCTTGTTGAGTCGCTCGACAGATTTGTCTGCTAACGGCTTGCAGGTGGTGGTCGATCGGCCACTGCCCGAGGGAAACATCTATCCGCTTTGTATACAGCTGTACTCGCCACCGGCCCGCTATGTACTTACCGGCGAGGTTAAATGGTGCCGCCCCAGTGGTGGCCGTTATCTGATTGGTATCGCGTTATTTGAGTCTGATGATACTGCGATTGTTGGCTGGAAAGAAGAAATAGCTCGCCGGCTGACTCAGGCTTAATTCTCGCATCTGCTTGCTCTAATCCCCTTTTTAGCTAGCGGTTACTAGGGTGGTCTAAAGGTATCCTTTATCTTGTTGTTCACGGTATCGTTAACGGTGTATTAGGGCTGTACATTTGGCCTAGCGCCTCTTATGCTTTCGGTCAAAATGCCCCTACATATAATTACAAGACCTGAGGTGAACCGTGGCGACAAACCCTACTCATAAACTCTCGATATTAGAAAAAAGCGGCTACGCCATGGGCGATGCAGCAGCCAACTTGGTTTGGCGTGGCGCATTGGCCTATTTGGCTGTTTTTTACACAGATACATTAGGTATTTCGGCGGCGGCAGCAGCGATTTTGTTACTTATTGTACGAGTCTCGGACGGCATTACCGATATTGTTATGGGGATGATCGCTGACCGAACCACCTCGCGCCACGGTAAATTTCGTCCTTGGGTGTTATGGTCCGCCCCAGTGCTGGCGCTGTTTATGGTGCTGTCGTTCACCGCCCCCGATGTTAGTCTGCAAATGAAGTTGGTGTGGGCTTATTTTACCTATATTGGCCTTACGTTGGCCTATACCATTAATAATGTTCCCTATTCGGCCTTGATGGGTGTCATGACGCCAAGTCACGAAGAGCGCAGTGTGTTGTCGGGCTACCGCTTTGCTGGTGCCTTTTTAGGGGGCGCGCTGGTGATGGGTTTTACGCCAGATTTGGTCGCGTACTTTGGTCAGGGCGATGATGCTAAAGGCTATCAGCAGACCATGTATGTGTTTGCCGCACTGTTGGTGGTACTGTGCTTCATTACCTTTTTCACCACTAAAGAGCGTGTGCAGTCACCTGCGGCCAGTGGCTCACTCGGACGCGAGCTGCGTGACTTGCTGCGCAACCTTCCCTTTATTGTGGTGCCGCTGTTGTCGATATCGTTGTTCTTTTATTATCGAGGTTGGTACACGGGCATGCTCTTTGCCGTTGTAGTCGTGCTGAGCGGTTATGCCATCAAAAAACTAGTGAGTAAGCCTGAAAGTGAAACGACTCCCTCGCAGCGCGATTTAATTGATCTGCTAACCAATAAGCCCTGGTTAATGATTTTGGGTTTGGGCTTCTTAACCATGCTGTTTAATGGCATTAAATACGGTGTTATCGCCTATTACTTTAAACACTTTTTACACGAGCCCACACTTGCAGGTCGGTACTTTATTGCGTTGTTGTTGACCTCGATCATTGCCGCCTTTCTATGCGGTTATATCACCCGCAGGCTGGGTAAAAAGACATTGTTTGTTGTCTCTCTCATTGTCAGTGGTGTACTAACTGGCTGTATTTCACTATTAGGCAAAGACGATGTAACCGAGTTATTTATACTGGGTTGTGCAGCTGAGTTTTTTGCCGCTTTTATGCCGGTACTTATTTTTAGCATGCTGGGCGATGCGGCGGATTACTCTGAGTGGAAGCATCATCGTCGCGCTACGGGTTTGTTTTACTCGGCGGGCACGTTTATCCAAAAGACCGGTGGTGGCTTTGCCGGCGCTTTAGTGTTGGTGGTACTGGGCTCTTATGGGTATGTTGGCACCGATCCGGCTACCATCGCACAAACCACCGATGGCATGATTTTACTGATGAGTTGGATACCCGCGGTATTTGCTTTTGCGGCGGTGTTATTACTGGTCGTTTATCCGCTTAACACTAAGCGTATGGGGCAAATAGAGGCCGACCTAAATATACGGCGGGCAGAAGCCGAAGGTTAATTTTTTGCTCGGCCGAGGCGCTTAAACCGTAAGCACCTCGGCCGTTTTTTTGCTTATGTAACGTTATAGTTTACCCCTCGCGTTACATTTCCTAAAGATTAATGTTGCCACTCTTTTTCAAGCAGTATCGCCATATCTTCTTCTAGTTTTATTTCGCTTTTGCGTGTTTCACCATCTTGGCTAACAAAGTAAAACTCATAGATGACGGCGCCAGTCATTTGTTTACTTTCGATAATGCGCTGAGCCGGCTGCGATTCAAAGGTTTTGTTGTACAACTCGCGTACAGGGGTAGGGCAATCGGCTAGCTCTAGGTCGCGTTGAATTTCAACGATTTCCCATATTTTTTGTTTGTTCAGCAGCATGTCGAACTCTATCTCGGAGCCGTCCGCTGTTAAGCCTTCTAGATCAAGATACTGGTTGCCGTGCTTTGACTCTTGTTCGGCCTCTTGCAGTACAAAGCCTGGTTGTAGTTTCTGCACCGCTTCTAGCGCTTGGACGGGTACCTTGTCGCCAGAGATTGCTACTTTTTGGTATAAGTCCGAGCCGATGTCAGATGGCGCGGCCTGAGCCGAACAGCATATGCTAAATACTGCAACCAAAACCGATTGCGAGATAGGAGTATTCATAGTGGTGTCCTATTGTGGAGAGATGTGGATAGTATTTACGGTTCTCACACTGGAGGCTCTATTGATCTTAGGCATAGAGAAAGCTTGGTGTTTCAGCTCCTCTCACCTTTTATTGTTTTAATAAAACCAAAATCTGTACTCGGTAATCCGAGCTTTTAAATTGGCTTTTGTTAGTTTCTCAGATAACCCTTAAAATTGCTACGCGAGCGATTAGCGTGCTAAAGCTCATAGGTGCCGGTGACGATGGAACGGGATTTGCGGATAAGGTATTATCAACTCTAAATACCCGCCCCCAAACGCAGCAGCGCAAAGTGATTCGATAATGGCAAAGGTAAGATTGGTCGATGTGGCAGCGCACGCTGGCGTATCAAAAAGCACGGTATCGCAATTTTTAAGCGGACGCTTTGACTATATGTCAAAAGAAACCAAGGTGCGTGTCGAGGCGTCCATCGCTGCGTTAAATTACGTCCCCAACGCCATTGCCAGAAGCTTAAAAACCAACACAACCAAGACTATTGGCCTTGTTGTACGCGATGTGACGGGCTTTTACACCAGCCGTACAATCCGCGGTATAGACGATTTCTGCAAAAGTAGTCAATACAATGTGCTGATTTACAGCACCGATTTTGATCCTCAAAAAGAGGCTCAGGCTCTGCGCAACCTGAGCCAAATAAACGTCGACGGTATAGTGATAGCGCCTTCTGGTGCCAACACTGCCTTGATTGACAGTCTAATCGATCAGGGGTTGCCGATTGTCCAATTTCAGTTGGAGCACGAGGGCAACGAAAAGTACATCATTTTGTCGGATTACAAGCAGGCGGCTTACGAGGCGACCGACTATTTGCTTAAGCTCGGCCATCAAAAAATCTGTTTTGTTACCCAGGAGTTTGAGTCAGTTAAATCGCGCCGTGACCGCTACTTGGGTTATCGGCAGGCACTTGAGGCTCATGGCGTTGACTACTGTGATGAGCTTGTTTTGTCGTGGCAAAGGGAGCGGGGTTTTGCTCGCTCACCGTTGGCCATGCTGCATTCCGAGCTGGCGCCAACAGCGTTTTTCTCACAGCATTTGGCGATCACGGTGCAGCTGCTGGAGGAGTTTAACCGGCAGGGAGTGGCGGTTGGCGAGGACGTCTCATTGCTAGGCTTTGACGATATCCCCATGGTAGAGTTTTTTAAAACGCCGATAACGGTGATGATGCAGGAGCCTTATGATATCGGGCAGGAGGCGGCAAAGCTGCTCCTCGCGCTGGTTGATGACAGCACAATACCCACAAAACGTATCACCACCCCATGCACATTAGTTTTACGCGAGTCGTGCCGCAAGCTTAACTAACTGGCTCGCCCGTAGCGCCAGACGAAATCCCTTCAATTTTTATACACTACGCCCCCCTTAGCTGCCCTTGTGCGCGCCGGTAATGCAATCGCGAGAGCATCCGACCCACTGAGTGATTCGCTCATTCTTAACACATTATAAATCCTTATTTGACATTGCCGTGCAGTATGCTAAATTAACAACTAAACCGATTTAGTAAAACGTTTTACTCCATCGTTGTAAGGTAGAGCGTATTTAGGACTTATGTAATGAAAATTGACAAGATTGAAGTATTTGTAAGCTGTCCGGGAAGAAACTTTGTCACCGTCAAGGTGACCACGGCCGACGGCGTTACCGGTTTGGGCGATGCGACCGTTAATGGCCGCGAGCAAGCGGTGGTGGCCATGTTGGAGGAGCATGTTATTCCCTGCTTGATTGGTCGCGATGCACACAATATCGAAGACGTTTGGCAGTATTTGTACAAAGGTGTGTACTGGCGCAAAGGCCCAATCAATATGGCCGCTATCGCCGCGATTGATATGGCGCTATGGGATATTAAAGGCAAGGTGGCCGGTATGCCGGTGTACCAACTGTTGGGCGGTAAAAGCCGTAAGGCGGTTACTTTATATGCACACGCCAACGGCGAGACTATTACGCAAACGCTGGATAACGCCCAAGCCCACATCAAAAGCGGTTTTAAGGCAGTAAGACTGCAATCGTCGGTCCCGGGGTTGGATGTTACTTACGGAGTCTTGGGGGATAAAAAAGATTATTTTGAGCTGCAGGGCAATCGTCCACTGCCTCCCGAAGAGACTTGGTCGACGGCAAAATACTTCGAAATGATTGTCGATTTATTTGACCAAGCACGAAGCCGACTCGGCAACGGGGTGCAGCTATTGCACGATGTCCACAGCCGGTTAACGCCGATCGAGTCGGCCAAGCTGGGTAAATTGCTGGAGCCGTACAACCTGATGTTTTTAGAAGATGCGAGTATGGCCGAGAATCAAGACAACTATAAAATGATTCGCCAGCACACCACTACGCCGCTGGCTATTGGTGAAACCTACAACACTATCTGGGACTGCAAAGATTTAATTCAAAATCAGTTGATCGATTATATTCGGGTCGCGGCAACGCACGCCGGCGGAATCACGGCACTGCGTCGTATCACCGATTTTGCCAGTTTGTACAACGTTAAATTGGCACCGCACGGCGCGCCAGATTTGTCGCCGGTTTGTTTTGCCGCACATATGCACCTGGATGTGTGGGCCCCTAACTTTGGTGTGCAGGAGTTTGTCGGTTTGGGCAACGAACAGCTGCGGCAAGTTTTTCAGCATAACCATCAAGTGAAAGATGGTATGGCCTATGTCAGTGATGCCCCAGGCCTAGGGGTTGAGTTAAACGAAGAGGCTGCTCTCGCGTTGCCGTATAAGCGCTCTTATTTACCGGTGAGTCGCCTAGAAGACGGCACCATGTGGAACTGGTAAAGCTCAGCCAAGATATAAACCAAATAAGATAGGTGGAAAAATGTCTAAAAAAGTAAAAGTACTTGTTATGGGCACCGGTTTTGCCGGGCAGGGGCATACCGATGCGTTTCGGGCGGTTGGTGCCGAAGTGGTTGGCCTAGTGGGAAGAACCCCCGAAGTTGTGCGTGACGTGGCTGAGAAAATGGCCATTCCCTATGCCGGTACTGATTGGCAAAAAGCCTTGGATGAGTGTCAGCCAGACCTTGTGTCGATTGCAACACCCGGTGGCGCACACTACGAGCCGATTAAGCAAGCGATTGAGCATGGTTGCCATGTGTTTTGTGATAAGCCGCTGACCGATACTGGCGACAGTGCAGCTGAACTTAGTCAGTTAGCCCAGGAAAAAGGTGTGAAAACTGCGTTTGCCGCTAGCTTCCGTTATATGCCGGATATTATGCATGCCAAACGTCTGGTTGCCGAAGGCGCCATCGGTGAACCGCTAGAGGTTGAATGTATATCGCATTTTAATCTGGAGCGAGAAATTCCCTTTGGTTGGTCACATCGCAAAGAGCATGGAGGCGGTCGGCTCAATAATAATTTTACCCATAAACTGTCTATCGTAACTTCGGTTGTTGGCGAAAAAATATTATCTATTATTGGTGAAGTGCGCGACGACTTAGGTAAAGCGCCAATTGTAGAGGGCGTACGTAACTTCAAAACACGTCGTGATTTTATTCCTAAAGATTTAAACGATCCAGATTTACAGTGGGGCGAAAGTAACGTCGAATGGACCTATACCGTGCTCGCCAAATTAGAAAGTCCCTACGCGAATAAGCCGGTATCGGTGCTGTTTAAGCACGGCGGCTTGAATCCCCGGTTTAACGAAGATCATATTGTGTTTTACGGCACTAAAGGCGCTATTTATATTAAGGGTCATTATGGCAGCGGGCCGCTGTATTTATACGATGCAAACAAACAATGGCAGGAGCTGGCAGTGCCTCAGGATATTGCCGATGATGTTCCCAACGTTGCGGGCGATACCGAACGCAACTGGCAGTATCTGGCACGCGAGCTGGTTAAAGATATTCAGGGCGAGCAAGTTGCACCCTATCAAACCTTTAAAGAAGGCAGTCAGTATCAGCAACTGATTGATATTATCCGCAAAAATAATAATTGGACAGATGTGACGCATCTGCAATAAAGGTTTGTTTTATGGTTATTGACTATATCGTCATCGCCGGTTACTTCATTCTGGTTCTGGCCGTTGGTTTTTCTTTCACCAAAATGGCTAAGCATTCCACCAGCGATTATTTTCGCGGTGGCGGTCGTATGCTTTGGTGGATGGTGGGCTCGACGGCGTTTATGGCGCAGTTCTCGGCCTGGACCTTTACCGGCGGTGCGGGTAAAGCCTTCTCTGATGGGTTTGCCATTTGCCTGGTATTTTTTGCTAATACCGTTGCGTACTTTTGTGGTTGGGCGTTCTTTAGTCATCGTTTTCGCCAGATGCGAGTGGATACCCCATCGCAAGCGATTAAGCGACGTTTTGGCGACCAGAATGAGACGTTCTTTTCTTGGGCGCTGATTGTCTTTAGCTTTATTAACGCTGGTGTTTGGCTCAATGCCTTGGGGGTGTTTGCCAGTGCCGTATTCGAGGCTGATATCGCTATAACGATTATCGCCACTGGGCTTACAGTGTTGTTTATTTCGGTGCTGTCGGGTTCCTGGGGCGTGGTCGCTTCAGATTTTGTGCAGACGTTAATCGTCGCAGTGGTATCGGTTGCCTGTGCGGTGGTGGCTCTGGTCAAAGTGGGAGGGCCGGTGGAGCTGGTCAGCAACTTCCCTGGTGGTTTTTTGATGGGGCCGGATATGAACTACGGCCTTATTCTGGTGGGCACCTTTGTTTTCTTTCTTGCAAAACAATTAATTACCATCATGAATATGCATGACTCCTTTCGGTTTTTGAATGCCAAGGATTCAGACAATGCGCGTAAGGCCTCATTGCTTGCAATGGTCTTGATGGGGGTGGGTAGTATTATTTGGTTTATTCCCCCTTGGGCGGCCGCCATCCTCTACCCAGATGCCGCAACAGCTTACTCACAGCTTGGTGATAAAGCGGAAGATGCGGTGTACTTGGTGTTTACCCGCAATGCGATGCCTGTAGGTACCGTTGGCTTACTTATGGCGGGGCTGTTTGCAGCGTCTATGTCGTCAATGGATTCGGCTCTGAACAAAAATGCTGGTATTTTTGTGCGCAGTATCTATCAGCCGTTTCTTAAACGTCGCGGTCGTGTGTCCGAAGATAAAAAACTACTAAAAGTCAGCCGCTGGGTGAGTCTAGTCAACGGCATACTGGTTATTGCCGTGGCGCTTTATTTTAAGTCGTTGCAAGAGCTGAGTCTTTTCGAGCTGATGATGTCCGTCTCAACCATGATACAAGTACCACTGATGATTCCTTTGGTGTTGGGTTTGATTATCCGTAAAACTCCGCAATGGGCGCCCTGGGTAACGGTTGGTTTAGGGATGTGTGTCTCTTGGTTCGTGGCGAATCTTTTTACCGCACACGTTTTTGCCGACATGCTGGGAATGCCTGCGCTTACCGATCGCGAGGCAGTGGATATTAATCTGATGATCACGCTGGCCGGTCACATTGTGATTACCGCGGGCTTCTTTTGTGCGACAACCTTGTTCTACCGCGAAGAAACAGATCAATGCAAGGTGGAAACTGATAAGTTCTTTACCGACTTGGCAACGCCGGTCATCTCCGAACAAGGGCAGGATAACTACGATCGTCAGCAGCGCTTAAAGTTGGGTTTAATGATCAAAATTATGAGCGCCGGTATGTTGTTACTGGTGCTGATCCCCAACCCGCTGTGGGGACGGGTGATGTTTCTTGTCTGCGCTCTTATCATTTTTCTAATTGGCGTTATGTTACAAAAAAGCGCCAGCTCGCCACTAACCAACTCCAGTTCTGCTACGGCCTAAAGGTCGAGTAGAAAGTGCCTTGAGCAGGCTCTCTCTTGTGTTTGAGCCTGCTCCTTTTTATTTTCAATGATGGCAGTGTATGCCGCATTATAGTTTTCAATGCCTTTACCCTGATGCTAGGTGAACAGGATTTAACGTGAACAGCTCCGGTGATTACATAAAACAAAATCGCTCGCTGGCATGGCCATTGGCTTTTAATGCGCTCTTGGTACAGTCCATGCTGATGATTGACACCCTTTTGGTGGCATCGTTAGGGGAGTATTCGGTCGCCGCTATGGGTATTGCGACGACCATTATTACATTTGTACTGGGTGTTGAAATTGCTATAGGTAATGGCATTCAGATGTTAGTGGGCAAAGCCTATGGTTCGGGTAAAAAAACCGATTTAAAAGTTGCATTTTGGGCCGGATTATTAATTAACACGTTAACCGCACTGGTGTTTTTTATTGTGCTGCTATTGAGTAGTGCTGATTTGGTTAATTTGATTACAGACGACACCCACTTGGCGGATGCAACTCTAAGTTACTTAAATATTGCACAGTATGTGGTATTGGTGGCAGCTTATACACAAACCTGTACGGCATTTTACAACGGTGTGGGTAAGTCTAAGATTCCGTTAAACGGTTTTTTGCTTGAGATCCCTGTCAATATCGCTCTCAGCTACAGCCTAATTCACGGGCTGGGGGGATATTCCGGTATCGGGTTGCCGGGTGCGGCTTGGGGTAGTTTATTGGCGATTGTGGTTCGGGCGGTGTTTCTAACGGTGTCTTTGCGCTATGCAGCGTTTAGCGTGCGTTATCCACAGGGTCGTCCCTTTATGGCAGAGCTAAAGCCGCAGTTCGATGTGATTTACCCGATAGCGGCCAATTTTATTATTTTATCGATCGGGGCGACAGTCTATCAGTTGTTGTTCGCGCAGTTGTCTGTTTACTCCTTTGCTGCCATCACGTTAATTTTCCCCTGGTTGCGGGCAGGCACTCAGCTTACCAACGCCTGGGCGCAAGCGTCGGCTATTACCATCAGCCAAGCGTTGGGTAAGCGCCATGCGAGCGCGGTCAGAGATTTTATTCCAGCTTCGACCAAAGTGGGTATGAGTTTGTCAGTCGTTGTCGCGTTGCTGTTTTTGGTGCTTAGCCAGTGTTTGGGGTTTATCTACCCCAACGTTGCGCCGCAAACGCAGCAGGCTTTACTGCTTATTGCACCGCTCTATATTGTGCTGCCGGTGGTGCGTGCCTACAACACGCTAGCGGGTAATATGTTGCGAGCATTAGGGCACAGCTCGTGTGTTCTTAAAATTCATTTTTACACCCAGTGGATGGTCTCTTTACCGCTATGTGCGCTGCTTGTGATTGTGTTTGATATTTCGGTGTTCTGGGCTTTCGCTATTATTCCACTGGAGGAAGCACTAAAAATATTTCCCTTTTACCATTATAAAAAACGATCGACGGTGCAGTTGAGTAAGGCGCTGGCGTGTTAACTGTAAACTCTGCAAAAAGGACGAACGATGATTATATATAGAATGATAAAACACACACTGATCCTTGTTGCCGCATCTGTGTGTCTGGTCAGTTGTGTTAATAAACCGCAGCACGCCAGTGTCACTTTGATACACGGTGTGGATGAGTCTGCTGGAGGCCTGCCCGCCTATATCGTCAAGATTCGCAATGCGACCTTTTATTTAGAAAAAACCGGTGGCGGTTTGTCGAGTATGTTAGATAGCGATGGTGTCGATTGGATAGGCTTTAGTAATGAGGCCGGCTCTGGCTGGAAGGGCGAGTATAGGGGATTCCCCAACGCCATTCATAAGCAAGATGGAAATTACTTCCACGCTATGAATGCCAATACGGATAAATCATCGTCTATTGTTAAAATTAATACCGATGATCATGTTCGCATTGTTTTTACCTCGGCCAATGGCAAGTGGCAGGGGCGATGGGATTTTTACTCTGATCGTTGCGATTTCACCATGACCAAGGTAAGCCCCGGTCATAAGTATTGGATTCAGTACGAGGGTGTTCCTGGTGGCGAGATGGATGACGAAGATTATTGGTACAACTCGGCGAGTTCGGCTAAGCATTCGATTAACGAATCGTTTAAGGGTGATTTACCTGCGCCGGAGTGGTATGCCTTTGGCGATGCAAATAGCTCGCGGGTGCTCTTTATGTTGCATCATGAGGACGATAAGAATCCGGACGATTACGTCAGTCGTCCTGACATGACCGTTTTGGGCTTTGGTCGCAGAGATAAAAATAAATATATAACCGAACCGAATACTTTTTCCATAGGTTTTATAGAGACTATCGATTATTTAACAATAGACCGCTCAATAAAACAAATTGTCGAGTAATCATTTTTTCGCGAGTAATAATGAGGATTTAAGGTATAAAAAGTAACGTTGTATTTATAATTCTGGGGTGTATCTATAATGCCCCGTTATTTTGTAAGAGAACAGCATATCTTCTAATGTTGGGCCTGCGCCAATATTATGAACAATCAGTGGGTTGCCTGTGATGTCAGATACTTTATTGCTGACAACACCAATGTGCGGAAGATTTCCTGCAAGGCTCCATGTGACAATATCGCCGGCAAGGTAAGAATCTTTGTCCAGAGATATCTGCAGTGAATTTCCGTGTCTAGTGAAATAAGTTTGTAAGTTGGGAACCCGGCGATGATCGATGTTTTTATCTGTGGTGCTAAGCCCCCAAATCCGTTTTGACGGGTAGAGGGAGAAGTTTTTAGCCATATCCTCGTGGACAAGTGCCTGCAGGTCAACGCCAATAGCTCGGTAGGATCTGATAATAACGTCGGTACAAACTCCTATATTGGAAGGTACATCGCCATTGGGGTAGGAAATAGCGTGGTAAGATCCATCATATTCAACCTGGTGTCGGGTCCGCTCTATGGCGGCATTAACCAAGTCACTTGCGATACTTGAGCCAAATAAATTGTGAGAATAAAAAATAGTAAATATCAGTAAGAATTTCATTATTATCACTTATAAAAATGTAGTGTGTTTGTCGTTATTTACGGTAATAGGCGCAGTGTCGAATCTAGCCTTAAGTTATAACCATTAGCAACTTTATAGTCGCGTTAGGCTTAATGTGGCCATGATTCGGATTATGCTAGGTTCCGCAGTTTAACTTCCAGGGGACGCCAAACTGGTCAACAACGATTCCATAACATGAAGACCAAAATGTTTTTTGAGGAGGGAAAATAACATCGCCACCTACTTCGAGTGCGCTGAACGCCGATTTAACTTGTGCATCTGTTGTTAGACTAAGTAATACATAAAATCCTGTTGGTCGTTGATATTGCTCTGGAGCAAGATCCGCACCTGCCAGTTCAACACCGTGAATTGAAATATTGGCATGGATAATTTCGTCTTGTCGAGCCCCCGGAATGCTCGATGACGCTGGTGAATCCCTAAAGCTAAGCATAGTGCCAATATTGCCACCCAGGTGCTTTGAGTAAAATTCGAAAGCTTCCCGGCATTGCCCACAGAAATCTATATGAAAGGATAGGGACATTATTGTTCCTTAATGATGAGCGTTTTATAAGCCGGGCCAGAATTTGTTTATTCTACGTAAGTCGCTTTCAACTTTCTCTGCTTTATTTATTCTAAGCACTTTTTTAACTCATCACCTAAAGCATCCCAGTCCAGCGGTTGGTGGTGAATAATTTCTAACCGGCTGTCTTCGCACTCGTCCAGCTCCAGCATTTTAACCACACCATCGGCGAGGTTGAGGCCGATGATGCCTTGATCGGTAATCAGTACCGCTTTTAGGCGGTCGCAAGTTAAGCCGTTTACCCAATTGAATAGCGGCCCTAAGGCAAATACGTTGGCGGGATGAATGACCCAGCCGGCACTGAAGTACCCTTGCCCCTGATGTTGTTTACTGAGGATCGGCTGCTCGAGGGTTGGTGTAGGCAGCGTCGCTGCCGGGTAATTACTGCTGTGGTGATGGCTGGGCTCGGGTAACGGGCTGTGTTGTTGATGCGTGCCATCTAACCAGTGTGGCTGCAGCTGGCCTTGCTTAATTTGCACCAGTGGGCGCTGTTGCAGTTGCCACTGTTCAAGCTGTTGCTGCATGACGGTTAACTGCTCATCACTGGCCAAGTCCACTTTGCTAATGACCAGTACATCGGCAACCTCTAACTGTTGGCGAAAGGTTTCGTGTTCTAGGTGCCTGTTGCTCACAAAATGGCGGGGGTCGATAAGCGTTAAGCAGGCTTTTAGCTTGAGTGATTGTTGGAAGTGGTCGTTGAGTGTTTGCAGTATCTCGACTGGATGGCCTAGGCCGGTGGGTTCAATAATTAGCCGGTCAAAATCTTGACTGCGTAATAATTGAGTTAACCCTACTTGCATGGGCAAGCCTGCAACACAACACATACAGCCACCGGGAATCTCTTTAACGGCGGTGCCGTCATCGCGCAGTAAAGCGCCATCAATACCAATTTCGCCAAATTCGTTGACCAAGATGGCCCAGCGCTCGGCTTGTGGCTTTTGCTGTAATAGGTGCCGAATGACGGTGGTTTTACCTACACCGAGAAAGCCAGTGATGATATTGGTGGGTATTAGCGAAGACATAAGTAGTTAGGCTGCAAGTAGGTTAAAGGTTATGGCGCTGCGTACATAGTGTTGAATGGGTTGCGCCATTTGCTGGGGGCGGTGCTTTAATCGCAAACATTATATGGGCGGTGAAATTTCTAAAGATAAAGGGGATATTTTATTCGATAAGCTGGACTGAAGAATAAAAGTATTTTTATATCCGAGTTGTTTGATGGTTGGATCGGCTATGGTGGTCAAGGCGACTTTTCGGCTTAAAGAGAAATTATTGTCACAGTAGGTGACAACTCGACTCTCTTTAGACGGGATTACTTGCCTTAACGATTTTTCGGTAAGCTCTGTAGCAGGAATACTGATGGCGCCACTAATATGTGATTTCTCAAAATCGCTGCTAGAGCGTAAATCAATCAGGATGACAGTTTCCTCTTGCAGCCATTTAGAAACCAATTCGAAAGAGGCAATATTGGGTTGGTTGTTTAATGCAAAATCATAAAACTGTTTGGAATCTTGCGTTTTTTTTATACTTGCGTCTTCTTGTGCGTTTAGACCGTTTGTCAAAAACGTACAGGTTAAAAATATAATGGCTTCTCGAGAAATAGTCATTTTCATAAAGCTCCAAATAAACTGATAATAGTAATGGTTATCTTAGCGTTTGAGTGATTATTAAAAGCTAAGCTTACCGGCATCGGGTAGCTAATTAAATTTCAAGGGGCGTTAATCTAAAGCGTTGACTTAATCTCTGCTAGCGGACTTTCTCGTCGCTCGAGTCATCATTATTAAGTGTCGCACAATGGTTTTCGGTTTGATCTTTGTGTTTCTTTTTCTTTAATGATTCTTGATGATGAGAAAAATTATCCCCTTTAGCGAGGCGATCATAAAGTACTACATTAACGGTTGCCGCTAAGTTCATACAGCCTTCCGTTGGAATATAAACAATATCTTCACAGAAGTCGGTGATCTCTTTTTTTAAGGTTCCGTCTTCTGGGCCAAATATGTAGAAAGCTCTGGCTGGGTGTTTATAGCTGGTCAGTGATTTTGCTCCGGCGATTAAATCAACCGCAACGGGTACGCAACCTAAGGGAATAATATCTTTAAGTTCATTGACGCCAATGAGTGGTAATGTTTCGTAGATTTTTTGCGTATCGGTATAAAAAGGTTTGGCATGGTCATAACGTGTGCCCGTGTAGAACACGGAGTTAACGCCGTAGCATCCCGCGGCTCGCATAACTGAACCAACATTTTCGGGGGATTTTGGATTAAATAAGCCAATGCAGGCATAACTATTTGTCATAGAATTTATTTGCTGAGGTTAATGTATTGTTTAGAGGTTGCGAGTAATAAAAGCGTTTCTCTATCGGCTGCCTTAACGCTGAGCCTTATTCTCCAAAATCTAGAGGCTTGGTTTTATGTGCCCGCCCTCTGCTGATTATATCGCACCGCTAGAGCTTGGCTTTTTAATAAATTGTCATTTGTCATGCTGGGGCGGTGTTCTATTTAGGTTTGAAAAAAGAGCCACTCTTTTGCGATTTGTACAGTATTACGCCAGTGCGTGGAATGCAACCGACGGGTGTTACCTAGGTTGCTTCGTACTTAATGCCTTGGTTGTGCGGTGGTAGGCGCTCTTTGCTTGGCAGGCTTGGTAGCGATTTTAATGATGGTGTACCGCTTCACTCGGAGATACCTATTCGCTTGATGTCAGGATTGTTATGTTATAACATAATGCGATCTAGAATTGTCTTCGTTCATTTATCTAAGTTTATCTGTGGTTTGGGGGTTGTGTTGAAACGGTCTTTGTTGTTTGCGAGTTGTGTATTGCTGCCGTGCTGGGCGAGTGCCGCCACTATTCAAGGTGTGGTACTGAATGCGGATGGGGCGCCGGTAAGTGACGCCGCGGTTGAAGTGGTGGGCACGCGCACAAGCTCCACGACTAATACTCAAGGTGAGTTTGTGCTGGAGGATCTGTCCAGCCAAGACGTGGAGTTGCACGTAAAAGCGCCCAGGTTTATGCACAAGAATGTTCATGTGCACGGTGGGGATGATCCATTGCAGATCATTCTCGATGAAACCGTTATGGAAATTGTTGATGTGACCGGTATGCCCTGGCACATCTCACAGTTAGAGTCCGCTTCGCCAGTCTCGGTGCTCAGTGGTGACGCATTGCGCGATGCGCAATCGGCTACTTTAGGCGATACCCTTAATAAGCAGGTAGGGGTGCACTCGAGCTACTATGGTCCAGTGGCTGGCAGCCCAATCATTCGCGGCTTATCGGGGCCGCGCGTATTGGTGGCGCAAAACGGCTTAGACGTTGGCGATGTATCGCGCTCGGGCCCAGATCACGCGGTAACTGGTGAAGCGACAACAGCTCGTCAGGTGGAAATTATGCGCGGCCCGGCCACCTTGTTTTACGGTAATGGTGCCATTGGTGGTGTAGTTAACGTGGTTGATGATCGTGTTCCACAAGATGCCGAAACCTTCGGTCAGTGGCAATTAGAATACAACGGCGCTAACAACGAGCCGGTGATAGAAGGGAGCGCTAACGTCGCACTGAGCGATCAGTTTGCGGTGCACGTAGACGGTTTTTGGCGCGAGGCCGAGGATATAGATGTTCCCGGCTATGCCGAGCTAGAGCCTGACGGTGATGCCGCTTATGGCGTATTAGAAAACTCTGCTTACGACAGTCAAGGCGCGACTCTCGGTGGTAGCTACATTAGCGACATGGGTTTTACCGGTATTAGTGTCGGTCGTATCGAGCGCACCTACGGAATTCCCGGTCATAGCCATGACGGTGTGGCGGTACAGGCTGAGCTCGAGCAAGACCGGGTCCAGCTGGTGAGCGAGTATAGCTTTGACCACAGTGTTTTTTCTGAAGCACGTTTTCGCTACGGCTATACCGATTATCAGCATCAAGAGCTGGAAGGTGATGCGATTGGCACGACCTTTGAGAAAGAGCTGCACGAAGCACGTTTAGATGTGTTTCATCAGCCGTTTTCTGAGTGGCGCGGAGCTGTAAGCTTGCACTTTAAACAAGAAGACTCCCAGGCGCAGGGCGAAGAGGCCTTTACGCCTCCATCGGTAACAGACTCTTACGCACTGGCGGTGATGGAAGAAAAGCACTTTGGCGACTGGCTAGTGCAGTTGGGCGGTCGGATTGAGTGGATTGAGGTTGATGCCCAAGACGTGCGTTTAGACTCTGAGGGTGAGCGTGGTTTGTACCGCATCGAACAAGAGTTTATGCCTTACAGCGTCTCGCTGGGAACTGTGTGGGACTTTACCGAAGGGTATAACCTTGGCATTAACCTCACCCACGCTCAGCGCGCGCCATCGGCTACCGAGGCGTTTTCGTTTGGCCCTCATATCGGGGCTGGCAGCTATGAGGTGGGCTCTATGTTTGACATCGTCGCCAATGATCATGGCGATTGGGTCGTGAATTTTGCCGAAGAACCAGTGGAGCTTGAAACTTCGAATAACATTGATATTTCGCTGCGTAAATTCATTGGTAATATCGGCTTTGTCGTAGGCGCCTTCTACAATCAGGTAGACGATTTTTACTACGCTCGTGCCACCGGGCTTGAGGCAGATAGTGGCCACGATCATGACCATGAAGAAGAACATGATCATGACCATGAAGAAGAGCACGACGAGCATGAGGACGAGGAGTTGCTGCCGGCGTATCAGTTTACCGCTGCCGACGCCGAGCTCTACGGGTTTGAAGGTGAGTTGCATTGGCAAGTGAATGACCCACTGCTGTTACGCATTACCACCGACTACACTCGAGCCACTTTGCGCAGTGGCGGCAATTTGCCTCGTATCCCGCCTATGCGCGCAGGTTTTGTGGCCGAGTATGAAGTTGGTTCGTGGTACTTAAATGCCAGCGCTACTCACTACTTTGAGGCAGATAACACTGCCGAGTTGGAAACCACTACAGACGCTTACACCTGGGTTGATGCGGAAGTGCGTTACACCCTGCCAGTATTGGGCGGAGTGAACGTCTATCTGCGAGGCGACAACCTGCTGAATGAAACCGCCCGTGTTCATAGCTCCTTTATTAAAGACATCGCACCGCGTGCCGCACGTTCGGTATCCGCAGGTATTCGCGCTTCTTTCTAATTCAACGATTAAGTTAAGGACATCTCAATGCAAAAAATTTCAAAATTTAACCCGTTATTTGCTGCTTTTTTAGTGTTAGCTCTAACTGCCTGTGGTGATAACGAAACCAATATTTATGCACAAGATGTGGCCGAGCCGGGTCACGAAGATCACGATCATGAAGAAGATGAACATGATCACGATCATGAAGAAGATGAGCACGACCACGAAGAAGATGAACATGATCACGAGGACGAACTCAGCGCTGCGCGTTTGCTGTTGATAGAAGCCGGCACCGATACGGTTCATGTTTTTGAGGCGAGCGATGGCGATGAAGTGGCCGAGCTGACACTGCCAGCCGCCGTTAGTTATGTCTACCCGATGCAAGGCTATCGCTACGCGGCATTTATCCACCGCGATGACAACTGGGTAAGCTTTGTCGATGGCGGTGTTTGGGTTGAAGATCACGGCGATCACGACCACCCGTACGCCGAAGCGCCACAGCTAATGGATTTTGCTTTGGATGGCGTTAAACCTACGCACTTTACCCTTGGCGATGCCGGTGCTGCAGTATTTTACGACGGCAATGGTGATACCGCCGATGTTGCCGGCGTTGTGACCTTTAGCGATGCAACTATTGCTGAGAATGGTTTAGAAAATGCTCTGCAATTTACCACCCATATGCACGGTGCGGCGCAATTGCGTGGCGAGCATGTATTGGCCACCGAGCGCGATGCAGCCACCAGCAGTACATTGCCTGCCGCGGTAGGTTTGTATCACCTGCATGGAGGATTGTACGAGCACGAGCTTACCTTTGCTGAGCCTTGTCCTGGTTTGCACGGCAGCGCGCAAAGTGAAGATGCGATCTTTTTTGGCTGTGAAGACGGCGTGTTACTTATTGATGAGCCGAGCGATTTTAGCGCAACCAAAATAACCAATGCCGATGACTTTACCGATGGCATGCGAGTTGGCACTTTGCGTGCGCACCACCATGTCGCGCAAGCAGTAGCGATTGCCTCGGGTAAGTTTTATCTGGCCGACCCGTCCCAAGCTCAGTTGCAGCCACTGGGGGTGAGTATGCCGGAAGGTGTCAGCGCGGTTAGCTACGAGTTTGTATTGGGTGGCGAGGCGTTTGCTATTTTGCAGTCCGATGGCGCGTTAGTGCTGCTGGATGCGCACGACTGGTCCGAGCAGGCCCGAATTCAGGTGTTGACCAGCCCCGCTGCCGATGCACTAACGCTTATCGTACAACCCGAAGGTCATATGGCTTACGTGCTTAACAGCGCCGACCAGCAAGTGATACCGGTAGACTTAGAGGATGCTGTGAGCGCCGACGCCTGGTCGCTCGACTTTGCTCCGGCCGGTGGTGTTTGGTTGGGGGTAGCAACCGAGGAGCACGATCACTAACCTGTCGACTTTAATTAGTGGTCATACGCTTAGGCCCCCTGATTGATATTAGGGGGCTTTTTTATGTGCGCAACACTCGATCAGGTTTGTCGTTAAATTTAACGTTTGTTACACTAGCCACAAGCGCTTGGGGCGCTTTGCACCAGCCTCATAACATGGCGTCTTTTGCCGTTCGCACCACGCTGTGCGCTCACAGACTAACGGTCACCCCTGTAATAGCTAAATTCTACACGAGTAAACACACGCGAGACGCTTGGCTCTCTTGTTGTTTTGTGTGCTTTTGTCGGCGCAGCTTTCGCACTGAAAACGAGGATATTCATGAAGCACGTTAGCCGGCGGGATCCTAATCGCTTATCGCAACAGCTAGCCGATATCTGCCAGTGGACGGGGGCGAGTGAGCCCTTAACGCCGGCCGAGCTCTTGCCGTTATTGGAGTGGGATAAGCTTAGTTGGGATTCTTTTAAGGCTCAGTTTCCTCGCGCCGATGCACAGTCTTTAGTGGCTGTGTGGATCTTGCGCGCGCTGCAAGAAAATATTGATGTTGATCGTGCTCTCGGCGATCGGGTGCGCCGCTTACAAGCGGCGTTACTAACCACGTTAACCGCAGCAGATGCCGTGCGAGTTTGGTGCCTTGCCGAATGGTGCGAGCAGCTCGACCGTTTATGCTTTCATTGGCAGAGCTGGTATCCCGCGCTGGGGCGTTTGGGGGAGCGCTTTTTGGCGCGCACCGATGATTTGTTAACGGTATTGGAATCGCGCTCGGCAGATGAAGCTTTAGTGGCGCTGCAAGATTTTAATCGTCGTGCCGATAAAGATTTAGATCGCGCGGCTATGTTGGCGTGCCGTATTCGAGAATCCGAGCTGGGGCAGCAAAGTGTTGCCAATGCCCATCGCGAGGTGGTCGCCTACCTTAATAGTCATCTTGCTGGGTGCAGCTTGCCCGAGCCTATATATGAGTTTGTTATCGGCTCCATTCGGCCCGCATTACAGTACTACCTGATCAATGACGAGCGCGATTCGTGGCAGCTGTGGGCCGACAGTATTAGAGATTTAGTGGGTTGTTTAAAACCGGTTAAAACCGCCGAGCAGTGGCAACGTTTCCATCAAAATGCAGCTACTTTTGTCGCTCGTCTAAGCACCGAAAAACCACCGCATAATTGTATCTTTGAGCATTATCATCAGTTTGTCACCGATGTAACTATTTGCGTCGATCAACTCAGCTCCGATAAAGCCCCCGAGATGATTCTGGTTCCGCCGTTGTTTGCTGCTCGGAACTCAGAAAAATCGGCGGCTGTGCGGACCGAACCCCACCCCCGAGACTTAGAGCCGCACGGATTTGAATGTGGCGATTGGTTGGCCTATCGCACCCAGCGCGAAGGCGTACTGCGCTGTCAGTTTTTGCTGCAACCGCCTAATAGCCACGAGCTTTTGTTCGTCAATCGTGAGGGGCATCGGGTGCTCACCGCCCCAGTGGGACGTATCCTTGATTGTTTGGCGACGGGTGAAGCGCGCCGTATGTTACCAGTACACGCTTACACCACCGCGTTAAATACCGCGACGGCAAGATTGGAATATGCCTACTCGGAGCTTGCCTGCCAGCGCCGAGTCGAGGAGCAATTAGAGCAGCAGCGCCAAGAGCGCAATGAGCGTTTACGAGCAGCCCGTGAGCATGATCGCAAGCTGCGTAAAGCGGCGGATCGAGCCGATCGAATCAAGGCAATGTTAGAGCAAAAGCAGCGGCTCCAGCGTGAACAACTGGCCATTAAGCGCCAGCGCGAAGAGGCCGAACAAGCCTTAGCAGAACAGCGTTTACAAAGTGCGTTGACAGAAGTAGCAGCGTTAACCGTCGGCAGTTGGGCCGAGTTGCGTTTGGATGAGGGCACAAGCGTTAAGTGTGAATTGGCGATGCTATTGCAGTCGACGGATAAATACGTCTTTCACGATCATTTGGGAAGACCTATCACTACGCTGCCTCGCCAGCAGTTAGCACAAATGCTGGTGGCCGGGCACGCGGTTTTCTTTCAGCCCGCCTTGGGTTTTGATAGCCGTTTAGAAAGTATCGTACAAGGGCAGCGTCGATCTGGGTGAGTACTGGCTGCACTTACGATGAGTTTGGTGGTGGCGAGCAATCGCACTATACTGACCCCTTATACCTCCACGATAGGGTGAGAAAATGGATCTGGACAAGATTGAAAAACTCAACGAGTTAAAAGAAAAAGGCCTGATTAGCGAGCAAGAATACAACGAGGCTAAAGCCAAGGCGCTGGGCAGCAACTCGTCCACCGGCTCTGACATAATGGGCGACATGGATAACCGCACTTACAGTATGTTGTTGCATTTTTCTCAGCTGAGCGGTTATGTGCTACCCATGTTTGGCTGGATAGTACCGCTGGTTTTATGGATGTTGAAGCGCGACGATCCGTATATTGATCAGCAGGGCAAGGTGGTGTTTAACTGGATTATCAGCTCTTTTATCTATTTCATTATTTGTTTTATTTTACTCTTTGTCGTTATCGGCGCCTTTTTGATGGCGGCGCTGGCAATTGCCTCCATCGTCTTTATTGTGCTTGGCGCCATTCGCGCTAAAGATGGCGGGATACAAAACTATCCCATGAGCATCGGTTTTTTCCGCGTAGAGCCAACCCCGGTTACTAAAAAAGAACCATAAGTCTTGTTATAATAGTAGTGTCTTTATAGCGGCGCAGCGCCCGAGCGGTAACGCAGGTGTTGCGCCGTTAGTGGTTTCTCTGGGGGCAGAGCTAAGCCTGTAGTCGCAATAATTAACGTGGCACAGCGCTGGACGATTGGTGTACAATCGCGCCTTCTTTTTTCCCGATTTTATTAGTCTTGGTAGTTCCGCCTGCTCGACAATGCTGTGCCCTTGTCGTCTTTGGTGCTCTGCCGTTTAGCGTAGGAAGTGTCCATGTTTGATAAAGACCAGACCATTGCAAGCTTTGACCCGGAGATCTGGGCGTCTATCGAGAACGAAAGTCGCCGCCAGGAAGATCACATCGAGCTGATCGCCTCAGAAAACTACACCAGCCCCATGGTTATGGCCGCGCAGGGCACTAAGCTGACCAACAAGTACGCCGAAGGGTATCCGGGCAAGCGTTATTACGGTGGCTGTGAATACGTCGACCGCAGCGAGCAGCTGGCCATAGACCGTGCCTGTGAGTTGTTTGGCGCCGCTTACGCCAACGTTCAGCCGCACTCCGGCTCGCAAGCTAATACAGCCGTTTACGCCGCACTTTGTGCCCCTGGCGATACCGTGTTGGGCATGAGCTTGGCCCACGGTGGCCACTTAACCCACGGCGCTAAAGTGAGTTTTTCGGGCAAAATATACAACTCTGTACAGTACGGCATCAACACCGAAACCGGTCTGATCGATTTTGCCGAAGTCGAGCAGTTGGCGTTAGAGCACAAACCTAAGATGATCGTTGCTGGTTTCTCGGCTTACTCGCAAGTTATCGATTGGGCTAAGTTTCGCGAAATCGCCGATAAAGTAGGCGCTTACTTACTGGTTGATATGGCTCACGTAGCCGGTTTGGTTGCTGCAGGTGTTTACCCCAACCCAATGCCGCACGCCCATGTCGTCACCTCGACCACCCACAAAACCTTGCGCGGTCCACGCGGCGGCTTGATTTTGGCAGGTAGCGATGAAGACATTCAAAAGAAGCTTAACTCGGCCGTATTCCCAGGTGGCCAAGGTGGCCCATTAATGCATGTGATTGCCGCTAAAGCGATCAGCTTTAAAGAGGCCATGAGCGATGAGTACAAAGCCTACCAAAAGCAAGTGGTTAAAAACGCCAAGGCGATGGCCAAAGTGTTTATCGAACGCGGCCTAGATGTAGTCTCTGGCGGCACCGAGAACCACCTAATGTTGGTCAGCCTGATCGGTAAAGAGTACTCGGGTAAAGACGCCGATGCCGCACTGGGCGAAGCTAACATCACGGTTAACAAAAACGCCGTGCCTAACGATCCACGCTCGCCGTTTGTCACCAGTGGTTTGCGTGTTGGTACGCCGGCCATTACGACTCGCGGCTTTGGTGAGACCGAAAGCACCGATTTGGCACACTGGATGTGTGACGTATTGGACGGACTAGAAAACGGCAACGCTGAAGCGGTAATTGCCGAAGTTAAGCAAAAAGTATTAAACGTTTGTGCTAAGTTTCCAGTCTATGGCAGCTGAGTTTTAAACGAGTAACCATAAAAAAGGCAGCTTAAAGGCTGCCTTTTTTGTGTTTGGTTATTATGATTTAGTGGTCCATGGCTTGACAGGGAGACGGATTGAGCCAAACTTGTTGAGTATTTTTCATCAAAAGGAGTTTGAGTATGTACAACAAGGTTACGTGTTCTCAGTTTAAATTGGCACGGCGGTTATTAACGCTACTTATATTGCCTGCAGTAGCGCTCGCAGATACAACCCCAGCCCCAGCCCCTCCAATGCCAGTCCCACTTAGCTGTGCTTTGCCTGTTCAGGCACCGTCGCCGGATGGTTCTTTGACCGCTTTTTCTGATTTCTCATGGCTGCAATTTGTGGCGCTTAATTGGCCTGCAGGTGCACAGCGCGGTGTGCCGGATTGTACGGCGGCGTTTGGCTCTAGCGAAAAAACCGTCTGGCAAACCTACAAAACGACCGATCAATTATTTTTACCGAATGCCCTTGATCCCGGTCCGTGGGACGCGGGGGCCGTTATGCTGTTCACATTAGAACATCGCGCCAAGGCGCCGGCAGATTTGCCGGTGGAAGAGTCGGTGCGGCAGGCGGTGGGTGGCTGGCTAACCGACCAGCACGGCAATCCAACCTATTATTCGATTTCGGTAAACCGAGTCTCTTATGAGTATGTTGTTACCAACGGTTACTACAATGCTGACATTATAGCGGCGGCTGACAAGGTCAGCTTCCCGGAGGGGGCGCTGGAGGTAAAGGCTGCGTGGCGAATCCTGGTTGATAGCGATGATCACAGCCGATATCACACTATGACGGCGCAGGTCACGGAATACGACAGCGAGGGTAATAACACCGGTCGCACTCGTGAGGCGGTTGTGGGCATGGTGGGCATGCATGTTGTTTATCGGGCGCCAGGGTTTCCGCAGTGGACGTGGGCGACCTTTGAGCAAGTAGATAATACCGATGCCAGCCACGGCGTGCAGCCATCTTATTTCAACGAGAATTGTTCGGGGCCGCACTGTACCCCCAACGTTTCACCGTTAATTACCGGCGCACCTTTTACCGCGCCTAATCAGGTGACTCGGGTCACCGATTTGGACGATGAGGTGATAGCGGTTAATCAGGATTGGCAGGCGAGGGTCGAAGGAACGCCGTTTCAATATTACCGGCTAATTTCGCCCCAGTGGCCCACCGACCCTAGTGATCCTGGCAATCCACAGGGGTCGCCTTTTCCTAGTACCGTAGCCAATACTGTCTTAGAAAGTTATATCCAGCCGATTAGCAGCTGTATGGATTGTCATAGCACCGCAAGGGTGCCGGGTAATGCCACTAAATCCAACTACAGTTTTATTTTTCTGTTTGCGCAACAGCCGGCCAAAGCACAAGGAGAGTCGCAATGAGCTATTTAAACGGACCACGTATTAACTTCTACGGGGGCATTAGCATTAATGTCGATACCGCCAATAACGATCAGTACACAACCGATGGCAAGCCATTACTGGATTTGAATGACGCTTCGGTTTGCTCTGCGCAGTCGGACGACGACGTTATTGCCTACCTGCGAGAAGAGGTGAGTAACTCTAAAGGGCAGCCGTATTTTGTGCGCGGTGGTTGGAATTACTACGGTGATCACCAAGTGGTTTTACAGCAGGCTAAAGTCTCGTCCTCTGGTGCGCCGGGGGCTATGAATCAAACCGGCGGGCTGCAACATTTACCTGTGTATCTATTAGGTGGATTAGAGCCGGGAACCGGTAAAGGCCCATACGGTGGGGCGGTGATGGTGGATATCGATCCCACCAGTTCTGTCACCAGCCAAATTTATGCCGGTGGCTTTCAAATAGGCGGTGGCGATACACCGGCATTACTGGTGCAGGGTCACGCGGTTAGTCATTCGCGTTTGTTGGGGTTGCGTTATTCCACCAGTCGAGTGCAGCCACCTTATTTAACGCCGGGCTCGGCTTGGGCTAGTGGGACCTTTCAGCTGGCATTTCGTAAACAAGACATCGTCTCTTTTGACGACAGTGACCCAGTGTTAGCGGCGATCATCAATGATCCGCGCAGCCAAGGGTTGGTGGTTCGCTACAGCCTGTTTGAATGTTTTCCCGGTAACGATAGTGCCAGCGTACGCGCCGATTTAAAAGCAAATCAAAATAACGCTAACCCATCGTTGGGACGAGTCATCGGCAGTGTCGGTGCTTGGTATGCCGATGAGTTAGCAAGTGATCCTCTAGGACGATTACTGCCAAACGTTAAGCTAGGTGGTGCCCAGGGGTTGGCGTGGCTGGATGAGTCTGCGGCGCGATTGAGTTTAGATTTGGTGTCGGCACTTGAAGGCGACAATATTCGTAGCAACGGCCAGGCCAACACCGGCCCCATTGGCCCCAACCTTGATTATGGCAATTTAATAATCTCTGCCGGTGAGCGACAAATCGCCAGCGTGCCGTCAAACCCAGGCGGTTACTATGAGTGGGGCGGTTTGTACGATGTGGCGCTGAGTACCGAGGCGGTTGCGCTACTAAAAGCCCATCCGATACAAATCACTAGCGACAAAAATGATTTGCAGATTACGGAGTCACGCTTGCGCATCAGCAGCGATGCTCGAAACTTGTATACCGATCCAAGCGATACCCGTAAAGCTGTGACTGTGCGAGTACACGAGCTGGGCGGGCCGTTGCTGACACCCGTTGTGTTGCAACTTTCCACCTCATCGCCTGGCACTTTAGAGGATGGTCAGTTTTTGGAGTTCCCCGCTACGGTACAAGTGCCTGCTGGAGCTACAGAGGTGACTATTGATCTAGAATTTAATGCGGGTAGCGGCTTTTCGCTGCTGGAGTTTAAAGCCGTGTGCGCCAGCGATTATCATATGGCGTTTAGGCGCTACCCAGAGCACGATTACAGCGCCCTTATTAATGCCGGCAATATTGCTTGGGCTGATGTCTATGAGCACTGTTTACGCTTTTTTTATGTACTCTTTCCTGCCATGTCTAAGCGTATCCCCCTGAATGATGAGGCGACTATTCAGGCCGTGGCGGGCGAGTTATTAAAGCGCATTGATGAGAGTTATCGCCCGACGACTCTTTATATGCCTCTGACTCGCGCTTTGTCTCCAGGTAAGGTTGCCTTGTTGCGGGCGTATTTAAATCAACTTAACGGCGATTAAGACGGCTCGTTAACGCGATCGGTTGTGTGTGCTGTTTAAAATTTAACCTTGCAACCACAGAGTAAACTCCATAGAATAGCGCGCCCTTAGAGTACGTGCATTTTGTGCGGTTTCTAAGTAAACGGCTTTCGGCCTGCTTTGCAGAACCCCGAGAGCCACTCCTTGTCTTACCGACGTCTGGTCGGGAGGCTACAACCCGTAAGGAGCGATTAATGCGTCATTACGAGATTATCTTTATGGTTCACCCGGACCAGAGCGAACAGGTTCCGGGCATGATCGAGCGTTACACCGCGACGGTTACTAGCGGCGGTGGTCAGGTTCACCGTTTGGAAGATTGGGGCCGTCGTCAAATGGCTTACTCAATCAACAAAATCCACAAAGCGCACTATGTTCTGATGAACGTAGAGTGTAGCGAAGAAGCTCTAGAAGAGCTGACCACCAACTTCCGCTACAACGATGCTGTGCTGCGTAACTTGGTTATCCGCACTGATGAAGCGGTTACTGAAGAGTCACCGATTGCTAAGGCTGATAAAGAGAGCCGTGAGCGTAAGCCACGTGCACCTCGTCCAGAGCGTCGTGACGAGTCTGACGATCAAGCTTCTGATGAGTCAAACGACTCTGCAGAAACCGAAGATCAGACTACCGAAACAGAGGGGGAGTAACCAATGGCTCGATTTTTCCGCCGTCGTAAATTCTGTCGTTTCACCGCCGAAGGCACCAAGCAGATCGATTATAAAGATCTGGAAACCTTGAAAGCCTACGTCACTGAAACTGGCAAAATCGTACCTAGCCGTATCACAGGTACAAAAGCAAAATATCAGCGTCAGCTAGCTACTGCTGTTAAGCGCGCGCGTTATTTGGCTCTGCTGCCGTACACGGACAGCCACGAGTAAGACTGACCAGTGCGTGCGCTCGCAGAGTTCATTATGCGCGGCCGCACTCAGGCTGCAATCGTTGCATTAATAGGGCACTGGATTCCATTACTGGGGCCTGCCACTGTTGCATTAGTAACGCTTAGGCGCGGCCCGGCCAATGGTTTGCTGGTGTTGCTCTGGGCGATATTACCGGCGATTGCCTTGCTGCTAATGCAGCAGCAAAGTGCGTTGCTGGCAGTAACCGGTGTTATCAGTGTATGTGTGGCCGCAGCAGTGCTGCGCCGCTCGGCACTGTGGCAGTATGCCCTTATGGCCCTGGTGGCCTGCAATACATTAGGGGTTTTACTGCTGGCATTACTGATGCCAGAGGCCGTAGCCCATATGCTGGCGCTGTGTACGGAGCTGTTTGATCAGCTGCAAGCACAGTCCGATCAGCCGCTGGGTTTACCGGTGCCCGACACGACATTAGTGTTGGCACTGTTAGCCGCAATGACCACCTTAAGTGGTGTGTTGGGGTTAATACTGGGCCGCTGGTGGCAATCGCTGCTGTACAACCCCGGTGGGTTTGCCGCAGAGTTTCGCGCCTTACGCTTGGCGCCTTTACCGGCAACGGTATGCGCTTTAGCCGTAGCTTATTGCTACTGGCGCGGCGCTGGCACAGGCATGTGGGTATTGGTTTTTGCCCAGCCTTTGCTGTTTGCCGGTATTGCTTTAGTGCATGCATTTATTGCAGCGCGGGGCATGGGCGTCCAGTGGTTGGTGATGTTCTATATTGCAATGGTGGTGCTGCAGCCGTTAACAGCACTGTTGGTTATAGTCGCATTTTGCGACACGTGGTTGAATTTTCGCGGTCGGCTTAGGCCCAAGGCATAGCTGCCGCGCAGGTAATTAAACAGAGGGTAAACGAGATGGAAGTTATTCTGCTCGAAAAAGTGGGTAAACTGGGTGCCATTGGCGATAAAGTCAGTGTTAAAGCCGGCTTCGGTCGCAACTTCCTAGTGCCACAAGGCAAGGCTATTCCTGCCACTGCATCAAATGTTGCTGATTTTGAAGCGCGTCGCGCCGAGCTTGAAGCTGCAGCTGCAGCTAAAAAAGCTGAAGCACAAGTTCGTGCCGATAAGCTGGCTGAGCTGTCTGTCACCATCGAAGCTAACGCTGGCGATGAAGGCAAGCTGTTTGGTTCTATCGGTACTCGCGACCTCGCTGGCGCAATCACTGCGGCTGGCGTTGAAGTGGTTAAAGCTGAAGTACGTCTACCAGAAGGTGCGATTCGCGAGCTGGGCGAGTACGAGATTGACGTACAAGTTCACGCCGAAATCACCCAAGTGGTAAAAGTCGCTGTTATTGCTGAGTAATCGTTACCTTTAGGTAAACGCTTACGCACGCTGACAAAGCGATAAAAATCGGGCACTATCAACCACCTTAACCGGTTGTTGTAGTGCCCGTTTTTTTTGCGTGTTAAATAGCCGCCTTTATTTGTTAATGTTTGGATTTTTGTTTTATGCCTAGCGACGCCACCGCCCAATATCGCGAGCCCACTCAGCCCCAAGGTGCGCCGGTACTGCCTACCTCGGTCGAGGCCGAGCAGTCGGTGTTAGGCGGCTTGATGCTCGACAACAGTCGCTTAGATGCCGTGCTAGAGATTGCTTCCGAAGTCGATTTTTATCGCGAAGATCACCGCCTGATCTTAAAAATGATGATTGAGCTGCAAGAAGATGCTCAACCATTGGACCCGGTGACCCTATCCGAGGCGTTAGAGCGCCACGGTGAGCTAGAACATGCCGGAGGCTTAGGCTACTTGGTTGAATTGGCAGCCAACACCCCAAGCGCGGCCAATATCACCGCTTACGCGCGTATTGTGCGCGAGCGCTCGACCTTGCGGCAATTGATCGTCGCAGCACAAGAGATTAGCCAGTCGAGTTATAACCCCGCAGGGCTGGATTCCGACGACCTGCTGCAAATGGCCGAAAAGCGGGTCGCAAAAATTGCCGAAGATCGTCCTAAAGAAGGCGGCCTGCGCGAAGTTAACGGCTTGTTAAAAGAAACCGTCGAGCGTATTGACGAGCTGTTTCGCTCGGGCGACGACGTTACTGGGGTAACCACAGGGTTAACCGATTTAGACGCTAAAACCTCTGGTTGGCAGCCGGGCGAGCTAGTGATTCTCGCGGCACGTCCCTCGATGGGTAAAACCGCTCTAGCGCTTAACTTTGTTGAATCGGCTATTTTCACTCAGCCAAAACCGGTGCTAGTGTTTAGTATGGAGATGCCATCGGCAGCGCTGGTCATGCGGATGATGTCCTCTATTGGACGTATCGATCAAGGCCATATGCGCAATGGTAAACTCACCGAAGAAGATTGGCCTAAGCTCTCGACCGCCGTGAGTAAAATGAAAGATAAACTGCTGTTTATTGACGATACTCCAGGCCTAACCCCGCAAGAATTACGTGCCCGTACCCGCCGTATAGCTCGCGAGCACGGCAATCCTGGCATGATCATGATCGATTACCTGCAGCTGATGCAGGTTGCCGGTGCCAGCGAAGGGCGCACCCAAGAGATCTCCGAAATCTCGCGCTCGCTAAAAGCCTTGGCTAAAGAGTTTGAGTGCCCAGTAATTGCCCTGTCGCAGCTTAACCGGAGTGTAGAGCAGCGCCCCAACAAGCGCCCCATGAACTCGGACTTGCGTGAGTCGGGCGCCATCGAGCAGGACGCCGACGTTATTTTGTTTATCTACCGCGATGAATACTACAACGAAGACACCGCCGAAAAAGGTGTATCGGAATTGATTGTAGGTAAGCAGCGTAACGGTGAGGTGGGTACAGTACGCGCCGCCTTTATTGGTAAATACACTCGTTTTGATAACTTAGCGGCAGAGTATTTTAGTCAGCAAGATGATGGCTATTAATCTGCTGTCGTAAAAACACGTCCGTGTGTTTTTGCGACGTCGCCGGTTAAATCCGGCGCAATGGCGCCCCTCCGTGGGCGCGACCGTACATTTTACCTACCGCAATAAGTCTGGTGCAGGGGAGTGACTCTGCTGGATTCTTGCGGCTCGCATTGGCGTTGCCGATGGTACACCTCCTTGTGTGCGATCATCGAGTTGGATGGTTATTAAAGTGGAGCCTGTGCAGATGCATCCGGCCACTCGATTAGGCTTTACCGCTTTGCAGTTTTCGAAGAAGGTCTGAAGGAGCAATATATATAACTTTTCTGCCATCTTTAGTGGAAAGGAATAGTTTCATATCCACGAGCTTTGCAAGGTAGTTTCTCGATGTATTCTCTGATATAGAGTAAGACTTCGAAACCTCCTTTACATTAAATATCCTCCCGGGCTCTTTCACTGCTTTTTTAATTAAATCTTTTTGAATAAAATGAAGAATGTTGCCCCAGGAGGTTTTCTCTAGAGTTTCTGATATGCTTTTAAATTCCGAGACCTTCAAGTTGAGGTATTTTTTAAGCTCTTCAAAAGCTTTAGAAATAATCTCCAATTGAAAATAAATAAAGTAGGTTAAGTCGTTGTCGTCCTTTTCTGTATACATATAAGATAAGCCATAATCATTTGGTTTCTCTTTTAATAGTTTGCTGATGGAAATGTATTTAAACAAAGTGTAGTCACTTTTAAGCATAAACCAATAAAAAAGAGCTCTGGCGGTTCTACCGTTCCCGTCTCGAAATGGATGTTCATAGCCAATCATAAAGTGCAAAACTATAGCTTTAATTAACGGATGAACAAAATCGCAGCCGCCTAAGCCTGTATGATCTTTATTTGCGAATTCACATAAATCCCGTATTCTTTGCTCGATCAGTGAGAAGTCAGGAGGTTGATGGGCGATATTGCCATCTCCATCTTCGATATAAATATCGTTGTCTATTCTGAACTCTCCAGGTACAACGTTATTCTCAGTTGTACCTCTCGTTGCAATTCTATGAAACTCTAAAATCATATCTAAAGTAAGTTCGTTTTTACTGTTTTGTTCTGCATACTTTAGGAGAAGATAATTATTGAGGATCATTCTTTCATCTTCATCGACGGGATCCCTTTCGTCTTCCAGCATCTTCTTTGCAACTTCTCTGGTGGTTGAGGCCCCTTCCAGTTGAGCACTGGTAATCGCCTCCTCCATTATTAGAGACGAAACTAAGAACCTACTTTGCAAGCTCTCACTAGCTGCAGAGTCAGCGATGGCGCCTACATTGCCGCCAGTAACTTTAACCAATTGATAAAGGGTTGCCTCCATTGAATGGGGGGTGCAGTAGACGAAGGGCCTGCCATTTTCATCGTTCAAGCCAATTGGTTTATGTTGCGATATCCGCTTAAACTTAACTGCCTTCCATAAATTCTCAGCGTTATTTTTATCCACTCTCCACTTAAATTGACCCCAGTGGAGGTAGCGCCCTTCTGAATCCGTAACATCGCAATCGCCCAGTAAAGGGATAATCGCTTCAAAATCTTCCGAAAAGTTGAGTATTGGGGCTTTTTCTACTTTAGCTCTAGCCATGACTCACCCTGTATAAATTTACTTGTTGATAGCTTTATAATGATAGGTCGGCAAAGAAAACGCAAATTTAAAATTTTGAGATTTAGGGTTTTCATTGTGACAGGGTAAGACCGTCGTGTGGCGGCCATCCATTAGGTATCGTAGTTGAATATATTGCAAAAACTGTTGATTCTTGGAGGGTGCGACACTGTTGATTTATGGGTTTCCCCTGAAAAAGGGGTTGTGAGGCAACGCGTTGTTGACGACCCGACGGTCAGCGCCCACACTTTTGTTCTGCGCAGCCCCAATACTAGGTGATCACTATGCCCAACAGTACAGATCGTTCCAATGCTATACGTCCGGCATCAGGTGTCCGACGTTCTACGCAAGCTCGCTTTCTGGATCGGCTCGCGGCTAATATTCAGCCCGGTCGTTTGGAGTGGATCGGTTTGCGTACTGTGCGGCGTGGCGCGATTGCCGAGGTGGAGTCGGTACAGGCGCTGGCCGAGCAGGGGCTGGAGGGCGATCATCGCTGCCGCAAAACCCGTGGTTCGGGTCGGCAAGTAACGTTAATTAGCCGCGAGTTTATCGAGCAAATTTGCCGTCATATGGGGCAGGACAGTATCGACCCAGCACTGTTGCGGCGCAATTTGGTGGTGTCGGGTATGAACCTGAACTTGTTGCGCTATCAAACACTACAAATTGGCGATGCGATTATTGTGCCCGGCGCGCTGTGTCATCCTTGCTCGCGGATGAATGAGAACTTGGGGGAGGGTGGTGTGGCGGCGATGTACGGTTATGGCGGCTTGTGCGCCAAGATTGTTCGTTCGGGGGTGATTCGGGTGGGCGATCAGGTGACTCGTTTGCGGCTTGATAGCGAGTCTGTTGGCGATTCGCTCCCACTGTTTTGAATTGTGTCCAAAAAATGTACTTGTTTCTCATGAGCGTGTATTATTCTGCCCCCGTCAGCGCGCGTAGTGCTGTTGGGTAATAGGCGATAGAGGCTCCCCATGCAGGTATTCCACCATACTCGCTCGCTGCGCGAGGCGCTAGCAGAGGCCCGTCGTAACGGTAAACGTATTGGCTTTGTGCCCACCATGGGCAATTTACACGATGCCCATTTGGCGTTGGTAAAACAGGCGCAGCAAACCTGCGATTGTGTGGTCGTGAGTATCTTTGTTAACCGTTTGCAGTTTGGTTTAAATGAAGACTGGGATCGCTACCCGCGCACTCTAGCCGCCGATTCGGCCAAGCTTGAGGCGGTTAACTGCGATTTTTTGTTTTGCCCCGATGAAACCGAAATTTACCCCAACGGCATGGATGAGCAAACCCGCGTGATTGTGCCGGCTATGACCGACGTTCTGTGTGGCGCCAGCCGTCCAGGCCATTTTGAGGGGGTCACCACGGTAGTGTCTAAACTGTTTAATATCGTCCAGCCCGACGAGGCCGTATTTGGTATTAAAGATTACCAACAGCTGGCGGTGATTCGTCACATGGTTGAAGATTTATGTATCCCAGTGCAAATAAGCGCTGGTGAGATTTACCGCGAAGCCGATGGCTTAGCACTTAGCTCGCGCAACGGCTTTATTAGCAGCGCCGAGCGTCCTCGTGTAAACCAGTTGTATAGCACGCTTAACTGGGTGGCCGAGCAAATTAAAGCGGGCCAGCGAGACTTTATTGGGCTGGCTCAGACCGGTAAAATGCAAATCAGCGAGGCGGGTTTTAAGGTCGATTACTTAGAGATTTGTAATAGCCGTACACTTAAGCCCGCGGCACACGACGACACCGAAATTACCATATTGGGCGCCATGTACACTGAGGGCGCTCGGCTGATAGACAATCTCTCGCTAGAGCTTATCTCAGTAAAGTGACGTTCACCTTAACCACCGGCGCTACCGAGTAGTTATTAGACAAACACAGGAGGGGCACATGCTCTCTAACATGCTTAAAGGCAAACTCCACATGGCTGCAGTCACCCAGGCAGAGCTGTGGTACGACGGTTCTTGCGCTATCGACGCCGACTTAGTCGAGTTGGCGGGGCTACGTGAGTTTGAGCAAATTGACATTTACAACGTTAACAACGGCGAGCGCTTTACCACCTATATTATTTTGGCCGAGCCTGGCTCGGGCACTATTTCTATGAATGGTGCGGCCGCGCGTAAAGTGCAAGTGGGCGATCGGGTTATCATTGCCACCTTTGGCCAATACAGCCAAGCAGAGCTGGAAAACTATAAGCCTCGGTTAGTGTATTTAAATGAATCCAATCAAGTTGAGCGCAGCACCAATACCATTCCTATGCAAGTTGTCTAAGCACCTATCTGAGTAGCGCCCGGTCCGGTTGGGGCGGCGCGCGCAATAGCCGCCCAATGCGGGCGGTTTAGAACCAATACACATCCGCACAGTTTTTTTGGCTGGTGAATACCGGCTGGATTTTATCGGCCCTATTTTTTGCCGTAAAGACAACGTTGTCTATAGCGCAAATGGCCGATGGCTGTTAAGCTCTAAGAACAACTAGATAACAGTACTCACGCGCGGAGATTATGTGTATGACCGAGCAAGTTTACCCCGTATCGGCTGAGCTACAACGCGATGCTTTGATCGACAAAGATCGCTACCAAGAGCTCTATCGCCAATCGGTTGAAGACCCAGATACCTTTTGGGCTGAACAAGCCGAGCAGTTTTTAACGTGGCAAGAAAAATGGCACACCGTCTGTAAAAGTGATTTAAGCCAGGGCGAAGTCGCTTGGTTTTTGGGCGGCAAGCTTAACGTTAGCGTCAACTGCATCGATCGTCACCTAGCCACGCGCGCCGAGCAAACCGCGATTATTTGGGAGGGCGACGACCCCGCCGATGACCAGCTTATAAGCTACCAACAGCTGCACACCGAAGTATGCCGCCTAGCCAACGTCTTGCGTGAGCGTGGTGTTAAAAAAGGCGATCGTGTGTGCCTGTATATGCCGATGATCCCCGAAGCCTGTTACGCCATGCTTGCCTGCGCTCGGGTTGGTGCTGTGCACTCGGTTGTGTTTGGTGGGTTTTCACCCGATGCACTAAAAGATCGGATGCTGAATGCCGATTGCCAGGTGCTGATTACCGCCGACGAAGGTCTGCGCGGCGGCAAAAAAGTCCCCCTAAAAGCCAATGCCGATAAAGCCTTAGCCGGCTGCCCCGGCGTTCACACCTGTTTGGTGGTTAAGCGCACCGGCGGCGACATTGATTGGAGTGATGCCCGCGATATTTGGTACCGCGACGCGGTAGATGCGGCGCCCAATCAGTGCGAGCCTGAGTGGGTAGACGCCGAACACCCGTTGTTTATTCTTTATACCTCGGGCTCTACCGGTAAACCCAAGGGTGTACTGCACACCACTGGCGGCTATTTGCTACAAGCGGCCATGACCCACAAATATGTATTTGATTATCGCGATGGTGACATCTATTGGTGTACCGCCGATGTCGGCTGGGTAACTGGCCACAGCTACATCGTGTACGGGCCGCTGGCCAACGGTGCCACCACTTTAATGTTTGAAGGGGTGCCCACATACCCCGATGCCTCGCGCTGCTGGCAAGTGATCGATAAGCATGGCGTTAACAGCTTTTACACGGCACCAACCGCTGTGCGTGCGCTTATGGGCGCTGGCGATGAGTTTGTGACCCGTACCTCGCGTAAATCCCTGCGTATTTTGGGTAGTGTCGGCGAGCCGATTAACCCCGAGGCATGGCAATGGTACTACCGTGTGGTGGGCGATGAGCGCTGCCCAATTATGGACACTTGGTGGCAAACCGAGACGGGTGCGCACATGATGACACCATTACCCGGTGCCACCGACCTTAAGCCTGGCTCGTGTACCTTCCCGTTTTTTGGTGTTCAGCCGGTACTGCTCGATGCCGATGGCAATGAGGTCGACGGCGCGGGCGAGGGTAGCTTAGCCATTAAAGCTAGCTGGCCCAGCCAGTTGCGCACCGTATATGGCGATCATCAGCGCTGTATCGACACCTACTACTCCACCTACCCCGGTTATTATTTTACTGGCGATGGCGCACGCCGCGATGCCGATGGTTACTACTGGATTACCGGCCGAGTCGATGATGTGCTGAATGTCTCGGGCCATCGCATGGGTACCGCCGAAGTCGAAAGCGCCCTAGTGTTACACGAGCTTGTGGCCGAGGCCGCGGTTGTGGGTTATCCGCACGACATTAAAGGCCAAGGCATTTACGCCTATGTCACCTTAATGGAAGGCGCCGAGCCCAGTGACGAGCTTAAAAAAGCGTTGCTGCAACAGTGCGTAGAAGAGATTGGCGCCATTGCTAGGCCCGATATCATCCAGTGGGCACCGGGGTTACCTAAAACCCGCTCGGGTAAAATTATGCGTCGTATTTTACGTAAAATCGCCGCTAACGAGCTGGATACATTAGGCGATACCTCAACCTTGGCCGATCCCGGCGTGGTCGACGACCTGATCGAAAACCGCATTAACCGATAGCCCTGTCTAACGCCTTGCGGGCCACTGGCTCGCAAGGCGTTTTCCCCTGCTTACTCAAGCTGGCATAATAAGCGCTACACGACAACCATGTAACGGCCGCTATGAGTGACGACGATCTGTTCCGCCAACAAATGCAAGACGTTAAGCGCTTAAAGGCCAATCCCAAGGTTGCCCTTAAACGCCAGCCCGTTATTGCCGATACGCTTAAGCAACGGCGCGCTGCCGCCCAAGCTATTACCGAGCAAGACACCAACTTTTTAAGCGCCGACCATATCGACCCGGTAGGCCCGCTGGATATTCTCGATTTTCGCCGCGCAGGGGTGCAGCACGGCGTGTATAAAAACTTGCGCTTGGGCAAGTACGGTTTTGATGCCCGCTTAGATTTACACCGCATGACGGTAGAGCAAGCTCGCACAGCACTGTTTCAGTTTATTCGCGATTGTATGGAACACGATATTCGCTGCGCTCTAATTACCCACGGTAAAGGCGAGGGTCGCGAGCAACCGGCCCTGCTAAAAAGTTGTGTCGCCAATTGGCTGCCTTGCATTGATGAAGTGCTGGCATTTCACTCGGCACAAAAACATCATGGCGCCAGTGGTGCTACTTATGTACTGCTTAAAAAGAGCGAGAAAAAACGCCAAGAAAATTGGGAGCAACATTCAAAACATACCTAACATATGAATTATAAAAACCGCGTTATTAACGCCAAACATCAAAAAGGAATATCGTCGTGAAACTACCACTGCATTTACTTATTTTAGATATGATCGGCTGCCTATTCATCGGCCTTGGCATGACAATGCACTTTGCTGATGTTGATTTATTACCGGCAAACCTACGCTTTGAAAACGACGGAATCGTATATATTTTAATAGGCGTAGCCTGCATGATTCCGGCGATAATTTTTATGATTAACGGCCTGCGTAACCGTCACCGGTAAAGCTATGACAAGCCAGTGCTCCCAGCCTGAACCGCTAAACCCAAATCATAACCGCGCCGAAACTCGTACCCGCATTGTGGTATTGCTTACGGCAGTAATGATGGTGATCGAAATTGCCGCCGGTATTTTATATGGCTCGATGGCACTGCTAGCCGACGGCTGGCATATGGCAACCCATGTAGGCGCGTTTGGTATTACCTTGTTTGCCTACTCGTACGCGCGGCGTCATGCTAATAACCCACGCTTTAGTTACGGCACCGGCAAAGTCAGTGTGCTGGGCGGTTTTGCCAGCGCCGTTGCCTTGGGGGTGGTCGCGGCGGTGATGATTGTCGAATCCGTCATGCGTTTTTTTCAACCGCATCAAATTGCCTACTCGCAAGCGATGCTGGTCGCCGTGATTGGTTTAGTGGTTAACTTGGTGAGCGGCTGGTTGTTGCACCAGGGGCATAATCATCACGACCACGATCATCACGGCCATACCCATCACCACGATCATAATCTGCGCGCCGCCTATATGCATGTGCTGGCCGATGCACTTACCTCAGTGCTCGCCATTATTGCGTTGTTTTTTGGCCGCAAATTGGGTTGGATCTGGATGGACGCCCTGATGGGAATTGTCGGTGCTGTCGTCATCTTGCGTTGGGCTTACGGTTTGATCAAAGATACCAGCGGTATTCTGCTTGATAGCACCGAGCACGATCACACCGCCGCCGAGATACGCGCGGCGCTTACAGACCAGTACACCCAAATCACCGACTTACACGTCTGGCCTTTGGCACCGGGGCGCAATGCGGCCAGCGTGTGCGTCGTGGCATCCAAGCCGCTTAGCCCAACACAATATAAAGCCCAGTTGTCGGACGTAGGTCATTTAAGCCATGTAGTTATTGAGGTGAGTGTGGCTGAACCATAAGTTCCAGCTCGATCCTAAGCGCGCGACAGCCTTGGTTAATATGCTTAATTAAGGCTGCCAATGGCTTTATGTTACTCACTGCGTCTTCGCCACCAGCTTGCCAATAACGATCCAGACACATTATGCCAAACAGAAAATAGGGCGCCGGGTAATGCCGCGCTGGCGGTAAAAAACTGCTGCGCTAACGCCACGGCCAAACCGGAATTTTGCATACCGACTTCAATGGCGATGGTGCGGCAGGTCGCCTTGTCAAACTTAAACAAACACGCCATTCCGTAGCCCGCCGTTAATCCAATACCGTTGTGCAGTACCACGGCCATTAGTACTAATGGCCCAATGCTGGCTAACCGCCCAGCGTTTAGCGCTACTACAATAGCAATAATCACGCTTATTAAAATCACCGCTATACTGGCCAAGGCCGGTTCGACCCGTTTGATTGTGGCGGCAAACCAGTGGTGCAGTAATACGCCCATTAATATTGGTGCCAATACAATTTTGGCGATACCCCAAAGCATTCCTAGAATATCAATCTCTACGCTGTTGCTCAGTAATAACCACGTTAGCAACGGCGTTAAAACAACCGATGCCAGCGTGGCCGTTAACGTCATAGATACCGACAGTGCGACTCGCCCACCGGCCAGCCAGGTAATTACATTTGATGCTGTACCGCCGGCAACTGTGCCCACCAGTACCATGCCGGTAGTCAGTTCGGCGTTTAACCCTAAAACGCGAGATACAGCCAAGGCCGCCAACGGCATCAATGTAAATTGCAGTGCTAGGCCAAGCAGAATTGGTTTAGGCTCGCGCGCTACGCGATAAAAATCGGCCTGAGATAACGTCAGCCCCATGGCAAACATTACCAGCGCCAACAACCATGTAATAGTAGCGGCCAACGGTGTAAATGCTCCCGGCAAGTAAAAACCAATAATGCCAAGCGCAATAGCCCAAAGGGGAAACAGCCGATTAAAGTGGTGGAGTGGACGCATATAGGCGGTAGACCATTTTGGTTATTGTTTTTAAGCGCTGATACTGCTTAAGCGTCGCACTTTATCTGTTTAAGTAATTATAACAATTAATCAGCGGCTTCTAGTATAAATGCTGGTGTTAAAGTATTTTTATCTGACATCTCAACTTTACTAAGCCTTTGGGGTAATAATTGAGTAGTGCGCCAACGAAACACTCAAAAAGAACAATAAGAGTAAGTAATTTAATGAGCGCTGCTTGTGTCGTTCGCCCCAGTTTAAGGTTCACTTTTGGGGGTTTGTCTGGCCGTTACCTTGGGTTTTCTCATAATCGTTTTAACTACCGGATAGTTATGGCAATATTGACTGTTGATGTGCACGATAGGATAGCGCCCCACAAACAATAAGGATTCGCTACATGGAACTTGGCGACGCGCAAAAGCTGCGTTTAACAACCCTAGAGCTAGTGGCTTATTGGGAAGGGGCGGTAAACGCCAGTGTCTTGGTAAAGCATTTTGGCATCTCCCGCCAGCAGGCCAGCACCGATATAAAACGCTACCGCGAGCTGGCCCCACATAATTTGCAGTACGATGAAGCAGCAAAAGCATTCTTACCGCTTAGCGCGTTTACGCCGTATTTTATTTCGGCCCAAGCCGAGCAATACCTCGCTTGGCTCGGTCAGCCAGACCTAGCGCACAACACCGCCCGGCTACCCATCCATAACCTCGCGTTATCCGTCAGGCCCATAGCGCCACAGCTTATGCGCGCGGTGGCGCAAGCCATACGCCACAATCAGCGGTTAGAGGTCGATTACGTCTCCCTCACCAACCCCAGTCGGCAGGGCCGGGTCATCGCACCCCACG
The DNA here is from genome assembly GCF_001187555.1 of Gilvimarinus polysaccharolyticus. Classification (GTDB taxonomy): domain Bacteria; phylum Pseudomonadota; class Gammaproteobacteria; order Pseudomonadales; family Cellvibrionaceae; genus Gilvimarinus; species Gilvimarinus polysaccharolyticus. The sequence continues at coordinate 163,291 of NZ_LFIJ01000002.1, read as the reverse complement.
CGCTTATTCAAACTGGCCTGCGCTGGCACCTACGCGCTTGGTGCGAACATAAAAAGCAATTTCGCGACTTCGTCTTAAGCCGCTTTCGCGGTGATGCAACTTTGTCTGGCCCCGCCACCCACACAGCCGCACAAGACACAGTGTGGAATACCCAAGTCACGCTAACCTTCGAGCCCGACCCACGCCTAAACGCCGCGCAACGCGAAGTGATCGAGGTGGACTACCAAATGCAAAACGGCCAACTCAACATTCAAACCCGCGCCTGCCTAGCGCAATATTTACTGCAAGAGATGCGCATCAACCCCAAGGTGCTAGACGGCATCCCCGAAGCTCAGCAATTAGTGCTCGTCAATTTATCTGACATAAAGCAGTGGTTGTTTTGATAAAACGGCCGAATACAGGTGAGTTTTAAGGTGGGTTGTCAGAAGTTTATACGGGTTATTTTTACAGTATTGCGTGTTATGGGCGAGTTGGTAAGTTAAGTACAAATAATTGTCGAGGTGACAGTATTAATGCAGTCATATTATCAATACATAGGTAAAGCGCAGAACCCCGAGGGGATGACGGCTTCGTGCCACCTGTTGCCTTATCACTTTATGGATGTGGCGGCGGTTGGGAGCCGGGTACTGGATAGTTGTCCCACGCTAGAGGCCGACTTGGCGGGTTTTCTCAATATTGAGCCAGTGCAGTTTCGCGCTTTGTTTTTGTTTGGTTTGCTGTTGCATGATCTAGGAAAAATGACCGCTTCTTTTCAGAGTGTTTTTGCGTCCTCGGGTCTCGTGAAAATCGATCTGCCTAATGGTGTGAGCTACGATGGCAAGCGAGGTCGTCATGATCAGCTAGGGTATGACGTCTGGAAGAAAGTGCAAAAAACTGCTCAACTAACAGGCAGTACCCTGAGAGAAAAACAACGATTGCAGTTCTTCCTCGGGATTTTTTGGGGCCATCACGGCAGGCCGGTACGTCAAGAAACAACCATCAAAGATACGCTCAAGTTAACCTCGCAAGATGTTGCCGCCGCTGAGGCTTGGGTTAAAGATTGTCAAAGTCTGATGGGTGCTGAACTCCCCACAAGCTGTTGGGCCGACGACGTATTCTCAGATCGTTTAAAACAAGTTAGCTGGTTGTTGGCGGGGCTGGGGACTTATTGTGATTGGGTGGGCTCTGATAGCGATATTTTCACTTATCACGATCAGCCCATTGCACTTGAAGAGTATTGGCATCAAGTGGCCTTGCCAGCGGCTAGTCGAGCACTCACCAAAACCGAAGTGTTTGAGCCGGTAACCGTACAGCCATTTAATGGTTTTCAATCGCTGTTTCCTTTTGCCCCCTCGCCCTTGCAATCTTATGCAGAGAAAGTGTCCGTGAACGCATCGCCGCAGTTATTTATTTTGGAAGACCTTACAGGCTCGGGTAAAACCGAGGCCGCGTTAACATTGGCGCACCGACTGTTGGCTTCGGGCGCTGGTCGAGGCTTATATTTTGGTTTGCCTACTATGGCGACCTCTAATGCCATGTTTGATCGAGTAGCGAAGCATTATCAAGAAATGTTGGCAGGGTCAGAGAACGCTGTGCCGAGTATTGTTTTGGCCCATGGCGCGCGGAATATGAACGACCGGTTTCGGGAGGCAATGCTGGGTGAAAGTAGTACTGATCAACCCTACGAAAAAGGTGAAGCCACCGCCTCACTGCATTGCAGCCAGTGGCTGGCCGACAGTCGCAAGAAGGCCTTGTTGGCCCCGGTAGGGGTAGGAACCATTGATCAGGTATTGCTCGCCATTTTACCCAAACGACACCAATCGCTGCGGGTTTTGGGTTTGTACAGAAAAGTGTTGATACTTGATGAAGTGCACGCCGCCGATGAATACATGCTGGCTTTGTTGGAGCATGTAATGCGGCTGCATGCGAGCCAAGGGGGCAGCATCATTATGCTAACGGCCACCTTACCCCAAGCGCGACGTCAACGGTTGGTTAATGCTTGGCAGCAAACGTTGGGTCAGTCACCGGCGCTATTGCAACATACAGCGCCCGACGATTTTCCATTAGCCACTCGGGTTAGTGGTGACGATGCTGTCCAAGAGGCGCGCCTGCCTTGCCGGGAGGGGACGGAAAAGAGAGTTGCCGTTGATTTTATTCACAGTGAAGCCGAGTGCGTGGAGCATTTGTTGGCGGCGGTAGAGCGCGGGCAATGTGCCGTCTGGATTCGCAACTCGGTGGATGAAGCCATATCGGCTTACCGTCAGCTTCGCGACCGTTTGCCGAACCCGAAAGATTGTCAGTTGTTTCACAGTCGGTTTGTACTACAGCATCGCAAAGATCGTGAGGCATGGGTGATGCAACACTTTGGCAAATCCTCAACGCAAGAACAGCGAGCGGGCCGGGTGTTAATAGCGACTCAAGTATTTCAAGAAAGTCTCGACGCGGACGCAGATGTAATGATCAGCGATTTGTGCCTGATTGATGATTTGGTTCAACGTTCCGGGCGGCTACACCGTCACGCCCGAGATCAATATGGGGCACCTGTATCCGACCAGCCCGACGGTCGCGCACGTCCCAAACTACTGATCCATGCGCCGCAATGGGATTCGGCCCCAAAAGCCGACTGGCTAAAGTGTCATTCCCCCAACACCCAGTATGTCTATAAACGTCCAGGCCGTATCTGGCGCACCATGGAGTATTTACGGGGCGCAGCAGAGATACGATTGCCGGAAGAGTCACGCACCATGATCGAGTCGGTTTATGGCGAGGATGTAACCGTCCCCGAAGCGTTTGATGAGGCCGGGCTGGAATACAGCGGCCTGGTCCGGGCCAGCAGCAATCAAGGACAGTTTAATCGTCTAGTATTGGAACAAGGTTACACCTACGAGAGCAATCGGGCGTGGGGAGAAGATAATGTAGATATCGGTACACGCCTTGGCGATGAGTCAGAAGAGGTAGTCTTAGTTCGCCGCACCAAAGAGGGCTACGAGCCCTATATCGAGGCTCCCAGTCATTCGGTGGAGTTGAGTGTGGTCAAGTTGTCCAGTAAGAAGCTCAGTCAGCTGCACATGTTGGCCGAAGATGAAAGGGAGGCGTTTGTATTGCGCCACCGACGGGCGAAATACGCCCGGGTGGCGGATGTCGAGGCCACTCCTTATTCGGAGCAAGAGGGGTGGGGCAGCACCAGCACGAACGGTGTACAAAATAATGATTGATAAGGAGGTATCAGTGAATCTAAACCTATGTATTGATCCTTGGCTCAAGTTTCGGCTTGCGTCCGGTGAGATTGTGGCTTTGCCATTAAAAGAGCTTGGGCGAGAGGATCTTCGGGATATCGTCTTACCCCGCCAGGATTTTTACGGCGCTGGTTGGCAGTTTCTGGTCGGTATATTGCAAACGGCTTTTGCGCCAGCTGATGAGAGCGAATGGTTGGAGTGGTATGAAGGCTCGCCCTCTTCTGAAGCGCTGGCCACAGCACTTGGCAAAATTGAGCACGCCTTCGAGCTGTTTGGTGATGGCCCTTGTTTTATGCAAGATTTAGAGCCATTGGATGACGGAACAAACGTCGATGTATCGAGTCTGCTGATCGATGCTCCCGGAGGTAATACCCTTAAGTTAAATACCGATCACTTTATTAAGCGGGGGCAGGTCAAGGCCTTGTCGCCCGTTATGGCGGCTATGGCGTTATTTACACTACAAATCAATGCGCCCGCAGGAGGGCAGGGCCATCGGACCGGGTTGCGCGGCGGAGGCCCATTGACTACCTTGGTAGTTTCTAGCGACTCATCACTAAGCCTGTTTCGCCGTTTGTGGCTCAATGTGGCGCCCACCGATAGCGACCTACCTCGCCCCCTTAAATACGACGAAAGCGTTTTTCCTTGGCTGGCACCTACTCGCACCAGTAAAGAAAAAGGCACCGAAGTGTATCTGAACGATGAAGGCGTACATACCTTGCAACAGTATTGGGCTATGCCGCGCCGAATCCGCCTAGAACCGAGCGAGGCGGGGCGCTGTGACCTGACCCATGAGCACACCGAGATTACGGTAGCGAGCTACCGGACCAAAAACTACGGCGCTAATTACGGCGGCACTTGGGCTCACCCGCTGACGCCTTATCGCTACGACCCTAAAAAGCCAGAGTTAGAGCACTTTTCTAGTAAAGGTCAGCCCGGCGGTATTGGTTACCGGCAGTGGCATCAGTTTTTATTTGAGGACAGCGGAGAGGGGCACCTTCCGGCTAAGGTGGTCGCCCGTATGACCAAGAATCAAGAGCTTCTGGAGGAAGAGCTGGAGCTGGAAGATCAACTGAGCGTGTGGGTGTTTGGTTTTGATATGGACAACATGAAAGCGCGTTCTTGGCACGAAGCCAGAATGCCATTTCTATCAATGTCGGCGGAGCTTATCCCTCTGTTTGTACAAGAGGTCGGTGGTCAGGTAGAAGTCGCCAACGATCACAGGAAAGCGCTTCGTCGGGCCTGCAAAAACGCTTGGCTGGGGGATGGCGATAGTAATGGCGACTTGGGTTTTATCGACGAACAGTTCTGGACGGCTACTGAGCAAGATTTTTATGCAATGGTCGACCAGCTCAAAAAAGATATTGAATCCGGCCAGCAAAAACTGAATGCTCAAAATTGCCAGCATTGGGTGGGGGTGTTAAAGCAACGCGCTCTGTCATTATTTGATGCCTTGGTGCTGAGTGATGCGAGCCAGACTGAACATATAGAGCGCAAGTTGCGTGCACGCCGCTCGCTTGAGTGGACCAAATTAAACAAAGCGTATTTGCAAAAACATGGGCTCGATAAAAGGGGAGTGATTAGCGTATGAGTACGGAAGAAGATCAATCACAAGGTGCCGATAAAAAACTGGGATTATACGCACGATGGTGGCATCGCCTAGTAAACAGCGATACCTGTCAGCGTAATAAGTTACAGGCGCTGCCAACAGCACACAAAGCTATACTGAAACGCTGTAAAAGCTTGGATGAAGTAATGTTGTCTGAGCCGTTTCAGGCGCTGTGGCAATTTATGCCGGAAGAAAAACGCTCACCACCCTACATGGAGGTTGCCGCCTTGATTACGTGGGTGCTGGCGTCAGTTCGTAAAGATTCGGAGTTGAGCCTAGCCAAAGCCATGGCGCGTAAAGCCGGTGAAGGTAGTGACCGCCCTCGGGTGTCGACGTTGCGTTTTCAGCAGCTAATCAAATCCCGAGACACTGCTGAATTTGCCCGACGCTTACGTCGTATTTTGCACCAAATTGACGATACTGTTTCCGTACAGGCGCTGGCGCAGGAGGTCGAGCACTGGTATTGGCAAAGCCGATCCTCTGTGCCAGAAGTTAACCCGGCAAAGCGCCAAGTGCTGCGCTGGGCCATGGACTATTACGCAACTGCTAAAACTTCTTAATATAAAAGACAATAAGGATCTTGTTATGTCACGTTTTATTCAAATTCATACATTAACATCATACCCGCCTGCCAACCTAAACCGAGACGATCTTGGGCGGCCCAAAACCGCCATGATGGGCGGTGTTGAGCGCTTGCGGGTCAGTTCGCAGTCGCTAAAAAGGCATTGGCGCACCTCCGATGTATTTCAAGAGGCGCTGCGCAATCACCTAGGTACGCGTACCAAAGATATCGGTAAACATGTACAAAAATCGTTGCTGGACAAAGGCGTTAATGAAAAAAAAGCTGAAGATTGGGCATTTGCCATTGCTGGGATTTTTGGCAAAGTAGAAAAAGGCAAAGTAACGACGCAACAGTTGGTTTTTTTCAGCCCAGAGGAGTGGCAGGCGGTTGACGATCTAGTGGCTACACTAGCCGATGAAAATCGCAAACCTGAAGAGGCCGAGTTAAAAGGTCTACTAAAAAAGAGTGCTGCAGTGGATATCGCACTGTTTGGCCGAATGCTAGCGGACTCTGCCAATTTTAATGTCGAGGCAGCTTGCCAAGTAGCTCACGCGCTGAGTGTTCACGGCGTGACGGTTGAAGACGACTATTTTACCGCTGTCGATGACCTGAATGCTGACCATGATGATCGAGGCGCAGCACATATTGGCGAGACTGGATTCGCTGCAGCCGTTTTTTACAGCTACGTGTGCATCGAGCGTGAAGCTCTGCTAACAGCACTCAATGGTGATGAAGAGCTCGTTAACAAAGCGGTCGCCGCCATGATTGAGGCAATTGCCACCGTCTCACCCAAAGGCAAGCAAAACAGCTTTGGCTCACACGCTTACGCCTCTTACATGATGCTGGAAACGGGCAAAAAACAGCCCCGTAGCCTGTCGGCCGCTTTTCTTGCACCGGTAAAAGGCGATGACTATTTGCCATCGGCGATTGCGGCGCTCGAAACACAAGCCAAGCACTTTGATACCGTGTATGGCCCCTGCGCCGATCAGCGCGTTAGCTTTAATGCGTCAACCGGTGAGGGCAGTTTACCATCGGTTATTCAAGTGGCCACTCAGGCCTAGGGGGCGCTATGCAGTGCTTAACTTTTCGTCTTTATGGCGCCATGGCCAGCTGGGGAGGTACCGCCGTGGGCGGTGTTCGATCTACCAGGCCTGCACCTTCACGCTCGGCGGTTATTGGGCTTTTGAGTGCCGCCTTGGGTTTGCGTCGTGAACAGGAAGATGAAATTGCTCGGTTGAATAGCAGCATCGGCATGATGATCAAATCCGAGTCGGATGGTCGCTTGCTTCGCGACTATCACACAACCCAAGTGCCGAGCGCCGACAAAAAAGCCATTTGGCCGCATCGTAAAGCAGAGTTGGAAAATACCCCGCGCAATGTTAATACAATATTGTCCACGCGGGATTATCGAGTCGATGGGCATTGGCTTGTGGCGCTGACACTTCGAGACGACTCGCATTACACTTTGGAGGCAATTCGGGATGCTTTGAGCGAGCCGGTATTTCCACTTTATTTAGGACGAAAGTCCTGCCCACTGGCCACGCCGATTTATCCGTTACTACTAGATGCAGGCGATGTCCACCAAGCGCTTGAGAGTTATCAGTTTCCTATTTCCCCCGTGGCTCGATCCGAATCAGTTTTGTATGGCCAGACGATACACTATGAGTGGGATGATGGGCTAGAAACTGACTTGCCGCCATCGGAAACAAGCGAGCGCTGGGATAACCCCGCGTCCCGGTTGCGCTGGCAATTTGAAAAGCGGTTGGTTCACAGCGCCCGACAGAAAAGGAGTGAGTAATGTTTTTAACGAGAGTCCTGCCGACTAAAGGCTTATTGATTGCTCATCTAACCGAGAGAGCCAATAAAGGCGATGCTTATGCCCAACATCAACTCCTGTGGCAATTATTCCCCGATCAGCTAAACCGAAATTTTCTTTTCCGTTACGAGCAAGGAAAAAGTGGCCCATGCTACTACCTTTTGTCTGCGTCTGAGCCAATCGCTGAGTTTGAGGGTGTTCAAGTTTTATCCAAGCCCTTTCAGCCCAAGTTAAAAACGGGTGATCAACTAGGCTATACACTGCGAGCCAACCCAACCCGTATGTTAAAACACGACAAACCTGGCCAGCGCGGGCGGCGAGTCGATGTATTGATGCACGCTAAAATGCAAGCGCGGGGAATGCCCGACGTCGATGTCGCACAAGTCCAGTATCAGGCTGCTCAAGATTGGCTGATGGAGCCGGCGCGACAAGCGCGTATGGGGGTGGCGTTTGCCACCGCTCCCGAGGTGACTGAACACCAGCAGCATCAAGTTTATAAATCAGCTCGTAACAGTGGCCGAGCAAAACCCATTCAGTTTGCCTCAGTTAATTACGAGGGAACGTTAACCGTGACTGACCCTGAGTGTTTTTTACGGCAGTTGACGCAGGGCGTTGGCCGCGCTAAAGCCTTTGGCTGCGGACTGATGATGATTAGGAGGATTTAAAGGTTAACAATTACACGGAGGTACCATGAAAGCAAAGCTTGAGGTGCTCGAACAAGATATCGCGACCAGCGTTAAAGATGGGCTGGAGTATATCTGTATTACGGATATTGCTCGGTACAAAAATGCGGAACGAACAGACGATTTAATCCGTAATTGGCTCAGAAATCGTAATACTATTGAATTTTTGGGTATTTGGGAGCAGTTAAATAACCCGAATTTTAAACCCGTCGAATTCGACGGGTTTAAAAAACAGGCAGGGCTTAATAGCTTTACCCTTACCCCAAAGCAGTGGATCGAGGCGACGGGTGCCGTTGGGTTGATATCCAAGGCCGGGCGCTATGGCGGCACCTATGCGCAAAAGGATATTGCCTTTGAGTTTGCCAGTTGGATCTCGGTCGAGTTTAAACTGTACCTGATCAAGGAGTTTCAGCGGCTTAAAGAGCAAGAGTTCTCGCAGCTAGGCTGGGATATTCGTCGCAACCTTGCCAAAGTTAATTACCTCATCCACACCGATGCCATCAAAGAAAATTTGGTGCCAGATACGCTGACTGCGCAACAGGTTAGTTTGGTTTATGCGACTGAGGCTGACCTGTTGAATATGGCGCTGTTTGGCATGACAGCAAAGCAATGGCGGGATCAAAACCCAGACGTAAAAGGCAATATTCGCGACCACGCCAACATTCATCAGTTGGTGTGTTTGGCCAACCTTGAGTCCATGAATGCTCACTATATTGCTGAGGGTATGCTGCAGAACAAGCGCCTGCAAAAGCTGAACACACTGGCCATTAGTCAGATGAGCGTTTTGACCAGAGCATATTCTCAGCGGCAGTTGGAGGGCGACAAACCTAATGGCCAATGAGACGTTTGTACCCCTTAAGCCTATACCCATAAAAGATCGTAACTCCATGATTTTTGTTGAGCACGGTCAGATTGACGTACTCGATGGTGCCTTTGTCGTGATCGACAAAAATGGCGTGCGTATGCATATTCCCGTGGGGTCCGTTACTTGCATCATGCTAGAGCCGGGTACGCGCGTATCTCATGCCGCAATAAAATTGGCGGCACAAGTGGGTACATTGTTAATTTGGGTGGGCGAGGCGGGGGTTCGGCTATACGCTTCGGGCCAGCCTGGCGGTGCTCGGTCAGACAAACTGTTGTATCAGGCTAAACTTGCCTTGGATGAAAACTTGCGATTAAAAGTGGTACGCAAAATGTTTGAGTTGCGCTTTGGCGAGCCTGCTCCAGTCAAGCGGAGTATTGACCAGCTGCGTGGTATTGAAGGTGCGCGAGTACGTAAAACCTATCAGTTACTGGCTCAACAATACGGTGTTAAATGGCAGGGTCGACGCTACGACCCAAAGGACTGGGAAAAAGGCGATGTGGTAAACCAGTGCCTGAGCGCAGCGACCTCTTGCCTCTATGGCGTAACCGAAGCGGCGGTGCTGGCGGCAGGGTATGCACCAGCAATTGGCTTTGTTCACTCGGGTAAGCCATTATCGTTTGTGTACGATATGGCCGATATTGTTAAATTTGAAACGGTCGTACCCACGGCGTTTCAGGTAGCGTCCAAGTCACCCCATGCTCCTGATCGTCAAGTGCGTATTGCTTGTCGTGAGTTGTTCCGCTCGTCAAGCCTTTTGAGGCGCATGATTCCATTAATTGAGGAGGTGCTGGCCGCTGGAGAAATCGTGCCCCCACCACCGCCTGACGATGCTCAGCCGCCTGCGATTCCCGAGCCTGACAGTATTGGTGATAGCGGACACAGGAGCGGTTGATTATGGCAATGCTGGTTGTTGTAACAGAGACAGTCCCCCCTCGTCTGAGAGGACGTTTGGCAATTTGGCTGCTAGAGGTGAGAGCTGGTGTTTATATTGGCGACGTTTCAAAACGAGTACGAGAAATGATCTGGCACCAGGTGAGTGCCATGGCCGCAGATGGCAACGTGGTCATGAGCTGGGCAACCAATACAGAATCCGGTTTTGACTTTGTCACCTACGGGGCCAATCGTCGTGAGCCTATCGAGTTAGAGGGTATGCGCCTAGTTCGATTTTTGCCAGAAAACCCGCTCCAATAAATCCGTAGAATTTTCACTATGTGATTTGCTCTTTAAAAACAAGTGGTTACAATTAGTCCGTTCCCCGCAGGCGCGGGGATTAACCGCGGCCAACTTAATCCGCGATTCGGCAAAGCAACCGTTCCCCGCAGGCGCGGGGATTAACCGGCACGCAACTCTATGCAATCGACCCCACCGATCCGTTCCCCGCAGGCGCGGGGATTAACCGAAATATCGATGGGCTACACTGCCGAGATCGTGCCGTTCCCCGCAGGCGCGGGGATTAACCGTTTTAGCCCAACATTTACAAACGCTTGCGATTCCGTTCCCCGCAGGCGCGGGGATTAACCGCAATTCCCGACGATTTAATCCCTACCGCGTGGCCGTTCCCCGCAGGCGCGGGGATTAACCGCGGCAAAAAAACACTGGCTACGCGTGCAGGACCCGTTCCCCGCAGGCGCGGGGATTAACCGTGTTACCGTCGTGTCACCGCCGTTAAAACTTACCGTTCCCCGCAGGCGCGGGGATTAACCGCACCTGCCCCACCGTAATACCCCTGTGCTGCACCGTTCCCCGCAGGCGCGGGGATTAACCGAAGAAGACCTAGCCTGTATAACTAACGTGTCACCGTTCCCCGCAGGCGCGGGGATTAACCGGCGATGGACGAGGTCGCTATGTGCGCCCCAGACCGTTCCCCGCAGGCGCGGGGATTAACCTGTGGCTGCTGTGGAGCTGGCGACGATTCGCCCCCGTTCCCCGCAGGCGCGGGGATTAACCGCCAGTTGAGTGCGGCCCCGCGCCACCAGTTTTCCGTTCCCCGCAGGCGCGGGGATTAACCGCAATCACGGAGACGATAACGAGCAACCATTCGCCGTTCCCCGCAGGCGCGGGGATTAACCGACGGATTTATCTTAATACAGAGGGCAGGGCAACCGTTCCCCGCAGGCGCGGGGATTAACCGGGCTAATGTACATCGGCGATACAGTCGATATTCCGTTCCCCGCAGGCGCGGGGATTAACCGCTGATTGCGCGCTCTGGCCAGCGCGATAGGCGCCGTTCCCCGCAGGCGCGGGGATTAACCGCAACACACTGCGACGAGCGGTTAGCGTACCCGCCGTTCCCCGCAGGCGCGGGGATTAACCGGGTGCAACGTGGACATTCCACCCACCTATGCGCCGTTCCCCGCAGGCGCGGGGATTAACCGATTGGACGGAAGTTCCGTTTATCGGCTATTACCCGTTCCCCGCAGGCGCGGGGATTAACCGTGTAAAGATTAAAAATAAACCCTGTACTTTAACCGTTCCCCGCAGGCGCGGGGATTAACCGCGAGAAAAACAGCGATAGGAGCAAAAATAAGACCGTTCCCCGCAGGCGCGGGGATTAACCGTTTGGGAGATGGACACAGCAGACGGCAAAAAACCGTTCCCCGCAGGCGCGGGGATTAACCGGTAGCGGCGATCCCTACACCGCCTTTGGCCGGCCGTTCCCCGCAGGCGCGGGGATTAACCGGTTGAGCTGCTAGAGACGATACATGTTAGCCACCGTTCCCCGCAGGCGCGGGGATTAACCGTACAGCTCCCACGCAGCTAGGGGCATTTTACGCCCGTTCCCCGCAGGCGCGGGGATTAACCGATTTCTGAACGCCGCGTATTAAATTTGGTGAACCGTTCCCCGCAGGCGCGGGGATTAACCGTCGTTCGCATCTACAACGGATATTGCGTTTAGCCGTTCCCCGCAGGCGCGGGGATTAACCGCATCAGGCAATCTATAGTCACATGAATATTGACCGTTCCCCGCAGGCGCGGGGATTAACCGTGATTAACTTTCTGCAATTGATCCGAAGTAAACCGTTCCCCGCAGGCGCGGGGATTAACCGTTTAGGCCTCCGAAATTGTTGTTTATGTTTGTCCGTTCCCCGCAGGCGCGGGGATTAACCGCCGAATCAATACGGGTCGAACACCTAGAGCTGCCGTTCCCCGCAGGCGCGGGGATTAACCGATGCAAGCATTTTCGCGTTACGTAACGCAAAACCGTTCCCCGCAGGTGCGGGGATTATTAGCCGTTCAGGCAGTGGCTTTACTATATAGACAACATTCGGTTAGTGGAAAAATAAAATATCGTTGATAAAAAACCCGCTTCGGCGGGTTTTTTATTTGAATCTTATTAAAATAAAATTCTTCTTGCCTCTTCTTAGTGTAATGTCATCAAAATCAAAAGAGTCACGCCTTTAACATAAAAATAAGAGGTTGTTTTAGCCTGTATTATTCCTGTCTAAGCCGGATTTTTGTTAGAGCAAAAATCAAGATTTTACCCTAATTGATGTTTGTCTAGAGCGAGGCATGTTTTTAACATGCGCCCCAATGTTTAGGGCGCACATTCCGCATGTTTTAGTTTCTAATGCGGCTAACTTTGTCGTCTTTAAAGTATACGATCATGGTGTTAAAGCGACTGTTCCAGTACTTCCACTCATTATCATCGGTTGAGTGAGTTTCGTGGGCGGGCGGATAGCCACGCGCTAATAATACGGCTTTTTTACTCATACCTTTTTTAACTTCGCCGCGCTCGATTGCTTTGCGTTCTGCGCTGCTAAAACCTTGTAGGTCAACTTTTTTCTTACCAAAGTAGCGGAAGAATATTTCACCCATTTCTTGATGGGTGTATTTCTCGGTGTTAATTAATACCCGCTCTGCGCCATTATCGCTTAAGGTAAATTCTACTACCTTCGCGTTAATGTCGTTAATGTTTACTTGGGTGTTGACGGGAATAAAGCGGTTTACGCCATAGTTGACGGTTTCGTGTTGATTTTTGTAAGTCCAAAAACCCACTTGGGTGTAAAGTTGCTGCCCTACACTGGACTCTAAACCTTTGGGTGGCGTGGATGAACAGCCAATGATGAGACTGGTTGCCAGTAGTAAAATAAGGGCCGTAATACGTTTCATTCTATCCTCCATAATGTGCGATATGGGTTAATGTTTTGTGATGTTGATGCGAGGTTGTTGCAACACTAGAGCAAAATTGCCGTTAACCTGCTATCGGCAATAGCATGCCGAAGATGATGGTTAGGCACAAGTGTTAGAGCCTGTAATTGAGGGCCATTAAGCTTACGGGCGTATTTTTGTATGTGCTAGGCTTATGGCAAAACGTTTGATTAGGGTGATGCTGTGATTGCGTGCTGCAAGTGGTTTGTCTTGGGTGGGTTGTTGTTGCTGCCAACGGCTTACGGTTTTGAGGTTCAGGGCGAAGGCGAGGTGGTGTGGGTGGCCGATGGTGATTCGTTTTATTTTAAGCCCGACGACACCTTGATGTGGGAAAAGCTAAAGCGGCGTGCGCGTGACAAACAGGTAGAGACGGGGCGTTGGCTGCGGGTAGGGGATAGGTTTAAGTACGAGGATAAATCGTTTTTAGTGCGCGTTGGCAATGTGAATACGGCTGAGTCTGCACCTTTAGGGCAAGGTAATAGTACCGCTGCGGGGCAGCTGGCTACGGCGTTTGCTAAACAGGTGTTGATGGGGACTCGTGGTACGTTGTTTTGTTGGGATATAGGTTATTACGGTCGGCCTATTTGTTCTTTTTGGACCCATGACTGGGAGTATGGCCAGCGGTTGATTGCAAATGACCATTCGGATTATGTGACAAAATATGGTCGGCATCCGCGTTTTCATAAAAAGTATGTGGGTGCGATGCAAGCGCGTTAGCGGTATAACAATAATTTTGCCCAGCCCGGTTTGCTTTTATAAGCGCCGGGCGTGAGCGTAAAGCCGCCGGTTTAAAACGGCGATGGATATTGTTTGTGCACCTCGGCAATATCCTGCAGGACATTGTCGCTTAGGGTTAGCTCAAACGCGTTAATATTTTCTTTAAGCTGGGCAAGGTTAGTGGCACCAATAATAGTAGAGGTAACGCCGTCTACTTGGTTGCACCAAGCCAGCGCGAGTTGCGCGGGGGTTAGGCCGTGCTTTTGGGCAACCTCACAGTAAGCGGCGACGGCGGCGTTGCTTTGTTCGGTATCGCGAAATAAGCCGTTGCGTTGGATAAAGTTCCAGCGGCTGTCGCTAGGGCGTGCACCGTTTAAGTATTTGCCGGTTAGTGCGCCGGTAGCAAGGGGTGACCAAGGTAGATACGCCACTTGTTGGTGTACGCAGTTTTCGATTAGGTATGGCCAGTCTTTGCTGTGCAGTAAGTTAAATTCATTTTGAATGGCGGTTACGCGCGTGAGGTTGTGTTGCTCGCTTAAGCGTATGTATTCGTTAATGCCCCAAGGGGTATCGTCTGATAAACCAAAGTGACGAATCTTGCCGGCTTTTACGCAGGCATCTAACGCTTGCAAAATATCTAACATTTGGGCGGACTGTTCGGCGCTGTTGACCTGACTAAAGTTGACGCGCCCCGGAGCGTGTTTGCCAAAATGTGGCGAGGTGCGGTTGGGCCAATGCAGTTGGTAAAGATCGATGTAATTGGTTTGTAATCGGGCCAGAGAATCGTCCACGGCTTGTAAAATGCTCTCACCTGTTATGTCGCTACCGCCACGAATATAGGGCAAGCCGTTTCCGGCAATTTTACTGGCCAGAATAAATTCACTGCGCCGCGTAGGGTTGGCCGCTAGCCAGTTGCCAATAATAGTTTCGGTGGTGCCATAGGTTTCGGCCGTGGGAGGCACGGCGTACATTTCGGCGGTGTCGATAAAATTAACGCCTTGCGCTAGTGCGTACTCTATTTGTGCATTGGCGTCGCTCTGGCTGTTTTGTTTGCCCCAGGTCATGGTGCCCAGGCAAACCCGAGAAACGTTAATGCCGCTGTGGCCGAGTGTGCTGTAGTGCATGTTAAAACTCCGGTTAGTCGTTGGTGCCCGTTGTCGCAATCCAAGGCTGGCGTAATTAGACGTTAGTGGGCGATTTTTCTTGCACCACCACCCAGGGTTTTATGACTACGGCCCAAACGGTGGTGTTAGTGTCAAACCACTGTTTGGCTTGCGCGTCTGTTACGGGTTGAACCTGATCAGCTCGCATCCACTGTTCTATTTGTGCTGCATTATCGTCGGCCATGGCGGTGGCAACGGCGGTTAGATCTAGCCCTGGGGCAACGTAAATGGCTGCGCCGCTGGCAAAAAAACGCTGTAGTTCGTGCCAGGGGATTTGGGCGGTTTCTAGGTTTACTTTGGCTTTGAGTAGGTTGTCGTCGGTCATAGGCGGTTAACGTTTTTTAGGTTGAGGTACGAGCGTTGTGAGCTAACGTCACTTTGCTGTTGTTGCGTTTGCCTAGTTTATCGCAAATGCGCTGGCCTGCGGCCATCAGCTGATGCAGGTTAATACCGTGGCTGATGCCTAGGCCATCGAGTAAATAAATGACGTCTTCGGTGGCAACGTTGCCGGTAGCGCCTTGTGCGTAAGGGCAGCCGCCTAAGCCGGCCACTGAGCTGTCGATAACAGTAATGCCCATTTGCAGTGCGGCAAAAATATTGCTGAGTGCCTGACCGTAAGTGTCATGCATATGCACGGCGAGTTTGTCGGCGGGAATTTCGGTGAGCAAACAATTTAACAGGTGCTGAGTATCGGCGGCCGTGCCTGCGCCAATCGTGTCGCCTAACGAAATCTCATAGCAGCCCATGGCAAGTAGCTCGTGGGCAATGGCTAGACAAGTTTGCGGCGCAACTTTACCCGAATAGGGGCAGCCTAAGACGCAAGAAATATAGCCGCGCACGGGTATATTTTGCGCGTGTGCGGCGGCGGCCACTTCGGCAAAGCGCTCTAAGCTGGTGTTAATGTCGCAGTTGAGATTTTTTTGGCTAAACGCTTCTGAGGCGGCGGCAAAAATCGCGACTTCATCGGCCCCAGCGGCAAGTGCCCGATCAAAGCCTTTAATGTTTGGCGTAAGAGCGCTGTAGGTAACCCCTGGCAGGCGGCTGATGCCAGCAAACACCTCGGCACTGTCGGCCATTTGCGGCACCCAGTTGGGATTGACAAATGCGCCGGCCTCGATGCGCTGTACGCCAGCGGTGGCCAAAGCGTTAATTAAGGCAATTTTGTCTTCTAGGGCGATGGTTGCGGGTTCATTTTGCAGGCCGTCGCGGGGCCCCACCTCTACGATACTGACCCGTTGAGTTAACGGCATTAGTCTTCGCCCCAGCGTGGCATTAGGTCTTGCTCTAACCCCAGCTGGTCTAAAATTCGTGCGACTACAAAATCGACTAGATCTTCTACCCGATCGGGCTGCATATAAAAACCGGGGCTGGCGGGCAGCACCATGGCGCCTAACTGGGTGATTTTAAGCATGTTTTCTAAGTGAATAGCCGAGTAAGGCGTCTCGCGTGGCACCACGATTAATTGCCGGCGCTCTTTAAGGGCGACGTCGGCGGCGCGCTCGATAAGGTTATTGCTGGCGCCACTGGCAATGCTGGATAAGGTGCCGCCACTGGCGGGGCAAATAACCATGGATGTCGGCGAGCTGGAGCCAGACGCAACGGGCGAGAACCAGTCGTCGCGGCCAAATAATATTAACTGTTCGTCATCGGCGCTGTAACGTTGGCTTAAAAACAATTGTTGTTGTTCGAGGTTTGCGGGTAGGTCTAAATTCGTTTCGGTACGAATCACGACCTCGGCAGCACTGGATAACAATAAGTACACTCGGCAGTCGGCGGCCAATAAACATTGCAATAAACGCAGGCCGTATTGCGCGCCCGAGGCGCCGGTCATGGCGAGGGTAATGGTGCGTGGCACAGTAGCAACTCCTGTCGTTTAGATAATGTATAGGGCTGAGATTACATCGCGTGTTTTGTCAGTTGTTGCACCAGCTTTTGGTGCAAGCCGTCAAAGCTGCCGTTGCTCATAATCACGATGTGGGTATTGGCCTCGGCCAGTGCCAAGGTGTCGTGAATCAGTGAGTCGAGCGAGTGGTACAGCTTAGCGGGTATAGGCGAGCTGTTAACCACCTCTTGCATATCCCAATCGGTGTGCGGTGGTTGATACCACAGTACATCATCGGCATGGACACAGGCGGGGGCTAACGATTTTTTGTGCGTACCCAAGCGCATGGTGTTAGAGCGCGGCTCGATAATGGCAATAATTTTATCGTCGCCGACTTGTGCGCGTAAACCTTTAAGGGTGGTGTGAATGGCGGTCGGGTGATGAGCAAAATCGTCGTAGACTTTAACGCTGTGAATATCGGCAATGCATTCGAGCCGGCGTTTTACGCCTTTAAATTCGGCCAGTGCTTGGGCGCTAATCTCGGGTGTAACGCCTACGTGGCGGGCGGCAAGCATCGCGCCAATGGCGTTGCTAACGTTGTGCTGGCCACTCATAGACCAGTGTACCTCGGCCACTTGGGTGTCACCGTCATAAAGGACAAACTGTGAGCCATCGGCTTTGAGGTTTTTACTTTGCCAGCGGCCCTCGGGGCCAAAGGTTTGTGCTTCGCTCCACAGGCCTTGTTGTATCACCGATGTTAAGGCCGCCTCTTGCGCGGGGTAAATCACACAGCCTTCACTGGGTACGGTGCGCAGCAAGTGGTGAAATTGTTTTTGAATGTCGGCCAGCGAGGCAAAAATATCGGCGTGATCAAACTCTAGATTGTTTAATACCAGTGTACGCGGTTGGTAGTGGACAAACTTAGAGCGTTTGTCAAAAAAGGCGCTGTCATATTCATCGGCTTCGATTACAAAAAAGGGTGTGTCGCCCAAGCGTGCCGATTGCGGAAAGTTTTGCGTTACGCCGCCAATTAAAAACCCCGGTGCCATACCGGCGTACTCTAAAATCCAGGCGAGTAAGCTGGCGGTGGTGGTTTTTCCGTGGGTGCCGGCTACCGCTAATACCCACTTACCGGGCAGTACATGCTCGCGCAGCCACTGGGGCCCCGAAGTGTAGGGTAAACCTTGGTTTAGCACCGCCTCTACCGCTGGGTTACCGCGGCTTAAGGCGTTGCCAATAATGACTAGATCGGGCGCGGGCGTTAGTTGCGCGGCATCGTAACCTTGCACCAGCTCGATACCTGCCGCCTCCAGTTGGTTGCTCATGGGCGGATACACGTTTTGGTCTGAGCCGGTTACTCGGTGTCCAAGGGCTTTGGCCAGCTGCGCCAAGCTGCCCATAAATGTGCCGCAAATGCCAAGAATATGTATGTGCATAGAAGAATGTGCCCCGCAATAGTGCTGCGAGCTTAACACGAGCGATTGCGCGGCAAAAGTGGGAGCTAGGCTCAGTGGCTAAGCGGCACAACAGCGCCACTTTGGCCCGAGCGATAAGCTTAGCTGGTTTCTAGGTAGCGTTTCTTTTTGGCCGCTTTCATCTGGGTTAAGTCGCCCATAAACAAACCGTCTAGGCAGTTGCCAAAATCTGAGTCGATACTAAACGATAGCAGTTGGTAGCCACCGGGCTCGTATAGGGCGGCATACTGCTTGTACAGTGTGGGCACTTTGTAGCCGGCTGCGCTAAAGCACTGCTGTAAATGCCGAAATCCATCGGCAACCTCAAGGCCACTAAAGGCGTGCTCGAGCTCGGTGTGGGTAGCCGCGTCGATAATATGGGGATGGTGTGCAATGGCTAGCGCGGGCGCCGCCTGATAGTAATGTTGGTAAAAGTAGACGCACAAGTCTCGCAGCGCTTTGGGGTAGTTGGCGCTCATGCTCACCGGCCCCAATACATAGCGAATACTGGGGTCGTGTTGTAAGTAGGCCCCGAGGCCCTGCCATAAATAATCTAAGCTGGCTTTGCCCCAGTAATCGGGGTGAACAAAGCTGCGGCCCAGCTCTACGGCCTGTTGCAGGTGTATATTTATGGTGGGCTGATAATCAAATAGCTCGTTAGTGTATAGTCCGGAGGCTCCGTGCTCGCGCAAAATGCGCGCGCAGTCACCAATGCGATAGGCCCCCGCAATGCACAAGCGGTGTTCGTCCCAGAGTACTAAGTGCCGGTAGTGCTGGTCGTATTTATCTAAATCGCGCCGGCTACCGGTGCCTTCACCGACTAACCTAAATGTTAGCTCACGCAGACGCCCGATCTCGCGCAATACGGTGGGGTGGGTGTGATAGTCACACAAAAATATGTTGTTGTTATCTGCCGTAACCCCGATTTTTGTAGCGCTTGCCAGCTCGGCTTTCAGTGCCGCGCGATCTTCTGGGTGGGCAATGGTGCGCTCGGTAATAAATTGTGGTTTATTTTTTTTTCGCAGTTTGTACAGGTGCTTTTTTAAGCGCTGAATCAATGCTTTGTCGGCGAGTTTATCGTTGCGTAGCTCGGTGTGTGGGATCGCCTCGCCCACCCGAAACCGAATCTCGCTCGAGTGTTTTTTAAACATCTCATGGGCAAGCAGTGCGGTGCCAAAAGGTTTGTAGAGCATTGAGGCGCTGTAAAACAAGAGTGAATTTTTCGCCTCGATAAAAATGGGCAAGACGGGGGCGGATGTTTTGCGCGCAAAATGTAAAAAGCCTGCGTGCCATGCGCCATCGCGAATGCCTTTGGGGCTGGCGCGTGAGACTTCGCCGGCCGGGAAAATAATCACTGCTTCGTCGTTATTGAGGGCGCCTAAGATGTCTTTATAGCTTTTCCGGTAGGCGCTGCGGGTCATATTGTCGAGCGGTAAAAAAACGTTGTGTAGCGGTTTAAAGGCCATCAGCATATCGTTGGCCACAATCCGCACATCTTTGCGCACTTCGCTGACCATACGCAGCAGTGCCAAGCCGTCTAGCGAGCCTATGGGGTGGTTGGCAACAATAACGACACGGCCTTGCGCTGGGATGTTATTGCGGTCGCGGCTGCTGACGTTGTAGTTAAAGTTAAAGTATTCAAACATCTGGTCAATAAAGTCGATGCCGCGCAGGCCGCTGTGGTTGTGTAGAAATTGGTTGATCTCTTGCTCGTGGGTGAGCTTGCGCAGTAATGATAGCGTTGTGCCGCGAATGACCGGGCCGCTGTTGGCAAAGCGGGGGAATTTCTCGGTTACAGATTGTTCGATATTTAGCATAGTTCTCGCCCATAGCAATAAGCCGCACCGGATAACACAAGCCAGCAGGGCTTGTGGCGGTATGGGCTTACGCTAGGAGCAAAGCGTGACAGATGTGTGATGCTTTTATGACGTTGAGGTGACGGCGCGTGCTTGCGCGAGCTGAGTTAGCTGTTGCTCTTGGCGTTGCAGTAGTGACTCGTATGGCGGCTTAATGTGTTCTAACTGGTTATCGCTGCTGATTTGCACGTGCTCGGCCAGTTGCTCGCATTGCAGTGCGGGATCGACCCAGACGGCGGGAGTTTGGTGCTCGGGTGGCATTTGGAGTGGCTGCTGGTAGCTGGCCAGCAGCGAATTTGGAGCGTCCTCGTCCAGTGTGGAAAGCACGTTGGCAGCCAGTTTTAACGGTGGGCTTGGCCCGTTTAAGCTAAGCCTAAGTGCCAGCTGGCAAATGCACAGTGCGTAAAAGCTGGCATCGGCTAAGGTGTCGCCGGTGACTTGTAGCTGCATACGATGGCCGCGCAGGGGCTGTTTGCGACCGGTGTAGAGTGCAAGTATGCCGCTAAGGTTGTGGTCAAAGCATTGCAGCCGCTCTTGAAAACCGGTGTGCGACAGCTGTTGCTGCAAGGTTTGCAAGTTAAGAAACACCAATTCAATAACAACCGCGTGTTGTGGTGTGTCGGGGTTTGTTGTCTGTGCTGGCGCGACTTCTTGCTCGGCGCTAAGCGCCGCTGTGAAGCGGGGCTGTTGGCCGGTGTGGCGCAGCCAGAGTGCGTATAGCAGCCAAAGCGCGATAATAGCTGTTAGTACGGCAGCGGCCCAAAGCCATAAAAATAAACGGTACTGCGATATTACCGGTGGCTCTTGCAGGGTAATGGTTAGGTGTCCGACAAAGTGAGTATCAAGAGTGATGGGGGCGTTAAAATGTGGTTGTTGGTAGCCGCGCGGAGCTGTGCTGGTGCCGCTCTCGACTAATAAGCGGTTTTCTACATCGTGAATGTTGGCGCGCAGCACGGCGGGCTGCTCGGCTAGCGATTGCACAATAACCTGTAGGCTGATCATATCTTGTGCCAGTGCGGGCTCTACCGCCTGTGCGGCGCCACGGTCGGCCAGCGCTTGGCCGTATTGCTCGGTGTACGCGGCCTGCTGTAACCCGGCAAAATGCAGCACCAATGCCGCCCCCAGCACGCCCAACAACAGCATGATAATAGTGCAAAGCCCAAGCTCTGGGTGCTGTTTTAGGTGTTGGTGTAAAGACATGAAGAATCCGGTGAGTAAAGTTTGTCGCGGCATTTTAGCGCAATTAGTATCGGGCCGACTATAAACGCTATAATAGCGCTTTTGAGATGTGATCTGGTAACGTGAAACAAATCCTTTTGATTAACGCCGCCGGTGCTGACCGGCCGGGCGTCACCTCTGTGATAACTCAGGTATTGGGTCGCTACGATGCGGCTATCCTAGATATTGGTCAGGCGGTTATCCACGATAACCTAGCTTTAGGGCTGTTGGTGGCGATTGATACCGATCGCATTGCTGAGCCTGCGCTGCTGACCGAGCTGCAAGGTGCCACGGTTAAACTTGGCATTGATGTGCGCTTTACCAGCATTAGCAATGACAACTACGAGCACTGGGTTGCGCAACAGGGTAAGGCTCGCTATATCGTCACGCTGTTGGCGCGCGAGGTGACTGCTCACCAAATTGCCGACTTGACCGAGGTTACCGTTCAGCACGGTTTGAATATCGATAATATCAATCGCCTGTCGGGACGCATTGGACTTGCCAGCATTGATACTCGTGCGAGCGCCTGTGTCGAGTTCTCGGTGCGCGGTGAACCGGCCGACCGCGAGGCCCTGCGCGCTGACTTTATGGAGCTATCCACTCGCCACGAAATAGATATCGCCTTTCAGCGCGATACGGTGTATCGCCGCAACCGTCGCTTAGTGTGCTTTGATATGGACTCAACCCTGATTGAAGCCGAAGTGATCGACGAGTTAGCTAAAGCCGCCGGAGTGGGTGAGCAAGTGGCTGAGATTACCGAGCTTGCTATGCGTGGCGAGCTAGATTTTAACGAGAGCTTTGCGCGCCGTATGGCACTGCTTAAAGGTTTAGATGAGAGTGTGTTAGCCGGTATTGCTGCTAATTTACGTATTACCGAAGGCGCCGAAAAACTGATTAGCAGCTTAAAAAAGTTGGGTTATAAAACGGCGATACTATCGGGCGGGTTTCAGTACTTTGGCGAGTACCTGCAAAATAAGCTGGGTATTGATTACGTTTATGCTAACACCTTGGATATTGTTGATGGCAAAGTCACCGGCGAGGTAAAAGGTCAGGTGGTCAACGGCGAGCGCAAAGCCGAGCTGTTAACAATGTTGGCCGAGCGCGAAGGCATTACCACCGAGCAAACCATCGCGGTAGGCGATGGCGCTAACGATTTACCCATGTTGGGCGCAGCCGGTTTGGGTATTGCCTTTAGGGCGAAGCCTTTAGTGAAGGCCTCGGCCGAGCAATCCATATCGACGTTAGGGTTAGATGCAATTCTTTATTTGATGGGATTTCGCGAGCGCGATCAAATCTTGTAGCCATAATAATTAAACGGTAAGCGGTGGCAGGTAACATTTACCGCTTACCGCTTACCGCTTACCGCTTACCGCTTACCGCTTTGCAAGTGGCCTCTGGCATAAACCACTCTTGCTCACTTTGGCGATGTTTTAGCAGGCACTTACCTTTTGTTAGATACAGCTCAAAGTGATCGGGTCGGCCGAGCCATGAGTCCTGCGCGCCGGCCGAGCTTAGGCTGCGTGGTCGGCGGCTAGTGTCGATCATTAGCACTGGATCATTGGTTAAGGCTTGGGCCGATAGTGTTACTTTGGTGTTAAGAGCGGCACTGATGATGCTTGTTAGTTGCGTTTGTGTCGCCTCGTTTGGCGCAACCAGCAATGCCGGTACGGGTTCCGGCATTGCTGTGCTTTGACAGGCGCCGAGTGCGCTGGTTAATAGTAGCCCAGCGCAAATACGGGCGATTGAGTTGAAGCTAATCGTTAATGTCATACTTATATTCTCTTAGCGGCGCAAAATCATATCGCCGAGTCCTGGCGGTTGAAAAATCACCCCGTCATCGGTGCCAACCGTGCGCGCTTTTTGCAGCCTTGCTTGGCCTTTGTTTGAGCTTGCGGCTGGGCAGCTACCGGTTGTTCGGTAGTGCAGTGCAGCGGCTAGACGGGCCTCGGCTACGTCGCCCAGCAGGTGGTTGTAATCATCGCTAACGACGCAACCGGGCAATTCGGCCGGATTACTGCTATTGGCGGCTCCGGGGAAAAACCCGTCGCTGTACTCGCCGTAACCTTTAGCGTTGGCCGATTTAAATTGAACCGTAAAGTAACTACTTCCGCAGTTATCCAGTACGTAAGCCCCGTAAGGCTTGCCACAGGTGGCGGCGCCAATTTGCACAACCTCAACATCAATACCTGTAAGCCCGTTAATGATAGCCTCGGAGGCGGAGCAGGTGTTGGGTCCGGTTAAAACATAAAGACGATTTAAATTTAGTGCAGGTAGTGCCTTACCGGCAGGGCCAAAAAAACCTGGTGTGGTGTTGTGAAAAGCCAAAGGCTCGAGAGGGTCGCCGGTAAAAGGATCAAAGTTTGGGTGCTGATCGTTAAACTCCATGCGATTGAAGGTTTTGTTGGCGGTGTTGCTGCCGGCAATCATGTAGGCCAGCTCGTTGGCGATATCTAGGTAGCCGCCGCCGTTGTAGCGTAAATCTAACACTAAGTCGCTGACACTATCATCGCGAAATTGCTCGATGGCATTAATTAATGCGGCTTCGGCGGTGGCGATGTGGGAGTTAAACAAGATGTAACCTACGTTTCCCGTTCCGGTATTAATTGTTTTTACTGTGTGGGTCGGGGCAATGGTGATTTCTGTGGATGTTAACTCGATCGTGCGACTGGTATTGGCGTTCAAGTCGCGTACTTTAAAGGTGTGGCTTTGATTTAAACCGGATGGAAACAATCCGGCGTTGAGCGTATCAATACCGGCTTGAGTATTATCATTAACAAAATCAACACCGTCGATTTCTAACACGCGTGCACCGCGACTCAGGCCTACCAGAGCGGCGGGTGAGTTGGGTTGTACATAAGAGACTACCGCCTCGCGTGGAGATGTCGCTTTTAGCAGCGCCCAAACGGCACCGTAGCCTGCCTCGACCCCAGCTTGTGTACGCTGGCGATATTCGTCTGTGGGGGTGCTCCAGTGAAACTGATCTTTGTCGTTGCCGGTGGGCGTGGTGGCTGTGGTTTTCATTAACTGAAAATAGTTGGCGGTGCTGTAAAGCGCGGGGTTTAGGTCTTCGACCTCGTCGTACCACAGGTAGGTGTAGTGGGTTAGCGAGCGTAAAAAGAAGTTTTCTTCGGTGCTGCTACCGGCTTGGTCAGGATAAGGTAAGTCGTTATAGGGGGCGATGCCAGTGCGCGGGTTTTCACACTTGTCCCAATAGTTACTCACAGGGCCATAAACGCCTTTGGTCCAAGTTAACTCGACGCTGCTTGATGAGCTACTCGAACTAATTGATGAACTGCTAGAGCTGATGGACGAACTGCTACTAACGCTGGCAACCGAGCTTGAGCTTGATTGGGAGAACTTGGGATCGGGGCCACCACCGCCGCCACCACCGCATGCGGTGAGTGTTAGTAGACTAACGGCAATTAGCGCCGCGGGTATAGCGCTTTGGCGCTGGGTCAAATATTGCCAAGTATTAAAGGCCATAATATGCACTTATCCTTGTACTTAATGGGTGTCTGTTCATGCGTGGCATGAGCAGGTTAGGCCCGCTTAATGGGCTCTGTATTGCTTAACGTCCCGCTATTATGGCGATACCTGCCGTTGCTAACAACACCCAAACGACCAGCGGAAGTTGTGATGGGTCAAAGTTTTGCAACGCAGGATTGTTTGCCCCAAAAGCGAAAACCCCTGCGCTGACTAGACTAAGCAGCGCGGCTATATGGCCATAGCGACGCCGTTGTTGAGTTTTTTCTTGGCGAGCGAGTTGCTCGCGCGTCAATGCCAGCTCGCGGCTCCACTGGCCGATATTCTGTACTTGTTGCAGGCCGTTAAACATTAAGTGGGGCACCTCGGGAAACTTTTCCAGCCACTCGGGGGCATAGCGTTTAAGCTCGCCCCACAGCGTGCGAGGGGCAAACCGATTCTTTAACCAGCGCTCTAAAAATGGGTGGGCGGTGCTCCATAGGTCTAACTCTGGATAGAGTTGGCGGCCTAGCCCTTCAATATTAAGTAAGGTTTTTTGCAGTAATACCAGTTGTGGCTGCACCTCCATATTAAAACGCTGGGCGGTACGAAACAGGCTAAGCAGGACGTGACCAAACGAGATGTCTTTGAGCGGCCTTTCAAAAATAGGCTCGCATACGGTGCGTACGGCGGCCTCTAACTCTTCTATGCGGGTGTGCTCGGGCACCCAGCCGCTTTGTACATGTAGTTCGGCAACTTGGCGGTAGTCGCGGCGAAACATCGCCAGCATATTGCGCGCTAAATAGTACTGATCGGCCCGTGTCAGCGAGCCGACAATAGCCATATCGACAGCGATGTATTGGGGTTGCTCGGGGTGTTCGCGCGAGACAAAAATATTGCCCGGATGCATATCGGCATGAAAAAAGTTGTGCTCAAATACTTGGGTAAAAAAGATCTCGACACCGCGCTCGGCCAGCTTTTTCATATCGGTCTTTTGCGCATTCAGTGCCTCTAGCTGAGTGACTGGAATACCTGATATACGCTCCATTACCAATACGTTGTTGCGGGTGTAATCCCACATGATTTCGGGAATATACAGCAGCGGTGAGTGTAAAAAGTTGCGCCGTAACTGCGAGGCGTTGGCGGCTTCACGCTGTAGGTCTAGCTCGTCAAAAATAGTGGTGCGGTAATCATCGACGATCTCTACCGGGCGCAGACGTTTACCGTCGGCGCTGTAGTGTTCAAGCGCTTGGGCTAATAGGTGTAGCAGGCGGGTGTCTTGGCTAATAACGCGCTCGATGCCGGGGCGCACCACTTTTACCACTACCTCGCGGCCGTCGTGCAGCACGGCGGCGTGTACTTGTGCCACGGATGCCGAGGCCAACGGCTCGCGGTCAAACTGAGCAAAAATAGCGTCGACGCTATCGCCCAATGATTTTTCCACCAGTGCGCAAAAAGTTTCTTTGGCAAACGGTGGGACATTGTCTTGCAGGCCGCTTAAAGCTTCGACGATATCGGCGGGAATAAGGTCGGGGCGAGTGGATAACAGTTGGCCGAATTTGACAAAAATTGGGCCCAATTGCTCGCAGGCTAAACGCAGCCGATCGCCGCGACTAAGTTTACCCACCGGTATTAAATGCAGCGGGCTAAGCAGCAGCCTAAGCCACCACGGCAAACTGTGGCGCGGCAGCAATAAGTCGAGCCGGTAGCGGGCAAAGGTAAATATTATCCGGCACAGGCGAAGCAGAGCAAACATCAGTGATCCTTGTGATCTTGGCGCGCTCGGAGGCGGGCAATGCGGGCGCCAAGTCGGTCTAGCGCCAAACGGGTGTTGTCGATATCGTCGACAAACAATGCAAACTCGGAGCGGCCTAAAACAGCGGAGGATTCCTCGGCTAAGTACTCGCGAACTAAGCGCTCGGCACCTTGGGCGCGCTCGCGGCCCCAACCGCTGGCGGTGCGTAATGAGTTGGCTAAGGTGTGGGCCGGCAAGGTGCCAATAAGATCGGCCAGTGCCATTTCCCAGTCGATATCCAGCTGTCCGGCAAGCCCTTGCAGCTGCGCTAGTACGCCGGCATTACCGCTAATACTAACGCCGCTGCCGTACAGACTGTGTTGGTCGCCAAACAGCAGTTTGGCGATATCGGCGCCACTGCCACTTAATGTGGCCGATACGTCGTCCTCGTAGTGGCCAGCTAATGTAATATCGGCGGCGCCAAACTGAATATACATTTTTTGCGCAGGCCGGCTACAGTCAATCAGTAGTGTTTGACCTGCCAGTTTGGCCAGTTGCGCTTGGGTGCCTGGATCGTACCGCAGCGCGGTAGTTACGGCTTTTTCTAGCACAATAAACAGGGCGGTAATGGCGCTGGGGTTGCTCATTAAGGTTTAACGCCCATATGCAGTGCGACAATACCGCCGGTCATGTTTTGAAACTCAGTCATGACAAAGCCGGCACTGTCCATCATGCCCTGCAAGGTTTTTTGGTCGGGGTGCATGCGGATCGACTCGGCCAAATAACGGTAGCTGTCAGAATCGTTGGTGATCAGTTTGCCCATTAATGGCAGCAACTTGAACGAGTAAGTGTCGTAGGCTTTTTCGAGCAGCGGGTTGCCGGGCTTGGAAAATTCTAAAATGAGCAGGCGGCCACCGGGCTTAAGCACTCGTAGCATCGCCTCCAGCGCCATGTCTTTATCGGTGACATTGCGCAAGCCAAAAGCAATGGTGATGCAGTCAAAGGTGTTGTCGGGAAAGGGCAAGTACTGAGCGTCGGCTTGTGCAAACGTTAGGTTGCCAGCAGCGCCGCGATCGAGCAGACGGTCGCGGCCGACATTGAGCATCGAGGCGTTGATGTCGGCTAACACTACCAGCCCATCGGGGCCGACTTTACGGGAGAACTGGTAAGACAAATCGCCCGTGCCACCGGCAATATCTAATACTTTGTGGCCGGCGCGAACGGCGGATTTCTCGATGGTGTAGCGTTTCCATAATCGGTGTACGCCCCCCGACATTAAGTCGTTCATTAGATCGTACTTGCCGGCGACCGAGTGAAATACATCGGCGACGCGCTCGGCTTTTTTGTCGGTCTCGACTTGCTCAAAGCCGAAGTGGGTGGTTTTTTTCTCGCTCATGGCACACCTTGCTATCGCCGGTTTTCGGGTCGTCATTGTAACCGAGCCGGCTCTGGGACGCGACAAGTAGGCGCTATAGATGGCTGACAGATGGCGGCATGCAATACGGCCAATGCGGCAAGCGGGCGGATATGCTGGCGGTATCAACAGGTGGCTTGCTTTTGGCGACGCTAAGGTATCAGTATCGTGTTTACGACTGCAAGTAAGGGTAAAGTTGCCACGCCTGAGCAGGCGGAGTCGCTATACTGAGCGCTGCTTGAGTTTAATTCGCCGTGTTGGGGCCAACCCATACGCTGCGACTTTGCAGTACAACCAATAACAAATGGAGTGCCTTTATGAGTATTTTTAAACGATTTTTAGCATCATGCTTGCTTGCTGTGACGGCCCTGAGTGGCGCCGTAAGCGCGGCCGAGCCCGAGCTTAGCGTGCAGTTGTGGTCGGTAAAAGATGATTTGAGCCAAGATTTTAAAGGCACCTTAGAATCTTTGGCTGATATGGGCTTTGATGCAGTGGAGTTTGCCGGTAATTTTGGCCCCTACGCCAACGACCCTACTGGCTTAAAAGCGTATTTAGCTGAAATTGGCCTTGAAGCCTCGGGCGCCCACGTGGGGTTTGATCAGCTTAGCGATGATAAATTTTATCAAACCGTAGCATTTTATCTGGCGCTTGGTGCCGATTACCTAGTTGTCCCTTGGGATGAGCGTGCGTTTAGCCCTGATGGTGTTGCCGATGTAGCGGCTCAGCTAAACGATGTGGCTGGCAAGCTGGCTGCCTATGGTTTGCTTTTTGGTTATCACAACCATGCGCAAGAGTTAGCGCCTTATAAAAACACGACTTTTTGGGACTATATCGCCACCCATACCGATGACCGAGTGGTATTACAGCTTGATGCTGGCTGGGCAACGGTAGCGGGTAAAGATGCGGCCGCTTATATTCGCAAGTATCCGGGCCGCACTATCGCCACCCATATTAAGGCGGGCTTGCCCGAAGGTACCACTGGCAAGCAAACCATTTTAGGACAAGATGTTGCCGACTGGGCTGCGGTAATCACTGCGGCTCGTGAGGTGGGTGGCACTCAGTGGTTGGTGGTTGAGCAAGAAGAGTATCCAGAGGGAATGACGCCATTGCAGTCGGTTGCGGCATCGGTTGATGGTTTGCGTGATATTATGGCGAATATGTAAATTCGCCGGGCTTCCCGGCGCCAGCCGGTAGCGCCCATCTGGCAGCAAAATGTTAAGCTGGCGGTGCAACTTACGGGCGGATGAGCCGTCTGAGTGGCTGTTAACTTAACTTTGGATTTTATGCCAGTAAACATTGTGCGCCTGCTACTGGTGGGCGCCCTTAGTCAAGCACTCCCCGCACTTGCCCTTGAGCCCCAACTTGATCTTGTGGGTGGCTCCGATGACCTGCGCGACAATATCCGTGCCTACTTAAATGTCGAGAAACAATCGTGCCGTTTGGCCCGTTGGCACATGCGAGCATTAGAGCGCGAATTTGACGTTAAAGTCGATGAGGCCGCACGCGCATTGGGTTATTACCAGTTAGTCACACAAAAAGACTTTTCGCGAGACAGCGATTGCTGGCGTTTAACGCTCACGCTTCCCCCTGGCCCCGCCGTTGTCTACGAAGAGGTTAATGTTTATGTCACGGGGGATGGCAAAGATAACCGGCGCCTGCTTAACGCTCGCTCCAACAAACCATTACAAGTTGGTAGTCGGCTTAATCATGGTCGCTATGAGGCTTACAAAAATAATTTGTTAGCGGCGGCAAACGCTCAGGGTTATTTTGATGCCAGCTTTAAACGTGCCGAGGTTTTGGTGAGCCAAGCGCAAAATACCGCACGTGTGAATTTAGAGCTGGATACAGGTCGCCGATACCATTTGGGCGATATAAAAATAACCCAAAATATACTCAACGACGATCTGATTAATCGCTACGTGACCCTTAAAAAAGGTGACGAATACAACGCCGATGATTTAGTTAAACTAAAAAGCGAACTGCAAGCGAGTCATTATTTTGATGTGGTTCATGTTGTGCCGCAAATACAATCGCTGCAAGACGGTGAGGTGCCGGTCAATATTGATTTAAATGCCGGGCCTAAGCACAGTTATTCGACGGGTATCGGTTACGCCTCGGACACCGGCCCGCGAATTTTGCTGGGTTATCAAAATCGTTATCTTAATGATCGTGGTCATAGCGTAGATGTTAATGTTAACGCCGCCGAAACCATCACCACGTATATGCTCAGCTACTCTATCCCGATGGCGCGTCCTGCGTATCAGGTGTTGCGCGGTTATACCGGCTTTACCCAAGAAAAAATTAACGACTCGACCAGTGATCGATTGGTAACCGGTGTAAATTATTCTAGCTGGGAGAACAGCGCTTGGCTTAATAATTTTGGTTTGAGTTACGAGCAAGAAGATTACTCGTTTGGCGACGACCCGGCGCGTAGTTCGGAGCTGATTATTCCACTGTTTAGCACCTCTTACTCCAGCGCCAAAGATGTCAACTACCCGCGCCGCGGTTGGAACGTCACAATGCGCCTTAAAGGCGCGGGCGAGACGTTGGGCTCGTCGACTGATTTTTTACAAGCCTACGGTCGGTTAAAAATGATTCTGCCGTTGGGCGACGAAGGTCGTCTGCTGTTGCGCGGCGAGGCGGGCATTACCGAAGTGGACGACTTTAATAAACTGCCTATCTCACAGCGTTTTTTTGCCGGTGGCGATGCAAGTGTTCGCGGCTACGGCTATAAAACGTTGGGCCCCACAAATAGCGATGACATAGTGATTGGCGGCTCGCGTTTATTGACCGCTAGTGTCGAATACGATCGTCGAGTGTACGGCGATTTTAGTGTGGCGACTTTTTACGATGAAGGCACCGCCTATAACGGCGGTTACCTCGATCGGTATCGTGGTGTGGGTGTAGGGGTTCGCTGGATCTCGCCGGTGGGCCCGGTGCGCGCCGATATCGCCCGCGCGCTAGATGGCGACCATGGCTGGCGTTTGCATTTAAGTGTGGGGCCAGATCTGTGATCAAGCGTTTATTTTTACGTGGTTTGTTGTCGCTCGCGATTACCCTGATGACAATTGTCAGCGTGGCGACTTTAGTGTTGGCCACCGAGCCCGGCACGCGTTGGCTGCTAGATCAAGTTCGCGGTGCAACGGCACTTAACTATCAAACGCTTAATGGCAATTTACTGACAGGAATGAACCTACAGCATGTGCAGTACAGCATGCTTGGTGGCGAATACCGCGCCGATAGTATTGAGCTAAGTTGGCACCCCGCTGGAGTTATATGGGGCGCCTTGGTGATCGACCAACTTGCGGTTAGTGGTCTTGATATTCGCATTGCGACACAAGCGGATACCAACGAACCTAAAGCCGCGCCGCGCTGGCCAGAGCTAAGTTTACCTATTGCAATTGTGGTGCGTGATTTAATTCTTGAGCGTGGTTATGTCGCTATTAATGATCGCGCTTATTATTTAGAGGCTGCACATGCCAGTGCCCGTTACGGCCCCAGTAATATTGTTGTTGATGGCCTTAGCGTACGCACGGCAGCCAGTACGGCTAACTTAAGTGGTAGCGCGGCTCTGAGTTATCCCTATGCATTTGAGGCTCAACTGGGGTGGGATTTACAACCCTTAGCCGCCGATACGCACGAGAATGACGTGTTGCGTTTAGTGCCTCCTGTAGTGCTTGAGAATACGCTGAGGGGACATTTGAGCCTGAGCGGTGACCTAGCCAGTATAAAAGTGAATGCTACGTTAGCGCGCCCAGCTAAGTTATCGCTTGCGGGGCAATACCTTACCGGTATTGATGATCGGCCAGCTAATATTGAGGCCGAAGTGTCTTGGCCGCAGCAATCGCTCGCGGCGCTAGGTATAAAAGTTGACGCACTGTTAAATAGCGAGGTGGCCGGCCGCTTAAGTGTGAATGGCTGGCTGGACGATTATCAGGCTAATCTTGCGGGAAGTTTTATTCACCCTAAGTATCCACCGTTAGCGCTTAATGTCGATCTTAACGGCGACACGCAGCACCTCATATTGCAAGACTCAACGATTCAAGTTGCAGGCGCAAACTTGCAAACACAGGGTCGGTTGGATTGGGCTGACGGCTTAGATTGGGATGTGGCGGTTAATGCGAAACATATCGACCCACAAGTTGTACTCGAGGGTTGGCCGGGTGACCTTCAGGCCCAATTGATCAGCACAGGTAGGCAAAATAATGGCGCGCTCAATGTGGCCGTCAATATTAAATCATTGACCGGTCGGCTGCGGGCGTTAGCGCTTAATGGCCGAGGCGCCGTAACTTATAACATGGACGGTTGGCAGTTTACCGATGTTGTGACGACACTTGGGGCTAATCGGGTGGCTGTTAACGGCAGCTTGAGCGAACTGTACGATATCGCTTGGGATATACAAGCACCGATTTTAGCGCAGATCGATCCATCCTTGGGTGGCAGCTTAACGGCTCATGGTCAGTTAAGCGGCACGATTGCTAACCCTAAAATAAAGTTAAGTGCCGAGGGCCAAGAACTGCACTGGCAAGATTACCAAGTGGCTAGCATTAACGTGCAATCAAACTCGGATGATATTAAAAAGGGCCGTTTAGGATTAATCGCCGAAGCTCGCGATTTACGTGTAGGCGATATTGAACTGGCCGCCCTAAGTACGGTAATAGATGGCTCGGCCGAGCAGCACACGTTGTCTTTAAGCTTGGTGCAAGATGCGCAAAACGATGTGCAACTGGCACTGGCCGGCGGTTGGAATGGTGAACGTTGGCAAGGTTATTTAGAGCAGCTGCAGTTGCGCTCGATGTATGCTCAAACTGTTACGTTACGCGAAAGTGCGGCATTGGTGTTGGCGACTGATCAGGCCAAGCTTGAACAAATGTGTTTAATCAATAAACGCAATGCTAAAGCTGTCGTGGCCGATTTAGGTGTAGCGATAGACAACGCGGCCGCTGCCACGCCAGACGCAATAGAAGCTAAAGCCAACCGTGTGGGTGTGGAGCGTCGCTCGGCACAAACTATTCTTCCATTTAATGCCAGCACCGACTTATGCTTGGCAGCCAATTGGCAGGCACAAGGTTTAACCGAAGCGAGCTTAACCATCAACCGCTTGCCTTTAGCGCTGTTGCGCCGCTGGTTAAAAGATGAGGTAGATATCGAAGGGTTTGTGCGCGGCAACGGTTCGTTGTATTGGCCTGTGGGCGAGTCATTAAACGCTAACTTAACTCTGGCGGCACAAGATACGGTATTGGTTTACGGTTATGGCGAAGACACCCCAGAGCGTTACCCTGTTGATAATTTGCAACTCAGTGCAACGGCTAAAGCGCAACAGCTGAATGCCGATGTAGGCCTAACCTTTGTCAATTACGGTGTGCTACAAGGCACGTTTAATGCCGATACTAAAGAGCGAGAGTTAAGCGGTAACGTTGCGGTTAACCTAGACAATCTATCGCCGCTAGAGGCCTTGTTACCCTCGGTGAGTAATATTCATGGCTCGTTAAACGGTGCGTTAAATATTGCCGGCACGTTAGATGCGCCGAGTGCATCGGTAGATTTAACCTTGGCTAATGCCGAGCTGGAGTTGCCAGCGTTAGGCGTTAATATCACCGCACTGAATGCCACGGTAGCCGGCGATCAACAAAATTTATTGCTAGAGGCACATGCCAGTGCCGGTGACGGCACACTGCAAGCTACCGCCCAAGCGCACGACTTGTTATTACCTAGCTGGCGGGTTGAGGCAAACGTAACGGGCGAGCGAGCTAAGCTAATGGCAACCAGCGCCTTAACCTTACTGCTAACACCCGAGATTGCGATTAAAGTGGATGCCGATACCTTCGATGTGTCGGGGAGCGCTAAAGTCCCCGAGGCATATGCGGTAATTAGCACGCTGCCGGTATCGGCTACTAAAGTATCCGACGATGTTATTGTCATTGACAGCGATAACAGTGTTAAAAAAACTCCTGGTATGGCACTGCACTTAAATTTAGATGTGGCTCTTGGCGATAAAGTTAACTTAGATGCCGCTGGTTTTAAGGCGCGCATTGGCGGTAATTTATCGCTTAACAAAGTACCCGCACGGGCCATGTATGCGGTGGGGAATATTAATATTATCGATGGCAGCTATAAATCATTAGGCCAAGATCTTAGTATCGAAAAAGGCACGTTATCGTTTCAGGGGCCGATGGATGATCCGGGTTTAAACGTGACGGCAACCCGCGCAATCGAAGATGTGACAGTGGGGTTGATTATTGGCGGAACCTTGCAGCGTCCGGTCACTGAGATTTTCTCGCGCCCGCAAGTAAGTGACAGTAATGCTATGTCACTGTTATTTACCGGTAAACCGCTCGATGGTGCTTCGTCGGGTGAGGGGGCGGGCTTAATTAGCGCCATTGCTAAGTTGGGCATTAAGCGCGGACAGTTTTTGGCCGATGATATCGCCGGTCGCTTTGGTTTGGATGAGCTGACAATTAAAGCTGACGACGATGTAAAAGATAGTCGGTTGTGGCTGGGTAAATACATTACCGAAGATCTTTATGTGCACTACGCTATTGGTTTATTTGATAGCTTGTCGAGCGTGGGCCTAACGTATTTTTTAAATGACAATTTTCGCATTGAAGCTGAATCAGGCGAGGTGCAAAGCGCCGATTTAATGTTTAGGATGGAGCGTTAAGTGACTCCGAGATTTAATGAATTATGGTGAAGGTATAGCACTGCTTAAGGAAATTCGGGTATAGAGGTTTGCTATTAAAGATATTGGCTCAATTGTTTGGCGCTAAAATTTGGGAGTGATTATTATTTACCGGTAGTTAGGTAATCATAAGCCGGAGGCGACCATGTTAAAAACGATATCTTTTGCTGTATTGCACTTCACCGTCGCGTTCACCGTGACTTACTTATTAACGGGTGATCTTTTGATTGGCGGTGCCGTAGCTTTAGTGGAGCCGGCGGTTAACACGGTGGTGTTTTACTTCCACGAGCTGGGCTGGAATCGTCTGAAAGATCATCAAAATGTTTTGTTAGAGCTGTTCGCTGAGCGTGCTTAGGTTTGAATCATCCACCTGGATTAAATCCCTGATGAGTCGGTGGATTTAGTCGTGGCTTCTTTCTCTGCCGTGTCAGTTTGATCTTGTGGCTCGGCTGCTTTGCGCCGCCGATACAGAATGCGGCCAAAAAAGATTCCCACCTCAAACAGCAACCACATAGGCAGAGCCAGCAAGGTTTGCGAGATAACATCGGGTGGCGTTAATAACATACCGATAACAAAGCAGCCGACAACCACGTAGGGACGTTTTTTGGCCATGCCGTCGGGTGTTATAACACCGCTGAGTATTAATAAAATAGCAGCGATGGGGATCTCAAACGCCACGCCAAAGGCAAAAAATAGCTTTAGGACAAAGTCTAAGTAGCGACTAATGTCGGTCATAATTGCGACGTTGGTCGGCCCCACCGAGGTAAAAAAACCAAACACCAGCGGGAACACAACAAAGTAGGCGAACGCCATGCCGGCATAGAACAGTACGATACTAGAGGCAAGCAGTGGCAGGGCCAGTTGTTTTTCGTGGCGGTACAAGCCCGGCGCGATAAACGCCCACAGCTGATACAAAATATAAGGCGCACTTAAAATAAAGGCGACAAATAGGGTGAGTTTAAACGGGGTTAAAAACGGTGAGGCCACATCGGTGGCGATCATGGTGCTAGATTCTGGCAGGTACACTTGCAGCGGCGCCGAAGCCAACTCGTAAATCTCGGCGCTAAACCCCAGCAGCGCGGCACACACCAGGCCAACCACCAATAGTGCGCGCAACAAGCGGTTGCGCAGCTCGATCAGGTGTTGCACTAAAGGCAATTCTTTGTCGTTTGATTCGCTCATGATTTACGGTTGTCGGTTGCGTCGGCATCGGCCGCAGGAGTGTCGGATTCGGCGCTATGGGCGTGGTCTGGCAGCTCCTCGACTTGATCGTAGCGGGCGCTGTCGAGCCGGCGCGCCCGATCTGGATCCATGATCTCGCCTACCTCTGCTTTGACGTCGTCTAGCTCACGGCGAGTGGCCTCTAGGTTGCGCATGATTTGCTCATTGTGCAGTTGGCGACGAATGTCATCGGCCCCTATTTGGCGTTCGATCTCGCTACGGGTTTCACGCAGGCTGCGTTTTACTCGGCCCACCCATAAGCTTACCGAGCGCACTGTATCGGGCAGCCGCTCGGGGCCGATCACCAACAGTGCAACCACGGCGATCAGTAATAGCTCAAAAAAGCCCATATCAAACATAAAGTAAGCTGCGCTTAGTGAGTTTCAGTTTTGTTTTGGTCGGCGCTGGCCGTTTGATTGGCGTCGTTCGGTTCGGCTTTGTTGGGGTCGATAGCTTTAGGTTCTGCGGCATTTTTATCGGCATCGGTGGGTTCGTCGCCTGTGACAGACTTTTTAAAGCCTTTAATGGCCTCGCCTAAATCTGAGCCCATACCGCGTAAGCGTTTGGTGCCAAACAACATAATGACAATGGCCAGAACAATCAGTAACTGCCAGGGACTTGGGCCCATGATGAATACCTCGTGATAAATTAGTTGCGGGTGCGGGATGCTTTTTCGTCGTGACCCGAGATGTTAAAGCGTCGAGCTAGCTCGGCCAGTACGCTGTCGGCATTTTCGCCTAGGTGCGAGAGCATTACCAGCGAGTGGAACCACAGATCGGCAGTTTCGCCAATGAGTTCGGCATTGTCACCACTGACGGCGGCGTCTTTGGCGGCGATGATGGTCTCGGTACATTCTTCGCCGACTTTCTCTAAGATCTTGTTTAGCCCCTTTTGGTGCAGGCTGGCGACGTAAGAGCTGTCGGCATCAGCAGCGTTTTTACGCGCTAGCAGTATGGTGTTTAATTCGCTGAGTATATCGCTCATAGTTGTACTCTTTACTGGGTGTTCGGTAACGGTAGGGCGCTGATGCCTCAGCCGTAAATATCTTTTGGGTCTTTAATGACCGGCTCAACACTGTGCCATTGGCCATCTTTTAACACGCGATAAAAGCAGCTTGCTCGGCCGGTATGACAGGCTATGCCGCCGAGTTGTTCGACGCTGAGGATGATGACATCGGCATCGCAGTCGAGGCGGATCTCGTGCACTTTTTGTACGTGCCCCGAGCTTTCACCTTTGGGCCATAGCTTTGCACGCGAGCGTGAGTAGTATACCGCAGTGTGTTGTTGCGCGGTCAGTGCCAATGCTTCCCGGTTCATCCATGCCATCATTAAAATGCGGCCGGTTTGATAATCCTGGGCGATGGCGGGCACTAGGCCGGTCGCATCCCACTTTACGTCGTCGAGCCAAGTCAGCTCAGGGGTGTTTGTCATGGTTAGTCTCCTGCCAGTGCGGTCAGAGCCGCCCGAGCTTGATGTACATTGTCGTCTAGGTGAGCGGGGTTAATGGTGCCAATAATGGCAGCGCTTACGCCCGGGTGAGCAAAGGCAAACTCTAAGCTTGCGCGCACAGGGTTGCTATGGCCGCCAGTTTGGCACAAATGGCCGCTGG
Source organism: Gilvimarinus polysaccharolyticus (assembly GCF_001187555.1). Taxonomy (GTDB): domain Bacteria; phylum Pseudomonadota; class Gammaproteobacteria; order Pseudomonadales; family Cellvibrionaceae; genus Gilvimarinus; species Gilvimarinus polysaccharolyticus. Next base: position 126,046 of record NZ_LFIJ01000002.1, on the reverse strand, counting down.
CGAGGGCTTTTTTAAGCAGCGCCCCACGCCCCAGTCGTAGACATTCGTCGAGTACCGGTTTTTCATCAATTTGTGCGGGGTTGTAGGTGACCATGACACAATCGGACTCGCGTGCAGCCAGTATCCCACCGGCCACAGTTTTGCTGGACATACCAAAGGCGCGAATCTTGCCATCGCGTTTAAACTGCTGCAGTACCGAGAACACTTCGGTGTTTTCGATAATATCGACATCATTGCCGTCGGAGTGAACCAGCACAAGATCGATGTGGTCGGTTTTTAGCCGTTTTAAACTGCGTTCAATGCTGCTGCGGGTGTGCGCTGCCGAGAAATCAAAGTGGCTAACGCCATCGTTAAACTCCTCGCCGACTTTAGAGCAAATAACCCAGTCATCGCGCTGAGCGGTGAGGAGCGAGCCTAAGCGCTGTTCGCTAATGCCATAGGCGGGGGCGGTATCGATTAGGTTAATGCCCAGCTCGCGGGCGCGGTTGATCAGTGTTTGGGCTTCGGCATCGTTTGGCAGCTGAAACCCTTGGGGGTATTTAACCCCTTGGTTGCGCCCGAGTTTAACCGTCCCTAGCCCCAAGGCGCTGATGCTAATACCGGTGTTGCCGAGTGGCCGCTGAGTAAATGAATAGCCAGATGTTACAGGTGTAGAGTCAGTCACGCAGGGCCTCCCAGGGCAGTGGTGCAACCACGGGTGTGGGCAGTTGCTGTGCTAGGTCGTTGATGGCGTTATTGGTGGCAATGGCGGTATCGGGCTTGGGCAGTTGCGCTAGAATTTGGTTAGCCAAATTGGGCGCCAGTGTCAGCTTGGTGGGCCAACCTACCAGAACATTGGCGACATCGCTGGCGGGTTTGGCAAAAGCGTTATCGGGCCGGGCAAAGTTTTGCTGTAAAGGCTCTGCGCGTTCAATGGGCAACGTCGAGAAATCGGCGTCAGAAAAATCTAGCCACGGAAACAGCTCGGTTAGCTCTAGCCGGCCGGCTGCTATCAGTTCGGCGGCACTCATGCTGGCGCCTTTTTCAGCCAGCGAACCACCTAAGTACCACACGGTATCGCCATTGTTTGATGGGTGGCTGCTGATCGTCAATCGTGGGGTTTTATCGGCGCCTAGGCAGTGGCCGTAAAACGGGTATGGGTAGCGGTGACGCACGACTAACTGCTGCAGCGGCCGCAGTTGCATGGCTGGCTGCTGGCAACCGAGAGCGGCTAATAAGTCGGCGTTGCCTTTACCTGCGGTAAAAATCCAACGTTTGGCCTTTAGGGTAATGGGCTCGCCGGTATTGTTTAGCTTGAGGTAGGCGTTATTGGTGGCATCTTTATGCAACCGTTGAGCGATTTGATCTAACTGATATATATGGCCTTGGTTGTTGGCCGCTAAGTTAGCCAGCAGCGAAGGGACATCCAGTACACGGTCAACCAAGCGGTAGAGACTGCCTTTAAACTGCCGGTTTTGCAGTAGTGCAGGGCGCTCGCTGGCGGGTACTTTATCAACCCGACCGCGCACGGCGCGGCTGGCAAAAAAACTGGTTAGTTTTCCTAGGGTCGAGTTAGACCACATGTAAAAATGGTCGCTGAGGCAGTGGGTTTGAGATAGGTCGACATCGCCCGTGCCGTTTAAGCAGCGTTGCCAGTAGTCGGGCATATCGGCTATTGTCTCCGATGCTTGATTCAGTGCGCCACTTAACGTGTACTTAATGCCGCCGTGAATCATCCCCTGTGAGGCGAGGGTTTGGCCTTCGCCCAATGCTCTATCGGTGAGTAGCACGACTTTATAGCCAGCTGTACGCAGGCGATCGAGCGTCCACAATCCGGCAATGCCACCGCCGACAATAATAGCGTCAAAGGTTAGGCTGGAGTTGCTGGCCGCAGGGGCGCTTGCGTTATTCATAACTCACTCGTTGTGGGCAACCACTGGTTTTGGTGTTTTTAGCGGGTGCTTAGTATATCGGTTCTCGTTGGGGTTTTGCGCATTGTGAGTAGATATTTCTATCATCCGCCTTGCGGTTGTAAGTCGCTACGCTTTGCTGGCACTTTGATAAGCAATAGGTCGATCTCAATAATAACGACATTAAAATACAAAAATCTAAAAGTAAGGGCTGTTTATGAAAGGTAAGTCTCGGGTTGCGGCAATGGTTATTGTCGTATTTTTTGTCTTATCTATCGGGCTTTATTTTTGGGCCGGAGCCCAGCGTAGCCTTTTGCCCTCGTACGGGTTTATGCATCCCAGTGGTGAGCAGCTGGTAGTAAATTTTGGCTCGCAGTTTATTTGGTTGGATGCAGCGGGACGCGAGCAAAGTACACTTGATTTAACCGAGCTTAGTATGACACCGGTGGGCGATTTTGGTTTTTTTGCCGATGGTGATTTGTTGGTGTATCACCGCGTTGAACGTTTATCGTTATTAGAGAATCTCGCTGCATTTTTGCGCTTGCGCTCAAACAGGGTGGTTGGTGTTAGCTTGGATGATGGTTTTTATCGCTGCAGTTTAGAGCTAGAGCAGTGCCGGCCATTGGCGCATAGTCAGCGCCATCCTGCGCGCAGTTTTCGTCTGTTACTTGAGCCGCAAAGCGATGTTATTTACTTGGCCGATACTGCCGCTCATACGCTCTACAAGTTAACGGCCGAAGGGCAGGTGCTTGCCAAAAACGATGGCGATTTTAAGTTTCCTAATCAGTTGTTGATACGCGCTGGAGATTTGTGGCTGGCGGATACCAATCATCATCGGGTGGTACGCGTCGCCACTGCGACAGAGAATTTTGCTCAAGAGCTACAGGCGTTTGCTGTACAGCTAGGTGGTCAGTATCGCTGGCCTCATCAACTGGCTGGCGGCGATGAAGGCTTGTGGGTTTTGGTGGGCAATAATGCTATGGCTGACGGTCGCTTACAGTTGTACTCGTGGGCGGGTGAATCGCTAAGGCCGCTGACCCCAGCCGAGCATGGCGACCCTTTAGCCATTTACCGTTGGCAGGATCGTTTGTGGCTGAATGACTTTAGTCATCCGAGCCTCGTGATGATTGACCCGAGTACTGGAGTAACTGCGCCGGTTGACTCGCCAACACTAGCGGGCTTAACAGATCAGACTTTAAAAGCCGAGGACGGTTTCCGTCGACTGGAGTGGTTGGCGTTGGGGGTGTTGGCGCTGGTGTTAATCGGTGGCTTTAGTGCCGCGTGGGTGCTGGAGAAAGATCAGACTCGCGCGCACTTAAGCGGCTTAAAGAGAGCCTCTGGTAGCGTTGTGGCAGCAGGTGTAATAGAGCCGACCGGGCAGCAAGAGGTGCTGTGGATTGCCAGCCGTATAAAGTGGTATCACTGGTGGTTGGCACGCTCTTACTGGGTGGTAACCTTGTCGTTTGTGATCTTTATGGCGTGGGATTATCAGAGCTTGGTTAAAATGCCCGCTATGTTGTGGCTGGTCTGTGGTTCGGCGGTGTTTATGGCTTTGGTTGGAATAATGGCGAATCAATTGCTGACCAATGCGAGCCGAACAAAACTTGGGGTGATTGGTGAGTCATTGGTATTAGTTTCGGCCGATGGTGTGCAAAGTATCGCCCGCGGTAAAGAGGTGGCCTATAGCTCACAATTTATTTTTGTCGATGATGTGACCGTGGCATTAGGTGGCCCGCAATTGCGTTTTTATGACGAGCAGGAGTTAAAGCGCTGGGTGTATCCACGTTTAGCTGAGGCGCAAAAATTAAATAATCAGGAGCAAACCAAACGTTTGTGGCAACGGCGTCACCCGCAACTGATTTGGCCGCTTGTGCTGGTATTGATGATAGGTGTTGCCGCGCTGGCGGTGCAGCTCTATAGCTGATAACTCGTATGCATTGCTAGCGCGAGGCCGCCATACAAATAGACGCAATAAAATAAAGTTGTTATGCACTTGTTTTGTTTTGGGTTCGGCCTAATATAGAGCTTAGTCGTAGAAAAACTGATTGTGTTTTGGTTTATCACCCGAGATGTATAAAACTTGATGAATATCGCATACGCGCAACTTAACCATACAGTGACCACCGGGGCCTTGGCCCGGGCGTGGCGTTGGTTGTGTTTGCCGCTGTTATTGACTGCGGTAGTGTCTGCTGGGCATCAGAGTCGAACGAGTGATAATCAGGCGGCTTTGTCTCAGTTTATTGTTGATATCAGTGTTATTAATCATGCGGCTGGTGTCGCAGGTGGCGACAACCCAGATGATGGCGCTCTGGCGGCTATCCTTACCGTTGTTACTGCCATTCCTGCTTTTGAACTTCCGCCCGCGGCCATCCGTGCTGCGGTAGCCCGTACACAGCTTGCCTTTGCGCCTCGTGCGCCACCTACCTCTCTGCGCATATTTAGTTAATATTTTTTTACTAACGTGTGTTGTTTGTCTCGGCCAAAAAGCGCCGCGATGAAGGAGAGTGTTATGAAACCTGTACCCAGTATTTCTTTGTCTCGTTTAAACCATAGTCCAATGTTAAGCAATATCGAGGCGCCAGAGCTGAGCATGTCTAGCCCTGCCGAGAAAGTGTTGATTGATTTTGATGTGCGTCAACCCATGGTGCTTGATCAGGGCGTAAGCGTTGATGATGCCGCTTACTTAATGCGTATTACCCACGCTAAAATTAAATTGGTTATGGATGCTAATAAGCAGTTTCGCGGGGTTGTTAGTCAGCGCGATATTGATAGCGTTAAGGTTCTTGCTACAGCTACGTCCATGGGTATTGCCCGTGCAGATCTGACCGTGAAAGACATAATGACGCCAACAGTGCAGCTGCAAGGCATTAAACGCAATGTGCTAGCCCGCGCCCAAATAGCCGATTTGGTTGAGGCGCTGGAGTTTGCCGGGCAGTATTTTTTGTTAGTGTTGGATGATAACGAGTGCATCTGTGGCCTGATTAGCGCCGATGAAATATCCTATCGGCTTGACCGCCATTTGGACATCGAGCCATTTGCCCACAGCTTTAATGAGGTTTTTAATGCATTGCGGGTGGGGGCCGCTCACTAACGACTAAAACAGCCCAAGACCGATGGGTCTTGGGCTGTTTTATCTTAAAACCACATCGCGGTCTTTATCTTAATCGCCGGTGTGGTTATCCTGACGGCCTACTCAACGATGGCCATTAGCTACATGCGCGCACTTTACTGTCTTATTCTTTACCTGCTATTACCCTTTATCCTTTTACGTGTATTTTGGCGTGCGCGGCATAACCGTGGCCATTTAAAACGCTTGAATGAGCGCTTTGGTTATGTGGCGCCTATTACTGGCCAGCGTACACGGATTTGGATTCACACGGTGTCGGTCGGTGAGTTTTTGGGTGCGTTGCCGCTTATTCGTGAGTTGCTAGCGCGGCAAAATACGGAGCTAATTATTACCTGTACTACTTTAACGGGTTCTGAGCGGATCGAGCAAACCCTAGGTGGCAAGGTGCATCATTACTATATGCCCTATGATCTTCCCGGCGCTTTGCGACGTTTTATTAAAATCGTTGATCCCGACTTGCTTATTATAATGGAGACCGAGCTGTGGCCTAATACATTGGCTGCTTGTAAAGCCCGTGGTGTGCCTACGGTGCTAATTAATGCTCGCTTATCCGAGCGCTCGGCGCGCGGTTACCGACGTATTGGTGGCTTAACTCGCGCTATGCTTATGCGCTTAAGCGCGGCGGTGGTGCAGCACCGGGCCGATGCCGAGCGTTTTATCGAGCTGGGTTTGGCAGAAAATAGACTCACCGTATCCGGTAATATTAAGTTTGATATCACCTTTGATGCCGAGCAAAACGAGTTGGCGACACGTTTAAAAAATGCATGGTCAAACAGCGGCCCGCGATTGGTGTGGATCGCCGCCAGCACTCACAATGGTGAAGATGAGATTGTGTTGCAAGCGCTACAGCAATTGCGCGATCGGGGACTGAGTACCGAGCAGCTTTTATTGGTATTAATACCGCGTCATCCCGAGCGTTTTGATAACGTTTACAATTTATGTAAAAAATCAGGTTTTACTGTTGTTAGACGCAGTGCCGATACTACTCCAACATTGGCTACCGATATCTTGCTGGGCGATACCATGGGTGAACAGGCCCTGATGCTTGGTGCCGCCGATATAGTATTTATGGGTGGCTCACTGGTGGATGTAGGCGGTCATAATTTTATTGAGGCGGCAGCGTGGGGGCAGCCATTAATTAGCGGCGCCGCATTGTATAACTTTGCTGAGGTATCGCGTTTGTTGCGTGAAGCGGGGGCGCTAGAGATTGTAAAAGATGCCGGAGAAATGGCGGCCGCAGTACAGCGCTTGGCCGAGGATGAAGATTTACGCTCATTGGTTGGAGCCAAAGCACAAGCCGTGGCCGAGGAAAATCGTGGTGCGTTAGCCCGTACCCGAGAAGTTATTGAAAAATTACTTTAGGAGTAAAGTGGCTCTTTGTTGGGTTCTGTCGCAACCTCAAGAGAGTCAGATATTACCGCACAATAAAAAAGCAGCCCGAGGGCTGCTTTTTTATTGTCATGCGTTGAGCGATAAAATTAAATACCGTAATCGCTGCGGCGCACCATTTCGTCTTGCTTCAAAAAATCATCAATGCGAACCACATCATCTGGCGTCAGCATACCCGCCGCTTGGCGCAAGCGAATATTCTGAATAATGTAATCGTACAGAGCGTTGGAGTAGTCTCGTTGGGCTTGATACAGCGAGCGCTGCGCTAACAACACTTCCACCAAGTTACGGGTGCCTACTTCAAATCCCGATTGCGTGGCTTTAACCGCACTTTGGTTAGAAATAATAGCTTGGTAGCGAGCTTTTACCCGAGCGACCCCAGTTTGTACCGACAAGTGCAGTGAGCGGGTGTCTTGAATAACGTTGCGTTGCAAAAGGTTAAATTGCTCTTTTGCTTGCATCGATTGTGCGTAAGCTTGGCGGCGTACACCTGAGGTGCGCAGACCACTAAACAGTGGTACGCGCAACTCAATACTGGCCGAGTAGCCTTCGCGTTCGTAGTCGCTGGTTAAGATATTTGCGCCATCTTTATTTTCAGCGTCGGTTTCAGAGTATCCAGCACTTGCGCTTAACGTTGGGTAGTGTCCAGCTTTGGCCGCTGCTGCGCGCCGTTCGGCTGCCACTGCACCATTACTGGCCGCTTTTAATGAAAAGTTATTCTCCAGGGCAAATTCTACCCACGAGTGGCGATCGGCGGGTACCGGCGCTACGACTGGAAAGTCTTCATTTAGTGGGGCGATGGCATCGTGTGCTTGCCCGGTGAGGACCTCTAGCGCTTCATAGCTAATACCTAACTGGCCGCGACCTTCTAAGGTGGCGGCAGTGGCGCTGTCATAAGCGGCTTGAGCATCGTGCACGTCAGTGATGGGGGTTAAGCCCACTTCAAAGCGTTGCTTGGTTTGCTCTAATTGTTGCTCAAGGGCTTTTTCTTCGGCGGTATTAGCCTGCAAGTTATCAACCGCACGCAATACATTAAAATACGCCTCGGCGACTCGTACGATTAGGCTTTGCTCATCGGCAGAGTATTGCGCAACGGCTTGCTCGCTCAGTGCGGCACCTTGCTTGTAGGTGTACCAAGCGTTCAGGTCGATGAGTGCTTGGCTAAGATTAAGCCCCCAACTGGTTTGCTCGCCGTCGTCAACACCGGCATCGTCTAACGGTTGGCCGCCGTAGGTGGTGTCGGTGTTAGATCGGGTGTAGCTACCGGTGGCGCTGATTTGCGGCAATAAGCCCGCACGGTTAATCGTGCGGCTTTCGAGCCCTGCCTGATAGGCCGCATAATCGGCTTTAAGCTGTGGATCGTTATCCGCGGCCATTTGATAAATTTCTAAGATTGAGTTTGCTTGCGCACTGGCGCTACAAGCGATCAGGGCGGCTAAGAGATAGCGTTTCGTCTTCTTCATTTGTTATTCCAGTTCGTCATGCTTCCGTAAAAAGAGCGAGTGGTTTGCCACATATTCTGCGCTCTGAAAATGGCTGCCAGTGGTAAACACAGCGCAAATTGCATTTGCAGATCGTAGTGAGACGCGCCAACGGCTGCGTTGGATGCAGTGTCGGGCAAAGCCGATGTTGTACATCGTTATTTCAGGCCTGAGTTTAGCGGTTTGTCTGCATAAGGTACAGATGAATAATCGTTCATTTTGCTTTCGGCGGGTAAAAAACCGTAAAATTAACGGCTTTACAGGCCATCGCGTGCGCTTTAACCTGCGTGCCTATCTTCTCGAGTTACTAGGTTGCTCCAATAAAAGAGCCTTCGCCGTGCCGTTAAGCTGGCTCGTAACATGGAACAATTCAGCCGTGACGCTCTGCGTTTATATCGCCAAGTTAATGGTGGCTTAAGGTGTATTAAGTGTGAGCTTCTCTTGGTCGAATTCGGGCTTGTGAGGTTAACGTTAGGCCTGTGTTGTGCGTATCGGGTTTAATGTTGTCCTATTAAAGTGTTGTTAAGTTAATGGGTTAGAGCAAAAGCTCAGCCGTATAAGGAAGAGCTAATGAGTCGAACGCGTCCCCCCGCTACTGCCGCTAATGTTTTGACTGCCGCCCCGATGTTTGATCGCGACGATGTGGATGTGGTGGCGCAGCAAGACTTGTATCGTGGTTTTTTTCGGGCCGAAGCTGTGCAGCTGCGTCACCGCTTGTTTCGCACAGGTGAGTGGTCGGAGCCGATGCAGCGAGAAATTTTATACCGTGGTGAGGCCGTGGGGGTCGTGCTATATGATCCGGTGCGCGATGAGGTGGCTCTGATCGAGCAGTTTCGGCTTGGCGCGCTAGATGAGCCAAAAGGCCCGTGGCGGTTAGAGCTGGTGGCGGGTATGCTTGAGGTAGGTGAAACCCCAGAGGCCGTTGCCAGACGTGAGCTGGTTGAAGAGGCGGGTATCGAACAGGTCGAGTTAAGCTATATTACCAGTCTGCTGACAAGCCCCGGTAGCAGCGATGAAAAGCTGCACCTTTATTGTGGCCTATGCGACTTAACTGACGCAGGTGGTATTTTTGGTTTACCAGAAGAGCACGAAGACATAAAGGTATACGTCGTGGCCGCAGACGATGCTTTTGCCGAGCTTTACACTGGCCGTTATAACAACCCTGCGGCGCTGATAGGTTTGCAGTGGTTACAGCTAAATCGTGAGCACTTGCGGGCGACGCTTAATTTACAGGCAGGCCGCTGATGAACAACAGTCTTAAAAAAGACCGTTACAAAGTTAATTTTCCTTTGCAAATGGCTCAGTGTGAAACAAATTATGTTCTGCTCAGTAAGCTTACCCCCGAGTTGGCGGTGCGCGATGCATGGCCTTTTGCCGTCGAGCGTGCGGATAAAAGTTGGGAGATGCTGATCGAGGTGACCGAGCGTATGCGCTACACCACCACAGTGCGTGTGGCGCGACAAGACGCGCGCGATAACAGTTGGTTGCAATTGCCGCAGTTGACGGTTCGCTTGTATCACGATGCGGAGGTGGCCGAGGTGCTAGCTTGGGAGAAGCATCGCCGCTTACAGGTGCGCTATAACTACCCTAACAGGGATATGTATCAGGTGGACGAAAAAGCTCAATTTAACCGTTTTTTAGGCGAGTGGCTTACTCACTGTTTGCAGTATGGTCGTGCGTTGCACGATGTTTCGCAGCAGGTTAGGTAATACCGCCGCTGGTTTTTTGGGGGGGATCATAATAATGGCGCTTTAAATCTCACATTGGCGCCTCAGTTTGCAATTATATTTGGTAAGTTTTCTGTAAAAAATGGGCTAACGGTCAAACTTTGCCCAGATGATGCGGCTTAGGGGCTAGCGTCTGCAGGCATAAGTCGTTATCTTTATTGGCAAGATGACGGATGCCCAAATTTAAGGATTTGCCAACGCTATGGTGCCGACAGCGTCACCCACAAAAGCCCCAGATATTCCTGCGCGGCTTATCCAAATTACCGATACCCACCTTGGTCCTGCCATTGGCGAGACTTTGTTGGGCTTGGATACCGACCAGAGCTTAGTCGATGTACTTGAGCTCATTGAGTCGGAGCAGGATTCGGTCGATGCCGTTGTTTGCACCGGTGACGTTGCCAGCAATCCCGACCCCAGCTGTTATGTACGTTACCTTGACACCATGCGGCGTTATTTTGATTGTCCGCTAGGTTGGTTGCCGGGCAATCACGATATCACCGCTATGATGCAGCAAGTTATCCACCCGTATTTACCCGCGATGCGTACCATGAAGGTCGGCGAATGGCTGTTAGTGCTGCTCGATTCAAGTGTTATCGGTCATGTGCACGGCGATTTTAGTGCCGCCGAGCTCGAGTTTTTAGAGTGCACGCTCGCCGCGCACCCTAATACCCCGACGTTAGTGTTACTGCATCACCAGCCAGTTAAGGTCGGCAGCGACTGGATCGACCAGTATCAAGTGCGTAGTCACGAAGCCTTTTTTGCCATATTGGATGCACAGCCGCAAGTAAAAGCGGTTAGTTGGGGGCACGTTCATCAAGCCTTTGAAGTAACCCGAGGTAAGCAAAGACTGTTTGCCACCCCCTCGACTTGTGTACAATTTAAGCCCGAGTGTGACGACTTTGCTGTGGATACCTCGATGCCGGGTTATCGCTGGTTTGATTTATACCCCGATGGCCACTTGGCGACGGGTGTATCCCGCGTCACCGACAAAGACTATCAAATCGACTATCGTTCGGCTGGTTACTAACCCATCACAGTTGCCGGCCGGTAGCTAGGATGGGGTAATATGACAGCTCTCATTTATATACATGGCTTTTTAAGCTCTCCGGACTCGCATAAAGCGCAAGTCTTAAAACGCTGGGTGGCCCAGCATGCGCCAGATGTGAGTTTTCATTGTCCACAGCTAACCCCATACCCCGCACAAACCCGCCGCGATCTAGATACTTTGATGGAATTTCTGCAGCCGGAGCCGGTTTGGTTAATCGGCAGCTCGTTGGGTGGCTTTTGGGCGACATGGTTAGCCGAGCATTACGATCTGCCAGCGGTGCTGGTTAACCCATCGGTGCGGCCTTGGGCGTCTATGGTACAGTACTTGGGAGTTGACCTTGTTTCGTATCACACCGATGATAGCTACCGTTTAGAGGCCGCCCATATTGACGAGATGCAAGCTGCCGATTGCACGCCTATTCGACGGCCGCACAATTACTGGCTGATGGCGCAAACCGGCGATGAGGTATTAGATTATCGCCACGCAATTGCAAAGTATCACGGCTGTAAACAGCTGATTGAACCTGCGGGTGATCACAGTTTTGTCGGCTTTGAAAACCATGTTGCCGATATTATGACTTTTTTTCGCGCGTTCTCCGCTATGCGGTAAACGACTGTCCTGCGCCCTTTGCGCAGGGTAACCCTTACAACAGATAATCGTGCATTACACATAAGATATTCTATGGCTAATTATACTGCGGAAGATATTGAAGTTCTTACGGGGCTAGATCCGGTTAAAAAACGTCCGGGCATGTACACCGACACCACACGCCCCAATCACCTAGCGCAAGAGATCATTGATAACAGTGTCGATGAAGCGCTCGCTGGGCACGCAAAACAAATCGATGTCATTTTACACAAAGACCAGTCCATCACCGTGACCGACGATGGTCGTGGTATGCCGGTGGATATTCACCCCGAGCAAGGCAAGCCTGGGGTCGAGGTTATTTTATCAACGCTGCATGCTGGGGGTAAATTCTCTAATAAAAACTACCAGTTCTCTGGTGGTTTACACGGGGTGGGGGTGTCGGTAGTAAACGCCTTATCCGAGCGCTTAGAGGTAACCATTCGGCGCGATGGAGCAGTGCACCGCATTGTATTTTCCAACGGCGATAAAATATCTGACTTAGAGGTGATAGACACTTGCGGTAAACGCAACACTGGCACCAGTGCGCACTTTTGGCCTAATGCCTCTTACTTTGATAGTGCGAAATTTTCGGTCAGTAAGTTGCGCCATGTTTTGCGCGCTAAAGCAGTGTTGTGCCCCGGCTTAACCGTTACTTTTAAAGATGAAACCTCGGGCGAAAAAGACAGCTGGTTTTATGAAGATGGTTTAAAAGATTATTTACGTGGCAACACACATGGTTGGGATGTGTTGCCCGAAGCGCCATTTGTGGGGGATTTTACGGGTAAAACCGCGGGCGTAAGCTGGGCGGTACAATGGCTGCCCGAGGGCGGTGAATTGACCCAAGAGAGCTACGTCAATTTAATTCCTACCGCGCAAGGCGGAACCCACGTTAATGGTTTGCGCACTGGCTTGTTGGATGCGTTGCGCGATTACTGCGAGTTTCGCAATTTAGTGCCGCGCGGTGTAAAACTGGCCCCAGAAGATGTGTGGAGTCAGTGCTGTTATGTACTTTCCTCTAAATTAGCCGATCCGCAATTCTCGGGTCAAACCAAAGAGCGCTTAAGCTCTCGCGAGGCCGCTGCATTTGTGTCGGGGGTTGCTAAAGACGCCTTTGCTTTATGGCTTAATCAGCACACAGAGGAGGGCGACAAACTTGCCGAGCTGTGTGTTAATAATGCGCAATCTCGGGTGCGTTCTAGTAAAAAAGTCGCGCGTAAAAAAATTACTCAAGGCCCAGCCTTACCCGGTAAATTAGCCGACTGTTCTAGTAACGACCCAGCCAATAGTGAGATTTTTTTAGTCGAGGGCGATTCCGCTGGTGGCTCGGCCAAGCAAGCGCGCGATCGCGAATGCCAAGCTATCATGCCGTTGCGTGGAAAAATTCTAAACACTTGGGAAGTCGACTCTAACCAAATTCTTGCTAGCCAGGAAGTGCACGATATTTCGGTAGCGTTAGGCATAGATCCGGCCACGGATGACTTAAGTGGTTTACGTTATAACAAAGTATGTATCCTAGCCGATGCCGACTCCGACGGCCTACACATCGCCACTTTGCTGTGCGCATTGTTTGTACGTCACTTTCGGCCCTTGGTGGCTCAAGGTCATGTCTACGTTGCCATGCCGCCACTGTACCGTATTGATGTGGGCAAAGAGGTTTATTACGCCCTAGACGACAGCGAAAAAGCCGGCGTGCTAGATCGTATTGCCGCCGAAAATAAGAAAGGCCAGGTTAACGTACAGCGCTTTAAAGGCTTGGGTGAAATGAATCCACTGCAACTGCGCGAGACCACCATGGCACGCGACACCCGTCGGTTAGTACAGCTACGTATAGAAGATGGTGATGACACTGTGCAAATTATGGATATGTTACTCGCTAAAAAACGCGCATCCGATAGAAAGGCCTGGCTGGAAGAAAAAGGTAACTTGGCGGAGATTGTTATTTAATTGAACATTTAGTTATAAATTTAAACCATACACATAAGCTTGAGCAAACCTACAGGTTTGTTCAAGTTGGTCATGTCAAATATATAGTGTTGCATTAGACTAATCTCAGCTATTTGACGAGTTCGGTGCTATTTATATCAAATTCTTCATGTCCAAATTAGTATCAGAGCGTTTAATGTGAGGTGGTTATAAGTTCTGTCTAAATTAACTTCTTAATTGTTGACTAAGTTCAAAAAGGTAAGTAGTTTGCGCCGCATTATTTTCATCCTTTATAAATTTTTATACTAATTATTTGGCAAGGACAGGCCGCTTGAGGGTTTTGTGTTGCCTCAATGGAGCGATACGGATGTCCAGCCTTGCTGTTGCTAAACGCGTACTTGCGTTTATTTCAAGCCCTCGGTGTTATCAAACTCTTTTTAGTGCACGCCTATATTCATTGATATATCGCATCAGCAAGCACTGCGTTAGATTATTTATTCCGTTTTTACTTCTAAGCTTTTTAAGTGCTTGTGATAACGGTAAGTCAGCGGTTAATTCAAGCAATCCCTATCAAAATAGTAGTCAAAGCAGCACAAGTACTGCCAGCAGTTCACTGGCAGCATCTTCAGTAAGTTCGTCTACGCCCCAAGAGAATATTAACCTTGGCCCCGCCGAGGGCTACAGCGCTTTTATTTTAAAAGATCTTACTGCCATCTCGTCCAATGTAGGCGGACGCGTGGCTGTGGGCGGTAATGGCAATGTCAAAAATTTCTCTGTAGGTGAAAAACTTAACCCAATAACAGCAGGTGATGTCCTGGTGGTGGGCGGTGATCTTACCCTCCCAAGTGGTCGGGTGTATTACGGCAATGTGCTGGTAGGCGGCTCTTCGGCAGGAGTAGGTACAAGTGTTCGTAATAAAATGGAAGGCGCCTTGGTCGATAACGCCGAAGTTGGCATCGACTTCGAGCAAGCTGGGGTATATTTTCGAGGTTTATCGCAGCAGATCAGCACCGCAGAGCCTAGCTCCACTGTTACCTACCAAGAAGGTGGAGTGCATTTGCATGGGGACTGTGAAAGCCCGCTGCAGGTGTTTCGGTTAGACGGCGCCCAGCTTTTGGCCGTTCACACTTTGGAAATTAGCTGTATCCCCGAAGACGCTTATCTGGTTTTCAATATATCGGGTGAGGATATAGGTTTAGAAAACCTGAAGATGAACGATATGGTTCCACATCGTTCACGCACCTTGTATAACTTTTACGAGGCCGAGCGTCTTACGTTTAAAACCATTGAAATCGAAGGGTCAATATTGGCACCTTGGGCGCATATTTCCCAGTCCGCGGGCTCAGTTAAAGGCCAAATAATTGCTAAGTCTTGGGGTGGCACCATGCAATTGCATTTGCCGGGCTTTGACAATCTTGGCTCTGCCTGGGGCGCGCCAGTAATCGCTGAAGACTTCGGCGTTAATACCATTGCAGGAAGGGCGGTAGAGGCGACCTTAAAGGGCAGTGATCAAGATGGCGATTTACTAACTTTTGTAATCGTGGACGCTCCCCAAAATGGCCAGCTTAGCGGTGATCTACCCAATTTAACTTATACGCCCAATGCAGGCTTCTTAGGGGTAGACACGTTTACCTATCTTGCGAGCGATGGTGAATCGGACTCAGTGTTAGCGACGGTTATCATTACCGTAAAAACTACTAACGATGCTCCTACCGCCAACAGCGCCAACGTAACCGCAGTGCAGGGTGAAGCCCAAGCGATCACCTTGGTGGGCAGTGACATTAATGGCGATACATTAAGTTTCTCCGTCGTTCAGGAATCGTCCCACGGCAGCCTGAGTGGGACAGGGGGAAATCTAATCTACACTCCTAATGTAGGTTTTGTCGGCGATGACAGCTTTACTTTTGTCAGCAATGACGGTTTGGTAGATTCCGCAATTGCCACTATTAATATCACAGTAACAGATGGCCCTAAGGCACCTGTTATTACCTCAATGCCCACGCTTCACGCCGCCACACAAACTACATACCGTTATACGGTAAACGCTACCGACCCAGACGCGGGCGATATACTGACTTACAGCCTCACCGAAGCACCTAGCGGCATGACGGTTAAAGCTACAACCGGCCAAATTCTTTGGGACATAGGGAACCTTACCGAAAGAGACTATCCGGTCACTGTTCAGGTGACAGATAGCACGGGTCTTAGTGATAGCCAGGCGTTTGTTATCAGCATTAATCGTGTTAATTACGCCCCAGTGATTAGCAGTACGCCGATAAACGAAGTGAAAGAAGGCG
Source organism: Gilvimarinus polysaccharolyticus (assembly GCF_001187555.1). Taxonomy (GTDB): domain Bacteria; phylum Pseudomonadota; class Gammaproteobacteria; order Pseudomonadales; family Cellvibrionaceae; genus Gilvimarinus; species Gilvimarinus polysaccharolyticus. Next base: position 110,538 of record NZ_LFIJ01000002.1, on the reverse strand, counting down.
CCCCATACTCCTACCAAGTAATTGCTAGCGACCTTAATGACGACCAATTGACTTACGGTTTAGTGCAAGCGCCCGAAGGTATGAGTGTTGATTCGCAAACTGGCGTGATCAGCTGGGTCGGTTCGCATGAATGGGTCAATAGTAATCTTGCACCTAATAAATATTGTGAGTTGCCTGTCTCTAGACAGAATCAAGTGCCAGAGGCCATGGATGCTGTAATGTTGTTGGACGGTTCGGGCTCCAATACACCGTTCTGGCCTTTAGTGTCAGATGCATTGGCGCAATTAAACGCAGAGGTCAAGCTTGAGGGGGTAGGCGTTGGCAACTCTCCTAATCTTTTTGGTGTGTCAGGCTTCGGTCGCCCGCAAAAATTTGGTGACGACGAATCATTATTAACTTCCATCAGCGAGGTCTTTAATCGAACGTGGGGCGGTAGAAACGCCTATGGCTCTGAGTACGCGAACTTGGCGCTTGAAGAGACGATTGAGGATTATCCTTTTCGCTCAGAGTTGCCCAGTAACATTATCTGGGTTGCAGATGAACCTGCCCAGGGTTCTCCTTATACCGCTGCTAATTTGCAAAACAACCCCGAAGTTCTTACGAATCACCAATTGGCGGTTCAGGCTTCAGGCGTGGCAGTTCATGGCATTGTGTACACGCTCATGGAGTGTACCAACGGCGATAAATTTATGGGGTTAAATGCCAAGGGGCATGTTTACTCACTGAGCCCAGAAGGGCGTCTATCAACTTGTGAGATTGACAAAACTTTAGAAGATATATTTGACCCGTTAATTTCTAGTAATTTTTCTTATAGCAAGCCTTACCTTGAAACTGCTTTAATGTCGGGTGGCTCGGTATGGGATTGGAAATTTGTAAATAAAGGCACTGATTTTGAACGGGAGATGTTGTTCGGTGCATTGGTCCGCGAACTGTTTGAAGGTGTAACGCAACAAACAGGGCCTTTCGAACAGTTTGATTTAGTCGTTGAGTCGGCTTTAGTGGTAGAGCAAGAGAGTGCCAAAAGCTTGCAGGTGACGGTGGCAAACCGCGGGTTAACTGAGTCTCCTGAGTCTATGGAAGTTCATGTTTTATCTGTGGCCGATGACACATTAATTGCGTCGTACACATCGACATTAGCGTTGACCTCATCTTCGAATCAAACACTACAAATACCGCTGCCTGAGGGCGAATTACCCGATCTGCTTCGGGTAGAGCTGATTCATAGCAGTGATAACGAATGCGATCAAACAAATAATAATTTGTTGCTTCCAATTGCGCAGATAGTTGTCTCCGATGAGTTTGGCGCTTCTGCGCGGCAGTATGTGAGTGTCGTGAGTCAGGACGTCAATGAGCTTCCGGTACCTATAACGGAAGACGATTACTTATTAGCCATCAACCAAACTACAGAATTAAAGCTAGAGTTTTCAGACGCAGACATAGGTGATGCGCATTTTATCTCTGCCAGCTCGGCTCTGCCTTTTGAGTTAGACCCACTTACCGGCACCATTAAGATAACGCCGCCACCAGAAACTGAAGGGCTCTGGCCATTAACGGTTTCTGTAGAAGATCTGGTGGGTGAGCCTCAAGTATTTACCGTTAATTTAAATGTCGAAGGACGCTATCAGACTCCGACGATGGAGTTGATGCCAGTCACTTTGCCGTGGGAACGCGCTGTTTCGGGAGCAAACAACGTTATCGATTTGAATTTAGCGTTTGATCCGGCGGCTGAGATAGAGTATATCTTGCTCGAATCGCCAGAAGGCATGAGCTTTGATGCGTTGACTCACCAACTGCATTGGGATCTGAGTGACTCAGGTGAGTTGGATTATACGCGATCCAATCTGGTGACCTTGGCTGTGATAGATCAGTTTGGTTACTCTCAGGCATTTTCATTTGGTGTAATGTATGACACACCTAACCTCCCCCCGGTCATTACGACTACGCCACCGACAGTGGCGGATACAAATAATCGATACTCTTACAGTTTTAAAGCGGAAGACTCAAATCTAAACGACTTGATCAGCTGGGCTGTTGAAAGTGCGCTAATAGGTTTTGATTTAACCGTAAATGGAGGGTTTGGCAAGAGTGGGCGGCTGTCTGCCAAAACCACTCCCGCTAATTTAGACTCATACGAAGCAGGGCTTCCAGTTTACCCTCATTTTTCTGCAGCAGGGGCGGACGCACCTGTGCTAGCGGCGAAGCGAACCTTACGTAATAAAAATTATATATACGGTAGTCAAGGGCAGTATCTGATTGGGCCGATGCGAGATGATAACGGAAACGGCACGCTGGATCACGATGACGACATGTTGCTTGTTTATCAATCTTACTCTCCACACGTAATAAAAGCTTACGATCTCTATAGCGATACTCTTGCATGGCAGTATCAAGGCGTGGAGTTTCTTTCGGATTATGTATCGCCGGCAATGGCTGACCTAGACGGCGCCGGCGAATCGAGTTTGATATATGTAGATAATGAGTATCGTATTACCGCCGTAGACGGATACGGTAATTTCAAATGGCAGAGTCGTGATGCTGTATCACAGCATAGCTACAGCGGTACAGGTATCGTGCTTAGTGATCTGGAGCGCGACGGGAAAACCGACATTCTATTTGGTGATTCTGTTTTCAATTTTGATGGCAGTTTAAAATGGAGATTTTTTCCTTCTATTAATTTATTTGACCGGGCGTACTCTGGCGCACCTCACGCTCTAGATTTAAATGGCGATGGGCAGTTGGAGGTGGCGTATCTTGATCAAGTTCGTCGTCAGGATGGTAGTTTGCTTTGGTTTATCCCAGGCTTAGAAGGGCTCACAATTTACGATTCTTATATAACGAGCGCCGATATTACCGGCAATGGCTTGCCAGAACTTATAGTGCTGAGTAAAACAAGCTTTAACAGTAATGTGCTCAATATTGTAGACGCGCAAGGGAATCTCGTGAAAACCTTGAGGGGCACTAAGGCCCCTTCGAATTTTGGCCCATTACTGATAGATGACTTTTTAGGCGACGGCACACAATCTATTTTTTCAGCGGCCGATGTGGCCCTTTATGATCTAGATGGCAATGTTATTTGGGATAACGACCTATTAACTGATTATACTCAGCGGCGTGCGTTGGTTGCGGATTTAGATCAAGATGGTCGGCGTGACATACTGATTACTGGAGAGGGACATAAAGATTTACGTTTGTTGTCGGCTATAAACGGTGGAGTAACGTCAGCCTTTCCGGTTAGAAATGCTCGCGATGGGGTGTCTTGGGGCCTGTTAGATCCGTTTGGTGATCAAGTTGGCCGTATTTTTGTTGGAGACGGCGCACAAGCGGTTGAGTTAACTACAGCTGATGGTGGGCCATGGAAGACCGAGTGGGTATCGCTTAATCATATAGATCAACGTCACGGTGAGTTTGGTGTTGATCAACGTTGGCAGTATTCTGGCTCACAAGTCGGTGTTCATGAAACGAGTTATCCTCTGCGTGATATTACTCAACTAGCTGATCTACATATCAGTTATCCCCGCGGAGAATCGCGTACTAACGACGGTTTAATCGACTTGTCTGTGACTATAACAAACGTTAGTCAAGGAGGATTACCTTCTGGCGGAGTCGTCGCTTTATATCGTGGTGAAATCTCTACAGAAACCTTGTTGGCACAGCAGAACCTAACCGCGTTTTCTGCCTTTGAACAGCGTGAAATAATTTTTACGGGGTTAGAAATTACGGAGTTGGGAGATGTGGTCACCGCTGTGGTTGAGCCCGTTGTCGCAAGTGAAGAGATGGAGCGCAACAACAATACAGCGTCAGCGTATACCGCTGAGTTAACCGCGCGCGATATGTCTGATGAGACCGCGACTCAAAATTTCACATTGGGTTTCCATGATGTCGCCAAATCGCAGTCTATGACTTTTTATCTCCCTTCACAGGTAACCGTTGGTGAACCGATATCTGTAGTTGGTGACATTAGCTTAATTGCTAAAGATACGGTTATTTATGCTTACCTTTTGGATGCTCCCGAAGGTATGACGCTCGACCCAGTAACCTATGAATTGAATTGGACACCGAAACCAAGTCAGCTTGGTCGTCATTCGATACAGATAGGCGCGTACTGGAATGATGTGACGCCTCAAATCTCTTATACTCGCTCGATAGACGTGGTTGCATCATCAAGTAATTCTACACCTATTATTACCACAACACCTCCTGCGGCAACATCTGACACAGGTGCTGTAAGCTACCGCGTGCAAGCCTCGGACCCTGACGGTGATGCAATTACTTATGAACTGCTGGATGCCCCTGAAGGTGCTCGGATTCATCCTCGAACAGGTTACTTGCAGTGGATTGCGACGGTTGGTGCACCCAGTGTTGCCTCTTTTACAGTTAAAGCAAGCGATCCATACGGAGAGTCTAACGAGCAAGTGTTTCCAGTTGATGTTACTGAAGTTCGTACTAACCTTGCACCGCAGTTTTTGACCTCTCCAAGTGTTCAGGGGCTGGTTGGCGAGCTTTACCGCTATGAGGTTGCGGCAGTTGACCCCGATGGTGATGTGGTGAGTTTATCTTTGGGCGAATCACCAACTGCTATGACCCTTAATGCTGGTGTCGTGAGTTGGGTGCCGCAGCCAGATCAAACGGGCGAGCAAGTGTACGCTGTTAAAGCTGATGATGGGCGTGGCGCATCTGTAACGCAAACCGTGACGGTCTACGTTAATAACCCGCTAGAGAATCAAGCGCCAGCTATTACCTCCGTGCCTGTAACACAGATGCAGTTAGGCTCGACTTTGGGATACAGCATCGTGGCAAACGATGCCGATGGCGATGCTTTAACGTATCAGTTAGATCAAGCGCCACCAGGGGCCAGCATCTTAGGGAATACATTAACATTTAGCCCGTCTCAGATTGGAACGTTTAACTTTGCGCTAAGCGTTACGGATGGTCGTGGCGGTCGAGCTACACAAACTTTTGTTGTGAACGTGGCAAACCAAGCGACCGGAAACCAAACGCCAGTATGGATCACAGCCCCTGCAGTGGGTACAAAAGTCGGTTTTACCTACCAGTACGCTTTTGCTGCGTCTGATGCCGACGGTGACACGCTTTCTTACTCTTTGCTGGACGCCCCAGAGGGCATGACATTAAGCGGCCAGACTCTCAGTTGGACACCCACAGCCGAAGGCAATGCTAATGTTCGATTGTTGGTATCCGATGGTAGCTTTACAGCGTCGCAAATTTGGACCGTGATTGTGGCCAGTGCAGACGCCCCCTTGACACTGGCTATGAACATCACACCAGCTTTCGTCGACCAAGGTGAAATGGTCAGTGTCCAGCTGGTGGCCGATGGCGCCGTGGGCACGGTGCAGGCGACGCTAAGCGTAGATGGCACCCCTTTAACGGTAAACCCGAACTTAACCGCGACGGTACCTGCTAGCACATTAGGCTTACACCTTTTAGAGGCGACAGTCACCGATGGCGTAAGCTCTGCGTCCGCCATTGGCGAGTTCTTTGTGCGTGATCCAAACAGTACAGAGGATGCACCAACGGTTAGCTTTACCTTCCCAGATTTTGACGCGACAGTGACTGAGCCTATAAAAATTAAAGGCAGCGTATTGGGCGATGATGTGTCGAGTTGGAAGTTGTATTACCGTGAAAAAGGCACAACCAGTCTGATTGAGCTTAATCAAGGCTCTGAGCCAGTAATCAACGGTGTTGTCGGGCAGTTTGACCCCACCATGCTCAAAAACGGTCAGTACCAGCTAGTGCTGCGTGCTTGGAATACCCAAGGTAAAGAAGCTGTGGAGTCTTTGTCTCTCGCGGTAGATGGAGAAATGAAAGTAGGTCATTTCTCCATCACCTTTGAAGACGCTCATGTGCCCCTTGCCGGTATTCCTATTCGCGTGACTCGTACCTACGATTCGCGCCAAGCGCAAGAGTCGCTAGATTTTGGCTACGGCTGGAGCGTGGATTATCAAAATGTGCGTGTGCATACATCGCGTACGGTGGGCCTGGGCTGGCAGTTTCAAAAAGAAGGCTCGGGGCTTAACACCCGTTTTTGCGTAAAACCAATGGGGAACCCTATAATTAGTGTTCGCCTGCCTAACGGTGATTTAGAGAAATTTAAGGCGAAAGCTAGCCCTGAATGTACGCATTTTGTTCCTACCATTGATGTCAGTTTGGTGATGGAGCCACTTGACGGTACACACTCCACTTTGGTGCAGACCGATTACGGTTTACTAAGAGCCATAAATGACAACCTTGTTGATATTGGGGATATAACCAATGCGGTCGATCCCAAAAACTACATCCTGACCACCCAAGATGGTATGCGGTATGTCATCAATCGCGACTTTGGTTTGCATGCCGTTAAAGACACCGCTGACAACCAGCTGACATTCAGCGATACCGGTATTGTTCATTCAAGTGGCGAACAAATTTTCTTTGACCGAGATATTCAAGGCCGTATCGTTGCGTTAGAACTACCCAATGGCAAAAAAGTTAATTACGATTATTCCATAGCGGGGGATCTGGCTGCGGTGGCCAATGCGGAAGCTGAAGTGATGCAGTTTGATTACCTAAGCCCTAAAAACCCGCACTACCTCACGGATATTATTGATCCTCGCGGCATTACCGTGGCACGGAATGAATACGACGATGATGGTCGTTTAGTCGCTCGCATAGACGCCAACGGCAATCGCATTGAATTCGACCATGACATTGATGCGAAAACCGAGACGATCACTAACCGCTTGGGGCATGAGACAACTTATGTTTATAACAAACGCGGTGATGTTACCGCCGAAATCAATGCGTTAGGGCATACAACTCATCGTACTTACGATGAGTTTGGCAATATGCTGACCGAGCGCAACCCTCTAGGATTAACCAAATCCTGGACTTACGACAGCCGCGGCTTACAAATTTCAGAGACCGACGAACTCGGCAATACCACCTATTACACCTACAATAACCGTGGTGATGTTACTCGCATCGAAGAGGCCGACGGATCAACTGCCGCCGTCGCCAGCTACGATGGCCGCAACTGGCTGACGAGCATGCAAGATGCCGCCGGCAACGTTTCGTCTTTAACGTATCACCCGGATGGTAGGGTCCGAAGTGTCTCAGACGCTGAGGGTAATGAGACCCTTCAACTTTACTCAGTTCGAGGCCTTACGTATGAAGAAGAACCCGATGGTACTGTTAAACGTTACACGCTGGACAGTATGGGCAATCGGTTATCGGAAACAGAAACTATTGTGTTAGATGACGGTAGTACCGAAACGATCGTTACCACTTATGAGTACGATGCTGAAAACCGTTTGATTAAAACGACCGATCCGTTAAATAACGTCTCCGAGACCGAGTACGATGCAGCGGGCCTAGAGGTTGCGCGGATTGATGCGCTGGGGCGGCGTACCGAATTCGTATACTCAGACCGGGGCGATTTACTGCAAACCCTTTATGCGGATGGTACGAGTGAGCAGAGTGCGTACGACGCTGAAGGGCAGCGCACCCAATCAACTGACCGGATGGGGCGCACCACTCAGTACGAGTACGATGCTATTGGTCAGCTCGTTAAAACAGTTTATCCAGACGATACAGCCGATACCAGCGATAATCCCACCACTCGTACAAGTTACGACAGAAATGGACGTGTTCAAAACGAATACAATGAACGGAATCATCGTCAGATAAACTTCAATTACGATTATGCTGGGCGAGTCAAGTACCAGATTGACCCGTACAGCCGTTATACGCACTTCACTTACAACCAAAAAGGCTGGCGTACCTCGGTTAAAGACCCAAAATCAAATATTACCAGCTTTGATTACGATGCGACGGGTCGTTTAATCAGTACCATCCACCCTGATGGCACAGAGGATAGTGTCACATACGATGCTCTGGGTCGCGAAACCTCCCGTACGGATCAGGGGGGTAAGACAACGCAATTTGAGTACACTTCAGCGGGTTTGCTGAGCGCTGTAATTGACGCTCACGGTAACCGCACAGAGTACAGCTACGACAGCCGAGGCTTAAAGCTAAGCCAAGCCGACGCAGAAAATAAAGTAACGCGCTGGACGTACGACAAACTGGGCCGCGAGATCAGCCGCACCTTGCCCGAAGGCCAAACGGAAACCTTTCGCTACGATGCTGTAGGCAACCGTACATCGCACACAGACTTTAACGGCGACACTCAGCGATATTACTACGACATTAATGATCGTTTAACTCGGGCAGAGTTTTCCGACGGACGCTCTCATCACTTTACCTATGATGCAGTAGGCAACCGTCTAAGCGCCACCCAAGACGATGGCGAGGGTAATACCCGCGTGACAGCCTACACATTTGATGCCCGCAACCGGTTGATTGAGGAGCGGAAGCCCAATGGGAGCGTGTTGGCTTATGAGTACGATAAAGCCGGTAACCGCACCAATATAACCTTGACGGAGCCGGACAACACTCAGTCCGAAATGGATTTTGCGTTTGATAATGGCAGCAGGCTTTCGTGGGCACAGACAGACGATGGCCGCAGTTACTATTACTACGATGAAAACGGCAACCTTAGGCAGGTGCGCTATCCGAACAGCGTGGCGACTAATTATGCTTACAATGCGCTCAATCGTTTAACACAGGTCGATATTAACAAAAGCTCGACCACGTTAGGTGCGTTTACCTACACCCTAGACCCAACAGGGCGCCGTACCGCCATCGAAGAGCTGAACGGCATCACCCACAGCTACAGCTTTGATGATCTGTATCGATTGGTAAGCGAAACTCAAACCGCCACCGATACTAGCACCCTGCATCAGGCCAGCTACGCCTATGACAAGGTTGGTAATCGCACCCAACAAACCGTCAACGGCATTACCACGGGCTACACCTACAACGCCAACGATTGGTTGCTGCAAGCAGGGGGCATTCACTACGCTTATGACAACAACGGTAATACATTAACGGAAACGGAAGATGGTAGTGTTATTGCCCGCTATGCCTATAACAGCCAAAACAAAATGGTCGAGGCTGTTAAAGGCGGAATAACAACAACCTATTCCTATAACGCTGATGGGATTCGTACCCGTAAAACCAGTAACGGCATTGCCACCCACTTTACGGTGGACAGTAATCGCGACTACGCACAAGTAATATTAGAAAACAGCGCCAACGATAAGCGCTATTACCATTACGGCGATGACCTAATCAGCCAATATACCGCGCAAGACGGTTATCATTACTACGGTTACGATGGCTTGGGCAGCACAAGGTTATTAACAGACGAGCGCGGTGCGGAAACTGCAAGCTATCGTTATGATGCTTGGGGTGATCTGTTAGGCAGTACTGGAGATGTTGAAAATGCCTACTTGTTTACCGGTGAGCAGTATGATGCTGGGTTGGATCAGTATTACCTAAGAGCGAGGTATTACGACCAGAATGTGGGTCGTTTTACGCAGATGGATACGTGGATGGGGCGTTCTCAAGATCCGGTTACACTACACAAGTATTTATATGCCAACACAGATCCCGTAAATTTTACTGATCCATCTGGGAGATTTGGAATAGGTGGTTTTTCGGCATCATCGACTATTCAGGGAGTTCTCACGACGATTAATGTGGCAGGATCGGTTTACGACATATTCTCATTGGCTACTAGCGATGAAGAAATGTCAGCAAGAGATATAGGAACAAATGTTCTACTATCCCTTTTGCCAACTAAACATGTAAAGAGATTTTTCGACAAAATTTGTAAATTAAACAGCTTTGAGGGGGACTCTTTAGTTTCTACGGAAGATGGATTGCGACCAATTTCTGAAATTAGCATTGGAGATAAAGTTTGGTCTTTTGATATCCAATCTGACGAGCTTAAGCTCGAAGAGGTTATTCATGTTATTGTTGGAGAGGGTGAAAAGGAGATGGTTGACTTAATTTTTGACGATGGCTCAAAAGTTGTTTCAACTGCGGATCATCCATACTACTCACCCTCAACAGAAACATGGGTAGTCGCACAAAACTTAAAGGGCGGAGATTATCTCTATAATATCAATGGAGATTTGATTGAAATTATAGAGAGTAAGGCATATACAAAATATACCAAAGTATATAATCTGACGGTGGATAATCACCATGTGTACTTTGTTGGTGCTTTAGCAGTACTTAATCACAATTCCAGCTGTTTTAAACTTAACTCAAGATTAAAGGAGAATCCACGCCTGGCAAAAGAAGCTCAAAAAGCTGCTAAAGACCAAAAAATACAAAGAGATCTTGATGATTTAACAGGCAAGCTAAGTGAAGGAAATTTGAATCCAGGGATAGGTACACGCCCCATAGGGAAGGGAATATCCGAGGCAAGATCAAGAGATGGTGCGAGGGTCTATTTTCGAGTAATCGAAGGTGAGATTCAAATCCTCGGAAAGTCCGGCAAGGCTAATCAGGACATTGTTATTGATGAGATATTGAAGACCTTCAAGTAGGGTGGCTATGATGAAAATAAGATGTGATTCGATTAACTATAGGAAAGGATTTCTGGAGGTCTGTGAAGTTCATAAAGGACGTATAAATTTGGAAGTTTGGGGGGTTCACCCAGATGTGTCAGTTTCTTCTTTTGATGAGCTGAGTGATGAAGATATAATCGGAAATGTTGAGTTGGAGTTAAGCGTTGACAATGCGCAGGAGCTTGTAAAAAGACTAAAGGGTCTACTGTCTGATTTGGAAGCGAAGGCGGAGTCTTGAGATGTTTATGGGTTAAAAAATTTCTGGAAAAGTGGGGTCGTAAGAAACTTCTGACGCGAATTTAAACCAATAGAAGCTGAGCAGCTACTCAAGTGGTAAAGGGTTCCGTATAAGTTGGGAGATCTTTTACGCCATCGCTATGCCAAGTTAGGTGTAGTGATTATCTATCTTCGAGTCTAGATGGTGCCTCACATCCCCCAAGTCAACGACGTGGCCGGCGAGCATAGAGACTGTAAATTAAACTGTGTAACTGCCAGTTTATAAATAGTCCTTTAATCGTAAGCGCCAAACCAACCACCCACTATACGAATCAATCCTAGGCCAGTAACCTCCCAGCTTTCATCAATAGGAGGTTCACATGAAAAAGCATCGCAGCCAATCCGACTGGCTGACTCTGATCGAGGAGTTCGAGCAAAGCGGATTAACTCAAGCCAAGTTCTGTGCCGAACGTGGGCTCAACGCTAAATACTTCAGCCTGCGACGGACAAAGCTTAAAGCTCGTCCTGAACCAAGTAGGTTTTCCCGAACCGTACTGGCCGAGCCTAAGCCGTCCGGTGAGGCAACGATACACTACGGCTCTGTCGCGGTGAAGCTTCCCGCCGGCGATGTGGACACTATCGCACAACTGGTCAAGGCTTTGGCTGCATGATCCAGTGGCCGGCAGATATTAAGGTCTACCTACACCGCGAGCCGGTAGACTTTCGCAAAGCGATTAACGGATTAAGCGTTATCGTTCAGGATGAGATGGCGATTTCGCCTTTTGATCCTGCGCTGTTTGTCTTCTGCAACAAAAAGCGCAGTCAACTTAAGGTGTTGTACTGGGATGAGACGGGTTTTGCTCTGTGGCAAAAGCGCTTAGAGCGCGATAAGTTTAAGTGGCCCAAGCGCTTGCCGGAAGATCCTGTGGTACTGGATCACGAACAGTGGCAATGGCTCTTGCGCGGGTTTGATATCGCTCAATTAAAACCGCATGAAACGCTGTTTTACCGAGACGTTCGTTGATGAGTTTTGGTAAAATAGCGGCATGTCAGAAATCGCACCGCTTGAACACAAAATCAAAGAGCTTGAAGCGCAACTTGAAGAACAAGAAACGCTTTTAAAAAGCCGTGCGAG
>NZ_LFIJ01000002.1:88755-95955 GCF_001187555.1 Gilvimarinus polysaccharolyticus | reverse complement strand
GTAAGCGCCAAACCAACCACCCACTATACGAATCAATCCTAGGCCAGTAACCTCCCAGCTTTCATCAATAGGAGGTTCACATGAAAAAGCATCGCAGCCAATCCGACTGGCTGACTCTGATCGAGGAGTTCGAGCAAAGCGGATTAACTCAAGCCAAGTTCTGTGCCGAACGTGGGCTCAACGCTAAATACTTCAGCCTGCGACGGACAAAGCTTAAAGCTCGTCCTGAACCAAGTAGGTTTTCCCGAACCGTACTGGCCGAGCCTAAGCCGTCCGGTGAGGCAACGATACACTACGGCTCTGTCGCGGTGAAGCTTCCCGCCGGCGATGTGGACACTATCGCACAACTGGTCAAGGCTTTGGCTGCATGATCCAGTGGCCGGCAGATATTAAGGTCTACCTACACCGCGAGCCGGTAGACTTTCGCAAAGCGATTAACGGATTAAGCGTTATCGTTCAGGATGAGATGGCGATTTCGCCTTTTGATCCTGCGCTGTTTGTCTTCTGCAACAAAAAGCGCAGTCAACTTAAGGTGTTGTACTGGGATGAGACGGGTTTTGCTCTGTGGCAAAAGCGCTTAGAGCGCGATAAGTTTAAGTGGCCCAAGCGCTTGCCGGAAGATCCTGTGGTACTGGATCACGAACAGTGGCAATGGCTCTTGCGCGGGTTTGATATCGCTCAATTAAAACCGCATGAAACGCTGTTTTACCGAGACGTTCGTTGATGAGTTTTGGTAAAATAGCGGCATGTCAGAAATCGCACCGCTTGAACACAAAATCAAAGAGCTTGAAGCGCAACTTGAAGAACAAGAAACGCTTTTAAAAAGCCGTGCGAGTCGCATCAGCACCCTCGAAGAACTCATTAAACAATTTCAACGCAAGCAGTTCTCTGCCAGCAGTGAAAAGCTCTCTAAGGATCAGCTCGATCTAGGGCTGTTCAATGAAGCCGAATCGGCAGAGAAAGGCGAGGCGAGCGAACCCGCTGAAGCCACACAAGAAGACACCATTGATGTCCCGTCTCATACTCGCCGTAAGCAACCACGGGTCAGCCTACCGGCGAACCTTCCGCGTGAAGAGGTGTTGTATGAGTTGCCTGAATCCGAGCGGGTGTGCCCGCACGATGGCGCCGAGCTAAAGGCTATCGGCACTGAAGACCACGAGCAACTGGATATCATCCCCGCCCAGGCCAAGGTGATCGTCCATCGGCGCCAGAAGTACGTGTGCCCTTGCTGCGAAAAGCACCACGTCACCGCCACCAAACCCAAACAGCCCATTGAAAAAAGTATCGCCAGTGCAGGGCTGCTCGCTTATGTGGCTACCCAGAAATACTGCGATGCACTGCCACTGTACCGCCAGAGTGAGATCTTTAAACGCGCCGGGTTAGCCCTGGACCGAACCAACCTTGCCAACTGGATGATCCGTTCGGGGCAGCTGGTGCAGCCGCTGATTAATCTCTTGCATGACAAGCTGTTAGCGCAGCCTGTCATCCACTTGGACGAAACCACCGTACAGGTTCTCAACGAGCCAGGGAAAACCGCTGAGAGCCAAAGCTACATGTGGGTGATGGGCAGCTTCGCTGCCAGTCCCACCGTGCTGTTCCACTACGCCGACTCCCGGCGTCAGTCGGTGCCGCTGGATTTACTCGATGCGAGTGTGGGTGCCATCATGGTCGATGGTTACGAAGGCTATGGAAAAGCGTGTACAGACTACCGCATCACCCGCTTAGGGTGCTGGGCTCACGCCCGGCGCAAATTCATGGACGCCAAAACCGTCCAGAAAAAAGGCAAAGCTGGCAAAGCCGATCAGGGCTTGGCGCTCATCCAAAAACTGTACGCCTTAGAAAAATCCATAAAGGATCAGCCGCCAGATGAGCGCTACCGAAGGCGGCAACAAGAGGCGAAACCCGTCATCAACAAACTGCGAGCCTGGCTGGAAAAAAGCCTGCCTAATGTGCCGCCGCAAAGCGCGATCGGCAAGGCATTACTCTACCTGCATAATCAGTGGGATAGGCTTGTCCGCTATCTGGACGGCGGTGCTTACCCGATCGATAACAACCGGGCAGAGAATGCCATACGTCCGTTTACCGTGGGGCGGAAGAACTGGTTGTTCTCTAATAGCCAGGCCGGTGCCAATGCCAGCGCCAATCTTTATAGCTTAATCGAAACGGCCAAGGCCAACGGCCTGAATCCGTATGATTACTTGAAAGTGGTTTTTAAAGAGCTGCCCAATGCGCAAAGTGTTGAGTCGATCGAGGCGCTACTGCCATGGAACGCTAGCATCAAGTTAAACCAATCATAACCGGGTGGTTGGTTTGGCGCTTACATTGTTTCTACCGAAGATCATCCATTCTATCTTGCTGATTCTGAAATTTGGGTGCCAGCATCCTCATTGAAGCCAAAAAGCAAGCTGTTGAATCTTGATGGCAGTTTCATTGAAGTTTCGAAAGTTACCTTTTTTTCTGAAAATACTACAGTCTATAACCTAACGATAAGTAATAATCACAATTATTACGTGGGTAATGCTACAGTTCTTTCCCATAATGCAGGTGGCTGTGATATTGGTGGAGAACTTCTTAAGTTAGGAAAGTTGAAGAAACTTGATGATAAATATCTGAAGAGAGAGGGTATCGATGCTCACGCAGCTAAGAAAATTATTATGGGGTCGGATAAGCGTAATGCCAGGTTTGATATTGTCCTAGAGAAAGGTAGTAAAAGGGTCTTTCTAAAATCGAAGAATGGCGAACTTATCGATTCAACGTATAGCCTTGAAGAACTAAAGTTTGAAGCACCTCTAAAAAGGTAAGATAAATGAACTATGAAACACTTTTTACAATGTCGGCCGATGGGAGGCTGGTTGATGTCGAGCAATGGAAAAGCTATTTGGGTCTATCTCCAACAGAATTTTGCAGGTACGGGGATAATATACCAACCAAGAATAGTCGTTGTATTTCAATGTCATCCTATTGGACGTATGGTATTTTAAGGTCTGAATATGACTCAGTTGACCTGCAAGTTTCATTGCTTCTGGATCAACTAATTCCTATAGCCGACAAAATTGTCGCCTTGAAGAAAAAGTACAACTTGGAAGTTGGCATGTCATCATTTGCTTGGGTCGGTGAGGGCGATCTCTCTGACCTAGACTTATTCATAAGTGCAGAAAATATTTCCAAGATCAGTATGTTGTTGTCTGATTTTTCAATTCGAGTCTATGACCAGTAAAACTAGAAACACCATTAGGTCCGAAGCTACTAGACGCGCCTACAGCCGAAGTCATGCCAAAACTGGCGGGTTTGGCGGCGATGAGCGTCATGGATCTGATTTTGCCTATCGCTAAGGCATTGGGCGGTGCGATCGCAGGTAAGGCTGGCACATTCATCCTCGAGGCCGTGTTCCCGCCCACGCCACCGAGCTACTTTGATGAGGTTTACAAGCAAGTTGCTCGGGTCGTTGGCGTGGAGTTAAAGCGACATGATATTGATCTGATTAGTACCCGTTTGAACGCGCTATTGGATTGGCAGCGCCGCGTCTACAACCCGAAGAAGCCGCGAGCGATTACTGACCCTAGAGAGCGCGAGAAGCTGTTTGATCAGATTGAGGCGGAAATCCGTAAGTTGGACGACGCAGTAGCTACGTTGCGCCACCCCAAATGGAGCAAGTCTGGATTTACCGTGTTCTCGCTGGCTGGCAGCGTTTATCTGGCTCTGTGCCAGGAGGCAGCGTTGATGGACTATCACGACACCGATCCGAGCAAGTCGTCCTACTACAAAACCATTCAGCTCACAGCGGCCGATTTTGCCAATTCACTTGAATCTACTTTGGCGGAGATTCTTCGGTTGCGCCGAGATGGGGTGCGCTTAAATCACGGCAATCAAAACATCCGCTTAGGCGGGAAAAACTACATGTTCCGAACGTATAACTTCTACGACCCAGCTAACGGTAAGGCTGGTCGGGTGCACAAAAGCACCAAGAAAGACAGCAAGACCATCGTTGGCGACCCGTATGGTGCGGCGACTAAGGATATGGCCGAGTACCGAGCAAAGTTGCCAGCCATAATGGAGCAAGAGTTGGGCGGCCCCACCCAGGTGATCGCGCAGTGGCGAGGGCTAGTGAGGCAACCGCTGCCTAAATAACCGAAGCATTGTCGAATTAGGCAGGCGGCAATGGGGTTTCAGTGTTAAAAGCATAGTTTTTCGATGGCCTGTGGCCACACGGCGAAATTTGTTCAATCTTATATGGTATAAGTTGTTCAAAGTTATATTTAAGTCTTCTGTATAATGCGGATTTCAGAGGCTGTTGGTTCAAGTTTATTCGCGGACTTACATTAGCTGACGCAGTTTTTAATTGCGCCCACTATAGGAGCAGCTCGGCTCAGATCTTAATTGCAGAATGCCAGTTTCATATAGGTAACTGGCAAGTTAAGTCTGAGCCGTATCCTTGAGTTACTCTGCCGTATATTGGATTCGGTTAAGAGAGAACCGTTCACGTCTTTCGTGTAGTTGTTTTTGGATCTCTTCAACTGCTCGCTGTTCTGTCGTCGTATGGAGTGCGTCGAGAGAACGAGAAAAATGATTTCTCATTGAGACTCTCGCGGCGTGAGAGTCCTTTGCTGTTAAGGCATTTAATATCGCACGGTGCTCGCTAATGCGCCTTTCTCCATCGGATTTACAGACGGATTGGTGAGCCACTTTAATGTCGGGCAGGTTAGCTTGTATGTCCCACAGGTGTTGGATTATGCTGATTAAAGGACGATTTTTTGTCGAATTGGCAATCACCAAATGAAACTTTTTGTCGGCTGTTTCAGAGGTGAGATTACCTTCGTCGTTCTCTCTAATCATTTCATCTAGAGCGGCTTGGAGCTCTTCAAGCTCTTCGGCTGAGATTGTCGACGCCGCCAGCGCGGCTACTTCTGACTCAATTAGAACCCGAGCTTCTGTGACCTCGAAAGGGCTAAATTCTCGGGGATTGCCGCTGTTTGCTTTAAAAGACCTAAGCGCGTAAACCCCAGAGCCGGTTTTAACTTCAACTCGGCCTTTGACCTCAAGGGCGATAATGGCTTCTCGGATGGTTGGTCGGCTCACGCCGTAACGCTCAGATAACTCGCGTTCAGGTGGTAGGCGAGCCCCTGCTGGGAATTCGCCGGAATCGAGAGCAGCTAACATTTTTTGCGCAACCTTTCGGTAGGTGCGTCTGTTGCCGCTGTTGTTGTTGTCGCCCATGACCACTCCTGAGAATAAATTTGACTTACTAATAACTCTCCAATTGTAACACACACGGTGAAGTTGGTAATACAGGTTGGTTGACGCAAAAAAAGTACTAGAAGCCTTGCTAGCTAGCCTAGAATTCCTCTTAGATTTTGGTGAATGTCGACCAAAATACGTAATTTATAGTGTAAATAGGTTGGCTAATTACCACTTCTACCGCTGCTGAATCGCTCGCGAATAGCTTGAAATAAGCGCAATACCATCCGGTAATAATAATTGGTTGACACATTGGGTGTACTCTTGGTAGTCTGAGCTTGCGGTTGAGGTTGATGGCTGAGTCTGGCTTAGGGCACATTATTAATGTGATGTGACGCTGTTAAGCGTTCTAGGTTTAGCTGGTCACTTCACGCTGATCAAAGCTAGAAATTGGCTGACCTGCTGATTTCTGGTATGTGGCTCTCCTTGGGTCGAGCCTTTCTTTATTAAGTAAGGCTCGACCTGTTTTTTTTGAGCGTCGCAGTGGTGTGAGCCACATAGATAATAAAGCTTAAGTTTCAAGGTCATTATTTTGCGTCTTTTGCCTCGTGCAGTGGTGGTAACGAGCCACTGGGTTGTGAGTGTTAAGCATTTGAGGGCAAAAGTTCGCTAGCTATTGTTGCCCATGGTTACTTTGATCTCTGTGGGGGCTAGGTATTTAAACTGTTAGATCGAATTTGAAAATACATTTAAGGAGTCAGACATGACTAAACCTGTCATTGGATTTATTGGCTTAGGCCTTATGGGCGGCAATATGGTTGAAAACCTGCAAAAGAGAGGTTTTGAGCCAATTGTGATGGATTTAAATAAAGCTGCTGTGGATGCGGTATTAGCCCGGGGTGGCAAAGAAGCAAAGTCGGCTAAAGAGTTGGCTGAAGCCAGTGATATCATCATGCTTTGTCTTACCACATCCAACGTTGTGGAAAAACTGGTGTATGCCGATGACGGTATTTTAGCCGGCATTAAAGAGGGTGCTGTACTGGTTGATTTTGGCACCTCGATTCCTGCGTCTACCCGTAAAATCGGCGCTGATTTAGCTAAAAAAGGTGCGGGTATGGTCGATGCGCCTTTGGGGCGCACGCCAGCTCATGCTAAAGATGGCTTGCTGAACATTATGGCCTCGGGCGACAAAGAAACCTTTGAGAAAGTTAAGCCTGTATTAGAGCAGCAGGGTGAAAACGTATTCTATTTGGGTGCGTTGGGTGCCGGTCATACCACTAAGCTGATCAATAACTTTATGGGCATGACGACTGTTTGCGCTATGTCGCAAGCGTTTGCAGTTGCTGATCGTGCGGGTGTTGATCGTCAGCAGTTGTTTGACATTATGTCTACTGGGCCATCTAACTCGCCTTTTATGCATTTTTGTAAAAACTACGCCGTCGATGGTGTTAGTGACTTGGGCTTTTCAATTGCCAATGCCAACAAAGATTTAGGCTATTTTTTAGAAATGGTTAAAGATCTGGATACCAAAGCACCTATCGCAGAAGGTACCTCATCGCACTTGCAGGCAGCGTTTGATGCTGGCATGGGTGATGGCAATGTGCCTGAGATCTTCGATTATTTTCTTAAGCTTAAAGGCTAATTAGAAATATCGTTGTAAAGCCGCGCACTCAACAAGAGTGCGCGGCTTTTTATTGCCCGTTAATTGCCCGCTTTATTTCTTGCTCCTTTCTTTAGCGTTTCTCTTTGTGCTACCTCTGCTGTTAGATATATCTTGTCAATAAAGTAAGCCCTTTAGGGCGGCTTGTGCATTATGTGTTGGTGTGCGATCTACAGCTGTGTGCATTTTAAATGTTGCGTTACGCTTATTGGTTGATCAATCTTTTGCCTGTTGCGGTTTGGCATAGATTGCTTAATGCGTGTGCTGTTGTTTTGACGCATGAGATTATGGGTAGGCTTGCTGGAGTTTGCTGCCGATACGAAAGGGGCTGGGCGATTTATATCAAGGTCGGGGGGGGGGGGGGG
>NZ_LFIJ01000002.1:22480-88745 GCF_001187555.1 Gilvimarinus polysaccharolyticus | reverse complement strand
GGGGGGGGGGGGGGGGGGGGGGCATGAATGCCACGCAATAAAAAACCACTCGAGGTTAAGCATTGAGCTTAACTCTGAGTGGTTTTTACGGTTACGTTATTCACATAAACGTTTTACGTTGGCGCAGGTTGTTTAAACCTTAGGCTTTAACGGCCCAATTTTAGGGCATAGTAGCCAAATGCTGGCCATGGCTGTTACGGCCAAACCTGCGCCGATTATAAACGCAGGGGTGTAGTTACCATCGGCAGTCAACCAGGGCACCAGTGATGTTAAGCCAACGGCGCCAAGTTTTGCTGCCATGCCTGAAAAGCCAGCCAGAGTGCCTACGCTTTTTCCGCCAAAAAAGTCACTAGGTAAGGTTTGAACGTTACCGATAGTGGTTTGGAAGCCAAACAAAATAATAGCCATAATAAGTACGGCCACAACAGGTGCGCCGGGGTTGGCCATTGCCAGCAAGGCTGGCAGCATGATCATACAGCCCAAGGTGATAGTGAATTTGCGAGTTTTATTTACACTCCAGCCCGCCTTAAGACGGTTTTGCGCTAATAGCCCACCAAACCAAGCGCCAAACATAGCACCTACATAAGGTACCCAGCCGTAAATACCAATGGTGGTTACATCCATTTGATAAACTTCGTTCAGGTAGATGGGGATCCAGAATACAAATAGCCACCAAATCGGATCGATTGCGGCAGAGGCGATAATGACCCCCCAGCTTTCTTTGCGTGACAGCATTTCGCCGGTGGTTGGGGTGTAACCATCACTGAATTCGCCATCGACGGATTCAGTATTCTTTTGCCCCGTTAGGATATATGTCCGCTCTTCTTCGGTAATCCAAGGGTGATTTTGAGGTGGCGCTTTAACCAGTACCAGCCATGGAATCAACCAAAGTAGACCCACTAGACCGACCAAAATAAAGATGGTTTGCCAGCTAAAATGAACTGCTAAAAAAGCAATTAAGGGGATAGATATGATCCCGCCAATGGCCGCACCGGAGTTGAATATGCCTTGTGCCAGAGCACGCTCTTTGGTGGGGAACCATTCGGCGTTACCTTTGGTGGCGCCTGGCCAGTTACCTGCTTCGGCAATACCCAAGATAGAGCGAAAAATACTGAAGGACAAAAGGCCTTGTGCCAATGCGTGTGCAGCGGTGGCAATAGACCATACGCCGATTGACAAGACAAAGCCGAATCGGGTGCCGATCCAGTCAAATATTTTACCGAAAATAGCCTGACCAAATGCGTAGGAGAAGACAAAAATAACGGATATAAAGGCGTAAATCTCCTTGCGCTCAACGGCGGTTTTGTCGGGGTATAAATCCGCGGCAATAGCTGGCCAGAGTACGTTTAACGATTGGCGATCTATGTAGTTAATAATAGTGGCGAGTGCGATTAAGGCAACCACCCACCAGCGTAAGTTTTTTAGCTTCATTATTGTTACTCCTAGAGCTTTCTTTGCAAAATAGGTTTTTGTGGGCTAATTAATTATCACTAAATATGGCGTGTTGACGAGTATAGACTGTCACCGGCCACAATAAGTGGTTTAGTGTGCAATGAGACGTATCGGCATTGAGATATAGGGTAGTTGCCATAGAAAATGGCGCTACTTATCTCAAGTTAGGGGCGTCAATTTATGATGATATAAGCATAGCTGAAGCCCCTTCTTCTGGTATTAACAGTAAGCGTTGCATATCTGTTCGGTGAATAATTTACGCTTGGCTGCCCTGGTGTTTTGATTTTTTTGTTTCATTAATAATCCGTCCCGACATATTGTTCGGTTGGCTTATTGGGCTCTGTTGAGAGAGAACCTTTCTCGACGCGCATTCAGCTGTTGTTGAATCTCCTCTACTGCGCGCTGCTCTGTCGCTGCGTGTAGGGCGTCGAGAGAGCGAAAAAAATGATTACGCATGGCGATTCTGGCGGAGTGACTGTCTCGCTCTCGCAAAGCGTTGAGTATTTCCCGGTGCTCCTCGACACGCTTGTGGCCGTCGGTATTACATATCGATTGATGCGCGGTCTTAATATCGGGCAGATTGGCCTGAATATCCCACAAGTGTTGGATGATGCTGATGAGCGGCCGGTTTTGGGTTGAGTGAGCAATGATGGAGTGAAACTTGATGTCGGCAACTTCTGAGGTCAGATCGCCCCGTTCGTTTTCTTGAATCATTTCATCCAAGGCGGCGCTAAGCTCGCCCAGCTCAGCCTCTGTCATAGTCGATGCAGCTAAAGCCGTTGTTTCGGATTCAATGAGCACCCGCGCTTCAGTGACTTCAAAAGGGCTGTATTCTCGGGGATTATCGCTTTTGGCACCGAGCGGTTTTAGAGCGTATACCCCAGAGCCAGTTCGCACCTCGACTCGGCCCATGACCTCTAGGGCTATGATTGCTTCGCGAATGGTGGGGCGACTGACGCCGTATCGCTCTGACAGCTCGCGCTCGGGTGGGAGGCGTGCGCCAGCGGGGTACTCGCCGGAATCTAAGGCCTCCAGAATCTTTTGAGTGACCTTGCGGTAAGTGCGTTGTTTTTTATTGTCACTGGGCTTGCTCATTGCCATCGTTCCCGCTACCTAGCTCGTACATATTAGGTTTATATGACCAACCCTAACATATATCACATCGATTGGTATACACTTTGGTATAATGTTTGGGTCAGGGCTTGGCTGCCGATGTGGCAATAATGTTGAGCAGGGTGTGCCTAGCTTGCAATCATTAGCCTAAGCGTGCGTTGGCTTAAGGGTTGATCCGTCTCTATTGAGACGGCTTGATGTCAATATGCTGAGTCTATTCCGCCTTACTGCACGTAGGTTGGGCTAACCACATTCTTCAGTGATATATCGGTAATAATAATTGGTTGACACTATTGTCGGGAGGCTGATAATCTGTTGTCAGAAATTTTGATGTGGAAACTTACCGTTTGAGTTTGGCCTGCGAAGCATGACCTGTGTCTGGGCGGCGCCGAAGTTTGGAGGCCTCTGCATCATTTTTAAGCCAGCAGTGTGAGTTTGGTCCCAAGCTGGCCGTCAGTGTATAGCTGATTCTGAGTGTGACTCTTCTTGGCTTGGGCTCTTCGCTAGGACTCGGCCAATTTCTTTTGAGCGAATGTGTGGTGTGATTGATATGACTAATAAGAATTCGACTTTTTCCATCATGTTTCTGTTGTCTTTTGTTCCGGCTCTTTGTGCAGCAAAAGATTACCCAGTAGCAAACTTTTCTGAATACCAGCAGGTCGTCAGCGAGTTAGAGCCCGGTGATCGGGTGCTTCTTAATGATGGTGTTTGGCGCGATGTCGAGTTCGTTTTTTCAGCTCAAGGAACTGCTGCGCAACCCATTACTCTGGCCGCTGCTAACCCCGGCAAGGCGATTATTAGTGGTCGTTCTAACCTAAAATTGGCGGGCGAGCATCTAGTGGTTCGCGGTCTTGTCTTTAAGGACGGTTACACCCCCTCCGATGCGGTAATTTCTTTTCGTACCGCCAAGCCAACCGATGACTCTGATTACTCGACGATTGCGGTTAACACGCGTTTAACCGAAGTGGTGATCGACGATTTTAGTAATCCCGATCGCTACGAGACGGACTACTGGGTGAGTGTCTATGGTAAAAACAACCGTATAGATCACAATCACTTTAGCTTTAAGCGCAACAAGGGCGTCACCATGGCGGTGCGACTGGATACTGTGCATAGCCGAGAAAACAAGCATGTTATCGAGTACAACTATTTTGGCCCACGGCCAGTATTAGGCTCCAATGGTGGTGAGACTTTACGCGTGGGGACTAGTCATTATTCTTTAAGCGACTCGCTGACTACCGTGGCCCATAACTACTTTGAGCACTGTGATGGTGAGGTCGAAATTCTTTCGAATAAGTCGAGCAAAAATGTCATTAAAAACAATGTGTTTTTTGAGTCACGTGGCACCCTTACGTTGCGTCACGGTAATGGCAACTTAGTGGAGGGTAATGCGTTTATTGGTAATGGTGTGGATCACACCGGTGGTATACGAGTGATTAACGCCGATCAAATCATTAGAAATAATTACCTGTCGGGGCTGGCTGGTTCGCGTTTTGGTGGTGGTTTAGTGGTGATGAATGGCGTGCCTAACTCGAGCATAAACCGTTACCATCAGGTTGATAACGCACTGATCGAAAACAACACTTTAGTTAATGTGGATCGTATTATCTTTGGTGCCGGCAGCGACGAAGAGCGAAGCGCTATTGCGTCTAACAGCCGCTTTATAAACAACACGATTATTCATGATTCAAAAGACTCACCCTTTGAATTGCATGACAGTGTAGAAGGGGTAGAATTTAGTGGTAACAAAACGAACTTTGCACCTGGCGAGCAACTGGGCAAAGGGTTTGATAACGTCGATTCGCTAACCGTAGCGGCTCCTAAATTGCCGGTTACCAAGGCTCAAGTGGGAGTCTCTTGGTATCCTAAGTATGAAAAATCTGCCCTTTTTGAAACCGCTAAAAGTGTTGTGGTAAAGCCGGGTGAAGATACTATTCTAAACGCTTATAAAGCGCTGGATGGTGCGGCTGAACTGGTGCTAGGTGAAGGTGATTACCACTCGTCAAAAACCATAATTCTGAATAAGCCTTTAATTATTCGCGGCGCCGGTCAAGGTAAAACTCGATTGACGTTTGCACGTAAATCTCTTATCGATTTAAGAAACGGCAGCGCAATACGTCTGCAGAACCTATCCATAAGCGGTGTGCGTGCTCCCGATGATAAAGCGAATGCCGTGATTCGCTCTGACAGCAAACCGATGACTAAAAACTTTGAATTAGAGTTGTTGGGTGTCGAGGTGACGGATCTAAATATCAATAAAGACTTTGATGTGATTAAGCTTCGCCAAAGCACTTTTGCTGACAATGTTATCGTGACTGACTCTAACTTTAGCAATATTACCGGCACAGTATTAAAGCTGGACTCGGAGCGAGATGATTACGGTATGTACAACGCTGAGTACATTACGGTTAAAGACAGTAACGTCAGTAATGTTAATGGCGGTCTGATGACGGTTTATCGTGGTGGTACCGATGAAAGCACGTTTGGCCCGCACGTGAGTGTCGATAATGTGACCGTAACGAACTCTCCGGCAGCTGATGCAAACGCTCATAGTATTCTGTTGCACGGCGTGCAGCGCGCTTTGGTTAGCAACAGTCACTTTGATAACAGTGCGCCTATCTTGGTTCAGCATACCGTGGGTGGCCCGGTGGTACGTATCAGCGATAACACATACAGCCATAAACCCTTGTATCAGGTGCAGAGCGTTGTACCGGGTATGGAGTCGACCTTTGCCTCTGAAAATAATAAATTCTCTGAGTAATTTGCTATGAAGATATCTTCTGTAGTTATAAAAGTTAGCGCTATTTTTTGTTTGTTGCTGACCGGTGCGGTGAGCAGTGCGGCCGAGTCGCCATCGTTAGTGATTAGTGAGGCGGACATAGTTGCACTACGGCAAGCCGGTGGCGGCCTGTTAGAGCAATCGATGCAGGCAAATAAACACTTAGCCGATGCGGCCCTCGATGAAGGTATCGTTGTGCCTTGGCCTAAGGATGCAGGCGGTGGTTATACTCACGAGCAACACAAGCGTAATTATAAAGCTATGTACGCGGCTGCATTACAGTTTCAGCTAAGCAGTGAAAGCCGCTACAGCGAATACGTGACCGAGATGCTCGACACTTATGCGCAGATGTATCCAATGCTTGGTTTACACCCCGAGAAAAAAGAGCAAACCCCAGGGAAGCTGTTTTGGCAGAGCTTAAATGAAGCTGTGTGGTTGGTGTACACCATACAGGCTTACGATATGGTTGCTGAAGCTTTGACGGACGAGCAGAAACGTAATATACAGAATAATTTATTGTTTCCTGTTGCCGATTATCTGTCTAAAGGACAGCCGCAAACCTTTGATAAAATTCACAATCATGGTACTTGGGCGGTAGCTGCGGTTGGTATGGTGGGCTATGCCACTGGGCGCGATGATTATGTAGCACAGGCGCTTACTGGTTTGGATGAAAGCGGTAACTCAGGTTTTTACAAGCAGTTGGATGAGTTGTTCTCGCCCGACGGCTATTACACTGAAGGGCCTTATTATCAACGTTATGCCTTAATGCCTTTTGTTTGGTTTGCTAAAGCGATTCAAACCAATGAGCCGAAAAAAGAAATTTTCAAATACCGTGATGGAATATTGCTTAAGGCGATCAAGACCACGATCGAGTTAAGTTATAACGGTCTATTTTTACCCATTAATGATGCGATAAAAGATAAAGGCATCAAGACCGAAGAGTTGGTGCAGGCACTCGCAATTGCCTACGACATTACCTTGGATAAAAGCTTAAGCGATATTGCTCGGCAGCAAGAGCGCGTTAGCCTTAGTGCGGGTGGCGTGGCTCTGTCTGAGATTATTGCTAATAACTCAGTCGCGCCTTATCCGTACTCATCAAAAGTCTATCGTGATGGCGCCTCGGGTACACAGGGTGCTCTAACGTTGATGCGCTCGGGTGATAACGAGAGTGGCACTTTGGTTGTGGCTAAAAATACCAGTCAAGGTATGGGGCATGGACATTACGATCGCTTAAGCTGGCAGTTCTACGATAACGGT
The DNA here is from genome assembly GCF_001187555.1 of Gilvimarinus polysaccharolyticus. Classification (GTDB taxonomy): domain Bacteria; phylum Pseudomonadota; class Gammaproteobacteria; order Pseudomonadales; family Cellvibrionaceae; genus Gilvimarinus; species Gilvimarinus polysaccharolyticus. The sequence continues at coordinate 82,144 of NZ_LFIJ01000002.1, read as the reverse complement.
AATGAAGTTGTTAGCGATTATGGTGCAGCGCGGTATCTTAATGTCGAGGCTAAATACGGCGGTCATTACTTGCTAGAAAATGACACCTGGGCAAAACAAACGATTGCTCATAACACTTTAGTCGTAGACAAAAAAAACCAATTTAATGCCAATTTGTCTGAAGCGAATGACAAGCCTGCCGAGCAAGTTATTTTCGTTCAGAGTGATTTGGCAGATATTAGTATTGGTCGGATAAATACCGCCTATAAAGGTGTTAATTTTACGCGTGTTCAGGCGTTAGTTAAGCCTGAGGCGGTAGAGCCCTTTGTCATTGATGTGGTTGCTGTGCAGGCTGACGCTAAACATTTGTATGATTTGCCGCTGCATTTTAATGGCCAAGTGATAGATCATAACTTATCTAACAATAAGAGTTTTAATACTTGGAAAGCCATGGGTGATGCTAATGGCTACCAACATATGTTGTTGCGTGCTCAGGCTGATAATTCCGCTAGTAATAACCGACTAACGTGGTTGTTAGATAACCGTTTTTACTCTTACACCTATGGCCACCACATAGAGGGTAAAGGTGCGGCAGAAACGTTATTTTTTCAGCTGGGTGCTAATGATCCTAATCACAATCTTCGTCGTGATCAGGGTGTGGTGCGTCGCTTGCAGGCTGATAACGCCGTTATGTATGCCGTGGTTGAACCCCATGGCGAGTACAACGGTACGGCTGAATATGTACAGAATGCCTATAGCCGAGTGGAGTCGTTGAGTTACAAAGTGACCAATACCGGCTCAGAGTTGATCGTAAATATGGGTGATTTAGGTGATTTCACTTTAGTGCTAACCAATGGCAGTAAAGATTCCGCTCCAGTTGAGGCCAAGGTTGTTCAGTCAAGCAAGCATTGATTGTTGCGGCCGCTCACATGGCAGGTGCGGATATTTAAATTTTTAAAAGTAACGGGTGATAAAAATGCTGATTGAATCTAAAAAGTTTATTGAAATGAGCACCATTGAAGAAGAAGCCGTGGCGCCGGGTGTTAAGCGTCGAGTCATGGGCTATAACGAACAGATTATGGTTGTCCGTGTCACCTTCGAAACCGGCAGTGAAGGCTATGTTCACAGTCACTTTCAGTCTCAAGTTGCTTATGTTGAACGGGGCAAGTTTGAAGTGATGATCGACGGTGAAAAGAAGATTTTGCAAGCGGGTGATTGTTTCTATGTTCCACCTAATGAAGAGCATGGCGCTGTTTGTTTAGAGGCCGGCATCTTGATTGATATTTTCAGCCCGATTCGCGCTGACCTTGTGGGTAAAGAATAAACCGAGCTTGATTGCTGTAGAGTCTTTATAGCTAATATTTATAGGTGCGGGCTCCCTTGTCTTTGTTAAAGCCTCTGTTTGGATGGCAAGAAAAGGCCCTTTTAATAGAAATCACTAATTGGTCTTTAGGTAGGTATATATGAAGCTTCAAAATCGTGTTTGCATCATTACCGGGGGTGCACGTGACATCGGCCGGTCTATTTCTGTAAAGCTTGCCAAAGAAGGCGCTAAGTTGGTAATCAATTACTACGGCAGCCAAGAACAAGCCGAGAGTACTTTGAGCGAAGTAAAAGCGCTGGGAGCCGAGGCAATTTTGGTTCGTGGTGATATGACGAAGCCCGAGCAAGTGCAAGATCTTGTTGCTAAAACACAAGAAGCTTTTGGCGAAAAAATTGATATTTTGGTGAACGTTGCAGGTGGCTTGGTCGAGCGTAAAACTCTTAATGAGATGGATCCAGAATTTTTTGATTTTGTGGTTCGCTTAAACCTAACCAGTACCTTCTTGATGACTAAGTATGTCGTTCCTCATATGAGCAAAGGCGGATCGATTATAAACTTCTCATCACAGGCTGGACGCGATGGTGGTGGCCCAGGAGCCTCTGCTTATGCCACGGCAAAGGGGGCCGTTATGACCTTTACTCGATCTATGGCGAAAGAGCTGGGCCCTCAGGGTATTCGTGTGAACTCATTGTGCCCTGGTATGATTAGTACAACCTTTCACGATACTTTTACCAAAAATGAAGCACGCACAAATGTTGCCGGCGCGACACCTTTGCGTCGCGAAGGTGCCCCAGATGAAGTGGCAGACGTTGTTGCTTATTTGGCCTCGGATGAAGCTTCGTTCCTGACCGGGTTGAATATGGATGTTAATGGCGGCTTGTTGTTTTCTTAATCGTCCGCTTATTAGACCCGAGTAACGCTCGGGTCTTTTTTTTATTAAAGAGGTAGTTTGTGAACATTGCAGCTATTGGCGAATGCATGCTGGAGATTTCCAGTGGTAGCTTGTCCAGCGATATCGAAAAAATATCGGCGGTTATGGGCTATGGAGGGGATACTCTAAATACATCCATTTATTTGGCTAGGCTTGGCAGTAAAGCCAGCTTTGTGACTGCAATGGGTGACGATCAAGTAAGTCGTTGGATGATTGCTCAGTGGCAAAAAAATGGCGTAGATACTCGCTTAGTGCAAGTTGATACAAGCAAGCGACCAGGTATCTATCATATCAGTAACGATGGGTCTGGCGAGCGCCATTTTATTTACTGGCGCAACGATTCTGCAGCAAAATACATTTTAGACAGTGATGTTAAGCAGCAACAGCTTATGACGAAACTGTCTGACTTTGATTTTATTTATTTGTCGGGAATTAGCTTGGCTGTACTTGATGAGCCATCTCGCGAAAGACTTTTTGCACTGTTAGAAAGCTTGCAGTCGACGGGCAAGAAAATTGTCTTTGACGGGAACTATCGTCCGGTTTTATGGTGCAACACCGATGATGCGCAACAGGCGTTTAACAGAGCTTATGCCATTAGTGATATAGCTTTGCCGACCATCGATGATGAGTCGATGCTTTATGGCGACGCCGATAAAGATGCAGTGATTGACAGAATACGTCAATGCGGTGCCCGAGAAATCATCCTCAAAATGGGTGCGGACGGCTGCTGTGTTGACGATGGTGAAACCCGAGCAATGGTGACAGGGCGCCGAGTTGAAGTGGTTGATACCACTTCGGCAGGGGACTCGTTTAATGCAGCTTATCTGCACTTTCGCTCACGAGGCGAAAGTCAGCAAAGTGCTGCGATGAAAGGCCATATCCTGGCCTCAACGGTGATACAGCATAAGGGCGCAATTATAGCTGAAAGTGAAATGCCCAGCTTTTAGTGAATTTAGCTCTAGTATCCAACAATCCACAAGAGAGTTGTCCATGATTAATAAATTAACCCTACCTGAAAATGTTATTCTCGGCGACGCAGTCGCTGAGACTTTTTCTTACGCCAAAGCGCAACGGATGGCATTGCCCGCCGTAAATATTACCAGTTCAAGCACGGCTAATAGCGTTATGGCTGTTGCGGCGGAGCTGAGTGCTCCGATTATTATTCAGCTGTCTCATGGCGGTGCCGCTTTCTATGGTGGCAAGTCAGTTAGCAATTCGAATCACCAAGGTTCGATTAAAGGCGCTGTTTCGGCGGCACTACATGTTCACTCTATGGCGCCTAGTTATGGCGCTCATGTAATGCTTCACACTGATCATGCCGCACGTAAGCTTCTGCCGTGGATTGACGGGATGCTGGATGCGGGAGAGCAGTACTTTAAGCAATATGGAAAGCCATTATTTTCATCGCATATGATCGATTTGTCGGAAGAGTCATTAGAGGACAATATTGCAACATGCTGCGAGTACCTTAAGCGTATGAGTGCAATAGGAATGACTCTGGAGATTGAGCTCGGGGTAACCGGCGGCGAAGAAGATGGGGTTGATAATACAGATATAGATTCATCGCGTTTGTACACTCAACCTTCTGAGGTTGCTTATGCCCATGAAAAACTCAGTCAAATTAGTGACAAGTTCACTATTGCGGCTTCATTTGGTAACGTTCACGGAGTTTATTCTCCTGGCAATGTCATTCTTCGGCCTGAAATTTTAAGAGAATCTCAGGATTATGTAAGCAAAAAATTTGCTTTGGGCCACAACCCGATAGACTTTGTATTTCACGGCGGTTCCGGTTCATCTGCTGAAGATATCGCACTGGGGATTGAGTACGGTGTTATTAAGGTGAATGTCGATACTGATTTACAGTGGGCGTACTGGTCTGGTGTGCGTGAGTTTTATGAGGACCGCAAGGATTATCTCTGTGCTCAAATTGGCAATCCAGAGGGCTCCGATGTTCCGAATAAAAAGTTCTATGACCCTCGAGTTTGGCTGCGTAAAGCCGAGGAAGGGTTCTCGTCAAAATTGACTGATATCTGCCGTCAGCTTAATTGTGAAAGTGTTTTTTAATTTATTCAGTGAGTGGCGCATAGATGTCAACAACGCCCTATAAAGTTTTTATATCTGACTTGCATGGCCAGGGGGATATGTTTGAATCCTTGGTGCGGCAGCGTTTTGCTGTGGTCGAAACGCTGATTGATGAGTATGTTGCTCGCAACCCCAAGGCTCCGTTAGAGGCTTTGCGTCATTATTTGCTGGGTGAAAGCTTGCCTTCTGCGGATAATCTTGAACATTTTAATAACCTAACTGCCATGATGGAGATCCTGCTTAACTTTAAGCAGGATCGTCGTTTTTGGCCGGTCGGAGTTGAGACGTTTTCTAGTTGTAGCTGGTTTTTAAATATATTAGATGAATACGCTATAACGGGTGAACTTGATGAGCAGCGCCGGGAGGCGATTGCTTTGCTTGACGATCAAGATCGTGAGCAGCTGTGTCGTTATATCGCCAAAGCGATTACCGCTTTAATCCGCTATCGTTTGTATGTGGTTGGTGATATATACGATAGAGGACCAGATGCTGCGAAAATATTAGAACAGTTAGAGGCACTGCCGTCAGTGAGTATCCAGTGGGGTAATCATGATGTGTTGTGGATGGGGGCGGCATCTGGTTCATTAGAGTGCATTGCGACGGTAGTGCGCTTATGCCTTAAGTATGGCGATGTCAGCACTTTGACCGAAGACTATGGTATTTGTTTAAACCGCTTGGCCGATCTGGCTGAAGAATATTACTCTGATGATCCCTGTTTAAATTTTGTCTCTAGTTGTAATGCTGATGCATTCTCTAGCCGCTCTTACTCGATGATGCATAAAGCTATTGCGATTGTGCAATTTAAGCTGGAGCAGCAAATCATCGAACGCAACCCCCATTTTTCTCTTGCTGATCGGGCCATGCTTAGCAAAGTTGACTTCACCTCAGGGGCTATTAACCTTCAGGGTAATACAGTTGTCTTGTCTGATACGCGATTCCCTACGGTTAATCCAGAGTCTACCTCCTCATTGACCGAACAGGAATGGCAGCTAATAGAATATTTAAAACTGCAATTTATTGGCTCGGAGCGGTTGCAAAAACATATAAATTTCTTGTTTGCCAATGGCGGCTTGTTAGAGACGGACGATGGCTACACTATGTGCCACGGCTGCCTTCCTGTTGATGAAAACCTTGAGCCGATTCCGTTTTGTGTGAATGATCGAGAGCTTAAAGGACGTGCGTTATTTGATGCCTTAGAGTTACAGCTTAGAAAAGCTTACTCGCGGCGCAATACTAATAGCTGTAAGTACTTGTCGGATATTGCTTGGTATTTATGGTGCGGCCCTAGTTCGCCGTTGTTTGGTCGCGATAAAATGACAACGTTTGAACGCTATTTTATTGAGGATAAGCACTACCACCGGGAAGGAAAAAACCCATATTTTGATGCTCGAAACAACCAAGATTTTGTTGCAAAAGTAGCTAAAGAGCTTAGTGGCGATGAAAGAAGTGTGTTAATTAATGGTCATGTTCCAGTGAAACTGAAAGATGCTGAATCGCCAATATATGCACAGGGACAGTTAATCTGTATTGATGGTGGCTTTGCTAAAGCTTACCGGTCATTAACTGGTGCGGCCGGTATGGTGTTGGTTGTTGATAGTAGAAAACCTCATTTGTTTATTGTGGAAGATCTCGATTTGAGGTTGTGTTTTCATAAACTATAAAGTTTTTAAAATCTATAAGTAGTGTCGTTAACGGGAGTGAAAAATGATAATAAACTTTAAAAAGTCAGTGTCTACTATACCGATTGCCGCTTGTGCAATAGTGTCCTCTTTTATACTTCTGACTGCATGCCAAGGGCCGATGGAGAAAGAAGCCTTTAAGTCTGAGGATCTTATTGGAAAAAAAATACCTGGTTCAGTTATGGATTTGTCCCATTGGAAAATCACCCTGCCAATGGACAGCAATCGCGATGGTAAAATCGATGAGGTCGCGCCACCCCATATTGGCCGGTTACTCGAACCGCGGTTTTTTTATGCTAACGATGGGGGAGTGGTATTTACCGCGCCGAATAAGGCCATAACCACATCAGGCTCCACTAATACTCGCAGTGAACTGCGGCAAATGATTGACCCTGCAGGCTCTAAAACTAAAGCCCCAGGAAATAACTTTGCTTTAGCGGCGCATTCTAAGGCGTCTCGTTATGGATCAATTGGTGGACGCTTGTCGGCAACCTTAGCGGTTAATCATGTTGCCGTAGAAGCTAAAAACCCCAATAAAAAACCTGCTTACTCTGTGGTTGTGGGGCAAATACATGCGGGTAAAGATGACAAAATGGCTCGAGGTTTTGGCTACGGTAATGAGCCATTAAAGATATATTATAAAAAATTCCCCAATCATGATTATGGCTCTGTATTTTGGACTTATGAGCGTAATCTAGCGAAAGATGATCCCAATCGCACGGATATTGCGTACCCCGTGTGGGGTAACCTTTGGGATTCTGCGGACGACCCGAAAGAGCAGGGTGTTCAGCTTAATCAACCCTTTAGTTATACCGTTGATGTGGTGGGTAATGTGATGCATTTGACCTTCGAGGCGGAGGGCCGCCCTAAAGTTGAGTACTCGGTAGATCTGTCAAACAATGTAGATCCTAACGGTAACGTGGATGAGCTAGATAACCCGCGTGGTTACAGCGGTGATTGGTTTTACTTTAAGGCCGGTGCTTACAACCAATGCAGCAGTAAAGACCAGGACGGCATGTGGTACGCAGGCTGTGCAGGTTCGGGAGTTTGGGCAGAAGATTCGCAAGCGGGTCACTATGCGCAGGCGACCTTCTCGTCCATTACCTTAGACTGATAACACACAGACCTTAGTTTCCTGAATAAGCGCCGTTTACCTAGCAAGGTGGGCGGTGCTAGCGTCCCCTTTCTGAGGGATTCTTTCTTGCGAATCTCTGGTGAAGCTTCAGCTTGCTTTGCCTCATTAAGCTTTTTCGGCGGTTTATGTCTTGCCGTGCGATGCCGCAGAATTTTATCGTATCTAATCCCTCGTTGATAAGTCCTTGATACTTAAGGATATCTCCTAGTGTCATAAGTTTTCCCTATATTGGTTTATTTTGTGTATTCCAAATCGGTTGACAATGCTGTCGTCAATTCGGTAGTGTCGTTGTCTGGTGAGCGGGGCTGACCGCTGACAAATGGCTTTATAGCAACAGCAGGCTTTGGTTTAACGTCTAGTTGATACCCTGAGTGTGTTGCTCTATTCGTTAAGATGACGGAATGATTGGCTGGCTGGGTGCAGTTTTTTAGCTGATCAATAAGCAGTTGAGAACAAGGAAAGCATGAACGGTTTAGCTGTTTGTGCTTGTCGTTGTAATAACAATAATAGTTAAAATTGTGGGTTGTTTATGCGAGTTGTAAGAAGCTTTTTAATGCTATCAACCATGATGGTTGCCGCTTGCGGTGGCTCTGGTGGGGGAGATTCGTCTAATGGCGGCAATTCTAGTTCGTCATTACCATCGTCTTCTGCGGGTACCTCATCCAGTTCTTCTTCGCTAGCGTCGTCTGATGTTAGTTCCAGCAGCCAACAAAGTAGCAGCTCCTCAATGCAGTCGAGCGTCCCCTCTCACGCCGATGATGTGCCGGTTGCCGGTGAATTTACCGATGCTGACACTGTTCCGAGTATTGAGTGTTCACAAGTGGTTAATTCTGTCTCGGCGCTAAAAAGTGCGGCGAGCACAGCTATGACAGCGGGTACGACCCTGTGTCTGGCGGATGGTGAATACACCGACTTCGAGCTGTCGTTTGGTGGTAATGGCTCGGCAGATAATCCTATTACCATTGCCGCCGAGAACCCCGGTCAAGTAATCATCGGTGGTGAAGTGCAAGTGCAGATGGGCGGCTCTTATTTGGTGTTGCAAGGTTTTGTTTTTAAAGGCGGCGAAACCGCTAACAGTAATATGATTGCAACGCGCTTAGGTGGCGGTACGGTATGCAGCCATTGTCGTATAACGGAAATCGCGATTGTCGACATGGATTCCGGTAGTGGTAACAACACTAAGTGGATCTACGATTACGGTGAGTACACCCGTATAGATCATAACTGGTTTGCGGGGAAAACCTCGCGTGGTGCACTGTTGGTGGTGGATCGTTGGATTGATGACGATACCGATCCGGCAACCACTCAAATAGATTACGCAAAAATTGACCACAATTATTTTGGTGATAGAGCTCCGGCTGCGGGTAAAGCGTACGCATCTAGTGACGACAATGAATATGAAGCCGTACGGATAGGCTTAAGCACTAGCCATAGCGCAGACTCTTATTCTGTGGTGGCACATAATTATTTTGAAAGAATAGATGCCGAGGCTGAGGTGATTTCCAATAAAGCCGGCAATAACAGCATTGTTCACAATACCATTCGTGACAGCTATGGCTCTATTACTACTCGCCATGGTGCGGATGCCATCATCGCCAATAATTTTATTATTGGCGATGATCACCCTTATGCGGGGGGGATACGCCTTATCGACGACGGTCATTTAGTTGTTAACAATTATATCGAAGGCGTGCGCTATAAAAATACCACTCATCACGGCGGCATTGTTCTGATGGGGGCGGACTCCAGTCCCAGCGATAGTGGTTATCAGCAGCTAGAAAACGTATATGTTGGTTTTAATACGATTGTTGATAGTGTTAATAGTTTAAATGTTGATGGTGGTAAAAAATCTAAAAACCCTAAAGATGTATACCTAGTTAATAATCTCATTGCCAATGCGATTGGACCCGTTTTGACTCAGGCGAGTGACGGGATGCCAGGCGGTGATACAGAAATAGCTGGGAATATTGTTTACGGGCAGAGCTTTTCGGACAGTGACGACTTAAGTGCGGTGGAGGGTATTCACTTTATTGATGCCGTACTTGCTAAAGCCGAGGATGGTTTATGGCGGCCAAGTGTAAATAGCCCTAACTTGGGGGCGGTAGTGGCCAGCACAGGTGATTTTGATCATGTGGATAAAGACATGGATGGTCAGTCTCGTGAATCCAATACCTATGTTGGTGCCGATCACCCTGCATTAAGCCCAGTGAGTCGTTTTCCGCTCACTGCTACCCAGGTTGGCCCTAAAAGTTATACGCCCCCCTATAGTCAAGGCTATGTGATTCGTTATCCGATAAACAATCACGATTTTGATGACGGTGCCGATGGCTGGATATTTTCTGGCACGACAGAGGTTTCCAGCGACAGTGATCAGGTGTTTTCGCGAGGCTTTTCGGCAGTGGTTTCCGGCACTGGCAACTTAACTCAAAACATATCGTTACAGGAAAATACTATTTACACCCTGTCGGCTTTTGTCAAAGGTGCGGGCGAGTTTGGCGTAGTGTTGGACGATGGAAGTGAGCACATGGCAACGGATAGCTCGAATGATTTTGAGTTTCGTTCGGTTACCTTTAACTCCGGTGATAACACTGAGGCAAAGATTATCGCTCGTATGCCTATGGCGCTGCGTAAATCTGTGGCTATTGTAAATGCTAATTTTGATGAGGATCTGTCTACTGGTTGGACAACCCTGGAAAATTCGGGCGATGGGAAGGAAACCCAAGGGCTGGGTGACGTAGGCAACTCCAGCAATACAGCATTTGATGATTCATCAAGCGGCTCGGCTAAGTTAGGTTATCGTTACGCGGCCGATGAAAGCAGCACTCCGAGCCTGTACCAGGTGGTCGATGGAATTCTTCCCAATACCGAATATACGTTAAGTATGTATTTGCTCGTAAAGTCTGTTGCAAGCTCGACAGCCAGTATTGGCGTGAAAGATTCTGGTGGTACACAAGTGTTGCATGAAGTGTCGGTCAACTATGACGATTTAAAAAACAACGGCGCTGCTGAATCTTCAAGTGATAGTTATTATCAAGCTACAACCACTTTTAATAGTGGCAATCGTACCTCCATGATGGTGTTCGCGAAATTTAATCCAGAACTAATTGCTAATAATCCAGGTTCTCCTGCTGAGCTAGATAGCGATGCTCGGAAACAATACGAGTTACGCATAGACAATATCGAGTTGACCCATGAAACCGCTCCAACTTTAGAGGATGAGGCGATTTTTGATAGTTTTAGATTGGTGAGTCATGCGTCGGGCGACTGATCTTTTTAAAAGTAAGATTAAATTTTATATATTCAGACGTTTTTACATAAAATCTTTAACAAATAATAAGGGTGTAAACTTATGAAGATGAAGCTTTTAACTGTGTCTATATTGGCCGCAACATTGGCAGCTTGTGGGGGCGATGGCGATGATGTTTTTGATGTCCCAGATGTCTCCAACAGTAGCAGCAGCTCAAGTTCAACTCCGGCCGTTAATACTCCGGCCACTTTTGGAAACTTGACGGCGACTATTACCAATAGCACCGAAGATGATTTGGCCGGAACCGTGTCAGTGTCTGACTCTGACTCAGGTGAAGCTACGATTCAGCCGCTGACCGATGAAAGCACTATGTATGGCACCTTCTCGATCAGTGCTGACGGTTCTTGGCTCTACTCTCTTGACACGTCCGATACCACAGTTGCTTCCTTGTCCGGCGCGGAAGATTCGATCGTGGATACGGTAGAGCTTCAGTCTGCCGATGGTACGGCTGCGACTTTAGAGATCACCATTACTGGTGCTGATACGGTTGTGAGTACCACTCAAGCGGCAAGAATTACCGATAACATGATCGACGATGCCGGTGAGCTACGCTATAAGTTTGGTGAAGCAATATCTCAGGGTAAATTGACTTTATCTTTCTTGAAAGATGATAAAGCGGAAACCGAAGATGGCACAGCTAAAGACGCCTATATAGGTCTGTACGGCTCGTCAACTAGCACCAGTCAAGCGATGGTTGATTTGCGTATCCAGGCTGACAAATATGTCATTCGCGATCAAGACGGTATCGATGTGGATATTCCGTTTGTTCCCGGTGAGTGGACCGATGTGGAAATGACCTGGGATGCTTCTGGCGCCTCCGACTCAGTCACTCCGCTTGTCACCATTACGATTAATGGTGTCAGTGTAACTACCGAGCCGTTCTCGTCGGCGTCATCTATTCCGACCACCGTTCAAGGTGGTGTTGAGACGCTAGTGTTTAAATTGGGTGATAACGGCTCAACGATTCCTCATGCGGCTTTCTATGTTGATAACGTTAAAGTTTACTCTGATAAAGACGGGGCGACGTTGGCGTTTGAAGATGATTTTGAAAGCTACACGGTAGGCGCTTCACTTGATCCAGAAGAAGACGCGGCCTCGGTCTATCACAACAATACCGCTGAAGTGGTCGTGGCAAGTGTGTCGGTCACGGAAGAGCAAGGTTCAGGTGGTGGCACTGGTGGCGGGACAGGTCCGGGCAATGCCGGAAATAAAATAGCAAAAATCACCGACAACATGATCGATGATGCTGGTGAGTTGCGCTATAAATTCGACTCAGCTATTGAGAAAGGTAAGTTGTCAGTCGCTTTCTTAAAAGATGACAATGCTGAAACCGCCGATGGCAGCGCTAAAGATGCTTATATTGGCTTGTTTGGCTCATCTACCAGCACCAGTAAAGCTATTGTTGATTTGCGGATTCAAGCGGATAAATACGCTATTCGCGATCAAGACGGTATTGATGTGGCGGTTCCTTACGCCCCAGATGTGTGGAACAACGTGGAAGTAACTTGGGATGCATCCGCTGCCGATGCCAGCACCACGCCCATGCTTACCATTACCATTAATGGTGTAAGCGTGACCGTTGACCCATTTGCATCGGCATCATCTTCGCCATCTGAGGTTATGGAAGGTGTTGAATATATTATCTTTAAGTTTGGTGATAATGGTTCAACGATTCCTACGGCGGTTTATAGCGTTGATGATGTCAAAGTGTTCTCTGACCTTGCGGGTACAGCGGTAGTGTTTGAGGATGACTTTGAAGCTTACGGCGTTGGTGATTCATTGGACCCAGACGTGAACGCTGATTCGATCTACCACAGCAACAGCGCTGAAGTAGTCGTCGGACAAGAGTAAGTTCTTTAAAGTTTTATGGTGGTTATATCTGCCCTCGCTCTGCGGGGGCAGATTTTATTTTCCTCTCAAAATCCCCCTTGATACTCCCTCCGTGTTGACCAGCCTTCCTTGTCGGCGATACAAATTATTGGCGATACTGCGCGGTTTTACTCGAGTTTTACGGTTCCGGGCCATTTTCTCCTATTTTGTCAATCGTGGTTTTCAAATTGGTAAACCGTACATCCTTGTTATCCCCTGTCGTAATGGTGATTTCGACCATATTGATTGCTGGCTCTGACTTTTCGGGGTCTCTTTTAGCGTAATTATATAAGTTTTCCGCGACTCTTTGCGGCGCTTTAACCTATTGATATATATAGATTTTAAAATAATTCCGGAATGGTGCCATATTGGTTGTAACCATATGTATTCAAAATGGTTGACAATGTGGTGGTGTTTTGGGTAATGTTTCCATGGCGAAAGAAGTTGTCCTGCCTAAAAACATAATTATGGAGAATGAGAAGTGAGCGACTATAAAAAAACTAATTTATCTAAAGCTATTGCGGCTATCAGTGGCGCAATGATGACCGCGTCAGCACTGACGTTTGCCCAAGTTGCTGTTGCACAAGAATCAGCGGTAATAGAAGAGGTGGTGGTAACAGGTATTCGCGCCTCTCTTGAAAGCGCTATCCAAGAAAAACGTGCATCAGATAACCTTATCGAAGTTATTAAATCGGAAGATATTGGTAAATTGCCCGACCAAAACCTAGCCGAAGTACTCGAAAACGTTCCTGGTGTTCAGATCACTCGTACCGGTGGTGTAGGTACTGGCGTTCAGATTCGTGGTACTAACGCTAACCGCACTGAAATCAACGGCGTATCTACTGTGGGTTCTGGTGGTGGTCGTGGCGGTATCGACTTTGAAGATGTTTCTGCTGCAATTATTGCGGCTGTTGAAGTAACCAAAGCACCAGATGCCAAGACCATTGAAGGCTCGGTTGGCGGTACTATCAACCTAAGAACAATTCGACCACTTGAGCTTAAAGAGATGCTCGGTTCGGTCCGCGTCCAAGGTGAAAACAGCAGCCTGGCGACTGACAGTACGCTTACGCCACGAATTTCTGGCACCTTTGGTAACAACTGGGAAACCAGTGCCGGTGATATGGGCTTTGTGATTAGTGCGAGCTACGCCGAACAAGATGTTTCTAACTTCCGCCCACGCGTTGATTTGGATAACTTGGTTGCCTCCGATAGCGGCTACCCTAGCGCCCAATCGTTTGACTTTCTTCCGGTGCAGTTCTTAATTCAACAAGCTGAAAGCTTTGAATACGAAACCACTAACTTTTCTGGTGCGTTTGAGTGGGCACCTAATGACAGCGTAAAAATCTACGCCGATGCAATTTTAAACGATCAAGATGTTAAAGAAGAAAGCTACCGCGCCCAGGCTTCTGGTGTTAGTGCGATGTTGCAAACCTCTACGCCTACTCACTTCCAGGATATCGATTTTGGTGTGCTCCCTGGTGAAAACGGTTCTCAAGACTTAGGTTCCATTAAGGCGGCACAAGTAGGTGTTATTGGCGTTAATATTGCCCACGACGATGACGATCCAAACTTGCGTATCTCAACAGACACTGACTCTCGCAATACCGAAAGTGAAATTCTTCGCTTGGGAACCGACTGGGAAGCTGGTCGATTGTCCGGTACTGTAGAGGTTGCTCGCTCTAAGTCGACGACCGTTAACCCACGCATCAACACCACGCTTAACTTTATTAACCCTAACGCACCTTTGGATGCGGGTGGCGGTAATGATAACGCTGTACCTTTTGAGTACGATCTGCGTGATGGTTTGGCTTTCGGTATTGCTTATGGCACTGCTAATGCACCAACCCGTGAAGATATGTTGAATGCAGACAACTATGTGTTGGATGCATTTGAAGTTGCTAACGACTTTGCCGAAAACAAAGAAGACGCTTTCCGTGCGGACTTTACCTTCGACGTAAGTGCTGGCGGCATCACTACTGTTGATTTCGGCTACCGTTATAGCGAAGCATCTAGCTTGAACGAAGATGCCGGCGTGAACGTTGGTTACAGCAGCATGATTCACTCGGCACGCGCTAGCAGTTTTTCTGAGTTGATGACTGCAGGTCCTGATAACTTTGGTGATGGCGACGGTCGCGATCTTTATATTGCCGACTTCCTGATGGTTAACCCAGAGCTGATTGCTTCAGATTTTGAAGGCACTATGCAGACTCTTATCGACGCTACTGCCGCGCATCAGGCCGGTTTAGCGGAAGACGATAAGAAGCTTTTAAGCACGCCTTCTTCAGAAACTAATAGCTTCTTCGATATTTCAGAAGAAACTCACGCGCTTTATGCTCAAGCAAACTTTGAGTACGGTATCTTCCGTGGTAATGCTGGTTTCCGTTACGTCGAATCAGAAGTGGCTTCAACTGGTATTTCTTCTTTGGATGGTGAAGAGCAGTTGGTTACCTACAAAGGTGATTATGACTTCTTGTTGCCACGTATTAACGTGGTGGCCAACATTACCGATGACTTAGTTCTTCGTGCAGGCTATAGCCAAGATATTAACCGTGCGGGCTTCACCGCTCTGTCTACCTCTACTAGCTACAGCACCAGTCCAAACCCTGCGGTAACTATTGGTAACCCAGGCTTACAGCCAGAAGAGGTAGAGTCATTTGATATCTCGGCGGAATACTACTTTGCACCTTCTGCCGTAGCCAGCATTGGTTACTTTGAGAAGAAGCGTACTAACTTGCACCGTGCGCAAACCGAAGATGCTCCATTGGATGCCAACGGTTATCGTGAAATCAACGATCAGACTTGTGCCAGTGGCGGTATTTGGAACCCAATTGCTGACCGCAACGTATTGGCGTCAGATGCTAACCAAGGTTCTGGCATCTGTGTACCAAGATCAACCACCATCAATGATGATGCCGAAACTACTCAGAAAGGTATCGAGCTTGCCTTTCAGTACGATTTAGCTGACTTCGAAGATGTGTTGGGTTGGGGTTCTGGTTTTGGTTTTATGGCTAACTACACTTGGCAGGAGTTCTCTGGTGGCGATACTGTAAACGACGCTACTAGCCGAGCATCTGATGTGTTTGAGGCGACTTCTGGCCTTACTGATGTGACCTTTAAGCAGGCGCTATTGGACTTGTCTGAAAACGCTTACAACATTACCACTTACTACGAGAAGCACGGTATCTCTGCACGTCTTCGTTACACTTGGCGTGAAGCGTATCGCTCGGAAGACTTTGGTAGTACTTCAAGCTACCCATGGGGCTTCCCAGTGGTTCAGGGCGACCGTGGTCAGCTTAATGCAAGTATCTCTTACGATGTTACCGATCAGTTAAACATCGGCATCGAAGGTGTTAACTTGACCAAGTCTGAGGTTAACCAATACTGCGTGAATGATGGTGCTATGCTTTGTTATCAAGGCCTCACCGATCGTCGTATCACTGTTGGCGCCAGCTATAAGTTTTAATTAACATTTAAAACTTAATGTAACGCCAGAGAGTGTTTCTGGCTTAACGCAAAAAACCCCGGTTTATCCGGGGTTTTTTGCGTTTGGGTTTTAAATTGGCTTTTTGTCTACCTTGTTTAAAGCTTGCCGTTGTCAGTGGTGCATGTGTGTTGCGCTATTACGAGCCGTAATGTGTAAGCTAATGTTTCGCTCTCGGTTAACTGTTGAGCTTTTTGTTCTGGTTATGATTTAAGTCTGTGGGCGATAGAGTAACGCGGACAAGTTGATGCTTGGCCAGTTATCAGTGTGCGCCTTCAGGGCGTTTAAGCGGAAAGGTGGCTGATAGGTTGACTTGTCATTGATGCGGTTAAGTTGCATGTGCGTTATTTTGTTGTTACGCGATAAAAATTATTAAGAGTAACAGCGTTGATGTAGATACAAGATCTAAGCAGAAGTGTTTAAGTGCAAGAGTGATGATGGGGAGGGTAGTTTTTAGTGTGGTGGTGGTTAATTTAAGGGTAAAAAAAGGCCCGCTAATGCGGGCCAAAGTCGTTGCCGTCTGATTTAAGACGGCGAGGAACAGGGATTAAAGGAACTTAGCTTTTACGCCAAAGAAGACGCGAGGGCCGTAGCTGTTAACTTCACCCAAATTGTCGTTGGAGTAAAAGTATTGCTGTTTGGGTTCATCAAACAGGTTAATACCTTCTAAGCTCAAGCGAATATTATCGGTGATGTAGTAAGACATGCGCGCTTCCCACACACCGGTGTCACCTACGTAGCGTAAGCGGGTGCCATTGCTGGTGTAAGGCTGGAAGTATTCACTGCGATACTTGTAGATCAAGTTAGCATCAAAGTCGCCTACCGAGTAATACAGCTGGCTTGAGAATACGTGGTTAGAAAAGCCAGGAACGTTAGCGGGCGCGACGATTCCTTCGGATTGCGAGACAACATTTCCGTCTTCGTCGCGAACAGTGATGTCGCCGTAATTACTGTCTTCAAATTCAAAGTCAGAGTCAGCGTAGTTATAGCTCGCTTTAACACCAAAGCCGCTTAAAAAACCTGGTAGGTAAGAGAGGTTGTGAGTCGCGGTAACTTCAAAACCCGTCAGATTGCTGGTTTCGTCGTTAGTTTGAGTTAGGTCAAACTGGGCGGGTACGGTTACCCCATCAATATTGAACTGTTCGGTCACGCGAGTTGTATCAAATCCACCTTGGAACTTCTTGTGGTAAATGCCAAGTGCCAACAGGGTGTCTTGATTTGGGTACCACTCGATGGCGGTGTCAAAGCTCCAAGAGGTTAACGGTTGCAGGTTCGGGTTGCCGTCGCCACTCACGTTTTGAATCAGCTCATCCAGTTGGGTGATGTCTTCTTCACTGCTGACGGTAAAGCCGCGCTGATAGCTCATGTCGGCCGGCTCGGGGCGCGACAGGCCACGGTAAATCGCACCGCGTAACATAAGGTCATCGGTTAGGTCGACGATCAGGTTAAAACTTGGCAGAACTTCAGTGTAGTCACCGCCGGCTTCTACGCGTTCAAGGTCGGCGCCGTCAACGGGCACTAAAGAGAGGATGTCAGAATCAGAGGTGGCGATGGTGTAAGGCGTGCGGTAGCCAATGGACTCTACGTCGGTTTGTACCACGCGAAGACCAAAATTACCTCTAACCGTTTTGTTCATTAGCTGGCTGTCGAAGTCGGCCATAATGTAGGCCGCCTTGGTCGTCTCAGTGACGTCGGTAACACCGGCCAATGACTCCGGCATTTCTGGGAATTCCATTGATTCCCCAGTGAAGTCGGCTAACATCGACACAGCGCAGGCGGTGTCGAATGTGGCCCAGCTGTTCACCGCTTTGGTGACATTGCCTTGCTCATCAACGATGGTGAACAATGCGCCGTCGCGCTCAGAGGACATAAAGTTGCTTTCGGGAAAGTCGATAGCACAGGTTTGGTTTACTTCGGCTAAAAACTCGTGCTCGCCGATGGTAACTTCAAATTCATTACGAGCGGTTGGTCCCATGTCGAGATATTCAAGCTCGGAGACCCGAACACCACCTTTAATCCCTGTAATAGCGCCACCATCTAAACGTAAATCAAAGTCTGCACGGAAGGCTTCGATGGTGTTAGTACGATCGACATCGCTATCGATACGTGCACGGTAGCGATCCGAGAATAGAGTATGATCGGTAATGTCGAAATCGGTGATTTGGTACTGACGAATGCCTGAGTCGGTATCCCATTGCACCATGGGGCGATACTGCGAGTTAAGCTCGGCGAAAACATTGCGGTCATCAGACTGGGTGCGAAGCAACAGCTGGTGCTCGACGCGTTCGGTTTCAGAAAAAGAGTAATCGGCAGAAACGGTTAAATTATCGCTAACGTCATATGCGATGTTTAAACCGTAACCGGTATAGTCTTCGTTGCGACGGTATAGCTCGCTGTTCGACTCAATGGCTGTTTCGCCCATCCAGTTGGTAATGGCGCCGGTATCGGTTACGACTAAATTCTCCGCCGTAACGCCTGGAGTTACGCGCTTCATATTGGCGAAGTTTAAGTCGTGACGCTTTTCTGCCTGAATACGCTCGGATTGCTGGTAATCAAGGTTAATGTCTATTTTGTCATTGGGCTGGAACTGTACGGCGGCAAAAAATGCTTCACGCTCATCCGATGTGTCGTTTTGGCGGTAGCCGTTAGAGCTTGGGGCAAATGCGTAAGGACTGCCGTCACTGTAGGCTTTGCCGGTCTCGGGGTTAATTTCGGTGTTATAGCCACCAGAATTGGATGGGCCGCTAGTTGGATCTTCGCAATCGCCGGCGGAGCTGAGGTAGTAGCCTCGGTCGGTGACATTAGGATCGTTAATGCAAGCAAACAGTGAGGTACCGCTGGGGCTGGAGGCGCGCATCTCGGATTCTGGCTGAGCAATATCGCTTTGCTCATAGCCCAATGAAATGCCTAATGCCGAGCCGTTATCAAACTCAAACTGATCAACGTAGCTAACACTGCCGCGAAAGCCGATATCACCGGACATAGAATCGCTGATATTTTGTTGGTTAGGCTGAATGCCGGCTTTCGCCTCGATTTGCAGGCGGCGCTTATTAAAATCAAGCGGCTTAACGGTTTCTATCGCAATTAACCCTGCCACACCGCCTTCGATCAGGCTGGCATCTTGGGTCTTATAAATAGCAACTTTGTTAACCAGCTCGGACGGAAACTGCGAGAAGTTAACTGAGCGGTCACCGCTACCGTTAGTGGCGTTGCGCCCATTAAAGGTGGTTGCGCTTAGGTAGGGGCCAAGGCCACGAATAGAAATCTCGGTCGCGCCGCCGTTTTCACGATGCGATGATGCGCCGGTAATGGACTCAAGTGCTTCACCAATCGATAGCGCAGGCATGTCACCGATATCGTTAGCGGACATACCGTCGACGATGGTGGTGGAGCTGCGTTTAATGTCGATGGTGGTTTGGATCGTGGCACGAGTGCCTTGTACGATAACCTCTTCCACTATTGGCGTTTCATTGGCCGAGTTTTGTGTTTGCTCTTCCTGTGCTTGGGCTGCGCTTACGCATGAAGCGGCGGCAATAGCGCTGACCAAAACAGATCGTTTAAAGCTGTGCTTTTTAACTATTTCATTCGCGAGTTTATTGTTATTTCGCATGTCTTCCTCCAGGGGGAACCATTATTGTTGATATTAACGTAAGCGCTCTTTGGCGCCCAATTTGGCTATACGTGGTAATAGCCATTGTCAACCAAAATGACTTCAGGATGCAAGGGCGGTGCTGAACAATATCTAAAAACAGTTTGTTTCTAGGTTTTTATTCATATTCTTCGAGAAGTTCAGTTATTAGTCGTTTGTGAAATTAGTATAAAAGGTAATAACGGTAATATATTCTGCTCTTGGTGTTGATTATTTTCTGAGGCTCTTCGCCCGCCTGCGTGTCAAAATTGGTTGACCAAATGAGATTGTGAGTCATCTATGATACTAGTCTGTTTTGGGGTTTTATGATCGTCAGGCTCGATTGCTTGGTGCTTTTTTATTTCGACTGCGACAGGGTGGCCAAGTGATGACGGCTATTACTATAAAATGCTGAGGTTTATAGGTTGCACGTTCTTTGGTGTACAGTTTTATTGAACTCGGGCGGAGCAAAGACGCTCTGCCCGTGTTTAAATTTGGGTTAATTGTGCGAGTGCTCCAGAGCGTAGAAGGTTACCTGGGTATAGTCATCATCGCCGCCACTGTTGTTTTGGTTGTACGCGCCGGCTTTAAAGTACATGTACTGACCGCCCTCGTCATAACCGCTGCTGCTCATATCAACGGTTTTGCTGACGGTAGGTTTGCCCTCGCGATAAATAAACACGGTTAGGGTGTGACCTTGCACGTCTATCTCGTAGCTAAACTTCTCATTCAGCGCAATGCCGTCGGTTGGGTTTGATGCGCTGTCGCTGCGACTGCCGATCATTTCATGCCAGGTGTCATCGCCCCCTTTTATCTCGTGGGCAAAATAAATAGAACCTTTGCTGTTGCCTGGTAGTTTGCGGTAGTAAAGACGAATCGGCTCGTCATCGTTGGCGTGGATCTGCCCGACAATTACCCGGCCGATTTGGTAGGTTTCTCCGGTGGTGGATACTCGGTTCACCGCCAAGGTCGCTCGCATATTGCCGTCTACACCGCCGGCGGCCGCACGTTCAGCGGCTGGTGCGCTGCCAAATACCCAGTTGTTGGCATTAACCCCTTGGGTCTTAATATTGGTGTTGCCGGCGCGCAGCATCTCCCGTAGCTCAACGCGGGTGTAGCTGGTGTTGGTCGAGGTTTTGAATCCTGACGGGAAGACTCGGAACACCATGCCGCCGTCGGCAGCGGTAAAGAAATACTCTGGTAGTTGGTAGCCGTTATCCAAAGTGCTTTCTTTAATGCTGTCGGCTCGTCCGTCCTTGTCATCGTCGGTCGGTACGCTCACATACCAGCGTGATAAATCGAAGTTGCCAGAGGGGGGTAGGCTTGAGTCTAGCTCGGCTATAGGTGGTGCTCCACTTGGCTTGATGGTTGGGGTGTCCAGTCCGCCACAGCCGTGTACCTCTACTTCTATTAAGCTGTTCCAGAGATTTTCTGAGTTGCCGTGACCGATAATCCGCACATACCGCGCGGCTATCCGGGTAAAGGAATCTGTTACAAAGACATCAGAGCTCTGAGCTTGGCCATTGGCAACTAAGGTGCTCCAATTACTGTTGTCGGTAGAGGCTTCAATCTCATAAAGCGAGGTGCGTGTATCAGCATTGAGCCAGGCTGTTTTAATCTCGGCAATGCTCGCGGTGACCCCCAAATCTAACAGTAATATCTTGCCATCTCCCAGAGAAGACCAGCGTGATTCACTGTCAAGGCTGGCATCAATAGCGTTGCTGGGGCCGTGACCGTCATGGCTGCCGTCGTCACTGGCGGCGTCAATGATCAGGGCCGCAGTGTCGGTGCATGTATTGCTGCTTGCAACCGATGAGCTTGAAGATGAGCTGGCGACAGTAGGAGTGGGGGAGGAGCCCGATGACCCGCCGCAGCCGGTACATATTGCGACAGCCAAAGGCAGTATTAGGGTAAGAGGGGTGATGCGGGGCATAGGTTTGCTCCTAAAAGGGTAGGTCCAGGTCGTCAGTGCTCTGCTCTTTTATGGCTGCAGTACTGGTATGTGAGGTAACTGTTATTTTTGAGCCCTCGCTTGGCGAGAAGCTTTTATGGTCAGTTGAGTTTACGTTTGCCGGCCTAATTGTCAATCAATAGTTAGACCAATTGGCGGGGCTGTATTGTATGCCGACTTTAACGTGAGTGGTTTTCGTGCATGGCTACGCCAAGTTGAAGCTATTAGTCGATGAATTGAGTGTTTTCGATAGTGTCGTCGGATGGCTGAGATTGCTTCCCTGTTTGCCAAATTTTGAATGGTATGTAGATATAGCTGCCAAATGTTACATATTATTCTGTTTTGTGTGTGTGGTCGTAATAATTGGCAGAATAATAGGTATACATATTGGTTCTCAATGCGGTAATGTCTGTGCCTTGTTTGGCAAGCGGCGGTGCGCAGGCACTTAACGTTAGCTTGTTAAACAATGTGCCAGAGTGGCGGCCCCATGCTGAGTCAGCTTGGTGTTTCGTCTGAGGTCTTTGGTAACGCCATGCGAACAATAAGATGCTAAATACGCAGGTGCTCACAGTTAATCAAACTCGGTTGGCGGTGAGAGTTGATAGGTATTTCTTGTGTTCATACAGCTCTCTTATCGTTCGTTATCCACTGCGCTTAGACGCACCGTTCAGATTTAAGTGCACGTGGATGTGATTTGAAAAATGGATAAATCAAACTCATGCAACATTGATACGGACAGCTTCGATTCAGCTTACCGATTCACGATGATTAAGCGGCTCGCTTGATTAGTAGTACGTGCTTTAGCTGATGGAGCTTTCATCGGAGAACAACTATGAAATTTTTTTCTAAAAGCTCAATACTATTTTTAAGTATGACGGCGGCATCAGCCAGTGCCGTTAGCATTAATAATCCCGGTTTTGAAAACAGCTTTACGGGCTGGAATGATGACGACCCGTCAGCGATATCGAGCGATGCTTACTCCGGTAGCAAATCAGCCAAAATAACCGGTAGCAGTGGTCGGGTAGATCAGCAAATTTCTTTAAGTGCCAACACCAATTACCGGCTGACCGCCTATGTGTTAGATAAAGGCACGGTCGGTGTGAATATCAACGGCGCGGTTTTTGATGTCGACTCTAACAGTGGAAGCTGGAAAAAAGTGCAGGTGGATTTTAATTCTGGCTCTAATACCTCGGCCGAGTTGTTTGCAAAATACAACGGTGGCACGGGCCGCTTTGATGATTTCTCGATTGTCGCTTTGGGCGGCTCGTCTTCGTCATCATCAAGTAGTTCGCAAGGTTGTAACAACCCCGGCAACTTAAATATCTCCAGCGCTAGCGATGATGGCAGCCACGACGGTAACGGCCCCGGCAACGCCATTGATGGCAATTTATCGAGCCGTTGGTCTTCTAGCGGTAATGGCAAATCTATTACTCTAGATTTAGGCGGTACCAGCACCATCACTGAGCTAAAAACAGCTTGGTTTAAGGGTGATCAGCGCACTCAAACCTTTGATGTTGCCGTTTCAAGTAACGGTAGTCAGTGGAGTACTGTACTGTATAGCACCACATCTCAAGGAAGCTCAAATCTTGAGTCTTCGCCAATTGCCAGTGTCGCGGCTCGCTACGTAAAAATCACCGGTTACGGCAACACCTCAAACAGCTGGAACAGCTTACTTGAGGTCGATGTCTACGGTTGCGGTAATGGCGGTTCTGGTAGCTCCAGTAGCTCAAGCTCTAGTTCAAGCAGCTCAAGCTCAAGCAGTAACGGCTCTGGTTCCAATATCCCTAGTACCATCACCAATGGTAGTTTGTTTGATTTGGAGGGCAGCAGTCCGCATCCGTTGGTTAACAGCAGCACTCTTAGATTTGTACCACTGCAAGCTCGGGTAACAACTCCCAACGGTAATGGCTGGCGTCATGAGTACAAAATCAAATCGGGTCTTCGTATCGCCATGACTGACACCTACGAGCTGTTTCAGGCCGATATTAAAGTGGATATGTCCGATGGCGGAAAAACCATTGTCGCTCAGCACCATGCTAGTGATACCGGCACGATTATGAAGCTGTATGTGTCCGATTCGTCGGAGTCAGGCTTTAATGATAGCGTTGCCGGAAACGGTGTCTTTGATGTTTATGTGCGCCTGCGCAACACCAGTGGCAATGAAGAGAAATACGCGCTGGGCACCATTCAAAGCGGCGATACCTTTAACTTAAAAGTTATCAATGACTACGGCGATGTTCATGTTTACGCTATGGGCAACTCGTTTGGTATTCCGGTAGAGGATGATTCGGCGTCGTACTTTAAGTTTGGTAACTATCTGCAGTCGCAAGATACCAGTACCAACGATAATTGCGGACAACCGGGAGACTCAGATTCGTTTGAGCAGTGTTTTGAAGATCTCGGGATCGCTCAGTCCACCGTGACTATGACGAACGTTACCTACCAGCGAGTAGAGCGATAAGTTAGTCTAGCGCACTCAGCGATTGTCAAAAGGCCCATTCATATTTATGAGTGGGCCTTTTTTATTTAAAACGGTTTGGTCTAGCAGTGGCGCTGGCCCCAGTCTTGTCAATCACTTGTTGATTCTTACCCAAGTTGCTTTATAGCGGTATACTAAAGTTCATAGGTACGAGCATCGCCCGAGCCATCTAAAACATGCGGCCGCTCATTGCTGTTAGTCTATAAAGCTGCTGCCACGAGGTTGCCATGCGCATTATTGTTGGGGTTATTATCGCGGTGTTGTGTACTGCCTTAGTGGTAGGCATACAAAAGTGGCGCGGCCCGGTAGTGTCGGGCTTAGCGGTAGAGCTTATGCCGCTTGAGTTGCGAGTGGTCGCCAGTGGCGAGGTGCGCTATCAATCGCTTGCCCATATCGGCAGTGAAATCACCGGCACAGTAATCGCACGCCATGTTATCGAGGGTGACTGGGTTAACTCAGGCGATTTACTGATCGAGTTAAATCCAAGTGAGTTACAGTCGCGCCTAGATCAGGCCAAAACCCAATTACAGCAGTTGCACAAGGTTAGCCGCCCTCAAGCCCAAGCGGCACTGGCCGAGGCCCAAGATAATCTAAGTCAAGCCAATCGCGAGGCAAGCCGCCGTGAAGCGCTGGCCGCCGAGGGGTTGATCGCCGCCGAGCAAGTTGAGCAAGCTCAGCGGTTAAAACTAAATACACAAACTGCTTTAACACGGGCGCAACTATCGGCCGAGGCATTGGCCGCAGGCAGCACAGAAGAGCAGTTACTGCAGCAACGTGTCGCTAGCGCCGAGGCGGAGCTGGCCAAAACTCGCATCTATGCTCCCTTTACCGGGCGAGTACAAACTCGCAACGTTGAGCCGGGTGATCTGGTGCAGCCGGGCAAAGTGCTGTTAGAAATTGCCCGTAGTGATGGCCTTGATCGCTACGGTACCCCTGGCGATGGCCTAGAGGTAGTCGTGGCTCTGGATGAAAAAAACTTTGCGCCGTTACAGCTGCAGCAACAAGTACAACTCATTGCCGATGCTTGGCCCGAGCAAACCGTACCGGGTGTTGTCAGTTTTATCGCCCCGGTCGTCGATAGCGGGCGGGGCACTATTGATATTCATATCAGCGTATTGGGTGATGCCGCCGACCAGCGCAGCAAGTTACTTAATGGCATGACCGTATCCGCCAATATTATGGTCGCTGATCGGGAGCGCACTCTAGTGCTGCCCAATGATTACTTGCAGGTTAACGCCAGCGGTAAGCCGCAGGTGTTGCACTGGAGCAACGGTACGGTTAAACCGGTAGAGGTGCAGTTGGGGTTGCGCAATATGACCCACAGCGAGATAACAACGGGTTTGGCACAAGGAGATATCGTGCTGCAAACCGAGGGCCTTAATAAGGGGCAGCGTGTGCGTGTGCGACTGGAGCAACCGCCTTATGTTATTCGCTAAGCCCTTAGGTCAACTGGGTCGATCGCTCTGGATCGAGTGGCGAATTGCGCTGCGTTTTTTAGCCGATAATCCCCTGCAAACCTTTTTAATAAGCGTGGCAATTTCGGTAGGTGCTGCGGTTATTGTGTTTATTACCGCGCTTATTATGGGATTGCAAAATAACACCATCGACAAAACTTTAGGCACCCAAGCGCACATTCGGATCGAAGCGACTCGGCAGCATAATATTTTATCGGCAGCGCCCCACGGGCAATACCTTTGGGTGTTAGAAAGCCCGCGTGCCCAGCGCTTACAGACTATTAATAACTGGCAAGAAGTGCGCGATGCGCTAGATCAATACGGGGTCTTAACCACGGTTTCACCACTGATCACTGGACCAGCTTTTGCACAAAATGGCACAGCGCGGGCCTCCATTGCACTGATGGGAATCGACCCTAATCGCTACGACGGCATTATTAAGTTACAAGACTACTTGCGGGCTGGACGTTTTAGTGTTGGCGCTAGTGATGTCATGATCGGCAGTCAACTGGCCGAGGACTTAGGCTTACGCGTCGGCGATAAACTCCGCTTGGATGCCGGCGATGATCGGCAGGCGGTGAGTAAAGTTGTGGGGGTTTTTGAGTTGGGGGTGCGCGAGCTCGATAGTCGCTATGTATATACCGACTTAAAACAAGCGCAAACGCTCCTTAACTTACCCGGCGGTATCACTATGCTTGAGCTTAAAATCGCCGATATTTTTGATGCGGAACATTGGGCTCAGCGCTTTAAAAAATTAACGGGTTTACACGTACAAAGCTGGATGGAAACCAACAGTCAGTTGCTTAATGCCCTTAGCTCGCAAAGCATGACGACGCAAATGATTCGAGTGTTTGTGGCGTTATCGGTTATTTTTGGCATTGCCAGCGTACTGGCGGTGAGTGTTGTACAGCGCACCCGTGAGGTAGGAATATTACGGGCGATGGGTGGTTCACAGCAGCAAATTTTGCGAGTGTTTTTACTGCAAGGTGGGTTGTTGGGTTTGGCCGGATCTGCGCTTGGAGTATTGGTGGGTTACAGTTTGGTACAGCTATTTAACACGATGAGTGAGCTTTTATTTGTTATCCGGCTAGAGCCTTCAATGCTGTTGTCGGCCATTATGATTTCAACCGCAGCTGGTGTTATTGCCGCAGCGGTGCCGGCGCGCCGTGCCGCACAATACGATCCTGCAGTGGCAATCCGTTATGTCTAACTCGCAGTTAACCGTCAGCCAAATTACAGGGCAGGCTGTTTTGCAGCTGGATAAGCTCAACAAAATTTTTAATGCCGATACGCCACTGCAAAATCATGTTTTACACGATGTTAGCTTGCGGGTATGTCCCAGCGAGCTTGTGGCTTTAGTGGGCACCTCGGGCTCGGGTAAAAGTACTTTACTTAATATGATGGGGTTATTGGATGTGTCGACATCAGGTGAACTGCGTATACAAGGTCATTTAATTCAGGGTATGAGCGAACAACAGCGAACCCAGTTGCGTAGCGAATCTATTGGCTTTGTGTTTCAGTTTCATCATTTAATTAGCGCCTTTAGTGTGCTCGATAACGTGCTTATGCCGTTAATGTTGCGCTTTGGCAAGCCCTCTAAAGAGCAAATCGAATACGCCGAGCACTTATTAAATGAGGTGGGGTTATCTAACTACATCGCTCAGTCCACCAGCCGTTTATCGGGCGGGCAACAACAGCGGGTGGCTATTGCTCGGGCGTTAGTAACCCGTCCAGCTTTAGTCTTGGCCGATGAGCCAACCGGTAACTTAGACACACAAACAGCCGATGAAGTGTTTGCCTTGTTTGAACGCTTTAATGTTGAGCATCAGTGCGCCATTGTGATTGTGACGCACGATCCACGCCTTAGTGCGCGTTGCCCCAGAACCATTCGGTTGACCGATGGCCGCATTGTTTACGATGGCCCATCGGCAGACTTGCCTAGCGTATTTACTGTGACGCCGTAAGTTGCCGCATAAAAAGGTGCTAAAGATCGATAGGAGCTAGCACCATAAGTTTGTTTTTGTCGAGTATGTTTGTAGGAAGAGATTTGTTTTTTTTGGAGGGGGGGAGGAGATATTGTTGAATATTAGGTAGTATGCTAGCTAAATTGACCTGTTAGAGAAATTTTAAATATATAGACAAATTTACGCTAACACATTTCTCGATATTAAAGTTGTTTAAATTTTAATAGTGGCGCATTCAAAGGATGTAGTAATGAAGTATCTAAAGCAAGTCGGGTTTCTGAGTCTTTGGTTTATGCTAGTCGGCTGTGAAGATAACACCGAGCCTGCCCCTAAAGTTAGTGAACCTTATGTGGCGCCAGAGCCTGGTTATATCAAAAACCCAACGTTTGTCATTGATGGCAATGACAAGGTGATTGATTGGGGGCTGTTGCAGCACGCGAATAATACGTCTTACACGGTTAGTGTCGATGATGCTGTTTTAGCGTTAACTAGGGTTGGCGAAGAGCCTTGGGGAAAGGTAAATCAACAGTTTAAAAAAGCAGATATAGCGCCCTTGTTAGGTAAAACACTCGAGTTCTCAATTGATATAAAAGGCGAGTTTACCGATGACTCAGAACAAGCATTGGAGCCGCCAACTATATCAATCATGATTAAAGGCTTAAGGGCCGGCACCCCGGGGATGATGGGAAGCTCTACTTTATTCTCTAAAAGTGAACCCGTAGTAGAAGTTATGGGGGTCTCACCTTGGCGCCGTTATCGTATTCAGTTTGATATGCCGGATAAGCAAGAGGTGAGAGGCGCTACGCTGGAAATATCAATGGTTCTGACCCGCCACGGAACCTTATGGGCTAGAGCTCCAGCGTTAATAGAGGTTCCTTAGTCGAGCGGGTTACATCTTCAAGTGCATTTAACGCCATTTTTTATGCCGTGAGTGGATGTGTGTATCAATCACTAGGTTTGTTGGTGGTAGTTTGAGTGCTATCGGCTGACGGGTTTTTCTTTTTATGACCCGTCAGCGGATGCGGTTGTTTGTTGGGTAAAATCCTACTGTTGGCCTTGAGGCTTAATTCCACCTAAAGATACGTTTTATAAAACGTTATCAGTCCGTGATACTTCTGTGAGGACTCTCGGCCTCGCTCTCGTGACAATGGGTTATCGGCACACTTGTGTCGTAACCGTAACCATGTCGAATAGGGAGCACAGGATGAAAAAATTATCTGCACTGGCAAGCCTAATGATGCTAGCCACCGTTGGCGCAAATGCCGCTGACTACACAATTGAGGTTCAAAACCTTACTCGTAGTACCTTGTTTACCCCACTGTTGGTGGCCGCTCACTCTACTGATAGCGATTTATTTAGTGTTGGCGAGCCGGCTACCTTAGCACTGCAAACCATGGCCGAAGGAGGCAATATTACGCCTTTAGCGGCTGAGATTAGCGACGCCGGTGGCATGATCGTAGAAAATCCAGCCGGTGGATTATTGGTTGCAGGTGCTACCACCACGGCTATGTTTAACAACGACGCTGCCCCCACCAATGATCATTTATCTATTGTTGCCATGTTGTTGCCGACCAACGATGGTTTTGTCGGCTTAGATTCAATGTTACTGCCTACTGAGCCCGGTACTTACCGATATATGCTTAAAGGATACGATGCCGGTACTGAAGCCAACAATGAGTTGCGCGGCAGCGGCGCGCCAGGCGAGGCGGGTATGCCGGTACCACCACCGCTCGATCCACTACTAGGGACTAATGGTACAGGTATGCCTGGGGATGCTGAAGGCTTTGTACATATCCATCGTGGCGTACTGGGCGATACTGATAGCGTAGCGGGTGCAAGTGATATCGATGCGACTCGCCATCGGTGGTTAAACCCTGTTGCTCGCGTCACCATCACTGTTAAGTAAGGAGAGCGCTATGAACAAGCACTATATATTGGCGAGTTTATGCGTTCTGTCTTTGACGCTGACCGCTTGTGGTAGTGACGATGATCACAACGATACCATGGTTGTGACGCCTACCCCTGAGCCTGTACCTACCCCTACCCCTGAACCGGAGCCCGTGTTTGAGCCGTTTATCTACGCGGTAAAGGTGACCAATATTACCCGTGGCCAGCCACTGTCACCTTTGGCTGCAATGATTTTTAACGGCGAATATCAAATGCCGCAAATCGGTGAGCCAGCAAGCGTTGCCTTAGAGGTGTTGGCCGAAAGTGGTGATAACAGCCAATGGTTGCAAGCGGCAATGGTGGATGAGCATGTCTACATGAGTACGTCTGCCGAAGGTGGCCCACTGCTACCAGGTGCCAGCACGACTGTGATGTTGGAGGTTGACCCCGGCGCAGAAGTGCCAGCCGATATGTACTTAGGTTTAGTCTCTATGTTGGCCAATACTAACGATGGCATCACGATGTTGGATGCAACCGATTTAGCGCAACTACAAGTGGATGAAAGCGCAAGCTGGACCACTTTAAGCTACGATACAGGGACAGAGCTGAATAGCGAAAGCGCAGATACCATCATTGGGCCGGCCGCAGCTGGTGGTCTACAGGAAGGGTTTAATGCTGTGCGGGATGACATTGTCGATGAATTAAGACTCCACAGTGGTGTGATATCTTACGATGATGGCTTAATGGGCTCTGCCTTGAGTGAGGCGCAACGCTTTGACAATCCAGTCATGCGTGTCGATATCACTCGGATGCAGTAGTAAGTCGTACTTCCCGGCGATTGTTACAACTGTTGTCACTGTCGCGATAACAGTTGTAACAATTGCCGGCTTGGTGCATCTTAATTCTATCGCTCAAAAAATATTTTAATGATGCACTGAGAATTATCTATGGCAGACTCTATTCACCTAGCTTATGTTAATACTAAATCGCCGCAAAACCGTGAGAAGAAACGATTTTTGGTGGTGGAAGATGAGCAGGATTTGGCCGAGCTGGTTCGCATGCATCTATCCGAGCTAGATGCCGACGTGACGGTTTCTTACCGCGGCGATGAGGCATTACAATTGGCATTATCTCAAGTTTGGCACGCCATCGTACTAGACCTATCATTGCCGGGTATTGACGGTTTAGATATTTGCCGCGAATTGCGCAGCCAAGGTGTCGTTACTCCCGTTTTAATTTTAACCTCACGCTCAACCGAACTCGATCGTGTTTTGGGTTTAGAGTTAGGGGCCGATGATTACTTGACTAAACCCTTTAGTACACTGGAATTAAAAGCTCGAATAAAAGCATTGTTGCGCCGCGCCGAGCATAATGCGGTAATAGATGACTCCCCTGCGCAAACGGTAAGCGTGGGCGGTTTGCATATCGATCAAGCGCAGCGCAGCGTCAGTGTTAATGGTGAGTCGGTCGAGTTAACCGCGCGCGAGTTTGAACTTATTTGGTATTTTGTTTCGCATCCCGGCCGGGTGTTTCGCCGCTCCGAATTGCTGGATGCAGTGTGGGGCTATGGTCACGATGGTTACGAACATACAGTAAACAGTCATATTAATCGGTTGCGTGGCAAAATCGAGGATAACCCCGCTGAACCTAAATATTTAAAAACGGTGTGGGGCGTGGGGTATAAGTTTTGCGGCGAGCCGTGCATTGAGGTGACGTCATGAACCGTTGGTTTACTACGCTATATGCGCGCATGTCACTGGTGTTGATTGTACTCTTTGCAAGTATTGGGATTGCTTATTTAGCGCTAGTGTATTGGAGCAGTAATCGTTACTACCAAGAGATGACCCAAAATTTAAATCGTAGTTTGGGGATGTATATTGTCAATCGTGCGCCTTTAATTTCAGACGGTGTTGTTAACCACACAGCCATGCAAGAATTGGCAGCGCTGGTGATGGTGGTGAATCCAATTGTCGAAGTGTATTTAACGGACACCTCCGGAAACATTTTGGATCATGCGTTTTCTGAATCCGATTTGGCTTTGCGTCAGATCGATGTAGAGCCCATTAAAGCATGGCTTAGCGATCAGCGGCCATTGCCGATTGTTGGCACCGATCCGCGTACCGGTCGTGCCGACAAAGTTTTTTCGGCTTGGCCCGTCGAAGATGCCGGCCAACAAGTGGGTTATTTATATGTGGTGTTAGGGGGTAAGTTATATCAATCTCTGCGTGATTCATTAACCGAAAGTTATGTGTTGCGTTTAAGTTTAGGTGGGTTAGTCGCCATTGTCTTTTTTGCTTTATTGACGGCAGTATTAATTTTTGCGGCAATGACTCGCCCACTGCGGCGTCTTGCGCGAGATATGCAAAATTTTCAGGAGACTGATTTGAATGTGGCGCAAGCTGGTGTCAGTACGGGTGATGAGATCGCTTACTTACAGGATACCTTTCACCGTATGCGTGAAAAAATACACGATCAATTGCAGCGCTTGGAGCAAACAGATCGACTGCGCCGCGAATTGGTATCGAATGTGTCACACGATTTACGTACCCCGTTAGCTTCGATGCAAGGCTATTTAGAAACATTATCCATTAGTGGTGACAAACTTAACGATACTGAGCGATCTAGGTATTTGACGATTGCTTACACCCATTGTCGCCGCTTAACTAAATTAGTTCAGGAGTTGTTTGAGTTAAGTAAGTTAGACACCGGACGCACTGAACTTAGTTGTGAAACTTTCTTTTTGGCCGAGCTGTTGCAAGATGTGTTGCAAAAGTTTGAATTAAAAGCCAGTCAGCGCAATATATCCGTTAACACTGATCTGGCGCAGCGCGCCTATGCTGTAACGGCTGATATCGGTTTAATGGAGCGCGTGTTCGAAAACCTGATCGACAACGCTTTGTGCTACACGCCAGATGGCGGCAGTATTACCGTATCATTAGCAGCCGGTGATAATGGTGTTGCCGTCGATGTGGCGGATACCGGGGTAGGCGTTGCCAAAGAAAAGCTGCCACGTATTTTTGAACGTTATTATCAGGCTAAAGGGCCGCGGTTTGCACAGGGCGAAGGTACCGGTCTAGGGCTGGCTATTGTTAAGCGCATATTGGATTTACACCACTGCCAGATATCCGTGACCTCTGAAGAGGGGGCGGGTACGTGTTTTTCTTTCGAGCTGCCACAGGCTAAGGTGGGTTAATTTTGAGTTTATATGTAGCTTGCTGCTATGTATAAAATTTTTAAGGTTGTGATAGCACCATAAAAACCGGACGTCATCGTCCAGTTTTTATGGTGGCTATAATCACTAAGGGTTTGGCGCGACCAGAATGTCTTTCTCTGGCCCCCAGCTTTCTTGCTCCCGATCGTATACACCGAACGAACCGTTATCATCCCAAACTGTAGCGGCAATGCCATACTCTGTAGCTAAGTTTACGTGCTCGCGTAAATAAGCTAAACGGTCGGCTTCGGCACAGATGTTTTCTGGGTTTTGGTGGTCATAGTGTGCTGCGCCAAACTCGTTAACGGTAACTGGAACACCGTTAGTTTGGGCCCAATCTCGTGCAGTTTGATAAACTTTTTCCAGTTCGGCCTTGTCGGCGCTGGTGCTCCAGCCACGCACACACTGACCGGCAAAGGGCCAAGGATCGTAGGAGTGAAAATTGGCAATTAACTGACTGTCGTTAGGCAGTTCAATGTCAGCCAGAGTATTTATCGGTGTAAAGCCGCTGCCGGCAATTACAACCAATCGATTTGGATTGCTTACCCGAATAATATTCAATATTCGTGGATTTAAGTCGTTGCTTTGTGCCGCAGTCATACCGTTAGGTTCGTTTAGAATTTCAAACGACAAGCGCGCCGATTTGTTTTTAAAGCGCTCGGCAATTTGTTTCCAAATAGCATCAAAGCGCGCCCGCTTAGCGGCATTGGCGTAATCTTGTTTTAACCAAATTTCATGGTGAGCGTTTAAAACCACGTGGTAGCCTTGGGCCAACGCCCAATCTACTACCTGCTCGGTGCGATCCATGCGCGAGGCATTTACTGCGTAAGGCGCGCTAGTGGCTGTGTGATTATCCCAGGTGGCGGGAATGCGCACATGATTAAAGCCCGCGTCTGCAAAAGCGACTAAGTGTGCCTCTTGCGCCACTGGAGCCCAGTCGCCCTCATTGGGGTAGGCGTCCAAAGTGTTGCCAAGGTTGATACCGATACCCATTTGAGCCACCGCCTCGTGGGGTGTGTACTGAGTGGGTTCGGCGTAGCGCAGCTCTAAATAATCTAGCGCGGTATCCGCTTGAGCAAAATTTAGGGTTAACGTTTGTGGGCCGTCGCTCAAGTAAAGAGCGGTAGTGCTTATCTCTTGCCACATAGGGGCATCGCTTGCGGCTAGCTCAAGGGTGCTGTCGGTTAATGGCCGGTTGTCGGTTGTTAATGACCAAACACTGCCATTGGCACTCGCTCGTACCTGATAGCTAATGGTATATAACCCAGAGGTTTGTATGTCCACCAGATAACTTAAGCTGGCGCCGGTGTCGCTAATAGCGAGTCCCGCAGAAAGACTGTCACCGCTCTCGGTGGTTTTGGTTTGCTCGTCGCAAAGGCTGTAATCTTCAGCTTCAATACGGCTAGTATTTGTGCCTATCAGCGTCGCTACGTCTTGTGCGCATCCAGAGCTATTGCTGGAGCTGGACGATGATGCGCTTGAGCTAACACTGCTTGATACAACGCTAGATAGCACACTGCTCGAGCTGCTACTGCTGGCGCTGGATGAGGTCGAAGGAGGGGCAGTTTGGGTGCCACCGCTACTGCCGCAGGCGACTAAAGTGCTAATGCTGGCGATTAGGCCTGCGCGTAAAAAGAGATTGCTCCAAGAATTCATAATTTGGCCTGTTATTAGAATGTATCGAGGTAACGCACCACAGTACACTTAGTTCGCTGTGGTGGTTACGACGGTCAGTTTATCGTTATGTCTGGTTTTTTAAACCCATTCTATTGGGGAGTGTATTCAAAATAATCGTAATACGCCCAGGCATTGCCCCAGTAATACTCTTGAGGAAAGTACATGGCCGAGGCCGAGTTATCGCCATGCCAATGGTTGAGCATAAGGCGGGTTGGGTCTTTAGGCCAGGCGTACTGTGGGATCTCGTTGTTGGCCACATAGCCGTCGCCATTATCTTTATACAGGGTACGAATCACCTGGCGATTGCCCCAAGCGTCATCTAAATACCACTCAATTTTCCAACTCGACCAATCAAAGCCTATGGTGACTAAATCCTGTGTGATATTTAAACCGTATTGGCCGAGATCGATGTCTTGCTCCCAGCTCTGATAGGTACCGCCTTGGGGCTGATAGATAACGTTAGTGTGGACTACATTGCCAAGGCTCGGTAAAAATTCAATGTCTATCTCCTGCCAGGCGCGTCCCGGGACGTCATACCACGAGGTATAGGTGAAAATTGATGATACTGTGCCAGGGGTATTGCCGGTCTTTAGGCGGCTTTGGATATCGCCGTAACTGAGCAATTGTTGCGTACGCAGCTCGGCACATTGGCCCGGGGTAACGCCTAGAGTAATGCCATGAGAGCTGGGGTTGATCATGCTTGGCTCAAAAGTGCAGCCAAACGGGCTGCCGTTACTGCCACTGCGGGCCTGCCAAATACTGCTGTTAAACCCCCAGCTAAAATTGTGCCAGCAGGGCGATGCCGGCGATAGCGATATTGCGATAAATACTCTGTATCATCTTTTTGACCTCTCGTTATTATTTGTCTTAGTCTAACGGCACGTGTGGTGCAGGCTAGCTTGCGCGCACTACCGTCCGTGACCAACCGTAACGTTAGCGCTGGCTTAAAGCGTCCAAATTGCCGATAAAACGTATAATCGGTATGTCCGAGTTTGATGTGGTCATAAGTCGGACGCCTTAATGGGCGTGACCTAGGTATAATTTGACCGCAAACTGATAATAATGATTAAAAGAGAGCTCAGCTTGAATACGCTAACTCACGACTCCCTGTTATTTAACATCCATGATTTAGTGCTGGTGCTGGCGGCGGCACAGTTTCTGCTGCTGGCGGGGTTGTTAGTGGCAACCCGTCGCAAAGGCGATCTGAGCGCTTGTTTGTTGGCGGCAACATTGCTTGTGATTGCCGTACAAGAGTTGGATTCTCTATTTATTTGGAGCCATACCCTGCGCCATGTGGTGCTGGATTGGCACCCAGACTTACTGTTTTTAGGCAGCTTTAGTTATTGGTTGCAAGGGCCATTACTGTATGGGTTTGTTGCCAGCGTGTTGTATAAACAATTACCCCTGCGCAAGCGCTACGCTTGGCATCTATTGCCCGCGTTAGTGGCGGGAGCGCTGTTGTATGTTCATTACTACAGTCTGCCCTCGGCGGCTAAAGTGGCGGCGATGTCCGACTTGGGGTTTATGTGGACGCCGTTAATGACTCGGCTCGTGACCGTATGGCACTTAAGTGTGCTGGTTTACGGGGGCGCAAGCCTATGGCTTTTGTGGCGTTATCGACGTCAGCTGTTAGAGCGTTACGCTAATGTCGAGGTCAGTGAGCGGCGTTGGTTAATGTGGATGGTGTTAGGGTTTATGCTGATTGCCGCCTGGCAGCTGATGGTACACCTATTGGGGCAGCGTATCGGTGAGAGCTTGTCTAATATACTGGGTATTGCCAGTCACTATATCGCCTTTATTTTTGTCAACGCGCTGGTTTTTATTAGCATACGCTATACCCACTTATTTGGCGGTTTAGGCGCCGAGCCCGCCAGCGGTGAGCCCGAACCTTATAAACCTGAGCAGGTTGCCCGAGTTGACGAGTATATGCGCGTCCAGCAACCTTATTTATTGGCTGATATCTCACTGGACACATTAGCTAAGCGGTTATCGCTGCCAGAGCGCACGTTATCGCGTATTTTAAATCAACATTTTGGTAAAAACTTTTTTGAGTTTATTAATAGTTACCGGGTCGAGCAGGCAAAACAATTGTTATTGGATTCAGATAAGCAAAGCTGGACGATGTTACAAGTGTTAGCGGAGTCTGGGTTTACCAGTAAATCGACTTTTAACGCTATTTTTAAAAAGCAGGTGGGAAAAACGCCTTCGCAATATCGTAAAGAGCAGCGCCTGTAAAATACAGTGTGATTCACCCGATCAAGATGACGGAGTTACTGTGGCAAAAAGTAAAGTAGCATTTGTGTGCAACGAATGTGGCGCCGATTTTGGCAAATGGCAAGGTCAATGCAGCGAGTGTGGTACCTGGAACTCTGTGGTGGAAATGAAACTTGGCCCGGCACCCAAAGGTGGGGCCAGAGGTGCAGAGTTCTCGGGTTACTCGGGCAGCACTCAGGCGCAAGTACAAACTCTAGCGCAGATTAGTTTAGAAGATTTGCCGCGTTTACCCAGTGGTACCGGTGAGTTTGATCGAGTATTGGGTGGCGGCTTAGTGCCGGGCTCAGTGGTTTTAATTGGTGGGCACCCAGGAGCGGGCAAAAGCACGTTGTTATTGCAAACACTCTGCAAGTTGGCAGAGTCTGTGCCAGCACTTTATGTAACCGGCGAAGAGTCATTACAGCAAGTTGCTATGCGCGCGAAACGTTTGGGGCTGCCTACCGATAAACTGCAAATGCTCAGTGAGACCAGTGTCGAGCTTATTTGTATGAGCGCTGAAAAAGTTCGCCCCAAGGTGATGGTGGTGGATTCTATCCAGGTGGTGCACTTAAGTGATATTCAATCAGCCCCGGGCTCGGTCTCGCAAGTGCGTGAAGCGGCGGCTTTTTTGACTCGCTTTGCCAAACAAACCGGCACCGTGGTGATTTTGGTGGGCCATGTGACTAAAGACGGTTCGCTGGCCGGCCCTAAAGTGTTAGAGCACATGATCGATTGCTCGATTTTATTGGAGGGCTCTCACGACTCACGCTTTAGAACGTTACGCGGCAGTAAAAACCGTTTTGGTGCGGTTAACGAGCTAGGTGTTTTTGCCATGACGGAGCAAGGCATGAAAGAGGTCAGCAATCCATCGGCAATATTTTTACAGCGCGGCGAGGATGTTTCATCCGGCTCGGTGGTGATGGTTATGTGGGAAGGTACTCGGCCATTGCTGGTCGAGATACAAGCTTTAGTTGATGACAGCCATCTAGGTAATCCACGGCGCGTCGCGGTAGGTTTAGATCAAAACCGCTTGTCTATGTTGCTGGCGGTACTACACCGTCACGGCGGCATTATGGTGGGTGATCAAGATGTATTTGTAAACGTAGTGGGTGGCGTGCGTGTTGCCGAAACTAGCGCCGATCTAGCGTTATTGTTGGCGGTTGTGTCCAGCTTTCGTGATCGCCCGCTGCCGCGAGACTTAATGGTGTTTGGCGAGGTGGGGTTGGCCGGCGAAATTCGCCCCGTACCGAGTGGGCAAGAGCGCTTGCGCGAGGCATCAAAACACGGCTTTAAGCGGGCCATTGTTCCTGCAGGTAATGCACCGCAAAAAAGCATTCCGGGATTTGAGGTGGTGGCGGTGAATAATTTGACGGAAGCGTTGGAGGCGATTGATTAGTGTTGTCCTGCTCGATCTTTACTAATATTGACTGTATCTACATTTTCTCTCGCGTCATGCTAAGCGGTGCTTGAGCACCGACTCACGTTTAAATAATGATTAATAATAGAATGATACTTATGAAATATTTTTGTTTTTATCTAAATTCTCTGTGCAAATTTGCTAAACCTTTACTGCTTTTGAGCGCATCGCTCTTGTTGTCGGCAGGTGTGTTTGCCGCAGGCGAGCCGACTAACACCTGGAAGGTGTTGGACGCCCAAGGCACACCGACTGCCCGCCATGAAGCGGCGGCCGTGGCCTTTGAAGGTAAGCTTTATTTATTGGGTGGGCGACGTATTAATCCTACCGATGTTTATGATCCAGCCACTAACCGCTGGGAAGAAAAAGCCAAGCCCCCTATTGAGCTACACCATTTTCAAGCGGTGGTGCTGGGAGAAAAAATTTACTTGATTGGTGCCATGACCGGTGGTTGGCCCAATGAAACGCCGTTAACCAAGGTTATGGCCTACGTGCCGGCAGAAGACCGCTTTGAAACTTTGCATGATATTCCTGCCGCGAGACAGCGTGGTGGTGCAGGCGTCGTGGTTTATAAGCAAAAAATCTATATCGTTGGCGGTATTAAAAATGGTCATATGAATGGCACGGTTAACTGGCTGGATGAGTACGACCCCAGTACTGGCCAATGGCGAGTATTACCCGATGCGCCTCATAAACGCGATCATTTCTCGGCGGCTGTTATCGGCCACAAGCTTTACGCATTTGGCGGCCGTCAATCTAACCATGCGTTAGGTAATAACTTTGGCCCGTCACAATTATTTGGTGATATTTTTGATTTCGAGACTGGCCAGTGGCTGGCTACTGACGCCAGTATGGCATTGCCCACCGGGCGCTCAGGCTCTATGGCGATGGCCTGGGGGGATAAGCTAATAGTCGGTGGTGGCGAAAGCGATACTCAAGTGCCGGCGCACGCTAATGTCGAAGCGTTTAATACGAACGATAAAACTTGGAGCACTTGGCCGAGTTTAAATCAAGGTCGACATGGTTCCGCCTTGGTGATCATTGATGATTACGCTTACCTTGCCTCCGGTTGTGGTCAGCGCGGCGGTGAGCCAGAGCTGAACAGTATCGAGCGGTTAAAACTTCCAGCTTCAGACGCGGCGTTTGGTAAAAAAATAAACCCAGAGCCTAACTCTGCCAGTCAACCGATGCAGCACCATAGTTTAGCTTTGAGCTTTAACGGCCCAGAGACGGAAGAAGGTGCGGCGCTTAATCCCTTTACCGATTATCGTTTGTTGGTTGAGTTTCGCTCGGGCAATACACGCCATCTAGTGCGCGGTTTTTATGCCGCAGATGGCAATGCAGCTAACACGGGGGCCACTAAGGGCAATGTATGGCAGGTGCGGTTTAGCCCCGAGAGTGCCGGTGATTGGCATTACACGGCAAGTCTAAAGCAGGGTAAAAACATTGCGATTGAGCGAGACCCTGAGCTGGGTGATAGCGTTGCCATCAGCCCCAATAAAGGTACTTTTACGGTACTTGCCTCCAACAAAAAGGCACCTGACTTTCGCGCCGCCAATGCCGGGTTACTGCAAACCCAGGGTGGTTACTTTACCTTTAAGCAATCGGGCCAGCGCTGGTTAAAAGGCGGCACTAACAGTCCAGAAAACCTGTTGGCGTACACTGATTTTGATAATACTTACCGCTTAAATAATAAAGCGCGAAGTGGTGAGGCTGCCCCCGATAAGGCAATTCACAGTTACCGTTCGCACCAGGCTGATTGGCGCCCAGGTGACCCGACGTGGGGCGAGGGCAAAGGTAAAGCAATTATTGGAGCAATGAATTATTTAGCGTCTGAGGGCGTCAACGCTGCTTACTTTTTAACGTTAAATCTTATCGGTGATGGCAAAGATGTCTGGCCATATATCCAGCCAGATGAGTTTACCCGTTTTGATGTCAGTAAATTAGAGCAGTGGAATATACTGTTTGAACACATGCAGGCTAAAGGCTTGTTGCTGCACATAGTTACACAAGAAACCGAAAACGAATTATTGCTCGACGGTGGAGATACGGGCTTGCATCGCTCGCTGTACTACAGTGAGCTTATTGCCCGCTTTGGGCATCACCCAGGCTTAGTGTGGAATTTAGGTGAAGAGAACGGCCCTATTCACTGGAGCCCTAAAGGGCAAACGGATGCCCAGCGTCGCGCGATGGCACAATTTTTTAATACGCACGACCCTTATCAGCATCCGGTATTTTTACACACACACTCAGGAGCCAAAGACAAAGACGATATTGTTGGGCCTCTGTTAGGCTTGACCGAACTGCAAGGTTTGTCGTTTCAAGTGGCTGATCGCACCACTGTGAATAGTGAGACACGTAAGTGGCGGGCGCTGTCTGAAACTGCTCAAGCACCTTGGGCGATTACGATGGATGAGATTGGTGAGTGGCACACCGGTGCTATGCCTGACTCGCACGCGGGCAATCATAATAGCCTAAGACGACATGCGCTATGGGGACATTTGTTGGGTGGCGGAGCCGGCGTCGAGTGGTATTTTGGTGCACACTTCCCGTCTAATGATCTTGGTGTAGAGGACTTTCGTTCGCGTCACAACTTATGGATGCAAACACGCTATGCGCGGGAGTTTTTTCAGGCTTATTTACCCTATTGGGAAATGGCCCCCTGTAATGACAGTGTTATCGACCGCCAAGACACTTATTGTTTTGCCCAAGCTGATAAGCTTTACAGCCTTTATTTACCCGAGGGTAGAACCGGTATTTTAAAATTGCCCAATGAGCATCGTTATGAGTTGCATTGGTTTGATCCACAGCATGGCGGTGGACTGCAAGGTGGCTCCGTTAAGCTTGTGCAAGGCTCAGACTGGGTTGAGTTAGGCCTGCCGCCGGTGAGTGATGGCCGTGATTGGGTTCTTATGATTAAACAAGTACCAGATATGCCATAAACAGAAAATACGAGTTTTAAGCCCCTAAAAAACCCAGTTGCGTTATCGCAACTGGGTTTTTTTGAATTCAAGCTGGAACGCCGTCAACCGCGATAGGCACAAATATAACTATTTTGGGGCTCCCAAGTGTTATGAGCTTGGAGTACCTTAAGCTCACGAATAAATCTTATCGGGATATGTCCAGCCATATATTCATAGTGTTTTTGTTAATTGCCACGCAAAGTCGCTCATCTTTTCTATGCACCAGCCGCTATAATCTTTATTAAAATGAGGTCTGCGGGGCTTTCTCGTTATGGTCATATAGACTTAATGGTTGGTGGCGAGAGTTCAACGTTCTTTTCTCAAATAGATCCATAATAGGTATATAGCCGTATTGATGGGCATTTGGGTGTTTGTGTGGGTGGCATGGTAAACAACATAAAGTTGCGTCATTTGTTGGTGTTAACGCTGGCAGTTTCAGCATTGCCCTTTGGCTTGTGGGCAAGTCATATTTTTTCGCCCGGGGTTCATAGCACAAATTCACTTACCGTGAGTCCGTTTTCATGGACTAATACCGATGGCGAGTTGGTCGAATTATCCTCTGTAAAATCACCTTTGGTGATGCTGTTTGTCGGTTATTTGTCTTGCGATTCTGTGTGTCCCGCTCGATTAGGTGAGTTGGTGACAATCTCCAGAAGCATCCCCAGCCAAGAATTAACACTATTGTTTATTACTCTTGACCCTAATCGAGACACTCTAGAGCGGCGCAAAGAATTGGTGGCTTCACTGGGCATATCTGCAGGGGCTATGGATGATAAAGCACTGTCGCGCTTAAGGTTTGAGTTAAATGATCGACAAGGCGATATATCCCTTCATTCGGCAAACGTTTATGTCTTGAGTCCCGCGGGTAAGTTGATCACAGTGTTTGGTAATCAGTCCTTAAGTGTCGATACCGTTAAAAGTAGGTTGAGTAAGTTGAATGTCTAATATATCAAAGAGGTTGTCATGAACAGCGAGAATAGTCCTCAGGCAAAAAATGATCAGTCAGTTCTAATTATACTGCTGATTCAAGTGCCGATTCTCTTGCTTTCGGGAATGCTGGGTGCCGGCTTGTTTTGGTTCAGTGTGATTGGAGCTGTGGTGCTTGGCGGCGCAAGTATTGGATGTTATGTCTTATTGCGAGGTCACTGGATATTATCGATCGCTTTTGCCATTTTGATGATGAGTTTCTCTGGACTGCTGATTCAATCACAGATGGGCATGATTGAGATGCACTTCCATATTTTTGCCATGATGGCGGTGTTTCTAATTTATGAAGACTGGCGCCCGATAATAGCGGCACTCTTGACGGTAGCTGTACACCATATCAGTTTTACCGCATTGCAAATGACAGGTGCAGACTTCGCAGGCGTACCCTTGATCGCTTTTGCGGTGGAGTGTTCTTGGGGGATTACAATATTACACGCGGCATTTGCCGCATCGGAAGCTATCATTTTATCGATCTTGGCCCGCTTGTTACACAATCGCACGCAAACGGATTTAGCCGTTGTCAGTATTGTGCAAGAGGTCGCCAACGATCGTAATTTGCGTGTGGCGACCCCTACAGACGATACCGAGGCCGAAAAAGCTGTAAACCAATTAGTTAAAACCTTAAATGAAATATTTGTAGGGTTTCGCGAGCGGGCGACATCGTTAGATAACGTCAGCGGAATACTGGATGGCATCAGTGAAAATATCGGGCGCATTACCACGTTGCAATATGATCAAACAACACGTATTGCAGAGTCTACTGAGCAGATGCTGGGTAGTATTGCAGAAGTAGAAGATAACAGCACACAGTCGGCTCGGCTTACGGAGCAGTTAGAGACTGAGGTTGCCGGTGCCAGCACGAGTATGTGCGATATAGTTTCGTCTATACGTGGGCTCGAATCAGAAATGAGTGAAGTGTCTGACTCTCTCAATCAAGTGAATGATGATACCAAAGCGGTGAGTACTATTGTTGATAGTATTACGGCGATTTCTGAGCAAACAAATTTACTGGCACTGAATGCGGCGATTGAAGCAGCTCGAGCTGGAGAATCGGGGCGTGGTTTTGCGGTTGTTGCCGATGAGGTGAGAACTTTGGCCGCCCGCTCAAAAAGCTCTGCCAGTGAAATTAGTGCACTGATTGAGCGGCTGAATTACAGTGTTTTAACAACGGTTGAGTCTATGGCGCAACGGCAAGAAGAATTGACTCGCAGTAGCGCGCAAGTGCTAGCTGTCGGCGATAAGCTGGATGTTATTGCCGAAGAGTCACAAAGAGTCAGTCAAATGTCAAAATCCATCGCGCAAGCCATTGAGAATCAACGCTGCATGATGGAGCAGATCGGCGTCAACAGTGGCTCAATTAATAAAGAGGGACGACAATTATCCTTGCTGTCACAAGAGTTGGTTCGTGGTGCTGCTGATTTACGTGAGATGACATCGCAAAATCGTCTTGCGATTGCCGAGTTTCAAACGTAGGCTCACGCTGGGCTCGTGTTTCTTAGGGTGGTCAATATTATTGATCGCCCAATATTGCTGATGATCTTCATCACGGTTTCTAATTCTTAGAATAAGCTGGGGTATAAATGACTCTGCGGTAATGTAAGTAAAGTCCAATAGACTTGCCCTTGATGCAGTATTTTCGCTTAAATGATGTAATGCTTTAAAAGAAGGTAATAACTGCGGCTCGCCGGTTGTGATGGGATACCCTTATTGTTTTGTCAGTACCGCAAAAATTGATAAGCCGGTTACTT
Source organism: Gilvimarinus polysaccharolyticus (assembly GCF_001187555.1). Classification (GTDB taxonomy): domain Bacteria; phylum Pseudomonadota; class Gammaproteobacteria; order Pseudomonadales; family Cellvibrionaceae; genus Gilvimarinus; species Gilvimarinus polysaccharolyticus. The sequence goes on along the minus strand of NZ_LFIJ01000002.1, from coordinate 38,741 downwards.
TTAGCAGCGAAACTAAAACGTTTGGCTGCGGCTAAGGTACTTTAAATAAAGCCATCGTTGGTATTTTAGATGGTACACACAACAGCTCGCAGTGAGATGTATGGCTAGTAGCTAATACCGTATTGGTTAAGACTGCACGGGGTTAGACTTTAGTAGCTTGAAGTTGTTACAGCAGCTCATGCAGTTCCCGCTCGGCAGCCTCAGCGCCGATGTTTAGTTCGACCAAGCGCCGCAGGTGACGGATACTAACCACATCAATCGAGATACTGTTAAGCCCAATGCAGTTGTTATCGTGGTGGGCTACTTCAACTTGCATGCAAATATCTTGCAGTTCTGATAATGAGATTTCGGCGCGTATCATGGCGCTGGTGTCCACCTCTGGCGGTAGGGGGCCTTGTATCAGTAATCCTTTAAGAGAGATGTCCAACAGTTGAGCGTGCCAGTGAAAACCGGCCTGAGACAAGCTGACATCGGTATGAAACGGAATACGCTGAAAGTGGCGACGGTCTGAATCGGTCATAAGGTATGCCCGCTGTGGTTGTATCTGGGATTGCGTCGCTCCAGTGTAGTAGATTTAAGCGGTACTTGCCGACTGTTATAATGGCATTTTATTAAGTGCGGGCAATACAGCTCAATTTTTTAAGTGGGACGACTATGACGCAATACAGAGTGGGTATTGACCTCGGCGGTACTAAAACCGAAGTGATTGTGCTAAACAGCATTAGCGAGGAGCTTTATCGTAAGCGTATTCCGACTTATCGCGATGATTACCCGCGCACCTTGGACGATATTGCCCAGTTGGTTGAGGATGCTGAAACGGCGGTAGGTGCCAGCGACTTACCGGTAGGTTTAGGGATTCCTGGTACGGTGTCACGTAAGACCGGACGAGTTAAGAATGCTAACTCGACGTGGTTGAATGGTCAGCAGCTGCAAGAGGATATCTCATTGCGGCTTAAGCGCCAGGTGATGGTGACTAACGATGCCAACTGTTTTGCGGTGTCTGAGGCCACGGATGGTGCCGGTGCCGAATACGATCTGGTGTTTGCCGCTATTTTAGGTACCGGTTGTGGCGGTGGTGTTTGCTATCGAACAGCGCCTTTGACCGGACCAAATGGTGTCGGGGGGGAGTGGGGACATAATTCATTGCCTTGGACCGAGCAGGCTCAGTTAAGTGAACGCTCTTGCTACTGCGGTCGCTTTGGTTGCCAAGAACGGTTTGTGTCTGGCACAGGTCTGACCGAAACATATCGCTTGCTTACGGGGGCGAGTTTAACGGGGGTAGAGATTCTTGCTGCATGTGAAGGCGGTGACGGTAACGCTCTGCAGGTAATGGATATTTATATGGAGCATTTGGCCCGTGCCTTTGCTGGGGTGATTAACGTGCTGGACCCAGATGCGATTGTGATTGGTGGAGGCGCATCAAACATTGTGGCTATTTACGATGAGCTGCCCGATAGATTGCCGCGTTATGTGTTTGGCGGTGAGTGTGACACCCCGATTCTACAGGCCAAACATGGCGACTCTAGTGGTGTGCGTGGTGCAGCCTGGTTAAATCCACTGTAGCCTACACGAGAGCATTACATATCGCCCAATAAAAAGCCCCGCATAAATGCGGGGCTTTTTATTGGATGGGCGGTACAGTTTAATTAATGATCAAACATTGCCGCATTTAGCCAAAGGTGTAGCGCGACGCTGGCAGCATAACCAAGGGCGATCACGGGAGTCCATTTTAAGTGACCAAAAAATGTGTACATCCCCCGCGCCTGACCCATTAGTGCGACACCCGCGGCCGAGCCGATAGACAGCAAGCTACCGCCGGTGCCAGCGGTTAGGGTGATCAGCAGCCAGTGGCCGTGCGACATTTCGGGCTCCATTGTGAGTACCGCAAACATCACCGGAATGTTATCAATAACCGCCGATGCAAGGCCTAGAATAATGTTGGTTTGGGTCGCGCCAACACCGCTGTAAAGTAGGTCGGACATATAGGCCAAATAGCCCATATAACCTAATCCGCCTACGCACATGACCACCCCGTAGAAGAACAGCAAGGTGTCCCACTCAGCACGAGCAACTCGATTAAATACATCAAATGGAACCACTCCCCCCAACCGCTCTAGCGCTTGTTGGTCGCCTGCACGCTCGGCTACTGCACGCTTGCGCGCCAATGAGCCAGGTAAGGTGCGACGTAAAAAGTAGCCAAAAAATTGTAAATAACCCAAGCCTGTCATCATGCCTAGTACCGGCGGCAGATGGAGTAATAGGTGACACAGTACTGCGGTGGCAACGGTAAGTAGAAACAGCGTTAAAATACGCAACGCGCCGCGTTTAAGGACAACATCTTCACCGATTGCATGGGGCTTACGATTGGCAACAAAAAAGCTCATGATGATGGCGGGGATTAGGAAGTTCACCAGTGATGGTAAAAACAGCGCTAAAAACTCCTCAAACTGCACAATACCCGCCTGCCATACCATTAGCGTGGTGATATCGCCAAAGGGGCTAAAGGCGCCGCCAGCATTGGCCGCTACCACAACGTTAATGCAGCATAAGTTAATAAACTTCTTGTCGTCGCCTGCGACTTTAATGATTACCGCGCACATTAATAGTGCAGTGGTTAGGTTGTCGGCGATGGGCGAGATAAAAAATGCTAAAAACCCAGTTAACCAAAATAAGGTTTTGTAGTTAAAGCCTTTGCGCACCATCCAGGCGCGTAGCACGTCAAATAGACGACGCTCCTCTAGCGCGTTGATGTAGGTCATGGCAACTAACAAAAATAGTAACAGCTCGGCAAATTCCAACAACGTCTCACGGAAGGCGTGCTCGGCTTCGTGAGATAGCCCCGCTTGAGTGTATACCCAGCCGATTAGCATCCAAATAATACCCGCGGCAATTAGCACAGGTTTGGATTTTCGCAGGTGAAGTTTCTCCTCCAGCATTACAACAACATAAGCAATGCAGAAAAGTATTAAGGCAATATAACCAACCCCAGAGCGGGTTAGGTTGATCTCGCCAGTATTGGCGAATGCTGCGGGCGATATGACACACAAACATATCCCCAGTATCGCAAGCACGCGGGAGTGTAGGTTAGACATCGTGGCTACCAGGTTTTAGTTTTTGACGGGATGCGCGGGCAGGGGCTTAAAGCCCAAGTACACCATTTACGCGCGCGTATACTACCATAGTGAGCCTTCAAGAGTAGCGGGTAGTGTCTTGGCAGCGTAAATTTAAGGCGGTATATAACAATGTAAGCGCTACCATCCACAGATTGGGTGCATTGTGTGCTGTTAGTAAGGCGGCAGGTTGCACAATGCAGGCTGAATCACATTTTAGGCTAAGCGCTAGTGCTAAGGTGGCCTCAGTCAAAACATAACACCTGTGCTGGAGTTCGCCATGTTGTTTAATCGTAAAAATCCACAAGCTGCTACCGAAACACTGCGCCATGCTGGCGCGATGGCTGTTCCCCCCGCAAGGCCTTCAATTGGCAAGCGCGATAAACGAATTGCCGATGTTCCTGTATCCAGTCTTAGTACTCACGCCAGCTGGCAGCCTGCGGGTAATTGGAGCGGCGTTTTTGAGTTGGCTGTGTGGTTGCGATTACCTCAAGGTAGCCAGCATCCGCTGCAACTGGCTTTACGTTACACCGATCAAAAAGGTGAGAAAACCGTTTTGGTCGATCTCTGTAAGCCAGGCGTTTATAAAAGTGCATTGCTTAACGGCAGCGTCACAATTGAAGCGCGGGGGCGAATCAGCGAAGTGGGCATATTCTTGTTGGGGCTGCCAACGGACGTGCCTGTTGGTCTAGAAGAGTGGCACTTTTCTCCACAAATTAAGCGAATCACTTAATTCTTAAGTGGTTAAATACCTAAGCCTCTATTTAACTCTTAATTTAAGCTTCTACCTCCTAAAAGCGCGGCTCTAATTTGTGTCGCGCTGCTTTGTTTTATCATTTCTCTCAAGCTTTTAATTGCCAATCGACCCAACGTCTGTGCATGTGTGTTTTGTATTTTGGCTGCTATACTCTGGTACAGGTCGTGCCGCTAAACCTAAATGACTCACAGCTTAAGCTTTTATTGTCAATATCCTATAGAGCTTAGCGTTGTATCATTAGCTGTTAACAATAGGCACGCCGGTATTAAGGGTAAAAGCCGGATGATTATAAAACTGCCTCAAATGTTATGGTTAATCCCTCTATTTTTTTGTTGTTATGGTACTGCCGCCGTCCAAAGTGACTCGCCGATAGTGCGGGTAGTGTTGGGTACCAATATCCCCGCAGCCAATAGTGCCGTTAAAACACCGAGTAGTCTGGGGCAATCGGCCGATTTAGTCCGCTGTGTGTTTGCTCGACTACCTTACGAAGTAAGTATGCATGTCCAGCCTTGGCGGCGAGTACAGCAAGAGGTGTTAACTGGCGTATCCGATGGTTTTTTTACCGCCATGTCAGATCCACAAGTTGATAAATACGCGAGCCTGACCGACCCGCTGATACTGGAAAAATGGTATTGGTTTAGTCGTGCTGGCACGTCGGTCGATGTCGATCCAAGTAGCTTGCGTATAGGCGCCATACTGGGTAGCCCACAGCAATTATGGTACGAGCTGAATGGCCATAACACGGCATTAGGGGCCCAAGACTTACCGCAGCTAATTAAACTTTTGTTTGCCGGCCGAGTAGATGTGATTTTGGCTGATCACAAGCACTTTATCGAGGCTGCTAATGTTCTGAGTATAGCGCCAAGCCGGTATCAAGCAACGTTCTTTCGCTATGTGCCGTTGGGTGTTTATATGGGCCAAGATTTTTTGGCGAGCAATAGTGATTTCTTATCCAGCTTTAATAAACAAATACCCTTTTGCGCACCGGATGGTTTTACTTTAAGTTCCCAAGAGAAGACGATTATTCGGCAGCGTATTGAACCTGTGGTCAATCGCTGGCTGGTCTCGCCTACGTTGGCGCAAGTGTTGGCTAAGTACAATTTAAAACGTGCTGGCTTGACTGAACCGGACATTCAGCAGCTCGATCATCACTGGCGTACCGCTTACCAAAAAACAGATATAGAATCTCTCGATCAAATGTTGTCATCCGACTTAATGCGTGAATTGACGCAGTGGTATGACGGCGATACTTCGAGCTATATCAGCGAAATTATTATTACTGGCGGGCGCGGAATGAACGTTGCGGCAGTGCCTTACAGCTCGGATTACTGGCAAGGTGACGAGCTTAAGTTTCGTCATGGAATCGCTCAGCCGGCCGGGCAGTGGTTTTTTGATGAGGTGGTGTTCGACAGTTCCAGTCACCGTTTTCAGGTGCAGATAAGTCTACCGTTACTGCTCGATGCTACAGCCGCAGGCGTGATTACGTTAGGTGTTGATGTTGAGCGTGTACTGCATGCATCAGAGGGTGACGGTAAGAACTTTCTTTAACCTCTGATAACGACCTGCTTTTGATGGTAGGTAGAAGCTCTCCGGTTTTTTTTTCGTATTGTTTTATTTTAACTTGGTTTGTTTAGGCCTGCGCCATACATAACATTAATGGGTAAGCACAATGTGCTTACCCGTTAATGGTTAGAGCTTTGAGTTCAATTGATACCTCAATCCGATTTAGTCAGCCAGCCGGCGTCTGGGGTGTAACGTTCGCCATGTTGCTCGGTTAACTTTTCCAGTTCAGCTTTAATTGCATCATAATCGCGAGCTTGGCTGTAATGCATTGGACCGCCCCGGAAAGGCGCAAAGCCGGTGCCAAAAATCATGGCGCCATCAAGCAAATCGGCGTCGTCAATGACTCCTTCACGTAAACAGGCCATACAGGTGTTTAGCATCGGCAATAATAACCGGTCGGTAAGGTTATCTGGGCCGGTGGCGGGGTTGTCCGCTTTTTTGGCTTTGCCTTTCTCCCACGTGTATAAGCCTTTACCGGTTTTCTTACCTAAATCACCTTTGGCGACTTTATCGGCTAGCCATTTTGGTACGGCAGGCATTGGCTGTTTGAGGCCGGCATTAAGCATTTCGGCGACACCCATACAAATGTCCAGCCCAACCACATCGGCCAGCTCGATTGGCCCCATAGGCATGCCAAATTTCTCTGCGGCGCGGTCGATGGTTTCTGGGGCGATGCCCTCGTCCATCAGTACCATAGCCTCTAATAAATAAGGCGTTAATGCGCGGTTGACCAAAAATCCCGGTGTGCCGGTAACGGGGGTTGGCAGGCGTTTAATTTGCCCCGCAAACGCCAGTGCTTTTTGGTAGGTGGCATCGCTCAATTTACTGTGGCGTACAATCTCTAATAATTGCATCTGAGATACGGGATTAAAAAAGTGTAGGCCTACTAAGCGACTTGGGTCTTGAAGCTCTTGCTGCAAGTCATCCAGCGGAATGCTAGAGGTGTTGGTGGCCAGAATAGCCCCTTCTTTTAGCAGTGGCTCGACCTGGTTGTACACCTGCCGTTTGATTTCGATTTTTTCTGGCACAGCCTCAATCACGATATCTGCATGGCGTGCACCTTCGTGAGTTAAGTCTGGAGTCAAACGGTCGAGTACGGCGCGTTTGGCTGCAGGGCTCAGACGTTTACGGTCGCACAATTTGGCGGTGCGAGCTACAGCTTTGCCGATAATCTCGGCCTTCATATCAAACAAAGTGACGGTTAATCCTTGCAGTGCACACCAGCCGGCGATGTCTCCGCCCATGGCACCCGCGCCAATAACGTGGATGTGTTTTGCTTTCTCTACCCCTTCAATACTGCTGGCGAGCTTTTTCATTTTTTCTTGCAAAAAGAAAACCCGAACCAAGTTGCGTGAGGTGTCGGTCAGTAACAGCTCAGAAAACGAGTCTACCTCGGCAGCCAGCATTTTTTGCGGATCACCGCCCGCGTCTTCCCACAAAGCAATTAACTTTTCTGGGGCGGGGTAGTGAGCAGGTGATGCCTTAGCGGCGGCTTGCTCGCGCATTTTTTTGGCAATAAATTTGCGCGCCGGGCCGGAGTTCATTAGTTTGGTTTTAAGATTGGGCTGTTTGTGCTTAAGCTTGCCGTTAATGGCGGCCTCTATGGCACCGTAGACATGACGCTCGGGCACTAGGGCATCAATAAGCCCTAAGCTTTTAGCGCGCTTGTCATGCACAGTTTTACCAGTAAGCATCATCGTCATAGCTTCAACCGGATCGATCAGCTCGACACTGCGGCCGGTGCCGCCAAGCCCCGGATGTAAACCTAATAATATTTCAGGAAAGCCAAAACTTGCGCCCGATACTCCAACGCGGTAGTCGCATACTAGCGCTAGCTCAAGCCCGCCACCAAAACAGTGGCCGTGTATCACCGCGACTTTGGTAAAAGGCAACGCGGCAAAACGATTGGCTACCGCGTGAGCGGCGTTTAATTTGTCGCGTGCGGCTTCTAAGGTATCGATTTGGCCAAACTCTTTAATGTCTGCACCGACACAAAAACTGCTAATTTTTGCCGAGCGCAACACTAAAGCTTTGGGCTTGTCTGCCTCAAGAGCCATCACCACTTCATCAAGTTCTTTAAGGGCGGTTTGCGACAGGACGTTTACTTCGGCCTCTGCGCAATCAAACATCAACCAGGCAACGCCGTCGTTGTCGACACGTAACTGCCAGTGTTGCCATGCGGTGGCCACATGGCTACTGGTATCGCTAAAAGGGCCGATGGCTTTTGCCCGGTCGCTCAGGGTCTTTAGTACTAATCCGTTCATAAGTTTCTCCTGGCTTAGAGCATTTCTATTAGCATGGCGCCGGCTTGGCCACCGCCGATACATTGTGTGGCAATGCCGCGCTTAAGGCCTTTTCGCTCTAGCGCGTGCATAAGATGCAACAGAATCCGGTTGCCACTGGTGCCGACAGGGTGGCCAAGGCTAATGGCGCCGCCATCAATATTGAGTCGCTCGTGATCAAACTCACCCAATACGGTGTCGATGCCGAATACGCCGTGACAAAAGTCTTTATCGTTCCAAGCGGCTAAGCAGCCCAATACTTGCGCCGAGAACGCTTCATTAAGCTCTAGCAGCTCAATGTCATCGAGGCTCATCTGATTGCGCAGCGCGAGCCGGCCAACACTTACTGCGGGCCCCAGCCCCATGATCTCGGGCTCAAGCCCCGACCACTCACTGTCGACAATAACAGCCTTGGGTTTAAGGTTGTATTTTTTAACGGCCTCTTCCGAGGCAAGAATTAACCAGGAGGCGCCGTCGGTAATTTGCGAGCTATTACCGGCTGTCACTTTACCGTAGGGCCGCTCGAATACTGGTTTAAGCTTTGCCAAGTGCTCGACTGAGCTGTCTGGGCGCACGCCATCATCACTGCTATACACGCTGCCGTCGTTGGCAACTAAGGGAACCACTTCGTTGTCGAGCCAGCCCTCTTTTTGGGCCTGGGCTAACCGCAAATGGCTACGTACGGCGTAGGCATCGGCGTCGGTTCGGCTAATGTTAAATAGGTTGGCGACCACCTCGGCAGTTTGGCCCATGTTTAGCTCCACCACCGGGTCGGTCAGGCCTTTTTTAAGGCTGATCTCGGGCTTAAAGTAGCCGGGTTTGAGCTTGAGTAAATGCTTCAGCTTGGCGGGCAGCGAGCGCGCTTGCCCCAGCCCTGCAAGCCATTGGGTGGCTTCATCTTGCAAAATCAGAGGGGCGTGGCTGAGCGCTTCGGCGCCGCCGGCTAGAATGAGATCGTCATTGCCTTCGCTAATGTAGCGAAACGCGGTTTCAACAGATTGCATCCCCGAGCCGCAGTTTATTTGCATGGTAAAGGCGGGCATGGTTTCGCCCAAACCTAAACGCAATGCGGCAATCCGTGCGGGGTTCATCTCGGCAGCAATGACGTTAACACAGCCTAAAATCACTCGATCAAAATGCTCAGCCGCTACCGGCTGGCGCAGTAGTAAAGGGCGGCCTGCTTGTACGGCTAAATCGACAGGGGTGAAGGGGCCGGGTTTACCACGCGCTTTAATAAACGGAGTACGGGCCCCATCTACGATATAGACCGGGCGTCCGCCATTAGTGCTGGCTTGGGTGTGCAAGCTCATAGAGGTTCCTTTTTGGTTGTCCACTGACAGAGTTTCAGTATGGCAGCAAAACCCTGATTATGCATCGGTCGGCCGCCCCATAGGGGCTGCTCGCGGCCTTAACATATAGCCTATATATACTATGGCGTGTGGTAAAGGTAGCAGGATTGGTGCCAGCGACATTTTACTGGCAATCGTGTGTGTCATGAGGGTTTTGGCTGTTTGGCCAGCTGTTTGGGCGCCAAAGCGATCTGTAGGGGCATTTGGGGTAAAATTTTTTGTAATATTTACCTGTAAGTGTGCTGTGCCCGCTTTAAATGGCGGGATTCATTTTACCTATTGGGTACCGCTGCGAGGTTTATAAGTCGACTTTGCCACGCAACTGTTTAGTGCGACCGTGTTTGGTTTTTTTGTCCATCCGCTTTAATTGCGAACCGCGCGAGGGTTTGGTGGGGCGGCGTACTTTGCGCTGCTTACCCGCTTGCTGCACCATTGCCTGCAAGCGCGCTAAGGCATCGGCACGGTTTTGCTCTTGGGTGCGATGCTGCTGCGCTTTAATCACAATTACGCCATCTTTGGTGATGCGCTGATCGGTCATGTTAAGCAGCTGTTCTTTATAAGCATCAGGCAAGGTAGATCGCCGGATATCAAATCGTAGGTGCATCGCACTGGAGACTTTATTAACGTTTTGGCCGCCGGCACCTTGGGCGCGAATCGCGGTTAATTCGATTTCCCAGTCGGCGATTTGTATATTGTTGGTGATAAATAGCATGGGGCTAAAGTATCGTAATGGGCGTTTAAAAGAAAGTGACTTTAATTGGCTAAAATCAAAAGGCAAAGCTGATGTGTTTTTGTGATGGGGCTTATAGTGCTTGGGGTAAAGGCAAGCCGCGAGCACCGTTGCAGTGCTCGTGGCTTTGTGGGATTAGCCTTTTAACGGCTTATATTTAACCCGCTTAGGCTGCGCATCGTTACCTTTGCGCTTAACAAAGTCTTCGTGGTAATCGGTGTAGTTACCCTCAAAGAATACCGCTTCAGAATCGCCCTCGTAAGCCAAAATATGGGTGGCGATACGGTCGAGGAACCAGCGGTCGTGCGAGATAACCATTACGCAACCGGGGAAGGCGAGAATCGCATCTTCCAGCGCGCGCAGGGTTTCAATGTCCAAATCGTTTGACGGTTCATCCAGCAGCAAAACGTTGGCGCCTTGCTTTAGCGTGTTGGCCAAATGTAAGCGGCCGCGCTCACCACCGGATAACTCTCCCACACGTTTTTGTTGGTCCGAGCCTTTAAAGTTAAAGCGGCCCACGTACGAGCGGCTAGGAACTTCGTAGTTGCCGATGCGCAGAATATCCTGCCCTTCAGAGATCGCCTCCCAGACGGTCTTTTTGTCTTCTAGGTTTTCGCGGCTCTGCTCTACATAGGCGACGTTAACGGTTTCACCTAAGGTAATCGTGCCGCTGTCGGGTTGCTCGGTGCCGGCAAGCATACGGAACAAGGTTGATTTACCCGCACCGTTACCGCCGACAATACCCACCACCGCACCTTTGGGAATGTTTAGCGTAAGGTTGTCGATCAGCAGGCGTTCGCCGTAGCCTTTACTGACATTTTCAAGCTCGATGACTTTATCGCCCAAGCGTTCGCCCGGCGGAATGTAGATCTCGTTAGTTTCATTACGGGTTTGAAACTCTTGCGATTGCAGCTCATCAAAGCGGGCCAAACGTGCTTTGCTTTTGGCTTGGCGGCCTTTGGGGTTGGTGCGTACCCACTCCAGCTCGGCTTTAATCGCTTTTTGATGCGAGGCTTCACTTTTGGCTTCTTGCTCTAAACGTTTCTCTTTGGTCTCAAGCCAGTTCGAGTAGTTGCCCTCGTACGGAATACCGTAACCGCGATCCAGCTCCAAAATCCAGCCTGCGGCGTTATCGAGGAAGTAGCGATCGTGGGTAATAGCCACCACGGTGCCGCTAAAGTTTTGCAAAAACTGCTCTAGCCAATGGACGCTCTCGGCATCCAAGTGGTTGGTGGGTTCGTCCAGCAGCAGCATATCGGGGCGCGACAGCAACAGGCGGCACAGGGCCACACGGCGGCGCTCACCACCAGAGAGTTTAGTGACGTCGGCGTCCCACGGCGGTAGGCGCAACGCATCGGCGGCGATTTCTAAAGTGTGATCTAGGTTGTGCGCATCCCACGCCTGAATAATGTCTTCACAGCGCGCCTGTTTTTTAGCCAGCTCGTCAAAGTCGGCATCGGGCTCAGCGTAAGCGGCATAAATACCTTCGAGCTCGGCCAGCGCATCCACGGCCTCGCGCATGCCGTCTTCCACATTGCCGCGCACGTCTTTGGCGGGGTCTAGCACGGGCTCTTGCGGTAAATAGCCGATTTTAATATCGGGCATGGGGCGCGCTTCACCGTTAAAATCGGTATCTACGCCAGCCATAATACGCAGCAGGGTGGATTTACCCGAGCCGTTTAAGCCCAATACGCCGATCTTGGCGCCGGGGAAAAACGACAAAGAAATGTCTTTTAGTATTTCACGCTTAGGCGGGACAACTTTTCCCACCCGATTCATTGTATAAACGTACTGTGCCATTTAGCTTGCCTCTTGCTGGTCGCCAGCGGGCGGATGGGCCGAATACGGCCGATTTGAGATAAGCGGGCAAGGTACCTAAAGGCGCGGTTTAATTCAATCTTTTATGGTCGATAAGCGAACAACTCACCCGTCTTGGTGGCACTAGAATTAATACTCGCCACAAACTTGTAACAATCGCTCAGTAGTCTCATGCGCACAATGACCCCTTGGAGTTTGCCATGAGAAAGCGTTTCCCTTACATCTTAGCCGCCTGCAGTACCCTCGCAATGGTAGGTTGTGGCAGTGACGACGATAACAACATCGATACCCCGGTGGTAGAAACCCCTGTATCTGTATCGCTTGAGTTTGCTGGCCGCTACAGCGCCGGCCAGTTTGACGAAAGCGCCGCCGAGATTCCCGCTTACGACGCCGCAAGTCAGCGTTTGTTTGTCGTGAATGCCGAAAAAGGTATGTTGGATGTGTTGGACATGTCTAGCCCTGCCAACCCGAGCTTAATTGACACGATCGAAGCCGGTAGTGTTTTGGCCGGCGGTGAAGTGAACTCGGTAGCCGTGAAAGACGGCGTTGTAGCGGTTGCCATTGAGGCAGATATAAAAACCGACAGCGGCGCCGTTGCCCTGTACCACGCCGATGACCTATCGATGATCTCAAGTGTGATGGTAGGTGCTCAGCCCGATATGCTGATCTTTACTCCAGACGGTAACTACGTGCTGGCCGCCAACGAAGGCGAGCCAAACGATGATTACAGCATCGACCCCGAGGGCTCGGTAGCCATTATCGACATTTCAGATATGGCCAACCCTAGCGCTAGCCTTGCAGATTTTGTGGCGTTTAATGCGCAGGCGGATGTATTGCGCGCCGATGGCGTACGCATTTATGGCCCTAACGCCAGCGTTGCTCAGGACCTAGAGCCTGAATACATTGCCGTATCATCAGACAGCGAAACCGCTTGGGTTGTACTGCAAGAGAACAACGCCATTGCCCGAATTGATATTACCTCGGCCAGCGTGCAGCAAATTATTTCACTCGGTTACAAAGATCACAGCGTTACCGGCAACGGCTTTGATGCCAGCGACGAAGGCCCGGTAGAGATTAACGCCTGGCCCGGCGTGCGTGGCCTTTACTTGCCCGATGCGATGGCGGCCTATGAGGTTAACGGTATGACCTACTTGGTTACCGCTAACGAAGGCGATGCCCGCGCTTGGGGTGAAGACAATGACGACTACTGGGCAGGCGACGCCAGCAAAGGTTTTGTCGAAGAGTTTCGCGTTAAGCATTTAGTGCATAAAGACGGTTTTGATCGCCGGGCTGGTGACGATTTACCACCGCAATTGCGCACGCTTGCAGCCGGCGCCTTACTTAACCCAACCACCTTTAGCTACTGTGGTGCCACCGCCGGTGATCCGGGTGATTGTCGCGACGATGAAATGCTGGGCCGTTTAAACATTACCTGGACCGAGGGCTACCGCAAAAACGCCGACGGCTCCCCGGTCATGTTTGATGCTGCGGGTAACGAGTCGACCGATGGCGACCGTCTAATGTATGACAACCTTTACAGCTACGGCGCACGCTCATTTACCATTTGGGATGATGAGGGGCAGCAAGTGTGGGATTCGGGCGATGCCATCGAGCAATTCTTGGCAAGTGACGCCTGTATGTTAAGCGCAACGCGCGACATTCCTTGTAAAGACTTTTTTAACAGCGCCCACGATGAGGGCAGTAGCCTTGATAGCCGCAGCGATGCCAAAGGCCCCGAACCAGAAGGCTTGGCCATTGGTGGTATCGGTGAGAAAACCTTTGTTTTTGTTGGGCTTGAGCGCATGGGCGGCGTGTTGGTGTACGACATTAGCAACCCCGATGCCCCAGTGTTCCAAGATTACTTAAACACTCGCGAAGACTGGGTCACCGAGGACGCCGAAACTGTTTTGGCCAGCGTTGGTGATCTTGGTCCAGAGGGCTTGGTGTTTATCTCGCCCGAAGATTCACCGACCAACGATGCCTTAGTGGTGGTGGGCAATGAAGTGAGTGGCAGCACGGCAGTGTATACCGTTGTGCAAGCGTTCGATTAAGTCGCTTGGTTTTAAATGTTAAATAAAAATAGGGCGCCGGCTTGAGTCGGCGCTCTATTTTTTTGTCTTTAGTTGATTTTTATTGGGCGAGGTTTGTTATTTAAAGGCGTCTTTTAATGTGCGGTAGATACCTTTGTGCCGGTGTCGTTTCTCGTTTAAACATTGTTAATGCAAAACCTTTTTGCAGCCAATGCATCTTACCGCCGGTAACTGTATAAAAATAAAGCAGTAAAGCGCTATCAGCTGCGATGATTAAAGCGTAGAGTGGCGCGGTTGGTCTTTTTTGGTATTGAGCCTGCGGGCATACGCCTCTACTCTCCTTATTATAATTTTAGATAATTTGGGTGCTTAATGAGTACCTTATTTGGCTTTTATCGCCAATGTCTAAAATTGCCCATAGTATCTGCTGTTTATTGCTTACACTTTATTTGCTTTTCACCTATATGATAGATGTTATTAACCAACACATAGCTGGCTGAAATTATAGCCGATGTGGGAACGGTGATGACTGCCAATACCTCATCGTTCCACTCGTAAAACGTAGTATCTCCATCGGTTAAATTCACTAATTTTAGTACGTTTCTATCGGTTGATAATGCGCATCGATAGTCTTGTGTTTGGTCTTTTTCAGGTAAAACCAAACAGCTTGTGCAGCTCAGTATTAAAAGTAACGTGGCTATTTTAGTCATCGCTAAAAGTCCTTTTAGATTCTTTTGTTGGTTGTTAGTTGTTAGTTGTTAGTTGTTAAGTGTACCTTGGTTGTAAGCTTTTTGTATCTTCCATATGTGCTCCCAATCTTCGCGGGTCATGGTAGATACGGCTAACCCCTTGTCGCATCGCTCTGCAATCACGATCTCGTTTTGAGAGGGATACTTGGATTGATACTCTTGAATCTGCTCAGCAGGGGGCATACTCATAATTTTAATAGGGTAATCTATATACGTTAATTCACCGCTCTCAATTTTAAAAAATACCCAAAAGCAATACATCACTAAAAGAAACCCGCTGGCGACGATAAAAAGCAACGGGGAAACAACACGAACAAAAAGACTCTTTGAAACAAAGAATCCGATATACGCTTCAATTAAAGCATACGTCGCATACAAAGAAAAAATGGTTACATACAGCCAGTATGGAGAAAATATTTTAGGCGGCTGTAGCCAAATGTCTGCGGCTGACCAGCATTCAAATGGAATTATGGTCATAAAAACGTTAAATCTAAAAACTAGTGCAGTAATCAAGAATGTTGACGCTATGATGATGAGCCTATAATCAGTAGTCGACTTCAATTTTATCCCTAAGTTTAATGTTTGTTAGGTTTTTTCAAACAGCACAGCTGAATATGCCTAAGGAATACAGCTTGCAATTATCCTTTTTGTTGCCCTGTGAAGTACTTTTATACCCGTTAATATAACGATGTAGGGGGTCTACTAATTGTGAATACACTTGTTATAGCAACTACCAGTAAGTTTCATCGTAGGGATGATCACCCGGAGCCCCTTGAAAGGTAGATAGCTCATTAACATTTATTCCTTTTGCTACAAAAGTCATATTCATTTGTTTTTCTTCGCAGTGACTACTGCTTATTTGATTTGGAACCGGGATGAAGTACCCTAATACTGTAACTTCAATTTCCCCGCCAATCTCTCGTATGGCAACATCTCCGCTTGTTACCTCACCAATACAAGCAGAAGTAGGCCACGCGGCACCTCCACGTATAGAAATAACTCTGACATTGTGGCTTATTTTGAATTTTCCTTGGCTGATCTGAGATTGCTCGCCAAGAGAAATAGTCATTTTCTCATACGTCCCATCATCTATCGTATTTACATCGCCATTACTATACCAGCGGTAGCCAATGACTATTCCAGACCCGGCCATTACTCTATGGGCATAGACCGGCGGATTATTTTCTGAGAAGCGAAAATCATTAGGGTTATCTTTGTACTGTTTTTCAATGTCACTGTAATACTCTGGCAAAGACAGTTCTGCGCCACGGGTATAGAAGTGACTCTCTTTATCGATTGATGCGTAAACTTGCAGGCCGACAAACGACACAATAAGCAATAAAAATGCCGCACCAATGATTTTCAGAACTAGTTTAAAATACTTCACTTAATTCTCTTGAGGCTATAACGCCCGCAGCACGCGCGGCTTTGTAGTGAAGGCGAGGCCGCAACGAAAAAGCCGTCGCTGTGCCTGCGATTGTTAGGTGCCACCTTTACCATAGCCTCCATTTTGATTTTGGTTTACGCCAAGAGCCCGACCAAAGCTCATAGTGATCCAGAGTAGCGAGCTTTCCGAAAACAGCTCTCTCACCAAGAGTATCAACGACTTTTGTTGGGATGGAGAGTCCGAAGAAACCATTTTCAAGGGGAAAACTCAATTTCCCCAAAAAACTCGTCAAAAACTGACTCAACTCTCTTGGGATTTTCCGTTTTTACTACTGCTTGAATCCCCATCAGCTTTTAAACTCCAAAATACAGTCTTGACCAAGAGCTTGACGAATTTGGTCGATCACATTGTCGGATACCACTTGCCCACGTATGTCATAGATGAGGCGACAGCTTTGTAAATGCGAAGGTAATTGTGAAGCCCCAA
>NZ_LFIJ01000002.1:0-22470 GCF_001187555.1 Gilvimarinus polysaccharolyticus | reverse complement strand
CCCAGCTCACCGCGCGGAGCAAATTGGCGGGCTTTTTGGTACAAAAAGCGTGACAGTTTGCGGAGTCCGGTGGAGCTGTTTGTTATGCATTTTTTGCAATAAACTCATCGAATGTCCCATATTTTATTACCACCCCAGAGTTGCTACACGTAAAATACAAACCGGGATTACTAACTAATTTATTAATAAGCATATCGCTGTACTGAGATGGTAGCGCAACCTTTAATGCAGAAATACAACTATGCTTAGATTTCATAATAAAGTGACACTCGCCATCATCATGCGAACTGAAGGAACCTATTTCAGGAAGCTCTGCCTCGAACTCAACAAGACCAACATCACCTTCTGATTCGAGGAAGTTCAATACTGCTTCGACACTTTTTAATGAAGGTATTTCAATCTCTGTAGCCCACCCGTATTTTTTATAAGACGTTGCCCCAAAACTAACAATCGATAGTTCAGTTTTTTGATCAAATAAGGATAAACCTTCTTGGGTTGAACATTCACCGAGGTATAGTTCAAATCCCTTATCAGTTTCGTTGTATAGATAGATGTCAGGTTTCATTTTTTATGCATAACAGCTAATTCATGCGACTCAGTCACACTTTGTCCCGGCACCCTATCCCCGGTAGAGATTGGATACGGATAGACATGGAAGGCGTTGAAAACAAAAGGGAATTAGGCATGTTTTGACAGTTCCTTGTCTGGGGAAAGTGCGACTAAATTAAATTGAGGGCTTAATCTAATCTTTTTTATCCCACCGCGCAAGCTCCGCTCAACCCATTGAATTTTTTAGAAATATATTATCTCGCCAATATTATTAGCCCACCTTATTCAAGGGTTTCCCCTGAGTAATGGATAAAACATCCATCACTTGATACAGCACTCAGCGTCACAGCCGGCTATGAGACGCCACTTTAGCTTACCTGCAGCCAGCGCAGGCTAATTTTAGGGGGTGAAAAAACACGGATAAAGTGCATGGCGCGGAGCGGCAGCGAGGGCAACTTTGTTGGCACGCCTTGCGGTCTATTTTCACCTCGAATATTTTCCATACTAAAGCTTTACTCCCTTGAACGCTTTAGGGCGCACAAGATGTGTATGAATGTGCTTACTTTTAGTGTCGCGCTGACAGCGCGTGATAGTGTTGCCCCATCGATGAAAAGACTATGATGTAGGCTTGCTTAAATACGGGAGCTTAGTATGAAAAAGAATGTGTGGTTGTTGGTTGGCGGCAGCCTCAGTTTAGTGGCCGCACTGCTGCATGTGGCCATTATATTGGGTGGTCCAGAATGGTACCGTGCTTTTGGTGCTGGCGAGCAAATGGCGCTAATGGCCGAGCAGGGCTCAAGTTACCCCGCGCAAATGACTGGCGTTATTGCCGTTGTGCTGGCCAGTTGGGCGCTGTACGGGTTTGCCGGTGCTGGCGTGTTGCCGCGCTTGCCGTTTATGCGCATCGCTTTGGTGCTGATAGCGGTGGTGTATGTGTTGCGGGGTTTGTTGGGCGTGCCGGCGGTGTTGTGGGCCGATCAGCCGTATTTTAGTGAGCTGGCGCAAGAGCTGACGTTTATGTTGCTATCGTCGGCAGTTTGTTTATTGCTGGGTATTTGCTATGCCGTGGGTACTTGGCAGGTTTGGTCGCGCATTAAAAAACGCGGCGGCTCGGATATTCCGGTTTATTAGATTTATTTGCCGCTGGTTTATGGTTGTGTTGTTTCTGGCGAGTCGCGATTGGTCGGGCCGGGCAAATCGCTAGGTGCTAAACGCAATTGTCGGCAGAGCTTTTCTTGCTCGGCGCTGTTGTCATCACCGGCGGCGATACAGGCGGCCAATCGCATTAGTAGTAGCTCTGGGTTCACTTTGCCTTCCCCTGCCGAATAAGCGGCCCCTATGCGCTCGCGCAGTGCCAACGGTAAGCGCCATTTTATTTTAAGTTGATTGCCGTATTGGGCGGCGTATTTTTTTACTGTGCTGCTTATGTCGTCATCAGTTACGTTGCCGCCGGAGTCGATAAATAACTGAATCGCCTCTAAAACGGCGCAGTCGCCCAAACGCACCATTAGGCCTGCGGTGTAGCAATTGGCGATATTAAGTTTTAGCTGTTTGGCGAGTAATGCCGCGTATTCTGCAAGCTTCTGTGATTCATCCGCAAATGTTTTAGCTAGGTTTTGTAGGGTGCTGTGTTGCAGCCGGCTGGTGTCGGCAAGTGACAATGCGAGCATTTGTGTTAGCGCCATGTCGACACCTACCGAGGCTATGGCTTCGCGCAATGTGGTTAAAGCTCCGCCCGAACGCCGCATTAAGCTGCTGTTGGCTAAGCGTATGAGCCGTGCGGTAATGGCCATGTCGTTTTGCCATTGTTGCGCTAATTCGCGGGCCGAGGGGGGCTCGGGTTGGGTTATGGTGGTTAATGCGATCTCGGCGCCAGGCATAAAGTTTAGGCGAGTAAGTAAGTCATCTGTGTCAGCTACAAAAGCTTCTAAGTTTAAGTCGCTTTGTTCTATATCTACACTGCTGTTAGCGGCGACCAAGTGTTGTTTAATGCGTGCCATAACGGCGATGGGGTCAAAGGGTTTGACGATAAATTCGTTAACCTTGTAGCGCGCGCTATCGGTCACGGCAGCTCGGTCGCCGCGTCCGGTAATCATAATAATAGGCAGTTCGCTGTCTTTCGCCCGAATCGCTTTAACCAGTGTTAAGCCGGTTTCTTGGTTGGGTAAGTTTAAGTCGCACAGCAATAAATCTATTGGGTGTTTTTGCCACAGGCTCAAGCCTGCGGCGATGGTCTCAGCGCAGTGAACGTGCATTCGGCTGTCGAGCCCACGGAGCAGAGTGGTTAATAGCTCTTGCATGACGACATCGTCTTCAACGATTAAAGTGTGCATGCATACTGCTCCATAGTTTACTTGACCGTTGGCAGGGTTTGGTCGGCCACGGTATTGCTGTATTAGCCGCGCAAGTATTGCTAGCTAACAATATCGGCGCCAAAGCCCTGCGGCTTGTTTTTATTTGTTGCCCCAAATATTTGCCACGGCACGATCGCTGCCTAGCAGGCCAATAATTAAGCCGTAGCAGCCCACCAAGATAAAAATAGCCACCGGAAAATAGTAACCCGGGTCGGCATCGGCCGGTATTATCGAGCCTGCCAATGTGCCTAGGCCAGTAAATACCGCGCCAAAAAACAGTAAAATTTTACGGCTTAGTGGTTTGTAGTTATAGGGCTCGGTGCCAGACTCGAGTCGTCTCAACAATGGCGCAAATATTTTACGCGCTGTGGTTTTCACGCGGCCGCTCAAGCTTCGGATTCGATGGCATTTTGGTAGCCGTCAGCATCCAGTGCATCGTCCAGTTCAGATAAATCGGTTGGCTTAACTTTAAAAAACCAGCCGTCGTCGTAGGGCGATTCGTTAACTTGCTCGGGCGCGTCTTCTAATGTCTCGTTAACGGCAATCACTTCACCGCTAACGGGAGAGAAGATGTCTGAGGCGGCTTTAACGGATTCGACTACACCGGCTTCTTCGCCCGCGGCAATGCTGCTACCTACTTCGGGGGTTTCAACGTACACCACATCGCCTAAGCTATCTTGGGCGTGGTCGCTAATGCCGATGGTCACGGTGCCGTCTGCCTCGAGACGAGCCCACTCGTGGCTAGGCAGGTATTTTAATTCGTTGCGAATGTCGCTCATGGTGCGGTCCTTTAAAGTAGGCTCAAAACGTAAGTTTTAAAAAGTAAGTTAACCAGTACTAATGTGTAGTGTAGATATTAATAGGCGCAGCGTGATTAAACCAGCGCTTCGCCGCTGCGTACAAAGTGGGGTTTAACCACCTCTACGGTTACCGCTTTGTTGCGTAAGTTAACCTCGACGCTGCTGCCGGTAGCGCGGGGCACCCGAGCTAACGCGATGGAAAACCCCAGTGTGGGCGAGAAAGTGCCGCTGGTAATAATACCGGAGGTGTCGTTGCCGGCGATACTAATGGTTTGGCCGGCACGCAGTACACTGCGCTCGCGCAGCACTAGGCCGACCAGCTTGGTGTCTGGCCCGCCATTGGCGCGCATTTGCTCGATAACAGTGCGGCCAATAAAGTCGCGCTCGGGGTCTTCTAGTGCAATAGTCCAACCCATGTTGGCCACTAAGGGCGAGGTGTTTTCGTCCATTTCATGGCCGTATAAGTTCATGCCAGCCTCTAGCCGCAATGTGTCGCGCGCGCCTAAGCCACAAGGAGTCACGCCACTGGCCACTAAGCTTTGCCAGAGTGCGCAGGCGTCGGTGGCGCTTAGCATAATTTCTAAGCCGTCTTCACCGGTGTAGCCGGTACGTGCGATAAACCAGCCGTCGGCTTCTGCGCCGCAAAATACATTAAGGCCGCTAATTGCCTCGGCCTGTGCGGTGTTGGCGACATTTTGCACTTTGGCGATGGCCGCGGGGCCCTGCACGGCAAGCATAGCAAGCTCGGGGCGTTCGGAGATCGTCACGTCAAATTCTTTTGCGCATTGCTCCATCCACGCCAGGTCTTTATCGCGAGTGGCGCAATTAACGACTGTGCGGTACCAGCCATCCATGTGGTAGACGATAAGATCGTCAATTACCCCGCCTTCGGGGTTAAGCATAGCGCTGTAAAGAGCTTTGCCAGGGGTGCTGTCTAGCCGTGCAACATCGTTGGCGAGCAGTTTACGCAGATACGCGCGTGCGTCGGCACCGGCAACATCAACCACGGTCATGTGCGACACATCAAACAGTCCCGCGTGGTGGCGCACTTGGTGGTGCTCCTCGATTTGCGAGCCATAGTTAATAGGCATGTCCCAGCCGCCAAAATCCACCAGTTTGCCACCGGCGGCTTTGTGCAGATCGTACAGTGCGGTTTTGTGTCCCATGAGTTCACCCTAAATGACGTAGCGCAAAGGGCGCCATTTTAGCGCGAGCGGGGCTGCTATAACCACCCGTTGCGGCAGTATGTTGTTATATTTGTGGTAATTGTTCCAGCCTCCGGCTATGGATTGGCCGGACGGTGCGCTGGCGCGCAAAAAATGTTTCTGGATTGCGTTGTTGTCGCGCAACAGGTGCTATGCTCGGGCAGTTGCCAACTGCGCAAGGAGATAATGGTGAAAACGATAGTAAAGGTTTTGGTGGTATTGCTGTTGTTGGTCGTACTGGCGGCCGCAGCGCTGTTTTTTTGGCTCGACCCAAACATTTTTAAGCCGCGCATTAAGGCGCTGGCCGCCAATCAAGGTATAGCGCTTGAGATCGCTGGCGATCTTAGCTGGCAGTTTTGGCCCAGTATAGGCATTGAGGTGGCCGATATTAGCGTGGCCGCGCTGAGCACCCCCGATGATCAGTTGGCGCATTTGCGCAGCGCCAGCTTGCTGGTGGCAACCCGCCCACTGTTTGATCGGCAGTTAGAGGTTAAGCATTTAATTATTGCTGGTGCCTCAGTGACGTTTGAGGTGGATCAAGCGGGTGTTAGTAATTGGAGCCGCCTTGCCGATCAAGCTAAGCGCAAAGCGCAGCAAGCCGGTGTTAGCCCAGCACAAATATCCGCCGACACGGTGGTTGCCGGCAATAACGCTAAAAAAGACGCTGTGCCGCCAGTAGGGGCAGCTACATCTAGCGCAGACGTCCAGCTGCAGCTTGCAGTCGATACCATCAGTGTTACCGATACGCAGATAAACTACCGCGATGCGGCACTTAAGCGCACTGCCGACTTTACGATAAAAGCATTAAAACTTACGGGCTTTAATGCCGAGGGGCGCCCGTTTGCCTTAAGCGCCGATTGGCTTGCCCAGGTAAAAGACCCAGCGATGTTTGCCCAGCGTGAGCTGCAAGTGGCGGGCGAGCTAAGTGCGCAGGTCGAGCTGGCAGCCGATTTATCGCAAGCGGTTATTAGTGAGGGTGATTTAACGCTTGAGATTAGCGGCCTGGATGACAGCGCTTCGGTGAGTGCCGGCTTTGATTTAAATCTTAAAAACCTAACCCGCGAGATAATGTTTAACGGTCATTTAGCGCTGGCGCCGGTCAACATTAAACGCTTGCTGGCAAGTTTAGGCCAAGTTGTGCCGGTAACGGCTGAGGCCGATGCGTTAACTCACTTGAGCATAAGTACTAACGTGTCGGGTAGTGCGCGTTCTATGGCGCTAGCGCCGCTCACGCTTACGCTTGATAAAACCACGGTAAGTG
This sequence comes from Gilvimarinus polysaccharolyticus, assembly GCF_001187555.1. Taxonomy (GTDB): domain Bacteria; phylum Pseudomonadota; class Gammaproteobacteria; order Pseudomonadales; family Cellvibrionaceae; genus Gilvimarinus; species Gilvimarinus polysaccharolyticus. The sequence goes on along the minus strand of NZ_LFIJ01000002.1, from coordinate 16,301 downwards.
GTGAGTTGTCGGTAACTGACTTTGAACGTATGGTTTTAGAGGTGACCCTGACCGGTGATCGTATTAATGTTGATCATTATTTGCCGCCGCCGGTCGATGAGGTCTCACCGGTTGGCACCGAAGCTTCGGGCGATGAACCGCTGATTCCTTTGGATGCCGTGCGGGCGCTAAATGCCCGGCTGCGGATTGATTTACGCGAAGCTATCGTCAGTGGCTTGGCGCTGCAAAACCTGCGGCTGCGATTGAATGCCGCCGACGGTTTAGTGCAGTTAACCGAGGCGAGCTTGGATGCTTACGAGGGCCACTTGCAAACCAGCGGTACGTTAGATGGCCGTGGAGCTAGCGCTAAGATAAATACTAAGGCGGATATTAAAAGTCTTAATATAGCGCCCCTGCTAAGTGATTTAGATGTTGATAAAAAGGTTCAAGTGAGTGGGCGGGTAAACTTAGATGCTACGGCCAGCACCATAGGGGTAAGCATGAATGAGTTGCTGCAAGCAGCGGTTGCCGACGCAAATGTTAATGGCGCCGAAGTAAGCGTTGCCCCAATCAACGTCGAAAAGTATTTTTGCCAAGCCATGACGTTGGTTAAGGCGCAGCAAACTAAAAGCGATGCCGAGCCGGAGGTCGCGTCGGCGAACCCAGAGCCCCAACCAGAGCCGCGCGCCGAGCAAGATTGGCCGGACTATACCGCGATGCATGATTTGCGCGGCAGTGTGCAGTTACGCGAGCAAAAAATAACTATAAAAACCTTTACCGCTGGGGTTGAGCAATTGTTGCTGGCGCTTAACGGTCAGATCGATTTGGCCGATCAAACCTTTGATTTACGCTTGCCGTTAACACTAGAGCAAGCCTCCAGCAGTGCCCAAGGTTGTACCGTTAATAGCAATTACTGGGTTAACCGCAGCTTGTCGCTCCTGCGCTGTAGCGGTTCAATCGCCAACTTGGCGCCGGCAAAAGATTGTCGCCTAGACTCAAAAACGTTAGAGTCGCTGCTGGGTGATTACACCAAGTATCGGTTGCAAAAAGAGCTGGTGCGCAAGCTTGGCGGCGATGGTGAAAACGCCAAAGGCGAAGAAGAAACCGACCCCGCTAAAGCGGTGGTAAAAGGTTTGCTAAACCAGCTGTTAACAAAAGACAAAAACAAAACCCAATCCCAACCTAAAAAAGATCCAGAATGACCGATACTTTCTCGTTAGCCGTGCTCGATTGGTTTGATCGGCACGGCCGTAAGCATTTGCCTTGGCAACAAAATATCACCCCTTATCGCGTTTGGCTGTCAGAGATCATGTTGCAGCAAACCCAAGTGGCTACGGTGATCCCTTATTTTGAGCGTTTTACCCAGCGTTTTCCGTCGGTGGCGGACTTGGCGGCCGCCCCAGTAGACGATGTGCTGCACTTGTGGACTGGACTTGGTTATTATGCTCGAGCGCGCAATTTACATCGCTGCGCGCAACAAGTGGTGAATGATTTTGGCGGCGAATTTCCCGCTACGGTTGACGAGCTTGTATCGTTGCCTGGCATTGGCGAGTCTACTGCTGGGGCGATAGTCAGCATCGCCTTTGGCAAGACCGCGACTATTTTAGATGGCAACGTTAAGCGGGTGCTGGCGCGCTATCACGCGATTGATGGCTGGCCCGGTCAAAGCGGTCCCTTAAAAGCGTTGTGGCAAGTAGCGCGCGAGCACACGCCAGAGGCGCGGTGTAATCACTACACTCAAGCCATGATGGATTTAGGCGCGACGGTATGCACCCGCACTAAGCCCGCATGTGATGCCTGTCCACTGGGTGATGGTTGTATTGCCCGCGCCACCGGCACTCAGTTGCAATACCCAGGTAAAAAGCCAAAGAAAGACAAGCCAGTTAAAGAAACCTACTTATTGATGCTACGCGCTCCCAGCGGCGACTTACTGCTGCAACAGCGTCCGCCACAAGGTATTTGGGGCGGTTTGTGGAGCTTTCCTGAGCTGGCGCTGGACGACTCGGTGGCCGACTACTGCGCCAACCACCACGGAGTAGCGGCCGATATAGAGTACTGGGACAGCTACCGCCATACGTTTAGCCATTATCATTTGGACATTACACCGGTGTTGGTACAATTGCCCGAGCCGAGCGCCGGCGTCATGGCGGCAGGGCAGGCGCTCTGGTATAACGTCAGCCAGCCGCCCGCTGTGGGTTTGGCCGCACCGGTTAAGCGCCTGCTGGAGCAATTACACGAACTGACGCCGCTGTCGTGTTAAACGGCGCAGCGCCGCAATAAACATCAGGAGACCTTATGAGCCGTACCGTTATGTGCCGCAAATACCAACAAGAGTTGCCCGCACTTGCGCAGCCGCCGTTCCCCGGTCCCAAAGGGCAAGATATTTATGAGCACGTGAGTCAAAAAGCGTGGCAGGAGTGGATGAGCCACCAAACGATGCTTATCAATGAAAAACAATTAAATCTTATGGATACCAGTTCGCGGGTTTATCTTGGTGAACAAATGATCAAGTTTTTATCGGGCGAAGACTACGATGCTGCCGATGGCTATGTTCCACCCGTTAAAGACAAATAATTTATCGCTGACCCCTTGACTCCAAGCAACTCAAACGGTTTAATACGCGCCTCTTGTGACAGCCGCTTGATTTACTAGCAGCCAACGCAAAGCCCGGATAGCTCAGTCGGTAGAGCAGTGGATTGAAAATCCTCGTGTCGGTGGTTCGATTCCGCCTCCGGGCACCATATACAAAACAGCCTCGCTTTTGCGGGGCTTTTTTGTATATGGGTTTTGATGGCCGGATGAGAACCACTGATCGTTTGGGCCACTCTTGCGCCTCCTTGCACTCGCGGCATTAGAGCATCCATGCTCGTCTTCGACAAAATTGCCAGGAACATAAATCTGCCGGGAGCAGATTTACACAACTTAAGCTTGGTATAACAGCGGCAGATGAGTGTTATTTGCCGGTCTAGAATCCTTAATTTCCAGCACTGCTTATATCGCTTTAGATGGTCTTCCTGTGACATGGCGCACAAAAGTGCGATTTTCATACGACTGGCTTATACTATACGGCAAAACTCAATCTTAATGCTTTGGCGGCTCTTAAAGCGGTGGCGCGATATGCGCTAAGTGTTTCAATCGCTTACGATTTTTGACCGCTTACCAGGTGAGCTAATGGATACGATGTCTATGGATAACAAACGGGGCGCATCAAATATTAATAATCCTCCCCCTCTTTATGAGGCGTTGACCGAAACTCAAGTCAATCGTTGCCTACAATTGTGTGCCAGCGCCACAGAGGATTATTTGCTCGAATCGTTTCCTGTTTTTTGGGGTGAATGGATTGCCTCGGTTGAAAAACGTGAAGAGAACGCCCGCTCGAATAAAGAGCAAATCGCCCTGGCTGAGCTGATAGCGCATTTGAAAGCCGGTGGTAGCAACTGCTTGCAGCAGTTTCAGCGGCAGCTCAAACAAAACTATATTGATTTCTCTAAGCAGCAATTAACGGTCGCTAGCGGACAAGAGCGTTTTAGCCAAAATGTTGGTTTGTCGTTGGTTGATAACGCCGAGCTTGAAGAAACCATAGCCATTACCTCTATCTCGCACCGTGCCGATTCGCAATTTGCCGAAGTTCTTTGGGCGCTGCATCAGCGTCTAGCGCTGTTGAATGGTGGCCGTAAAGTTGATGAGCGCAGCAATCCAGTCAGCCCAATTCAACTGTGCGACAGCCTGCGTCGAGTGCTGCAAGAGTTGCATCTTGATGCGCGCACTAAGGTGCTAGGTTATAAACAGTTTGAGCAGGGGGTTATTAGACCTGTTACGGCGTTGTATCAAAGCTTAAATGAAGCACTAATTGCCGAGGGAATATTACCTAATTTGCGCTATTCGGCAGCGAGTGGTGTGAGTGGCTCTAGCAGTACCGATATGGATGCAAGTGACGCCGCGCCCCAGGGCGATACCGATCAAACGCCACAAAACACGCAGCAAGAAATGCCTGTCTCGGAACAAAATACTGCCCCGGAAAGGCAAGGGCGGCGCGCCACTGATCGAGCCTTTGAGCCTCTTGCGAGCGATGATCCGCAACAGTATCAACAAGGCTTGGTCAGTGCGATTCGCTTGTTGCAAACTCATTTAGGGGGCGGCTCGACCGGTGGTGCACCTACGCATCCGGCTGGGGCTGGGCAGCCGGCAGGATTCGCCAGCGGCGGCATGGCGACGAATGCATCCCATGGCACCCACGGTGGCGGCTTTACGGGCGGCGTGCCGACAAGTTTTGCCGCGAATAATTCGCCGGCTGCAGTGTCGGCATTGTCTGGCGACGGATCGGCTCCGATGGTGGGCGCTATCGAGGTGTTGCAATCGCAATTGGCAACCTCGGCAGCGAGCATGCAAGAGCTTGAAGTTGGCGATATACAACCGTTGGCGGTGGCAACTGTATCCGAGCAGCTGGTCGCGGAGCTTGAAAAGCAAAGCCCCGACGGTGTTTGCAACGATGATATGAACACCATCGAATTAGTAGGGTTGGTGTTTGCGTATATTCTTAACGATGAGCAGCTGCCCGACTCTGTTAAAGCATTGCTGAGTTATTTGCACACCCCGGTGTTAAAGCTGGCATTTATCGATAAAGAGTTTTTTGATAACGTCGACCACCCCGCACGCTTGCTACTTAATCAGATGGCAGAGGCCGGTAGCCGCTGGGTGGGTAATGATGGCTCTAATCAATACAATATTTTTGAAAAAATTAAAACCACCGTGTTCCATGTGTTGGAGCACTTTGTTAACGATGTAAAAGTATTTGCTGAGGCGTTGTTAGAGTTTAGTTCGTACGCACGCAATGTGTCGCGTCGGCAAGAGCTTATGGAGAAGCGAGCATTAGAAAAAGCTCGCGGCGAAGAGAAATTGCGTGAAGCAAAGATTCGCGTCAATAGCGATATATCGGCGTGTATCGACGGTAAAGCTTTGCCATCGCCAATTTTATTACTGCTGTTGTTACCGTGGTCCGATTACCTCTCTTTTATTATTTTGCGTTATGGCGCTGACTCAGACAGTTATCGGCAGGCATTGGCTGTGGCTGACGAATTGCTGTGGTGTATTGAGCCAAAATCGTTAGAGGCAGACCGAGTTAAGCAACTTGAAGTGCAGGGCGATTTGTTGCACACATTGCAGTCAGGGTTTGAGACGATTGGCTATGAGCAAAATAAATCGCGCAAGCTTATTGATGCGGTAAGCTCGCTGCAGCGCCTGGCACTTAAAAGTCAGCAAGTAGAGCCTGCGCCCGATACGATGCGTAATAAATTAGAGAGAATGGCGGCAGACAAGGCCGGCCAAGTGAAGCCTGAAGATCAGCAAGTTACGCCTGAAGAAGCTCAATTAATTGAAAAGCTTAAATTGATTGAGTTTGGCACTTGGCTTGAAAACGATAAAGGCCAACGTATTAAGGTTGCTTGGTACAACCACAAAACGATGCATTATATGTTGGTTGATCAGCAGGGGCGCAAAGTATCCATGTTGCCCGCAAGAGCATTGGCGCGCGAAATGATCGCAGGCAAATTGCGGGTGATTGCCGGTAGCGCCAAACCATTCTTTGAACGTGCCTTGGAGAATATCTTTCAAAGTCTCAACGCTCGTGCTTCGGACGAGCTGTTGAGCCAGGAGTAATTTATGTCAAGCTCCTTGCCGCCAAGTGCCGAGGCTCGCTCGGCCAAACGCCCCTCGATTGGTCAGTGTATTGATGCTTATGACAACACTCGCGATGCTTATTTGGGGCGTATTGTTAATTTGCACAACAAAGGTTTGATGCTGATTGGCGATCAACCTTTTGAGGAAGATTGCCTCTACCGTTTGGATCTTCAACTGTCCGAGCCTGTTAACGAGCGCAACAGTATTCAGTTGGGTGTTGATTGTTTGTGGGTTAAAAACGCGGAAGATAATGGCAAGCACTGGGCGGGTTTTAGCATTATTGACGCGTCACCGCAGGCACTGGAAGATATCGAAACGATAGCGGCCAGTGCCGGCAGCGAGCAAGTCTAGAGTTTACTGTCTTAAATCTTCATTTAAAGTGTCGCAAACACCTCGACCGCCTTGCTGATAGTTAGGTCGATGTCAGTATCGGTATGGGCCTGTGACATAAAGCCGGCCTCATAAGAGGCGGGGGCTAAATAAACACCGCGCTCGAGCATGCCGTGAAAAAAGCGATTGAACCGTTCGGTGTCGCACGCCATAACTTGGCGGTAGTTTTCTATGTACTTCTCTTCGGTAAAAAAGCAACCAAACATACTGCCCGCATGGTTGGTGGTAAAAGCTATGTTGGCATCATCTGCCGCCTGCTGTAGACCCGTCACCAAGCGCTCGGTTTTAGCAAATAACTGCGGGTAAAAATCGTTTGCGTTAAGCTCTTGCAAGGTGGCAATACCCGCCGCCATCGCCACGGGGTTGCCTGATAGTGTACCGGCTTGATACACCGGGCCATTGGGAGCGATATGACTCATGATCTCGCGCTTGCCACCAAAAGCACCCACCGGCATCCCGCCGCCAATGACTTTACCTAATGTGGTTAGATCGGGAGTGATGTTATAGCGCCCTTGTGCACCACTGGCACTGACCCGAAACCCGGTCATCACCTCATCGAACAATAAAATGCTTTGGTGTTCGTCGCAGACCTCGCGCAGGGTTTCTAAAAATCCGGCAACGGGAGGAATGCAGTTCATGTTGCCGGCGACTGGCTCGACGATGACACAGGCTATTTGCTCGCCGCGCTCGGCAAAAAACTCACGGACTTGATCGGCGTCGTTATAGTTAAGAGTAACTGTGTGGGCTGCCAGCACTTCGGGTACTCCGGGCGAGCTGGGTACACCTAAGGTGAGTGCGCCAGAGCCTGCTTTGATGAGTAGGGAGTCGCTGTGGCCGTGGTAGCAACCTTCAAACTTTACGATAGTGTCGCGGCCTGTGTAAGCGCGCGCTAGGCGAATAGCGCTCATGGTGGCTTCTGTGCCGGAGTTTACAAACCGCACTTGATCCATGCTGGGCACTCGTTGGCACACAAGTTCAGCCAGAGTGGTCTCGGCCTCGGTAGGGGCGCCAAAAGTTAAGCCACTTTTAACGGCTTTAATGACCGCATCAATAACGGTTGGGTGGCTGTGGCCAAGGATCATTGGCCCCCAAGATTGCACATAATCGATGTAATGTTTGTCATCGACGTCGGTAATGTAGGCGCCTTTCGCGCTTTTAAAAAATACAGGAGTGCCGCCTACCGCTTTAAAGGCCCGCACAGGGGAGTTAACGCCACCGGGTATCCACTGGTTGGCCTGTTTAAAAAGGGTTTCTGAATGGGTCATGGATCAGGCGCTCCTGGACTGATAATGGTTGATGTTGCCCGCATTGTGGCGGCAGATTGTGATGCACAAAAAATATGAATCGCTTCTGTGCAGGTTAGGTTTAGTCGTGATTTCAGTGCCACACGGAGAGATAAACCGCTAAGCCTTGTCATGGACGCAGTTTACTGGGGCGGTCGCTATGGCGCAAAATTTTTTAAGCCTAGTTGCTTTTTGAGGCTAGTGGGTTGGTTTTAGATTGTTGCGATCGGCCCAGTAAAGCCGATTGGGGATACTGTGCCCCATGCCGAGGCGACGGCTGGCCTTGAGGCATTGCCAAGTAAATTGCTGGCCTTGTTCTAGCGCATCACTTAGCAGTAAGCCGTGAGCGAGGTAGGTGCAAATGCTGGCCGATAAAGTAGCGCCACTGCCGTGACTAAATAGGCTAAGGCGTGGCCAACAAAACGTGCGCACTGGGCGGTGGGGTAAATACAGCCGATTTTGGTAATCGTTAATGGTGCGCCGTGCGCCGGTAATAAGTACAGCACCGCAACCTTGGGTCAAAATTTCTTGTCCGCAGGCATCTACGGTGTCTGCCAGTTGGGCGAGTTGGTGGGCCTCGACGATGTCTGGGGTGACGACGTCTGCGAGCGGCAATAGCAGTGACTTCATTGCGCCGATAATACGATCGGCGCCATCAAAATGGCCAGCGGCTGTGTTGGCGATGGAGAGCGACGCTACCGGATCGAGTACGACAGGGATGCGGCTATAGTCGCGCAAGATACTGTGGATTGCTTCTATTTGCTCTACTTGGCAAAAATAGCCGAGCTTGATAGCGGCTACAGGCATATCTTCTAAGATGGCGCGGGTTTGTTCTATCAGTAAATCGATGGGGGTGGGGTGTAGGTCAATCATCTGCTGTGTGTCGCGGGCACACAGTGCGGTTACCACTGGGCAGCAGTGGGCGCCTAAGCTAATGGCGGTTTCGATATCTGCTTGTATGCCTGTGCTGCCACTTGGATCGTGACTCGAGAGCGAGAGCACGACGGGCGCACGGTTACTAAACTCGGACACTGGGTGTCACCTCACAAAATGCTAGCGTGTTATGAGTTTAGCAGAGCTGCAGAAGTTGTATGAATATAGTCTAAAAAGGTTTAACTACCACCAAAATTACGATAGCCACTAGTGCTATCACCGGCAGTTCGTTAAAAACGCGAAAGTATCGGTCACTGCGGGTATTTGCGTTTTGCGCAAAGCGTTTAACGTGTACGCCGCAGGCGTGATGGTAGCCAATGAGCAAGAGTACCAATAGTAGCTTGCACCAAAACCAATAGCTGATTTTGATAAAGTCCCACTGAAAGTGCACGAGCGCACCACCCAAAAGCAGTGTGGCGAGCATGGAGGGGGTAGCGATAGCGCGATAAAGTTTGCGCTCCATGATTTTAAACCGTTCACGGCTGGGCTGGTCGTCGCTTAGGCTGTGGTACACAAAAAGCCGAGGCAGATAAAATAGCGCTGCAAACCAACAGATAACGGCAATAATGTGAAATGCTTTGATCCAGAGCATGGATGTCCTCGGCAGTGGATTAAAGGCATCATTATGCCAGCCTGTAACGTCTCGTGCAGCACGCATGTCGATGGCTGGCAATTTAGGCGGCGGACTCTTATGATAGAGGCCTTTTACGCGGCACCCATTGACTTAATATTAGGTGCGGCATTATGGGTTAAGTGAGGGAAGGTAGTGATTAAAGTAGGTATTGTCGGCGGTACTGGGTACACCGGTGTCGAGCTATTGCGGCTGTTGTCTAAGCACCCTGATGCGACGGTCAGCGTTATTACTTCACGTGCTGAGGCGGGCATTCCGGTGGCGGACCTTTACACTAATCTTCGCGGCCATGTTGACTTGTGCTTTAGCGAGCCAGATGTCGATCAGCTCGGCCAGTGCGATGTGGTATTTTTTGCCACACCACACGGCGTTGCGCAAAACTTGATGCCAGCGCTGCTGGCAACGGGTACGCGAGTTATCGACTTATCAGCCGACTTTAGAATTCGCGACCCCGAACTGTGGGCTCACTGGTACAACCAAGCTCACGGTTGCCCAGAGTTAATTGGTGAGGCGGTGTACGGTTTGCCCGAGTTTCAACGCGAGGCGATTAAACAAGCACGTTTAGTGGCGTGCCCAGGTTGTTACCCAACAGCCGCGCAACTTGGTTTGTTGCCGCTGCTAGAGAATAACCTGATTGACAGTGAACAGATTATTATTAATGCCGCAAGCGGCGCCACGGGTGCCGGGCGTCAAGCTAAGGTCGATTTCTTGCTGACCGAAGCGAGCGATAGTTTCAAAGCCTACGGTGCTGGTGGTCATCGGCACCTGCCTGAAATTGAGCAGGCGTTGCGCGATATGCAACCGAGCGATAGTAAGCCGGCTAAAGTCACCTTTGTGCCGCATTTGTTGCCTATTATTCGTGGGATTCACTCCACCACTTACGCGCGCGCATTAGATTCCAGTTCGCTGCCGGATCTACAAGCGCTGTACGAAGCACGTTATGCCGATGAGCCCTTTGTGGATGTAATGCCCGCTGGTGTTCACCCGCAAACACGCTCGGTGAAGGGCTCAAATGTGTGCCGTATTTCCGTATTCCAGCCGCAGCAGCGCGATACAATTGTGGTGTTATCGGTTATCGATAATCTCACCAGAGGCGCTTCGGGGCAGGCGGTGCAAAATATGAACATTATGTTTGGTTTGGCAGAAAACGCTGGGTTGGATGTTGTTGCGTTATTGCCGTAACTCGGGTGTTGTTATGTATGGTGTTGTTATGAAAGAGTCGTTTCTTTGAGTTCGGTTAAAGGCAGTAAGCAGTACTCGATGAAGGTAGTGCCAAGCCGCCCCGGCCGTTCAATTTTGCGGGCGTTATTGGTGTTGGCCCTATTAGTCGCTGGCACCGGCGGTGGCTACTTGTATGGCTGCTGGACAGGCTTGGGGGGAAAATCGTTTGCCTTGGGGCCGGGCGATCAGCTAAGTACTCAGCTACAGGAGAGTCGCGCTGAGGCCGAGCAATTACGTCAGCAAGTGGCCAACTTAATGCTCTCGTCTGAGGTCGATCGACAAGCTAACGATAGCGTTCGCAATGAAGTAATTGCGCTACGTGAACAGATTGCCAGCCTTGAAGCGGATATTACGTTTTATCGTGGTTTGATGGCGCCGGGTGATCAGGCTAAAGGGCTAAAGTTAGGCGAGATGCAATTGGTTGCGCGCAACGAGCCGGGCTACTTTAGTTATAAGTTTGTCGTGCAGCAGCTGGCTACTCAGCATGAAGTGATAAGTGGTGTGGTAAATATCACTCTAGTAGGCCGCCGTGCCGGAGAGACAGAACGTTTAGCTCTGCACGAGGTGTCTGATGATGTTGATGACGAAGACATCAAGTTGCGCTTTAAATATTTTCAGAATATCGAAGGTGAGCTGAGCTTGCCTGATGGCTTTACGCCAGAGAAAGTTGAGTTAGTTGCCCAATCCACTGGTAAAAATGCAGCCGAAGCCAAGAAGAGTTTCAGCTGGCAGGTGCGGGATTTATAATAATCAAATACCTATGATGATAGGTGGTAGAAGAGCTATGGCATTTAACAGTAATCACACTCTTATTTCCAAAGGCACCCGTATTGTGGGTGATATTCATTTCTCGGGTGACTTGCAAATCGAGGGTACGGTACAGGGTAATATATTGGTAGAAAATGGTGGCGATGCTAAATTAGTCGTGGCCGATAAGGGCGTCGTCGAAGGTGAAATTCGCGTACCTCGGGTAGTCATTAACGGTAAAGTGGTTGGCAATGTTTACTCTGGCAAGCATGTAGAGCTAGCGGCTAAAGCGGTAGTAGAGGGCAACGTACACTACCAGTTGATTGAGATGGTAAAAGGCTCGCAGGTAAATGGGGCTTTAGTTTACGGCGAGCAAAGTGATGATGCCGCGCCCGGTACGACGAAATCAAGTGTTGCTACAGGCGACGAGAGTTCTGCCGGTTAAGCGGTAATAGTTGACTGTTTTACTCTGGTATTGGGATAATGCCCCTTAGATTATTGGGGCGCAGCCCCGACCAGTTGGAGTTTTATCATGTCCACCCCAGAAGTATTTACCCCAGCATTACTTTACGTAAGCCCCGGTGCAGTTGCCAAAGTTAAAAGTTTGGTTGAGGAGGAGGGTAACGACGACCTTAAGCTACGTGTCTATGTCACAGGTGGTGGTTGTTCGGGTTTTCAGTATGGTTTCACGTTTGATGATATGACCGCTGAAGACGATACCGTGGTAGAAAAAGACGGCGTTAAAGTTGTGGTAGATGCCATGAGCTACCCTTATTTGGTTGGCGCTAATGTCGATTACACCGAGGGCCTACAGGGTGCCAAGTTTGTTATCAGCAACCCTAATGCCGCGACAACCTGTGGCTGTGGCTCGTCTTTTTCGATTTAGTTTGTAACTTTTCTTGGTTGTTAAACGGAATAAATTGCCCCTAAGGTGACCGCTTTGTCTGCGCCCGTCGCGCTTGGAAGATTACCCGGTAGTCCCTCTAAGCGCCGATGTGCCAACCAAGCGAAGGCGGCAGCTTCAACCCAGTCTGGATCAATTCCAAGCTCGGTTGTACTGTTAATTTTAAACTGCGGCAATCGTGTGGCGAGGCTTTGTTGTAAGTGTGTATTGTGAGCCCCTCCCCCGCAGAGGTAAAGCTCTCCCCCCAAGTTGGCATCGGGGCATTGCAGCAGGTGCTGTGCGATGGTTTCTATCGTAAATTGCGCTAAGGTGGCCTGTACCTCGACAGCAGATAAAGAGCCGTAGCATTGTAGCTGCTGGTCTAGCCAGCCAAGATGAAATTCTTCGCGACCGGTGCTCTTGGGGATTGCTCTGCTGAGATAGGCGTGTCCAAGTAGTTTTTTAAGCAGCTTTGGGTGAGGCTGCGCACTGGCAGCCCATTGGCCATCCTTGTCGTAGGCCACACCTTTGTGTCGTAAAATCCAACCGTCCATTAAACTGTTGCCGGGTCCGGTATCAAATCCTAAGGTAGTGCTTTGGGCTGCAAGCCAGCTGATATTACTAATGCCACCAATGTTAATGATGGCCCGATTGATCTGGGGGTGGGCAAAGACTGCTGTGTGAAATGCCGGCACTAGAGGCGCGCCTTGGCCGCCAACTGCAATGTCGCGGCGACGAAAATCCGCTACAGTGGTAATGCCGGTGCGTGCGGCAATAATGTTTGCGTCACCAATTTGCCAGCTAAACGGCCACTGATTGTTGCCGGGGGGGCGATGGCGAATGGTTTGTCCGTGGCTGCCAATAGCGCGAATGCGCTGCGCGGGGATGTTGTAGCGGGCGAGTAGAGCTAATGCGGCTTCTGCGAACAGCTCACCAAGCTGGGTATCCATTGCGCCGGCACGTTCAATCTCATTGCTGCTGGGTTCGCACAGCTCGTGAATCTCGCATCGCAAAGCGGCGTTAAATTCATAGTTGTGGTGCCCAACCAAGCGGCTGCCTGTAGCATCAACGGCTAGCAATGCGGCATCAATGCCATCGGCACTGGTGCCGGACATTAGGCCAATGTACAGCTCGGTTGCTGGGGGTATGTCACTAAGCGTGTTAATGGCGGCGCCTTTGAGTTAGTTAATGGAGCGCTCGCTGCTTCCCAGTGCCAGCCGATTAGCGTCGTAGCGTTGTTGTAATTGAGCCACTACGGGTTCGGTTTGAGCGCGGAACTGTGCCATTTCGGTTTTAGGAACTGAGGCGGCTTTGGGCAACTTCTGCACAATAGTGCGGGGGTTGCGGTGTACGCCGTCCAGTAGGAATTCATAGTGTAGGTGCGGCCCAGTAGCATAGCCGGTAGAGCCAACGGTACCAATGATTTGCCGCTGCTTAACGCGCTGGCCTGTTTTGACCGACTTTTTGTTTAAGTGCAGGTACTTGGTTTGTATGTTGTTGCCGTGTTGGATAAACACATAGTTACCGTTGGGTTTGGTGTATCCGGCCGCCACGACACGTCCATCCCCAGCAGCCCATACCGGTGTGCCAGTACTTGCGGCGTAATCGGTGCCGCGATGGGGGCGTACAGTTTTAAATATCGGGTGTAAACGTCTAGGGTTAAAGTTGCCACTGATACGGCGAAAATCCAGCGGTGCCAATAAAAAGGCCTTGCGCATGCTTTCGCCATCTGGGGTGTAATAGTGGCTATCGCCCGCTGCATTAGTGTAGCGTACGGCTTGAAACTTGTGGCCTTGGTTAGTGAATTCGGCGGCTAAAATAGCGCCAGTACCGATCTTCTCGCCATCTAAAAACTTCTCTTCATAAAGTACGTTAAAGCTATCGCCTTTGCGGATATCCAGAGCAAAATCCACATCCCAGCCAAATATATTAGCCAGCTCCATGATCAGTGCGTCGTGCATTCCTACGGCTTGGCCTGCTAAAAAAAGCGAGCTATTAATGGTTGCTTCTTTATAGGCGGTTAATACATCGGGTTTTTTAATCTCTTGAGCGCTGACAAAACCTTGTTCGGCGCGCTCAAAGTGTGTGCTGGTGAGGCGGTTGGTGATATGGCTGAGCTTTTGCAGTGTGCCGGCGTCGTCTAGGTAAAATACGATTTCGTGGCCAGGCATAATGCGAGTAAGGCCTTTCGCCTCCTCGCAGGTGCTGGTTAGCTCGTAGACATTTGTATCGTTAAGTCCCGCTCGTTTAAATAGGGTCGATAAGCTGTCGCCCGAACGCACAGTAAATGCTTTTTTGTTTAAAACGGGCTCGCTGACCGGGGTAAAAGAGGCTGATGCTTCGGTTTCGTGCTGGGCCTCCAGTGTTGGCGCCGCGCTGGGCGTTAGTGTGTGACTCTCTAACTCAGAACTAGATTGTGCCGCCGCGTCATTAAGTGCCGGTAGCGTTAAAGCAACACGAGTATTCTTGGCTTGCTGTTTGTTTGTGGTGTCGGCATTAAAACTGCCTCCGGCCCACACGCCCAAAGCAAAAATCAAAGCGCCTGCAGCGGCTAGGTGACCTTTGGGGAATTGGGATAGTGCCTGTAAGTGGCGAGACAATGTATGTTTATCAGGGGGTTGCATGAAAAGTTTAAACCTAAATAAAGCTTCAATTGCGCTTAGTTATATCAGAAAAGGCCTTTAATATCGAACTTTTATGATCACTTTTTGATCTTTCAATGGCTGTTTTTACAAGTCGAGTGTTAGTCCTCTGCGGGCTTAAAAAGTTGCATGGACTAGGCTCAGGGGTTGTTTTTATGGGTGGTTCGGGTATCTTTGCCGGCCTATTGGCATCGGCGTAGGTCGGTGTTGTATTTATGTTTTACGTTAATCAGGTGATGGGTTCATGACGACGATAGATGCTTCGCTATTAGATGATCTGCAAAAACGCGGGTTGATTGCACAAACCACCGGTGGCGATGTGTTAGCAGGTTATCTGGCATCTGGCAGTCGTACTCTTTACAGCGGATTTGATCCTACCGCCGACAGCTTGCACATTGGTCACTTGGTTCCGCTGCTAGCGCTTAAGCGTTTTCAGTTGGCAGGGCACAAGCCGATTGCTTTGGTAGGTGGTGCAACTGGCTTGGTGGGTGACCCCAGTTTTAAGGCGGCCGAACGTAAACTTAATACTCCAGATATCGTCGCTAACTGGACGGATAAGCTAAAGGCGCAGGTAAGTCGGTTTATCGATTTTGACTGTGGCGATAACTCGGCCGAGGTGGTTAACAACCTTGATTGGGTTGGTAAGATGGATGTGCTGAGTTTTTTGCGTGATGTCGGTAAGCATTTCTCTATCAATAATATGATCAATAAAGAGTCGGTTAAGCAGCGCCTTGATCGTGAAGGTGCAGGCATATCGTTTACCGAGTTCACGTATATGCTGTTGCAATCTTACGATTTTGCCGAGCTATATAATCGTCACAACTGTACTTTGCAGATTGGCGGCTCGGATCAGTGGGGTAATATCACCGGCGGCATCGACTTGGCGCGGCGTATGTACAGCGGCGAAACCTACGGGATGACACTGCCTTTGGTAACTAAGTCCGATGGCACAAAGTTTGGTAAGACTGAGTCGGGCACGATCTGGCTCGATCCAGATAAAACATCTCCTTATGCCTTTTACCAGTTTTGGTTGAATACCGCGGATGCGGACGTGTATAAGTTTTTACGCTATTTCACTTTTTTGTCGTTAAGCGAAATAACTGAAATTGATGAGCGAGACCGTGCAGCTGAAGGGCGTCCAGAGGCGCAGTCAATTTTGGCGCGCGAGATGGTGGCGTTGATTCACGGTAAAGAGGGGCTTGAGGCCGCCGTACGTATTAGTGAGGCGCTGTTTTCAGGTTCAATGGATTCGCTTAGCGAGTCAGATCTTGAGCAATTAAAGCTCGACGGTTTACCATCCTCTACTATTATGCGTAGTGAGCTGGCTGAAAAGCCGTTAACTCAATGGTTGGTCGATGCGGCAATGGCAGCTTCTGGTAAGCAAGTAAAGGATGCGCTGGGTCGGGGGGCGGTGTTTATTAATGGCGAACCTAAAACCTTCGAGCAAAATGGCGATGCCGCTAGCTGCTTTGCGGCAGCCGATGCCCGCTTTAATCGTTTTTATATCGTGAAACTGGGCAAAAAGAAGTATCACTTGTTTGAGGTGGTATAAAGCGCACCTAGAAAAACGGGTGTGTGAGCAGAAGGCGGCGTAAGCCGCTTTTTTGTGGCTGGGTTTTGGCTGTTTATGTGTTTGCTTTTTGATCGATTTTGGCGATAGACACGAAAGTGTAAAAATAATGTGATTAAGGGCTTGTGCGATTGAGATTGGTGCGTATAATGCGCCCCTCTTTCGCAGGAAAGGACGGGTGGTGAGGCCTTAGGTCGAGCTTTCCGGGGTTGTAAAAACTTTAGTTAAATTAAGGGTTTACAAGCAAAAGTTGATGTGTATAATGCGCATCTCTCGAGTCAAGGGCCACGGCCTGCTGGTTTGAGGCAAGCTTAAGGTTGAAGCGTTTTTACTGCTTCGTTAATGA